>NZ_BCRN01000010.1 GCF_001552615.1 Millisia brevis NBRC 105863
CCCCGCCGGCAACGGGGTGCCCGCGAACCCGGCGGCCCCGCCCGGGCCGCACCCCGGGCCGTGGCTCCCATCCGGCGCGGGCCCCGTCCCGGCCGTGACGCAGCTGCGACCGGCCACCGTCCCGCCGACGGCGGACCGCCGCCCGCGGTGGGTGATCCCGGCGGTGGTCGCCGCGGTGGTCCTGGTGGTCGCCGCGCTCGGATCGGCGGTATGGGTCACCCGATCGGTGGCCCCGACGCTCGGCATCGTCGCGGGGGCGGACGACACCCCGGCGACCCGGTCGGCCTCCACCCCGCCCGCCTCGTCCGCACCCGCCTCGTCCGCACCCGGGGCCGCCACCACCGAACCCACCTCCACCTCCACCACGGACACGGCCGGGGCGACGACGGCCTACAGCGCCTGGGGGCCGGCCGCCTATATCGCCGAAGCCTTTCCCGGCCTGCTTCCCGCCGAACCGGCCGGCGCCGGCTACCAGGGGCTTCGTTGCGGCCTGGACGACGACGAGGGCCGGTCGCTGACCTGCCCCGACGACGCCGCCGGCTACGGGGTCAACATCTGGTGCGACCCGCAACTCGGCCGCCGGGTGTACCTGCGGGACACCACCGGCGTCACCGGTACCCGCGAGGAGACGTGGGCCCGGCCGACCGGCACGGGCAGCGTCTGGTGGACCACCGACGCCATCAGCGGAACCGGGCTGCTGCGGGTCGAGTTCGACGACCCCGACCGGTACTTCTGCGTCCTGGGCGTCGCCGGCGACCACGGCGGTCAGGATGTCTACGACCGTTGGTGGATCGGCGCTCCGATCTGAGGCTGGGCGATGACGATGTATGTGACCCCCGGAACGGTCTTTGCCGGCTACCTGATCGAACGACGGATCGGCTCCGGCGGCATGGGCGCCGTCTACGCGGCCCGGCATCCCCGCTTGCCCCGACTGGTCGCCCTGAAGATCCTCACCGCCGAGGCGGGCGGGACCTCGCGGATGCGGGCCCGCTTCGAGCGGGAAGCCGACCTGATCGCCCAACTCGACCATCCGAACGTCGTCGATATCTACGACCGGGGGACCGAGGGCGACCATCTGTGGATCACCATGCGGCTGGTCGACGGCCTCGACGTCGCGCGGCTCGTGGCGCCCGGGCATCCGATGCGACCGGCGGCGCGGGCGGTGGGAATCGTCGCGCAGGCCGCCGACGGGCTCGACGCCGCGCACCGCCGCAGGCTGCTGCATCGGGACGTCAAGCCGGCCAATCTGCTGGTCGCGACGGCCGACGACGGATCCGACCAGGTCTTCGTCACAGACTTCGGCATCGCCCGATCGATCGAGAGCCCCCGGCTGACCTCGACCGGCTCGATCGTCGCCACGCTCGCCTATGCCTCACCCGAGCAGATCGGAGCCGGCCCGATCGACCACCGCACCGACGTCTACTCGCTCGGCGCCACGCTCTTCGAGATGCTGATCGGCGAGGCGCCGTTCGCCGGACGACCTCCGCCGGCGGTGCTGACCGCCCATCTCAACGAGCCGCCACCGCTGCCGTCGCGGATCGACCCGAGCCTGCCGGTCGGCCTCGACGAGGTGATCGCCACCGCGATGGCGAAGGACCCGAACCGGCGTTTCGACAGCTGCGCGGCCCTCGCCGCCGCCGCGTGGCGTGCCCTCGAACCCGCCGCCGCGTGGGGCGGCCCCGAACCCGCCGCCGCGTGGGGCGGCCCCGAAGCCGCGGAAGCGTGGCGCGGCCCGGAAACCGCCGAGGCGTGGCGCGGCCCCGAAACCGCGGGGGCGGCGCCGATTCTTCCGCCGACCGCGGCGGCGCTGCCGGGCACGCGGATCGCGGACGGCAGCGGTCCGCGGCCGAGCGTTCCGTCCCGCTCGGGGCGCAGGTCACGGGGCCTTCCGCTCGCGGCGGTGGCGGTGGCGCTCGCCCTGGTCGGGGTGATCGTGACCCTGCTGATCGTCGGACCCCAGCGCGGCGACGGGACCGAGACTCTCGCGACCACCGGCACGCTCGACCCGACCACCGGGACCGGGAGCACGAGCGCCGGCAGCGCGTCGACCACCGAGACCGGGACCGGCCACACGCCGACCAGCGAGGCGCCGACCACCGAGACGGCGGCCGCCGGAACCGCGAGCACGACTCCGAGCGCCGGGGCCTCGGTACCTACCGGTTCGCCCTACCCGGCGTGGGGCGCGGCGGGGGAGTTGGTGGCCATGTTTCCGTACCTGTTGCCGGCAACCCCCGACGATGTCGGCTACCAGAACTCCCGATGCGAGAGCATCGAGGTGCTGAACAACGGTCGGATGCCGGCGCTGCAATGCACCGGCGACGGGGGGTTGCTCTGGTACGTCTGGTCGTTCCGGCCCGACGATCCGCGCTGGGAACAGACCAGCACGGCGGCCTTCGAGGGCGCCACCGCCGTCGACGAACCCTGGCAACGCGTCTCCGGCAGCGGCACGCTGCGCATGTCGGACGGCCCCGACAACTCCGGCGCACTGGTGATCTCCTTCGACGACCCCAACCGCCGGTGGATCCTGATCGACATCACCTCGTGGTACTACGACGGCCGCGGCCTGACCGACCTCTGGTGGGCCGACGCGCCGATCTGAGCGCCCCGTCCGGCATCAGCGTCCGGCGCTATCAGCGGACTGTCATCGGGTTGTCACCACGCGATCGCATTCTTTGTTCAGCGAAGAGCTGAACCACAGACGAAGGAGATCGTGATGAGCACCGTCCGAATCGCACTGCGCACCCTCACCGTCGCGGTGGTCGGAATCGCCACCGCCGCGGTCCTGGTGATGACCGGAGTCGGCGCAGGCGTCGCGTCGGCCGCCCAGGGCAAGGACGTGCGGATCGAATTCGCTCCGGGCGAAAGCGGCTCGTCGTTCACCGGTGACATCGTGCGGGGTGACTACGACCACTACCACCTCGACGCGGTGGCCGGTCAGACCATGAGCGTCGGGCTGGTGTCGATCGAGAACAACGCCGTCTTCGCCATCTACACGCCCAGCGGATACCCGCTGGTCCTCGAGGAGGTCGACCGCAGCGTCGTGCTGCCGGAGACCGGGGACTACGTGCTCGAGATCAGCTCGGTCCGCGGCAACGCCGGGTACGACGGCTACGTGTGGATCGGCTGGTAGACCGCTCGACCGGTGTCGAGTCTCCGGGGGGAGGGATCGGCAACGTCGCCGATGGGTTGTGGCCGAGAGGATCTGCGCAGGGGGCAGATTCACTCGGCCACAGCCGCGTTCCCCGGAAGTACCGTGACTCGACCAACCGGGTCTCGACCATGGCTCACCCGCACGGCGTCACCCCGGCGAGGGGTGGTCGCATATGTGGAGGGTGGGCCGTCGACTCGTATCGGGTCGACTACCGAATCAACGAAAGTCGGGAGCGCCTCTGCGCCCCCGACCTTCATCAGAAGTGTGGTGGATCTACTGCCACTTCTCGTACTCGTAGTCGTAGTCGTCATCCGACGGCTCCGAGCGGCCGGTGGGCACGTCTCGACCCCGGGGCTCTTCACCGCCCGACAACTCGCGTTGGAGGCTCTCGAAATCTGTGGTCGGGGAGCTGTACTTGAGCTCACGTGCCACTTTGGTCTGCTTTGCCTTAGCCCGGCCGCGGCCCATGGCTAACCCCCTCGCGCGAGCGGGGCGGCCTGGGAGTTTTGGCGGCCCCGTCATAGTTTTGAGTATCTTCCTGCCGACCACTCTAGCGTGCCCGGGGAGCAAGTGCCGCAGCGATCGCGCGTGGCGAAGTGCGGCCGCGCGTGTCGACAGGAGAAATGGTCCCGCCGGAGGTCACCGCCCCCGCAACCGCGAGACCGCTTCGCGGCCCGCCCGCACCCAATCGGTGGGTGCGGAATCGGGGTCGATCGAGATCGCGGTGCCCGAGGCGACCAACGGGGTGTCGACCGGGACCGCGCGCTTGAGCAGCGCGAGCGCGATCGGACCGAGCTCGTGGTGGTCGACCACCGTTCCGAGGGAACCGACCCGGCGCCCCTCGGCGGTGAGCACGTCGGTGCCCCGCTCGGGACGCAGGTCGGCGGACCCGTCGATGTGCACCAGGAACAGATGCCGGGGGGGACTGCCGAGATTGTGCACCCGCGCCACGGTCTCCTGGCCGCGATAGCAGCCCTTGTCGAGGTGTACCGCACCCCGGGCGGCGATATCTCCGATCCAGTCGACCTCGTGCGGAATGGTGCGCTCGTCGGTGTCGACGCCCAGGCGTGCGCGCCCGGCCGCGACCCGCAGCGCCTCCCAGGCCCAGCTGCCCGCCGGCGCCGCACCCGCCGCGACGAGGCGATCGCGCATCCGTGCGACCCCGTCGGCCGGCACCAGCAGATCGAACGCCGCCGTTGGCGCTTCGCCCAGCACCGGTTCGCCGAGCGGGATCAGCGGGGGCATGGCGCGCACGACGACGTCCCCGGCGACCTCGGCGGCGTAGAGCCGGCTCGGCGCGGGCAGATCGGCGGCGGTCAGCACCGCGGCGGCGTTCGGCCCGAGGACCGACAGCACCGCCCAGCGCTCGCGGGCGTCCTCGACCCGCACGTCGGACCAGAAGACCATCTTGCTCAGATAGGCCAGCAGATCGGCGCCGCGATCGGGCTCGGTGTCGATGATCGTGGTGGGGGTGTCGTCGATCACGACGTCCGACATCACGAAGTGGTGTTCGACACGGCCGTTGATGTCGAGGATCAGATTCTCGGCGGACTCGCCCGACGGCAGCTGCGAGATGTGCTGGGTGGTGATCGAATGCAGCCAACTCAGGCGCTCGGATCCGGTCAAAACCAGCACGAATCGATGGGAGCGGTCGACGACGACCGCCGCCCGTTCGGCGGCGCGTTGCTCCCCGAGGGGATCGCCGTAGTGCCAGGGAATCGCCGCGTCCGGACCGGAATCCGGTCCGGGGAAGATCGCTTTCGGCGCAGTGCGAAGCGACTCGCGGTCGTGGGGGTGCGCGGGTTTGTCGCCGACCATGCGTCCAGTCTAGTTAGGCTTCTGCCATGGCTACGCAGGTTGTTGTGACTCTCGATGGCACAGTCCACGACGGAAGCGAGCCGCTGCTGCACGCCGACGATCTGTCGGTGGTTCGGGGGGATGGAGTTTTCGAAACTGTTCTCGTCCGGGACGGCAGGGCGGTCCTGCTCGACAAACATCTCGATCGCCTCGCGATCTCGGCGGGGATGCTCGACCTACCGGAGCCGGATCGGTCCGCCTGGGAGGCGGCGGTCGAGATCGGTGTGACCCGCTGGGTGTCGACCGCACCCAAGCCCGTGCCGCCGGCGCACGCCGATGCGATGATGCGGTTGGTCTACACCCGCGGGCGCGAGGGTGGGGGCCCGCCGACCTGCTTCGTCAGCATCGCCGAGGTACCCGATCGGGTGACCGCGGTGCGCAACGACGGGGTCGTCGTGGTCACCCTCGGACGCGGGTACTCCGCGGATTTCGCCCCCGAGGCCCCCTGGCAGCTCTACGGCGCCAAGACGCTGTCCTACGCGACCAATATGGCGGCGCTGCGCTATGCGCGCAGCCGCGAGGCCGACGACGCGATCTTCCTGAGCAGCGAACGCTACGTGCTCGAGGGGCCGCGCTCGACGGTGATCGTGGTCAACGACGACGAGCTGCACACCCCGCCGGTGGAGCAGGGCATCCTGCGCGGCACCACCCAGGCGGCGCTGTTCGAGGTCGCCCCGAAGAAGGGGTTCCGCTGCTTCGAAACGCCGCTGCGCCCGGCGGACCTGCTGACCGCCGATGCGGTCTGGTTGGTCTCGTCGATCACCCTGGCGGCCCACGTCCGCGAACTCGACGGGCTGCCGCTGCGCCCCCGCCGGCGCGGTGAGGAGATCCCGGCGTTGATCGACCTCGCGATCGCCCCGGAGGGGCCCAGCGCACCCGCACCGCCGCGCCCGCGGTCCTATCCGCGCGATCGCGGCCGCTGGCGCCGCTGAGGGTCCCCGTTGGACCGCTGCGCAGCGTCGTACCTGGTCACAGCCGCTTTCCGGCGGTACGCGATCAGCGAAATTTAATCGCTTGCGGCCCTGGTTCGCCGCGGCGTACGTTCGGAGGTACACAAGGAAGGAGGTGGTCCGACAGTGATTGACATACGGACATGTGAGGTGGCTGTCCGCTAGCCGCTAACGCTGCAGTCGGGTATCACCCGTCGCGCGAGCGGCGAGCGAATACCAGGCAGCCACCCGACCCCCGAGCCGCCGGTCCGTCCGACCGGCACGTGTATCCCCCCACGGATGCGCAGGGCTCGGGGGTCGTTCCGTTTCCGGGCGCCCGTTGCCGGCACGAGGTCACCCGAGGTGCGAGGGTCGGCAGGGTACCGAGATTCAGCCGATGTAGCGGCTCAGCCGCGCCGACATGCGCGGCTCGAGGGCGCCGTCGGCGGTGATCCGCTCCTCGACGTAGGCGAGGTCGCCCCCGTCGACGATGCCGTAGAGCCGCTTCGCGCCGCCCACGACGTCCGAGGAGGTGCTGCGGATGACCACGTCGGTGGCGATCTCCCACGACGACGCGGTGAGCGCGGCGCCGTAGTAGAGCTCGACGACGCCGGAGGTATGCGTCAACAACAGCTCGAGGACCTCGTCCGAGGTCGTCCCGTCGCCATTGGGCTCGCCCCCGGCCACCCGCCAGAAGCCGCTCTCGCGCTGATCCGGACCGAGGTACTCGCCCTCGGGGGTCAGCCGCCAGGCGACCGACTCCCACACCAGATACGGACCGCCGTTGTGGGCGACGATGATCTGCTGCCCGAAGCGGTACTCGCCGGTGCTGGGATCGCGGCCCTCGCCGACACCGCGCCAGACACCGACCATCGGCAGCAGGGCGAGCAGATCGTGATTGAGGTTCGCGCCCTCGCGCAGATTCGCGGTATCGGCCGGGATCGGCAGGTCCGGCAACGACGGGACGTTGAGCGTCCCGGTCACCGCGGCCCGTTCGGCGGCCGCGGCGATCGCGTCATTGCCGCCGAGCTGCGGAACGCCGGCGGAGCCGTCATCGGACGGCACCGCGATGTCCTCGGGCGAGGCGTCGGAGCTGGTCTGCTCGTTCCGGGGGCCGTCGGTCACGATTCGTCGGTGACCAAGCGGTAGACCACGTAGAACGTGAACCACAACACCAAGACGGTCGCGAGACCCAACAGAATTTCGAATATGAGAACCACAGCGGGAGTCTATCGCGTGTACGACCGTGTGAAGTAGCGCGTCGGCAACCTCACCATCGCGGTTCTGCGATCGGTGTCCCTCGGGCTCGACCGCACCCGTGCCGCCGGGCCCCGGAGACGACCGTGGGCCCGCCGAATCGGCGGGCCCACGGGGTGAGGCATGAAGAGCAGCAGGTCAGGCGGCGATCGTCACGTCGACGGCGTGAATCCCGGCGCCCTCCGCCTGCACGGCAGCCTGGCCGTTGCCGGCGGACGACAGCGCGCGAACCGTCCACGCCCCCGGCGCGGCGAAGAAGCGGAAGTCGCCGGTCGGCGACGCCACCACCTCGGCGGTGAACTCGCCCGTTCCGTCGAGCAGGCGAACGTAGGCGCCGGCGACCGGCTGCCCGTCACCGGCGAGCACGCGCCCGGTGAGGATCGTTTCCTTCTCGGCGTCGACTCCGACGGGCAGATTCTGACCCTGCACGGGTGCAGCACACATGTCTCTTACTCTCCCAACTCGATCGGCACGCCGATCAGCGAGCCGTACTCGGTCCAGCTTCCGTCGTAGTTCTTGACGTTCTCGTGGCCCAGCAGTTCCTTCAGCACGAACCAGGTGTGCGAGGAGCGCTCACCGATCCGGCAGTAGGCGATGGTGTCCTTGGAGCCGTCCAGACCGGCCGCTCCGTAGATCTCGGCCAGTTCCTCGTCACTGCGGAAGGTACCGTCCTCGTTCGCGGCCTTGCTCCACGGCACGTTGATCGCGCCGGGGATGTGGCCGGGACGCTGGCTCTGCTCCTGCGGCAGGTGGGCCGGCGCCAGGATCTTGCCGGAGAACTCGTCGGGGGAGCGCACGTCGACGAGGTTCTTGACGCCGATCGCCTCGACGGTCTCGTCGCGGAAGGCGCGGATCGACAGATCCGGCTCCTTGGCGACGTACTCGGTCGGCTCGCGCTTGACCGGGTCGGTGCTCAGCGGACGACCGTCGAGCTCCCACTTCTTGCGACCGCCGTCGAGCAGCTTGACGTTCTCGTGGCCGTAGAGCTTGAAGTACCAGTACGCGTAGGCGGCGAACCAGTTGTTGTTGCCGCCGTACAGCACGACGGTGTCGTCGTTGCCGATACCGCGGTCGGACAGCAGCGCGGAGAACTGCTCGCGGTTGACGAAGTCACGACGGACCGGATCCTGCAGATCGGTCTTCCAGTCGAGCTTGATCGCACCTTCGATGTGGCCGGTGTCGTAGGCACTGGTGTCCTCGTCGACCTCGACCAGAACGATGCCGGGGGTGTTGAGGTTCTGCTCGGCCCAGTCGGCGGTGACCAGGGTGTCGGAGCGAGCCATGAGTGTCCTTTCCTGCTGCGTACGTTTGCGTGGAGCATCACCGAGGCGCTGATGCGTCCGTGGATGGGGGATGTCGGCACGCGATATGCGCGGGAATTGCACAATCGGGGGCCGGGACGATCGGGAACGAGGCCACGCCACGAGAGAATTCGGGTGCGGATACGGGTCGAACGAGCGACGTCGCCGCGAAGAGGGGCCCGATCAGGAACGGCAGCGACAACAGCAGCCACCGAGACGGCACAGATCAACCGCGCGTCGTCGGGTGAGCAAAAGCTCTCGGCTGTTCTGCACACGCACAGCGTACCCGGACCGTTGCCGACCGTCGGCGGCCCCGGGCCCCCGGGAGCCGGGCGGGCGATCCGAGCCCCGGCGCGGGCGCCGGAAACGGGCGCGACCGGGTCCTAGCTGCGACGCAGGGTGGTCAGGTCCACCGTGACATCGCGGGTGATGCCCTCGACGACGATCTGGGATCCCTCGGTATAGATCCAGGTGACCGGAACGCCGAACGGCAGGGTTCCCGCGTCGATGACGCCGCCGAAGGGCGCGATGATCGCGGGCACCTGCGCATCGGGGACCCGGATGTCGACCTGCCCGTCGGCGCCCTGGTGCAAACCGGTCGGGGTGATCACTATCCGGTTGCCGTCCATCTCCAACCGGGCGTCGACCGAGATCGTCTCCGGCTCGCCGTCGACCGGCACGGTACCGGTTAACACCGTCGTTCGCGGACGGGTTTCCCGAGTCTGTTCCGGTGAACCGGGTGTTCGCTCCGGTTCGGATATTCCGAGATCCGGAATGCCGAGAAATACACCCAGGTCCGTGCCGTCTATCCGAATTCGTCCATACAATTCGGATACCGGCAGGTCGGCGAACTGCCGTCCGACCAGGTTCGAAGCCGGCAGAACCGCGCCGAAGAGGGACGCTTCGACTGTGGTATTGCTCACGTCCGGGGCCGGCACGTCGTGCGCGCTGACCTCGATGTCGCGATAGGTCCCGCTCGCCAATTGCGGGAGGAAGGCCCATCCCGTGATCCGCACGGACGGATCGGTTTCCAGCCCGCTACCGGCGCGTAATGCTCGAGACACACGGAATTCAGCTGCGGCCGCCGAGCCGAGATCGGCCAGCGCTAGGATCGCCAGCAGAGCGATCAGAACGACGAACAGCCTCCGAATCAGGGTGATTGTCTCTCTCCCTTTCACGTGGATCGGGCGCCAACCGGCCCGACCACGCTAATCTGTTCGTCGGGGTGAGGTCGTTCGGTCGGCGCATTGCTTGCATTGGCCTCGATCGGATCGTACGGGCTACCGAGGTCTGGGAGGCCACTGATGGAACTGCTTCTGCTGACTTCCGCTCCCGATGTCGACGCCGTTCTCCCGTCGTTGTCCTTGCTGCCGCACACCGTGCGCGCAGTACCGGCGGAGGTGTCGTCGTTATTGGAGGCGGGCTCCGCGGACATCGCTCTGGTGGATGCGCGAACCGATTTGGCGGGCGCGCGAGGGCTGTGTCGTTTGTTGGGTACCACCGGCGGTACGCCGATCCCTGTGATCGCCGTGCTCACCGAAGGTGGATTGGTCGCCGTCAACGCGGACTGGGACCTCGATGATTTTTTCCTGCCGAGTATCGGCCCGGCCGAGATCGAGGCGCGCCTGCGCCTGCTGGTCTCCGGACGGACCGGAACGATAGGCGACGAGTCGACCGGCAAGATCACCCTCGGTGAACTGGTCATCGACGAGAGCACCTATACCGCGCGGCTGCGTGGTCGAGTGCTCGATCTGACCTACAAGGAGTTCGAACTGCTCAAGTACCTCGCGCAGCACGCCGGCCGGGTCTTCACCCGCGCCCAGCTGCTGCAGGAGGTCTGGGGATACGACTTCTTCGGCGGTACCCGCACGGTCGACGTGCACGTACGACGGTTGCGGGCCAAGCTCGGGTCGGAGTACGAGTCGCTGATCGGCACGGTGCGCAATGTCGGCTACAAGGCCGTACGTCCCCGGCCCGGCAGCGGCGGCGATCTGATCGTCGACGCCGGCCCGGTTGCCGACGTACCCGCACCGCGCAATGTTCCCGCGGCCGGCGAACCCGCCCGCGGCCCCGAGGACCGTCATCACCTGCACTCCGTCGCCGGAGGCCGCGCGGGCTGAGCCCGCTCGGTACCCACCGGACCCGCTTGTGCCCGCTTGTGCTCGGTGCACACTGGGCCCACCTGCGCTCGGTGAGTAGCGCACTCGCTCGGGTCGGCATCGACGCCGACGTCGTCACCGCGGCATCGAGGCCGCGCGGGGCTAGACTTCCCACATGGTGTCAGCCGGCGATGGATCGAGCCCCCTGGCGGTCGCGGTGGAGGACGCTCGCGCCGACGTCGACCGCATCATCGCCGCCGCCACGGAAGCCGACGGCACCGCCCCGCTGTCCTCCGACATTCTGCGCGCCCGTTCGGCCGGTACGTCCGGCCTCGAGGAAGTGATCGCCCGCGTCGACGGTGAGGTCGCCGGATACGCCGCGGTCCTGAACTTCCGGGACGGCTTTCCCGCCATCGGCGAGGCGGTCGTCGACCCGGCCCACCGCAATGTCGGGATGGGCGGTTCCCTGGTCTCCTGGATCCTGAGCACCGGGGGCGCCGACGCCCGCGTCTGGGCGCACGGCGATCTGCCGTCCGCCCGCAGCGTCGCCAATCGTCTCGGCCTGGTCGTCCTGCGCGAGCTGCTGCAGCTGCGCCGCCCGCTCGACGGCGATATCCCCGAACCGGTCGTCCCCGACGGCGTGGTGATCCGCACCTACACCGACGCCGACCGCGCCGAACTGCTGCGCGTGAACAATGCCGCCTTCTCCTGGCATCCCGAACAGGGCGGTTGGGACGACCGACAGATCGACGAACGCGCCGCCGAACCCTGGTTCGACCCCGAGGGGATCTTCCTGGCGGTCGAGGCCGATCGGCCGGAGCACGTCCTGGGCTTCCACTGGACCAAGATGCACCTCGAGCATCCGGGGCTGGGGGAGGTCTACGTCGTCGCCGTCGATCCGGAGGCGCGCGGCCGCAGTCTGGGCGGCATCCTGACCACGATCGGGATGCGCTATCTGCGGGATCGCGGCGCCGACACGGTGATGCTCTACGTGGAGGCGGACAATGAGCGCGCGGTCCGCACCTATGACAGGGTCGGCTTCCGCCGTTTCTACGCCGACGTCGCCTACGGGCGACCGGCTATTTGACGAGCCCTTTACCCGATAGATACCGGTCGAAGAGACCGATTCGGGGCGCTCTACCTCACACTTCTTCCGGTGAACGGATGGTCACCATCTCGTGGACGCCCAGCGTTCACCTCTGATTAACCCTTGCGGTGAGGACAGTGCACCGAAACGTCCTAGTTTCGAGAGGGCGGCAGCCGTCGCCTCGGTGCGGGCGCACCACCACATTCGAGTCGCCGTACCGGTGGACCCGACTCTCGTACAAAAGGAATCTCTGTGAAGCTCAAGCGCAGCGTGGCCGTTGCCGGAATCGTCGCCGTCGGCGGCATGCTCGTCGCCTGTGGCAGCGACTCGAACGTCGAGGGCGCGACCACGGGGACGTCGTCGGCGTCCTGTGAGGGCAAGTCGCCGATCACCGGCGAAGGATCCTCCGCCCAGCAGAACGCCATGGCGAACTTCACCGCGCAGTACCAGGCCGTCTGCCCCGGCCAGGAAGTTGCGTACACCGTGAGCGGCTCGGGTAACGGCCGCACCCAGTTCGTCAACGGAATCGTCGACTTCGCCGGCTCGGACTCGCCGATCACCGGTGACCAGGCCACCCAGGCCGAGGCGCGTTGCGCGGGCAACCCCGCCTGGAACCTGCCGTTGGTCTTCGGCCCGATCGCGGTGGCCTACACCCTCGACGGTGTCGACAACGTCACCCTCTCGCCGGTCGTGATCGCCAACATCTTCAACGGCACGATCCGCACCTGGAACGACCCGGCCATCGCCGCGCTCAACGAGGGCGTCACCCTTCCGGATACCCCGATCGTGCCGGTGTACCGGTCCGACTCCTCGGGTACCTCCGACAACTTCCAGCGCTTCCTGAACGCTGCGGCCCCGGCCGAGTGGGCCACCCCGCACAGCTCCGACTGGTCCGGTGGCGTCGGCGAGGGCGCCAACGGCTCGACCGGTGTCGCGCAGGCCGTCGCCGCCACCCCCGGCTCGATCACCTACGTCGAGAAGAGCTACGCGGACCAGGAAGGCCTGAGCGTCGCTCAGATCGACTTCGGTTCGGGTGCGGTCGCGCTGTCCTCCGAGACCGCCGGCACCGCGATCGACGCCGCCACCTTCTCCGGTGAGGGCAACGACCTGGTCGTCGACATCGACGCCCTCTACGCCTCGTCCGAGGCCGACAGCTACCCGTTGGTCCTCGCGACCTACGAGATCGTCTGCTCCGCCGGCTACGACGAGCAGACCTCCCTGGCGGTCAAGTCCTTCCTGGACAGCGCCGTGGCCGAGGGTCAGCAGGGCCTGGAAGAGGCCGGCTACGTGCCGCTGCCCGATTCCTTCAAGGAGCGCCTGACCACGGCCATCAACGCGATCGCCTGACCGACGTCGACTCGTCAAGAAATTCGACAGTAAACCCGGGAAGGTTAACCGGCACATGAGTGAGACGTTTTCCGCGGGAGCAACTCCCGCAAGTGCGGCACGGGCGGGAGCGATGGCGGCCGAGACAGCAACAACCCAGGGACCTCCGCCGCAGAAGTCCGCCCATGAGGGACACCCGAAGAACAAGCCGGTTGTCCGCCCCGGTGATCGGATCTTCTCGGGGCTCGCCACGGGTTCGGGCATTCTCATCATCGTCCTGATCGGCGCGATCGGTGTCTTCCTGCTGTGGCGCGCGATTCCGGCCCTGGCGAACAACACCGTCAATTTCTTCACCTACAACGGGTTGTGGAATACCAGCGACACCTCCGCGATGGTGTTCGGTATCCGGGACATCTTCCTGGTCACCGTCACCGTCTCGGTGATGGCGCTGGTGATCGCGATGCCGATCGCCCTCGGCATCGCGATCTACCTCACCCAGTACGCGCCGAAGCGGATCGCCGCCCCGCTCGCGTACGTGATCGACCTGCTCGCCGCGGTTCCCTCGATCGTCTTCGGTCTGTGGGGCCTGTACGTCCTGGCCCCGGCGATCGCTCCGTTCGCCGAATGGCTCAACCGCACTCTGGGGTGGTTCCCGCTGTTCGCGACCGGTTCGGTATCGATCGCCGGTGGCGGCACGATCTTCACCGGCGGCATCGTGCTGGCGGTGATGATCCTGCCGATCGTCGCCGCGGTCACTCGCGAGGTGTTCGTGCAGACGCCGCGCGGCAACATCGAGGCGGCGCTCGCCCTGGGCGCCACCCGGTGGGAGGTCGTACGGATGACCGTGCTGCCCTTCGGCCGCTCCGGCTACATCAGCGGATCGATGCTCGGCCTCGGCCGCGCGCTCGGCGAGACGATCGCCCTGTACATCATCATCCGCTCGACCCAGGAAGCGTTCAGCTGGACGCTCTTCGACGGTGGCAACACCTTCGCGACCAAGATCGCGCTGGCCGCCGCCGAGTTCAACAACGAACTGCAGGCGGGCGCCTATATCGCCGCCGGCCTGGTGCTCTTCGTGCTCACCTTCGTCGTCAACGCGGCGGCGCGTGCGGCTGTCTCCGGAAAGCAGGGCTGATCGATGACCGCTTCGTTGGACAATCCGATCAAGGCTCCGACCTTCCACGGGGTCAGTACCCGGCGCAAACTGACGAACAACGCGGCCACCGTGCTGGTGACCGCGTCGGTTGTCATCGCGATCATCCCCCTGGTGTGGGTGCTCTACACGGTGCTGTCGCGTGGCTTCTCCGCGGTGCTCAATCCCGACTGGTGGTGGAAGTCCCAGGCCGGCGTCACCCAGTTCGTGCAGGGCGGCGGTGCCTACCACGCGATCATCGGCACGATCACCCAGGCGGGTGTCTGCGCCCTGATCTCGATCCCGATCGGCATCTTCGTCGCGATCTACCTGGTCGAATACGGCGCCGGTACCCGGCTCGCTCGGGCGACGACCTTCATGGTCGACATCCTGACCGGTGTCCCCTCGATCGTCGCGGCGCTGTTCATCTACGCCCTCTGGATCGCGACCTTCGGATTCGGACGGTCGGGCTTCGCGGTGTCGCTGGCCCTGGTTCTGCTGATGATCCCGGTGATCGTGCGCTCCACCGAGGAGATGCTGCGGGTCGTCCCGATGGACCTGCGCGAGGCGTCCTACGCCCTCGGCGTTCCGAAGTGGAAGACGATCTCGCGCATCGTGCTGCCGACCGCGCTGTCCGGCATCGTCACCGGCATCATGCTGGCGCTCGCCCGGGTGATGGGCGAGACCGCACCGGTGCTGATCCTGGTCGGCTCCTCGGCCGCGATCAACTTCAACCTCTTCAACGGACCGCAGTCGTCGCTGCCGTTGATGATGGTCGATCTGCAGAAGGCCGGCACCAGCGTGCTGACCAGCGAGCGGATGTGGGGCGCGGCCCTGACGTTGATCCTGATCATCGCGCTGCTCAATATCGGCGCGAACCTGATTTCCAAGTTCTTCTCCCCGAAGGGGATCTGAGTGCGGACCGCGCCGGACCGCGCCGCACACGCCTCCCTTCGGCATCACCTCATCGTTAGAAACTGGAGCAACATCTGATGGCCAAGCGACTGGACCTCGAGGACGTCAACATCTACTACGGCAACTTCCACGCCGTCGCCGACGTCGCGCTCTCGGTGCATCCCCGTAGCGTTACCGCGTTCATCGGCCCCTCCGGCTGCGGCAAGTCGACCGTGCTGCGCTCGCTCAACCGTATGCATGAGGTGATCCCGGGCGCCTACGTCGAGGGATCGGTTCTGCTCGACGGTGAGGACATCTACGGCGCCGGTGTCGACCCGGTCGGTGTCCGCAAGACGATCGGCATGGTCTTCCAGCGGCCGAACCCGTTCCCGACCATGTCCATCAAGGACAATGTCGTCGCCGGGCTGAAGTTGCAGGGCGGCAACTCGCGGTCGGAACTCGACGAGGTCGCCGAGCGCTCGCTCAAGGGCGCGAACCTGTGGAACGAGGTCAAGGACCGTCTCGACAAGCCGGGCGGCGGCCTGTCGGGTGGTCAGCAGCAGCGTCTGTGCATCGCCCGCGCCATCGCGGTGCAGCCCGATGTGCTGCTGATGGACGAGCCCTGCTCGGCTCTCGACCCGATCTCGACGCTTGCGATCGAGGATCTGATCTCGGAGCTGAAGAAGGACTTCACGATCGTGATCGTGACGCACAACATGCAGCAGGCCGCCCGTGTCAGCGACCAGACCGCCTTCTTCAACCTGGAAGCCACCGGCAAGCCGGGCAAGCTGGTCGAGATCGACGACACCGAGAAGATCTTCTCGAACCCGACCCAGAAGGCCACCGAGGACTACATCTCCGGACGTTTCGGCTGACGGGCCGCAAACGGACACCAACGGCCCCGGTCGCGCTACCAGCGCGACCGGGGCCGTTGGTCATGTCGGGGCCGGTCGACGCGGAGCGGATCCCCGGGATATCCGACAACAACGGCCGGGACCATGTGGTCCCGGCCGTCGGCTGTCGATGCGGCGTGCGTCAGCCCAGCGTGATGTCCTTGTCCGAGGGCAGTTCGCCCGTGACCAGGAAGATGACCCGACGGCCGACCTCGACCGCGTGGTCGGCGAAGCGCTCGTAGAAGCGGCTGAGCAGTGTGACGTCGACCGCCGCGGCGACCCCGCTCTTCCACTCGCGGTCCATCAGGACGGTGAACAGGTGGCGGTGCAGGTCGTCCATCGCGTCGTCCTCCTCGCGCAGCTCGGCGGCGCGGTCGGGATCGCGGGTGATCAGGACCTGCTGGGCGCTGTGGCCCATCTGTACGGCGATGCGGCCCATCTCGGCGAAGTAGCCGTTGACCTCTTCGGGTACGGCGTGGGCGGGATGCCGCCGCCGGGCGATCTTGGCGACGTGCAGGGCCAGGGCGCGCATCCGATCGATGTCGGCGACCATCTGGATACCTGCGACAACCGATCGAAGATCACCGGCGACCGGGGCCTGCAGCGCCAACAGCGCGAAGGCACGCTCCTCGGCCTGGGCGCTCAGGGAGGCGGTGGATTCATGATTGCCGATCACCTGCTCGGCGAGTTCCAGATCGGCCTGCAGGAGCGCCTGAGTGGCGGTTTCCATGGCCTGACCTGCGGAACCCGCAAGCTGGCCGAGCAACTCGGTGAGCTCGGTCATCTGTTCGGTATACGCAATACGCATGAATAGATCCTAAGTGTCCCACGTAACTCTCACGGGTGAGTGTGGGTGAACGGCGGGTGAATGACGATTGGTCGGATTCCCCGTGCCCATCAGGCGCAGGTGTCGTCACCGGCATTTGTATAGCTCAGATCGGGCGGCAACTCGACGCCCGGGTCGGCGCCGGAGAGGTGGACGTCGGTGATCGGGGTGCCCACGGCGGGCGGCGCGAGCACCGTGCCGTCGAACTGGGATCCGAGCACCACCTCGACCCCCGCGGTCACATCGGTCGCCTCGGTGACCACCGCGCCGGGCAGACTCGCGGCGACCGTGGCCGCCTCGGCCTCGTAGCCGACGGGATAGCGCACGACGACGCCGGCCGACGAGCCGGTGTAGTTGCCGGTACCCGAGACGGTATAGCCGTACTGGGTAAGGGTGTTGGCGGTGACGGCAGCCAGCCCGGACTGGTTCGACGCGTTCGAGACGTGGATCGCGATCGAGTACGGGCTGACGGCGGCCAACTCGGGGACCGACGCCGCCAGCGGCTCGGGGGCGGGCGGCGTCGAGGTCCGTTCGACCGGAACCTCCTCGCCGGGCAACGGCAGGTCCTCGATGATCGCCTTGAAGATCGCGTCGATGTCGTCGAGGCGGGGGATCTCGTTGCCCCACTCGTTGGTGCCTGAGGTCGGGACGGTCAGGAAGGTCACCGCGCCGGCCTCGACACCCTGCAGCGACTGCCCGAGGGACAGCAGGTCCTGGGTGCGCACGTTCTCGACGAAGGTATTGGCGGTGAAAGCGTCGATGAAACCGTTGAGCTTGGTCGGGTCCAGCAGCACGTGACCGGACAGGGCCTGGCGCAGCAGCGCGGACAGGAACAACTGCTGGCGCTTGATGCGGCCGTAGTCGCCGGTGCCCTCCGACTCGACATACCGGGCGCGCACGTAGTTCAGGGCGGTCTGACCGCTGATGGTCTGTCGACCGGCCTGCGGCAGGACCGGGCCGAGCTCGGAGTCGATCAGCGGCTCGGTGGTGCAGACCTCGACGCCGCCGATCGTGTCGACCATCTGCTCGAATCCGGCGAAATCGATGCCCACGAAGTGGCCGACACGCATACCGGACAACTTCTGGATCACCTTGACCAGGCACTTCGGTCCGCCCAGCGCGTAGGCCGCGTTCAGCTTGTCGCCGCTGGCCTCGCCATAGGTCTCCGAGCTGTATTCGCCGGTCGCCGGGTCCCACGCGTTGCATACCGGTCGCTCGATGTCGAGGTCGCGGGGGAAGGACACCGCGACGACGCGGCTGCGGTCCGCCGGGATATTCACCAGGATGACGGTGTCCGAGCGGGCGCCCTCGGCGTCGGCAACCGTGCCGGCGCCGACCAGGCCGGACGCGCCGATGCGGGTATCGGTGCCGACGATCAGGTACGTCTCGTCGCCGTACTGCTGTTCGGGGTTGACCACATCGGTCGAGTCGAGGTCGAGCGCGGCGATCTGGGCGAAGGCGTTGTCGGTCGAGCGCAGGTAGGTCCACAGGATGCCGGTGCCGACCAACATCACCAATGCCATACCCGCGGCGATCACCCGGGCGATCGAGCGGACCCGTCGGCGCCCGGCGGCCTTCTTGCGGCTCAGCCGGGTCTCCGGCTCGGCCTTGGACTCGTCGGCGGGCAGCACGCGGGGCGCCGCGACCGCGGCCAGGGGAACCGGACCGGGGGAATTCGGATCGGCGGGAGCCGGACCGGGGGACACCGGGCCGGCGGGCGTGACCGGAAGCTCGCCGGTCATCGGTTCCTCCGGGCCGGGCTGCCGAACGGTCGGGCGTTCCCACGGAGCGACGCGAATGCGGGGATCCGGGCTCGAATCGGACTCGTCAGCCACCTATCGCCTTAGCCCTTCCCCTACGAAACGGTCGCCACAACCCGAGCGACAACCAGCCGTCATCCTACGTCGGCGGTCGGTTTTCGGCCCGGCGTGCGCACCGGGGCCGAGACTGCGACCCGAGGCGATCACCATCGATGCCGGTGCGGTGGCGTCAGCCACCCGAATGCATCATGTCCGCCCCGGCGGGCACCGTACAGTCGTCGGGATCGTCGAGCCAACCCTCCGGCAGGACCACCGAGCCCGGCGAACCCTGACGGCCGCGCGGGCCCTCGGCGTCCGGCGGGAAGGGAACGTCTTGGTCGAGGCGGCCCAGCAGGTCGTC
Organism: Millisia brevis NBRC 105863; assembly: GCF_001552615.1. GTDB lineage: Bacteria > Actinomycetota > Actinomycetes > Mycobacteriales > Mycobacteriaceae > Millisia > Millisia brevis. The sequence goes on from NZ_BCRN01000010.1 coordinate 18,913, forward strand.
CAGCTGCGCGAGCGTCTCCACCCGGGCGAAGTCCTGGCGCAGCTCGGACCCGGCGGGGAAGCCGCGCAGGTACCAGGCGGTGTGCTTGCGCATATCGCGCAGGCCCTTGTCCTCACCGTGGTGGGCGGCGAGCAGCTCCGCATGCCGGCGCATGATCTGCGCCACCTGGCCGAGCGTCGGCGGGCGCGGGATGTCGCGACCGGTCAGATGAGCGGAGAGCTCGGCGAACAGCCAGGGGCGGCCGAGGCAGCCGCGGCCGATGACCACGCCGTCGCAGCCGGTCCGCGCCATCATCGCCGCCGCGTCCTCGGGCGCGAAGATATCGCCGTTGCCGAGCACCGGAACCTCGGTAACCGCTTCCTTGAGCCGGGCGATCTGGTCCCAGTCGGCGGTACCGGAGTAGCGCTGCGCCGCGGTGCGGGCGTGCAGGGCGACCGCGGCGGCACCCTCGCCGGCGGCGATCCGACCGGCGTCGAGGTGGGTGTGATGATCGTCGTCGATGCCGACCCGGAACTTGACGGTCACCGGGATGTCGGTGCCCTCGGTGGCCTTGACCGCCGCGGCGACGATGGCGCCGAAGAGGCGCCGCTTGTAGGGCAGGGCCGCCCCGCCGCCGCGCCGGGTGACCTTGGGCACCGGGCAGCCGAAGTTCATGTCGATGTGGTCGGCGAGGTTCTCGTCGACGATCATCTTGGCGGCGTCGTAGGTGGTCGCCGGATCGACGGTGTAGAGCTGCAGCGAACGCGGCGTCTCGGTCGGATCGAAGGCCGTCATGTGCAGGGTGGCGGGCCGGCGCTCGACGAGTGCGCGCGCGGTCACCATCTCGCAGACATAGAGACCGGAAACACTCCCGACCCGGGCGATCTCGAGCTCCCGGCAGAGCACCCGGAAGGCGACATTGGTGATGCCCGCCATCGGGGCGAGCACCACCGGGCTCGCCAGGTTCAGCGAGCCTATCCGCAGGCCTCCCACCTCGGTGGCGGCCGTCAACGTGCTGGTCAGGGCGTTAGCTTCTTTCCTCGCGCCGCGTCTCGGGCGAGCGCGCGATCCCGCGACTCCTCGAATTTGAGGGTCTGCCGCTCCAATTCTTCCAGATAGGTCGCGAGCTCCTCGCGGTACTTCTCGCCCAGACCGGTGAAATCGGTCCGTTCGAAGATGTTCCATTTCTTCAGAACCGGACGAACCACCTCCTCCAGATGCTGGCGCAGGTCGTAGATGCCGTACTTGGCGATCATCACCGCGTTGCGTCGGAAGTTGGGCATCTCGGCGCCCGGCATCTGGAAGTTGGTCAGCACCCGATGGATCGCCGCGATCGTCTGATCGGGGGCCAGGTCGAGGGCCGCGCCGCAGATATTCCGGTAGAAGGTCATGTGCAGGTTCTCGTCCGCGGCGACGCGTTGCAGCATTCGGTCGGCGATCGGGTCGTTGCAGATCTTGCCGGTATTGCGATGCGAGACGCGCGTCGCGAGTTCCTGGAAGGTGACGTAGGCCACCGAGTGCAGCAGTCCGGCGTCGGCGTCGGGTGAGGCGAAGCCGTTGGTCATATGGGCCATGCGGGCGTTCTCGAGGGCGACCGGATCGATCCCGCGGGTGACGACCAGGTAGTCGCGCATGACGATGCCGTGGCGATTCTCCTCGGCGGTCCACCGGCCGACCCAGGTCCCCCAGGCGCCGTCCATCGAGAAGTTGTCGGCGATCTCCCGGTGATAGGACGGCAGGTTGTCCTCGGTCAGCAGATTGGTGAACATCGCCGCCTTGGCCACCTCGTTGAGCTTCGACTGCTCCGGGGCCCAATCCTCGCCGCCGAGGTGCGCGAAATTGCGTCCCTGGTCCCACGGCACGTAGTCGTGCGGATGCCAGTCCCGCGCCTGCGCCAGATGTCGGTTGAGATTCACCTCGGCGACCGGCTGCAGTTCGTGCAACAGCTGGAGCTGGGTGTATTCCTTCGACATGCTGGATCCTCCGCAGTGGGGCCTGGTAACCGGCGCCGTCCAGGGTCCGCGTTCGGCGGTGTGGTGGCAACGTCCGGACGTCGTCGTCGATGACGGCGATCGCCCAGCCTACGACAGGTTAGCCTCGGTTGGGTCTCGCTCCTATTCCGTATTGGTCAGGTCGGGCGCGGTTGGTTTCCTTTGGTGGCGGCCGGATTCGGCCCGTCGGGTGCTATAGCCTGGGCCGGTGCGCGGGATCATCCTGGCCGGAGGATCCGGTACGCGGCTCCACCCGATCACGCAGGCGGTGAGCAAGCAACTCGTGCCGGTCTACGACAAGCCGATGATCTACTACCCGCTCACGACGCTGATCCTGGGCGGTATTCGCGACATTCTGGTCATTACGACACCGCACGACGCACAACAGTTCCACCGATTGCTCGGCGACGGGTCCCAGTTCGGGATCGACCTGCGATATGCCGTTCAGGAACATCCCGACGGTTTGGCGAAGGCCCTGGTGATCGGCCGGGACTTCGTGGGGGCCGACCAGGTCGCATTGATCCTCGGCGACAATCTCTTCTACGGCCCGACCCTCGGAACCCAATTGCAGCGCTTTCATCATCTCGACGGCGGGGCGATCTTCGCCTACGAGGTCGCCGACCCGTCCGCCTATGGTGTCGTCGAAATCGATGCGAACGGCATCGCCCTTTCGCTGGAGGAAAAGCCCGCCATTCCGCGGAGCCGGTACGCCGTCCCCGGCATGTATTTCTACGACAATGACGTTCTCGATATCGCCGCGGGATTGCGGCCGTCGGCGCGCGGCGAATACGAGATCTCCGATGTCAATCGGATCTACCTGGAACAGGGTCGGCTGCGCGTCGACATCCTGCCCCGCGGTACCGCCTGGCTGGACACGGGAACCTTCGAATCCCTGCTGGAGGCGGGCGAATTCGTGCGCACGATCGAGCATCGGCAGGGTCTGAAGGTCGGATGTCCCGAGGAGGCCGCCTGGCGGGTCGGCCTGATCGACGACCGGATGCTGCGGGAGCGTGCGGAAACCCTCCTGCGTTCGGGGTACGGGGCCTATCTGCTGAGGCTGCTGGACGCGGGCGCGCCGAGCGGTGCGAACCAGACGAACCTTCGTTGATTGCCGGTTCGATCGGTCCGGTAGGCTGTCGGGCCGAGCCCCTCTAGCTCAGTTGGTAGAGCTGCTGACTTTTAATCAGTAGGTCGTAGGTTCGAGCCCTACGGGGGGCACTTCGCCCGGGTCCGCCGATCGGTCCGCCCGTCGCGTCGACCGCCGGGGGAGCGGCGCGCCCCGCGATCCGGGAGTACCGGACGAATCGATGCCGGGAACGCGGTGTTCTGCTCACGGATTCTTCGCCACGGCTCGGCCGGGTCCCTCCGGTTGTGAACTTTCACAGTGAAAACGACCCATAGATCGGGTTCGTGACACAATCGATACCTGAAAAACCAGCCTCTGGGTGGTTTAGCCCCACATCTGCAGACTTAAAGCTTTGAGGTGCACTATTGTGGCTACCTGTCCGCTCGGTCGGGTGGGCTAAGGGACGAAATGGTCCTCGGGGTTGGATATTTCGCCTGTCGGGGGCGGCTGGAGGCTAACGGCACATGGCACCACAGCAGGAGCGTGCGAAGAGAACACGCGCTGCAATCGTCGAGTCGGCCGCGGTGGAGTTCGGCAAACGAGGCTACGCCGCAGCGTCGATCAACACGATCCTGGAAGGCTCGCATGCGACCAAGGGTGCGATGTACTTCCACTTCAGCTCGAAGGAAGACCTGGCCAGGGCGGTCCTCGGAGCCGCAACGGCCCAGTACCACTCCATATTCGAGCGCTGGGAGGGTGCCGCGCGTGATCCCCTGGACACGCTGCACGCGATCATCGTCGACATCGCTCGGGGGTTCGGCGAGTCCGCGATCCTGCGTGCCGAGTTTCGCCTGATCGCCGAGCCGGAGTTCCACGCGGCGATCGTCGGCGGCTCGGGGTCGCTGTGGTCGCGAGCCGCGCGGGATCTGGCCGTGCGCGCTCAGGCCGACGGTCTGATCGGGCCGGGGGTCGACCCGGATCGTTTCGGTCGGGTGCTGTCGGCGACGCTCGCCGGGCAGCGGTTCCTGCGTGACGTGGTCGCCGATCCGACGTCGCTCGAGGAGCTGTTCGTCCAGGCGTACGAGGTGATTCTCGCCGGCGTCACCACCGACGGATGGCGTCAGCGGCATCGTTCGTCCGGGTGGGCTCCGGTGCCGATTCCCGAACCAGAACCGGCCATCTAGCTGGGGATTTGGGAATCTGAGGGGCTGTGTCATAAGCTAGCGGAGCTCCCAACGGAACGCCGTTGGAGGTACCGGCTGGTTTGCACAGCGGGCCCCCTTCGTCTAGCGGCCTAGGACGCCGCCCTTTCAAGGCGGTAGCGCGGGTTCGAATCCCGTAGGGGGTACGATTGTCCGGCAACGGATGATCGGCAAGATGGTAAAGAGGTAGTAGCAAGGCCCTGTGGCGCAGTTGGTTAGCGCGCCGCCCTGTCACGGCGGAGGTCGCGGGTTCGAGTCCCGTCAGGGTCGCTGGATGCGATTGGTAGCAATCGCACCGGGCACGTTCGAGAGTGCCTGCGGCCAGGTAGCTCAGTTGGTACGAGCGTCCGCCTGAAAAGCGGAAGGTCGCCGGTTCGATCCCGGCCCTGGCCACCACGCTTTCAGGTCACAGCCCCAGCCGGTTCATTCGGTTGGGGCTTTTCCATTGTCACCACCGGTGAACGCGTCGATCACGGCGCGCACCGCGGGGTGGTCATCGCTTCCCGTCCGCGTGGACACCTCGATGATCCGTGCCCGATCGATCGCGATCACGCGAATGCTCGCCGAGGGCTCCAAGGCCAGCCGGGGAACGAACGCCGCCGTGCGCCCGCGGGACACGATCGCCGCGTGCAGCTTCAGATCCGCCGTCTCGTACCGGACCAGCGGGTCGAATCCTGCGCTGCGGCAGGTCGCGTCGGCCCAGGCGCGGGCCATCGTGCCGGGCGGTTCCAGCACCCAGGGTGCCTCGGCCAGATCGGTCAGCCGCCGGGCGGACCAGTCGACCGGGATCGCGAGCACCAGCGGATCGCTCATGATCGGCTGCGTGACCACGCCCGGATGCGGCACCGGGGGATGGCCGGGGTACTGCTCGCCGAGCACCAGGTCGAAGTCGCGGGCGAGCAGCGCCGGGATCGCGGATTCGGCACTGATGTGGGCGAAGGTGACGATCAACCGAGGATGCCGAGTCGCCAGCCGGTCGATCGCGTCCAGAACCACCGTATGCGCGGCCGTTTGAAAGGTCGCGACGCGCACGACGCCGATGATGTCGGCCCGGCTCGCGGCGATATCCGCCTCCGCCCGTTCGAGTTCGCGCATGATCACCTCGGTATGCGCCACCAGGCGGACCGCCGCCGCCGTCAGCCGCACCCCGCGCCCGGCCGGTTCCAGCAGCGGGACCCTCACCTCCCGCTCGAGCAGCGCCAACTGATGGGAGATCGCCGACGGGCTGTACCCCAGGGCCTCGGCGACGGCGGCCAGCGTGCCGCGATGCGACAGCTCGCGCAGCAGGCGCAAGCGGTGCAGGTCGTACATCCCGCCCCCTCCTCGCCGAAGCCGGTGCCGCTCGCGGGAATCGAATCATCGAAAGAATTCACCGGTACCGATCGCAATCATGCTATCGATCGGCCGGTTGCCCGTCCCTAGCGTGGAACGGGAGAAGACATCCTTCGGATACCGAGACCGCCGGGAGGCCGTCATGACCACTTCGCCCGCCGCTGCCGCGTCGATACCGCCGACGGATACGCCGCGGCTGACCATCGACGGTGACCGCCTCTGGGCGTCGCTGATGGAGCTGGCGACGATCGGCGCCTACCGGGACGCCGAAACCGGGTTGATCGGCGTCGACCGCCAGTCGCTGACCGACGCCGACGCCGCGGGCCGCCGGCTGCTGGTCCGGTGGATGCGCGAAGCCGGACTCGAGGTCACCGTCGACGAGATGGGCACGATCTTCGGGCGCCGCGAAGGTAGCGACCCGACGCTCGCCCCCGTGCTGGCGGGTTCCCATATCGACTCGGTGGGCACCGCCGGCGCCTTCGACGGCTGCCTCGGGGTGCTCGGCGCGCTCGAGGTCGTCCGCTCGCTCGACGACCGCGGCATCACCACCCGCCGGCCGTTGGTGATCGTCGCGTGGACCGAGGAGGAGGGCGTGCGTTTCGGTACCGACATGCTCGGCTCCGCGGTGGCCGCCGGCCGCATCGCGCTCGCGGACGCCCTCGACCTCACCGACGTCGAAGGCCACCGCTTCGGCGACGAATTGGCGCGCATCGGGTTCGACGGATCGCGGCCGGTCCGCCTGACCCCGCCGCACGCCTATCTGGAATGCCATATCGAGCAGGGGCCGGTCCTGCTGCGCGGCGGCCACGCGGTCGGCATCGTCACCGGGGTGCAGGCGATCTCCTGGCAGAAGGTCACCCTGCACGGTCGCGCCGCGCACGCCGGCACCACCCCGACCGAATTGCGCATCGACGCCGGCCTCGCCGCCGCGCAGATCGTCGTCAAGGTGCGGGAGATGGTCGACTCCGGCCGCTACGGGAGGCTGCGCGCCACCGTCGGACGGATAAACACCTTCCCCGGGCTGCCGAGCGTGGTGCCCGACCGTGCGGAGCTCACCGTGGACCTGCGCAACCCCGATGGCGACCGGATGGCCGCTGCCGAAAAGGATCTGGCCGAATTCCTGGAGACCCTCCCGCAATGGCAGCCGGGCCTGCGGGTGGTGACCGAACGGATGGCGAAGACCCACCCGGTGCCCTTCGACCCGCGCATCCGCGACCTCGTCGCCGACGTCGCGACCGACCTCGGCCACGAACCGCTCGCGCTGATGTCCGGCGCCGGACACGACGCCCAGGAGATGGCCCCGATCACCCCGACCGGAATGGTGTTCGTCCGTGGGCAATACGACGGCATCAGCCACAACCCCCGCGAATACTCGACCCCCGAGGATTGCGCGGCCGGGATCACCGTCCTGGCGAACGCCCTGCTCCGACTGACCGAGGAGCCGAGCGGCGCATGACCACCTCGTACTACGTCAATCCGGCGGCCCGCACCCGGCGCACCGAGCCGCTGCGCGATACCCCGGCGAACTTCCACCGGTCGTTGCCCGGCTACGCGCCGACCCCGCTGACCGAACTGCCGACCCTGGCCGACGAACTCGGCGTGGGATCGGTTCTGGTCAAGGACGAATCGGCGCGCCTGGGGTTGCCGGCGTTCAAGATCCTCGGCGCCTCCTATGCGATCTCCCGCACCCTGTCCGCCCGTCTCGGCGAGCACACCGCGCTGCCGCTCGACGTCCTGCGCGGCCGGATCGACCCGGCCGAGGGGCTCCGGCTGGTCGCGGCGACCGACGGCAACCACGGCCGGGCCGTCGCGCATATCGCACGCCTGCTGGGCATTCCGGCGACCATCCACGTCCCGACGGTCATCTCGGCGGCCGCGAAGGCCGCGATCCGGGCCGAGGGAGCGGACCTGATCGAACTGGACCTGCCCTACGACGACGTGGTCACCCGGGCCGAGCACTTCTCGGGCGGCACGAACCTGTTGATCCAGGACACCTCCCGCGACCCGGTCGCTCCCGTCCCGCAGTGGATCGTCGACGGATACTCCACCCTCGTCGCCGAAGTGGACGACCAGCTCGCCGCGCGGGGGATCGACCGCCTGGATCTGGTGGTCGTCCCCACCGGTGTCGGGTCCTTGGCGCAGGCGGTGGTGCACCACTACCGCTCCACCGAGCGGGCCCCGGCGATCCTGCTGGTGGAACCCGACGTCGCCGCGTCGGTGACAACGGCGCTGGCCGCGGGCAGGATTGTGCCGGTGACCACCGGCGAGACCGTGATGAACGGCCTGAACTGCGGGACCGTCTCCGCGACCGCCTGGCCGGTCCTGCGCGACGGGGCGGACGCGTCGATCGCGGTCACCGACGCGCAGGCCCTCGCCGCGGTCGCCGACCTCGCGGACCTCGGCGTCGACTCCGGGCCCTGCGGCGCCGCCACCCTCGCCGCGCTGCGCGTGATCGCCGGCAGCGCGTATCAGCTTCCACCGCCGGGCTTGACCGCCCAGTCCGTGGTCGTGCTGCTGAGCACCGAGAGCCGAGCGGCAAACCCGGCGGGGCAGCAGTGACCACCTCATCCGATACCGACCCCACCGGCCAAGTGGTGCCCTGGCGACATCTGTTGCACGAGATCGCCGAAACCGCCTTCGACGAACACCGCACGGCGGCCGCGGTCGCCGAGATCCTGCGCTCCCTCGGGCTCGACGTCGCCACCGGCATCGGCGGTACCGGTGTGGTCGGCACCCTCGACCGCGGCCGGTCCGGCCGAACGATCGCCCTGCGCGCCGACCTGGACGGACTGCCGATCCACGAACGTACCGGGCTGCCGTACGCGTCCCGCCACGACGGCAGCATGCACGCCTGCGGACACGACGGGCATATGGCGATGGTGTTGGGCGCCGCGGCGGCCCTGGCCGCGGACGCAGCCGCCGACTCCGGCGCCGACGGGATCGTGCGGTTCGTCTTCCAGCCCGCGGAGGAACCGGGCCGGGGCGCCGAGGCGATGATCGCCGACGGCCTGCTCGACCGCTTCCCGATCGACGCGATCTTCGGTCTGCACAACATCCCCGGCCTGCCCGCCGGACGGCTGCACACCCGCAGCGGCGCGATCATGGCCGGCGAGGACAACTTCACCATCACCGTCACCGGCCGCGGCGGGCACGCCTCGACGCCGCATCTGGTGGTCGACCCGTTGGTGATCGGCGCGCAGATCGTGCTCGCCCTGCAGACCGTGGTGGCCCGCAGCGTCGACCCGATCGCATCCGCGGTGCTCTCGTGCACCAACCTGACCACCGACGGTGCGCGCAACGCCATTCCGACCACCGTGCGGATCACCGGCGATACCCGCAACTTCGACCCGGCCGTCAGCGACCTGCTCGAAGGGCGCATCCGCGAGATCGCCCGGCACACCGCGTTGGCGCACGGCGGCTCCGCCGAGGTCACCTATACCCGCGAATTCGGCACCACGGTCAACGATCCGGAGATGACCGCCGTGGCCGCGCACGCCGCGCACCGGACCGTCGGCGACCGGCGCTGCGAGGCGGACACCCCGCCGATCATGGGCAGTGAGGACTTCGGGCGGTACGCCGACCGCGTCCCCGCGAACTTCACCCTGATCGGGAACGGCGCCGGCGGCGAGGTCGGCGGGGTCCCCCTGCACAGCCACGACTACACCTTCAACGACGCGATCCTGCCGATCGGGGTGGCCTACTACCGCAATGTCGTTCACCGGATGCTCGCCGAATGACGGCCGCCCGATGACCATTCGTGACCACGCGGAGGCGGCATGGTCGACATCGACACCCTGACCTACGCCGGGTTTCGCACCCGGGTGGTGACGCAAGCCGGCGACGGGCCGCCGGTGATATTGCTGCACGGCATGTTCGACACCGCCGAGACCTGGCGGGCACTGGTGCGCGAGCTGGCCGCCCGGGGGCGCCGGGCGGTCGCGGTGGACCTACCCGGGTACGGCTGGACCGATCGCCGCGAGCCCGGAGCGGTGCTCCCGCAATTGGACGCGTTCGTCGACGATCTGGTGCGCGCCAACGGGCCCGGCGCGGTGGTCGTCGGCAACTCGCTCGGCGCGACGCTGGCCGTGCGCGCCGCCGCCCGGGCGGATCTCGGCATCGCCCGGGCCGTGGCGATAGCGGTGCCGGGCTACGGCTTTCGTCCCGGTATCGGCTGGGGCGTGTCGCGCCGGTCCCCGCTCCCGACGATCGTGCGGCGCGCGCCGCTGCCGAAGCGGGTGCTGACCGGCCCGGCGTCCCGTACGGCGCTCGCCCGAGTCCTGCGCACCCCACAGGACTCGGAGGACTTCCGGATCGCCGTGCGGATGGGGCGGATGCTCGCCGATCGTCCCCTGTTGCTGAGACTGGTGGAGGAGGCGCAGAGCGTGCTCGGCGAGATCGACGGTCCCGCCGGCCCCACCCCCATCGCACCCGTGCTGTTCGTGCACGGCAGCAGGGACCCACTGATCCCGGTATCGGCCGCCCGCCGCGCCCACCGGCTGACCCCCGGCAGCGCCCTGCACGTCATCCCCGGCGGCGGTCACCTCCCGCAGCGCGAACACCCCGGTCTGATCGCCGATCTGATCGGCGACCGCTGAGGCGCGTCCCGGGCCCACAGCGACCGGATCTACCTCGCTCCATGCACCTCACCGGTGTCGGCCGCCGGGCCATCTGGAAACCTGACCGGGTGCGCATCGCCACCTGGAACGTCAACTCGCTGTCCGCCCGCCTGCCTCGGCTGCTCGAATGGCTCGCGCAGGTGCAGCCGGATGTCCTGTGCCTGCAGGAGATCAAGATGGACAGCGTCGACGTGCCGCGCGAGGAGCTGGCCGCGCTCGGCTACGAGATCGAGGCCTACGGCATCGGACGCTGGAACGGGGTGGCGATTTGCTCGCGGGTCGGCATCACCGATGTGCGGCGCGGGCTGTTCGACGAACCGGAGTACCAGTCCGAGGTCGCGCGGGTCCCCGAGGTCGAACCGCGCGCGATCGCCGCCACCTGCGGCGGTCTGCGGCTGCTGACCGTCTACGTCCCCAACGGGCGGGGGATCGACGACCCGCACTACCAGTACAAGCTGCAGTGGTTCGCCGCGCTGCGGGATACCGCCGCGCGGGAGCTGGTCGATCACCCGGATCTGGTGGTCCTCGGCGACTTCAACGTCGTACCCACCGATGCCGACGTCTGGGACGTCACCCAATTACACGGTGGCACCCACGCGACCGAACCCGAACGCGCCGGTCTGCGCGCGATTCTCGACGTCGGGTTGATCGACGTCCGCCCGCGCGCCCTCAAGTACGACATTCCGTATACCTACTGGGATTACCGTGCCGGAATGTTCCACAAGAACTTGGGAATTCGCATCGACCTGGTGCTCGCGACCCCGAGGATCGCCGACAGCGTCACCGACGCCTATGTCGACCGCGAAGCCCGCAAGGGCACGGCGAAGTCGGGTAAGGGCCCGTCCGACCATGCCCCGATCGTCGTCGATCTCGATCGGGGATAGCGTCGGCGGTCCGAGCGGGTCGGCTCAGCTCGCGGCGAGCGAGCGGGCGATCACCAATCGCTGAATCTGGTTGGTGCCCTCGAAGATCTGGGTGATCTTCGCCTCGCGCATCAGCCGCTCCACCCGGAACTCACGGGTATAGCCGTACCCGCCGAAGACCTGCACCGCGTCGGTGGTCACCTTCATCGCCGCATCGGTGGCGACCAGCTTGGCCACCGACGCGTTGCGGGAGTACGGCAGTCCGGCGTCGCGGCGTCGGGCGGCGTCGAGGTAGCTCGCCCGCGCCGCATCGACCGCCGCGGCCATATCGGCCAGCAGGAATCCCAAACCCTGGTGGTCGATGATCCGCTTGCCGAACGCGGCGCGCTCCTTGGCGTAGGCGACCGCCTCGTCCAGCGCCGCCTGCGCGATGCCGACCGCGACCGCCGCGATGCCCAGGCGTCCGGAATCCAGTGCGCTGAAAGCGATCTGCAGACCCTGGCCCTCCGCGCCGATCCGGTGCTCGGCGTCGAGGACGGTCCCGTCGTAGTACGCCGATGCGGTGGGCACGCCGTTGAGGCCCATCTTGTCCTCCGGCTTGCCGAAGCTCTGCCCGGGGGTGCCGGCCGGGATGTGGAAGCAACTGACCCCGCCCGAACCCTCGCCGGTGCGCAGGAATGTCGTATAGAAGTCGGCGACCCCGCCGTGGGTGATCCACGCCTTGGTGCCGGTCACCCGGTAGCCGGCCGCGGTCGGTTCCGCCTTGCAGACCAGGGCCGCGGCGTCGGAACCGGCCTGCGGCTCCGAGAGGCTGTACGCGCCGATCGTCGAGCCACCCAACATGTCGGGCAGCCACCGCTCCTGCTGCTCCGGTGTGCCGAACGCCGACAGCGGATAGCAGGACAGACTGTGCACGCTGACCGCCACGGCCACCGCCGCCCAGCGCGCCCCCAGTTCCTCGAGGACCTGCAGGTACACCTCGTACGGCTGGTCTCCGCCGCCCCACTGCTCCGGGTACGGCAGGCTGAGCAACCCCGCCTCGCCCAGGGTGGCGAACAGGCCCTCCGGGTAGGTGTGGTCGCGCTCGTGCTGATCGGCGATCGGGGCCATCGCCTTGTCAGCGATGTCCGCGGTCAGCTCGATGAGGGCGCGGGCCTCCTCGGTGGGCAGCAGACGATCTACCGGCACGCGGTCCTCCTGGTGGTTCGGGCCTGGCTTCGGGCGTTTCGGTCAACCCGTTGCACGCCATCGTAGGCAGGCCGCGATGGACGGGTGGGCGGATCGGTCGGTCGGGCAGTACGTTTTCGGTGGGCACGATGAGCATCCGCTCCCGATTCGGGAGCCGTCGCGAGGCTGGAGATACCGAAATGACAGACGCACCCACCGGCGTCCCCCTGCAGTACATCGCGGGCGAGCGGCGGCACGGCACCTCCGACGATGTGCTCGACGTGATCGAACCGGCCACCGGCAAGACGATCGTCACCGGCCTCGCCGCCGGACCCGAGGACGTCGACGCTGCGGTCGCCGCGGCGAAGGAGGCGTTCGCCACCTGGTCGAAGACCACCCCCGCCGAGCGCTCCGACCTCTTCGCCGCCTGGGTGCGCGAGCTCAATGCCCGCGCCGACGAGATCGCCGAGATCGAAAGCCGCAACGGCGGCAAGGCGATCCGCCTGACCACCGGCTTCGACGTGCCCGGCTCGATCGACAACGTCGCCTACTTCGGCACCGCCGCCCGCCATCTCGAGGGTCAGGCGTCCGCGGAGTACTCCGCCGACCACACCTCGGCGATCCGCCGCGAACCGATCGGCGTGATCGGCTCGATCGCCCCGTGGAACTACCCGCTGCAGATGGCGGCCTGGAAGATCCTGCCCGCCGTCGCCGCCGGCAACACCATCGTGCTCAAGCCCGCCGAGATCACCCCGCTGACCTCGCTGATCTTCGCCGAGACCGCCGTGGCCGCCGGGATCCCCGCCGGGGTGATCAACATCGTCACCGGTCGCGGCCCGGTCGCCGGCACCGCGCTGATCTCGCACCCCGACGTCGCGATGGTCTCGTTCACCGGGTCGACCGCCGTCGGCAAGCAGATCGGTGCCACCGCCGCCGGGCTGGTCAAGCGGGTGCACCTCGAACTGGGTGGCAAGGCGCCGTTTGTGGTCTTCGACGACGCCGACCCCGAGGCTGCCGCCCGCGGCGCGGTCGCCGGCGCGCTGATCAACGTCGGGCAGGACTGCACCGCCGCCACCCGCGCCTACGTGCAGCGTCCGCTCTACGACGCGTTTGTCGAGCGGGTCGCGGAGTTGATGTCCGGGGTGCGCGTCGGCGCGGTCGACGACCCGGCCACCGATATGGGTTCGCTGGTCTCGCGGGCGCACCGCGACAAGGTCGCCGGCATGGTCGACCGGGCGCGCGAGGCGGGCGCCCGGGTGGTGATCGGCGGCTCGATCCCGGAAGCCACCCCCGCCGACGGCGCCTACTACCTGCCGACGCTGATCGTCGACGCCGCGCAGGACTCGGAGATCGTGCAGAACGAGGTCTTCGGCCCGGTCCTGGTCGTGCTGCCCTTCGACACCGACGACGAGGCGATCGCCCTGGCCAACGACACCCCCTTCGGCCTCGCCGCCTCCGCGTGGACCACCAACGTCTACCGCGCCGGCCGCGCGACCCGCGAGATCCAGGCCGGCTGCGTCTGGGTCAACGACCACATCCCGATCATCAGCGAGATGCCGCACGGCGGGTACAAGGCCTCCGGCTTCGGCAAGGACATGTCGGCCTACTCCTTCGAGGAGTACACCAACATCAAGCACGTGATGACCGAGATCACCGGCGCCGCCCACAAGGAGTGGCACGACACGATTTTCGCCGACCCGGCCGAGTAGGGCTGTGCAAACCTGCACGTTTTCGGGCCGCCGAAGCAATAGTTGTCGTGGCGGCCGAAAATCGTGCAGGTTTGCACGCGCCCTGTCGTCAGCGCGCCTCGAGCAGGAGCAGCGCGACATGCAGGGACGTGCGCGACAGTCCGTCGTCGAGCGGCACGCCCAGGATCTGCTGGAGGCGGCTCAGTTTGGCGTACAGGGACGGGCGGCTCATGTGCAGCGCCGCGGCGACCGCGGACTTGTTGCCGCCGAGCTCGAGGTAGCTGCGCAGGACGGGTAGCAGGGTGTCGCCGGAGAGGTCGTGCAGCAGGAGAGTGCGCAACTCCGACTCGGCGAAACGTTGCGCGCGGGGGTCGTTGCGCAGCAGGGCGATCAGGCCGCGCAGCCGCACATCGCCGATCGCCACGTAGCTGCGCCCATCGGACATCGACAGCGCCGCGTCGGCGACCTGCGCGGCCTCGGGGATGCGGCGGATCGCCTCGATCAGCTGCCCGGCCGGTTCCGCCACCCCGAGGACCGGGCGGCCCGGTTCGCCGCGCCGCACGTCGCGGCTGATCTTGTCGCCCAGCGACCGCATTGCCGCGGGCTCGCCGACGGGGGAGAGCACCATGCCCACCTCGCCCGGCCCGCGCAGGGAGAACAGCCCGGTCAGCCCGGAGGCGCGCACCGCCCGCGCCACGGTGTCGAGCAGCCGGCCGCCGCGCCGCTGGGTGTCGACCGGGTCGATGTCGGCCGGCCAGTCGCCCACCCGCACGGTGGCCGGGAGGTACTGCGGGGACGCGGCCAGGCCGAGGGCGAAGGCGCGCGCGCCGGCCTCGTCCTCGTCGCGCACCCGGGCGGTGAGCACATCGTCGAGCAGCCCGGCCCGGGCCTGGTGTTCGATGTCGTCCCGGCCGCGTTCGGCCATCCGGTAGAGCACCAATGCCTGGGCGGCGCGCTCGAGGACCATGGTGGTGCGCTCGTCGGGGTGCGCTCGGGTCGCGATCAGCCGCCCCCACCGGTCGCCGCCCCGGCCGACCGCGGCGACAACCCAATCCTCGGCGCCGACCGGCCCGATGCCCGCGGCCTGCAGACGTGAGCGCCGCTCCCAGTCGCGCAGCACGGTGACCGTCGCCGCGCCGCCGGTCGCGACGGCCACCGCCTGGTGGGTGAGGTCCTCGAGCACGATGGGGGAGTCGAGCAGCCGGGCGGTCGCCTCGACGATGTCGGTCACCGATCCGCGCCGCATGCTCAGCTCGGTGAACACCTCGTGGGTGCTGCGCGCGAAGGCGACCTGCTCGTATTGCTCCGCGACGATCGAGCGGTGAACCCGTTCTGTGACGTCGACGAAGCGGATCACCCGGTGCAGGGTCACCAGGCTCAGCCCGAGGCCGTCGGCGATCGCGCCGGCGCCGGCCGGCAGCGCGGGGCCGTCGCCGATCTCGACGACCACTCCGACCGCGCCGGCCCGGGCGAGCGAGCCGAGGTAGGCGGCGGGGTCGTCGCGCAGCGCCGAACCGGTGGTCAGGACCAATTCGCCGCCCTGCAACAGTTCGGTCAGGTCGGCGACATCGCTGACGTGCACCCACCGCACCGGCCGGTCGAGGCCAACCGTTCCGACGACCTCCGGTTCACCGGCCTGGATCTCCGGTAGGGCGATGATGTCGGCCACCGTCGGAGTCATTGGCAGAGTGTAAAGCCAACGACGTGATGTGTTGACAGTCTGATCGGACCCGGGGCGTCGGGGCGGCAGCAGACTCGAAGCAACGGGGGCGAATCCCGCACCACCTTCCTCGAGGAAAGGCTCGCGATGACCGAGACGATTCTGCATTGGTCCGACGGCAAGATCTTCGCCGGCAACTCCGACGCCACCGCGCCGGTGACCAACCCGGCCACCGGTGAGGTCACCGGACGGGTCGCCCTCGCGGACGTCACCGACGCGCAGCACGTGATCGACGCGGCCGCCGCCGCCTTCCCGGCCTGGCGCGATACCTCGCTGGCCAAGCGCACCCAGACCCTTTTCGCCTTCCGTGAACTGCTCAACGCCCGCAAGGGTGAGCTGGCCGAGATCATCACCAGCGAGCACGGCAAGGTCGTCTCCGACGCCCTCGGCGAGGTCGCCCGCGGCCTCGAGGTCGTCGAATTCGCCTGCGGTATCCCGCATCTGCTCAAGGGTGGCTACAGCGAATCCGCTTCGACCAAGGTCGATGTGTATTCGATCCGCCAGCCGCTCGGCCCGGTCGCGATCATCAGCCCGTTCAACTTCCCCGCGATGGTCCCCATGTGGTTCTTCCCGGTCGCGATCGCCGCGGGCAATACCGTCGTGATCAAGCCCAGCGAGAAGGACCCGTCCGCCGCGCTGTGGATGGCGAAGCTGTGGGAGGAGGCCGGGCTGCCCGCCGGCGTATTCAACGTGCTGCAGGGTGACAAGGTCGCCGTCGACGAGCTGCTGACCAACCCGAAGATCAAGGCCGTGAGCTTCGTCGGCTCCACCCCGATCGCCCAGTACGTCTACGGCACCGGAACCGCCGCCGGCAAGCGCGTCCAGGCCCTCGGCGGTGCGAAGAACCACGCGGTCGTGCTGCCCGACGCCGACCTCGACCTGGCCGCCGACGCGATGGTCAACGCCGGATTCGGCTCGGCCGGCGAGCGCTGCATGGCGATCTCCGCCTGCGTCGCGGTCGGCTCGGTCGCCGACGAACTGGTCGCCAAGATCGCCGAGCGCACCCGCCCGCTGGTCACCGGCGACGGCACCCGCGAGGTCGACATGGGCCCGCTGGTCACCCGCGCGCACCGCGATCGCGTCGCCTCCTACGTCGACGCCGGCGAGGCGGACGGCGCCACGATCGTCGTCGACGGCCGCACCGTGGAGCCGCAGGGCGGTGCCGACGGCTTCTGGCTCGGCCCCACCCTCATCGACAACGTCACGCCCGAGATGTCCGTCTACACCGACGAGATCTTCGGCCCGGTGCTGTCGGTGGTCCGTGTGGAGACCTACGATGAGGCGTTGGCCCTGATCAACGCCAATCCGTATGGCAACGGCACCGCGATCTTCACCAACGATGGAGGCGCGGCCCGCCGCTTCCAGAACGAAGTGGAGGTTGGCATGGTCGGCATCAACGTGCCGATCCCGGTTCCGATGGCCTACTACAGCTTCGGTGGGTGGAAGGCGTCGCTGTTCGGCGACTCGCATGCGCACGGGACCGAGGGTGTGCACTTCTTCACCCGCGGCAAGGTCGTCACCAGCCGGTGGCTCGACCCCAGCCACGGTGGCATCGAGTTGGGTTTTCCCCAGAACGCCTGAGCAGCCAACGCCTGATCGCGGCCGAAACCGCCCCGCCAGAGAAAGGGAAGTCTCCGATATGACCGCCATTACCGATCGCCCCGTGCCGGGCACCAGAAGCCTCGACGAGGTCCGCGAGGCCGCGGCCCGCACCTACGAGTTGGATCGGGCTCACGTCTTCCACTCGTGGTCGGCGCAGGCGAAGATCAAGCCGATGGTGATCAGCGCCGCCGAGGGCAGCTACGTCTGGGACGGCGACGGCAATCGGCTGCTCGACTTCTCCTCGCAGCTGGTCAACACCAATATCGGCCACCAGCACCCCAAGGTGGTCGCCGCGATCCAGGAGCAGGCGGCGAAGCTGTGCACCGTCGCCCCGCAGCACGCCAACGAGGCGCGCTCCGAGGCGGCCCGGCTGATCGCCGAGCGCACCCCCGGTGAACTGAACAAGGTCTTCTTCACCAACGGCGGCGCCGACGCGATCGAGCACGCGATCCGCATGGCCCGGCTCTACACCGGCAAGTACAAGGTGCTCTCGCGCTACCGGTCGTACCACGGTGGCACCGAGACGGCGATCAACGTGACCGGCGACCCGCGGCGCTGGGCCAACGATCACGGCAACGCCGGCACCGTGCACTTCTTCGGGCCGTTCCTGTACCGCACGCACTTCCACGCGACCACCGAGCAGGAGGAGACCGAGCGGGCCCTGGCCCACCTCGACGAGGTGATCCGCCTCGAGGGCGCCTCGACGATCGCGGCGATCGTGCTCGAGTCGATCCCCGGCACCGCGGGCATCATGGTGCCGCCGCCCGGCTATATGGCCGGCGTGCGCGAGCTGTGCGACAAGTACGGCATCGTGTTCATCGCCGACGAGGTGATGGCGGGCTTCGGCCGCTCCGGCAAGTGGTTCACCATCGACCACTTCGACGTGATCCCGGACCTGCTGACCTTCGCCAAGGGCGTCAACTCCGGCTACGTGCCGCTCGGTGGTGTGGCGATCTCCCCGGCGATCGCGCAGACCTTCGACGAGCGCCCCTACCCGGGAGGCCTGACCTACTCGGGTCACCCGTTGGCGACGGCGGCGGCGGTCGCGACGATCAACGCGATGGCCGAGGAGGGCATCGTCGAGAACGCCGCGCGCGTCGGCGAAGAGGTGATCGGACCCGGTCTGGCGGAGCTGGCGGCCAAGCATCCGAGCATCGGCGAGTACCGCGGCCTGGGCGTCTTCTGGGCACTGGACCTGGTGTCGAACCCGGAGACCCGCGAGCCGTTGGCGCCCTACGGTGCGTCGAGCCCGGCGATGGATGCCGTCGTCGCCGCCTGTAAGTCGAACGGGCTGTTGCCGTTCGCGAACTTCAACCGTATCCACGTGGTCCCGGCCTGCACGGTGACCGACGACGAGGTCCGCGAGGGTCTCGCGATCCTCGACAGTGCCCTCGACGAGGCCGACAACCACGTCGGCTGAGGCCCTCGACGAGGCCGACAAGCACGTCGGCTGAGGCTCTGGACGAAGCCGACACGCACGTCGGCTGATCGTCGGCGGCCGAGCCCGCCATGAAATGAACCCCGGTTCCGCCCTTGACGGCAAGGGTGGAACCGGGGTTCACTTCTTGGCATGGCGTACCGCCGCACCCCCGCCGTGCTCGACCGCCTCGCCGGCACCCGTGAGTCGATCCTGCGCGGCGCCACCGAGGTGCTCAGCGAATCGGGCTACGCGGGGTGCACCATGTCGGCGGTCGGAGCCCGGGCCGGGGTGGGCACCGGCACGATCTACCGCTTCTTCGCCGGCAAGGGCGAACTGTTCGCCGAGGTCTTCGCCTACGTCAGCAGCCGCGAACTCGACCGGGCCCGCGAGGCGGCGCTGGCCGTCTTCGACGGGCCGGGGGAGCGGCGCACGGCGGCCGCGATCGTCGCGGCCGTCGACACCTTCTGCCGCCGCGCCTTCGCATCCCCGCGATTGGCTTATGCGCTGATCGCCGAACCGGTCGACCCGCTGGTCGAGGCGCAGCGCCTGGAGTTCTACGCCGGCCACGCCGACGTCTACGCCGCGATGATCGCCGACGGGATCACCGCCGGCGAACTGGTACAGCAGGATCCACGCACCACCGGCGCCGCGATCGTCGGCGCCGTCTCCGGGGCGCTGATCGCCCCACTCGCCCGCGGCGAGGTCGACCACACGGTGATCGACGCGCTGCCGGCCTTTGTCGAACGGGCGCTGGGCGAGATCCCGGCCACGGGAAGGTGACGGATATGGCCACGCATACTGTGACGAATCAGGTTCCGCCGCTGGTGGATTACGACGTCTCCGATGATCCGGCGGTCCTGGAGGCGCTCGCGCGCTCCGATGCGCAGCACGCCCTGGACGAGGTGCACGCCCTCGGCCGGCTGGCCGGCAGCGCCGAGGCGATCGCACACGGCGAACGGGCCGAGCAGAATCCGCCGATCCTCGACACCCACGACCGGTACGGCAACCGCGTCGACGAGGTGCGCTACGACCCCTCGTACCACTGGCTGATGAACACCGCCGTCACCCACGGGCTGCACGGATATCCCTGGGCCGCAGCCGATCCGCACGCCCATCTGGTGCGCGCGGCGAAGTTCGGCATCTGGTCGCAGGTCGACGCCGGCCACGGCTGTCCGATCTCGATGACCTACGCGGTCGTCCCGGCGCTGCGCGCGAACGCGGAGCTGTCCGTGCGCTACGAGCCGCTGCTGACCGCCCGCGTCTACGACTACGGCCTGCGCGCCCCGGCGACCAAGCGCGGGCTGATCGCCGGCATGTCGATGACCGAGAAGCAGGGCGGCTCGGACGTGCGGGCCAATACGACCACCGCGGTGCCCGCCGCCGACGGCAGCTACCGGATCACCGGACACAAGTGGTTCACCTCCGCGCCGATGAGCGATATGTTCCTGACGCTCGCGCAGGCTCCCGGCGGTCTGTCCTGCTTCCTGGTGCCGCGCGTCCTCGACGACGGCGGCCGCAATGTCTTTGCCCTGCAACGCCTCAAGAACAAGCTGGGCAACAAGTCGAATGCGAGCAGCGAGGTCGAGTACGACAACACCGTCGCCTGGTTGGTCGGCGACGAGGGCCGCGGCGTGCGCACGATCATCGAGATGGTCAACATGACCCGTCTCGACTGTGTACTCGGCACCGCGGCGGGCATGCGCAAGGGCATCGCGCACGCCGCCCACCACGCGGCGCACCGCAGCGCCTTCGGCCGCACCCTGGCCGATCAGCCGCTGATGCGCAATGTGCTCGCCGACCTCGCCGTCGAGTCCGAGGCGGCCACCACGGTGGGCCTGTGGCTCGCTGACCTGACCGACCGGGCGATGGCCGGGGACGACGCCGCGACCGCGCTGCGCCGGATCGCGTTGGCCGTCACCAAGTATCACGTCTGCAAGCGCGGCTCGATCCACGCGGCCGAGACGCTGGAATGCCTGGGCGGCAACGGCTACGTCGAGGAATCCGGGATGCCGCGGATCTACCGGGAGGCACCGCTGCTGTCGATCTGGGAGGGTTCCGGCAATGTCGCGGCCCTCGACGTGCTGCGCGCGATGGCGAAGAGCCCGGCGGTGGTCGGTGCCTTCTTCGACGAGATCGGCCTCGCGACCGGGGCCGATACCCGATTCGACGCCGCGCTGAGCCGATTGCAGGCGCAGCTGGGCGACCTCGACGCGATCGAGTTCCGGGCCCGGCGGATCGTCGGGGATATGGCGATGCTGCTGCAGGGATCGCTGCTGCTGCGGCACGGTCATCCGGCGGTCGCGGACGCTTTCGTCGCCAGCCGACTCGACGGCGATCGCGGCGATGTCTTCGGCACCCTGCCGCGCTCGGTGGATACCGCGGCCATCATCGAACGGGTCACGCCCAAGGTCGCAGTCTGACCTCCGGCCGCCTGTCGGGGGCCCGGCTCGCAGGACTACATTCCTTCGCTGTGACCTGTCCGACGCTTGCTACTGTCGAGTAGGTTGAGATCGGGCGGGCGACGTCGCTCGCGTCGGAATCGCGAAGGGGCCCCATGAACCTTGTGCACCAGATCGTCCAGCCGGTTCGTTCGGCCGTGGAGGCGGTACATGCCCTGGAGCGCATGCAGTCCCGCGGCATCGTCGATGTCCGTCGCCCCGATCGCGCCGTCCTGTTGGCGGTCCGCAACCGCAAGTACGGTCCGCAGGCCGGGCCGATCATGCAGTCGGCCGCCAAGTATCCGGACCGGATCGCCGTCATCGACGATCTCGGGACCCTGACCTACCGCGAGCTCGACGAGCGGTCGAATGCGCTGGCCCGGGCGCTGCGGGCGACCGGCCTGCCCGAGGGCGCGGTGATCGGCTGCCTCGCCCGTGATCACCGCGGCCTGCTGCTGGCGATCAGCGCGTCCGCTCGCGGCGGCTTCCGGCTGGCGCTGATGAACACCGGCTTCGCCAAGCCGCAGTTCGCCGAGGTCGCCGAGCGGGAGAAGATCCGGGCGGTCCTGTTCGACAGCGAATTCGACGAATTGCTTTCCGGCCTGCCCGAATCGGTGGAGCGGTACCACACCTACGTCGAGGAGGGCGCCGACCCGAAGGTGCCGAGCATCGACGATCTGATCGCCGGTCAGGACACCACGGCGCCGACCCCGCCGACCAAGCCGGGCGGGTTCATCATCCTGACCAGCGGTACCACCGGGCTGCCGAAGGGTGCACCGCGCAGCGCGGTTTCGCCGCTGACCCCGGCGATGTTGGTCGACCGGATCCCGTTCCCCCGGCAGGGCACGATGCTCGTCGCCTCCCCGATCTTCCACTCCACCGGCTTCGCGATGTGGAGCATCGGTGCGGTCCTGGCCGATACCGCCGTGCTGATGCGCCGCTTCAATCCCGAGCGGGCGCTGGAGCTGATCCAGCGCGAGCGTGTCGAGATGCTCGTCGCCGTTCCGACGATGCTGCACCGCATCCTGCAACTCGGCCCCGAGGTGATCGGCCGATACGACACCTCGAGTCTGAAGGTGGTGCTGGTCTCCGGGTCCGCGCTGTCGACCGACCTGGCGAAGCGCTGGCAGGACACCTTCGGCGACAACCTGCACAACCTCTACGGGTCGACCGAGGTCGCCGTCGCCAGCGTCGCGCAGCCGCAGGAGTTGCGCCTGGCCCCCGGCACGGTCGGGCGTGCGGTGGTCACCACCCGGATCGCCCTGTTCGACGCCGACGGCAAGCCCGTCACCGAGCCCGGCGTCAGCGGCCGCATCTTCGTCAAGGCGGTCACCCCGTTCGAGGGCTACACCGACGGGCGGCACAAGGACTTCATCGACGGCTACATGTCCAGCGGCGATATGGGGCATTTCGACGAGAACGGCCTGCTGTTCGTCGACGGCCGTGACGACGACATGATCGTCTCCGGCGGCGAGAACGTCTATCCGCAGGAGGTCGAGGATCTGCTGCTGCATCGCGAGGACGTCAGCGATGTCGCGATCATCGGGGTCGACGATCCCGAATTCGGTCGGCGGCTGCGGGCTTTCGTGGTGGCCGGCGAGTCGTCGAAGCGCGACCCGCAGGAGCTCAAGGACTACGTCAAGGCGAATCTGGCCCGCTACAAGGTGCCGCGCGACATCATCTTCATCGACGAACTGCCGCGCAATCCCACGGGCAAGATCCTGCGGCGAGTGTTGGCCGAGAAGGACACTCAGGGCTAGGTCGGGTGTTTCGACCCCGCCGATCATCGGGTGATGTGATGATGGCGGGGTGGCGGAACCCGATCGGCAGCACGGCGAGTTGGAGCATCGGCGCTACGGATCGGTGACCGTTCTGGTGCCGGCCGAGGGCGCCGCCTACCCCAACGGCGGCACGGTGGTGGTCGCCGGCGCCGATGCGACGCTGCTGATCGACCCGTCCCTGGCGGTGCGGGCCGATTCCGCCGACCCCGACGCGCTGATGATCAGCCACGCCCACGAGGATCACCTCTCGGGCGTGCGGCACTTCGACGTGCCGATCCACGGCCACCACCTCGACATCGCGGCGATCCGTTCGCCGGAGGTGCTGCTCGACGGCTTCGGCTATCCACCCGATCGGCGGGAGGAGTTCGCGCGCACCGTATTACCGCCCTTCGGTCTGATCGAACGGCCGGACGCGATCGCGGTCCCGACCGGTCATCGCTTCGACCTCGGCGGCGGCGTGAGCGCGACCGTCGTGCACCTGCCGGGCCACACCGCCGGCCACTGTGGGGTACTGGTGGAACCGGACGGCTTCTTCTTCATCGCCGACATCGACCTGACCGGCTTCGGCCCCTACTACGGCGACGTGGGCAGTTCCCTCGCCGGCTTCATCGCCTCGATCGAGGCGGTCGCCGACGTCGAGGCCCGCTGGTACGGGACCTTCCATCAGAAGGGGGTCGTCGAGGGCCACGGCGTGGTGCGCGAACGGTTGGCCGCCTACCGCGGGGTGATCGACACCCGGCGCCAACGGCTGCTCGACCTGCTCGCGGAACCGGCGACCCTCGCGCAGATCGCGGAACACCGCCTGGTGTTCCGACCGCACGTCGACGCCCCGCACGTCGAGACCGTCGAACGCCGCACCGCCCGGCTGCACCTGGACGCGCTGCTCGCCGATGGAGCGGTCGTCGAGGCGGAGCCGGGGCTCTTCCGTGCCGCTCCGGGGTGATCCCGGGGCCGGTGTCGGCGTGCGGACGGGGTCGTCATCGGACCGGCACCGGAGTGATACGCGTCCGTCGACCTGCTGAAACCTGCCAATTGGTATTTTCTAGGGGTGGGGTTGTCGACGGACACCCCGGACGCGTCGGCGACAGGTCACCGGGGCTCCACACGATCAAGGGCAGGGCGTCATGGCAGCAACCGAGGACTCGCGGGCGACGGCGGAGTTGGCCGACCGCGTCGCCGGGAGTGCCGACGCGCGCGCCTACGTCCAGCGGTACGCCCGGCTGATCGAACGCAACCCGTCCACCCCGCGCCCGGTCCGCGACCGCATCGCCGTGCTGATCCGGCGGATCGCCGACCCGGAGCCCCCATATCTGCGGGTACTGCCCGAGGCGCTCGCCGTGCTGGTCGCCCTGCTCGTCGCGGCCGGATTGGTGGTCGCGGGCTGGATCGACGCGGTACCGCTGCACCTGTTCGCGGCGGTCTGCGGCGGCCTGCTGATCGCTCACCCGATCCTCGTGCGGCAGTACCGCCGATGGACGGGGCGCCGTCGGGCACGGACCGTCGAGGAGCTCGACGTGCTGCTACCGTCGTGACCGCCGACCGATCGTCGCGGCAGGTCGCATACCCGCCGGCGGTTCCGGCGTCCCGAGGAGGCCCCGTGAGTCAACCCGCCGCCCGCACCCGTCGTCCGGCCTGGAATCGGAAGAATCCGTATGCCGCCGAGGTCCTCGAGAGCCGGCGGATGTCGGGGGAGGGCTCGGAGAAGGACGTCCGGCACTACCGCTTCGCGATCGGCGACAGCGGACTCGAGTACCAGGTGGGCGACGGTCTCGGCGTTCGGCCGATCAACGATCCGGCCCTGGTGGACGCGATCATCGAGGCGCTCGGGGCGAGCGGGGATGTCGAGATCGCCGGCAAGGACGCCGATCTGCGGACCGTGCTGTCCACGCAGGTCGAGATCTCGGTGCCGTCGACCGATCTGCTCGAGGCGATGGACGGGCGCACCCACGACGGGGAGTTGGAACACGTCCTGGCCACCCGCGACAAGCAGGCCCTCGAGGCGTGGCTGTGGGGGCGCGACGTGCTCGACGTGCTGCGGATGGCGCCGCTGGGCTGCCTGAGCCCCGACGAATTCGTGGGCCTGCTGGGGCGGTTGCAGCATCGGACCTACTCGATCTCGTCGAGCCCGCTGTCGCATCCCGGCGAGATCCACACGATCGTCTCGACGGTGCGCTACCGGTCGGCCGAGCGCGACCGCGGCGGGGTTTGCTCCACCTATCTGGCGGACCGCATCGAGACCGGCGACCGGGTCGGGGTGTTCATCCTGCCCAACCGCTCCTTCCGGCTGCCCGCCGACGACGCCACCCCGGTGATCATGGTGGGCCCCGGCACCGGTGTCGCACCGTTCCGGGCGTTCCTGCACGACCGGCGCGGGCGCGGTGCGAGCGGCCGCAACTGGCTCTTCTTCGGGGAGCAGCATCGGGCGAGCGACTACCACTACCACGAGGAATTCGAGGAATTTCTCGCCGACGGCACCCTCGACCGACTCGACCTGGCCTTCTCGCGCGACCAGCCGCCCGCCGAGGGTGTCGCCAAGGACTACGTGCAGAACCACATGCTGCGCCACGGCGCCGACCTCTACGCGTGGCTCGAGGAGGGCGCCCAGCTGTACGTCTGCGGGGACGCCACCCGGATGGCGAAGGACGTCGACACCGCGCTGCACCGGATCGTCGGCGAGCACGGCGGTCTGAGCGACGACGCCGCGGAGGACTACCTCAGCGCGCTGCGCAAGGACAAGCGCTACCTGCGGGACGTCTACTGAGCCCCGTGCGCCCCGGCCGTCGGCTCGGGTCGTGATCGGGTTCAGATGGTGATCAGCCGCAGGACCAGCACCGCGAGCGATACGACGAGGAAGCCCGCCGCCGGCAGGTAGTCGCGGTCGTTGATCCGCAGGTGCGCGGCGACCGCGGCGATGAAGTACGCGACCAGCCCGACCGCGGCGGCGACGCCGATCGGCCACCACACCAGGCCGACCAGCAGCCCCGCCGCGCCGGCGATCAGGGCGGCGGCGAGCAGCGGAATGTGCTCGTCGGGGAAGCCGACCGCGTAGATGCCGTCGACGAAGTTGCGGTTGCGCGTCAGCTTGCCGTAGGCGGAGAACCCGAGGACCGCCGCCAGAACCAACGACACGCATGCGGTGGTGATGAACACCCTGACCGACCCCCTCCTGCGCCCGGAGCGTTCCGGAACCGCGGCCCCGTCATGCTAGCGCCGGTGATCGATCGATTCCCTCGACCCGGCCGCACCGGGTCCGCGCGGGTCGAGCGCGAGGGTGCGGCGGCTGTCGAAGCGGATCGGTTCGCCGGTCACCGGATGGTCGAAGGCGATCGACGCCGCCAACAGTTGCAGGGGGACGCCTTCCTCGTCGGGGTCCTCGATGACGTTGGGGTAGAGCGGATCCGCCCGGATCGGCAGGCCCAGCGCGTTCATGTGCACCCGCAGTTGGTGGGTGCGGCCGGTGGTCGGGCGCAGCAGGTAGACCGCGTCGGGGCCGCGGTGCAGCAGCTCGATCTCGGTATGCGCGTTGACCGGTCCCGGCATCTCGACGCATCGAAGACCTTTGCGGGGTTTGATGATTCGTGATTCGCGGGCGAGATGGTCGACGTCCTCGGGCAGCGGGTCGGCGATCGCGAGGTATTCCTTGTGGACGCGGCGTTCCTGGAAGAGCAGGTGAAAGTCGCGTCGGGCCTGCTGGTGTCGGGTGAACAGTAGGATGCCGGCGGTCAGCCGATCGAGCCGATGGGCCGGCGCGAGCTCCTCCTCGCCGGTCAGCAGCCGCATCTGCACCAGGGCGCTGTGCCGCACGTGGCTGCCGCGCGGCGCCGTCGCGAGCCGGTGCGGCTTGTCGACGACGATGATGTCGTTGTCGCGGTAGAGGATTACCGGCTGCGGCGGGTCGCCCGGCTCGTCGGGCGGATCCCGGAAGACGTGCACAAAGGAGTTGGGGACGGCGATGGCGTCGGCGGGCAGCGGGCGGCCGTCGTCGTCGAAGATCTCGCCGGTGTCGGCCTTCTCGCGCAGCCGACGGGCATCGGTGGGGAAGCGGGCGGTCAACACCGCGAGCACGGTCGGCTCGGGGGAGCGGTCGAGCATCTCGCGGTCGAGACGGATTCGGCTCGCCCGCAGTCCCTCGCGCATCGGCGGGCCGGGTGTCATCCCCCCACCGTACGACCCGCAAGCCGCCCCCTCCCGCCATCGCCCGACCCGTGGCCGTCGCCGAGTCGGTGGTCGCGATCGGGCCGGTCGCGGGTGTCGCGCGGTGGTCGGCGGGGCGTGCGGGACCAGTACGGTGGCGGCATGCAGTGGTGGACCGAGTCCGATATCCCCGACCAGAGCGGCCGCACCGTGATCATCACCGGCGCGAACAGTGGGCTGGGGGAGCGGGCGGCGCATGTGCTGGCCGAAGCCGGGGCCGAGGTGATCCTGGCCTGCCGCTCGGTCGAGAAGGCCGCACCGGTCGCCGCGGCGATCGGACCGCGCGCGACCGTGCGCCGACTCGATCTGGCCGACCTGTCCTCGGTGCGCGCATTCGCCGACTCGGTCGAGTCGGTCGACGTGCTGATCAACAACGCCGGCGTGATGGCGATCCCCTTCGGCCGCACGGTCGACGGCTTCGAAATGCAGTTCGGCACCAACCATCTCGGCCACTTCGCGTTGACCGGGCTGCTGCTCGACCGGATCACCGATCGGGTGGTCACCCTGTCGAGCGTGCTGCACCGCCTGCCCGGCATGAACCTCGACGACCCGAACTTCACCGAACGCCGCTACGGGCGGTGGCGGGCCTACGGGCAGGCCAAGCGCGCCAATCTGATGTTCGGCTACGAACTCGCGCGCCGGTTGGAGGCTGCCGGGTCGCCGCTGCGGTCGATCGCCGCGCACCCCGGATATGCCCGCACCCATCTGGCGGTCAACACCCGACTGCCGCTGGCCGCCGTCGGCGCGGCGGTGATGAACGGCCTCTTCGCCCAGACCGCCCGGCTCGGAACGCTGCCGGAGCTGTACGCGGCGACGGTGCCGGACGCCCCGAACGGCGCCTACTACGGCCCGAACGTCCCCGGCGAGCTGTGGGGATTCCCGCACCGCTGCGGCTCGAACCGGGCCTCGCGCAATCTCGACACCGCGCGCCGGCTCTGGGAGGAGTCCGAGAAGCTCACCGGGGTGGTGTACCCACTTCCGACATAACGCGCTATGGTGGGCGACATGCACAACGCGTATTTCTGGTTTGCCAGGCCGGCCCGGGTGGGCACGGTCGGCGGCTGGATGCGCTGACCACAACAACCCCGGAGCCGGCAACGGCGACGGGGTTTTTTCATGCCTCGCGCCGGAACGCGGTCCTCGCACCACCACCCGACAGTTCCGAAGTACGCAGAGAGGCACATCGTGACCACAGTCGTAACTCCCGCGATCACCGCGCCGGCGGCAGCCGTCGAACCCCTGTCGCCCGCCGCGGTCATCGTCGGTGAGCTGCCGGCAAGCGACAGCGCACGATCGGTGGTCGATGCCGGACGAGCGGTGATCACCGACATCCTGGCCGGCCGCGACGACCGCATCCTGGCGATCGTCGGACCCTGCTCGGTCCACGACCCGGAGGCGGTCGTCGAATACGCCGGACGCCTGGCCGAATTGGGCGAGCGGATGTCCGACGCGGTCGTACCGGTGCTGCGGGCCTACTTCGAGAAGCCGCGCACCACCGTCGGCTGGAAGGGCCTGATCGACGACCCCGATCTGGACGGTTCGCACCACATGGAGCGCGGCCTGCGCACCGCCCGCCGGGTGCTGCTCGACGCCGCCGACCTCGGCCTGCCGAGCGCCACGGAATTTCTCGACCCGATGGTGTCGGGCTACCTCGCGGACCTGGTCGCCTACGGCGCGATCGGCGCGCGGACCGCCGCCAGCCAGACCCATCGCCAGCTCGCCAGCGGCCTGCCGATGCCGGTCGGCATCAAGAACGCGATGGACGGTGACGTGCAGATCGCCGTCGACGGGGTGGCCTCGGCCCGCACCGCGCACCGCTACCCGGGGGTGGACGCCGACGGGCGCGCCGCGATCATCTCGACCGTCGGCAACCCGATGGCGCACGTCATCCTGCGCGGCGGCGCCTCCGGGCCCAACTACGACGAGCGGTCCGTCCTCGACGCCGCGGCCCGGCTGGACACCGCCGGGCTCAACCCGCGCCTGGTGGTCGACGCGAGTCACGGCAACAGCGCCAAGCAGCACCGCCGCCAGTCTCTGGTGCTCGGCGACGTCGCCGGACGGGTCGCCGCGGGCGACCGGGTGATCGCCGGCGTCATGGTGGAGAGCTTCCTGGTGGAGGGGCGCCAGGACGTCGGCCCGGCCGGACGCGCGGGACTGGTGCGCGGACAGTCGATCACCGACGCCTGCCTCGGCTGGGAGGACACCGCCGCCGCCCTCGAAGTGCTCGCGGGCGCCGTGCGCACCCGCCGGCTCGACTGACCCGCTCCACCGCGAGGGAGGTCCCCCGACAGGTCCCTCCCTCGCGGCGCCGGCCGCCGGGCGGTCACCGCACCCCGCGGGGCCGGAACTGGACGCTGACACGCGGCCCGGTGGGCTGCAGCGTCTTCGGTACGCAGTGCTGCCAGGTGCGCTGGCAGCTGCCGCCCATCACCAGTAGATCGCCGTTGGCCATGTCGATCCGGATCGAGCGCCCGCCCTCGACCGGCCGCAGCGCGAGGCTGCGGGTATCGCCGAAGGACACGATCGCCACCATGGTGTCGGCGGTATTGCCGCGCCCGATGCGATCGCCGTGCCAGGCGACGCTGTCGCGCCCGTCGCGGTAGAGGCACAGCCCGGCGGTGGCGAACCGCTCCCCGAGTTCGGGTTCGTACCGCTGGTCGAGCCGGGCTTTGATCGACGCCAGCTCCGGCAGCGGGAGCGGAGCGTTGCGGTCGTACCAACACTGCAGGCGCGGTACGTCGACCACCCGGTCGTACATCGTGCGCTTGTCCGCCTGCCACGGCACATCGGTGAGCAGACGGCCGAGCAGCGGGAGGTCGAACAGGCCCGGAACGTGGTCGACCCACGCGCCCGCCGACAGTTCCCGGCGGGGCGGAAGGTCGAGATCGAGCAGCGCTTGTTCCATGCCGAACACTCTATCGAACATATGTTCGACGCGCCAGCGTGTTCGATACCCGTCCGTGGACGCACAACGGCCGCCGTCCCGAGGACGGCGGCCGAAGAGCCGATGCGGGAGGGTTCAGCCGGCGGCGAGGATGCGCGCCTTCTGGACCTCGAACTCGGCGTCGGTGAGGACGCCGGCCTCGCGCAGCTGTCCCAACTGGGTCAGCTGCTCGAGCATCGAAGCGGCCGGAGCAGCCGCCGGAGCGGCGGGCGCCACCGGCTCGGGAGCAGGCGCGGGAGCGGCGACCGGGGCCGGCGGCGTGGCCGCGGCGACGGCGGCGGCATCCTGTGCGGCCCACCGCTGTTGCTGGCGACGTTGGGTGGCCCCCACCACTCGGGTGGCAACCGCGGCGCGGGCGGCAGTCTTGAACAGGCTCATGATCCGGTCCTCTCTTCCAATACATCGTGCAGCTCGGTGACGTCGACGCCACCGGAGAACAACTCGGCGCCGCCGA
The DNA here is from genome assembly GCF_001552615.1 of Millisia brevis NBRC 105863. Lineage (GTDB taxonomy): Bacteria > Actinomycetota > Actinomycetes > Mycobacteriales > Mycobacteriaceae > Millisia > Millisia brevis. The sequence continues at coordinate 49,370 of NZ_BCRN01000010.1, forward strand.
CGGTGGCCCAGGCCGCTGCGGCAACCGCGAGCGACCGATCCTCGTAGACGATCGCCACCGCAACCTGGTCGGCCTCGAGAGCATCGGCGATGCCGGCGAGATCCTCGGCGTCGAGAAGTCCCGACTGGAGGCCGCTGAATACCGCCGGATCCAGGCCCGTCGCGGTCTGCGTGTCGGCGAGGGGGAGCGTGACTGCCGCGCCGTCGGTGTCACGTCCGACCAGTTCGATGTCGAGGATCTCGACGATCCCCTCCTTCGCCCGCTCGAGCACTGCGAGCAGGCCGGTCCCGAGATCGGCGCCTCGATCGAACGCGAAGACGAGGTAGTCGATCGGGCCGGCGAACTCTTCCGTCGCCACGATCACTTCCTACCGGTCAGGGCGCGCACCACGTTGAGCGCGCCGAGGACGATCAACGCGATTCCGAGGAACCACCACAGGAAGACCGCGCCCCACACCGGGCCGCTCAGGAGGGTGAATCCCGCGAGGATCGAGATGATCGCGAAGACGATGGTGAGAACCTTCGAGTCGGCCTGGCCGAGGGTGAACAGCGAGACGAATCCCTCGATCAGCCACAGCACGCCGACCATCACCGTCAGGAAGACGGCAAGGAATGCCGCCGACTGCTGCAACGAGGTGAGCGCGGAGATACCCGCGGCGACGTACAGCACGCCCAACAGGACGTGGCCGATGCGGCCGCCGGCGCCCAGATTCTTGGAGAATATTCCGATGGCGGCGTAGGCGATACCGGCGATGATCGCGTAGACGGCGATGACGCCGGTCAGCGTGACGGCGGCCTTGGTCGGCCAGACCAGTACGGCGATACCGAATCCCACCGCGGCGAGGCCGGCGACGAGCAGTGCGAGTCGAGCCCCCTTCACCGGAGGTGTATCGGTGACCTCGGGGACTGTGGAGGTGGTCATTTCCTGCCTTCCTCGGGCGTGGTCGTTCGCAAATCCCCCCGCAAAGCTTCCACTGTTGACTCTAACGGACGAGGGGCCCCGAATTGTGCGCCAACCTGGTCATTCTTTGGTCCGAAACGTCACACCGAGCTCTGCTGGGTATCCCCATTTATGGGGGTGTCCATTCGGTCGTTCCCGGGGTACGCATCGGGCCGGTAGCCGACCAGGAGGCGCGTCCCGTGGCGGGCGAGCATCAGGGTCAGGATCAGGGCGGTGACCGCGAAAAACCCGCCCAGCTGTACGGAGTCGCCGAAGGCGAGGGCGGTCAGCTCGAGGACGACAAACTTGCTGCCCGCCATCACCATCAACAGGGCTACCGCTCCGACGATGCGGCCGATACGGGTGTCCGCCGAACGGAGCCCGCCGACAATTTTCTTCTTGATGCGCAGAACGGCTTCCAAGACGATCTTCAACAAAATGGCGGTGAAAAGCGCCAACAAGAATGTTTCCGACAGGACTCCGGGGAGTAGCTGTATGAAAATGCCGAGTACCACCAGATAGGCGAGCACATCGACGAGATCTATTGCGCGCACTCGCATTCGACAAGTGTAGGACGCCATTCTCCGCGGTGGGTGACTTCGCGGCGCCCGGCGGATCACGTCGGCGCGGACCGCCCGTGCCGGCTGCGTCCGGTGGTCAGCGCCCCGAATTGCGCGGATGCCTGCGGGCGGTATGTTCGTTGCCGCGCTTGTAGTTTCCGGTCAGCCGCGCCATCAACAGCTGCGGATCGCCGGTCTCGACCTCGTCGAGGAACTCGCTCGCCCGCGCTCCGCGCAGCACCGCCGCGCGCCTACCGTGATGGTGGATGACCACCTCGTGACCACGACGTTCCCAGTCGAATCCACCGGCGGTGCTCACGGCTGCCGGATATTCGGGGTCGCGTACGGCTCGGCGAGTTCACGGCGGGTGAGCACATCGAGGAGCCCGCGGTTGATGAAGAGGTGTTCCCGCCCCGCACGCACGTCATCGAGCAGGTCCGCCTCGGCGAGAGCCGTGAGCCATTTGGTGGCGGTCGGGCGCGATACACCGCATCGGTCCAGCGCGGGCGCAGGTGGGGATACGGCACCGTGGCTGCCCGAACAACGTCGTCGACAGTGCAATGACATGTAAAGAACTTCGCGAGATTTTGTCACGTCATCGGGACGATGCAAGAAAGTGTGCAAGTCGGCCCCGATGGTCCAACCGCATCGGTGGCGATCATTCGTGCGGGGGCTCGCCGGTGACGACGTGGTCGGCGTGGTTCATCCCCTCGAGGACCAACCGTGCGACGTGGCCGTCACGGATCCGGTAGATCACGCGGCGCCCCTCGCGGCGGGTGTCGACCAACCCGGTGAACCGCAGCTTCGCCAGGTGCTGGCTCACGGCGGTGCGCGAGGCACCGCAGGCCTCGGTCAGCGCGGTGACGTCGGCCTCGGCGTTGGTCAGCGTCCACAGGATGTGCAGCCGCGTCGGGTCGGCGAGCATGCGGAAGGTATTGGTGGCCGCGTCGAGGCGGGCGGTATCGGGAGCGGCCGGGTGGAAGAGGCTGGCCGGGGTCGCGTCGGGGTCGTGGGTCGACGCCACGCGTTCACCTCCCGACCGCGGTCACCCGCTGTGTGCCTCCGATGGGGCTGTATCGGAGGTCGCCGCCGGCCACAGGCGCACGGCAGCTATGGCTGCGAGTGTAGCGAGGACGGTCAGCGAGATCGCGGCTATTTCCTGCCCGGCGGCGACGCCGAGCCAACCGGCGAGGGGATAGGTCACCAGATAGCAGGCGTGCGACAACGAGAACTGGGCGGTGAACAGCGCCGATCGGGTGCTCGGCGTCGCGGCGGCGCGCACCAGCCGCGCCGAGGGGGTGGCGATCAGCGACGTGCCGGCGCCGAGGGCGATCCAGAGCACCGCCAACGCCGCCGAGCCGACGATCGGGCCCGGGGCGGCGACGAGCGCGACCGTCCACAGCAACAGTCCGGCGACGACGACCACGGCGCCGGACATCATGATCCGACGGTCGCCGAAGCGCGCCACCGCCCGCGGGGTCCACAGGGCGACCACCATCGAACCCGCGCCGAAGCAGGCGAGCGCCAGCGCGACCGCCGTGCCGTCGCCGCCGAGATCGTGCACGTAGACGACCGTGTTCACCACCACCAGACCGATGGCGGCGGCCACGACGGCGTTGAGGGCCAGCAGGCCGCGCAGGGTGGGCCGGGCCACCATGATGCGGGCGCCGGCGGTGATCCGCCGCCCGAGCGGTTCGGGGGAGCGCGACGCGCTCGATCCCGGCAGGGCGGTGCCGACCACCAGCAGCCCCGAAGCGATGAAGCCGACGATCGTGCCGACGAACAGCGCCGAGTAGGTCACCACGGTCAGCAGGGCGGCGGCGAGGATGGGGCTGACCACCGCTTCGAGGTCGTAGGCCAAGCGGGACAACGACAGTCCGCGGGTGTAATCGTCCTCGTCCTCGTCCTCGAGGATCGTCGGGATGACCGACTGGAACGTCGGGGTGAAGGTCCCGGATGCCGCCTGCAGCACCAGGATCAGCAGATAGATCTGCCAGGTCGCGTCGACGAAGGGCAGCGCCAGGGCGGTCGCCGCCCGAATCGCGTCGGAGCAAACCATGACCACCTTCGGCGACAGCCGGCTCGTAGCCGCGACGATGATCGGCGAAATCGCCACGTAGGCAACCATCTTGATCGCGAGCGCCGTGCCGAGCACCGCCCCGGCGTCGTCGCCGGCGATGTCGTAGGCCAAGAGGCCGAGGGCGACGGTCAGCAGGCCCGTCCCCACCAGGGCGATCACCTGAGCGCCGAAGAGTCGGCGGTATCGCCGATCGCGCAGGACGCTCGCGGTGGACCGGTCGGCGGATGTCGTGCGCGTCATGCCGACCAGACTAGTGCACAAGTGCGCAGCTGCGCACATATAAGTCTCGGACTGGAGAGGGCGCATGAGAAGGTGACCCGCGAAATGATGTGTCCCGCCCGGAAAAAGGAACGGAATGCGGAGCGGGAATCGCAGGAAGTCACGGTTTCGGTATGGTGTGGCCGTTTTGAACGACTTGACCAGATTGCCGGTCTTGACATAGAAACCACTGCTGCGCACATGGCGCCGCGACCGCGTCGGCTTCCTCCCGACGCTCCCCAACCACGAAGGGTCCCGTATGCGTCTCCTGATGAGCTCCCGTTCCGCCGCGCCGGTGCGGGGTGCCCTGGTCGGTGGGGTTGTCCTCGCCACCGCGCTGTTCGTCGCCGGCTGTTCCTCGAGCGACGACGGCTCGTCGGCGGCATCCTCCGCGGCGGAGTCGGCCGAGACGACGGCCGCGGCGGCCACCTCGACCATCGCCGGCCAGGACGGCGCGGACGAGGGCGGCTCGACGTCCGTCGACGTTCCCGTGGGCGCCTGCGTGAACCTGTCCGGAACGATCATGAATGCCGAGGTCGTCGAGGCCCCGTGCGGCAGCATGGAGTCGAACTACCGGGTCGCGTCCAAGGTCGAGCAGAACCAGAATTGCCCCGGCGACGCCGACCAGGTGTACTACGAGACCCTCAACGGTGTGGAGATGGGTGCGCTCTGTCTGGACACGGACTGGGTGGTCGGCGGATGCATGTCGGTGCCGATGATGCAGCCCGCCACCCGGGTCGACTGCGCCGATCCCGCCGCGACCTCCGTCGAGCGGGTGACGGCGATCCTGGAGAACACCTCCTCGGCGCAGGAGTGCGCGACCAGCGGCTACGAGTACACCGAACGCAACTTCGTCGTCTGCACCGAGAGCGTCTGACGCAGCCGATCCGGCACCGGGTATCGACCGCGGTCCGCGCGAGATGCGGTCTTGACCCTGACGCGGCGTCAACGTCGATACTCGGTGCATGCGGATCGGACACCTGGCGGCGGCGGCGAACACCACGCCGCGCGCCGTCCGGCACTACCACCGGCTCGGACTGTTGTCGGAGCCGCCGCGGCGGGCGAATGGCTACCGCGACTACACGATGGCGGACCTCGCACGGTTGATGCGGATTCGATGGCTGGCCGACAGCGGGGTGCCGCTCGGTGCGATCGCGGCGATCCTCGCCGGGGCGCAGGACGATTCGGGCGGCGGCCGCACCGGCGACGATCCGGAGGCGCGGGCGGACGTGCGTGACGACCTGGCCGATCTGGTCGCTCGCAGCGCCGAGCAGGTCGACATCGCCCGCCGTCGGCACGAACGGTTGGTGCGGATGCTCGACGCCGCGGACCGGGGCCGGCCGTTGTCGCCGCTGCCGCCCGAACTGGTCGACCTGATCGCGATCGCGGAGCGGGAATGCGACGGCGCGGAGTTGCGGGCGCTGCGCCGGGAACGCGACCTCGTCGAGGTTTTCGCCCTGGCGGGCACCCTGCCCGATCCGATCGTCGACTGGTCGGTGCGGGTGCTGGGCGACGCCGGTATGCGCCGGGCGTACCGCATGCTCATGCGCGACTGGGATCGGTTGGAGGGCCGCGAGCCCGGTGAGGTCGATCAACAGATCACCGACCTCGCGACCCGCATCTCGACGTGGATCATCGATGATCCGATCCTCCTGTCGGCCATGGGAATCGGCGATCCGATCGGCACGGCGACCGGCGGCGACGGGGCGGCGGACGGCGACCCGCCCGCCTTCGTACCGACCGCGGCGCAGGTCTTTCCGGATCCGGCGCAGCGGGCCGTCGTCGAGCGTTTGGCTGCGCAGCTGCGGGAGCGGGCGCCATCGTGATCGCCGGCCGGGCCCTGTGGCTGTGGATGCGCCGGCGCCCCGACATCCCCGCGGGGTATCGCGGGTTCCCGCCGCCGCCCGGGGCACTGGCGATGCCGATCGCCTTCACCGTCGCCGCGCTGATCGAACTGGTGGTGCTGCATCTGCTGATCCCGTGGGAGTGGCTGCGTTGGGTGCTGGCCATCCTGACCCTGGTCTCACTGGTTCCGCTACTCGGATCGGTTGCCGCGCAACGTGTCTACCCGCATCTGCTCGGCGAGGGGGTTTTTCTGGTGCGCTCCGGCGGGCGGGTCGCCGCGACGATTCCGATCGCCGATATCGCGGCGGTCCTGCCGCGCCGGCGCTACAGCCCGACCGAGGCGATGGTCGCCGACGGCGCGCTGATCCTGCCGACCGGTGACGGCACCACCGTCGAGATCGATCTGTCGCGGCCGGTCGACGCGCGCGTCCACGCGCCGCTGCCATCGATGCGCGGCGCCGGTCCGGTCACCACGGTGCGGCTGAACCTCGAGGACCCCGCCGACCTGATCGCCGCCCTCGCCCCGCGTCCGGGCGATCCGATTCAGCGATAGGAACCCGGGGTTGTGCCGGTCCAGCGTTTGAACGCCCGTCGAAAGGCGCTCGACTCCGAGAACCCCAGCGCCTCCGAGATGCCCTCGACCGAGTCGCCCCGCTCCAGGGCGGCGCGGGCGATCGTGCTGAGCACGTCGTCGCGCAGATCCCCGACGCTGGTGCCCTCCTGGCGCAACAACCGGCGCAGATGTGGTTCCGATACCGACAGCAGCGCCGCGATCTCGCCGGCGGTTCGGGTGGCCGGGCGCGGGCTGCGCTCGATCGCGCGGCGCACCATCACCTCGACCGAGGTCCCCAGGTCCTGCTCGCTGAAGATCGGCCCGGGGGAGGCGCGCAGATACTCCTCGAGCGATTCCTCGGTCTGGGTGATCGGCCAGGTCATCAGCGAGTTGTCGAACTCCAACGCCGCCGTCTCCGCCCGGTAGGTGACCGGCGCGCCGTAGATGTCGTCGTAGACGCGGGCCAGCCGGCCCGTCGGAGCGGAGTGCGGCAGGTAGACCGCCACCGGTTCGAGGCGTCGACCGACCATCCAGGACGCGAATCGGTGCTGCACCAGCAGATTGAATTCGAACAACACCCGCATCGCCGTCGACGCCCACCGATCCGGAATCACCGGCGACAGGATCGACCGGTCGGCCAGAATCGTCAGCCGGGTGGTCGTCGGACCGCCGACGACCATCAACCGCGGTGCGCCCTGGAAGACGCGCATCGCCTCGCTCATCCGCACCAGGGCTGAGCCGAGATCGGGTCGGTGGATCGTCGCGAGCGCGGAGAGCCGAAAGGCGCCGCGCGGCATCCCGACCACGGTCAGGCCGAACAACTCGTCGCCGGTCTGCGTCCACAGCAGCCGGGTGAAACGCGAGATCTCCTCGGCGGACAGGTAGGAGCCGGGATCCTCGAGCCGCCGCGGATCGATATCGAGCGTGCGCAAGGTCGCCGCGACGTCCAGGCCGATCGAGTCGTGTGCCACCTGCAGCGGCGTCAGCAGGAACTCGATCGGCACCCGAACCTCGGCGGTCACGGACGCTCCGGGGTCACAGACCGTCCCGGAGGGGATCGAGCCGGGTGATCGCCTCGACGAGCACATCCTCGGCCTTGCAGAACGCGAACCGGACCTGGGAGCGGTAGCGCTGTTGGTCGTCGGCCAACGCGGAGACCGGCACCGCCGCCACCCCGAACCGCTCGGGCAGCATCCGGCAAAAGTCCTTGGCGTCCATATCGGTCAGGCCGGAGATGTCCGCACAGACGAAGTAGGTGCCATTGCTGACCGACGGGCGCAGCCCGATCTCGTCGAGGCCCTTGGCCAGCAGATCGCGGCGGCGTTGCAGACTCTCGCGCAGCCCGCCGATCCAGGCGCGCTCGGCGGTCAGCGCGTGGGCGACCGCCGGTTGGAAGGGGCCACCGCCGACAAAGGTCAGGAACTGCTTGGCGGTGCGCACCGCGTCGATCAGCGGCGGGGTCGAGCAGGCCCAGCCGATCTTCCACCCGGTGGCGTTGAAGGTCTTCGCGGCGCTCGACACCGTCACCGTGCGCTCGGCCATCCCGGGCAGCGTGGCGATCGGCACGTGCACCGCGTCGTCGAAGATCAGATGTTCGTAGACCTCGTCGGTCAGCACCAGCAGATCGTGCCGACGGGCGATGTCGGCGATCGCCTCGATGTCGGCCCGGGTGAAGACCGTGCCGGTCGGGTTGTGCGGGGAGTTGACCACGATCATCGCGGTCTTCTCGGTGACCGCCGCCTCGACCGCGGCCGCGTCGAGCCCGTAGCGGGTCCCGTCGAAGGTGAGCGCGACCGTGCGGCGCTCGGCGCCGGCCATCGCGACCGCCGCGGCGTACGAGTCGTAGTAGGGCTCGAGCAGGATCACCTCGCGGCCGGGTTCGACCAGCCCGAGGATCGTCGCGGCGATCGCCTCGGTGGCGCCCACGGTGACCAGCACCTCCCCGTCGGGGTTGTAGTCGACGCCGAACCGTGCCCGCTCGTCCGCGATCGCCTCCCGCAGCACCGGCATTCCGGGCCCCGGCGGGTATTGGTTGAGCCCGCCGGAGATCGCGGCACGGGCGGCTTCGAGCATGCTCGCCGGTCCATCGGAATCCGGAAATCCCTGCCCGAGGTTGACCGCGCCGGTGCGCACCGCCAGGGAGGTCATCTCGTGGAAGATCGTGCTGCCGAAGGGGCGCAGCCGAGCGACGGTAGGAATTTCACGCTCGCCCATGCTTCGCAGGGTAACCCGTAGGATTCGCGGCATGCGATTCGGCCTGTTCATTCCCCAGGGTTGGCGTTTGGATCTGGCGGATATTCCGCCGGAGCGGCAGTGGGAGACGATGACCTCGGTCGCCGCCCGCGCCGACGTGGGTCCCTGGGAGTCGGTCTGGGTATACGACCACTTCCACACCGTTCCGGTACCGACCACCGAGGCGACCCACGAGGCGTGGACGCTGATGGCGGCCTTGGCCCCGGTGACCAGCCGGGTGCGGTTGGGCCAGATGTGCACCGCGATCAGCTACCGCAACCCGGCCTATCTGGCGAAGGTGGCCGCCACCGTCGACGTGATCTCCGGCGGTCGGGTGGAGATGGGCATCGGCGCCGGCTGGTACGAGCAGGAATGGCGGGCCTACGGCTACGGCTTCCCGCCCGCCCGCGAACGCCTCGGCCGACTGCGCGAGGGCGTGCAGATCATGCGGCAGGCCTGGGCCGAGGGGGCGGCGACGCTCGACGGCGAGTACTACCAGGTCAACGAGGCGCGGGTCTATCCGAAGCCGCTGCAGGCCAACGGTATCCCGCTGTGGATCGCCGGCGGCGGGGAGAAGGTGACCTTGCGGATCGCGGCCCGGTACGCGCAGTACACCAACTTCGACGGGACGCTCGACGGGTTCCGCGGCAAGTCGCAGATCCTGCGCGACCACTGCGCGGACGTCGGCACCGACTACGACGCGATCGTGCGGTCGGCCAATTACAACGTCGTCATCGCGGAGACCGAGGCGCAGGTCGAGACGAAGCTGCAGCAGATCGAGGACAAGCTGGTGCACTTCGCCGGCGACGCCGGGCGCGCCTCGATGGGGGCCTACCGCGGGATGCCGGCGGTCGGAACGCCGGAGCAGATCGTCGCCAACCTGTCGGCGCTGCGCGACGCGGGGATGGGCTACGCGATCTGCTACTTCCCGGACGCCGCCTACGACCCGGCCTCTATCGAACTGTTCGAACGCGAGGTTGTTCCGCAACTCGCCTGAGGGCGCGTTCGATCGGAGTCGGTCCGACCGAAACGACATCGGCCGACCGGAGCGATTCCGGTCGGCCGATGCCGTCTGCGGGTCAGTTGTCGGTGCCGTCGTCCGGACGCAGGTCGTCCGGCAGTTCCGAGTCGTTCAGCTCGATGCGGCCCTCGGTGGTGCGGCGGGCGAGCTCGGCGCGATTGATATTCGCCGTCAGCACCTGCCACTCCGCGTCGTCGATCTGCGATTCCGCCTTGCGCACGACGGCCATATCGGCCGTCCCCCAGGCGATCGGCATAACCGAGGCCAGCTGCCAGGTATCGGAGGAGTGGCGGGTGCGATCGGAGAGGATCCCGATCGAGGGCACCCGTTCACCGACGGCCATCTTGTGGCCGGGCAGGGTGCGCACCTGGCGAGCGACCAGGGCGGGGCGGGATTCGTTGCCGGGCTTGGCGACGTCGATCAAGCCCAACAGCGTTGCGCCGCGGGGACCGACCTCGGCGATCACCGCGGGGACCAGGGGGCCCTTGGCGTACAGGTCCGCCATCGACCCCACCCGTCGGGGCGCCCAGAACGAGATGAAGACACAGCCCAACGCGGCGACCCCCAGCGCGGCGGCGATCACCAATTCCCAGGTCTGCCCGTCGCGGCTGACCCAGAGGGCGATCGCGGCGAAGACCAGCCCGAGGATCAAGGCCGAAAGCCTGAGTCGACGCACGTCGGCCAGAGTCTCGTTGGACTTGCTCGCGTGTCGCTGGTCGACGTCGAACTCGAACGTACGCACGACTCATTCCTAGCACGTCGATGACGGTCGACGACGCAGCACACGACCCTGCCGGGCGGTCGGCCGCACGGAAATCTCCCGAACGTCATTCCGTTCGGTCTATTCCTTTGGCGCAGCGTCCGTTCGGGCGCACCGAAGATATTCGGACAATTCGGTCGGAGTTCGCCGGAGATCCATCGGTGGTTCGATCATTGGCGCTGCACATCGACGCCGGGGGGTTTACGTTTCCCCCATAAATTTACGGAAGGAGGCCGCCATGGCCGTATCCCTGAGCGAGCAGTTGAAACGCCGCAAACCGATTGCCACGAAGTCGATCGCGGGCGAAGAACTGTCGCGAAACCTCGGAACGTTCTCGTTGATGATGTTCGGCGTCGGGGCCACGGTCGGTACCGGTATCTTCTTCGTGCTTCAGGAAGCCGTTCCGGACGCCGGACCGGCGGTCATCGTCGCCTTCCTCATCGCGGGCCTGGCGGCCGGCCTGTCGGCGATCTGTTACGCCGAGATGGCCAGTGCGATCCCGGTGAGCGGCTCGACCTATTCGTATACGTATCACGGTCTCGGCGAGCTGGTCGCGGTGATCATCGCCGCCTGCGTGCTGCTCGAATACGGTGTTGCCGCGTCGGCGGTCGCGGTCGGCTGGAGCGGCTACTTCAACGAACTGCTCGACAAGACGATCGGCCACTCGCTGCCGCAGGCCCTGTCGTACGCGCCGATCCCATTCGAGGACGCGCCGTCGGGCATCATCAACCTGCCCGCGGTCGTGCTGGTCTTCCTGTGCTGCCTGCTGCTGATCCGCGGCGCCAGCGAATCCGCGCGCGCCAACACGATCATGGTGCTGATCAAGCTCAGCGTGCTGGTGCTGTTCGTGGTCATCGCGATCACCGCCTTCCAGGCCGACCGCTTCGACAACTTCTTCGGCTCCGGCTTCCACGGCGTCAGCGCCGCGGCGGCGGTCATCTTCTTCTCCTTCATCGGACTCGACGCCGTCGCCACCGCCGGTGAAGAGGTCAAGAATCCGCAGAAGGCGCTGCCCACCGCCATCATCGGCGCCCTGGCGATCGTCGTGACCGTCTACTTGTTGGTGGCCTTCGCCGGCGTCGGCGCCCAGGACATCGAGGAGTTCTCGAACCCGGATCAGCAGAGCGCCGGGCTGTCGGTCATCCTCGAAAACATCACCGGCTCCGCGATTCCCGGCACGATCCTCGCCGCCGGCGCGGTGATCTCGGTCTTCTCGGTCACCCTGGTCACGCTCTACGGGCAGACCCGCATCCTGTTCGCCATGGGCCGCGACCGAATCATCTCGGAGAAGTTCGCCGAGGTGAATCCGCGCACGATGACCCCGGTCTTCAACACGATCGTCGTCTGCGTCGTCGTGGCGATCATCGCCGGCCTGGTGCCCGCCGGATACCTCTGGGACACCGTCTCGATCGGCACTCTGATCGCCTTCTCGGTGGTCGCCCTCGGCGTGATCGTGCTGCGCCAGACCAACCCCGATCTGCCCCGCCCCTTCAAGGTCCCCGGCTACCCGGTGACCCCGGTGTTGACCATCGTCATCTGCCTCTACGTGCTGTACGGCATCTCGCCGATCACCTGGGTGGTCTTCGGGATCTGGCTGCTGGTCGTCCTGGCGTTCTACTTCGCCTGGGGACGCAAGAATGCGCGCCTCAATGATCCGGAGGCGATGCGAGAGGTGTCGGAGTCATGACCCTGCTGGTGGGATTCGCCCCCGGCAAGGACGACCGCTCGGGCATCGAGTTTGCGGCCACCCTCGCCCGTTCGGTGACGCCGCAGGAGGATCTGCTGATCGTCTCGGTGGTCCCGGCGCCCTGGCCGACGCCGGTCGCCGGCAATACCGACCGGGAATTTGTCGAGTGGGCGGCCGGCCGTGGACAGGCCGCCGTCACCGAGGCCGAGGCCGTGCTGACCGAGTACTGCCCGGCGGTGACCGCCCGGGCGATCTGGGTACAGGGCCGATCGATCCCGACCACGCTGCTCGAGGAGGCCGAGAAGATCGGCGCCTCGACGATCGTGGTCGGCTCGGGCGACGACGGTGCCTACGGCGCCATCCACCTCAACTCGACCAGCGACCGGCTGCTGCACTCCTCGACCATCCCGGTCGCGATCGCCACCCGCGGCTACATCACCCGTCCGACGCCGCTGTCCCGGATCAGCTGCGCCTTCCGCGGTGACGAGGCCTCGAAGCGAACCCTGACCGCGGCGGCGGAGCTGGCGCTCAAGACCGGGGTCCCGCTGCGGGTGATCACCTTCGCGGTGCGCGGCCGCACGATGTATCCGCCGGAGATCGGCCTGAGGACCGAGGACGCGGTCCTCGAGAAGTGGGTCGAGCAGTCGAAGGTCGCGCAGGCGGCGGCGGAAACGCAGCTGCGGGCGGACGGTCGGGCGCCGGTCGAGATCGAATCGGTCGTCGCGGTCGGGCGCAGCTGGATGTCGACCGTCGACAGCGTCGAGTGGAACCGCGACGAGATTCTGGTGGTCGGCTCGTCGTCGACCAGCGTGCTCGAGCGGATCTTCCTGGGCTCGTCGGCCACCAAGATCGTCCGATACTCGCCGGTGCCGGTGATCGCGGTGCCCTGATACCGGGTGGGTGTGGAAGATGCCACCAATACGGGGAGCGAACACATATATGGTGTTCGCTCCCCGTATTCGTTCCGATTTCCACAGGCGGATCAGCCGATGGTCGGGCCCAACAGGTCGTCGGCGTCGGTGATCCGGTAGGCGTAGCCCTGTTCGGCCAGGAAGCGCTGCCGGTGCGCGGCGTAGTCGGCGTCGACGGTGTCGCGCGCGACCACCGAATAGAAGTACGCCTGGCTGCCGTCGTGCTTGGGCCGCAGCAGCCGGCCGAGACGCTGCGCCTCCTCCTGGCGGGAGCCGAAGGTGCCGGAGACCTGCACGGCGACCGACGCCTCGGGCAGGTCGATCGAGAAGTTCGCGACCTTGCTGACCACCAGCGTCCGGATCCGACCCTGGCGGAAGTCGTCGAACAGCTGCTCGCGTTCCTTGGTGCGGGTCGAGCCCTTGATCACCGGGGCGCCGAGCACCTCGCCGAGCTCGTCGAGCTGGTCGATATAGGCGCCGATCACCAGGGTCGAGGCGTCCGGGTGCTCGTCGAGGATCGAGCGCACCACCGCGACCTTGGTATGGGCGGTCGAGCAGAGCTTGTAGCGCTCCTCCGGCTCGGCCACCGCATAGGCCATCCGCTCGGCCTCGGTCAGCGTCACCCGGACCTCGATGCACTCCGCCGGCGCGATCCAGCCCTGCGCCTCGATGTCCTTCCACGGCGCGTCGTAGCGCTTCGGGCCGATCAGCGAGAAGACGTCGCCCTCGCGGCCGTCCTCGCGCACCAGAGTGGCGGTCAGGCCGAGGCGGCGGCGCGACTGCAGGTCCGCGGTCAGCCGGAAGACCGGCGCGGGCAGCAGGTGCACCTCGTCGTAGATGATCAGACCCCAGTCGCGGGAGTCGAAGATCTCCAGGTTCTTGTACTCACCCTTGGTCTTGCGGGTGATCACCTGATAGGTCGCGATCGTGACCGGGCGGATCTCCTTGCGCTCGCCGGAGTATTCGCCGATCTCCTCGTCGGTCAGCGAGGTGCGGGCGATCAGCTCGCGTCGCCACTGCCGCCCGGCGACGGTATTGGTCACCAGGATCAGCGTGGTCGCGCCGGCCTTGGCCATCGCCGCCGCGCCGACCATCGTCTTGCCGGCGCCACAGGGCAGCACGACGACGCCGGAGCCGCCGGCCCAGAACGAGTCGGCCGCCATCTGCTGGTAGTCGCGCAACTCCCAGGTGTCGTCGTGGAAGTCGAGGTCGATCGCGTGGGCTTCGCCGTCGACGTAGCCGGCGAGATCCTCGGCCGGCCAGCCGACCTTCAGCAGCATCTGCTTGAGTCGGCCGCGTTCGGACGGGTGCACCACGACGGTGTCCTCGTCGACGCGGGCGCCGAGCATGGGGGAGATCTTCTTGTTGCGCAGCACCTCTTCGAGGACCGCGCGATCGAAGCTGACCAGCGTCAGCCCGTGCGCCGGGTTCTTCACCAGCTGCAGCCGGCCGTAGCGGGCCATCGTGTCGACGACGTCGACCAACAGCGGCTGCGGTACCGCGAAGCGGGAGTAGCGCACCAGCGCGTCGACGACCTGCTCGGCGTCGTGCCCGGCGGCGCGGGCGTTCCACAACGCCAACGGGGTCACCCGGTAGGTGTGGACGTGTTCGGGGGCGCGTTCGAGCTCGGCGAACGGGGCGATCGCGGCGCGCGCCTCACCGGCCAGCGCGTGGTCGACCTCGAGCAGCAGCGTCTTGTCCGATTGGACGATCAGTGGGCCATCGGCCATACGGGCGCTTCCTCTCCAACTGTCCGGCGATCAGCTCATTGTTCACCGTCACCGCGACATCTGTCGTCGCCAGGCGGGTTGCGCCTGCCGTCGGCAGTACAACCACCACACCCCTGTGGTTGTTCCGCCGGGGTGGGCGCACGGGTGCTGCGTCGGGTCAGCGAGCGGCCGGGTCGCCGAGGACCGCGAGCAGCAGGCCGGGGAAGCGGGCGTCGAGGTCGTCGTGGCGCAGCGTCAACCGCCGATTGCGACCCTGCAGCTCGCTGATGATCACCCCGGCCTCGCGCAGCACCTTGACCTGGTGCGAGCGGGTCGACTTGGGCCGGTCCGGGCCGAGCGCGGAACAGTCGACCATGTCCAACGGGCCGGACGACAACTCGCGGACCAGGGCGAGGCGGGCCGGGTCGCTCAGGGCGAACAGCACCTCGGTCAGCTCGATCTCGTCGCGGGTGGGATGGGGGAATCGACTCACCTCCGACATGATTCGACAATAGTCGAACTGTTTCGCGGGTTCTCGCGTAGGCTCACGTTTCGTGACGGTTCCAGATAATTCGAACCATTCGGCAGTTGTTGTCGGTGAACCGGAGACACCGGACTTCGGTAGGCGGGGTCGGTTCGGGTTCGCGTTGGTGCTCTTCGCCCTCGCGGTGATGATGGTCGGCGCCGCGGCGCCGACGCCCTTCTATCCGGTGCTCGCCGAGCGTCTCGCGCTCAGTCCGCTGGTCATGACGCTGGTCTTCGCGGTCTACGCCGTCGCCCTGCTCATCGCGCTGCTCACCCTCGGCTCGCTGTCCGATCACATCGGGCGCAAGCCGGTGATCGCGGCCGGCTTCGTTCTGCTCGCCGCGGCGGCGGTGCTGTTCTGGCAGGCGGACAGCGCCGCCCTGCTACTGGGCGCCCGGGTATTGCAGGGGGTGGCCAGCGGCGTGCTGCTCGCCGCCCTGTCCGCCGCCGCGGTCGACCTGGAACCGCCGGACCGCCCCGGATCCGCGACGATCAGCAACGCGGTCTTCCCGCTGGTCGGCCTGGCGGTCGGCGCGCTGCTGTCCGCGGTGATTCTCGACCGGGTCGGCGCCGGAGCGATCGGCGCGGTCTTCGGCTCGCTCGCGGTCTGCTACCTGCTGCTCGTGGTCGCGGTGCTGACGCTGCCCGAGACCGTCGGACGGCGCGGCGGCGTGCTCGCCTCGCTGCTGCCTCGCGTCTCGCTGTCCCCGGAGGCGGCGCCGGTCTTCTGGCGCGGCGCCCCCGCCGTCGCGGCCGGCTGGGCCACCGGCGGGCTCTACCTGGCCTTGGGCCCGTCGATCATCGCCAACGAATTCGGTGGGCGGACCCATCTTTCGGGCGGCATCGTGGTGACCCTGCTCGCGGGTACCGGCGCCGCGGCCGGCTGGATCATGCGCAACCGCACCCCGCGGGCGATCAGCCTCTACGGCGCCACCCTGCTCGCCGTCGGCACCGCCGGCACGCTGGTCGCGATCGCCGTCCAGTGGCTGCCGGCCTATTACGCGACGATCATGATCGCCGGTCTCGGCTTCGGTACCGCCTTCTTCGGCGTCCTGCGCACGGTCGTCCCGCTGACCCACCCCGACGATCGCGCCGAGAATATCGCCGCGATCCTGGTGGTCTCCTACCTCGCCTTCGGGATACCCACCGTGATCGCGGGCCTGCTGATCCCGCGGATCGGTCTCGACGCCGCCGTCTACGGATACGGCACCCTGGTGATCCTCGCCGCCGGAACCGCCGCGCTGATGCGGCGCTTCGGCAGTTCCGACTGAGCCGAACCGGCCGGACCGGGCAGACCGGGGGTCCATCGGCCGGATCGATCGGCCGGGGTCGGTCGGCCGGTGCCCGTCGGCTGGGTGTCGGTCGGTCGGGTATCGGTCGGTGGGGTATCAGTCGGTGGGGGGAAGGTCCGCGCCGGTGACCGTCGTGGCGTATCCGCGCATCAACCGCAGGCCGGTCGCCCGGTCGATCTGCGGATCGCGCGCGACGATCCGGTAGCCGAAGTAGTCCTCCATCGCCATCAGCGTCATCGCGATGTCGGTGCTCTCGCCGACCAGGGTGAACGCCCCCGACCGCGCGCCGCGGGCGAGCACCTCGGCGTAGAGGCCGACCTGCCGGTGATAGATGCCCTGCACGTCGGAGCGCCGATCCAGCTCGAACCCGGCGGCCAGGATCGCCCGCCAGATCACCCGCCACTCCGCGTCCTCGGCGTCGGTGGGCAGCCCACCCGCGATCATCACGGCCAATTGCTCCGCGCTCGACGGAGTCCGCTCGACCAGCGCCTTGCGCTCGTCGTAGAAGCGCTGATCCGAGCGCAGCGCCAGGTGGGACAGCAGCGTGTCCATGTCCTTGTAGTAGTAGCGCACCGCATTGGCGGTCAGTCCGAGAGCGTCGGCGATATCGGTCAGCCGCAGGGTGGCCAGGTCGTGGCCCTCGATCAGCCGAATCGACGCGTCGAGGATCTCGCGGCGACGCTCGTTCTGCCGGTTGGGCCGCCCCACGGCCGGCCTGTAGTCGCCGGCCCCGCCCGGTTTGTCGCCGGCCGGCGCCTCGGCATCGGGCGCTGCCTCGGCGTCGGGCGATGTCAGGGTCTCGTCTGATGCCACGGTCATCGGTCCTACCACGAATCGGAACACGGAGTTAACGCTCGGGGCTTGTCTCGAAGGCGACGGTATCGCATTCTTTTCGTCAACGGAAAAAAATGCTCGATCAATGGCGCTCCGCTCCACCTCGAGGAGATTCTGATGTCTGCTGCGCCCCACGACCAACAGCCCCAACAACAGGCCCGCCTGGACGGTCGCCTCGGCCCCGTCGCCGTGGTGTTCATGGTGGTCGCGGCCGCCGCGCCACTGACGGTCATCGGCGGCAATATGCCGTTGGCCATCGGCATCGGCAACGGGGCGGGAGCGCCGGTCGGCTTCGTGATCGCCTCGCTGGTGCTGCTGGTCTTCAGCGTCGGCTTCGTGACGATGACGCCGCACGTCAAGGAGGCCGGGGCCTTCTTCTCCTATGTCAACGCCGGACTCGGCGACCGCGCCGGCACCGGCATCGCCGCGGTCGCCCTGATCGCGTACACCGCCATTCAGGTCGGTATCTACGGCTACATCGGCTGGGCGCTCGACGACACCGTGACCTTCTACGGCGGCCC
Source organism: Millisia brevis NBRC 105863 (assembly GCF_001552615.1). GTDB lineage: Bacteria > Actinomycetota > Actinomycetes > Mycobacteriales > Mycobacteriaceae > Millisia > Millisia brevis. The sequence continues at coordinate 67,097 of NZ_BCRN01000010.1, forward strand.
GTCGATCCCGTGGCCGGTCTACTCCTTTGTGGTACTCGCGATCGTCGCCCTGCTCGGCTACCGGCATATCGGCCTGAGCGCCAAGGTCCTCGGCATCGCTCTGGCGTTGGAGATCGCGGTCGTCGTGGTGCTCGACGTGGTGATCTTCACCGACCCGGGGCCGGACGGCATCACCTTGCAGCCCTTCGTTCCGGACGTCTTCACCCAGGGCAGCATCGGCGTGGCGATCCTCTTCGCGCTGACCGGCTTCATCGGATTCGAGGCGACCGCGGTCTTCCGCGACGAGGCCCGCGACCCCGACCGGACCATCCCGCGCGCCACCTACGCCGCGGTGCTGATCATCGGCGGCTTCTACGCGCTGACCACCTGGGTCTTCGTGATCGCCTACGGCGTCGACCAGGTCCAGGGCGTCGCCCAACAGACCCTGGACGGCAACGCGAACATGCTGCTCGACACCACCGACGCGATGCTCGGCCGGGTCGGCCGCGACATCGTCAACGTGCTGCTGCTGACCAGCCTCTTCGCCTGCGTGCTGTCGTTCCACAATGTGATCGCCCGCTACCAGTTCGTCCTGGCGAACAAGGGCTATCTGCCCGCCCGGCTCGGCGAGGTGCACGAGAAGCATCAGTCGCCGGCGCGCAGCTCGGTGGTCCAGACGATCACGGCGATCGTCCTGGTGGCCCTGTTCGCGGTCTTCGGGGTCGAACCGCTGGTCGGCGTCTTCGGGTCGATGGCCGGCGTCGCGACCGTCGGCATGATGATCCTGCTGTTCACCACCTCGGCCGCCGTGCTGGTCTTCTTCGCCCGCAACTCCGACAAGGCCGCCGGCCGACCCTGGCAGACCCGGATCGCCCCGGCGCTCGCCTGCCTGGGCCTGCTGGGCTGTCTGTGGATCGTGCTGTCGAACTTCACCCTCGTCACCGGCGGAAGCGTCGCGCTGAGCACCTTCCTCGCGGCGATTCCGTTCATCGGCTTCGCCCTCGGCTACCTCGTCGGACCCCGCCTGGCCGCCCGCCCCTGACCGGCCCGGTCCCTCCGCGCCCCCCGCCGCCCCCTCCACACTGCCGACGCGAGAGTGACGATTTCTGCGGTTCAACCGTAGGAATCGTCACTCTCGCGGTCTGTGGCGGCGGGGGGTGGGCCAGTTCGGGCCGTGGAGGCGGGCGAGGGGCCCCGGGGCGAGGGCTTTGCGGGTTCCCGGTGGGTCAGTCGACGTCGGAGACGTCGGTGATCCGGTGCAGGGCGAAGGTGCGCATCGCCCCGGCGGCGGCGTCGAAGGCCTCCAACCGACCACCGCCGACGGCCACCGGATCGACGACGCGGCGGTGCGCGGTGCCGTGCGCGTCGACGTAGCCGATCGTCACCGAGCGCTGCGCCTTGGCCGCGGCCTGCAGGGCGGCCAGGGATTGGGCGCCGGTGATGCGGCTGCCGCCCGCGGTCTGCGTCGCCCGATCGCCGGCCCGGATCTCGCGGATCATCCGGTTGAGCTGGGTGTCGTCGGCCACCGCCGGCCCGCGCGCGGCCGGGCGGGCGCGCCGCACGTGCACCCGCGCCGCCCGGGGGCGCAGGTCGACGATCGCCCCGGACGAATCCTCGCCCGCCGGTGCGAAACCCGCCCGCCGCAACAGGTCGAGGACTTCGGCCAGCGGGGCCTGGGAGATCGCGACGGTCGCCGCGACCGGCCGCAGCGCCAACTCCGCGGCCGCCGGCGAGTTGAGCACCTCGGTCAACAGCGCCGGATCGTCGCAGCGCACGAACGCGGAGGCGACGCCCGCGCGCAGCCGACCGTGGCGTCGCGCGATGTCGTCGATCAGGTACTCGAGCGACTGCGGGACCGGGGTGCGCGAGTGGGCGGCGAAGAAGGCGTGGATCCGGTCGGCGGTCAGGCCCGCGTCGAGGCCCCGGCGCAGCGAGGCCTCCGACAGCCGGTACATCGTCGCGGCGCCCGCCGACTCGATATCCGCCAGCAGCGTCATCCGCTCGGCGAGCTCGCCGACCAGCGGCCCGGGCGCGATCACGGTCAGATCGGCCTGGACGAGGACATGATCGACCGGGGCGGGCAGCGCCTTGTCCATCGCGGTGACCGTCGCGGCCGCGGTGTCCTCGTCGGCCGGGTTCTCGGCCAGCAGGGCGCGCCCGGCGTTCGACAGGCCGTTGTGCGCGATCACCGCGACGGCGGTGGCCTCCCGCACGATCCGCTCGACCTGGGCGGTGGAGAAGCGGCCGGCGATGCGCGGCCGGCGGCGGCGCAGCACCGCGGCGAGCTCGCCCGGCGTCGCCGCGCCGTCGACCCCGAACTCGGCGAGGGTGGCCAGGATGTGGCCGCGCTCGCGGGCGGCGGCGGGGGAGCGCACCTCGTCGGACAGGGCGGCGATCGGCTTGTCGGCCGAGTCGCGCCCGCCGATCAGCCCGGGCTGCCGCGGTAGGTGCAGCCAGGCGCGGGCGAGCACCGCCCAACGATGCGCGGTATCGGACTCGAACCAGCCGTCGGCGGCGACGGTCGGCGCCCAGAAATCGTCGACCTGGTCGCCGTCCGGCAGCGGCTCGGGGGAGCCCGCGGCGATCAGACCGGCGCCGGCGAGGATCTCGATCAGCAGGCCGGTGCGCTCCTCGTCGACGGCGGCGGTGCGCGCGAGGCGCCGCAGTTCGCGCACCCCGAGCCCGCCGGCCTTGAGCACCGGGGCGGGCGCGGATCCGAGCGCGTCGAGCAGCCGTTCGCTGTCGCGGATCAGCTCCTGCGCCTCGCCAGCGGCGGTGGCGTCGATATCGGCGCGCGGCGCCAGATCGGGCAGCGGGTCGGCCAGATCGGCGGGATCGACCACGGTCTCGCCGCGCAGATACTGGCCGACCTGAACCGGCAGTTCCACGGTGCGGTCGTCGAGGCGGATCAACAGTCCCGCGCGCAGCAGCCGCGGGACCGGGGCGTCGGCGGGCGCACCGGGCGCAGCATCGCGGGTCTGCCCGATCGGGGACGCCCCGGCGAGGGTGTCGAGAACCTTGCGCGCCGAACCGGCCGTCGCCGCGCCCTCCTCGGTCGCGATGGCCGCCAGCCCTTCGGCGATCGCGGCCGGCGTCAGCACCGGGGTCTCGACGAAGCGGCCGATACGCCACGGGATGGCGGTGCGGGCGGCGGAGACCATGCGCACCGCATCGGTGCGGGTGGCGGTCCCGCTCGGGCCGTAGACCAGCGCGAGGTCGAGCAGCCGTTGGATCGAGCGGCGCGCCGCCGGGGCGACGGCGGACGCGCGCAGCCCGGCCCGTTTGGCCCGTTCGGTGACGGTCGCGATCACCTCGTCGACCGTGACCGGCGCGCTGTCGGCCTCGGCGAGGGCCAGCACCTCGAGCACGGTCATATCGGCGGTGTCGAGTTCCTCGGCGGCGCGCAGGACCGAGGCGCGCTGCTCGGCGCGGGTGGCCAGCACCCGGGTCGAGCCGGGCGGGGGAATCGTCAGATCCGGTCGCCGCCGCAGCAGGGCGCCGAGGCGCTCGTCGGACGCGGACGCCAACCAGTCGGCGAGGGTTGGTGCGGTCGCCGACTTGGTCACCCGGACCAGCCTAGATACCGCTTCCTCGCCGTTCGACGGCAGGCGGTGGCAGAATGCAAGCCATGGCGCAGCAGAATTCCTATGTCGATCCCGGTTGGCCCGCCGTCGCGGATGAGGGTGATCACCCGGTGACCGAACTGGTCGCCGCCCGCGCGGGCTCGTTGTCCCCCTTCGGCGAGGACATGGCGTTCCCCGTTCCGGTGGAAACCCTTCCCTATGTGCACCCGGTGACCGTTATCAACCGCTGACCCAGCGCCGCGTTCGCGGCGACCCGGCCCCGCCACGAGATGGCTTCGACGCCCCCCGCCCGCGCGGGGGGCGTTTGCCGTTCGCCTCACCCCCGCAGCTTTCGGCGCAGCAGCTTCCCGGTCGCCGACCGCGGCAGCGAGCCGACCAATTCGACCTCGCGGGGGTACTTGTAGGCCGCCATCCGTTCGCGGCAGTAGGCGACCAGGTCGGACTCGGTGGTCGTGCTGCCCGCGGCGAGCACCACGTAGGCCTTCGCCGACTCCCCGCGATAGTCGTCCGGGATGCCGACGATCGCCGCCTCGACGACGTCGGGATGACGCCCCAGCACCACCTCGACCTCGTGCGGCATGATCTTGTACCCGGACGCGTTGATGACATCCGTGCTCCGGTCGACGACGTAGAACCAGCCGTCCGCATCCATGAAGCCGATATCGCCGGTGCGCAGTTCGCCGCCGGTCAGCGCGGCCGCGGTCGCCTCGGGGTCGTCCCAATAGGCGTCGATCACCTGTGGGCCGCTGGTGATCAGTTCGCCGATCTCGCCGGCCGGCAGATCCCGACCGTCGTCGTCGACGATCCGGACCATCGTGTCGGAGACCGGGACCCCGACCGACAGGACGCCGGTCTCCGCGTCGACCGGCGAGCGCGTCTCCGGCGGCACGATGTGGGTCGGCGAGGTCGTCTCGGTCTGGCCGTAGATGTTGTGGATGTAGCCGCCGAGGGCCGCCTCCAGGCGTTCGGCGACGTCGGGTTCGACCGGCGCTCCGCCGGAGTACCGCAGCCGCAGCGGGGCCATCTCGTCCGGGGTGATGTCCGATTCGTCGGCGAGCGCGATGTAGGCGGTGATCGCCGCGACCGCGAAGGCGGGGCGATGTTCCCGGATCGCGTCGGCGACCACGCCGGGATGGATGCGGTGGGTCAGCACCAGCGGTGCGCGCACCAGCATCGCGAGCGTGACCGCCCCGACGAGGCCGGTCACGTGGAAGATCGGGGCCAGCGCCAGGATCGGCTCGCCGGCGCGCAGACCGGTCCACAGCTGGTAGGTCCGGGTATTGAAGGTCAGGTTCGCGTGGCTGATGCGCGCGCCCTTCGGGAAGCCGGTGGTCCCCGAGGTGGCGAGCAGGACCGCGACGTCGTCCGGCCGGACCGGGGGGCGCGGTGGTGCGGCGCCGTCGAAGCCGGCGATCAACGCCGCCAGATCGACCGTGTCCGGTGGGCGCAGCGGCTCGACCCCGGCGAAAAGCCTTTGGTCGTCGCGTTTTTGGAGATCGCGGGCGGAGGTGGTCACGACGATCGGCACCGCTATCGCGGTATCGGCGGCCACGGCCGGACGCACGACCCGGATGTAGAGGTCGTCGAGCGCCAGCAGCGCCGTCGGCCGGTAGCGGCGCAGCAGCCAGGCGAGCTCGTCGGTCTTGCTCATCGGGCTGATCGCCGCTGGTATGCCGCCGACCTTCCAGGCCGCGAGCACCCCGACGACGAACGCCGGGTCGTTCTGGACGTAGATCGCCAGCCGGTCACCCGGCCGGAAGCCGCGGGCCACGAGCAGGGCGGCCAGCGCGTCGGCGGCGCGATCCAACTCGGCGCGGGTGATCGTCGCATCGAAGTAGAGCACCGCGGGCTCGTGCGGCCCGGCGGCGACCGCGGCCTCCCAGATGTCGAGGGCGGTATCGAATTCGACGGGCAGGTGGGCCGGTCGACCACCGTAGTGGGCGAGCCAGGGCCGGTCGGCGTATCCGCTCACGCGACCCTCACTTCGCCACACTCCTACCCGGACGACACCGCCGCCCGGCTGCAGTCTACGGGCGGACAGCGGTGGGTGGTGGGGGTTACCTTGTTCAGCATGGCCGAACAGAATCCGATCGGGGCGACCGTACGGCGGGCCCGCGCGCAGTCCGGACGGACCCTGCGGGATCTGGCGGCCGGGATCGGCGTCAGCGTCGGGACGATGAGCGCGATCGAGAACGGCAAGGTGGCGCTGACGATCGACCGGCTCCACGAGATCGCCCGTTACCTGGACGTTCCGGCGTCCGAGCTGCTCGCCCCGCAGCCCGATCAGCCGCCCGCCGAACCGCCGGCGGGAGCGACCGGGCCTGCCGGGGCGACCGGCGGGGCCTGGCGCACCTTCGCCGAGCTCGACCTCGACCCGGCGCTGCGGGCGGCGGTGCAGGTCTTCACCGACCTGGGCTATCACGGTGCGACGATGCGGCTGGTGGCGCACGCCGCCGACAGCAGCGTCGCCGGGATCTACCACTACCACCGCAGCAAGCAGCAGCTGCTGGCCACGCTGATGACCCGCACGATGGAGGACATCGAGTGGCGGGTGGCCGCCGCCGACGCCGAGGGCGGCTCGCCCGCCGAACGGTTCGCCCTGATGGTGGAGGCGATCGCCCTGTGCCACACCGTTCGTCGCGATCCGGCGTTCATCACCGCGACCGAGACGCGCAGCCTCGAGGAGCCGGCCCGCAGCGCCGTCGCCGAGGCGCGCCGGCGCATCCAACGCCGGCTCGATCGGGCGGCTATCGCGGCCGCCGCGGACGGTTCGTTCGCCGCACCCGACCCGCGCAATACCGCCCGGGTGGTCGCCACGATGTGCATGGCGCTGCCCTATTGGTTCAGCTCCGAGGGGCCCGCGTCCTCGGCCGAGGTCGCCCGCGACTACGCCGCCCACGCCCTCGCGATGATGCAGGTTCAGCCACGCTGAACCGCAAAGTCGCTGTCCGAGGGTGGAATTCGATACCAACCGATGCTTGACCGATGCCGCGTTCGCATGTGACCCTGGTCTCACTGAACCGGTCGAACGTTCGATCGGGATGTTCAGTTCTCGATTCGAGTCATTGGAGAGGTAGACATGACCACCACCCCCGATCTCACCGAACTTCTTGCGCAGGCCCCGTCCAACTGGGGCAAGTGGGGAGACGACGACGAGGTGGGCAGCCTGAATTACCTGACCGCCGAGCAGGTCCTCGCCGGCGTCGGCCTGATCCGCAAGGGCGCCCTGTTCACCCTGCAGCGGCTGATCGGCGATCCCAACGGCGACCCGGTGTGGCCCGGCCGCAGCCCCGCGACGCGGGAGATGATCCTCGACGAATCGCATTGGGACGAGGGTGGCGACGGCCCCGCGTTCCCCGGTGGTCTGCACTACGCCGACGACAAGATCAACGCCTTCCTCCAGGGCAGCACGCAGTACGACGCGCTCGGTCACGTCTGGTACGACGGCCGGATCTACAACGGCTACGACGCGCGCACCACCGTCGGCGGACTGGACAAGGCGAGCGTCGAGCCGATCGCGCAGCGCGGTGTCGCCGGTCGCGCGGTCCTGCTGGACATGGCGCGCTTCCGGGGCGTCGAGCACCTCGGCGCCGCCGAGACCTTCGACCACACCGATCTCGAGAAGTGTGCCGCCGCACAGGGAATCGAGATCAAGCCGCGCGACATCCTGCTGATCCGCACCAATCATCTCGACCTGTTCTTCCAGGACGCGGATGCCTTCTACGGCAGCTTCTGCGAGCCGGGCCTGGTGTACTCGGCGGAACTGGTGAAGTGGTTCCAGGACAAGGAGATTCCGAACCTGGTGACCGACACGATCGCCAACGAGGTCACCACCGATCCGCACAACGGCGTCGCCCTGGTGCTGCACAACGCGCTGATGCGCAACCTGGGCATCGCGTTCACCGAGATCTGCGATCTCGAGAAGCTCGCCGAGGACTGCGCGCAGGACGGCGTCTACGAGTTCTTCTACGTCGCGGCCCCGCTGAAGATCCATCGGGCCACCGGTTCGCCGGTCAACCCGGTGGTGATCAAGTGAGCTACCGCGACCGGCCCTGGCTCGCCCGCTATCCGGCCGGTACCCCCGCGGATATCGCGGTCGAGTACGAGACCGCGCTGGCGGTCTTCGACGCCGCGGTGGCGGCGGACGGCGAGCGCCCCCTGGTGCACTACTTCGACGCGACGCTGACCTTCGCCGATATCGATCGGGCCGCGAACGCGTTGGCCGCCGCCCTGGTCGCGGACGGCTTCGCCGCGGGGGATCGCCTGGCGGTCTACGTCCAGAACAACCCCGCCTACCTGATCGGCATCGTCGCGGCGTGGAAGGCCGGCGGGATCGCGGTGGCGATCAATCCGATGAACAAGGCGCGCGAACTGACGTACATGCTCGTCGACTCGGGGGCGACGGCGCTGCTGACCCTCGACGACCTCTGGGCCGACGTCGCCGCGGGGGTGATCGCCGACGGCGCCACCGCCGTGCGCACGGTGGTGACGACCTCGCCGCTGGACTTCCAGACCCGCGACGATCCGCGACTGTTCGCCGCCACCGTGCGGCGGCGCGCGGAGGGCACCCGGGATCTGGTCGAGATCATCGAGTCCTACGACGGCACGCCGCTCCCGGCGCCCGAGCTGTCCGCCGGCGACGTCGCGGTCCTGACCTATACCTCCGGGACCACGGGCGAGCCCAAGGGCGCGATGAATACCCACGGCAATCTGGCGTTCAATGCGCAGACCTATCGGGAATGGACGGGACTCGCGCCCGGCGAAGGGGTGCTCGGCATCGCGCCGCTGTTCCACATCACCGGACTGGTCGGCCACGTGATGGTCGCGATGCTGTCCCGTTCGCCGGTTGTGTTGACGCACCGCTTCGCCCCGGAGGTCACGCTCGACGCGATCCGCGAGTGGAAGCCGGTATTCACCGTCGCGGCGATCACCGCCTTCAACGCGCTGTCGGTCGCGCCCGGCGCCACGCCCGGCGACTTCTCCAGTCTGCGGGTGCTCTACTCCGGCGGCGCCCCGATCGCGCCGGCGATCGCCGATCGCCTCGAGGGGATCTTCGGGGCCTATATCCACAACATCTACGGCCTGACCGAGACCTCGTCGCCCTCGCACGGTGTGCCGCGCGGGGTGCGTGCCCCGGTCGATCCGACGTCGGGCGCCCTGTCGGTCGGTGTCCCGGTGTTCAACACCGTGGTGCGCGTCGTCGGCGACGACGGCGAGGAGGTGCCGGTCGGTGCGGTGGGGGAGCTGGTCACCTCCGGCCCCCAGGTGGTCGGCGGCTACTGGAACAAGCCCGACAAGACCGCGGAGTCGATCCCCGGTGGCGAGCTGCGGACCGGTGATGTCGGGTTCATGGACGCCGACGGCTGGTTCTACGTCGTCGACCGCAAGAAGGACATGATCAACGCGTCCGGATACAAGGTGTGGCCGCGCGAGGTGGAGGACGTGCTCTACTCCCATCCCGCGGTGCGCGAGGCCGCGGTGGTAGGTGTGCCCGACGAGTACCGGGGCGAGACGGTCAAGGCCTACGTCTCGTTGCGGGACGGGCAGTCGGCGACCGCCGACGAACTCGCCGCGTACTGCAAGGAGCGGATGGCGGCCTACAAGTACCCGCGGAGCATCGAGTTCCTCGACGAACTGCCCAAGACCGTCACCGGCAAGATCCTGCGGCGGCAGCTGCGGGCTCCGATCTGAGTCGCCCGGTGTGATGACCCGGTGGTGATCGCCCCGGAAATGCCGAAGGCCCGCACCGTACGGTGCGGGCCTTCGTGCGTTGCTCGGCTCAGAAGAACGGGAGCGGCGGCAGCTCGGGAAGCGGCGGCAGTGCCGGCGGCGGGCCACCGATCACCAGCGGGTGGAAGGCGATGCCCTGACCCTGGCCGTCGACGATCTGGTCGCGCAGCTGCTCGTTGCCGGTGAGGGCGACGACGATGTCCGCGGCACCCTCGGCGACCGGGTTGGCCGGCTCGCCCGGAACCAGCGGGGCGATCGCGGGCGGCAGCACGGCGGGGGCGTTGTCCTGGACGGCGGTGACCGTGTCGTCGACGGCGCTGACCGCGGGTGCGTCGCGCTGCGTCGGGGCGGAGGTCAGGCCGAGCTTGGAGGAGCAGGACGGCCAGGCGTTCCAGCCCTGGCCCTCGAGGACGCGCTCCGCGACGACGATCTGCTGCTCACGGGTGGCCTTGTAGGCCACCGGCGCGTAATCGCCGCCTCCGTAGGCGTTCCAGGTGCTCGGGGAGAACTGCAGGCCACCGTGGTAGCCGTTGCCGGTGTTGATACCCCAGTTGCCGCTCGACTCGCAGTTGGCGAGGCGATCCCAGTCGGAATCGGGTGCGGCCTGCGCGACACCGGAGAACACGATCCCCGCGGTGCCCATGATGGCGCCGGTGACGGCAACCTTCGCGACGGTCGCTCCCGCCGGAGCCGGCTTTCGATGGCGTCCGCTCATCAGGCGAATTCCTCTCCCGTTCGCATCGTCACGAGGCTTTCCCGCTTCGGCTGCGACCTATGTGTCCGGTCTGCCGCTTCCCCGTCGGGCCGACGGTGTGTACCGGTCGAGCCCGTCCCGTTGGGGAAGCCTCCCGAGACGGTACGAGATTTCCTCCGCCGCGTCACTACTTCGTGACCATCCGTCCGCGCCGCTTTCGGCGCCCGTCCGCTCGGGCTGCTCGTATTTTTGCAGGCCATGTCCATTGTTTGCCGTTCCCACGCCGATATTCGGGCTCAAAACCGACCAAGAAAATGTGATACAGATCACAAGGTCACGATACGATCAAGATCTATGGCAACGGCGTTCCGGACGCGTCAGCGCGTGCGTCGTCCGGAGGACAGTGCGTAGACGAGTCCGACGACAAATCCGGCGGGCGCGCACATCGCGAGCAGATAGAGCCACGGGCCCGGCTGGGATACCCCGAAGATCAACAGGCCGAAGATCACGATCGTCGCCACGAGGCCGAGGATGAACAGGCCCAGGGCGAGCGGATAGAGCACGCTGCGCGGGCGTGGCTCGGGCGGTGGGGGTACCGGCCGGGGGGACGCGGGGGATGCGGGGGGAACAGGCTCAGGGGTCGACACCGCCCCACGGTATCCGGCCGGCGGTGCGCCGGTCGTAGCCCGCTGCCCGGCGCACCCGGCGCCGGACGTGGGCCGGTACGTCGGCGGCAGCCGTTCGGCTAGACTTGTCCCAGCGCGTTCCGCTCATCGGCGGGGCGCTTTATTTCGTGGTTGGCCCGACCGAATCGGCCCACCACGATCCGTGAGCGAGAGATGCGGCGGACCCGTGGGCCCGCCTCGAGGACGAGTGGGTGACTGCGGTGCCGACCGGCAGGGTGAAGTGGTACGACGTCGACAAGGGCTTCGGTTTCCTGGCCCAGGACGACGGTGAGGACGTCTACGTCCGTGCGTCCGCTCTGCCGGCAGGTGTCGAGGGGCTCAAGTCCGGTCAGCGCGTCGAGTTCGGGATGGCGGCGGGCCGCCGCGGCCCGCAGGCGCTGAGCGTGACGCTGCTCGAGCCGACGCCCTCGGTCCGGCAGAACATCGCCGCCGCCCGCAAGGAGGCCGCAGCGGCCAATCGGCGGTCCCCGGACGAGCTGCACGGGATGGTCGAGGACATGATCACCCTGCTCGAGGCGAAGATTCAGCCCGAACTGCGCCGTGGGCGCTACCCCGACCGCAAGACCGCGGAGCGGATCTCCGAGGTCGTGCGGGCGGTCGCCCAGCAACTCGGCGAGTAGCTCTGCGGATCGGGGCGGGCTCGGATCGGGGCGGCGGAGACGACACGAAGGGGCGCCCGGCACATTCCGTGCCGGGCGCCCCTTCGTATCCGTCCCGACCGGGGCCTACTGGGGCGCGTCCTCGGCGGACGACTCGACGGCCGCTCCGGGTGTGGTCTTGATCGACCACACCGCGTGGCTGACGATCGTCTCCTGCATCGTCTGGGCGTCGATGATGCCCGCGGGCAGCCGCACCTCGACGCCGACCAGCGGGCGGCCCTGCGCGTCGATGGGGGCGACGGTGACCGCCGACGGCGCCTGGCCGGAGTCGAACCACTGGTCGTACTCGACCAGCGCGGAACCGGCGTCGTAGAACGACGCGAGCAGCCACGGGGCGTCGGCGACCTCCTTGGGGACCGACAGCTGCAGCGGATGCTTGTCGCGCACCGGCACATCGACCGTCGGACCCTGCTCGGCGGCGCAGAGCGGCTCCTGGACGGGGCAATAACGGTAGGGCGGGACCGATACCGTGCGGCCGTCGGCATAGGCGGTCAGCCGCGGCGGCTCGGAGTGGCTGCCGCGCAGCCCGGTGACGATGGCCACGATGGTGCCGATGGCGACCGCCAGCACCAGCACGGCCGCGCCGATCAGCAGGAGACGGCCGCGGATCGTCGTGCTCACGAGTGCATCTCCTGGGTGGCGTGCCGGGGCCGGGCACCGCCGAGCCCGGGTATGAGCGAAGAACCTCGGTAGGTCACCAGTGTTTGCACGAATCCGATCGTAAGGATCGCCGCGACGCAGGCGAAACCGATCCAGAATTCGGTGGGTAACAACACGCCCATCGCCCCGCCGAGCACCCAGCTCAGCTGCAGGACGGTCTCCGATCGGCCGAATCCGGAGGCGATCGACTCGACCGGCAGATCCTCCTGCAGGGCGGCGTCCAGCGAGACCTTCGCCAGCGCGCTCGCCCCGGCGGCGACCACGGCGAGAGCGGCGACCGCGACGATCGAATCGGCCAGCGCCGCGACCGCGGCGCCGACGGTGACCGCGGCGGCGCAGATCACCACGGTGCGCGACGGTTTGACCGGCTTGACCCGACTGCCGACGAAGTTGCCGGTGAAGTTGCCGATCGCCGCACCCGCTCCGACCATGCCGAGCATCGCCGCCTGCTGCAGCGGCTCGTGCTCGGTATGCGCCTTGGCGACGAAGGCGGTGAAGAGGGTCAGGAAGCCGGTCAGGATGCGGATGGTGCCGTTGCCCCACAGACCGGTCAGCACATCGCGGCCCAACGGCTGGCGGCGTTTGCGCGGTTCGACATCCGACGACTCGTCGAGCGGGTCGCCGGGCGCCGGTTCCGGGGCGGCCGATCGATTGCGGCGCTGCCACCAGCGGCCCGGGGTGTCCTCGGCCGTCGGGCCGCCCGTCGCCCCGCCGTGCCCCGTCGTCCCGCCGTGCCCCGTCGCCCCGCCGTGCCCCGTCGTCCCGGCCTGCCCCGTCGTCCCGGCCTGCCCTGTGGCACCGCCCGGAGGTGTCGCTCCGCCCGGCTCGGCGAGCGGGTCGTTGTCGGGCTTGGTAGCGGGTCCGGCCTCGATCGCCCGCAGCCCGAGCACGCGGGTATGGGCCTGCTCCTCGGACGGATCGTGCAGATAGGTCAGGGTCGTTTCGACCTCGCCCTCGGTGACCTCCACCCAGGCCGGGATGCGCATCGACAGATACGCGCCGCCCACCGCGATCACCGCGGCGAACCACAGCGCCCCCGCCGAACCGAACAGCCAGGCGATGCCCGCGGCCATGGCGCCCGCGACGATGCTGCCGCCGATCAGCCCCCAGATGGTCAGGCGGGCGTTGACCCGGACGAGGTCCATTCCCGGTGGCACCACCCGCGGGGTCACCGCGGATTTCAGGACGGTGAACGACTTGCTCAGCACCATCATCGCCAGTGCGGCCGGATAGAGCATCCAGGTGTCGAACTCGAAGACCAGGATGATCGCCAGCACCACCCGCACCGCGAACGAGCCCGCCAGCGCGAGCCGGCGCCCGGTCTGCAGACGGTCGAGCAGGGGGCCGATCAGCGGGGCGATCAGCGCGAAGGGCGCGATCGTGATCAGCAGGTAGAGCGCGACCCCGGTCCGGTCCTCGCCGGTCGCGGCGGAGAAGAAGAGGGTATTGGCCAGGGCGACGGCCATCGCGGCGTCGGCGGCGAAGTTGGCCATCAGCGCGAAGGTCAACGCGGTCAACCCCGACTGGCCGGCCCCGTCCGCGGTGACCGCGCGCCGGAATGCGCCGACCGATCGGCCGGTCAACTCCCGGCTGCGCATCATCGCGACCCGGGTGACGGTCAGCTTCTTGGGGATCCGCTGCCCGGCCGCGTCGAAACGCACCGTCGGGTCCTCGTGCGGTGGGATGTCGTGCGGTGGGATGTCCCGCGGCGGGTCGGTCTCGTCGGGGGACGCCGATGCGGATTCCGCGCGGGTGTACGCGCCGGAGGTCGACCGATCAGCGGCGCCGCCCGGCGGGGCGGGCCGTTCGCGCGGGTCGCCGGTCCATTCCCACATGTGGTGGGTGCGGGCGCCGCTGTCCGGACCGCCGGACGCGCCGGCTGCCGAATCCAGCGGCGCGGACGGGCGGGCTCCGGAATCTCGCGGCGGGGCCGGGCGGGCCGAATCGTCCGCCGGCGGCCCGGCCGGGCGTCCGGAGTGATCCGACGCGCGGAAGACCCGGGTATCGCCGGGGGAGCGGGGATCGGACCGATTCGGTACCCGCTGGGTCGGCGCCTCCGAGGCGCCCGCGGGCGTCTGTCGGTCGCGTTGCGGCTCGGTCGCCGCCTCCGCCGAACCGGTCGGTCGGCCGCGCCCGAAGGGTGGGCGTCCCCATCCGGAGCGCCGACGCGGCGAACCGCCGTCGTCCGGCGCCACAAATCGGGTCACGAGGTCGATTGTGCCGCTAACTCGACCTCGTAGGCGACCGGCCACAGCTTTCCGGTCAGCAGGAACCGATCGGTCCCCGGGATCGCGGCCACCCCGTTGAGCACATCGATCCCGGCGGAGTCCGGCCGCTGCTCGACCGCCCGGCGCAGCGGCGACGCGTCGATGGTCGCGGTGACCCGGCCGGTATTCGGATCGATCCTCACCAGGCGATCCGTGGTCCAGATATTGGCGTAGACCCCTTCCGGAGTGCACTCCAATTCGTTGAGGCGATCGACCGATCCACCGGCGTCGGTGACGCGAACGGTGCCGAGCACGTGGAAGTCGACCGGATCGTGAAAGGTCAGGGTGTCTGATCCGTCACTGCGCACCAGTCGGTCGCCCAGCGCGCAGATCCCCCAGCCCTCGCCGTCGTAGGTGACGGTGCGCAATTGGTCGAGGGTCGCGGGGTCGCGGGCGATCGCGGTGTGGTCGCGCCAGGTCAACTGCCACAGCACCGGACCCTGATCGGTATCGGCGATCGTGATGCCCTCCCCGAACCACGGCTGCGTGACATCGGCGCGGGCGATCTCGGTATCGGCCGGCCAGGTGGACGACCGCACGTAGGTGCTGCCGACCCGGCCGGTCGACTCGTAGAGCACGTCGCCGCGGAACTCGAGGCCCTGGGTGAAGGCGGTCGGATCGTGCGGATAGTCGGCGACGATGTGGGTGACCAGGGCCTCCGGCGGGGGGCCTGCGGACTCGGCCGACCCGGCCGGGATCGACGAGCCGGCCGGGGAGGCGGCGCACGACATCGGGACCAGCAGCAATGCCGCGGCGACGAGTATCGGAATCCGGCGGGCGATCGGGATCCGGAGGTGCACGGCCATCCGCCCATGATCGCGGCAGCCGGTTGTCAGGTCTCCATCGGGGTGTCGAGCACCTTCGCCAGTCGGCGTTCCAATTCCCGGACCTGGTCGAGGACGGGCAGCTCCGGATGCAGGACGTGCAACCACAGGACGTCGCCGTCGACGCGGGCGGACAACGACCCGGGCATCAGGTTCATCAGGTCGACGACGAAGACCCGGCCGGGGCCCGGCGGCAGTCCGAAACGGTGTTCGACGAACAACGGGTCGACATTCACCGGGCGTGAGATCGCCCGCCGGGCAACATCCCACCCACCGACGAAGGACCGCTGCAGGAACCAGCCGAACAGCCCGACCGCCGCCGGTATCCGACGCGCCCAGCCGCCCGGCCGCGGTGTGCGCGGTGGCAGCGTCGCGACGCCGGCGGCGACGGCGAGCGGAACCACGACCACCGCGTAGCGCAGCGTCGAGGTATCGCCCTCGGTCAGCAGCCACCACAGCAGGCCGAACAGCAGCAGGCGCAGCACCACCGCCAGGGCCATGCCGAGTCTTCGGTTCACCACACCACCACCAGGGCCACCCCGATCGTCACCACGCACAGGGTCAGCACCAGCAGACCCGATCCCGTCCGGGAGCCGAGCGCATCCTGTACCCGGGTCGTTGGGCCACCGATGCCCGGTAGCCGCGCGGCGGTCGCCGTCGCCGCCGCATACCGGTCGGCCAGCCCGTCGCTGATCGTGGTCAGCCGGCGGCCGATCGACCGCGCCCACCGTTCCTCGAGGACGACGACGTCACCGGGCGGCACGGTGTCACCGTGTGGATGCGCGATCCAATCGGGGATCTCCTCGCGGCGGGAGAGCCGCATCGCGATCGCCGCGGCTGTCACCCCGAGCAGGATCGGCCAGCTCTGGTCGAACCAGGTGGATGCCGACCACAGCGACGGCACCACGATCTGATCGGAGCGCGCGTTCGCGAGCCAATACGTGTAGCCGAAGCCGGCGAGGATCAGCGCCCACCACGTCCACAGCGGGGTGCCGGCGGGGCGCGCCTCGGTGGTGGTGCGGGTGGCCAGCACGATCGCCGCCCGGATCAGCAGCACCGTCGAGCCCAGCCCGACCCAGGGCAGGATGGTCGCGATCTCGATCCCGGCGAAGGTCGCCTCGCCCGTGGCCTGCTTGGCCGCGTACTTCGCGATGTATCCACTGGTCAACGGGGCCCCGGCGACCGCGAGCGCGGCGAGCACCCAGCCCGCCGCGACCACGAATCGGTACCGGCCGCCGCCCAGGGACTTCCACAGTGCGATCCCCAGGAACAACGCGCCCTTGGCGGCGCCGTGATGGACCGTGTACACGATCGCCGCGATCGTGCAGGCCGTCGCCAGCTGCGGGTGGTTGAGCGCGACCCCGATCAGGACGGCGACGAACCCCATCTGGGAGATGCTGCTGTACGCCAGGATCACTTTCGGATTGTCCTGCAACAGGCCCACCGGTACCGCCAGGAAGGCCCCGGCCAGGGCGACGGTGACGAAGGCGGTCGACCAGTTCGGCAGGGCGATCTCGCCGAGCGGCAGGAACCGCAGCCACCCGACGATGCCGGCGGCGATCATCACACCGGAGAGCGCGGCGCTGGCCGGCGTCGGCGCGCTGGGGTGGGCGAGCGGCAGCCATACGTGCAGGGGCACCGTGCCGGCTTTGACGCCGAACCCGATCAGCAGCATCGCGATGATCAGGTTGCGGTGGTCCGATTCGGCGATCGCAGCCGGGGCGTCGGCGACCAGGTAGCCGCCGTCGAAGGCCGTCAGAATCATCGCGACCAGCACGGCCGCTTCGCCGATCACGGTCATCACCAGATAGATCCGTCCGGCGCGGCGAGCCGGATCGGTGCGGTCGTGGATCACCAGCAGGTAGCCGACGAAGCTCATCACCGTGAACGACAGATAGAACGTCACCACGTCGGCGGCCATGAAGACACCGATATTGCCGGCGAAGCAGACCAGCAGCGACCCGCTCAGCGCCGGCGCGCGTTCGATGGTGCCGTCGGCGATGAAGACCAGGGCGACCGCGTAGAGCGCCGCGGCGAGCGCGGTCATCGCGCGGGCGGTGGAGTCGAGGTACAGCGAGCTGTCGCCGAGCAGGAACCAGCCGAGGTCGACGTCGCGCCCGTCGCCGCCGATCACCGCGGCGATCAGCGCCGGGATCGTCGTCAGCGGCGCCACCCGGGTCAGCCCCATGCGCAGGCGTCGGCGTGCCCGGCCGTAGAGCAGGCCGCTCGCGGCGATACCGGCGGCGACCGTCAGCGGTGCGATGAAGGCGCACAGGATCGCGATCGTCATATCGGTCCGTCCTGTCCTCGTCGCCGCCCGGTCATCGGCCCGGGTACCCGTCGTCGCCGATCAGTTCCGCGATCGACAGGGGCGAATAGGGGAAGCCGGCGATCAGGCCGGCGATCACCGCGAGGGCGGCGACCGCGACCGTCGGCCACAACAGTGCGCCCGGCGCCTCGATCCGGTTGCGCTGGCGGTACACCGGGGTATGCCAGTGCGCGTCCGGCTTCGGCTTGACGAACCACAGCGTGTAGACGATCGGCAGGAAGTAGACGGCGTTGAGCAGGGTCGAGGTCATCAGCACCGCGATCACCCAGTCCTGGTCGGCCTCCAAGGCGCCGATGCCCAGCTGCCATTTGGAGACGAAACCGGCCACCGGCGGCAGCCCGATCATGCCGAACGCGCCGATGGTGAAGCAGGTCGCCGTGAGCGGCATCCGGCGGCCGACCCCGCCGAGTTCGGAGACCTTGTGCAGTTCGAGGGTCTCGGCGAACAGGCCCGCGCAGAAGAACAGGGTGATCTTCATCAGCCCCTGATGGACGATGTGCACGATCGCGCCCGTGGTCGCCGCGATCCCGAACATCGCCGCCCCGAGCACGATGTACGACACCTGACTGATCGTCGAATACGCCAACCGCTGTTTGAGCCCATCCTTGGTGATCGCCTGCAGCGACCCGTAGATGATCGTGAACGCGGCGAGGGCCGCCAATGGGCCGAGCACCCCGAGGTCGCGGGCGACGCCGATGCCGTACACGTCGTGCACGACGCGGATGATGCCGAAGGCGCCCGCCTTGACCACGGCCACCGCGTGCAGCAGGGCGCTGACCGGGGCGGGGGCGACCATCGCCTGCGGCAGCCAGCCGTGCAGCGGGAAGATCGCCGCCTTGACCCCGACGCCCGCGATCAGCAGCACGAAGATCGTCGTCGCCGTCACCGGATCCTCGGCGGCCAGGCGTCCGACCGCGTCGATCCCGCCGGCGTCGAATTCCAGCGGACCGACCACGTAGGTCAACCAGGCGACGCCGAACAACAGCAGTCCGCCGCCGGAGAGGGTGTAGATCAGGTAGGTGCGGGCGCTGCGCAGCGACTGGCCGGTGCCGCGGTGAGCCACCAACGGGTAGGTGACCAGGGTGAGCATCTCGTAGAACAGCAGGAAGGTCAGCAGGTTGCCGGACAGGGCGATGCCGGTGGTCGCGGTGACGCAGAGGCTGAAGAACCCGAAGAAGCGGCTGCGATTGGGCGCCTTCTCCAGATAGCCGATCGCGTAGATGGTGGTGGCCAACCACAGCGGTGCCGACAGCCCGACGAAGAGCATGGCCAGCGGGTCGGTGGACAGCAGCAGGTCGACGCCGGGGACCAGCGGGGCGCGCCATTGCAGGAGGGTGCCCTGGATGACCGGTGGAATCAGCGCGATCACGAAGGCGACCTTGAGGATCGCGCCGGTCATATTGAGCACGGTTCGGGTGCGCACCGCCGGCTCGGGCAGCGTGAAGATGATCAGACCCGGGACCAGCGAGGTCAGCAACATCAACAGCGGGATGATGCTGTACCCGACCGTGGTGTCCTCGATCATCAGCCACCACCTCCCGGGGTCGCACGGGCGACGAATTCGAGCAGCGGATAGGCCGTGACGCCGAGGATCACCGACAGCGCCGCCAGCGACATCGCGATGATCTGCATCCGCTTCGGCACCGGTCGCGGCTCGGGGATCTCGGCGGCATCATCGCGATTGAACGTCGCGCCGACCGCCAGCGCGGTATAGCCGAAGGTCAACAGTCCGCCGAGGATCAGCACGATCGCCCACCACCATTGCCCGGTGCCGAACGCCGCCTGGAGCAACTGCCATTTGCCGATGAATCCGAACGTCGGCGGCAGCCCGGCGATGCTGACGCCCGCCACGGCGAACGCCCCGACGCTCAGCGGCATCCGGGTGACCGCGCCGACCATGCCGGCGGTGCGGTCGCTGCCGTAGCCGGCGGCGAGGTTGCCGGCGGCGAAGAACATCGCGGCCTTGGCGATGCCGTGCGAGAGCAGCAGCACGATCGCACCGGTCCACGCCGCTGCGGCGGTGGCGCTGCCCGGTTCGAGCAGCGCGAAGACCAGGAAGAAGTAGCCGACCTGCGCGACGGTCGAGTAGGCGACCACGCGCTTGAGATGGGTCTGCTGGAAGGCCATGATCGCGCCCCAGACCACGGCGGCGGAGCCGAGGCAGCCGAGCACCAGCTGCAACGGGATCTCCGGTGCGGTGGGGAACAGTTCGAACCACAGCCGCATCAGGATGTAGATCGACGCCTTGACCACCAGCGCCGAGAGGACCGGACTGACCGCCGACGGCGCGGCCGAGTGTGCCGTCGGCAACCACGAGTGCAGCGGGAACAGCGCGGTCTTGAACGCCATCCCGGTCGCGACCAGACCGAGCGCCACCGCGGCGACCGGCCCGGATTCGAGCCTCGTGGCGGCGAAGGCGATGTCGAGCGATTCGGTCTGCGCGTAGATCAACGCGACGGCCAGCAGATAGAGCAGCGAACCGACCACCGCGACGTAGAGATAGGTCAGCGCCGGACCGTGCGCGCGACGGCCACCGAGCGCCACCATGCCCACCGCGCACAGGCCCATCAGTTCCAGGCAGACGTACAGGTTGAACAGGTCGCCGGAGACGTAGACCCCGTTGAGCGCCGCCCACAACCCCAACCACAGCGGCCAGTAGCCGTCGTGGCCGCGGACCTTGTCCATCCCGGACGCGTACCAGGTGGCCGCGACACCGATCAGCGCGGTCAGGCCGAGCATCACCGCGCTGAATTCGTCGACGCGCAGCCGGATGCCGAGGGGCACAGGATCGGGGCCGGCGTCCGCCGGAATCGGATTCCAGCCGCCGAGGTCGAGGGCGAGCGGACCGGTGCGGGCGATCGCGACGATCAGCACCACGGTGGCGAGGGCGGTCACCGCCGAGGTGGCGGCCGCTGCGGTGATCGCCGCTCGTCCGCGCAGGGGTGCGGCGACCATCGCCCCGATGAGGGGGGCGAAGACGACCACCGCGATCAGTTCGGCCGACGCGATCATGCGCGATCACCGCCGTCCGCCGGGGACGGGTCGTCCGGGCGGTCGTGGGAATCGGTCTCGTCGGCGGTGTCCTCGGCCGCTTCGATCGTGCGGATCAACGCCAACGCCACGGCGGTGACCGCGACCATGATCACGATGCCGGTCAGTACCAGTGCCTGCGGTACCGGGTCGGGTTGGTCGGGATCGGCCCGGAAGGCCAGGACGATCAGCAGCATCATCACTCCGCCGCTGCCGATGTTCAGCGCGACGATGCGGCGGATGTTGTCGCGGGCGAGCAGCGCGACGGTGATACCGAGCGCCGCCAGTCCGACCGCGACGGCCATCAGCAGGTCCGGGCGCGTCATCCGGTCGGGCTCTCGGGCTGTTCGGCGGCAGCGGGGGCCGCATCCGCCGCCGGCCTGCTCGCCAGGAAGAGGTGGACCAGCGCGTAGGCGATGCTGATCGTCAACGCCACTTCGATCAGCAGGATCACCGTTCCGGCCGCGGGCGGCTCGAGGACCAGCCACCCGCCGCCCAGAGCCGCCGTGCCGACCGCCACCAGGGTGAAGACCACCAATCCGAGCAGCACACTGGGCCAGAACAGCCGCCGCCGCGGCACCACTCGGGCCCACCCGTTGAGGTGCAGCACGATCAGGCCGGCCGCAAAGAGGGCTCCGGCCTGGAAGGCGCCGCCCGGCCGGCTGGTACCCGCGACCAGCACCCATCCGACCAGCAGCACACCGAGGGGGACCGCCATCCGCAGCAGACCGTCGAGGGCGAGATTGGTTCGCGACGGATCGGCGTCGGGGTCGGTCGGCCGCCACCCGAAGGGCTGTACGGCGAGCACCGCGAAGAGGGCCGCCACCAGCACCGCGATCTCCAGCAGGGTGTCGTAGGCCCGAAAGTTCAGCAGCACGGCGGTCACCGGATAGTCGACCCCACTGTCGGGGACGGCATCGAGCGCACGTCGTCCCATCGTGTTGGTCGGCTCGGGCATCATCCGCACCGCCGTCACCAGCACGGCGGCGAAGGCCGCGCCCAGTACGCCTCCGGCGGCGACGGCGAATCGGCGCCCCCATCCCCGTCGGGAGGCCGCTTCGGCCGATGCTCGACGATGGACCGCGTCGATCAGCAGAGCGCCGGTGATGCCGGTACCGATCACCGCCTCCACCAGGGCGATATCCGGCGCCCGCAGCCGAGCCCACAGCACGGCGAGCAGGACACCGAAGATCAGGAAGAACACCACCCGCCCGGTGCGGCGGGGATGGGCCAACGCGAGCCCGGCGGTACCGACCAGGCCGACGACGAGGACGACGTCGAACAGCTCGGCGGCGCTCATCGAATCGTCCGATCGGCCGGTGGGGCGTCCGGATCGGGCTCCGTCGGCGGCGCGGCATCCGCATCGGACACCGCCGGTGAAGACGCGGCCGGTGAGGTGGCCAGCAGGTGGCCGGCGGTCGCGGAGGACACCAGCGCGACCACCCAGATCAGCACGAGCTTGCCGGCGACCGCGAGCGAGCCCGCGTGCAGGGCCGCGCCGGCCAGGACGAGCCCGAGTCCGAGATTGTCGGCCTTGGCCAGGGCGTGCAGCCGGGTGTTGAGGTCGCCGAAGCGGATGATGCCGACGGTCCCGGCGATGAAGAAGAGGCAGCCGGTGACGATCAGCGCGATCACCACGATGTCGCGGATCATGCCGTCCCTCCCGGACCCCCGGTCTCGGCCGACCCGACCGATCCCGGCCGGCTCACCGCTGATCCCCGGTGCCGCGGATCCGCACGATCACCACCACCGTCGCCAACAGCACCACCACCAGCGCCGCATCCCGTAGCGCCGGGATGTCGAGCGCCGCCGCCAGCACCACCAGCAGGGCGACCCCGGTGGTACCGAGCAACAGCAAGACCGCGATGCGGTCGCCGGCGGTCGGCCCCCGCCAGGCTCGGTAGAGGCCCGCGACCATCGAGATCACCAGCACGGTCGCGGCGAGGTAAAGGGCCGCGTCGACCACGGCGGCGGAATCAGGCACCGCGGTCCTTCGGGATGCGGTGTGCGGCGGCGGACGCGGCCGAGGGAGAGGCCGCCACCCTGCGGTGCCGCGGGGGTAGCGGCGGAGGGAGGGGCTGCACCCGCACGAATCTAGTTGACCATCTCTTTACTTTCGCGAACGGCGGGGTGATTGCGGGCCGGATCACGATCGGCGGTCCGTGCCGCCGAGGTCAACGGATCGCGCGCCGATCCTCTACCGTCGTGTCGTGACGAAGCGATTCGCGAACTCGGGTGAGCGCCGGTACGTACGACGCGCGACCGCGCGCATCCTGCTGATCGACGATCGCGACCGACTGCTGCTCTTCGCCGACAGTGACCCCGGCTCCGACGCCCGCTGGTGGATCACGCCCGGCGGCGGGATCGATGCGGGGGAGACACCGCGCGAGGCCGCGTTGCGCGAATTGGTCGAGGAAACCGGATTGCATCTGCCCGCCGAGCGGTTGATCGGGCCGGTCGCCACCCGGATCGGCGTGCATCACTACAGCAACCGCAGCGTGGAAAACGCCGATACCTACTTCGCCGCGCGGGTCCCGGCGTTCGAGGTCGACGAATCCGGCCATACCGAGGACGAGAAGGTCACGATGCTCGGTCACCGGTGGTGGAGCCGGGATGAACTGGGTGCGACCACCGAATGGATCGTCCCCGGTGGTTTGACCGCGGTGTGGGATCGCCTCGACGGTCCCGCCGGCGCCGAGCCGATCGATCTCGGCCGCGACGATCTCGACATGGGAATGGGGTCGGCGACCGCCTGATCGGGCGCGGCGGGGCGGGTCGTCGCGGGTGCGATCGGCACGTGTGTGCCCGTCCAAGGGATGGACGCTGCGGCCGGTCCGGCGCCCGGGGCGGTTTCGACGGCGAGGATAAGGCAAAATGGAGGCGTGAATCTGCTCGACCCACCTGCCGCCACCGACGCCGTTGCCGAGGGCGATCTCCGGGCTCTGCTGCTCGGAGCGTCCGATCTGGCCCGCACCGCACTGATCGACAGTGAGGATGCCGAGGCCGGCGAGCACCTGGGATTCGAGATGGTCGGCGATACCGCCGGCATCCACCGCTTCGCCGCCGAGCTGAACGGCTACCGCGGCTGGCAGTGGGCGGTCGTGGTGGCCGCCGTCGCCGGCGCCGACGTGGCGACCGTCAGCGAGACCGCGTTGCTGCCCGGACCGGACGCGATCCTCGCGCCGGAGTGGGTGCCGTGGAAGGACCGGGTCCGTCCCGGCGACCTGTCGCCCGGTGATCTGCTGCCGCCGCATCAGGACGACCCGCGCCTCGAGCCCGGCTACGTCGCGACCGGTGATCCGGAGATCGACGACGTCGCCCTCGAGCTCGGTTTGGGCCGGCCGGTGGTCATGAGCCGCGAGGGTCGCCTCGACACCGCCGAGCGCTGGGGGTCGGGCGACTTCGGGCCGGACGCCGATATGGCCAAGGCGGCGCCCGGACACTGCATCACCTGCGGGTTCTTCCTGTCGCTGGCCGGCTCGCTGCGCGCGGCCTTCGGGGTCTGCGGCAACGAGATGGCCGCCGACGGTCGCGTGGTGCACGTGCAATACGGCTGCGGCGCGCATTCGCGGGTGCGCCCGACGGTCGGAGCGGGCTCCCCGGTGGGTGAGCCCTTCGACGACAACGCGATCGACGCGCTGCGCCTGCCGCCGCCGCTGCCCTTCGAGTCCGATTTCGCGAGTACCGACGCCGCCGAGGTCATCGTCGCGGAGGCGGCCGACGTCGTTGCCGACGAGGTTGTCGCGGAAGCAGCCGTCGCTGACGCTGCCGACGAGGTTGTCGCCGAGGCCGAGGCCGAGGCCGAGCCGGTGACGGTCGATGTCGCCGTCTCGGTGGTCGAGGTCGAGGCGCTCGAGCCTGTGGTGGCCGAGGCGACCGAGCCTGTGGTGGCCGAGGCCGCCGTGGTCGAATCCGTGGTCGAGCCCGCCGAGAGCGAGAGCACCCCATAGCCGACCCCGG
This sequence comes from Millisia brevis NBRC 105863, assembly GCF_001552615.1. Lineage (GTDB taxonomy): Bacteria > Actinomycetota > Actinomycetes > Mycobacteriales > Mycobacteriaceae > Millisia > Millisia brevis. The sequence goes on from NZ_BCRN01000010.1 coordinate 91,499, forward strand.
CGATCCGTTCGACACCGCCGGTCTGCGCGAGGCGGTCCTCACCGCGTGGCAGACGTCCCCGACGCGGCTGCGCGAGGACGCCGCCGCCGAGGCGGATCTGGTGCGCGGCGGCTACCGCGACCGGTTGCTGACCGAGCTCGCCCAGAACGCGGTCGACGCCGCCGTCGCCGCGAATGTTCCTGCGCGCTTGCATGTTCGACGAGTCGACGACGCCATCAGGGTGGCGAACGTCGGCATCGCGCTCGACCGCTCCGGCGTCGAAGCGCTCGCCTCGCTGCGCGCCTCCGACAAGGCTTCCGCCGACGGTCGCACCGGGCGCTACGGGGTGGGCTTCACCGCGGTGCGCACCATCGCCGACCGCATCGAGGTGCGTTCCCGCAACGGATCGGTCGGCTTCGACGTCGACGCGACCGCCGCCGCCCTGCGCGACCGGGGCATCGCCGGCGACGCGCTCGACCGGCACGACCTGCCGCTGCCGGGACTGCGCCTGCCGTGGCCGATCGCCGACGCACCCGCCGAGGGGTGGGATACCGAGATCGTGCTGTACCCGCGGGCGGACCTCGACATCGATGCGTTGCTGACCGGCCTGGCCGCCGACGCCCCCGACGTCATGCTCGACCTGGCCGGGCTGACCGAACTGACCGTCGTCGACCCTCCGGTCGCGCTGACCCGAACGACCGAGCGGCGCGACGACGACATCGAGATCCTCACCATCCGGGACGGCGACACCCCCGCGAAGCGCTGGTGGGTGACCACCTCGGAGGCGCCGGCCTCCCGGACACCGGTGCGCTGGCTGTGGCCGCAGGTCGACGGCGGCCCGGGCCGGGCGACGCCCGACGTGCTGCGCGCCCCCACCCGCTCGGACGAACCGCTGACCCTGCCGGCCCTGGTGGTCGCCGACCTGCCGCTGCAGCCCGATCGCCGCCGGCTGATGCCGACGGTCGACGCCGCCGGGATCGTCGGTGACTACGCGGCGATGGTCGCCCGGCTGCCCGCGGCGGTCCGCACGGTCGCGGTCCCAGAACCGGGCCTGCCCGCGGGCGAAGTCGACGCCGCCCTGCGCGAGGCGATCGTGCGGCGGCTGCGGACCGACCCGTGGATCGACGACACCGACCGCCGGCCGATCCGCGGCGCCGATGCGGTGGTCCTGCCCGATGCGGACGCACCGGCGGCGGAGGTCTTCGCCGATCTGATCCCCGGCCTGGTCCACCCGGATATGTCGACCCGCCGCGATGTCGCCTTGTTGCGGTCGGTCGGGGCGCGGGTCCTCGGCGTCGCCGATCTGGTCGACGCCCTCGCCGGGCAGTCGCGGCCGCCGAGCTGGTGGCGTCGGGTCTACGACGTGCTCGACCGGCGGGTGCTCGACGCGGTCGACCGGGACAACTGCGGATCGCTGCCGGTACCGCTGGCCGACGGACGCCTGGTCACCGGACCGCGCACCGTGTTCATCGCCGACGGCTTCGATATCCCCGAGAGTTCCGACACCCCCGAAGGCTCGGATGGTCCGGCCGCCGTCGACTGGGTGCGGGTGGTCCACCCGGATGCGGTACATCCGCTGTTGACCACGCTCGGTGCCCCCGACGCCCGCCCGGCGGACCTGCTGGCCGACCCGGCGCTGGGCGAGCGCATCCTCGCCGTCGACGATCTGACCGCCGACCGCCCCGACGATCCGGAGGCCCGCGACGAGGCGCTGCGGCTCGCCCGAACGGTCCTGGCCCTCGCGGCGGCGATCGCCGGCCCGCCCGAACCCCTCGCGATCCCCGGCCTCGGGTCCGTCCTGCTCGACGACGTCGACGGGTACCTGCGGGCCGCCGACGAATTGCTCCTCCCGGACGCGCCGCTGTGGGAGGTACTCGCCGAGGACGCCCCGGTCGGCCGACCCGCCCCACACTGGATCGACCGCTTCGGCGCCGCCGCGCTGCGCCGCATCGGCGTCGGCTGGGACTTCACCATCGTGGTCGACGAGGCGCCGACCGCACCGGAACACCTCCTCGACGACGAGGAGACCTGGTGGGACGCGCTGCCCGTCGAACCGCCGACGATGGTGGCGATCCGCGACCTCGACCTGATCGCCCCCGACCGGTGGGTGCACGCGATCGACATGATGCTCGACCGGCCGGAGACCGCGGCGGCCTTCGACGACCCGGACGGCTACACCCCCTGGTGGATTCGCCGGCACGCCCGCGTCGACGGACTCTCGCCCGCCCTGTTCACCGCCGGCGACGGGCCGCTGACCGGCCTGCTCGACCCCTGGCCCGGCCGGCGGCGACCTCCGGCCGGACTGCTCGCGGGCGATACGGTCACCGACGCCGATCAGGCCGCGGAACTGCTGCGCCGGCTGGCCGACCCCAACCGTTCGGTGCCCGGGGCGACCGCGATCCGCGTCCACGACCTGCTCGGGCAGGCGGTCGCCGACGGGCGCCTCGACCCCGCCGCGATCGACCCGCCCGATCGGGTGCGCACCCCGACCGGCGAGACCGTCGACGCCGCCGACGCCTACGTCCTCGACCGGCCGTGGCTGGTCGCGGTGATCGACCCGACGGTGACGGTGGTCGGATCGCTCGCCGGCGCCGAGGATCTCGCCGAACTGCTCGACCTCGATATCGCCTCGACCGCCCTGGATGCCCGGGTGACCTCGACCGGATCGGCTCGGCAGTGGGCCGCCGATCCGCGCCGACTGGCCGCGGCGGTCGCCGCCGGGGTGCAACCGCCGACGGGGACGGTGACGGTGCATCCGGAACTGCGGGTGCGGCCGGCCGGGACCGCCGACATCCGGGTGGCCTATTGGTGCGACGACGACGGCGTCCACATCGACGAGGTCTTCGGGCCCGCCGCGGTCGCGACCATCGCGCGTGTGCTCGGCGGCGACCCGGCCGACCGTGCTGCGGCGGCGGGGTTTACAGCGACGCCATGATCAGGCGCGCCACCTCGTTCGCGGGGGCGCGGCCGTCCGGCGCGAACTGCAGCGTCGTCAACACCACCAGTGTCGTCCCGGTCTGCAGGTCGTGGCCCAGGAACGACTGGAAGCCCGGCAGCGAACCGTCGTGGCCGAGCATCGGGCCGAACCGGGCCAGGGCCAGTCCGTAACTCGCGCTGTCGGGGTTGTCCGGGTCGATCGGCACGACGCTGTCGATGCGGGTGCGCTGCAACTCGTCCGGCAGCAGGCCCCCGCCGACCAGCGCCTCGACCCAGCGGGCGAGGTCCTGCGCGGTCGAGATGCCGGCGCCGGCCGCCCACCCCCAGGACGGGTTCATATCGGTGACGTCGTTCGGCAGCAGCGTCCCCGCGCGGGCCTGCGCCAATTCCGGTTCGGGCAGGGCGGCGGACTCGATGGTCGAGACGTTGGTGCCGTAGAGATAGCCCTGCGGATGCGGATCGGTCAGCGAGTTGTCGGTGATCGCCGGGAAGCGGGTGCCCGCGAGGTCGAGCGGATCGAACAGCGTCTCGCGCAGTCGCGTTCCCAGATCGGTGCCGCTGACCTCCTCGACTATCAGTCCGGCGAGCACCGTATTGGTATTCGAGTACAGGAAGGTGGTGCCGGGGTCGCCGACCGGCGGTAGGGCGGTACCCAGCGCCGCGAGCTCCCGCGGCTCCCATACCCGGGTCGGATCCTCGTCGAGCACCCGGTTGAACGACACCTCGGTGGTGTAACTGTCGAGGCCGGAGCGCATGTCGAGCAGGTCGGTGATCGTGATCCGGTCCCCGCCCGGTACATCCGGCAGGTAATCGGCGACCGGGTCGTCGAGGGCGACCTGCCCCTCGGCCACCAATTGCAGCAGGGCCGTTCCGGTCATCGTCTTGGTGATCGAGCCGATGCGGAAGTGATCGCCGGTCTCGACCGGTGCGCCGCCGTCGAGACTGCGGGTACCGAAGGCCTCCAGATAACGCTGCTCACCGGTGTCGACCAGGACAACCGCGCCGGGGACCGACATGTCGTCGAGCAGGTCCCGCACGATCGGGGTCAGCCGATCGAGGGAGGCCCCGCCCCCGGACGACGCATCGGCGCTCGACGCGCTATCGGTGGACGGGGCGGTGGTCGACGGGCCGGTGGTCGACGTGCCGGACGACGTTGTACAGCCGGCTCCGACCAGCAGGATCGCGGTCACCGCGGCGGTCAGACGGGCGCGCAGTCGGCTGGTCCTCATGACACCATCCCGGGATGTGGGCGGGCAGATGTTGCCCACCCCCACGGAAAACCGGGCGTATCGGGCCAGCGAAGTATATACAGACTCGTTGGTACTCGACGGGGTTAACGGGGGTCCGCGGGATCGGGTGCCCGGCGGTCGACGAGCCCCTCCTGCGCGCCCCGCGAACCACGCCGCGCCGCGCGCAGCTGCCAGGCGAACAGGGCCCCGCCGAGCAGGCCGACGACCACCCCCGCCCAGGCGACCGCGGCAACGCCCGCGCCGCTCGCTCCGACGGCGGTGGCCACGATCGCGAGCACCGCCCACAGCGCCGTTCCGACCACCACCACCGGCAACGGATTGGTCCAGCGTCGACCGAGCAACGGGGGAGTCGGCGTGCGGTCGGTCATGCCCACAAATCTAGTGCGTATTGTCAGTGGCCATGGTGGGCAGCGGTCATGATGGGCAGCGGAGCACGACGGGCGGCGCATCGTGACGAGTGACGAGCCGGCTGAGGTCAACCGGGTGGCCGGCGATCTGTCGATCGCCGTGTTGCGGCTGTCCCGGTGCCTGCGTGCCCAGCGCAGCAATCGCATCACCCTGACCCAGCTGAGCACCCTGGCGGTGCTGCGCCGGCTCGGTCCGATGGCGCCGAGCGCGATCGCCGCCCACGAGCGGGTCCAGCCCCCGTCGATGACCCGGGTGGTCGCCTCGCTGGTCGACCTCGGATTGGTCACCCGCGAACAGCATCCCTCCGACGGGCGCCAGGTGATCGTGGCGATCTCGGAGGAGGGCGGCCGGATCATCGACGAACAGGTCGGTGCCGGGCGCGACTGGTTGGCCGCCCGCCTCGACGCCCTGACACCGGAGCAGGTGCAGGAGCTGGCGCGCGCGGCCGCCCTGCTCGACCTGCTGGTCGTCGACGAGTGACCCCGGCCGAATCCGCCGCCCGCGACCGAGCGGGATCGTGACCGACGCCGAACCGACCGCCGGTTCGGGCCGGGTCTCGATGTTCACCGCCCTGAAAACGCGCAACTACCGGCTGTGGGCCTCGGGACAGATCGTCTCGCTGGTCGGCACCTGGATGCAGCGCGTCGCCCAGGACTGGCTGGTGCTCAGCCTCAGCGACGGCAATGCCTTCGCCCTCGGCGTCGTGATGGCCCTGCAGTTCGGTCCGACCCTGGTGCTGTCGATGTGGGGCGGCGTCCTGGCCGACCGATACGACAAGCGGCGCATCCTGATCGGCACCCAGAGCATCGCCGCCCTGCTCGGGCTGATCCTCGGGCTGCTCGACGTCACCGGACAGGTGCAGCTCTGGCACGTCGGGCTGTTGGCGCTGCTGCTCGGCTGCTCCTCGGCGATCGATGCCCCTGTGCGGCAGTCGTTCACGATCGAGATGGTCGGCCGCGACCGGCTGTCGAATGCGATCGCGCTCAACTCGATGACCTTCAACACCGCTCGGGTGATCGGACCGGCGGTTGCCGGCATCCTGATCGCTGCCGTCGGCACCGGGTGGGCCTTCCTGATCAACGCGGGATCCTTTGTCGCGGTGCTGATCGGGTTGCTGCTGATGCGCACCGCCGACCTGTACCCGGTACCGCACGCGCCGCGCGAGAAGGGGCAGGTGCGCGCCGGGGTGCGGTACGTCTTCGCGCGGCCGGATCTGCGGCTGACCCTGCTGATCGTCGTGGCGGCCTCCGGTTTCGGCGCGCAATTCCCGCTGAGCCTGTCGGTCCTGACCCGCAACGGATTCGGCGGCGGCGCGGACGCCTACGGCATGCTGACGACCATCCTCGCCTGCGGCACCCTGCTCGGCGCCGGGCTCGCCGCCCGGCGCTCACGCGTCCTCGGTCTCGGGGCGCTCACCGGGGCGGCGATCGCCTTCGGGATCTCGTTGATCGTCGTCGGCCTGATGCCGGGATATCTCTGGGTGGCAATCGCGCTCGTCCCCGCCGGGGTGCTGTCGCTGACGGTGAGCAATGCGGCGATGGGCATCATGCAGGCCCGCGTGCCCGCCGAGATGCGCGGCCGGGTGATGGGGCTGTACACGATGTTCTTCCTCGGCTCGACCCCGATCGGCTCGATGATCCTCGGCTACCTGGCCAATGCGGTCGATCCGCGCGCACCGCTCTGGTTCGGCGGCGCGATCACCGTCGTCGTCGGCATCATCGGCTCGGTCCTGGTCGCCGGTGGCCTGCGCGTCACCGATGCCGGCGATCCCGGTCCGCCCGCCGCGGACCCGCAGTCGCTCACCGCCTGAACGCACCGGCCGGTCGCTTCTTCCCGGCCTGTCGAATGCTGTCCGAAATGCCCGGGTCGGCCGGTTGGTCAAGTGTCCCTTGCGGTTCGCGCTCGCGCAGGTGTGACGCACGAGACCGGGGGGCCCGGAGTAGCGTTTGCAGTCATGTCGGATCTGACTGATTTGCTCAACGAGGAACGAATCGCTCTCGACGTGCAGGTCGACACCCGTGACGAGGCGCTGCGCGCCGCCGGCGGCCTGCTCGAGAGCGGCGGAATTGCCGATCGCGCTTATACGGACGCGATGATCGACAATGTCGAAACCAATGGCCCGTACATCGTGGTCGCCCCGGGCTTCGCGTTCGCGCACGCCCGACCGTCCGAGGCGGTGCATCGCACCGGGATGTCGTGGATCCGCCTCGCGAAACCGGTGACCTTCGGGCACAAGACAAATGACCCCGTCACCCTGGTGGTGGCGTTGGCGGCCGTCGATGCGACCGCCCACCGCTCGGCGATGGCCGCGCTCGCGAAGGTCCTGGGGGACCCGCAGAAGCGTGCCGCCCTCGACAGTGTCGCGACCCCGGCGCAGCTGCTGGAACTGCTCGACGATCGCCCCGCCGCGTCCGCCGAGGCGGCTCCGGCGTCCACCTCGGGAGCCGCCGCCGGCTCGTCGACCTCCAAGAACCTGATCCTGACCGTCTGCGGAAACGGGTTGGGCACCAGCCTGTTCTTGAAGAACACCCTCGAACAGGTGCTCGGTACCTGGGGCTGGGGGTCGTACATCACCGTCGAGGCCACCGACACGATCTCGGCCAAGGGCCGCGCCAAGGAAGCGGACCTGATCCTCACCTCCGGTGAGATCGCCAAGACGTTGGGCGATGTGGGCATCCCGGTCAAGGTGATCGACGACTTCACCTCCACCCGGGAAGTCGACGCCGCACTGCGCGACTCCTACGACGTCTAACCGCCACCCGCGCACCGCGCGACCTTTTCTGCCCGAGGAGAACCGATGAACATTCTCGTGTCCATTGCCGAGTTCATCGTCAACGAAATACTGTCCGTACCTGCCTATCTCATCGGTATCATCACCGCCGTGGGTCTGATCGCCCTGCGCAAGTCGGTGGGTCAGGTGATCGGCGGCGCGCTGAAAGCCACCCTGGGCTTTCTGCTGATCGGAGCCGGCGCCGGGTTGGTCACCTCGTCGCTGCGACCGCTCGGCGTGATGATCCAGGGCGCCGCCGGCTCGCAGGGCGTCGTGCCGACCAACGAGGCGATCGTCGGTATCGCCCAGGACGAGTTCGGGGCCCGGGTCGCCTGGCTGATGATTCTCGGCTTCGCGATCAGCCTGGTGCTGGCCCGCTTCACCCCGCTGCGCTACGTCTTCCTGACCGGTCACCACACCCTGTTCATGGCGACCCTGCTGACGATCGTGCTGGCCACCGCCGGCCTTCCCGGCGTGACCGTCGTCGCCGTCGGCGGCATCCTGCTCGGTGTCGTGATGGTGGCGCTGCCCGCGATCGCGCAACCGTGGACCAAGCGGATCACCGGCGACAACTCGATCGCCATCGGCCACTTCGGCACCCTCGGCTATATCGCCTCCGGTGTCACCGGCCGGTTCGTCGGCGGCCGCAAGAGCCCCTCGACCGAGGATCTCAAACTTCCGGAATCGCTGCGCTTCCTGCGTGATTCGATGGTCGCGACCGCCCTGTCGATGGTGCTGATGTACCTCGTCGTCGGCCTGATCTACCTCGGCCGGGCCGGATCGGAGACCGCTTTCGCCGCCTTCGCCGACGACTCGGGCGCCGGCGCGGCCACCGACGTCGGCAACTACCTGATGATGGGCGTCACCCAGGGTCTGGGCTTCGGCGTCGCGGTCGCGGTGATCCTCTTCGGTGTGCGGACCATCCTCGGCGAGCTGGTGCCCGCCTTCCAGGGCATCGCCAAGCGCGTTGTGCCCGGCGCGGTTCCGGCGCTCGACGCCCCGATCGTGTTCCCGTACGCGCAGAACGCCGTGCTGATCGGCTTCGTGTCGAGCTTCGTCGCCGGCCTGGTCGGCCTCGCGGTGCTCTCGCTCTGGCTCGGACCGGCCTTCGGGTGGATCCTGGTGCTGCCCGGTCTGGTGCCGCACTTCTTCACCGGTGGCGCCGCGGGCGTCTACGGCAATGCGACCGGTGGACGTCGGGGCGCGATCGCCGGCGCCTTCGTCAACGGCCTGTTGATCACCTTCCTGCCGGCGCTGCTGGTGCGGGTACTCGGCTCGTTCGGCTCGGAGAACACCACCTTCGGTGACACCGACTTCGGCTGGTACGGCATCCTGCTCGGCAACGCCGCCAAGCTCGGCACCGTCTGGGGTGTGGTCACCATGCTGCTGATCGGCGCGATCCTGCTGCTGGTCGCCGTCGCAGTGCAGCGCAAGCTCGTCGACACCGACTGGGATCCGTCGGGTGGTCGGCCGCGCGCCGCAGCCGCCGCACCGGTCGATGGCGACGTTCCGGTCGCGGCCGGACGGACCTACGCCCGGATCGCACCGCCGCGTGGAGCGCCGACCCCGCCGCCGCCGCCGGCCGAGTAATCCACGGCAACTGTTACAAACGGAACCTGTACGGGGAGCGCACACGATAATCGTGGCCGCGACCGGTGCAGGTTCCGTTTGCAATACGTAGGAGGCCCAGTGCACGTCGTCGACATCGACGACCCGACCGATCCGCGGGTGGACGACTTCCGCGACCTCAACTCGGTCGACCGCCGCCCCGACCTGCCCGGTGGGCGCGGCCTGGTGATCGCCGAGGGCGTCCTGGTGGTGCAGCGCATGCTGGTCTCGCGGTACCGGCCGATCGCCCTGCTCGGGGTGCAGCGCCGCCTCGACGAACTCGGCGACGACCTGGCCGATGTCGATGTCCCCTTCTACCGGGCCGACGCCGACGTGATGGCGAAGGTGGTCGGCTTCCACCTCAACCGCGGGGTGCTCGCCGCCGCCCGCCGCCTCGACCCGCTACCGCTGGCCGAGGTGCTGGGGGCGGAGATGATCACCGTGCTCGAGGGGGTCAACGACCACGAGAACATCGGTTCGATCTTCCGCAATGCCGCCGGCATGGACGTCGGCGCGGTGGTCCTCGGGCCGGGCTGCGCCGACCCGCTGTACCGCAGGTCGGTGCGGGTGTCGATGGGCCACGCCCTGCGGATTCCGTACGCGGTGACCTCGCGTTGGCCGGCCGATCTGGCGACGATCCGCGAGTCCGGCTACCGGGTGGTCGCGATGACGCCGAGCCCGGATGCGGTCCCGCTGGCCCGGGCCGTGGGCGAGGGGCCGGTGGCGGTGATGCTCGGCGCCGAGGGCCCGGGTCTGACCGAGCACGCGATGCGCGCGGCGGATGTGCGGGCCCGCATCCCGATGTCGCCCGGTACCGATTCGTTGAACGTGGCGACCGCCGCCGGGTTGGCGTTCTACGAGCGTGTCAGAATGCGTCCGTGATGGCGCCCGAGCACCGGCCCCCGACATCCGGCGGGGTGCTGCCGGTGCCCGCCGACGAGGTTCCCCGCCTGGATAGGCAGCGCGTCCCGTCCGACAGTTGGTGGACCGGGGTCACCCTGCTGGCGTTCTCCGCGGTGTTGACCGGGGTGGGGATCGCGACCCTGGGCGGATTGTTGGCTCAGGTCGCCGGCTCGATCGCCGCGATCGTCTACGTCGTCGGACTGTCTTTCGCGGGGCCGATAATGCTGCGCCGATGGTTGAACGTCCCGGTATGGCGCTGGTGCGCGCGCGGGGCGGGGCTCGGCGGAATCCTCGGCATCCTGGCGTTGCCGATCCTGCTGGCCGTCTGAACGAAACGGGCCGGGCATCCGTGGATGCCCGGCCCGATCGATGTTCTGTGCCAATGCGGCTCGCGTGGACTACTGTCCGGCGCTGCGGACCCCCAACAGCACGTCCTCCCAGGACGGCATCGCGGGCTTGCCACGCTTATTGCGCGGGGCGGGCTTCGGACGGGCGGCCGCGTTCGGACGCGAGGCGGAACCGTCCCGACCGGCGGTACCGGTGGCGGCCCGATCGTCGCGGACCGGCTCGGCCTGCGGCTCGTCGACCTCGGCGATGACCTCCGGCTCCGGCGAGGCGGCCGCGGTACGGCGCGGGGCCGGTGCCTCGGAGCGCCGCGGCGCGGGCGTCTCCGAACGACGCGGCGCGGGAGCTTCCGGGCGGGGCTCGATGACCCGCGATTCCGGCTCCGAGTAACTGATCGCGGAGATCGCGCGCAGGCCGTGGCTGGTATCCGGGTCGATCAATTCGCCGGCCGCGGTGTCCAGCGGATGCACGCTGCCGCCGTGACCGTCCGGGGCGAACCGCCAATGGGCCGAGATCGTCGAGGCGCCCGCCTGCCACTGCAGCCGGGTGACCCAGTGATCGTCGTCCTTCCAGGCGTCCCAGGTCAGTCCCTCGGGGGCGTGGCCGCGCTCGCGGAACGCCGCCTCGACCACCTCCTCGAGGGTTTCCACCGCGGGCCCGTTGGCCCGGACCGGATGAGCGGCACGGGCCAACTGGGCGGCGCGGTCACGTTCGAGGAGGACGGGGTGAGCGAAACGCTCCACCTTGTCCGCCGGCATGCCCGACTCGGCGGCAATCGATTCCACCGAGGCGCCCGCACGAATACGGGCCTGGATTTCGCGTGGTCGCATCGCTGCATCCATTTCGATTTCGATTTGCCCGAGGCGGGCGAGATCACCGCGAGCGGCGGCCCGCAGTGTGTCGTCGGCGACCAGACGGAACTTCTCGCCGGTCTCCGGATCGGAGCACACCACGTGCTTGCGGTCGGAGGCTAGGCCGATGACTCGAATGTCTCGCACGGGGCCTCCCTCGCGGTCGTCGATCGGTGGCGCTCGAAGAACCACACTAGTGTAATTCGCGACCCATAACGGTTCGGACACGCCGCCGACTCGACATCACTTCGGCTCGGTGATCACTTCAGGTGTTCGACCACGTAGTCGATCGACTGGGTGAGCTTGGTGACATCGTCGGGCTCGATCGCCGGGAACAGGCCGACGCGCAACTGGTTGCGGCCCAGCTTGCGGTACGGCTCGGTGTCGACGATTCCGTTGGCGCGCAGGGTCTTCGCGACCGCAGCGGCGTCGATGGCGTCGTCGAAGTCGATCGTGCCGACCACCTGCGAGCGCAGGGCCGGATCGGCGACGAAGGGCGTCGCGTAGGCGGACGCCTCGGCCCAGTCGTAGAGCCGCGAGGACGAGGTCGCGGTCCGGTCGACGGCCCACTTCAGCCCGCCCTGACCGTTGATCCACTCGATCTGGTCGGCGAACAGCAGCAGGGTGGTCACCGCCGGGGTGTTGTACGTCTGGTCCTTGGAGCTGTTGTCGATCGCGATCGGCAGCGACAGGAAGTCCGGCACCCAGCGGCCCGACGCGGCGATCCGCTCGACCCGCTCGATCGCGGCCGGGCTCATCAGCGCGATCCACAGCCCGCCGTCGGCGGCGAAGCACTTCTGCGGCGCGAAGTAGTAGACGTCGGCGTCGGTGATCGTCACCGGCAGGCCGCCGGCGCCCGAGGTCGCGTCGATCGCGATCAGCGCGTCGGTATCGGCCGGGCGGGTCACCGGGAGGGCGACACCGGTCGAGGTCTCGTTGTGCGCCCAGCCGATCAGATCGGCGGACGGGTCGACGACCAGCTCGGGCGCGGTACCCGGATCGGACGACTGCACGATCGGGTCGCCGATGAACGGGTTGGCCGCGGCGACCGAGGCGAACTTCTTGCTGAACTCACCGAAGGTCAAGTGCTGCGAGCGCTGGTCGATCAGACCGAAGGCGGCGGCGTCCCAGAACGCGGTGGTACCACCGTTGCCCAGGACGACCTGGTAGTCGTCCGGCAGCGAGAACAGCTCGCGCAGGCCGGAGCGGACCCGGCCGACGACGTTCTTGACCGGCTTCTGGCGATGGCTGGTGCCGATCACCGAGGATCCCACCTCAACCAGAGCGGAGAGCTGTTCGGGGCGGACCTTCGACGGGCCGCAACCGAACCGTCCGTCGCCGGGGAGCAGGTCGCTGGGGATGGTGATGTCGGCCATGAGAACGCAAGCCGTCCTTCCTGGTACTGGTGGATCGATAGCCCTTTTCGGACATCACCACGATAGTGCCGGGTCCGGTTGCGCCTGCCGGCGGCGTCCTGTCCCGGAACGATCGGTAGGTTCCCGCCGGGCGATTCGAGCCGCCGCTTCAGGATCGAGGCGGCGCCGCCTCCGTCAGAGCGGGTCGATTCCGATCGAGGCGTGGGCGAGGCCGGCTCCCAGCAGCCAGGACCCGCGGACCCGGAATCTGTTACCCGTCACCGCCGGAACCGGGATCAATTTGGTGCCGTTCAGGCTCGGATAATCGGCCAGCCATCGGGCGCCGAATCGCATCGTCCCACCAAGCCGTAGCGCGTTGACCTCGGTCTCGGCCGGTAGCGAGATCGTGTACGAGAACGTCACCTCTGGATCCACCACCTCGGTGAAGTCGGTCTGCCACACCTGCTGCCAAGGGGAGACGTCGGTGACCCGCGGAGTCTCCCAGCGTCCGGTGTCGGCGTAGTGGGGCCATTCGTGTCGGATGACAGGGATCACGTACCCGTAGAACCGGTTGTCGGTGTGGACGAGCTGGACCGCGGTCCGGTAGCCGGCGGGGAGCATCCTGGTGTTCTCGGTGATCACGCGCCGTTCGCGGAGCGTGTTGACCACCGGGACCAGGGTTTCGTCGATCAGCGCAGTGTCGATGAGTTCGGCGATCACCACATCCGCCGACGGTAGGTCGGCGGTTCTCACGTCGCCTTCGACGACCTCGATGGTGTCGGCGAACCCATTGGCATCGGCGGCGGCTCGCAAGGACTCGGCCAGCAACGGGTTCATTTCGACGGCGACGACCCGACCCGCTCCGGCTGCGGCCGCGGTCAGCGAGAGGATGCCTGTGCCCGCGCCGGCTTCGACGACGGTATCGCCGGGGCGTACAACCTCGGTCACCGCGGTCATCAACGCCGACGTGCGTGCCCGGTCGACCAGGCACTCGTAGGGGAAATCGGTATTAGACCAGTAGGTTTCGAGATGCTCGTGATCCTTCTCGGACAGGGCTTCTGCGACGTCGGCGCGGGTCATGATGTCCTTTCGGTCAGGGGCCAGATTCTGGCGATGCGTTCGAGCTGGTCGTGATCCACCGACCACCGGGCACCGGGATCGGTCGGGGGTGAGTCGCGGCCGTTGATGGCATTGCGAATGCTGGTGGCCAATACGGCCGTCTCGTACCGGTCGTCGCCGAAGCGGGCGCGGGCCACGGCCCGTTCCTCCCCGGAGACGTGCAGGTATGGGGCCAGGACCGTCATGGCATCGGCGATATCGGTCAGCATCCAGGTTTCCCGTTCGCGGGCGCTGATCGCTCCGACGGTCAGGGATGCCTCGGGCACGCTGACGGTCAGGTCTCGCCACAGCGGCGCGAGCGTCGCCACCCGGCGCGATGCTCGACGTTCGTCGAGGGCGCGGGTGAATGGGCCGACCCCGGCAACCACGGCGAGCGCCACGAGGTAGTAGGCCGGGCTGAGGCCACCGGTAACGAAGGCGATGGCAGCCTGCAACTCCGGCGTCAATCGTCCCGCCGCCACGGCCGGAGCCCAGGCGAGCATCAGGAAGAGCTGAAGTAGGCCGATGACGGATACGACCAGGAGCAACCCGACCGCGGCGCGGTCTCGTGTGGTGACAAGGTGTCGAATCCTACTGGCCGAGACGTAGAGGGCGAGCACAGCCGCCGCCGCGAGTGGGCCGGAGGCAAGGACGAGAAAGGCACCGGTACGCGCGGATGCCTCCATCTGTCCGTCGGGAACCGAAGGCGAAGCGGGCAGCGTCGCCAGCCAACAGAACAGGTATGCCGATCCGCTCGCGATCAACAATGGCCGCCGAGCCGGCAGCCACGATCGCCAGCCCGTCAACGATGCTGCGATCCAGAACATCCCCACATCGCCGGCCAGTAGCCACAGCCAGAACGCGTAGGTCGTCGGTACGGTCGGGCCCGCGATCTCGGCGAGAACGGGCAACGTGGCAGCGATGGCCCAGCAGATCAGGACTGCGGTGACCAGCCGATGGACCGGGCTGGTCAGCAGCGGTACGCGGATGCAGATGACCACCCATCCGGCCGCGACGATCGCGACCAGAAGTGGTTCAGAAGGTAGCAAGGAGTCGGTCGATCACGGGGTCCCGATGTCGTGCACGACGTCCACCGGTGACCGCCAGGCGTGCGAAGACCTCTGCTTCGATCTCCTCCACCGATCCGTAGCTGGCACGGTGGTGCGGGATCGCGCCGCGTCCTCTGGCGATCGTGGAGGCAACGCGCTCGTCGGTGGGGTTCGGCCAGGAACGGATCATTCCCCCGAGTACCGGATCGGGTGTGTGGCGCAAGACGATATGTCCGAGCTCGTGAGCGACCACGACGGCCAGGCGCTCCTTGCTCTCGGCGCGATCGTGCACGATGAGGTTCTCGGGCGTGCTGGTCCTGATCCACAAGCCGTCGATCCCCGGTGGCATGTGGGGCACGCCACACAGCCGGATCGGTTCGCCGATGCGCTCGGTGGCGGCGGCGACGGTTTCGGCAATGTCGAAGCGCCCGGACAGTCGCAGTCCGTTCAACGTTGCGCGCGCTCGCTGTGCTGCAGCGTCCGATGGGGCGGTGTCGCTCATCTCCCGGTTCCTCCCCGGTGGGTTCGAAGCACGCGTCCGGCCACCTGCAAGCCTGCGAAGCCGCTCGTGCCGACGCTCATTACCGTTGTGGATCTCTGTGATCGCCGGAATCTTTGGTGGGTAGGTGCTCCAGAATTCGAATCAGCGCCTCCACCGCCTCGCTGTCCAGTACCGTGCCCTCGGCTGTCCGCGGGGTGCCTCGGGCCGCGATTCCGTCGACCCCGACTCGATCGAGTTCGTAGAGCAGTCGAGAGTGCTGTTGGAGGTCGTGCTCGGAGAACGGACGTACTTCCAGGGGAATGGGCTCGCCACCCTGGAGCAGTCGCGCGGCGCTACCTGGCTGCCACTGGAGGCGGGCATCCAACTTCCCCAGCGTGCCCGGGCCGGGATCCGGTCCGTAGCCCTGCTCGATCTGGGTCAGCGTTTTCGTGGACGGCCCCGAACCGCCGTCCCATACCTGCGCCTGCGTCATGCCGAGATACTTGCGACGCTTGGCGACCAGTTCCCCGAAGCGTCGTCGCGTCTCCTTCATGACAGCGAATCGTAACGCCGAATTCGAATCGACGCTTGCCGATCTCCCTGTGCATGTCGGGTCCACTACTGTTAGAATTCCGAAAAATTACAGATATGCCTGTTCGTTGCGTTGCCGAAACTGCTTGATCCGTTCGGAAATCCATGCTGGAGGAGTGTCCGGTACAGATTACCGGACGTGCGGTCGCTGTTCACCGGAAGCGGCTGGCCCGATTCGGATGTCGATCTCGACCGAGCGGTGCGTCGATCGAGATACGGCGCTCGGCCGACCTTTCGGTCGATCCTGCCCGCCGTGCGGTACATCAACGGTGAGAGCTGGGACGCGGACGGGTGGCGTCGGCGGACAAGCCGTCAGCAGGCGGCGCAGTCGCTCGGGCATCGGCGAGCAGGAAGGCTAGGCGACAGATGATCCTCGAGCCCGTATTTCTGGCCGTATCGGCCACCCGTTGGGACGGGGGTCGGCTGTGGGAGATCGCACTCGCTCCACGGGTCGGTCCGGCAACGGTCTGGTACATCCGGTCCGAATTCCTCGATCTCGGATCCGCCGACCCGGACTGTCTGAGTACGACGGGCTTTCAGCGCCGACATCCCCAACCTCGTCCGGGAGTGCCGGTTGACTCCACGCTCGTCGGGGGTGCCGGCGATGTCCGGGTATCGGATCCCGACACGGTCGCCTGGGAGGTCTACGAAGCCACCCGAGGCCGCCAGATCGTCGGGATGACCGCGGTCACCGATGTTCCACAGCTGGATCTGCTTCTGCGCAGGCACAAGCTGTGCCCGAGCTGGTATCGGCAGTTCATCGACCTCGGTGTTCTCGCGTCCGGCTTTCTGCGGCGCAGAGATCCCGGGGTCACCGTGTCGACGCTGATCGATCGCCTCGCGAGGACGGGCCTCGACGTCGGCGAACCGATCATCGGCACCGAGACGCCCGTTCGACAGGTCGAAGCGTGTCGACGCATCTTCGAGGCCCTCACCACCGGTGAGCGTGGACCGACGATCGACACCGCGGCCGCTGCGGCGGTCGACAGCCACTGCGCCTGATCCACGGCGCACCCGGGTGCACGTAGCACCCGATCACACAGCGCCGACCGACGCGCCTGTGGGCTGGTGCGCGCCGGTCGGTGGGGCGAAGTGATTCAGCTCTGGGCGATGCTGGCCCAGCCCTCGACCGACTCGGGGGAGCGCGGTTCGGGACCGGTGTAGATCGCGGCCGGGCGGACCAGCTTGCCCAGGCGCTTCTGCTCGAGGATGTGCGCGCACCAGCCGGCGGTGCGGCCGCAGGTGAACATCGCGGGCATCATGTGGGCCGGCACCTCGGCGAAGTCGAGGATCACCGCCGCCCAGAACTCGACGTTGGTCTCGATCGCCCGGTCGGGGCGCCGCTCGCGCAGCTCGGTCAGCGCCGCCTGCTCCAGGGCGGCGGCCACCTCGTAGCGCGGGGCGTCGAGGCGCTTGGCGGTCGCGCGCAGCACCCGCGCGCGCGGGTCCTCGGCCCGGTAGACCCGGTGACCGAAGCCCATCAGCTTCTCCTTGCGGTCGAGGATGCCCTTGACCAGGCCGCGGGCGTCCCCGGTGCGCTCGACCTCCTCGATCATCGGCAGCACCCGGGCGGGGGCGCCGCCGTGCAGCGGGCCGGACATCGCGCCGATCGCGCCGGACAGGCATGCGGCGGCGTCCGCTCCGGTCGAGGCGATCACCCGGGCGGTGAAGGTCGAGGCGTTGAGGCCGTGCTCGGCGGCGGAGACCCAGTAGGCGTCGATCGCCTCGATATGGCGGGGGTCGGGCTCACCCTTCCAACGGGTCATGAAACGAGCGGTCACCGTGGGACATTGGTCGATGATCTGCTGCGGCACCGCCGGCTGGTGGATGCCGCGCGCCGACTGGGCCACGTAGGACAGTGCCATCACCGAGGCGCGCGCGAGGTTCTCCCGCGCGGTGGACTCGTCGATGTCGAGCAACGGCCGGTAGCCCCAGATCGGGGCGAGCATCGCCAGGCCGGCCTGCACGTCGACGCGCACGTCCCCGGTGTGGATCGGCAGGGGGAACGGCTCGGCCGGTGGCAGTCCCGGTCCGAACCGGCCGTCGACCAGCAGGGCCCAGACGTTGCCGAAGGTCACCTTCCGGTCGACCAGATCTTCGATGTCGACTCCGCGGTAGCGCAGGGCGCCACCGTCCTTGTCGGGCTCGGCGATATCGGTGGTGAAGGCGACCACGCCCTCCAGGCCACTGACAAAATTCTCGGGGACGGTGACTGCGCTCGACATGGCCACTCCTAGATGACTCACTCCGCCGGTTAACGCGGATGAACTGACATCGAGAATATCCTGCGAACGAATGACATTCCCGTCCTGTACCCCAATCGGTTACGCGCGAGTAGCGTCTGCGGTTGTGACCGATGCGCAGCCCCCTTCCGAAGCAGTGGCCGATGCTCGACGGGAGGCGCCGTCGGTGGACGTTGCGGACCTACGGGTGGCCTACCGATTCGGGGAACTTGCCGATGGTGGACTGGCCGACGGCTGGTTGACGCTGGCGCGAACCTGGATCGAGGAGGCGATCGCCGCGCGGCTGCCGGAGCCGAACGCGATCGTCCTGGCGACGATCGACGCGGACGGGGCACCGGCGACGCGCACCGTGCTGTGCAAGGCGATCGACGAGCGCGGCATCGTCTTCTACACCGGTACCCGGTCGAACAAGGGACAGGAACTCGCCGCCCACCCGGTCGCGGCCGTCACCTTCCCCCTGATCGGGATGGAGCGCCAGATCCACCTGCGCGGACCGGTTGAACGGGTCTCCGCCGAGGAGACCCTGGAGTACTGGAACCACCGCCCGCGCGGCTCCCAACTCGGGGCCTGGGCCTCGCACCAGTCGGCGCCGATCGCCACCCGCGAGGACCTGGAAGCCCAGTTGGTGGAGGTCACCGCCCGGTTCGCCGACGTCGACCCGATTCCGGTGCCGCCACACTGGGGTGGCTACCTGCTGCGCCCGCGGTTGATCGAGTTCTGGCAGGGCCGCGCCGACCGATTGCACGACCGATTGCGGATCCACCCGCCGGATCCCACCGTGATCCGTCTGCAACCGTGAGGCTGTTCGCCGACACGACACCGCTTCGCACACCCGCTTTCCGCCGACTGTGGACCGCCGGGGTCATCACGGTCATCGGTGCGCAGATGTCGGTCTTCGCCGTGCCGCTGCAGCTCTACGCGATCACCCAGAACTCGGCCTATGTCGGCCTGGCGGGCCTGTTCGCGCTGGTCCCGCTGGTCGGCTTCGGACTCTGGGGCGGCGCCCTCGCCGACGTGATGGACCGGCGCAAACTGCTGATGGTCAGCACCACCGGTCTGATCGGTTCCTCGGTCGCGTTGTGGATCAACGCCGCCGCCGGACTCGAAAACGTCTGGCTGGTGCTGATCCTGCTGTCGATCCAGCAGTCGTTCTTCGCGATCAATCAGCCGACCCGCACCGCACTGTTGCCGCGCATCCTGCCCGCCGAGCAACTGCCCGCGGCCAATTCGCTGAACATGACCGTCCTCCAGTTCGGATCGATCGCCGGACCGGTGCTGGCCGGCGTGCTGATCGGCGGCATCGGCCCGCTGCCGAGCATGTCGCTCTCGACGCTCTATCTGCTCGACGCGATCGCGCTGCTGTTCACCATGTGGGCGGTGATCCGACTGCCCGCGATCCCGCCGACCGGCAATACCCGCCGGGCCGGGCTCAAGCAGGTCTGGGAGGGTTTCGTCTACCTGGCCGGGCATCGGGTGCTGCTGGCGTCGTTTGTCATGGACATCATCGCGATGGTCTTCGGTATGCCGCGCGCGTTGTTCCCGGAGATGGCGCACGTCAACTTCGGTGATCCGGTCGACGGTGGCACCGCGCTCGGGGTGCTGTCGGCGGGCATCGCCATCGGCGCGGTGGTCGGCGGCATCTTCTCGGGCTGGCTGCCGCGGGTGAGCCGGCAGGGCCTGACCGTCGTGGTCTGCATCATCGTGTGGGGCGCCGCGATGCTCGGCTTCGGCCTGGTGGTCGGCATGTCCGACGGCACGGCCGGCGCCTTCCTGTGGTTGGCGGTGCTGATGTTGGCGATCGGCGGCGCGGCGGACGTCTTCTCCGCGGCCGTGCGCTCGACGATGCTGCTCGAGGCAGCCGACGACGACGTGCGCGGCCGGCTGCAGGGTGTCTTCACCGTCGTCGTCGCCGGTGGACCGCGCGTCGGCGACCTGGTGCACGGCGGCGCCGCCGCGGTGGTCGGTGCCTCGGCCGCAGCTGCGGGCGGTGGCGCTCTGGTGATCGTCGGGGTGGTGGTCGCCTCGGTCGCCTTCCCGGCGTTCGTGCGCTACCGGGTGACCCGCCCACGGACCTGATCGGCGTCGGCCCCGGCTCATTCCGCCGGCTTCCGGCGACGATTCGGCACCGTTACCCGCGGTAGGCGCGGCTAACGGTGCCGAATCGTCGGGAGATCCGTTGGGGATCGGTCAGTAGTCGGGGACGTTGATACGGCGGAAGCCGCGCGTCACGTCCTCCGACACGCCAGGGTCGTCGTCACCCAGCGCCCACCGCACCGTTTCCAGCAGGTCCGCGATCAGGTCCTGCTCCGGGTGGTCGCTTCCGGGTTCCGGATCGAGTCCGGTAGTCACGACGAAATCGTGCACGGCAGCGTCCCGCGAGCCGATCACGCTCGCGCCGCAGAAGACCAGCCGTCCGACCCCCTCGACGGTGAGGCCCTCGACGAGGGCGCGGTAGACGCGCAGGCGCCCCTCGGTGGGCACCGCGCGACCGGGCGGGCGGCGCAGCTTCACGTAGAGCGCGCTGCACCCCGTCAGCTTCATCGCATCCAGGCGCGCCCACGTCCGACCCATGTCGTCGCGATGATGGACATCGGCGAGGAGCCGTCGGGTGGCGTCCCCGAGCCCGGCCACGTCGGTGGGTTCGACAATGATGACGCGGAACCACTCCCGCTCCGCGCCTGTCCTTGCGTAGCCCACCCGCGTCCTCGGGCCGGTCCACACCTTCTTGGGCTGCTCGACCACCGGCGGCGCGCTCGGGGCGGGGCGGGGCGGTTGGTTGCGGGCATCGCGCTCACCCTGCGCCACGTCGACGGGGTTCTGATCGTTGGCGAAGGCCAACATCATCAGGTAGATGGGCAGAACAACCACGTCGATGACCCCGCCGGTGAGGAGTCCGGCCCAGAAGCCGCCTCCTCCGGAGAACAGCATGATCACGGCGACGAGACTGCCGACCGGAACGGCCGCCGCGGCCAGCAACGCCAACGCGTGGCAGGCGTGAAGCACGAAGGTGCACACTCGACGCCCCAGCGTCCACGACGGACGGCGCGCCCGGGCACTCGCGCCCCAGAAGATGCGGCCGATCAGCAGCACGTACACCGCGAACCACGCGGGTAGCCACACCAGCGCCAGGAGCAGCCCGCCCACATACTGCAGCGGAACCTCCCCGTCCGCGGTGACGGATGGGTGAGGATGCTACCTGCGGGCCGCTCCGGCCGATCGGGACGAGACGACCACACGTGGCGACGATCCGGGACGGTAACCCGCGGTTGGCGCGGCCAACCGTGCCCGATCGTCGGCGCATCGGCGCGGCCGGATCGGGGTCAGGCCAGCTGTTCCCAGGCGCCGGAGGCGTTGAAGAAGGTGCCGTCCGGCGAGGTGATGTTGGTGTGCACCCGGCCCTCGGCGAAGTCCTCCACATGGCTGACGGTCGTGCCGCCGGCCTCCTGCCAGTAGACCAGGAACAGGCCCTGGCGCAGGGGAACCGCGGTGTACTCGACCGTCTGATTGCCCTCGGCGGCCTGCTCGGTGCCGATCGCCGCGAATGCCAGCTTGCGGCCGTCCGGATCGAAATCCAGGCGGAAGGCGAGATCGCCGAAGTGGGCAGCCCAGCTGTGGCCGGGCGCCGGGAAGGTGGTGTCCGACATGGTGATTGTCCTCTCGTGCGATGGGATGGTGGTGCGCCGGGCGGGTCAGCCCCAGGCGAGTTCGCCGGTGGCGACCTTGGTGCCCAGGCCGACGGCGACGAGCATTCCGGCGTCCGGGTACTGCGCGAGCAGCGCCTTCTCGGCCGCGGCGGCGTCCGCCGACTCCGCGATGGTCTTGTCGAAGAACCGCAGGTACTCGCGGGTGTAGTCGATCGCGCTGAGGTCGGTCGGGGAACCGGCGACGCGGTGGCCGGCGACGACGTAGCTCGGGTTCAACGCCTCGAGGGCGTCGAGCGCCGCGAGCCACGCGGCGCGGGCCTCGACGGTGCCGGTATCGGCGGTCCAGACGTGCAGGCCCTCGAACAGCAGGATGCCACCGACGGAGGCGCGCTGCTGCGCGTCCCACAGATGCCAGCCGCGGTCACCGAGGCCGTCGGCGATACGGCGCAGCTCCAGGGTGTGGCCCTCGAGGTCGTAGTCGCCCTCGAAGTCCTCCAGCGTGACCAGTCGGGTCGGCAGATTCGCGCCCAGCGAGGCCCAGGCGTCCAGCTTGCCGGCGTAGGTCTCGCGGATATGCGTCGCGACATCGGCCGGGGCGAGGAAGCGGACGGTCGGGAAGGCGTCGGCGATGACCTCGGCACCGAAGTAGAAGTCCGGGTCGCCGGCGGTGACGAAGACCGCGGTCGGCTGGGTGCCGGCGTCGAGCAGGGCAGCGACGATGCGGTGTCCGTCGGCGCGGGTGAATCCGGCGTCGACGACGACGGCCTGCTGCTCCCCGCCGATGATCACGGCCGCCTTGTTCAGCGACGAATCGGCGAGATCGATGATGGTGTAGGTGAGCTCGCTCATGGCGATTCCTTCTTTCCGGAACTCTTTTCCTGTACTGCGATCGACATTAGGTTTGGCCGAATGAGCCCGGCAGAGCGTTTTGGGACAGCGGATGGTGATATCCGGACAGCGCAGATTCGGCCGGTTTCCTACGCCCCCGGGGCGGCCTCGCGGACCGCGGAGTTCACCGATATCGCCACATTCCGGAGGCGGGCGGGGACCGCGGAGTTCGTTGCGCCGCAGCGGCTCGGCTTCGAGATGATCGTGCGGGTCGGATCGGGGCGGGCCTCCCACGAGGTCGACTTCGTGACCCACCCGCTCGAACCGGGAGATGTGTTGTGGGTGCACACCGGGCAGGTCCAGCGGTGGGGCGATATCGGCCGCTTCGACGGGGAGGTGTTGCTCTTCCCGCCGGAGATCCTCGACACCGTCGACATCGCGGCGCTGCGTCGTACCGGCGCCCGGCGCACCAATCGGTGGCCCGGCATCGCCCCGGCCGGCTCCGCGCTCGCCGACGCCTTTGCCTATCTGCAGCGCTGGTACGACGGCATCGTCAGGGAGAGCCCGACCCACGCCACCGTCCGCGAGGCGGCGATCGGCCACGCCGCCGCCGCGCTGGCCCTGCAGGTCGCCGCGCACGACATCGCCTCCGACACCGCATCGACCACCGACGGCGACGGGCCGGGCGGCCGCGACGAGGTCTTCGACTGGCTCACCGAACGGATCGACGCCGACTTCACCCGCACCCGCACCGTGGCCGACTACGCCGACCGCATCGGCTACTCCGAGCGCACCCTCAATCGGGTCTCACAACGCAACTCCGGGCTGACGGTCAAGCAACTCATCGACGCGCGTGTTGTCCTGGAGGCCAAGCGGATGCTGGTGCACGACGACGCGACGGTCGCCGATATCGGCGAGACCCTCGGCTTCGACGACGCCGCCAACTTCTCCGGCTACTTCCGCCACCGCACCGGCATGAGCCCCGGCTCCTTCCGCCGCGCCCAATCCGGCGACGATCCGGAACGCGCAGCCGCGCTCAGCGCGGCTAACGGTGCCGGATCGTCGGCGCATCGGTCAGGCCGGTCATACGGAGGGTGAGGTTGATGCGGCCGCCGGGGAGGCCGCAGTCGGCGGGGGCGGTATGCGGAAAGATCTTGGGGACACCGTGATAGGCCAGGCGCGACGGGCCTCCGAAAACGAACAGGTCGCCGGACTCCAGACGGATATCGCGGTAGGGCCTGGTGCGCGTCTCGGTATTGCCGAAGCGGAAGGTGCACGCGTCGCCGATCGACAGCGACACCACCGGGGCGAGGGAGTCCTCGTCCTTGTCCTGGTGCATCCCCATCCGGGCGTCGACGTCGTACCAGTTGACCAGCACGGCGTCCGGTGTGTACGCGGCGACCACGTCATCCTCCCAACCGGCGGCCGCGAGCGCCTTGCGGCCGAGCCGCACCATCCAGTCCGGGACATCGAGGACCCGCCGGCCGTTCACGTCGACCGCGGTGCGGGTGTATTCGTAGGGGCGCCAATGCCATCCGAGGCAGACGGTCTTGACGCTCATCTCGTGGCCGCGCACCTTCGCCCCGCGCGGCGGCACCGGCCCGGCCACCCACTCGTGGAATCGGGCGACCAGCCACCGCTGGCCCGCGGCGTCGAGCCAGCCGGGCACCCAGTGCGAGCCCGGAGCGATCTCCTCGGGTGCCCGCTCGTCGGGCTCCGCATCGAACAGGGTGTCCATCAGCGGTGACGCTCGACCAGGGCGGCAAGCGCCGCGTCGGACATATCGCTGCCCAGGACGAACCGAGTGAAGAAAATCGGCCCGACCAGGGCGGCCAGACGTTCCGGATCGGGGTCGCCGCCGACCCGTTCGGCGAGGTGGCCGGCCCGGGCGAGCGAGAGGGCGACGAGCGCGTCGGCGGCCGCCGGGTCGCCCACCGCGGCATCGATCAGGTGGGCGAGCGCGGCGGACACCACCGGGTCGCGAAAGCTGTCCCGCACGTCGGTCACGAAGGCCATCAGCGGATCGGTGGCGACATCGGCCGATCGAACGGGGGCGGTGTGGTGGGCGAGCAGGAAATCGCCCACCATCCGCGCGGGGGTGTCCCAATGTGCGTAGAGGGTCTTGCGGGCGATCCCGGATATCCGCGAGATCACCGAGAATGTCGGCGCTTCACCCGGTGTGGTGCCCAGGATCTCCCGGAGCGCACCGAAGGCGTTGTCGCGCGTGCGGGTGATCCGCGGATCGGTGATGTCCGCTTCCGTTCCGCGTGGCTCCGACATAGCTCACGACCCTAGCCGGGCACCGCGGCGGTGCCTTCCGTGCGTGCGGTGCTCGTCGATGGGGCGCGGCGCCGGGTGGCTTCGAGCAGCAGGACCACCCCGACGCCGCAGGTCGCCACGACATATGCGGCCCCGGGCAGCAAAGCGCTTGCCGCCATCACGGCCGCCAGGGTCACCACGGCGGCGCTTGCCGCGGTGGGAAGGGTCGGGCGCAGCGCCAACCACCACACCCCGAGAAAGAAACAGGCGACCGGCACCGTCAGCGTCGCCCGCGCCGCCACCACGCCGAGCGAGCCGTGTTCGGCGAACGAGCCGACCGCCACCTCGATACCCGCCGAGAACGCCCCCGCCGCCGCGAAGATCACGTAGTGGAAGTACCCGAACACCATCGCCGGGCCGAGCCCGCGACCGATCCGCGACGACATCGGCCGTGCGAAGTAGGTCCACCACATCGTCGTGACGATGATCAGCCCACATACCGCCAGCGCCAACAGGTTCGGGACGTGCTCCCCGGAGTCGAGAGCCTCGATGATCGCGTTGGCCGACGCCAGGATCGACTCGCCCAGCAGAATCAGGGTGAACAGCCCGAAGCGCTCCGCGATGTGGTGCGGATGCAAGGGCGTCGCCCGCGCCCGCTCGGCGAAGGCGGGCACCGCCAGTTCGATCGCGATGATCGGCAGGAAGATCCACAGCCGCCCGGTCGCCTCCACGGTGACCAATGCGATCAACCAGAGCGTCTGCGCCACAGTGATTCCGATGATGTAGCGCACCGCGGTCCGGCGGTATCCCGGGTTGGTCGCCGCCACCCGCGCCCACTGCGGCAGTGCGGCCAGACGCATGATCAGGTAGCCGATCACCACCCGGGTCAGGTCGCCGTGCTCCATCGCCGCGGGCGCCCCGGCGGCGATCACCAGAGCGCCCGCCATCTGCACGAAGGTCGTCACCCGGTAGAGCCAGTCGTCGGTATCGAAGGATGTGCCGAACCAGGTGAAGGTCATCCAGGCCCACCAGATCGCCGCGAAGACGATGCCGTAGCCGAGCACCCCCTCCGCCAGGCGTCCCTCGGCCTCCAGGTGATGCAGCGTGACCGACGAGATCGACACCGCCACAACGAAGACCAGGTCGAAGAGGAGTTCCAGGTTGCTGGCGGCGCGGTGCGGCTCGGCCGGGTCGCGCGGCAACATCGCGGGCAGCCCGAATCTCCGCCCGGCGGTGGTTCCGCTCATGTGTAGAGGTGCACGACGGCGCCGACGTGGTCGCGCGAGGCGACATCGTCGAGCAGGAAGGCGGCGACGTCGGCGCGGGTCAACGGGCCCATCTTCTCCGTGCGCCCCAACTCGACCGCCGCCTTCACGGGGCGGTCCTGTGGCTTGGCCACCAACACCGCCGGGCGCACGATCGTCCAATCCAGCCCGGACGTCTCGATGACCTTCTCCTGACGCTCCTTGTCCGCGTAGACCCCACGCAGGATGGTGGGCCGCACCAGGGCGTCGTACCAGAGCGGACCGTGCCCCCGGCTCGAACCCGCGCCCATGCCGGTCACGCAGACCAACCGTCGACAGCCGGACCGCCGCATCGCCTCGACGACAGCGCGGGTGCCCTCCTCGAGCAGGTGCTTGTCGCCGCGGCCCGGTCGGGAACCGAGGACCGAGATCACCGCGTCCACCCCGTCGAGGGCCGCGAGCAGTGAGTCGCCGTCCAGGACGTTGCCCTGCGCCACATCATCGGTCACCCCGTCCAGTGCGGCGGGCGTGCGGGCGAAGGCGCGCACGGTCGCCCCGACGTCTGCGGCTCGTTTCAGTACCTCGCGGCCCATCGGACCGGTCGATCCGATCACCAGGGTGCGTCCGGGAACGCCCATCACCATCTCCATCTCTGCGTAACAAGTAGTTACTAAGTAACGGAGTGTAGCTTAATTGAGTGGTCGAGGGGAGGCGAATGCGGGTGGAGCGGGCGAGCGACTACCCCGCTTCGTGGTAGTCGATGAACGCCAGAACGCGGGTCATTTCCCGGTCCGGGTAGGCGTGGTAGAAGGAGTGGCCACCGGGCCGCATGTCGACCGTGACCCGCGGGATCGCCTGCTCGGCGCGGCGGGCCGCCTCGACGGGGTCGAACTGTATCGGGGCCTCACACAGCATCACGAGAGTCGGTGCGTGGATGCGGGCCAGTTCGCTGTCGGTCAGCATGCCGACGATCAGACAGTTCGACGCCACGGGAGTCACGAGCCGCTCCAACTCGAGGGTCTCGTCGACCTCGAGGTCCGGCAACTCGTAGTCGACCCCTCCGAGCCACCTCTGGAGGGCCCGCCTACGCTCGCGCCGGGCGGCCGGGTCCTTGGTCATGCGTATCCGCGCTTGCTGGTAGGCGATCCGCAGCAGGTGCTTCCGACGCATAGTGGCAAGCGACCAGCCGTCGTCCACCGTGGTCACCGTCGCCACCCGTTCGGGATGCTGTGCCGCGGTGAACAATGCCAGGTATCCACCGTCGATGAAGCCGACCAGGTGGACGCGATCCAGGTGAAGCGCGGCGAGCGTCTCCGCGAGCCAGACGCCGCGGTCGCGGGGAAGCCACATCGGCTCGGTCTGCACGCTCTTGCCGGGCGTCCCGAGGATGTCGATGGCAAAGACCGGGTGCTTCTGCGTCAGTGGGCCGACATACGGTGCGAGTCCGGCGGAGGCGCCGCCGATCGCCGGGTGCAGTAGGACGATCGGCGTGCCTTCGGCGGGCCCGGTCCGGTACACCCGAGTGCTCCCGAAGCGTCCCGGCAGATCCATCTCGGACCGAGCGCCGGGCCAGTCGCGTTCGAGGACTTTGTCGTAGAGCTGTTCGAAAGCCTCTGCTCTGCTCTTTTTTTCGAAGATCGCGTACCTGTTGTCGTCCACGCTGAAGCCCCCCGCCGGCGCCGGTCGTATCCCACCCTGTGCGGCGCAGCCTAGTGGGCGATCGGACCGGTCGGGAGCCGCCGGTCAGCGGGTGACGCGCCCGCGTTCGTGATCGGCGATGAACGCCAACACACGGGCCATCTCCTCCTCCGGGCGGGCGTAGCCGAAACCGTGTCCGCCGGGCCGGATGTCGACGGTGACCTCGGGGAGCAGTCGGCGGGCCCGGCCGGCGACCTTGTGAGCGTCGAACAGCCGTGAGGAGTCACCGAGCATCAGATGGGTGGGCATGGTGATGCGGCGCAATTGGTCATCGGACAGTTTCTTCGGCAGGCCGGTGGTCTGGCGGAAGGTCATCGCCAGCGGGACGAGGTCGAGAACGTCGTCCGTCGATTCGTAGCCGTCGCCGTTGAACCACCGGCTGAACTCGCGCATCCTCTCCTTGCGCTTCGCCGCGTTGCGCGCCGTCATCAGCGGAATCATCTTGATCAGCATGCCGACGAAGGACGACGTGCGCATCGTCGCCAGCGCGCCACCGGGTTCGAGCAGGGTCACCGTGGCGAGGCGTTCCGGGCGGGCGGTCATCGACGCGTTGAGCAGGGCCATGTAGCCACCCTCGGAGTAGCCGGCCAGATGCACCCGATCGAGCCCGAGGGCGTCGAGGGTCTCGTCCAGCCAGGTCACCCAGTCCTGCGGTGGTTGCATCGGCGCGGTTTGCACGCTGCGGCCCGGCGTTCCGATCACATCGGGGGTGTACACGCAATGGTGTTGTGCCAGTGGTCCGATGAAGGGGGTCAGGCCGATCGAGCCGCCCTGGGTCGGGTGGAGCATCACGATCGGCGTGCCTTCGGCGTACCCGGTGCGCCGGACCCGGGTGGTGCCGAAGCGTCCCGGAATGTCGATCTCCTCGTGCGCGATGGTCGGCCAGTGTTCTTCGAGAATGCGGTCGTAGAGCCGGTAGTAGGCTTCGGCGTCTTCGGGCTTGCGGAAGTCGGCGAGTTTGTCGGCCATGGTGCCTCCTCGGTCGGTGTCGGGGTGAAACCTGTGGGAACGCGGGTAGGGGTGTGCTCCGCTACCGGGTGGCGCGTCGGCGGTCGTGCCGGTCGATGAAGTCGAGCATTCGGGCCATGACCTGTTCGAGATGGTCCACGGCGAATCCGTGTCCGCCCGACCAGATCTCGACGGTCGGGTTCGCAAGCAGTCGCCGCGCCTGCCTGGCCACGGTGCGCGGGCTGTAGAGCCGGGATTGCTCGCCGAGCATCACCAGGGTCGGCATGGTGATGCGCCGCAATTGATCGTCCGAAAGCTTGGTCGGAGTGGGAATCTGGGTGGCGGTCGCCGCCATGATCACCATCTCCAAGGCTTCGCGCGGCAGATCGGTGGAGCTGCCGTTGAAGCGATGGCTGACCTTCTGCATCGCCGCCGGCTTGTCCCGAGCGGCGAGCACTTTCAGTCCGGCGACGATCATGAAGGGGATGACTCCGCGGCGGATTCTGGTGATCGCTCCACCGGGATCGAGCAGCGTCAGCGTCGCGAGCCGTTCGGGCCGGGCGGCGAGAACCGCGGCGATGAACCCGCCCTGCGAGTAACCGGCCAGGTGGACCTCGGCGAGGCCCAGCCCGTCGAGTGTCTGGTCCAGCCACGAGGCGAGGTCATCGACCGTCTGCATCGGCGCGGTTTGGGTGTTGTAGCCGGGACCGCCCATCGTCTCCGGCAGGTACAGGGTGTGGTCGCGCGTAGCGGGCCCGACGAACCCGTACAAGGCGGCCGAACTGCCGGGAAACGGGTGAACCATCACGATCGGCGTGCCGCCGGCGGTGCCGACGCGGCGTACCTGCGTTGTGCCATAGGAGGTTTCAACGTGGAGCGTCGTGCGCGGAACATCGGGCCATCGCATGTCGATCAGTCGTTCGCCCAGCGCGCGATAGCGCGCGGTTTCCTCCGGGGTGCGGAATCGGCTGATCGTGCGCTTCATGGACACTCCCTTCGTTGTACGAACGTACTATAAAACGATCGTAGTACGGTTGTACAGCGAACGAGGCGGGAGGAGTGCGCGGACGTCATGCCGAAGCAGGTCGATCACGATGAACGCCGTCGCGAGATCGCGGGGGCCGTGGCGCGGTTGGCGGGCAAGCGCGGCCTGGCCGCGGTCACCTTCCGTGAGGTGGCGGCGGAGGCCGGGATGTCGGTTGCCTTGGTGCAGCACTACTTCGGGAGCAAGCAGAACCTGCTGCTGCGTACCGTCGACATCGTGTCGGGTCGGATGGCCGAGCGCTTCGCCGCCCGATTGTCCGCGCTCGGGCCGGGGGCCGGGGCGATCGACCGGATGCGGGCGGTCGGGGTGTCGTTCCTGCCCACCGACGAGGACAGCCGCGAGATGATGGTGCTCTACCACGCGGTCGGCGCGGTCGGGCTGACCGATCCCGAGATCCGCGGCGCGCAGGCGCACCACAACCACGGGGCCTTGATCTCGCTGCTGGCCGGGTTGCTCGACGCCGGCCGGGCGGCGGGGGAGATCGCCGAAGATGTCGAGGCGGTCGCCGAGGCGCGGATGTTCACCGCGGCGGTCACCGGTCTGTCGGCGGCGGTACTGCTCGACGCGATGTCGGCCGACGAGGCGATCGACGCCATCGACGCGCACCTGCGCAGGTTGGCGGCAACGCCCCACCGCTGACGCGCGGCCGCCCCGCGGCGGACCCGTTGCAGGGAGTGGGCGATCGGCGGGGAGCGGGTGGGACGGTCAGGCGGTGAGGCCGGCGATCGCGGTGGTCAATCGGGTGCCGGCGTCGGCGGCCACGGCGGCGAGGGCTTCGTCGTCGGTGACGCGGACCATCAGGTTCGGGTTCATGGCCTCGACGTGGATCAGCGTCTCGTCCTGCGGGTCCTGTCGCACCACGACATTGCACGGCAGCAGTAGGCCGATCTGCCGGTTCGCGGTGACGGCGCGGTGGGCCAGCGGTGGGTTGCAGGCGCCGAGGATGACGTACGGCTCGACGTGCGCGCCGATCTTCGTCTCGAGGGTGCTCGACAGGTCGATCTCGGTCAGAATCCCGAAACCCTGCTCGGCCAACGCGGCGCGGGTGCGTTCTAGCGCGTCCTCCATCGAGGTCTGCAGGGCGGTGGCGATCGCCAGGGCGGTCGTGGTTTCTCCGGACATGGGGGCACCTTTCTCTGGGGCAATCCAGCGCCGATTGTATACCCCCATGGGTATATGGAGGATCTGCCGGCGTCGTCGCCTCGGGTGGGCGTCGGCTGGGTGCGGCCACAAACCGGCGCTCTCGGGCAGGCGGCGACAACTATCTCCTCGCACCCCTCCGAAACGGGGTGGTTGTGGACGCCGCGAGACGG
This sequence comes from Millisia brevis NBRC 105863, assembly GCF_001552615.1. Classification (GTDB taxonomy): domain Bacteria; phylum Actinomycetota; class Actinomycetes; order Mycobacteriales; family Mycobacteriaceae; genus Millisia; species Millisia brevis. The sequence continues at coordinate 122,346 of NZ_BCRN01000010.1, forward strand.
GTCGCCGCTCCCGCCGATCTGCGAGCAGCGCTCTCGGAAAGCTCTAGACTGACCGGCATGACTACCGCGCGCGCCCGAGCCCGGGCGGAGATGACCGCCGACATCCTGGCCTCCGCGCGGGGGCAGTTGGCCGTCGTCGGCCCCGCGGCCCTGTCGCTGCGGGCGGTCGCCCGCGATATCGGGGTGGTCTCGTCCGCGGTCTACCGCTACGTCGCCAGTCGCGACGACCTGATCACCGCGCTGTTGGTGCAGTGCTACGGCGAACTGGGCCGGGCGGCGGAGGAGACGGACGTCGTCGCCCGCGGCCTCGACGCGGCCGAGGGGGTCGTCCCGCGCCGGCGCTGGCGCACCGCGTGTGCGACCGTGCGGCAGTGGGCGCTCGACCATCCGCACGAGTACGCGCTGCTCTACGGATCGCCCGTGCCCGGCTACCGGGCCCCGGCCGATACGGTGCCCGCCGCCTCGCGGGTGACCCGGGTGCTGGTGGGGGCGGTGGTCACCGGGTGGTTGGCCGGCGACGAGAAGCCGGCAACCCCGGCCGGGATGGATGCGAACCGGGGGACCCCAGCGGCGGAGGCGGGGCCGCCCGACGCGGACGGAGCGGACTCGGCCGACGTGGACGATTCGGACTCGACCGACGCGGTTGGGGTGGAATCGACCGAGGCGGTCGGGGTGGAATCGACCGACGCGGTCGGGACGGGGCTGACCGACGCGGTCCGGGAGTTCCTGCTCGAAGAGGCCGAGGGGAGGTCGCTGCGGCTGGACGAGCGTCGGATCGAGCAGGCCGTCATCGCGTGGAGTTCGGTCTTCGGGCTGGTGTCGTTCGAGCTGTTCGGCCACTTCGTCGGATCGGTCATCGACGCTCCGGCCTTCTTCGGCGCGGCCGTGGAGCGAATCGCGGACGATCTGGACCTCGCCCCCGACGGCCCTTAACTACGGGCCCTCAACTGCGGGCCGTCAAATACGACCGAGCGTTCGGTACGTACGCCGACGAGATGGCAACCGATCGGCGGAGGTGGCTGCGGCCCGATCGGCCGGCGGGATCAGGACATGGTCAGGTGCCACACCGCGACCGCGGCCAACGCCCCGGCGCCGTTGATCGCCCAGTGCAGGCCGATCGGTGCCAGGATGCTGCCGCCGCGCTGACGCAGCCACGAGAAGATGATCCCGGCGGTTGTGGTGGCCACCAACGCGACCGCCACGCCGGCGAGTTGCCCCGCCAGCCCGGTGCCCACCAGACGGCCGAATCCGACGTTGCCGGCGCTCATTCCGGTCGCGGTGGCGATGTGCCAGACGCCGAAGAGGGCCGACGAGCCGATTGTGACCCACTTCACGTCGAAGCGTCGAGCCATCTTGGCGTGCAGGACGCCTCGAAAGGCGATTTCCTCCGGAATGACCGTTTGGAGCGGAATCAGAACGAAGACCGCCAGCAGGGTCGCGCCGACGTTCACCCCGTACCGCTCGTTGAGGAAGGCCGGCTGGGCCATCGGCAGCAACGCGATCGCCGTGACCGCTGTGACGGTGATCGCACCGGCGACCAAACCGTGCTTGGCACCACGTGAGAGGTGACTGCGCGAAAAACCCAGCTCCGACCAGCGAACTCCGCGAACCCGGGCGTAGGCCAACACCAGCGCCGCGCCGACGGGAACCGCACCGATCGCAACCGCCGTGGGCGCGAATGTGGCAACCAGATTGGCACCCGCCAACGTCGCGATAACAACCACGATGTCGATCACCGTCGAGTCGATCCATCGTCGAGACTGTTGAGTCGCTGCGAGCGCACCAGCTTCAGTAGACATCGATTGCATAGTAGCCGGCGGAAATGGACACCCGGTGGCCCGAAGATGGCATCACAAGGCACAATCGGAAGGCCATCAGCCCGATAGGCTGCGGCGGAAACGCGCATTTACGACTAGATTTTGGGCAACACATTCACCGCGCTGCCGAGAGGGACAGAACTGTGTCCGATGACAACGACGCTCGAGCCACACTCACGTACCCCGGTGGGACCCTGGATCTGCCAATCGTCCACGCGACGGAAGGCAACGACGGAATCGAGCTGGGCAAGCTGCTTGCCGCGACCGGCCTGACCACCCTCGACAGTGGATTCGTCAACACCGCATCCACCAAGTCGGCGGTCACCTATATCGACGGGGCGGCGGGCATCCTGCGGTACCGGGGTTACCCGATCGAGCAGCTCGCGGAACGCTCGACCTTCCTCGAGGTCAGCTACCTGTTGATCTACGGCGAGCTGCCGACCGCCGATCAGCTCGAGACGTTCACCGACAAGATCCGCCGACATACCCTCCTGCACGAGGATCTCAAGCGGTTCTTCGACGGGTTCCCGCGCGACGCCCACCCGATGCCGGTCCTCTCCAGCGCGGCGAATGCCCTCTCGGCGTACTACCCGGACTCGCTCGACCCCGATGACCCGGAGCAGGTGGAGCTCTCGACGATCCGGTTGCTGGCCAAGCTGCCGACGATCGCCGCCTACGCCCACAAGAAGTCGACCGGACAGCCGTTCCTGTACCCGGACAACTCCAAGTCCTATGTGGAGAACTTCCTGCGCATGACGTTCGGTCTGCCCGCCGAACCCTACGAGGCCGATCCCGAGATCGTAGCCGCCCTCGACATGCTGTTCATCCTGCACGCCGACCACGAGCAGAACTGTTCCACCTCGACCGTGCGCCTGGTCGGCTCCTCGGACGCCAACCTGTTCACCTCGGTATCCGGCGGCATCAACGCGCTCTGGGGCCCGCTGCACGGCGGCGCCAACCAGGCCGTGCTCGAGATGCTCAACCAGATCAAGGCCAACGGTGGCAACGCCGCCGAGTTCGTCAACAAGGTCAAGAACAAGGAGGACGGGGTCAAGCTCATGGGCTTCGGCCACCGCGTCTACCGCAACTATGACCCGCGCGCCGCGATCGTCAAGAAGACCGCCGACACCATCCTGCAGAAGCTCGGCACCCAGGACGAACTGTTCGACATCGCCAAGGGCCTCGAAGAGGCGGCGCTGACCGACGACTACTTCATCGAGCGCAAGCTGTACCCGAACGTCGACTTCTACACCGGCCTGATCTACCGGGCGATGGGCTTCCCGACCCGCATGTTCACCGTGCTCTTCGCGCTCGGCCGGCTGCCCGGCTGGATCGCGCACTGGCGGGAGATGCACCAGGACCCGACCACCAAGATCGGCCGTCCGCGGCAGATCTACACCGGCTACACCGAGCGGGACTACGCGGCCCTCGAGGGTCGCTGATCTTCTCGACACACCACCGGCCGGGCACCCGAAGGTGCCCGGCCGGTGGTGTGTCCGGGCCGTCCCGGTCGAACGAGGCTGCCGGCGGCACGATTCCGGGCCGGGACCCGTACCGCCCGATTGCGGTCCCGACCGTGCCGACGCATTAGAGTGACGCGCGCAATGCAACGCCGCTGTCGTCTCGGCCGCGGCCCGATGCAAGAGGGAGTTGGACAATGACCAAGCCCGAGGTCGATGCACCGGTGGGCCCCGCCCCCGCGCAGCTCGAAATTCTCGATCTGGTCGAGGGAGACGGCCCGGAAGCCGTGCCCGGAGCCACCGTCGAGGTGCACTACGTCGGCGTCGAATACGACACCGGCGAGGAGTTCGACTCGTCCTGGAACCGCGGCGAGTCGATCACGTTCCCGCTGCGCGGCCTGATTCAGGGCTGGCAGGAGGGCATCCCGGGAATGAAGGTCGGCGGACGTCGCCGCCTGACCATCCCGCCGGAGCTCGCCTACGGACCCGCGGGCGCCGGACATCACCTGTCCGGCAAGACCCTGGTCTTCGTGATCGATCTGCTCGCGACCAACTGACGGTCGCGGTCGGGGGAGCCGGGCCCGCATCGGGCCCGGCATCGCCCCGACTCAGGAATCGAGCAACTGGTCGCGCAGCGCGTCGAGCACGGCCGGGTCCTCGATGGTCGACGGCACCGCGTACTGCTCGCCGTCGATCATCTGCCGCATCGTCTTGCGCAGCAGTTTGCCGGAGCGGGTCTTCGGCAGCGCCTGCACCACGGTGACGTCCTTGAACGTCGCCACCGCGCCGATCTGATCGCGCACCATCGTGACCAGCTCCTTGCGCAGCTGATCCTCGGTGATGTCCGTACCGGCCTTGAGAACGACGTAGCCGCTGGGCTTCTGGCCCTTGAGCGCGTCGTGGATGCCGATGACGGCGCACTCTGCCACCGCGGGATGCGATCCGACGACCGCCTCGATCGCGCCGCTCGACAGGCGGTGTCCGGCAACGTTGATCACGTCGTCGGTGCGGCCGATCACCGTCAGGTAGCCGTCCTCGTCGAGGATGCCGGCGTCACCGGTCAGGTAGGCGCCGGGGAAGGCCGACAGGTACGACGAGATGTACCGGTCCCGATCGCCCCAGAGCCCGGCGAGGGTTCCCGGCGGGAGCGGCAGATCGATGATGATGCTGCCCTCCTGCCCGGCGGGGACGTCGACACCCATCCCGTCGACCACGCGCACCCGATAGCCGGGCACCGGCACGGTCGGCGAGCCCGACTTGATCGGCATCGGTTCGAGCCCACGCAGATTCGCGCAGATCGCCCAGCCGGTCTCGGTCTGCCACCAATGGTCGATCACCGGGCGCTGCAGGATCTCGCTGGCCCACTCGTAGGTGGCCGGGTCGAGTCGTTCGCCGGCCGCGAAGAGGGTCGTCAGGCTCGAAATGTCGTACTTGGAAAGGAATTCCGCGTCGGGATCGACCTTGCGGATCGCGCGCAGCGCGGTCGGGGCGGTGAACATCGCCTTGACGCCGTACTGCGAGATCACCCGCCAGAACGCGCCGGCGTCCGGGGTGCCGACCGGCTTGCCTTCGTAGACAACGGTTGTGGCGCCGACCAGCAGCGGGCCGTAGACGATATAGGAGTGGCCGACCACCCAGCCGACGTCCGAGGCGGTCCACATGACGTCGCCGGGCCCGATGTCGTAGATGTTTTTCATCGACCACGTCAGCGCGACCGCGTGGCCGCCGTTGTCGCGGATGACGCCCTTCGGCTTACCGGTGGTGCCCGAGGTGTAGAGGATGTACAGCGGATCGGTGGCGGCGACGATCACCGGATCGGCGGGCTGCGCGCCGGCGATCTCGGTCGCCCAGTCGAGCCAGCCGAAGTCGGCGGCCGAGCCGGGGATCTGCTCGCGATCGACGACGATCACCGTCTCGGGGCGTACTTCCGACTGCTCGATCGCCGAGGCGACGATCGGGAGGTATTCGATGACGCGGCCGGGCTCGAGGCCACCGGAGGCGGTGATGATCGCGACCGGCGCGGCGTCGTCGATGCGGGCGGCGAGTTCCTTGGCGGCAAATCCGCCGAAGACCACCGAGTGCACGGCGCCGATGCGCGCGCAGGCGAGCATCGCGATCAGTGCCTCGGGGATCATCGGCAGGTAGATGACCACCCGGTCGCCGGCGGTGACGCCCTGCGCGGCCAGCACGCCGGCGAAGCGGGCGACCAGGTCGAGCAGCTCGCTGTAGGTGAAGGTCTTCGACGTGCCGGTCATCGCGGAATCGGCGATCACCGCGACCCGGTCGCCGTTGCCGGCCTCGACGTGGCGGTCGAGCGCGTTGACCGAGGTGTTCAGTCGGCCGTCGGGAAACCAGCGGTAGACCGGGGCGTCGGAGTCGTCGAGCGCCCGCGTGGGAAAGTGCTCCCAGGTGACCGCTTCCGCCGCACTGAGCCAGAATGCTTCGGGATCGGTGGCTGCTTGGTCGAAGGCCGTGCGATAGGCGCCGGTAGTCATGTCTCAATTACACCAAGTCGACGGACGTGTCATGCGCTTCTGGCCGGAAACGGTCCGATCGGCCGGCGCATATGTGCCCGACCGAGCGGTGGCGGTCCCGCAGGTTTCGCATCTCCCCGCCGTCGCTGGGAATGGCAAGCGTTCGCGGGTGTGATGGTCGCATCGGAACATCGACGTATCGGCCGGTGTTGCCCACGGATATGACAGCCATCGATACCTCGGTAACCCCGCCCGTCGTCACCCTGAACGACGGCGTTCGCATCCCGCAGCTCGGCTTCGGCGTCTGGCAGGTGCCGGACGACCAGGCGCAGCCGGCCGTCGAGACGGCGCTGCGGGACGGTTACCGCAATATCGACACCGCGCGGATCTACGGCAACGAGGTCGGCGTCGGCCGCGCGATCGCCGGGTCGGGGATCGCCCGCGACGAATTGTTCGTCACCACCAAGCTGTGGAACGACGACCAGGGGTACGACTCGACGCTGAAGGCCTTCGACGCCTCGCTCGAACGCCTCGGCCTGGACTATCTCGACCTGTACCTCATCCACTGGCAGCAGGTCGACCGCGGCGCCTACCTCGACACCTTCCGCGCCTTTCAGAAGCTGCAGGCCGACGGTCGGGTCCGCTCGATCGGCGTGTCCAACTTCACCCAGCCGACGCTGACCACGTTGATCGACACCCTCGGGCAGGTGCCGTCGATCAACCAGATCGAGGTGCACCCGTACTTCCAGCAGCGCGCGCTGCACGCCTTCGACGTCGAGCACGGCATCGTCACCGAGGCGTGGAGCCCGCTCGGTTCCGGGGCGGTCCTCGGCGACCCGGCGATCGGCGCGATCGCCGCCGAGTTGGGCGTCAGCCCCGCGCAGGTCATCCTGCGCTGGGATATCCAGAAGGGCTTCGTGACGATCCCGAAGTCGGTCACCCCGGAGCGGATCGCCCAGAACTTCGACATCTTCGGCTTCGAGCTGTCCGAGGAGCAGATCGCGCGCATCGACGGGCTCGACCGGGCGGACGGCCGCACCGGCCCGAATCCCGACACCTTCTGATCGGAACCGACCGATAGCGACCCTCCGGGATCCCCGGTCGCGGTCGCGGTCGCGGTCGCGGGCGCCGGGTGGTCCGACGGTCCGCTCAGGTGCCCGCGTCGACGATGCGGCAGGGGATCTCGGTGTTTTCGCTGACGTACCAACCGGCGCAGATGCGGTGGTAGCCGTCGGCGATCTGGGCGTCCACGCCCCGGCCGAGGTCCCCGCGGACCACCAGCACGGGAGAGAGCGGCTCGCCGTGATGGACCTTGGCCAGGTCGGCGGCCACGGCCGGGTTGTCCATCTCCAGCAGCGTCAGGCGGGTGGCGCGCAGGAGGTCCTTCGCCTTCTTGCGCACCGTGGGCGCGGTGCGCAGTGCCGCGACGATCGCGCGGACGTGATCCGGTGTGGCGATCAGTTCGAGATAGTCTGCGGCGGCCGGAAAGTCGTGTTCGTCCGGCTCGTCCTTCCAGATGGGGTGAGGCATCGCTCCATCGTGCTCCTTCGGGCGGTCGTCGCGTCGCCGGAGCGCTGTTGCCGGACCCCGGGCGACCGATATGTCGCGTTCTGCCGAAAGTGACCGCGGTCGACATCACAAGGGGCCGACGTCGACGCTTAGCCAAGGCTCGCCTATAGTCGTTCAGCGATGCATGGTTAACGCATCGTAAAGCTCCAACCAACCGGTTGCCGGGAACCCCCGCGTGTCGCTGCTGCGCGACCGGAGCGATTCGTTGCGCGACAAGGCTATTCGGGAGGAACATTCATATGCGTGGAATCGGTCGTTATCCAGCGGTGGCGCTGCTCGCGGCGTCGGCGTTGGTGCTCGGAGCCTGTAGCTCGAGCGGTACCGACAGCTCCGCCTCCGGGTCGGAGACGATCGAGGTCGAGGACAACTTCGGCACCCAGACGGTGACGGTCCCGCCGACTTCGGTTGTCGCGACGGACAACCGCACCTTCGAGACGCTCGACAGCTGGGGTATCCCGCTGACCGCGGCCGCCGTCGCGCTGATGCCGGACACGATCGGCTACGTCAACGACGACTCGATCGTCGACATCGGCAACCACAACGAGCCCGATCTCGAGGCGATCGTCGCCGCCGATCCCGACCTGGTGATCAACGGCCAGCGCTTCCAGCAGTACCGCAGCGACATCGTCTCGCTGGTCCCCGACGCCGCCGTGGTCGAGCTCGACCCGCGCGAGGGTGAGCCCTTCGACCAGGAGCTCAAGCGTCAGGTGACCGTCCTGGGCCAGATCTTCGACCGCGAGTCGGAGGCCACCGAGCTCGGCGACAACCTCGACGAGCAGATCGAGCGCGCCCGCGCCGCCTACGACCCGTCCCAGACCGTCCTGGCGATCAACGTCTCCGGCGGCGAGATCGGCTACCTGGCACCGGGAGTCGGCCGCACCCTCGGACCGGTCTACGACATCCTGGACCTGACCCCGGCCGTGCAGGTCGACGGCGCCACCGAGGATCACCAGGGCGACGACATCTCGGTCGAGGCGATCGCCGCCTCCAACCCGGACTGGATTCTCGTGCTCGACCGCGACGCCCCGCTCGCCGGTGAGGATTCCGCCCCGGCCGCCGAGGTGATCACCGGTTCGCAGGCGCTCGCCAACGTCACCGCCGTGCGCGAGGGCAACATCGTCTACCTGCCCGCGGACACCTACACCAACGAGGGCATCCAGACCTACACCGAGTTCTTCGGCTCCTTCGCCGACGCGCTCGAGGGCTCGCAGGCCTGATCGGGCCGCTCGACCCACAGCCGCCCGGCGACGGGACCGCACCCGCGGTTCCGTCGCCGACGGCCGTTCCACCACCCCCGCCGCGGCCGACCTCGCACCGCCCCGACTTCCACAGGACGCCACGATGACCGCACCCCCCGACGCACGTCGGTCCGGGGATCCCGACGAAGGTCGGCCCGGGGATGCCGACCCGGTTCGGCCCGGCGAAGGTGCCCGCCGGTCGAAGGGGCGGTTGTTCGACCCCAAACTGCTGATCGGGATCCTGCTGGTGGCCGCGCTGCTGGTGCTCTCCTTGTTCACCGGCGTCTACGACATCTTCGGGGCCGAGGACGGCGCCGAGATGTTCGCGATCACCCGCATTCCACGCACGGTCGCCCTGGTCCTGGCCGGGGCGGCGATGGCGATGTGCGGGCTGATCATGCAGTTGCTCACCCAGAATCGCTTCGTCGAGCCGACGACCACCGGTACCACCGAGTGGGCCGGACTCGGCCTGCTGCTGGTGATGATCCTGATGCCACAGCCGACCATCATGGAACGGATGATCGGCGCGGTGATCGCCGCGTTCATCGGCACGATGGTCTTCTTCCTGGTCCTGCGGCGGGTATCGCTGCGTTCGTCGCTGATCGTGCCGATCATCGGCATCATGCTCGGCGCGGTCATCGGCTCGATCTCGACGTTCATCGCATTGCAGACCGACATGCTGCAGAACCTCGGCGTCTGGTTCGCCGGCAGTTTCACCTCGGTGCTGCGCGGCCAGTACGAGGTGCTGTGGATCGTCGCGCTGGTCGTCCTGGTGGTCTTCTTCGTCGCCGACCGCTTCACCGTCGCCGGACTGGGCGAGGACATCTCGACCAATGTCGGACTCAACTACAACCGGATCATCCTGCTCGGCACCGCGCTGATCGCGATCGCCACCGGCGTGGTCACCGTCGTCGTCGGCAACCTGCCCTTCCTGGGCCTGATCGTGCCGAACATCGTGTCGATGGTGCGCGGCGACGATCTGCGCAGCAACCTGCCGTGGGTCTGCCTGCTCGGCATCGCGATCGTCACCGTCTGCGACCTGATCGGCCGCACGATCATCGCGCCCTTCGAGGTGCCTGTATCCCTGGTACTCGGCGTCCTGGGCGCCGCGGTGTTCATCTTCCTTCTCCTGAGGCAGCGGCGTCGTGTCTGAATCCGTCGCGGCGCGCGTGACGCCGCAACCCGAACGTTCGTCCGGCCCGCTGCCCGATGCGCGGTCGCGACGACGCTATCGAATCGCGCTGGCCGTGCTGATCGTGCTCGCGGTCATCTTCGCCATCGGCTTCCTCACCTGGAACAACCCGGCGCCCTTCGGCACCGCCGGTTTCTGGCGGATCGCCGAGTTGCGGGTGAACAGTCTGATCGTGATGGTCGTGGTCGCGATCTGCCAGGCGATCGCGACGGTCAGCTTCCAGACCGTCACCAACAACCGCATCATCACCCCGTCGATCATGGGTTTCGAATCGCTGTACGTGGCGGTACAGACCTCCGCGGTCTACTTCCTCGGCGCGGCGGGGATCGTCATGCTTCAGGGCCGCGTCCAGTTCGTCCTGCAATTGGTGCTGATGGTCGGCCTCGCGGTGGCGCTCTACGGGTGGTTGCTGTCCGGCAAGTACGCCAACCTGCAGGTGATGCTGCTGATCGGCATCATCATCGGCGGCGGCCTGGCGGCGGTATCGAACTTCATGCAGCGCCTGCTGACGCCGAGCGAGTTCGACATCCTGCAGGCCCGCCTGTTCGGGTCGGTGTCGAATGCCGACTTTGGCTATCTGCCGATCGCGATCCCGCTCTGTCTGGTGGCCGCGAGCCTGCTGTGGATGCGCACCCGGCGGCTCAACGTGCTGGCCCTCGGCCGGGATATGACCACCGGCCTGGGCATGGACCACCGCCGCGAACTGATGCAGGTGCTCTTCCTGGTCGCCGTCCTGATGGCGGTGTCCACCGCGCTCGTCGGCCCGATGACCTTCTTCGGCTTCCTCGTCGCGACCCTGGCCTACCAGTTCGCCGACACCTACGACCACCGCCGAATCTTCCCGATCGCCGTGCTGTCGGCGTTCGTGGTGCTCGTCGGTGCCTACGTGATCCTGCGCAATATCTTCTACGCCGCGGGAGCGCCGTCCATCATCATCGAGCTGATCGGTGGCTCGGTATTCCTGCTCGTGATTCTCCGAAAGGGGCGGCTGTGATCTCCCTGACCGATGTGCAGAAGCGGTACAGCGACGAGGTCGCCATCGGGCCGGTCGATCTGCAGATCCCCGCCGGCGGAATCACCACCCTGATCGGGCCCAACGGCGCCGGCAAGTCGACCCTGCTGACCATGATCGGTCGACTGCTGGGCCTCGACGAGGGCACGATCACCATCGCCGGCTACGACGTGTCGAGCACCCCGTCGAAGGATCTGGCGAAGATCGTCTCGATCCTGCGGCAGGAGAACTCGTTCATCACCCGGCTGACCGTCCGTCAGCTCGTCGGCTTCGGTCGCTTCCCGTACAACAAGGGCCGGTTGACCGTCGAGGACGAGAAGGTGATCAGCCGGGCGATCGATTTCCTCGAGTTGACCGACCTCGAGGGGCGATACCTCGACCAGCTCTCCGGCGGCCAGCGCCAGCGCGCCTACGTCGCGATGGTGCTCTCCCAGGACACCGAGTTCGTGCTGCTCGACGAGCCGCTGAACAACCTGGACATGAAGCACTCGGTGCAGATGATGAAGCACCTGTCGCGGGCGGCGGACGAGTTGGGGCGCACGATCGTCACCGTGCTGCACGACATCAACTTCGCCGGGCGCTACTCCGACTACATATGCGCGGTCAAGGAGGGCAAGGTCGTCGAATTCGGCACGCCGGCGGAGATCATGGACGGCGACGTGCTCACCCGGGTCTTCGACACCCCGGTCAAGGTGATCGACGGCCCCGACGGCCCGCTCGCCGTCTACTACTGACCGGCCGCTGATCGACCACCGGCCCGGCGGTCTCGGTGCCGGGCCGCTCAGACCCCGGCGGCCAGTTCGCGGAGCAATTCCACCGCGGCCGCTCGGCCCGCCCGATTGGCGCCGACCGTGCTGGCCGATGGGCCGTAGCCGACCAGATGCAGGCGTGGCCGTTCGGCGACCTTGGTCGCCAGCTGCCCGGTCATCGTGATCCCGCCGCCCGGACCGCGCAGCCGCAGGGGCGCCAGATGGTCGAGGGCGCTGCGGAACCCGGTCGCCCAGAGGATCACGTCGACGTCCCGCGTGGTCCCGTCCGCCCAGCGCACCCCGGTCTCGGTGATCTCGTCGAACATCGGATGCCGATCGAGGGCGCCGCGCGCGGCCGCGCCGCGCAACTCCGGGGTCCACCGCAGCCCCGTCACCGACACCACCGAGCCGGGCGGCAGACCGCGCCGCACCCGGTCCTCCACCAGAGATACCGCGGCGCGCCCCAATTCGGGGCTGAAGTCGCCCTCGACGAAGGTCACCGGTCGCCGGGTGACCCAGAGCGTCTCGGTCACCTCGGACAGCTCGGTGAGGAACTGCACCGCGGAGACCCCGCCGCCGACCACCAGAACGCGTTGTCCGGCAAACGTTTCCGCCCTGGTGTAGTCCTTGGTGTGCAGCTGGCGGCCACGGAAGCGCGCAATACCGTTGACGTAGGGGACAAATGGATGCTCCCAGGTCCCGGTCGCGTTGATCAGGCCGCGCGCGACGATCGCCCCCCGTTCCTGCCCGGCCGAGTACTCGACGCGGTAGGCACCGTGGTCGGCATCGGGTGAATCGGGCACGGAGACGGGGCAGACCACCTGGACGGTGCGTGGCCGCAGCACGTCGAGGCCGAAGCGCTCCTCGTAGTCGGCGTAGTAGCGGGGGACCGCCTGCGCGGCGCGGACCGCGGCCGGATCCTCGCCCGGCACCAGGGAATCGGTGAACGCCAGACCCGGCAGATCGTGCACCCCGTTGACCGTCTCGAGGGTCAACGACGGCCAGCGGTACTGCCACGCCCCGCCGGGTTTCGCGTAGCGATCGAGGACCACATAGCGCGCCCCGAGCCGCTGCAGGTGATACGCGGACGACAGGCCTGCCTGCCCGGCTCCGATCACGACGATGTCGGTGTCGATCCGCGGGGGATCGGTCGCGACCGGGCTGACGTCGGTGGTCGGCGCGGCGTGGTGGCGGGTGTCGGCCGGCTGCATGGGTCGAGTAGATCATCCGCGTACCGTGGACGCGTCGAGGCGGCCCGCCCCGACGAAGTGATCGATGTCGGCACGTACCGACCAGCGGAAAGGGTTCGACCAATGGGATTTGCGGACAACCTCAAGGGCGCCGTCGACAAGGGGCTCGAGTACGCCAAGGACAACGCCGACAAGGTGGACGGTCTGGTCGACAAGGCCGGCGACGCGATCGACGAGAAGACCGGCAACAAGTTCTCCAGCCAGGTCGACCAGGCGCAGGATGCGGCCAAGAAGACCTACCACGCCGGCGAATAACCACCGCCGTGCCGCGGCGCCCGCCCGGGTCGGTCGACCGGCCCGGCGGGCGGTCGCGAAGCCGGCGGGGCGACCCCGAGGGTATCCGGGACGGCCTTTCCGAGGTATCGAAGATCACATCGGCACGGCGGGCGGCCGCAACCGCCGCCCCGGCCGGTAGATTTCCGGAACTGTGACGGTCGAGTACAGCCGCGACGGTGATATCGCGAGCATCGAATTGCAGCGTCCGGACAAGCGCAACGCGTTGAACACCGAGATGTGTCGGCAGATCCTCGACGGCATCGAACGAGCGCCCGAGGACGGTGTCCGGGTGGTGGTCATCTCGGGCGTCGGCTCGGTCTTTTGCGCCGGCGCCGATCTGGGCGGCGACCGCTTCGCCGCCGACTTCATTCCCACCCATACGCGGATGCTGCGTGCGATCTGCGCCGCCCCGATCCCGGTGATCGCCGCCCTCGGCGGTCCGGCGATCGGCGGGGGATGCCAGCTCGCCCTCGCCGCGGATCTGCGGATCGTGGTGCCCGAGGCCTACTTCGAGGTTCCGTCGACCAAGATCGGAATTCCGGTCGATCCGTGGACCATGCGCCGCGCGGCGGCCCTCGGCGGCGGCGGTATCGCCCGCGGGCTGCTGCTGGGCGGTCAGCGGATCACCGGCGAGCAGGCCTTCGCCTGCGGTCTGGCCAACCGGCTGGGCGATCCGGCCGAGGGGAAACTGTGGGCGCAGTCGGTCGCCGAGCGGGCCCCGCTCGCCCTCCGGCACGCCAAGGCGGTCCTCAACGACGACGCCAGCGATCGCGAGCCGACCGATCGGCTGCGCGAGCTCGCCGATGCCGCCTGGGCCAGCGAGGACCTGCGCGAGGGCTATCAGGCGTTCCGTGAGAAGCGCGTCCCGCGGTTTCGTGGGGTCTGAAACGGTGTCGCAGCCGATCGCCCCTGCTCCGGCCGCCGCCCGACACTCGATCCCAGCGGCCGGCGGTGCCGGGCCCGCGGGCCCCCGACCCGTACCGTTGTCGAGGTGAACGCATGGAAGGTAGTGCCCGCGGCTGTGGCGGCCGCGAGCGTCGGGGTCGCGACCGCCCGATCGGCCGCCGGTCTGCCCAAGCAACTCGGCGCGCACCCGGACGCGATCGGTAACTACGCCTCGAAGTCCGCCGCCTGGCGGGACGGGAAGTTCCACAACGTCGAGCCCGCGGGCCAGGTCGATCCGACCGAGCAGATGTCGACATTGCGCGACATGCTGTCGGGTCGCGCCGGTCGCAAACCGGCCAAGCCGATCCCCGTCGAGGTGCCCCGTTTCCCCGAGCAGGTCGACGACCTCGGCGTCACCTGGTTCGGCCATGCGACCGCGCTGATCGAGATCGACGGTATGCGGGTGCTGGTCGACCCGGTCTGGGGTAAGCGCGTATCCCCCTCGCCGACGATCGGCCCGTCCCGGCTGCACCCGGTGCCGCTGGTACTCAGCGCGCTGCCGCCGCTGGACGCGATCGTGCTCTCCCACGACCATTACGACCACCTCGATATGGCGACCGTCGTCGAGCTCGCGCAGGTACAGGAAGCGCCGTTCGTGGTGCCCCTGGGTGTCGGGGCCCATCTGCGCAGCTGGGGGATCGCCGGCGACCGGATCACCGAACTGGACTGGGGCGAGACCCACGCGATCGGCGAGCTGAGCTTCGGCTGTTGTCGGGCCCGGCACTTCTCCGGGCGCGGGCTGCGCCGCGACACCACCCTGTGGGCGTCCTGGGCGCTGATCGGGCCGCGCCACCGCGTCTACTTCGGCGGTGACAGCGGCTACTCGACCGGCTTTTCCGAGATCGGCACCCAGTACGGACCGTTCGACCTCGCGCTGATTCCGATCGGGGCCTACGACAAGCGTTGGCGCGATATCCACCTCGACCCGGAGGAGGCGATCCTCGCCTTCGTCGACGTCCAGTCGGGGCGGTCGAAGTACGGGGTGATGCTCCCGATCCACTGGGCGACCTTCGTGCTCGCCCCGCACGGCTGGGACGACCCGATCGAGCGCGCGGTCGCTGCCGCGGAGCGCGCCGGGGTCAACCTGTGGACGCCGCCGCCGGGCCGTCGGCTCACCGCCGACACCGCCCGCGAGCAGACCACTGCGCGCTGGTGGAGCGCCGTCGCGCAGTGAGCGCGCACCGGCGCGGACCAGCGTCGATCGGTAGGGTTGAAGGCTCCGGGGAGTTCCCGCGAGGGGGCACGAGAGGAGTCGCTCCATGGGTCTGATCGACAGGATCAAGAACGTGGTGCTCAACCTGATCGGCTCGGGGCGTCAGTACGCCTCGAAGAACGCCGACACGATCGACGGCTACGTCGACAAGGTCGGCGACGCGGTCGACAAGGGCACCGGCAACAAGTACACCGAGCAGATCACCAAGGCGCGCAACGCGACCAAGAAGGCCATCCGGGAGGAGTAATTCGCGGGGTGGGGGGTGCGCGAGCGGTACTGCTCGCCGCAGTACTGCTCGTCTCGGGCTGCGCGGCGGGGCAGAGCACGCCGTCCGAGTCCGAGTCGGCGACGGCGTCGGCCGGGCGGCCGTCCGACGACGTGATCATCGCGCAGCCGCCGGGCACCCTGCTCGGCGCCGAACAACTCGCGTCGGTGGACCCGGCCCTGCGCGAACGCGGCGCCACCGTCCAGCGCATCCGCTACGTGGCCTCGTCGGTTGACTCCACCTCCGACGACGCGTCCGCCGACTCCGGTTCCGGGGGCACCGCCGGCGACGCGACCGACGCCACCGGGGTGGAGGTCACCGGGGTCGTCGTCGTTCCGGCCGGACCGGCACCGGCCGGCGGATGGCCGATCGTCGCGGTCGGACACGGAACCACCGGCCTCGCCGACGAATGCGCCCCCTCGCTCTATCCGAACCTGCTCGGCACGATCACCCCGGTCACCGCGGCGCTCGATATGGGCGCGGTGGTCGTCGCCACCGACTATCGCGGCCTGGGTACCCCCGCCGCACATCCCTATCTCGACGCCCGGGCGTCGGCCCGCGACCTGATCGACTCGGTCCGCGCGACCCGAGCCCTCGTCCCCGATACCGCCCCGCGCTGGGCCGGTCTGGGCATCTCCCAGGGCGGGCAGGCGGTCTGGGCGGCGGCCGAACTCGCCGACGACCTCGCGCCCGACCTCGACTTCGTCGGCGGCGCCGCGCTCTCCCCGGTGGCCGACCTGACCGGATGGTTCGACCCGTCCGGTGGCCTCGCCCTGACCGGGCCGCAGCGGTCGCTCTACCCCTTGGTGGTCACCGGGGCCGCGGTCGACGACCCCGAGATCGACCCGGCCGCCTTCCTACCCGATCTGCCGCCGGAGACGCTGGCCGGCCTGACCGGTTGTGCGGGTGCGATGTCGCTGGACAAGTTCGCCGCCTTCGCACAATTCGCCGACGCCGACATCACCCCGCGCACCCCGGAGGCGGCCGACGCGCTGCGCCGTTGGCTGGCCGCCGGCGCCCTCCCGCTGCGGCCCGCGGGCGGGCCGCTGCTGGTCATCGTGGCCGGTCGCGACGATCTGATCACCCCGGAGTCGACGATCGGTGCCGTGCGTCGCGCCTGCGCGCAGGGGTCGCCGCTGAGCTTTTTGCTGCGCCCGGACGACCCGCACGCGGACGCCGCGGCGGTCACCGACGCGGTCGCCTGGTTGACGCCGGCGCTGGCCGGCCTCGGCCCGGGTGCCGTCGGCGTCGATTGCTCCGGCGTTCCTGCCTGATCGGGTAGTTCGGTCACGCCGGCAAGGTGCTTGACTATGGATGATATGCGTCACATTGGGCGACGCCTGCGATCGGAGTCATGTGGATCCGGCCGTCGCAATCGATAGTCAGGAGGCTGAGGCGATGGCCGACACTTCACGGCCCGGGGCTGAATCCGTCGCTCACGGGCCGGACGAACCCACCACCCGGGTATCCGGTCAACAATTTCTGGAAATGAGCACGGACCCGGAGTTTCTCGCGCTGCGCAAGAAGCTGTTCGGGTTCCTGCTGCCGATGTCGGTTGCGTTCCTGAGCTGGTATCTGCTGTACGTGCTTCTGGGTGTGTTCGCCCACGACTTCATGTCCACGCCGGTTCTCGGCAACATCAACCTCGGCCTGATCCTCGGTCTTCTGCAGTTCGTGACGACCTTCCTGATCACCGGGATCTACGTGAAATTTGCCGGCGGCACCATCGACCCGATGGCAGCCAAGGTTCGGGATCGACTCGAAAGTGAGGCGAAGTGAGTCAACCGACAGTGCTCGCGGCCGAGGCGGTAGGCAATACCGCGGCCAACTTCGCGATCTTCGGGATCTTCGTCCTGGTGACGATGATCATCGTCATCCGGGTCGGTCGGAACAACTCGACCAGCGCGGACTTCTTCACCGGTGGTCGGTCCTTCTCCGGCACCCAGAACGGCGTCGCGATCGCCGGTGACTACCTCTCGGCGGCGAGCTTCCTCGGCATCGCCGGCGCGATCGCCATCTACGGCTACGACGGCTTCCTCTATTCGATCGGCTTCCTGGTCGCGTGGTTGGTGGCGCTGCTGCTGGTGGCCGAGATGCTGCGCAATACCGGCAAGTTCACGATGGCCGACGTGCTGAGCTTCCGCCTGAAGGAGCGCCCGGTGCGCACCGCCGCGGCGACCTCGACGCTGACGGTGTCGTTGTTCTACCTGCTCGCCCAGATGGCCGGCGCCGGCGGTCTGGTCGCGCTGCTGCTCAACATCACCGACCGCACCGGGCAGTCGATCGTGATCGCCGTCGTCGGCGCGGTCATGATTCTCTACGTCCTGATCGGCGGCATGAAGGGCACCACCTGGGTGCAGATCATCAAGGCGGTGCTGCTGATCAGCGGCGCCGGCCTGATGACGATCATGGTGCTGGCGAAGTTCAGCTTCAACCCGTCGGAACTGCTCGGCAGTGCCCAGGCCTTCGTGTCGTCGTCGGCCGATCCGACGGTGGCCGATCGCAACGTCCTGGCTCCCGGCGCACAATACGGTGGGTCGCTGACCAGCCAGATCAACCTGATCTCGCTCGGCTTGGCCTTGGTGCTCGGTACCGCCGGTCTGCCGCACGTGCTGATGCGCTTCTACACGGTGCCCACCGCCAAGGAGGCGCGGCGCTCGGTGGTCTGGGCGATCGGCCTGATCGGTGCGTTCTACCTGTTCACCCTGATCCTGGGCTACGGTGCGGCGGCGATCGTCGGACCGGACCGCATCCTGGCCGCCGCCGGCGGACAGAACTCGGCGGCACCGTTGTTGGCGTACGAGCTCGGCGGCGTCTTCCTGCTCGGCATCATCTCCGCGGTCGCCTTCGCGACGATCCTCGCGGTGGTGGCCGGTCTGACGATCACCGCCTCGGCGTCGTTCGCCCACGACATCTACGGCAGCGTGATCAAGCGCGGCAACTACAAGGACGAGGAGCAGGTGCGGGTCTCCCGGATCACCGCGGTGGTGATCGGTATCGGCGGCATCATCCTGGGCATCCTGGCCAACGGGCAGAACATCGCCTTCCTGGTCGCTCTGGCCTTCGCGATCGCGGCGGCGGCCAACCTGCCGACCATCCTGTACTCGCTGTTCTGGAAGCGCTTCAACACTCGCGGCGCCCTCTGGAGCATGTACGGCGGCCTGGTCTCGACGATCGTGCTGATCATCTTCTCGCCGGCGGTTACCGGTTCGCCGACCTCGATGGTGCCGGGCGTCGACATCGCCTGGTTCCCGTTGACCAACCCCGGAATCGTGTCGATCCCGTTGGCCTTCCTGCTCGGCATCGTCGGCACCCTGTCGACGCCGTCGGACAAGGGCGACCCGGTGATCAACGCGGAGATGGAGGTGCGCGCCCTCACCGGCGTCGGCGCCGAAAAGGCCGTCGTCCACTAGTGCCACCACGATTCGGTCCCCGAAGCCGCGCAGGCCGCGGCTTCGGGGACCGACGTATGTGCGGGTCAGATCAGATGGGCCAGACCGATGCCGAGGGCGCACATCGCGACGACCACGCCGAGGGCGATCGCGTCGGCGCGGCGGAAGCGCACCTTGCGGCCGGTCAGGGTTCCGGTGCCACCGCGGGCGGCGATCGCGTCGCCCATCTGCGCGCCGCGGGTGATCACCACCGCCATCACCGCGCTGACCGGGTCGACCGCCCGATCCCCGGCCGCGGTGGTCGCGCGGATCTTCGGACGAAGGCGGTGGGCCGCCCACAGGGTGCGTACCTCGTCGATCACCGTCGGCAGCACCCGCAGGCACAGCGCGGTGGCGACCGCCCATTCGTCGACCGGCAGCCGCAGTTTGCGCAGCGGCGCCATCAGGGTCGCGACCGCCGGGGCGATATCCGCCGCCGGTGTGGTCCAGGTGACCAGGAACGACGCCCAGAGCAGGACCACGCCGATCAGGGTCGTGCGCAGATAGGCCTCGATGCCGGTCATCCCGGCGACCGCGTTGATCAGGCCGCCGTAGGCGAACAGCAGCCAGATCCACCAGGGTGGCCGCGGGAAGGCGCGCGGTCCGATGCGGGCGATCGCCGAGGCGGCCACCAGCAGCACCACCAGCGCGCCGAGGACCGGCCACATCGGCTGCGCCATCGTGGTGATGCCCATGATCAACACGGCGAGCAGCTTCGTGCCCGCCCACAGTCGATGGACCGGGGTGGTGCCGGGGATCTGCCGCAGCAGCGTTCCGGTGCTCATCGCCGGGGCTCGCGGGTGGTGCCCTGCGCCTGCGGTGCGGTGCCGTGATGCGCCTGCGGCGAGGAGCCGTGGTGCGCGGCCGGCGCGGTGTCGGTGCGCGCGCCCGGCGCGGTGTCGTCGAGGTAGTGGACCATCCCGTCGCGCAGCGCGACCCGGCAGTCGACGATCGAGCGCAGCTCGTCGGTGTCGTGCGAGACGATCACCAGCGTGGTGCCGCGTTGCCGCAATTCGCCCAGCAGCGCGGTGACCTCGGCGCGGGCGCCGGGATCGAGGCCCGCGAGCGGTTCGTCGAGCACCAGGACCTCCGGATTGCGGGCCAGCAGACCGGCCAGGGCCACGCGGCGCAGCTGCCCGCCGCTGAGGCGGGTGATCGGCGAGGCCGCCAGCACCCGATCGAGCCCGACCGCATCGAGCGCCGCGGACACCTTGCCGGTGGTCATCTCCTCGCCGCCGGCCGCCTCGATGTCCTCGCAGACCGTCGGCCGCACCACCTGGAGGCGGGCGTTCTGGAAGGCCAGGGCGACCGAGCCGAGATTCTTGTGGACCGGTTCGGAGTTCAGCGTGCAGGTGCCCTCGGTCGGGGTGATCAGGCCGGCGAGAATCCACGTCAACGTCGACTTTCCGGAACCGTTCTCCCCGGTGATCAGGATCGCCTCGCCGCGGCGCACCACCAGGTTGATGTCGGTCAACGCGCGATGCTCCCACGGCGTGCCCGCCGCGTAGCGGTGTCCGACGTGTTGCAGGACCAGCACCGGATTGCCGGGCGTGGGCCGATAGCCGCCCTGTCCGCCCTGGCCGACCTGCCTCCCCACGCCGCCCCGGAGACCCGGGCCGCCGGGTCCGAACGGGCCCGGTGCGCCGCGACCGGGCGGGGGCGCGAAGCCGGCGGTCGGGCGCGACCGGACCGGCACCGCCGGCTCGAGATGGATGCGTCGTTGCGCGGCCTCGGCCTCCTCGCGGCGGTGGGTGATCGTCACCACCGCGGTGCCGCGTGCCGGCAGCCGGCCGAAGACCTCGACCAGATCGGCGCGACCGGCCGGATCGATCATCGCGGTCGCCTCGTCCGCGATCAGCAGGCGCGGGGAGCGGGCCAGCGCGGCGGCGACAACGAGGCGCTGCTGCTGCCCGCCGCTGAGCGCATTGGGGTGTTGATCGCCCAGGCCGCCGAGGCCGACGACCTCGAGTAACCGCTCGACCTGTTCCGGCTCGGGAACCGAATCCGCGGGCAGCCCCCAGACCACCTCGTCGGCGACCCGGGTGCTCAGGATCTGCGAGTCCGGACTCTGCATGACCATCGCCGTACCGGCCGCGGCGCCGAGCCCGGCGCGACCCGGGCGCGTCACCCGACCGGAGGTCGGTTCCATCCCGGCGAGCAGCCGCGCGAGGGTCGACTTGCCCGATCCGTTCGCCCCGGTGACCGCCACGAATTCGGCCGGATCGATCCGCATCGACAGGTCGTTGAGCGCGATCCGGTCGACACCCGGATAGCGGTAGGAGACGTGGTCGAAGACCACCGGGAGAGGCTGCGCTTCCGCGACCCGCGCCGGGTCGGCGGGGTGCGGCTGCCCCGGGTGGGCGGGCGGGGCGGTATTGGACAGGGCGTCGAGCGGATCGTGTTCGCTCAGGCCCGCCAACCGTCCGAGCATGCCGCGCAGCAGCCACCAGGCGACGATCGCGGTCAGCAGCATGCTGAACGTGCCGGAGATCAGCAGCAGCGGAGCCCACTGCCGGGTCACCACGTCGCCGAGCCCGCGCAGGACGGTTGCGGCACCGGCGACGGCATCGGGTGATCCGGCGTTTCGGGCGGCCCACTCCATCGATCGGGTGGTGCCCTCGAGGCTGCTGCGCATGACCAACAACACCAGCTCGCGCAGCGGCCGCAGGATCCACAGCAGGATCACCCCGACCGCCGAACTGGCCAGCCCGACCAGCAGCGCGGAGGCCAGCACCATCAACAGTCCGCCGCCGCGGCGATGGACCGTGCCGACCACCCCGCCGACCAGGGCGCAACTGATCACCGCGGTCGCCGAGGTCCACCCCGCCACGGCGAAGGCGACCACCGTCGTCGCGACCGCCGAGGTGGTCACCGCGCGGGCGCGGTAGCGCTGAGCGATCAGGGCGAACGGAGCCGCCGCCAGGACCTGCGCGGCGGTCAGCGCGGGGATGACCGAGGCGATCACCGTCAGCGCGACGACGGTGGTCCCCAACGTCGCGCAGGTCGCCATCTCGGTGGGGCTCAACGGCCCGGTGATGCGGCGGGCCGCGGTGCGGTCCGCGGCCGGTCGTGCTGTCCTGCCCTTCACCGCGACCAGTCTGCCAAAAGTCGCGGAAGGCACGGCGGTCGCCGCCGGTCAGCGGGAGATCGTGGATTCGAGGTAGGGCGCGAAGAGGTCGGCGAACTCTTCGGCAGGGTCCTGCCCCGCGTCGGGCGGCATCGAGACGTAGCTGAGTGCGAGGCGCACGATCGTGCGGCTGACCGCGGTCGCGGTGGCGTCGTCGAGTCCGACCCAGCCGGTGCGCAGGGTATCGGCGAGGATCGCGCCCGCACGGTCGCGGATCGTGGCGCTCTCCACCGTGACCAGCCGCAACAGGTCGGGTGTGGACTCGGTCGCCAGCGAGATCACCAACGGTTCGGACGACATGGTCAGCACGAAGGCGCGGAACCCGGCGAGCAGAGCGCCGCGAACATCGTCCGGGTGGGCGTGCAGGGCCTCGGCGACCAGGGCGGCGAACCGTTCGCCCAGCCGCACGGCGTATTGGGTGACCAGACCGTGCCGGTTGCCGAATTCGTTGTAGACCGTCTGCCTGCTGACCCCGGCAACCCCGGCGACATCGGTCATCGTGATGCTCGACCATCTGCGCTGCCGCAAGAGCGCGGACACGGCGTCGAGCACCAGATCGCGGGTACCGCGGGCCGCCCCGGACGCGGTGGCCGTGGTGTCGGTGATGGTCGGGTCGGCGGTCATTGCTGTGAGGGTACCGACCGACGGATCGGACCACCGGGGGCCGGAAGGGCGCCACCGGTGGTCCGTCGTCCGCTCAGACCGGTTCGAAGTCGACCTTCTCCCGCACTCCGCAGTCGGGGCAGGCCCAGTCGTCCGGGACATCCGCCCAGGCGGTGCCGGGCGGGAAGCCCTCGCGTGGATCGCCGGCGGTCTCGTCGTAGCGGTAGTCGCAGACCGGGCAGCGCTGGATGGTCATCGTCTTCTCCCGTGCGGTCATTCGGTCGCCGCGACGCCGTGGGCGGCGAGGATCTTCGCCCGCTTCGACGGCTGGATATTGGCCTTGGTCACGTCGCCGTCGAAGTGTTCGAGGACCCGATGGTCCATCACCTTGCGCCACAGCGGAGGGAAATAGGCCAGACCGATCATGCTCGCGTAGCCGCTGGGCAGATTCGGGGCACCGTCCATACTGCGCAGGGTCTGGTAGCGCCGGGTGGGGTTGGCGTGATGGTCGCTGTGCCGCTGCAGGTGATAGAGGAAGATATTGGTCACGATGTGGTCGGAATTCCAGCTGTGCTCGGGGGTGGGGCGTACGTAGCGCTTGCCGGCCTTGGCGCGCAGCAGACCGTAGTGCTCGAGGTAGTTGACCGTCTCGAGCAGTGCAAAGCCGTAGACCGCCTGGATGATCAGGAAGGGCAGGACCATCCAGCCGAAGAGCGCGACCAGCACGGCGTAGAGCACCACCGACATCAGCCAGGCGTTGAGCACGTCGTTGTGAATGCTCCAGACCCGTTCGTTGCGGCGGCGCAGTCGGGTCGCCTCCAACTCCCAGCTCGACTTCAGCGAACCCCATACCGATCGCGGCAGGAACGCCCAGAACGATTCGCCGAGACGCGAGCTCGCCGGATCCTCCGGGGTGGCGACGCGGGCGTGATGGCCGCGGTTGTGCTCGATGTAGAAGTGGCCGTAGAACGTCTGCGCCAGGGTGATCTTCGACAGCCAGCGCTCGAGATTCTCCTTCTTGTGGCCGAGTTCGTGGGCGGTGTTGATGCCGACCCCACCGACGACGCCGATGCTCAGCGTCAGGCCGATCTTCGAGATCAGCCCCAGCCCGCCGTCGATCCCCAGCCAGCTCAGGTCGCTTGCCGTGAGCAGGTACGCGGCGAAGAACAGGCTCGCGTACTGGAAGGGGATATAGGCGTAGACGCAGTACCGGTAGTACTTGTCGTTCTCGAGATAGTCCATCACCTCGTCGGGAGGGTTCGAACCGTCCGGCCCGAAGAAGAGGTCGAGGACCGGCAACAGCCCGTACACGATGATCGGGCCGATCCACCACAGGATCGGACTGGCCGGGGCCAGCGGCGTCTGGTTGACCGCCCACACCAACCCGGCCGCGATGAACAGGGCGGTCGGGGCGATCAGGCCCAGCAACCATAGGTAGCGCTTCGGATCGCGCCAATGCAGCGGATCGATGGCCGAACTGTCCGCCGATGGGTCCAGATGTTGTGTCATTCCAGTCGCCTCCAACCCTGTGACCTACTTCACGAGCCGAGGATGACCATAACCCGTAGACACAGACACTGTCTATACATCGGACCGTATTTTGTAAAGTTGATACGCCCCGAGGTGTCCGAAACGACCGCTATCCTCACCACTCGTGTCGATGCGGGTGAAGGCGTTGGTGGCGCTGGTGGTGGTCCTTGTGATCGCCGCCGTGGTCGGCTTCGGGGTGGCGGCCCGGGATCGGGCCGCCGATGTCACCACCGTCGTGACCCGCGTGGTCGACGGAGACACGATCGATGTCGCCGACCCGATCGCCGGGGCCACGCGCATCCGCATCCTGGGGATCGACACCCCGGAGACCTACGGCGCCGAGGTGCAGTGCTTCGGCCCGGAAGCGTCGCGGTGGGCGACCGATCAGCTGCTGGGACGCACGGTGACGCTCGTCCCCGACCCGAGCCAGGCGGACGTCGACCGCTACGGGCGGGCGCTCGCCTACGTGACCGACGGCGACTGGGACTACTCCGTCGAGGCCGCCCGGGCGGGGATGGCGCGTTCCGACGACTACGGGGTCCGGCGCGAACGGTTGATCAAGACGGCGGAGGCCGAGGCGCGTGCGGCCGATCGCGGACTCTGGGCGGTCTGCCAGTAGCCGAGTGCCTCGGCCGCCGGTGGCGTGGGGGCGACTGTCGGGCGAACGGGTCGGGTCAGCTGCCGACGTCGACCGGGGTCGGCCGGATGATCGGTACCGGATCGGCGGCGCAGGTTGTGGGGGCGGGGTCGGCTGCGCAGGTCTTCGGTGCCGGGTCCGCCGCGCAGGGGGATTCGGCCGTGACGGCCATCCGGCGATCCGGATCGAGCCGCGACAGGATCGCGAAGGTCAGCCGCGACAGACCCGCGACGTCAGCATCGTCCAGATCGGCCAGCACGAAGGTACGCACCACCCGCTCGTAGACCGGCCGCGCGTCGAGATGGACGCGCTCACCGCTGTCGGTGAGAACCGCGTTGGTCGCGCGACCGTCCTCGGCGCACGCCGCGCGCACGACCAGTCCGCGCTTCTCCAGGCCGGTGACCACCCGTGACAGGCGTGGCAGCGTCGCATTGGTGCGCGAGGCCAGCGCGCTCATGCGCAGGCGATGATCCGGCGCCTCGTGCAACGCCTCGAGCAGCGTGAACTCGAACGAGGTGAGCCCGACCTCGGCCATGCCCTGGTCGAGCACCCGGGGGAGCAGCTCGAGCAGGGCGTGCAGACGCGCGACGGAGACGCGCTCCTCGTATCGCAATCCACCCTCGGTCATGGACCCATCGTAGCAGTTGGTTGCATCTACAACTAAAGTCGTCTAGGTTGGTAGTTGCACATACAACTAGTTCTCGGGAGAGATGAGGACATGACCGACAACACCACGGCGACCGCTTCCGCTGTCGTCGACGAGCGCATCATCAACCCGGCCGCTCATATGGACGCCGTCACGCTGCGGGTCGGCGATCTGGCCGGGATGACCGACTACTACACCAACGCGTTCGCTCTGGAGCCGCTCGAGGAGCGCGCCCGCGGCCGCGAGGTCCACCGCGTGCTCGGCCGCGGCACCGTCCCGATGGTCCGCCTGGTCGATACCCCCGACCTGCCCGCCGTCGACCGTCGCCAGGCGGGCCTGTTCCACACCGCGTTCCTCTTCGAGGATCAGGCGAGCCTCGCCGCGACGGTGCTGGCCGCCGCCCGCACCCCCGGCAACCGGTTCGTCGGCTCCAGCGACCACCTGGTCAGCGAGGCCTTCTACTTCACCGATCCCGAGGGTAACGGCGTCGAGCTCTACACCGACCGCCCGCGCGAGCAGTGGGTCCGCGAGCGTGGCCAGATCATGATGACCACCGTCTGGCTCGACCCGCAGGCGTACCTGCGCGATCACCTGACGCAGGACTCCGTCGACGCGGGCCCGACCCTCGCCGGCACCGTCGGCCACGTCCACCTCCAGGTCGGCGACCTGGAGCGGGCGAAGAAGTTCTACGTCGACGGCATCGGCTTCGAGGCGACGCTGCACGAGTACTCCGGCGCGTTGTTCGCCTCCGCCGGTGGATACCACCATCATGTCGCCATGAACGTGTGGAACAGCTACGGCGCCGGCCCGCGGGCGGCGACCCTCGGCCTCGGTGACGTCGCCGTGAGCGTGCCCGACCGCACCGATCTCGACGCCCTGGTCGGCCGCCTGCGCAGCGCGAAGCTGCCGTTCTCCGACAACGGCCGGTCCGTCGTCGTCAACGATCCGTGGGATACCCGCGTCACCGTGTCGGTGGCCGGGGCCGATGTCGAAGAGGTGCTCGCCCGATGACCATTCCGCACGTACTCGCTTCCGCCGATCTCGGGACAGGCGACGACGCGGTCGACGCGCCGACCCTTATCGTGCTGCTGCACGGCTTCGGGTCGAACGAGGCCGACCTCGCCGGCATCGGCCAGGTGCTCGACGTCCTGCCGTGGGTGTCCCTGCGCGGACCGCTCACGCTCGGGCCGGGTGAATACGCCTGGTTCCCGATTTCGACACCGGGCAGCCCCGACCCGGCACCCGTCGCGGTGGCGACCGACGCGATCTGGGGCTGGATCGACGAGCACGTCTCGCCCGAGACGCGGATCGTGCCGATCGGCTTCTCGCAGGGTGGTCTGATGGCGACCCAGCTGCTGCGCACCCGGCCCGACCGGGTGGCGGCGACCGTGATCCTGGGCGGCTTCGTCCAGGGAGCGGAGCAGCCGGGAGACCAGCAGCTGGCCGAGTCCAAGCCCGCGGTGTTCTGGGGGCGCGGCGCCGAGGATCGGGTGATCGCCGCGCATGCGATCGAGCGCACGCAGGCATGGTTGCCGGCGCACGCGACCCTGACCGCGACCCTCTATCCGGGCCTGGCGCACAGCGTCAACGCGGCCGAACTGGCCGACGTGCGTACCTTCCTGCAGACCATCGGTGTGGCCGCGGAATGACGGAGTCGGATGAGGTGCCGGGGTTCGAACTGGGGATCTTCACCTTCGGCGAGCTGACCTCGGACGCCGACGGCACCCCGATCCCCGCCGACCGGCGGTTGCAGGAGGTGCTCGCCTGGGCGACCACCGCCGACCGGGCGGGCCTCGACGTCTTCGGCGTCGGGGAGCACCACCGGCCGGACTTCGCGATCTCCTCACCGCAGGTCGTGCTCGCGGCGGTCGCGCAGGCGACCGAACGCATCCGGCTGACCAGCACGGTCACCGTGTTGTCGAGCGCCGATCCGGTGCGCACCTTCGAGGACTTCGCGACGCTGGATCTGCTCAGCGGTGGGCGCGCGGAGATCACCGCCGGACGCGGGGCGTATATCGAGTCGTTCCCGCTGTTCGGGCAGGACCTCGACCGATACGACGAGTACTTCGAGGACCGCCTCGACCTGCTGCTGCGGGTGCGCGACGAGAACCCGGTGACCTGGTCGGGGACCACCCGGCCGCCGCTCGCCAATGCGGGGGTCTGGCCGCGACCGGTGCAGTCGAAGCTGCCGGTATGGATCGCCGTCGGTGGCACCCCGGAATCGGTCGAACGCGCCGGACGCCTGGACCTGCCGCTCTACCTGGCGATCCTCGGCGCCCCGGAACGATTTGCCCCATTGGCGCGGCTCTACCGCGACACCGCCCGGGCCGCCGGGCACACCCCGGGCCGGATCGGCGTGACCTCGCACGTGCACGTGGCGAAGACGAGCCGGGCCGCGCGCGACACCTTCTATCCGTACTACGCCGGTTATATCGGCCAGAACATGCCGCGGATCGGCCGTCTCGGCCGGGACGCCTTCGACGCCTGGGCCTCCCCGCGCGGCGCCCTCTTCGCGGGCAGCCCCGCGGAGGTGGTCGACAAGATCCTGTGGGAGCACGAGATCCTCGGGCACAGCCGCTTCCTCGCCCAGGTCGGCCTCGGCGGCCTGCCCCTGGCCGACACCCTCTCGTCGATCGAGTTGCTGGCGACGGAGGTTCTGCCCGAGGTGCGCCGCAGCCTCGCGACAAGCACGAAGCAAGCCGTCGAGGCCGGCGTTCACAGGGAGTCGTTCGACTCTGGAGCGAGGCTGCTCGCAGCGGTATCCTTGAATCTCAAGAATTCTTGTGTTCTAGAGAATCGAGTGAATCGATGAATCTTGCGAAGCTCTCGGCCAACGGGCAGATCACCGTGCCTGTGGAGGTGCGTCGGCGACTGCGGCTGGTACCGGGTGACAAGGTGCTGTTCATCGAGAAGCCCAACGGTGAAGTCGTGGTCGCCAACGCTGCTCTGTCGGCACTGGTCGATGCCCAACAGGCGTTTGCCGGTGCCGCCGACGACTTCGGCGTCACCGACGAGGAGGACGTACAGTCTCTGGTCGACGAGGTGCGTGACCGCGGCCGCGCCTCGTGATGCGGGTGCTGGTCGACACCAATGTCGTCATCTCGGCGTTGTTGTTTCCGAGCTCCACGCCCGGTGCGGTGGTGGCGGAGGTGTTGACCGGCCACCGGATGGTCGTGACCCGGTGGATCATCGACGAACTGTACGAAGTTGTCGGCCGCAAACGACCGGACTTGGTTGCGGCCCTCGAGACCTTCCTATCCCATTGCGACTACGAACTGGCGGAACCCGGTCCGGCCGGGCACCACGACACGACGATTGCGGACAAGGATGATCAGCCGATTCTCGACGCGGCGTTGACGGCGAACGCGGACGTTATCGTCACCGGCGACAAACACTTCCTCTCGCTCGACCTGTCCCGGCCGCGAATCCTGACCCCTCGTGCCTACCTGGACGCCTACGGAGGTTGATCCGAGGGGCGTGCAGATGGGATCAAGGGTCCGGTCTTGGGCGTATCCATATCTTGTACGGGCATGACGTGATCGCTTCGTCAATCGGATTGATCGTGGTCATGGCCTGATGGATTCTCCGTACGCCGAAGGCGCGGAAAAGGAATGAATCCCACTTTGGGATGACCCGGAAGATGTATCGGCGGAAGATTCATGTTTTCCCTACGTTCGTTGATCGAAAACACGTACTTCGCGAACGCCGGCTTCACGTGAACCTCAGGAAAACGCGCGCGAAGCTCCCTGACGATACGGTAGCCCTCGTCGTACCAGCCGTAGACGTTGGCTCCCGAACGCCAATTCGGCCGGGCATCGAAGTCATCTACCTCTTCTATGAAGTAATCATGAAAGTACCGAGTCCAGCCCAAAATCTCCTGGCCAAAAACATCGTCGATCCCCATTTCGTCAGGAAGGACGTAAGGCTGTAGCGGCACCGGTTTGATTATCAGCTCTCCCGATGGCCACAGCGAACTAGGATGACCGTGCTCCGGGAAGACTCTGATTACTAACACAGATCCCCTCTATGACCAGAACAAATATAGAACGACGCCCGGGACGTACTCTGCATTGAAGGTATCAAAGGTAATAGCCCCCGGAACTACCGGCCAGCCGGCCATTCCGGGACGCGCACAGCGAGTAATGGGACGACGGTAACCGAGCGCTCATCAACATGGGCCGCATCATCAGGGGAGACATGTGATCGGACGGACCCGGATCGGCCCGGGCATCTTGGTCGCCGTCGTGTTGGTCAGCGGAGCAGGGTGTGGCACCGAACGCCTTGCCGACGACCTGACAACACCGGGGCTGACTAGGCAGTCAGCGTTCGACACCCTCGTCAGGTACATCGAGGAGACCGCGAGCGCGCTGCCTGCTGCTGCGAGTTTGCGTCTGCCAACGGGTAGTTCTTCGAAGGTGCCGTGTGTGTCGCCGCCGGTGGAGAACGGCCCTGTCCGTACCGGTGTCCAGAACGTTCCGATCAACGTTCGGGGCGACGCCAACGCCGACGACGTTCTCGACAGCGTGGCCGGAATCTGGGTCGATGATCGAGGGTGGACAGTTGAGGTCGACTCCCGGAAAGAACCCGACCCCGACCTTCCCCTGGTTCAGGTCGATACCGCGGACGACTACAGCCTCACTATTCGGAACGAGCCAGGAATCGGGCTGATGCGGTCCGGGTCGACACCCTGCTTCGCCGCGAACGCCGGCTGACAGGACCGGCGAGCCTTGTCGTTGATCAGCGGGCGCACCCCGAAAACGAGAGCGTCGGACGTGGTCGTCGGGGTGTCCAACCGGGTGGTGACGTCTTGCGGCGACGAGAGGTGGAGCAGGAGCTGGACCAGGCGAAGTGGGACCGCGGGTACGACGACCCGCGGGTGATGCTGCGTCACGGTCAGTCGTCGATCGCAGCGGACATTTACGGGCATCTGGCCCCGGAGACGGCGCGGGCGCGGCGGAAGCGTTGGACGGGTGTTGGACGCGGCGGCCGCGGAGAACCTGGCGTTGGAGGGGTTGCGGGAACTCGACGGTGGGACTTCTCAGCCGGCGTAAGACCACATCGAGACCACAAAGGGCGGGTTGGGGCACCTTCTCACGGGTGACCACAACCCGCCCTTACGTGTTTGTGCAGGTTGAAGCGTTTTCTTCGGTGTGCCCCCAGCAGGATTCGAACCTGCGACACCTTCTTTAGGAGAGAAGTGCTCTATCCCCTGAGCTATGGAGGCCGGAGGCCGCGCACGGCCTCCGGGGACCGAGTTTAGCGGGTCTCCTGGGCGTCGCGCTCCAGCAGGAAGTAGTAGTACGAGTCTTTGGCTCGCTGGTACTTGCCGTTCATGATCCCCATGACGGTGTTGTCGTCGACGCGCTTGAAGTGATCAAAGATCGGTTGGCCGTCGTAGACCATGGTGGCGGTCACCTCGCCCCGGAACTCGATATTCCACAGGGTCGCGCCGCCCTTGCTGAGTTCGTCGTTGTTCGCGAGGGTGCCGTCCTCGCCGCGACAGACGATCGGCTTGACGTCGTTGATCGAGTCGAAGAACTTGCCGTACCACCCGGCGGCGGCGAGTTGGCCGTTCATCCGATTCCCGGTCTGGAACTCGTCGCCGGTCCAGTGGCCGAGCATCTCGGCGCTCTCTATCGGCTCGAGCGCCGCCCAGATCTCATCGAGCTCCGCCGGGTCGACATAGGACAGCTCCCGGGCCTCGGCGAACCTCTTGCGTGCTTCGGTGATGTCCACGGGCGTCCTTTGCGGTCGGAATCGGCGGGCAGGGGGCTTCTCGCCCGGTCGCTGCGGTTCAGGCCCCGGCGCGAGCGGGCAGCAGGGTGGCGATCGGCGTATCCGGAGCGACGTCGATACCGAGCGTGGTCAGCGCGTCGACCAGGATGTGATCGACCGACGTCACCAGGAAGGTGATCAGCACCTCGGTGCCCGGTTCGGGATCGGACTTCGTGCGGGCGAGCCAATGGTTGACCGTGCCGTCGACGAAGCCGATCAGCCCGAAGGCCACCGACTCGGCCATCCGCCCCACGGCCGGATCGACGTCGACCAGCCGCAGCAGGTCGGTCAGCCGGTAGGCGAACTCCTTGCGGGAGCCGGAGACGGCGGGGGAGTTGGTGGTGCGGTTGCGCGCCGAGCCGACCGACAGGAATTGGTGCAGCCGCGGGTTGGCGACGATCCAGCCGACGTAGGTGCGGATCGCTCGATCGACCGCCCCGGAGATCGTGCCCTCCGGTTCCATCGCCGGACCCAACTCGGCGGTCAGGTCCGCCAGGATGCCCGACCGGATCTGCTCGTCGAGGTCACTGCGATCGGTGAACACCCGGTAGACCACCGACCGCGGCAGACCGGCGTGCGAGGCGATCTGCTGCACCCCGACGTCGATCCCGTCCGAGCCGATCAATTCGATCGCGGCGGCCACCAGATCGCGGCGACGCCCGGCCTTGTGATCGTTCCAGCGGGTCGTGCGCCCGTCGACCTGGTCCGCTTTTCCGCGCTGCGCGCGTCCGGATTCCCGGGTCGAAGAGGAGGCGGCCATATGTCGACAATACCGGTGACACGCCGTCACACGGCCCGGGTCGGCCGCATTCCCTCGGCCTGTCGCCCGGGGCCGGCGGCTGCCCGGAGGCGACCTGCGCGCACGGGGTCGCGCGGCGAGAGAGCCCGACGGCGAGGCGGGATTCGTCGAGCGGGTATCCGCATATTCCGTGGAAATCCGGCGAATCGTCGTAGCCTGGTGGACAGGGTCATCCGTATGCTGGGCAACGGATGATCCGGGCCCACAGTGGCCCGATTGTCTCGAGTCACCGGTGAGGTATTTGCCGGGCCACTCGTGGGGCCGGTCGATGTGCGGCCGATCGGCCCCACGAGTTGGATCCCCACCACGGGTCTTTCCCCGCGAGCCGGATGGATCCGACCCGCGGAGCGGCCTGGAGAGCGAGTGGCGGGATTCGAACCCGCGTGAACGGCTTTGCAGGCCGGTACCTAACCTCTCGGTCACACCCGCGAACGCCCTGGAGCTTGCCGGATCGACGTCCGCCGGACGATCTTTTGGATCAGAGTGATTGCGTTCCGGCGTGGCGTTACTCGGGGGAGTCGGCAACCCCGTCGATCAGGATCACCCGCACCATCCGGCCGCCGACCTCGATCGGTTCCACTGGTTCGATCGGAATCGAGTCGACCGCCAGGTACTCGACGACCACCGACGAGTCGTCGGGCCAATGCACGTGCAACCCGTAGGTGCCGTAGTGGCTGTCGCCGGTTCGCAGGGCGCCGTGCAGCCGCGCGGCGGGCCGCTGACCCTCGGGCGGGAACTGCCCGGCCGGGACGATGTGCACGTCGTATCCGATCGATGTATCGATCACCGCCGCCGACTCGAAGATCACCGCATCGAGGACGTGGTCGGGCGAGGCGACCCGGAATCCCTCGAACCGGTCGACGACGTCGGCGAAGACCACGGCCCGGAAGATCCAGATCACGACGATCGCCAGACCGCCCAGCACCACGAGCGCGCCGCCGGCGAACAGGCCGCCGCGCAGGGCGCGTCGCCCCCGGTCACTCATATGCGGCGATAGGACACGAATCGGAAGCCGGTTCCGGCGGTCGACTCCCGCCAGTCGGATGGCTCGGCGGTCCACTCCGGTCCGATCGGCGGCGCGTAGGTATCGCCGGCGACGTCCAGGTCGACCTCGGTGACCTCGAGGATGTCGGCGCGGTCGATCGCGGCCGCGTAGATCTGCCCGCCACCGATCACCCAGATCGGGTCCGCCCCGGTCAACGCGGCATCGAGGTCGCCGACCACGCGGGCCCCGTCGAGCCGCAATTCGGGGTCGCGGCTGATTACCACGTTCTCCCGATCCGGCAGGGGGCGGAACCGCTTCGGCAACGAGTCCCAGGTGCGACGTCCCATCACCACCCGACCACCGGTGGTGATCTCACGAAACCGCTTCATATCCTCCGGGACCCGCCAGGGAATCCCGCCGTTCGCGCCGATCACCCCACCGCGGGCCTGCGCCCAGATCAGCCCGACCGTCATACGGCCACAGGGGCTTTGATCGCCGGGTGGTGGGTATAGCCGTGCACAGTCACGTCGTCGAAGGTGTAGTCGAAGATGCTCTCGCGCGGCTTCAGGGTCAGCGTCGGCAGTGGATAGGGTTCGCGGCCGAGTTGCTCGCGGACCTGCTCGAGGTGGTTGGTGTAGATATGGCAGTCGCCGCCGGTCCAAATGAATTCGCCGACCTCGAGGCCGGTCTGCGCGGCGACCATATGGGTCAGCAGCGCATAGGACGCGATATTGAACGGCACGCCGAGGAACATGTCCGCGCTGCGTTGATAGAGCTGGCAGGAGAGCGTGCCGTCGGCGACGTAGAACTGGAAGAAGGCGTGGCAGGGCGCGAGCGCCATCCGCGGCAGATCGGCGACGTTCCAGGCCGAGACGATCATCCGCCGCGAATCCGGGTCGGTGCGCAGCGTCTCGATCACGCCGGCGAGTTGGTCGATGTGCTCACCGGACGGGGTCGGCCAGGAGCGCCACTGCACCCCGTAGACCGGGCCGAGTTCGCCGTCGGGCGCCGCCCACTCGTCCCAGATCGTCACCCCGTGGTCGCGCAGCCAGCCGACGTTCGAGTCGCCGCGCAGGAACCACAGCAGTTCGTAGACCACCGATTTCAGGTGCACACGCTTGGTGGTGATCAGCGGGAATCCCTCGGCCAGGTCGAAGCGCATCTGATGGCCGAAGAGGCTGACCGTACCGGTGCCGGTGCGGTCGGATTTGGCGGTTCCCTCGTCGAGCACGCGCCGCAGCAGGTCTTCGTACGGGGTGGCAAGGGTCGACACCACGACAGTCTGACACGGCGGCGCTGCCCGGGGCCCGGCGCGGGCATCGGCTGCCACAAGCCCCCCGGTTTCGGCAGGGCCGCCACAATAATCGTCGCGGCGCACCGCTGGGGCCGCTTTTGTGGCGGCCGGACCGATACGCTGCCAGCGTGCGGCGACTGCGGGTGATCGGGATCGGGCCGGGCGGGATCGACCAGATCACCATCGCCGCGGTCGAAGCGATGAACACCGTCGACGTATTCCTGCTGCTCGACAAGCCGAACGGGCCCCGCGACCTGCGCGCCCGCATGCTCGAGCGCTACGTCGACCGGCCGTATACGGTCGTCGCGATCCCGGATCCGCCGCGCGACCGCACCCCGAGCGACTACACCGACACCGTGGCGCGGTGGCACCACCGGCGTGCGGAGCTGATCGCGGAGGCGATCGCCGCGCAGCCCGCCGACGCCGTGCTGGGCATCCTGGTCTGGGGCGATCCGGCGATCTACGACAGCACGCTGCGCATCATCGGGCTGGTCGAACAACTCGGGACGCTCCTCGAGGTCGACGTGATCGCCGGGCTGATGTCGATCAACACCCTGACCGCCGCGCACCGGCAGGTGCTCAACAGTGTCGGCGGCGCGGTGCACGTCACCACCGGCCGCAACCTGCGCGACTCCGGGATTCCCCCCGGCGTCGACGCGGTGGTGGTGATGCTCGACGCGCACTGCGCCTTCCTGGGCTTCCCCGATTGGACGCTGTTCTGGGGCGCCAATCTCGGCACCGCGGACGAGGTGATCCGCAGCGGTCCGGTTGCCGGGATCGGCGACGAGGTGGTTCGGTTGCGGTCGGAATTGCGCGAACGGGTCGGGTGGGTGATGGACACGTATCTGCTGCGTGCGCCCGATCCCGCCGAGCCGGTGGCGCCGAGTCCGGTCCCGGGGTTCGCCCGGCCCGAAGGAGAACGATGACAGCGCGTACGGCCCGATGGTGGGCACTGGCGATTCCGGTGGTCCTGGCGATGCTGGTCGGCGCCCAGCCGGCAACCGCGCAACCGGTGACGGCGCAGGAGGTGGCGGCGCCGTACGTCAGCCTCGGTGACAGCTTCGCCGCCGGATCGGGCGGACTGCCGCTTGCGCCCGGCTCCGATCCGCGGTGTCTGCAGTCCGCCGCCAACTACTCCCGCCTGGTGGCCGCCGACCTCGGCCTCGGCCTGACCGACGTCAGCTGCGTGCAGGCCGACACCGAGTCGTTCCACGTCGAGCAATTCCCCGGCACCGCGCCACAACTCGATGCGGTCTCCGACACCACCGAATTGGTGACGGTCATGATCGGCGGCAACGACAACAGCATCTACGGCAACCTGGCGCGGACCTGCGTCGCCGCCTACGTGCTGCGGCCCGAGGCGACCACCCCCTGCCTCGACGCTCTCGGCGGCAGCCCGCCGCGCATCGACGTGATCGAACCGAATATCGCGACCGTCCTGTCCGAGGTGCACACCCGCGCCCCCGCGGCGCGCGTCGTCATCGTCGGTTACCCGTGGCTGCTGCCGCCGACCGTCGGCTGCGCCCCGGCGATCCCGATGGCGGACGGCGATCTGCCCTTCCTGTACGAGGTGCAGACCCAGCTCAACGCGACCATCGAACGGGCGGCCCGCGCCACGGATACAACATTTGTCGACATGGCCGAGGTCTCCCGCGGCCACGACGCGTGCGCCGGACCGGACCAGCGGTGGATCGAACCGGCGATCGGCTTCCGGGACCTGTCGATCCTGCATCCGAACGCGGCGGGGGAGCGGGCGATCGCCGAGCAGGTGCTGGCGGCCATCGGATCCTGATCGCAACGCCCCCGCGGCTCAACTGCGCCGGTAGCCTCGAATCATGCCCGAGTTACCGGAGGTCGAAGCCCTGGCGGGGTTTCTGCGCGACCACGCGGTCGGCGCGGTCATCGGTCGGATCGACATCGCCGCGCTGTCCGCGGTGAAGACCTTCGATCCGCCGATCACCGCGGTCCAGGGAGCGGACATCACCGACTCCCGCCGCTTCGGGAAGTTCCTCGGGATCCGGGCGGGCGAGCTGTGGCTGATCACCCACCTGTCGCGCGGGGGCTGGCTGCGCTGGGTCGACGAGCCCTCGCCGACGCCACCGAAGCCCGGCGGCAAGAGCCCGCTGGCGCTGCGCATCCACCTGTTCACCCCCGATGCGACCACCCCGGCGATCGACCTGACCGAGGCGGGCACCAAGAAGCGCCTGGCGGTCTACCTGGTCCGCGACCCGCAGGAGGTACCGGGCATCGCCCGCCTGGGCCCGGATGCCCTCGACCTGACCGCCGAGACCCTGGGCGGCATACTCGACGGAACCTCGTCGCGTCTGAAAACCGTTCTGGCCGACCAGAATCTGATCGCGGGCATCGGCAACGCCTATAGCGACGAGATCCTGCACACCGCGAAACTCTCGCCCTTCGCCGCGGCCAAATCGCTTCCCGCGCAGGACCGGGAGCGGTTGCTCGACGCGATTCACGCCACCCTGACCGACGCGATCGCACGGTCGGTCGGCCAGGACGCTGCTCGGCTCAAGGGCGAGAAGCGATCCGGGCTACGGGTACACGCTCGCACCGGTCTGCCGTGCCCGGTGTGCGGCGACACGATCCGCGAAGTGTCCTACGCGGACAAGTCCTTCCAGTACTGCCCGACCTGTCAGACCGGCGGCCGGGTGCTGGCGGATCGGCGTCTGTCCCGTTTGGTCAAGTAGCCGATCCGCCCACCGGTCAGAGCGTCGCCCGGATGCCGACGGGTGCGGGGATGGTGCGGTCGACCACCAGCGTCTCGTCCGGCAGCAGCGGCGCCTGGTGGTAGCCCCGATAACCGCTCCACGCCAACCGCTTCGCACGATCCGGGTCGTTCTCGACGACGGTGTGACGGTCGATGATCAGCGTCGCCCGACGATCGGTGTCGTAGGCCGGCCAATCGGGGCGGGTCGCGCCGGTGCGCGCGAAGGTCACCCACTGCTCCTGGATCAGCCGGGTGACCCGCTCGGCGGAGAACTGGTCGCCCAAGAGGGTCAGCGGTTGCCCGAGCAGCCGCCGGAAGAAGCCGAAGACCGCAAGGAGTTCCGAGGCGTGGGTGGCGCCGAGGCCGACGAGTCGGGAGGTGCGCGGCGCGTAGTCGTAGCGGTACATATACGTCGGCGCGTGGTGGCTGTGCGACGCCGCCACCGCGACCGCCGGGGCCCAGAAGGTGTAGTCGCCGGCGATGCGGATCGCGGCGGAGCGGGCCGGATAGCCCGGATACTGCGTGACGACGCGGCCCTCGCGGGTCGGTTCGGTCGCCGCGAACAACCGTCGCAGCCGGTTCGGCCGGGTCGGCAGGAACTTCAGGACGTACTCGAAGAGGGTGCCCTCGTCGCGGTTGGTGCCGATGATCAGCGGCACCCGGTGGGCGGTGCCCTCGGCGCAGGCGGTGATCGGATGGACCGGCAGGAACGACCCGTCGACCGAGGGGGAGTACAGAAAGCGGCCCGCCTGATCGCGCAGCAGGGTGCGCGAGACCCGGGCGGCGGCGCGGGCCAGATCCTCGAAGGAGGCGTCCTCGAGGGTGGCGGCCACCGCCCGCGGATCGCCGTCGACGTCGGCGCCGAGTTGCGCGGCGACCTGTCGTCCCCAGTCGCGGGCGACGTCGCCGTCGACGAAGAGGTCGGCGACCGGGCTCTGGGCGATCGCCCGGTGGAACAGGCCCGCCGCCGCGGGGATCGCGAGCAGGGCGACCACCGAGCCGCCGCCGGCCGATTCACCGAAGACGGTCACATTGTTCGGGTCGCCACCGAAGGCGGCGATATTGCGGGAGACCCATTCGAGGGCGGCGACCTGATCGCGCAGTGCCGGGTTGGCGTCGATCGGGCGGTCGGGGGTGGAGAAGGCGCTGAAGTCGATGACACCGAGGACGCCGAGACGGTAGTTGATCGATACGTAGATCACGTCGCGGCGGGCGAGGTCGGCTCCGTCGTACATCGGCGAGGCGGACGATCCGGCGATGTACCCGCCGCCGTGGATGAACACCATCACCGGCAGCGGCGTCTCGCCACGGTCGGCGGGAGCGGTCACGTTCAGACTCAGGCAGTCTTCGCTCATCGACTGACCCAGCCAGGGGCCGACCGGCGGCGAGGAGATCGATTGTGGAGCCGCGTCGCCGAATTCGCCCGCATCCCGCACCCCGACCCAATACTCCATCGGCTGTGGGGCGCGCCAGCGCAGAGAGCCCGTC
This sequence comes from Millisia brevis NBRC 105863, assembly GCF_001552615.1. Lineage (GTDB taxonomy): Bacteria > Actinomycetota > Actinomycetes > Mycobacteriales > Mycobacteriaceae > Millisia > Millisia brevis. Next base: position 160,846 of record NZ_BCRN01000010.1, read on the forward strand.
GGTGCCACGGCGTAGGGGATTCCTCGCCAGATATCGATCGTTCCGGCACGTCGACCCCGAACCATGCCCTCAACCGTCGAGACGATCGTTTCCTGCGTCCTACCCATACCGTGCAGACTACTGACTCTTCGGTAGGGAAGGAACGTGTTCTTTTTTGGGTCGGCCGGCCGGAGCGGGTGCGGGCCGCTGGTCGGCTCCGGCGCATATGCCAGAGTGTCCGGCATGTCACGTCGTCGAATCATCATCAGCGGTGCCAGTTCGGGCCTCGGCGCGGAGATGGCCCGACGCTTCGCGGCGATGGATCGCGACCTCGGGCTCTGCGCCCGCCGCCTCGACCGACTCGAGGACCTGCGCGACCGGTTGCGCGCCGAGGGGGCCCGCGGCGAGATCGCGGTACGCGCGCTCGACGTCACCGACCACGAGGCCGTCGGCACGGTCTTCGGTGAACTGCGCGACGAGATCGGCGGACTCGATCGGGTGATCGTCAACGCCGGGCTCGGCAAGGGCGCGTCGCTCGGCACCGGTCGCGCGGACGCCAACCTCGCGACGATCCGCACGAACCTGCTCGGCGGCCTCTCCCAGATCGAGGTCGCGCTCGAGCATTTCCGCGCCGGCGGAGACGGGCATCTGGTCCTGGTGTCGTCGATCAGCGCCGACCGGGGATTGCCCGGCGCGATGGCCGCCTATTCCGCGAGCAAGGCCGGGATGTCGGCACTCGGGGAGGGCCTATCGGTCGAACTGGCCGGCACGGGGATCGCGGTGACGACGCTGCTGCCCGGATTCATCGCGACCGAGATGGCCGGTCGGGCCGGTGGGCGGTCGATGGCGACGCTCGACGACGGGGTCGACGCGATGATGGCGGCGATCGAGGCCGAGCGCTCGCGGGTGGCGCTGCCGGGATTTCGCTGGCGGGTGACCGATATGGCGCTGCGCTATCTGCCGCTCGGCGTGACCGCTCGCATGATCCCCCGCCGCTGACCGCAGGTCGCCGGTGGTGCCGGCGGCAGGCCGCCGGTGGTGCCGGCCGGCTCACCAATACCGCAGGGCGGGGCCGATTTCCGCGTCCACGAGGGTGGTCAGGGTCCCGGTGGGTGTGCCCGGCCGAGCGGTGACCGTCACGCAGTAGCGTTCCCCGACGCCCAGCACGAATACCGACGCCCACCGTCCGGTGGGGCCGAGGGCGCGGCCGGCGATCCCGCGGGCGGGGATGTCGCCGATCGCGTACAGGTCGGCCGGGGCCTCACCGAGATTCGAGCAGAGCACGTCGTATCGGCCGGGGGAGGGGACCATGCGGTCGACGATCGGATCGGGCAGCACCTGGACGAGTTCGGCGGGGAAGCCGGCGGGAGCGGCAACCGCGCCGCGATAGGCGCCCCGGCAGCGATCCCGCACGGTGCGCTGCCCGTCGATCAGTCGGACCGGGACCGTCGCCATGGCCACCGCATTGGCCGCGGTCGGTGGTGGTGAGTCGGCCGCGGCTGCACCCGGCGGTGGTGCGTCCGTCGGGATGGAACCCGGCGGCGGTGGGTCGGCCGGGGCTGGACCCGGTGGCGAGTTCGCCGGGAGGCGACCCGCCGCTGGGGAGTCGGCTGCGGCTGAACTCCGCGAGGGGGTAGTCGGCCGGTCATCGATAGTCGCGGCCGGTCGGCGGTCCGACCGGGCATCGACGGCCACACCGACCGTCACGAGGTCGCGGCCGGACAGCGCCAGCCCGATCCGCCCGGCGGCGCGCACGAACGCGGTATTCGGTGTTCCCCCGCCGTCCCGAGCGAGACGATCCCACCGCGCCCGATCGATCTCGACGATCAGGCCGGCAGGCGTCGGATGGAGCGTCGCCGGAACGTCGGGACGAGCGCCGACCACCGCAACGTCGGGGGAGGCGTCCGCGTCCGTTCGCGTCGATGTCGGCATCGGCGTCGGCGCAGCGGCCGGGTCGGCGGCGCGCGGAGGCTGCAGGGCGCGGTAGTCGCGCAGTTGTCGGCGTCGTCGCTTCGAGACCACCAGACCGCCGATCGCGCGCAGGGTTCCGTACCCGACGGTCGCCCACTGGCGCAGCGCGTCGCGGGCATCGGTCTCGGCGACGACGGGATCCGGCACGGCGACGAGTCGTCCCGCCGGTACCCGCTCGGCGAGCAGGCGCAGCAGACCGCGCCCGTCGACCAGAGCGTGCGAGCAGGTCACCGCCAGAACGCAGCCGCCGGACGCCAGATCGGCCACCGAGAGCCGCCACCCCGGCCCGGCCGCGGGTTCGAGATCGGCGCGGGGCCGACTGTCGGCCCACCGCACCAGGTCTCGGTCGTCGATCGGGTCGGTGCGGTCGATCGGATACCGCGCATCGGCGGCGATCCACTCCCGACGTGCCCCGGGCAGGCCGGTCGTTCGTACCCGATAGCCGAGCCGGCTGGTCGCGAGCCGATGATGAACCCCGGCGACAACCAGATCCGACATCGCCCGATCGCCCACCCAGATCCCCTGGATGACAACAGGATCCGATGAGCGGCGATGGTCGCGAAGCAGCAGGTCATCGACCACGGTCAGCCGCCCCATCGGGCGGCCGACCGGGCGATCACTCATCGACCGAGATGATCCCGGTACCAGATGATCTCGTTCTCGGTGGAGGAGTCGAGCTCCGAGAGCTTCTGCGGGTCACCGGATTCCAACAGCGGTTCGAGAGCGCGCGCCTGGGTCTTGCCCAGCTCCACACCCCACTGATCGAACGAATCGATCCCCCAGATGACGCCTTCGACGAAGACCTGATGCTCGTAGAGGGCGATCAGCTGCCCCACGACCGAGGGGGTCAGCTTGGGGGCGAGAATCGTTGTGGTCGGCCGATTTCCGGGCATCACCTTGTGCGGGACGACCGCGGGATCGGTGCCTTCGGCGGCGATCTCCTCGGCGGTCTTGCCGAATGCGAGCACCCGGGTCTGAGCGAAGAGGTTGCTCATCAGCAGGTCCTGCATGCTGCCGGTACCGTCGGCCGTCGGCAGGTCGTCCGTGCTCTGCGCGAAACCGATGAAGTCGGCCGGCACCAGTCGCGTCCCCTGGTGCAGCAGCTGGTAGAACGCGTGCTGACCGTTGGTACCCGGTTCGCCCCAGAAGATCTCGCCGGTGGTGGTCGTCACCGGGGTGCCGTCGACGCGCACGGACTTGCCGTTCGACTCCATCGTCAACTGCTGCAGGTACGCCGGGAAGCGGGCGAGGTCGTTGGAGTACGGCAGGACCGCGTGGGTCTGGGCGCCGAAGAAGTTCGAGTACCACAGGCTGATCAGGCCGAGCAGCGCCGGCGCGTTCTGCTCGAGCGGCGCTTCGGCGAAGTGGGTGTCGACACGGTGGAAGCCGTCGAGGAATTCCGCGAAGCCCTCCTTGCCGATCACCAGCATGATCGACAGCCCGATCGCCGAGTCGACCGAGTAGCGCCCGCCGACCCAGTCCCAGAAGCCGAACATATTGGCCGTGTCGATGCCGAAGGCGGCCACCCGCTCCGCATTGGTGGACACCGCCACGAAGTGCTTCGAGACCGCCTCGTCGCCGAGCGCGTCGACCAGCCAGCGGCGGGCGGCGGTGGCGTTGGTGAGGGTTTCGAGGGTGGTGAACGTCTTCGAGGCCACCACGACCAGGGTGGTCTCGGGGTCGAGGCCGTCGAGGGAGGCCACCAGATCGGTCGGATCGACATTGGAGACGAAGCGGGCGGTGATACCGGCGTCCGCGTAATGGCGCAGCGCCTGGTAGACCATGACCGGTCCGAGGTCGGAGCCGCCGATACCGATGTTGACGACGGTGGCAATCTTCTTGCCCGTGGCGCCGAGCCACTCGCCGGAACGCACCCGATCGGCGAAGTCGCCCATCCGGTCGAGCACCTCGTGCACATCGGCGACGACGTCCTGGCCGTCGACGGTCAGCGCGGCGTCGCGCGGCAGCCGCAGCGCGGTGTGCAGGACGGCGCGATCCTCGGAGACGTTGATGTGATCGCCGCGCAGCATGGCATCGCGCGCCTCGGGGACTCCGGCCGCGCGGGCCAGATCGGCGAGCAGGCCGATGGTTGTCGCGTCCAGACGATTCTTGCTGTAGTCGATGAACAGATCGCCGACGGTGATCGTCAGAGCGCGTCCACGTTCGGGGTCGCCGGCGAACAACTCCCGCAGGGTCGTCTCGCCGATCTGCGCGTAGTGCTCGGCGAGTTGCTTCCACGCCGGGCTGTTGGTGATGTCCCTGCCTTCGGAGGTCACGGTCATGCCGGCAACACTAGTCGGCGAACCGGGGGTCCGGAGGGGTGACGAGGCCACCCGCAGACGCGTGGTGACCGAGGTCGCGGCGGGTGGCGTCGCAGGCGCCCGCGATCGGGGATCGCGGGCGCTGACGATCAGTGGCCGAGGCGTCCGCGGCCGAGCCGAAGCAGCAGCATCGCCAGCGTGTGGCCCTCGTGGCCGAGCTCGCTGAAGCGCTGCAGGACCTTCATCTCCCGGCTGTGCACCAGGCGCGGGCCGCCGGAGGCCATCCGGGTGCGTCCGATGATCTGGGAGATCTCGGTGCGCCGCTTCACCGCGGCCAGGATCTCCGCGTCGAGGCGGTCGATCTCCTTGCGCAGCTCGTCGATATCGGCTTCCGACGTGGGGAGATCCCAATCGGTGGGCGACGATGAAGACTGCACTGAAGCGCTCCTTACTGCTCCCCGATCCGATTCGAGGATTCCGTTCTGATCACGCCCGAAGACAGGGTTGTCGGCATTGGCGGTCACGGGGGTCTCCTTCTTGCTGTGCTCCCAGCCCGACGCTGGTGCGGCGCCATCGTGTCCGCTCGTGCCGGTCGCGGGGGCCGTGAGAGGCCGAACCCGGATCGAGCATCGTGCCATTGTGCCACGCGGACCGGCCGACCGACGATGCCGGTTTGCAGGATTGTTCCCGCGATCGTCGACGACCGTACCGCCTCGTGCAGTTCTGTCGGTGGTCGACGGTAGTCTGTCCCGAGATGCGCACACACATAGACGGCCCTGTGACCAGCAGAAACGTGACTTCCGACAAGACTGTGATCCCCTCGCCCCCCACCGCGACCTCGACCGACCGGTCGGCCGCGGAGTCGGATGGTGCCGCGGATCCGTTGCTGGCGGGGTTGAATCCGCAGCAGCGCGAGGCGGTCGTCCACGTCGGATCGCCCCTGCTGATCGTCGCCGGCGCCGGTTCGGGCAAGACGGCAGTGCTGACCCGTCGCATCGCCTATCTGCTGGCCCACCGTCGGGTTTCGCCGGGGCAGATCCTCGCGATCACCTTCACCAACAAGGCCGCCGCCGAAATGCGCGAACGCGTCGCCCAGTTGGTCGGGCCGCGGGCCGCCGCGATGTGGGTCTCGACGTTCCACTCGAGCTGCGTGCGCATCCTGCGGACCCAGGCGGGGCTGATCCCCGGTCTGAACTCGAACTTCTCCATCTACGACGCCGACGATTCGCGCCGGCTGATCGCGATGATCTCCCGCGACCTCGAGCTCGACCCGAAGAAGTACTCGGCGCGCATGCTCGCGACGCATATCTCCGGGTTGAAGAACGAACTGATCGACCCGGCGCGGGCGATCGCGGACGCCGAGTCCGAGGGTGGCCCGGTCGCGTCGATCGTCGCGCGCGTCTACGAGCGGTACAACCGTCGCCTGCGCGAGGCGAACGCGATGGACTTCGACGATCTGATCGGCGAGACGGTCGCCCTGCTGCGCGACCATCCGGACATCGCGCAGTACTACCGGCGCCGCTTCCGGCACGTCCTGGTCGACGAGTACCAGGACACCAATCACGCCCAGTACATGATGATTCGCGAATTGGTCGGCCCCGAGGAGGGGGTCGACGGGGTCGCGCCGCCGGAGCTCTGCGTCGTCGGTGACGCCGATCAGTCGATCTACGCCTTCCGCGGCGCGACGATCCGCAATATCGAGGAGTTCGAGCGCGACTACCCCAATGCGCGCACCATTCTGCTCGAGCAGAACTACCGCTCCACCCAGACGATCCTGGCGGCGGCCAATGCGGTGATCGCCCGCAACTCCGGCCGCCGCGAGAAGCGGCTGTGGACCGACTCCGGTGACGGCGAGTCCCTGGTCGGCTACGTCGCGGACAACGAGCACGACGAGGCGTCCTTTGTCGCCGCCGAGATCGACCGCCTGCACGACACCGGCGATGTCTCCTACTCCGATGTCGCGGTGTTCTACCGGACCAACAACTCCTCGCGGCCGTTCGAGGAGATCTTCGTGCGGCTCGGCCTGCCGTACAAGGTCGTCGGCGGCGTGCGCTTCTACGAGCGCAAGGAGGTCCGCGATGCCGTCGCCTATATGCGTGTGCTGGAGAACCCGGACGACACCGTCTCGTTGATGCGCATCCTCAACACCCCGCGTCGTGGCATCGGCGATCGGGCCCGCGCGTGCGTGGAGGTGCACGCGGAGGCCCGCGGTATCGGCTTCCACGCCGCGCTCGAGGATGCCGCCGCCGGCACCGTTCCGATGCTGAATACCCGCTCGGCCAAGGCGATCGCCGCATTCGTCGAACTGCTCGCCGAACTGCGCGCGTTGCTGTCGGAGACCGACGGCGACGGCAACCCGGTCGCGGATATCGGCCAGGTGATCGACGCGGTCCTCGACCGCACCGGCTATCGCGCCGAGCTCGAGGCGAGCAGCGATCCCCAGGACGGTGCCCGGCTGGACAATCTCAACGAATTGGTCAGCGTGGCGCAGGAGTTCAGCTCCGACGCGCGCAACTCCGATATCGAGCCGGGGGAGGGCGAACCCGATCCGGGCTCGTTGGCGGCCTTCCTCGAGCGGGTGTCGTTGGTCGCCGACGCCGACCAGGTGCCCGACTCGCAGGACGGCGTTGTCACGTTGATGACGCTGCACACCGCCAAGGGGCTCGAGTTCCCGGTGGTCTTCCTGACCGGTTGGGAGGACGGCCAATTCCCGCATATGCGGGCGCTGGGCGATCCGGCCGAGTTATCCGAGGAGCGTCGCTTGGCGTACGTCGGGATCACCCGGGCGCGGCAGCGGCTCTATCTGACCCGGGCGCTGCTGCGTTCGGCGTGGGGGCAGCCGATCCAGAACCCGGAGAGCCGCTTCCTGCAGGAGGTCCCGCAGCACCTGATCGAATGGCGTCGCGAGGATCCGGGTAACTCGATCGGCCGGGCCATCGGTGGCGGGCGACGTCGCGAATACGGTTCGAGCTACGGCGATTCCGGCTTCCGCGAATCGACCCGGGGTGGATCGAGCCGCGGCCGGGAGCCGGGGCGTCCGCCCTTGTCGTCGGCGCGCGGGCGGGGCAACTCGACGCTGGTCCTCGCCGTCGGAGACCGCGTCAGCCACGACAAGTACGGTCTGGGAACGGTCCTCGAGTCCGAGGGAGCCGGCGCGCGGGCGATGGTGCTGATCGACTTCGGGTCCGCCGGGCGGGTGAAGATGATGCTGATCGGCGGCGTGCCGATGGTCAAGCTCTAACCGGAAAGGTCGCGATGCCCGTCTCCGAAGGGAGACGGGCCTTCTTCGCGTGGGCGGTCGCATTGCGGCCGCGGGGAGGGGACCGAACACAAGGGGGTCCCACCTCCGGCGATGTGGTGGTTCGCCGGAGGTCGTCCGAAAAGGAATCAGTCGGTCAGGCTGCCGAGCGCGATCCCGCGGGTGGCCAGCCAGCCCACCGGATCGATCTTCTGGTCGCCGTTGAGGTGCACCTCGAAATGCAGGTGCGGGCCGGTGGAGAAGCCGCGGTTACCCATGGTGGCGATCTGATCGCCGGCCATGACCCGCTGCCCGACCTGGACCAGGGTGGTGTCGATGTGGCCGTAGACGGTCACGGTGCCGTCGTCGTGCAGCAGCCGTACCCACATACCGAATCCGGACGCGGGGCCCGAATCGATGACGGTGCCGTCGGCGACCGCGAGGATCGGGGTGCCGATCTTGTTGGCGATGTCGACGCCACCGTGCAGCGTCCCCCAGCGGGAACCGAAGCCGGAGGTGAAGTTGCCGGAGGCCGGGAGCACGAACAGCGGACGCAGCGCCTCGGCGGCAGCCGCCTCACGGGCGTCCGTCAGACGCTGGCCCTTGGCGAGCAGTTCGTCGAAGTGGTTGAGACCCGACGTCACACTGCCCAGCAGCTGCGGTGCGGTGGTGAGGTTCGCGGTGTCGAGGACCGGCGTGACGGCCGCATCGCTCGTTACAAACGACGCGGTCTGCGTCGTGGCGGCCTCGGCAGCGCCGGCGAGGGCGATCTCCGAGGTGTCCGTGGTCGACGGCGCGGACTGGCCGTGGGTCGAGACCGAGGCCTGGCCGGCGGCCACCACGGCTCCGGCGGCGACCGCGAGCATCGCGGCCCGGCCGCGCAGGGCGGAGGGCGGCGACGGCAGGCGATGGAAGCCACCGGTGCGGTGCGGCGGGCGATCGGAGATGGTGGGCAGCGGTTCGGCGACCGGGTGGGTCGGCTCGATGCTGCGGTAGGTCGGCTCGGCCGGGTACATCGGGTCGGCCGGGTAGGTCAGCTCCGCGGCATCGGTCTCGGGGACCGAGCGGGGATCGACCGGCGCGGCGATCGAGGCGGCGGGCGCCCATGCGGTGGACGGAAGGTCGAAGGCGTCGACCCGAGGCTCGATGATCTCCTGCTCCGGCCCACGGAATCCGGTGGGGGCGGGGCGGTTGTAACGATTTGCCGGGGTCGGCCGGTAATCCTCGCGAGACGTCGAGCGCGGGCGGCGGGTCAAGGCGGTGGGGCGCCGTTCGGGAAGGGCGCGTCCGTTGCCGTAGGCCTCGGGCCGGGCGACCGCGAGCGGGTCGCGACCCTGCATCGGTCGCGGGGCGGAGGTCACGAGCTTGCTGTCGAAGGCAGCCGGCTCGTTGGCGGGGCGGAAGGTGGGGCTGTTCGTCGGCGGGAGGATGGAACTGCGGTCCTCGGCTGGTGTCAGCGCCCGGTGCGGCTCTCGGGGAAATCTGTTGGCCGCGTTGGGAGTCCGGTAATGCTGCAAGGCTGCGCCGTCCTCCATTTCTTTGTATCCGTTGACCATCGCGGGAAGCCCCGTGACGGTGAGACTGGCTGACGGTAACGAAACGATTGCGGGGCGCGCAACCCGACCACTCAGGGGAATCTCAGATGTGACATTAGTCACATGACCGCTCCGGATCGTCAAAGCGGTCCCACCAGCGGTTTTATCGAATCGAACCCGAACGGGTGCCGGTTCGTCCGTTTTCAAAACGTGTCATTGATCGCGCGGGTTCCCCGACTCGGCGAGCGTCGTCGCTCCGAGGGTCGGTTTTCCGAGCGTCTACACCGACCGGAGGTCCGCTCGCCGGCTCCGATCCCTGTCGCGTCGTCCGCCCGCGGCCGGCCTATGAGTACCGGTGCCGGGCTCGGGGACGCTCGAGCGGTGGAGATTGGCACTACCCGCCGGTAACGTTGGTGGATTCCGTCCGTGGCGCCGGTGAGATACCGCACAGTTGATCGGACCTGGCCGAACGTGCCCCGGGGAGGTCGATAGTGTTCCCGATGACCCGCACGACCCGCAGGCGGGCGTCGACGCAGACGAGACGGTGATGTGATGGATCTTTTCGAATATCAGGCGAAAGAGCTGTTCACCAAACATGGCGTACCTTCCACCCCCGGCCGGGTTACCGACACGGCCGAGGGCGCCAAGGAGATTGCCGAGGAAATCGGCAAGCCGGTGATGGTCAAGGCTCAGGTGAAGGTGGGCGGCCGCGGTAAGGCCGGTGGCGTCAAGTACGCCGCGACCCCCGAGGACGCGTTCACGCACGCGCAGAACATTCTCGGCCTGGACATCAAGGGCCACGTGGTCAAGAAGCTTCTGGTGGCCGAGGCGAGCGATATCGCGGAGGAGTACTACATCTCCTTCCTGCTCGATCGCGCGAACCGCACCTACCTGGCCATGTGTTCGGTCGAGGGCGGCATGGAGATCGAAGAGGTCGCGGCGACCAAGCCCGAGCGCCTCGCCAAGGTGTCGGTCGACGCCGTCACCGGTGTCGATCTGGCCACCGCGCGCAGCATCGCCGAGCAGGGCCACCTGCCGGCCGAGGTGCTCGACGCCGCAGCGGTCACGATCGCGAAGCTGTGGGAGGTCTTCGTCAAGGAGGACACCCTCCTGGTCGAGGTCAACCCGCTGGTGCGCACCCCGGACGACCGGATTCTCGCGCTCGACGGCAAGGTGACCCTCGACGGGAACGCCGACTTCCGGCAGCCCGGTCACGCCGAGTTCGCGGACACGGATGCGACCGATCCGCTCGAGCTCAAGGCCAAGGAGAACGACCTCAACTACGTCAAGCTCGACGGTGAGGTCGGCATCATCGGCAACGGCGCGGGTCTGGTGATGTCGACCCTCGACGTCGTCGCCTACGCGGGCGAGAACTACGGCGGCGTCAAGCCCGCCAACTTCCTGGACATCGGTGGCGGTGCTTCGGCCGAGGTCATGGCGGCCGGCCTCGACGTCATCCTGGGCGACTCCCAGGTCAAGAGCGTGTTCGTGAACGTCTTCGGCGGCATCACCGCGTGCGATGCGGTCGCCAACGGCATCGTCAAGGCGCTCGAGATCCTCGGCTCCGATGCCAACAAGCCGCTGGTGGTTCGCCTCGACGGCAACCGCGTCGAAGAGGGCCGCAAGATCCTCGACGATGCCAACCACCCGTTGGTCACCCAGGCCGCAACCATGGACGAGGGCGCGGCCAAGGCCGCCGAGCTGGCGTCCGCGTAAGGAATCGGGAAAATGTCGATCTTTCTGAACAAGGATTCCAAGGTCATCGTTCAGGGCATCACCGGCGGTGAGGGAACCAAGCACACCGCCCTGATGCTCAAGGCCGGCACCCAGGTCGTCGGCGGCGTCAACGCGCGCAAGGCCGGCTCCACGGTGACCCACACCGCCGCCGACGGCTCCGAGATCGATCTGCCGGTCTTCGGCAGTGTCTCCGAGGCGATCGAGAAGACCGGCGCCGACGTGTCGATCGCGTTCGTGCCGCCCAAGTTCGCCAAGGACGCCATCATCGAGGCGATCGACGCGGAGATCCCGCTGCTGGTCGTCATCACCGAGGGCATCCCGGTGCAGGACTCCGCCTATGCGTGGGCCTACAACGTGTCCAAGGGCACCAAGACCCGCATCATCGGCCCGAACTGCCCCGGCATCATCACCCCCGGCGAGGCGCTGGTCGGCATCACCCCGGCCAACATCACCGGCAAGGGCCCGGTCGGCCTGGTGTCGAAGTCCGGCACCCTGACCTACCAGATGATGTACGAGCTGCGGGACTTCGGCTTCTCGACCGCCATCGGCATCGGCGGCGACCCGGTCATCGGCACCACGCACATCGACGCGATCGAGGCCTTCGAGAAGGACCCCGAGACCGAGCTGATCGTGATGATCGGTGAGATCGGCGGCGACGCCGAGGAGCGTGCGGCCGACTACATCAAGGCCAACGTCACCAAGCCGGTCGTCGGCTATGTCGCCGGATTCACCGCGCCGGAAGGCAAGACGATGGGCCACGCGGGTGCCATCGTCTCCGGTTCGTCCGGCACCGCGCAGGCGAAGAAGGATGCCCTCGAGGCCGCCGGCGTCAAGGTCGGCAAGACGCCGTCCGAGACCGCGGCGCTGGCTCGGGAGATCCTCGAAAAGCGCTGACACGTCACACCGTCACGTCCACGGCCGTGGAGCACGCTCGATGTGCTCCACGGCCGTCGTCGTCTTCGGCGCGCCGGGGTGGGCGTTTGGGGAGCGCGGATTCCACCCGGTGGCTGTGAGGCTCCCCGAAGATGGTTCGAGGGAATCCCGAGCCGGGGCGGGCTGCAATCCGGGCGCCGGCCGGTAATACTTGACGCTGGCTGTTCGGGGGCTGCCGCGGGTGGTCCCGATGGATTGCATCCGGGAGTGGTGCCATGACCGGCGAGGGGTCCCACGCGGACCACGACGCCACGCCGAAGCGGGAAGCCGCATCGGCCGACTCGGCGACCTCGTCGCCGGAGTCCGAACCGTCCGCCCCGTCCGATCTGCCCCCGCTGTCCGCCCTGGCGTGGTCGGAACCGTCTGCGTCCGAAGAGACCTCGCAGAAGGATCCCGCCACGACGGCCGACGGCACCGACCCCGCAGGCACCGGGACCGATCCGGCCGGCACCGGCGCCAACCCGGCGGCCGCTCGCACTGATCCGGCGGCCGCGGGCAGACGGGTCCGATCGACGGTCACCGGTATCGGCAACGGCATTCGATCCGGCCGCGCGTCGATCCGACGGTCGTTCACGCTGGCGGGCGACCGGGTCCTGCGCCGATCGGAGACGGTCAACGACCGCGCCGCCGTGCTGGCCTTGGCGGTCTTCGGCCTCGGCATCTTCGCGCTGCTGGTCGGCTTCACCACCAAGTGGACCGTCTACGGCGTCGCCGTGACTTTCTTCGACGGTCAGTCGGTGTCGATCGCGCTGATGATCACCGCCGGATTGATCGCCGGCACCGCCCTGCTCACCGGTCGCTACCACCTACTGGCGTTGGCGCCGACCTTCTCGGCGGCGGCGCTGGTCGTGTTGGCCGCGGAGCTGATCGAAGGCCCGCTCGGCAGCGAGCACGTCACCGTCGGCTTCGGCGGCTACTCCGCGTTGATCGTCGGGCTCCTCCAGTGCGTACTCGGCACCTACGCGACCGGCGCGGCGAATCTGCCCGCCACACGCTTCTTCGTCCCGGTGGCCGATTCCGATGCTTCGACGTCCCGCCGGGAATCTCGTCGCATCTCGGTTCCACACCGAACCGCCGGCGCCGATATCCACGCCGCCGGTATCCACGCCGAGGCCGGGGCGACCGACGACCGCGGGGCCGGCGTCGACGGAGGGGTCACCGTCGGTGCCGGTAGCCCCGCTCGTACCGGGAGCCCCGTCGGCGCCGAGGACGACGCCACCCCGCTGTCGCTCGGCGATGTGGTGGCGATGCCGGCATGGGACGGGGACGACGAGGTGCCGCGCAGGGACCGGACGGACCGCTCGTACGGTTCGGCCCCCGCCGGTACCGGCCGCGGTCGCGCGGCCGCCGCGCAACCGGGATCGTCCCGGCGGGGACGGATCGCCGACTCCGGACCGGACGGCTCTCCGGCCGATCGGTATCCGGTCGACGAGGTGCCGCCGCGGACCGACGCCGATCGAGCGGGGGACGACCGCAGCGGCGAGACGCACCGCAACGGCAGCGACGCGGAGCATCCGACCGGCGATCGTGCGACCGGAGACCGGCCCACCGGCGCGCAGGGCGCGGGCGAAAAGGACGATCGCGAACCCGAACTGGTCGGATACGGCGCGGCGGCCAATGGTCGCAGCGCGCGCGAACTCGACGCCGCCGGCATCGACGTCCCCCGCTACCTGGGACCGCCCCGCGGGTCGCCGCAGTCGAACTACCCCCTGCCCGGCGGCGACGGTGGCCGCCGCCCGACCCGTCCGCAGTACCGATACGGCGCCTCGATGGGCGCCACGCCCTATCGGCGTCCACGCAATCCGGCCGAGGCGTACCCGGTGATCGGTGACGAAGCCCGACCTGCCCGACCGAATCCGCCCGCCCGACCGGATCCGCCCGCCCGACCGGATCCGCCCGGACGGGCACCGGCCGCGCCCTCCGAACCGGCCGGTGAACGGCCGCCGGCCGAACCGGTCGCCGAGCGCGATAGGAGCGGTGAGCCGGCCCCCGAAACCCCGCCGGCCCTCGAGCGGCAGCACGGTGCCGAGCCGCGGCCGGAGACTCCGCCGGGGCTCGAGCGGCAGCGCGGTGCCGAGCCGCGCCCCGAGACTCCGCCGGAGCTCGGCCGCGTCGATGTCGCCGAGAATCCCGACGCGACGCCGACGCCGCGCGACCCGGAACCGCCGCCGTCGGAGGAACCTCCCACGCTGGGGCGCTCACCCTCCTGATCCGCGTCCGCACCCGGCCCCGAAACGGCGCCGGCGCCTCGCGGACGCGGCGGCGAGCGTCCCCGGACCCCGGATTGGGCGCCCGCCGGATCGGCGCGCCTGATCGATCGACCCGGGTCCCGATGTCAGCCTGGAACGATGAGCACGACCATCGAACGGCAGTCGGCCTCGCCGAACCGTCGGGCGAGGGCGACGGGCCCCCGCGGATCCGGTCGTGGACGACCGGCATCGAGACGCTCCGCCCGTCCGGGTGAGCTGCTTTCGCTGCGCACCGCCGCGACCGTCGCCCTCGTGCCGGCCGGAATCACCCTGTTGGTGGTGACCCTGGTGATCGTGCTGACGCTGGTCGGCGCGGGCAGCGATCTGACCGGCCTGTGGGGAGCGATCGGTTCCGCCTGGTTGGTGGTGCACCTCGCGCCCATCGAGATCTCCGGCGCTCCCTTGACCGCCGCGCCGCTGGTCCCGGCGATGGTGGTCGGCTGGTCGGTGGCCCGCCTGTGCCGTCGTATCGCCCGCATCGGGGACGGGTCGGCCGCCCGGATCGGCGCGATCGTCGCGGCGGCCGCGGCCGGGCCGATGGTCCTCGCTGCCGGCGCCTATCTGCTGGTTCTGCGGGCCTCGGCTGTCGCCGCGATCGCCCCGGGGGCCTTCATCCCCTCGGTGCTCGCCGTCGGCGGCGTCTACGCGGTCGCCGCGGTGATCGGCGTATGGCCCGTGCTCTGGCCGGCGGTGGTTGCGTGGTTCGCCCTGCCCGGGTGGATGGCGGTGTCCGGTCGCGCCGCGCGGCAGGGCGCGTATGTGCTGCTCGCGGGGGCCGCCGTCGTCATGGTGGTGCTGTTGAGCCTGTCGGTCGCGGAGATTCGCGCGATGTTCTCCGCCCCGGTCGGCGTCCTCGGGATCATCGGGGTGACGGTGCTGAGCCTGCTCTACGTTCCGACCGTCCTGGTCGGAGTGGTCGCGGTCCTGGTGGGCTCATCGATCCGGGTTGGGGATCTCGACGTCTCGCTGTTCGCGGCGACCGGCGGCACCCAACCGATCCCGTTGCCGATCATGGCGGCGATCCCCGAGACGGCGGCGGCCGGGTGGTGGCCGCTGCTGGTGGTCGTCGTTGCGGTTTCCGGGGTCCGGGTGGGCATGGTCTGCGCGCGGAACCTGCCGGACCGCGTGGCGGCGATCAAGGCGGTCGCCCTGGCCGCGGTGACCGTGGGGCTGCTCGCGGGCGCCGCGGGCTGGCTGGTCGGAGGGGCCGCCGGCTCCCGGATCAGCGTGCACATCAATGCGCTGGGCCTCGCCGGTGGACTCGCCGGCTGGTGGCTGGTGGTCGGCGCGCTGACCGTGGCCGTGCTGTTCCATCTCGGCGACGACTTCCTCGGCGATGGCGACCCCCTGCTGGTCGCCCAGCGCGCGGGACGCGAACTCGACGGCAAGAAGAAGGGCGCGGGGAAGGCGGCCGCGGAGTCGACCTCCGCTGCGACCGCCACGCCGGCGACCGCCGAAACCTCGCAGGGCGCCGGCAGCGCGGAGACCACCGGCAGCGCCGAAACTGCCGAAGCGACCGCCTCGGCCGGCGCCGCAGCACCCGCCGCGACCGACACCGCATCAACCGACACAGCGTCAACCGGCACCGCGAAGACCGCAGCCCGGGGCGCGCAGCCCGAGGGCACGTCGAAGGACTCGAAGACCGCCGGCTCGAAGGCCGACACGAAGAACGATCCGAAGGCCGCCACCTCCACGGCCGACTCGAAGTCCGCAGATACGAAGTCTGCGGACCCAAAGGCCGCCGACCAAAAGGCAGCCGACACACAGTCGAAGGCCCCGGCGGAGACGCCGAAGAAGGCTGCCACCTCGACACCGACCACCTCGACACCGACCACCCCCACTGCGGCGCCGCCCGCAGCGGCACCGGCCGCCGCAACACCGGCCGCATCCACGCCGACACCGACCAATACGTCACCGTCAAAGGCCGCCACCCCGACACCCGCGAAGCCCGCAGCCCCGATCCCCACGGCGACTACCGCACCGACCCCGACCCCGGCACCGAAACCGTCGAAGACCCCCGACGCCGATCAAGCGGACAAGCCCGGCTCGTCCACCTGATCGGGCGCCCGGCGCGCCGCGCCCGGAATCGCGTCGCGCCCGCACACAGGTCGGCGGGAACCCCCCGGATCGGGGGACTCAGAACATCGTGTTGGAGTTCGCCGACTCCGCCGGGACCTCCTGGATGACGTCCCAGTGCTCGACGATCAGACCGTTGTCGACCCGGAAGATGTCGATCACGGCCTGCTCCGGGGTACCGCTCGACCGGACGTGCAGGAAGACGAGGTCGCCGTTGGTTCCGCTGCGCACGATCTGCGCCGACGAGTCGGGGTTCTCGGCGAAGAAGCCGGTGAAGTAGTCGACGAATGGGGCCTTGCCGTCCGGCACCGACGGGTTGTGCTGGATGTAGTCGTCGGCGACGACGCTCGCCGCGTTCACGGTGTCGTGATCGTTGAAGAAGGCGTTGTAGAAGGTCGTCACCAATTCCAGGTTCGCGTCCTCTCGGGCGAGATCGCGGCTCGACTGGTCGGTCGGCGCGATCGAGGACGTCGCGGCGGCGGGGGACGCGGCCGGCGTCGACTCGGCCGCCGAGGAGCAACCGGCCAGCACGACGCCGAGGGCGACGGCGCCCGCGCCGACGGCCGCCAGACGGGTGCGACGGGTGCGAAGCGTGGAGGGGTTGAGAACGGACATGGCCGTCTCCTCTCGTGGGACAGGCCGGAACTGCGTCGTATCCGGCATCTGTCTCGAACCTAGGAGCGGGCGGACCGGAAGAAACGGTCAGAAGTCGACGCCGAATGGTCAGAAGGGGACAGCCGCTGCGGGCGTGCCTACAGTGCTGCCGTGAACTACTTGCTGATCGGGCTCGCCGCCCTGACCGTGGTGATCGTCTGCACGGCGGTCTCCCGGCGGACGGGCATCGCGACACCGCTACTGCTGCTGGTGCTCGGGATCGTCGCGAGCTACCTGCCGGCGGTCCCCGACGTCGCGATCGAGCCGGAGTTCATCCTGGCCGGGGTCCTCCCGCTGCTGCTGTACTCGAGTGCGGTGCGGTTGCCGGTCACCGACTTTCGCCGCAACTTCGGCATGATCACCTGGCTGTCGGTGTTGCTGGTCGTCCTGTCGGCCCTCGGCGTCGGCCTCGCGATCCACCTGATCTTCCCGGCGATCCCGCTGTCGCTGGCGGTGGCCTTCGGCGCGGTGGTCAGCCCGACCGATGCCGTGGCGGCGACCTCGATCGGTAAACGTCTCGGACTGCCGGGCCGATTGATGAGCATCCTCGAGGGCGAGAGTCTGGTCAACGACGCCTCGGCGCTGGTGACCCTGCGGACCGCGCTGGCCGCGCTCGCCGGTTCGTTCAGCTTCTGGCAGGCGCTCGGCGAGTTCGGACGCGCGGTGCTGGTGGCGGTGGTCGTCGGCGCCCTGGTCGGCTTCCTGACGTCGCTGGTGCGCGGTCGGGTCGACGATCCGGTGCTCAATACGGTGATCTCCTTCTTCGTCCCCTTCGTCGCCTACCTTCCGGCGGAGGAACTGCGCGGCTCAGGTGTGCTGGCCGTCGTGGTCGCCGGCCTGATCGCCGGGCACCACGCCACGCGGCGGCTGTCCGCGGAGGCCCGCGCCTTCGACGCTTCGAACTGGGCGACGATCAGCTTTGTTCTGGAAAGTTCACTCTTCCTGATCCTGGGGCTCGAGCTGACCGGGCTGGTCGCAAGGGCGCAGGCGGAGGGCGGCCTCGGTCAGGTGGTGGCGATCGCGGCGATCACGCTGGTGCTCTTGGTGGTGTTGCGGGCCCTCGGGGTCGGCGTGGCGGTGCTGTTTCGCAATCGGAGCGGATTTCTGCGTCGGACCGAACAGCGGATCGAGGCCACCGAACAGTGGCTGTCCGGAGCGGCGCCCGAGACCGAGCGGCAGCGCTCGCGTACCGAGTCGATCCGGCGGTCGGTCGACCGGCATCGCGCCGATGTCGCCTTCGAGCGCAGCGAGCCGATCGGCCGGAAGGGTGCCCTGGTGTTGACGTGGGCGGGGATGCGCGGCGTGGTCACCCTGGCCGCCGCCCAGACCATCCCGGTGGGCACGCAGCTGCGGGACACCCTGATCCTGGCCGCCTTCGGGGTCGCGGTCGCCACCCTGCTCGGTTTCGGCTCCTCGCTGCCGGCGCTGATCCGCCGGCTCGACTTCCCCGATGTCAGCGCGCAGGACAGCCGCGAGGAGTTCGGCGCCCTGCTCCGGTCGCTCGGCGACTCGGCGGTCGAACAACTCGGCCCCCTGGACGACCAGATCGTCGACGGGCGCCCGCTGGACCCGGCGGTCGCCGACCGGATGCGGTCGATGGTCGACGCCTTCCGGGAGCGCCGCGTGGTCGCCAACAACTCCGAGGGGGCGGCCGACCAGATGGCCGAGATCTACCGCCGGTATATCGCGGCGCTGCGCGAGGCGCTGGTCGAGGAGCGGTCGATCGGCGCCTACCGATCCGAGACCTATGCCAAGGCGCAGCGGATGCTCGACGCCCTGGAAACCCGGGGCGGCATGAGCGGGTTGACCTGACCGAAGTCCGGATGAACCGCTCAACTACTCTCTTCGATGCGGCCGACAGCCGCGTGCAGTCCGCGCGGCGCACAGCGCCCATGTCCCGCAGGAGAAATCGAGCTGTCCGCATCGCCCGCCGACCGGTCCCGGATCGTGGTTCTCGTCTCCGGTGACGGCTCGTTGTTGCAGGCCGTCCTCGACGCCGCCGCCGACGTCGACTACCCGGCTCGGGTGGTCGCCGTGATCGCCGACCGCGACTGCTTCGGACTGCGGCGCGCGGAGAAGGCCTCGATCCCCGCGACGATCGTGGCCCCCGCCGACAGCGTCGACCGCCCCGCCTGGAACGACCGCCTGATCGAGACCGTCGACGCCCACCGGCCCGACTGGGTGATCTCGGCGGGGTTCATGCGCATCCTGGGACCGGCCTTCGTCGGCCGATTCGCCGAACGGATCGTCAACACCCACCCGGCCCTGCTGCCGGCGTTCCCCGGTGATCGCGCGGTCGCCGATGCGCTGGCCTACGGTGCCAGGGTGTCCGGTTCGACGATTCACCTCGTCGACGAGGGCGTGGACACCGGACCGATTCTGGCCCAGGAGGCGGTGGTCGTACACGACGACGACACCCGCGAGACTCTGCACGAACGGATCAAGACCGTCGAGCGGCGACTGCTGGTCGACGTCGTGGCGGGTATCGCCGCCCACGGCGTGACGATCGAAGGACGAAAGGCACGAATAGCTCGTGAATGAAGCGCTCTCCTCCACCACGACCGCGACCGCCGGTCGGCGCCCGATCCGTCGCGCGCTGATCAGCGTCTACGACAAGGCAGGCCTCACCGCACTGGCCGCGAGCCTGCACGCCGCGGGCGTCGAGATCGTCTCGACCGGCTCGACCGCGGCGCGCATCGCGGAATCCGGCGTGCCGGTCACCGCGGTCGACTCGGTCACCGGCTTCCCCGAGATCCTCGGCGGTCGGGTCAAGACCCTGCATCCGCGGGTGCACGCCGGACTGCTCGCCGATACGCGCAATCCCGAGCACATCGAGACCCTCGCCGAGCACGACATCGCCCCCTTCGAACTGGTCGTGGTCAACCTCTACCCGTTCACCTCCACGGTCGCCTCCGGCGCCAGCCAGGAGGAATGCGTCGAGCAGATCGACATCGGCGGCCCGTCGATGGTGCGCGCCTCGGCCAAGAACTTCGCCTCGGTCTCCGTGGTCGTCGATCCCGCCGACTACGCCGAGATCGGCCGCGCGGTCACCGACGGCGGCTTCACCCTCGCCGAGCGGGCCGCCCTGGCCGCCAAGGCGTTCCAGCACACCGCCGAATACGACATCGCCGTCGCGTCCTGGTTCACCAGCGTGATCGACCACGGCGACGTCGCCTTCCCGGCGTGGATGGGTGCGGTCTGGCGGCGCTCGGCGGTGCTGCGCTACGGCGAGAACCCGCACCAGGGGGCGGCGCTCTACGAGTCGACCTACGGCGCCCGGGGTCTGGCGCAGGCCGAGCAGTTGCACGGCAAGGAGATGTCGTACAACAACTACACCGACGCGGACGCCGCCTGGCGGGCCGCGTGGGACCACGAGGCCGCCTGCGTCGCGATCATCAAGCACGCCAACCCGTGCGGTATCGCGATCGATCTCGACGAGTCGATCGCCGCGGCCCACCGCAAGGCGCACGCCTGCGACCCGGTCAGCGCGTTCGGCGGCGTGATCGCCACCAACCGCGAGGTCTCGGTCGAGATGGCCGAGCAGGTCGCGGAGATCTTCACCGAGGTCGTGATCGCCCCCGGTTACGCCGACGGGGCGGCCGAGATTCTCAGCCGTAAGAAGAATATTCGGCTGCTGGTCGCCGCCCCGCCGCAGCGCGGCGGTGCCGAATTGCGGCCGATCTCCGGTGGCACCCTGCTGCAGCAGCGCGACGTGCTCGACGCCCCCGGCGACGACCCGGCCAACTGGACGCTCGCCGCCGGACCGGCGGTCGACGAGGCGGTCCTGGCCGACCTCGCCTTCGCCTGGCGGGCCTGCCGCGCGGTCAAGTCGAACGCGATCCTGCTCGCGAAGGACGGCGCCTCGGTCGGTGTCGGAATGGGCCAGGTCAACCGGGTCGACTCCGCCCATCTGGCCGTCCAGCGCGCCGGGGATCGGGCCGCGGGATCGGTCGCCGCCTCCGACGCCTTCTTCCCCTTCCCGGACGGGCTCGAAGCCCTGCTCGACGCCGGGGTCACCGCGGTCGTCCAGCCGGGCGGCTCGGTGCGCGACGATCTGTCGATCGAGGCGGCCAACCGCGCCGGCGTGACGATGTATCTGACCGGCGCCCGGCACTTCGCGCACTGACCCGTCGACCACTTGCGGCCCTCGGGTCGGTTTCGCCCGCGTGGCGGGCCGCCCCGAGGGTACGTAGCGTTGATGCGGTGAGCAGCGTGGACAGCACCGACAGCCCGACGGACAACGCGACCGATCGTCCGACCACGGTGGGTGCGCTGCGTGCCTCCGGGCACGTCGCGCAGTCCCTCGAGGACGAGATGCGCACGAACCTGCTGCGGGCGCTGCGCGCGGGCGAGGATCCGTGGCCGGGGATCGTCGGGTTCGAGACCACCGTCCTGCCGCAACTCGAACGGGCCCTGATCGCCGGACACGACGTCGTGCTGCTCGGCGAACGCGGCCAGGGCAAGACCCGGCTGCTGCGCACGATGGTCGGCCTGCTCGACGAGTGGACACCGGTGATCGAGGGATCGGAGATCGGCGAGCACCCGTACGAGCCGATCACCCCGTCGTCGATCCGCCGCGCCCGCGAACTCGGCGATGATCTGCCGGTCGCCTGGCGGCATCGCAGCGAGCGGTATACCGAGAAGCTCGCCACCCCGGACACCTCGGTGGCCGACCTGATCGGCGACGTCGACCCGGCGAAGATCGCCGAGGGACGCAGCCTCGGCGACCCGGAGACGATTCACTTCGGACTGGTACCGCGCGCTCATCGCGGCATCGTCGCGATCAACGAACTTCCCGACCTGGCCGAGCGCATCCAGGTGGCGTTGCTCAACGTCATGGAGGAACGGGATATCCAGATCCGCGGTTATACGATCCGGCTCCCCCTGGACATCCTGCTGGTGGCCAGCGCCAACCCGGAGGACTACACCAACCGCGGCCGGATCATCACCCCGCTCAAGGACCGCTTCGGCGCCGAGATCCGCACCCACTATCCGCTGGCGCTGGACGACGAGATCGCGGTGATCGAGCAGGAGGCGCAGCTGCGGGCCGAGGTGCCGAGCCACCTGGTCGAGATCCTCTCGCGGTTCACCCGGGCGCTGCGCGAGTCGCCGTCGGTCGATCAGCGCTCCGGCGTGTCGGCGCGCTTCGCGGTCGCGGCGGCCGAGACCGTCGCCGCGTCGGCCCTGCATCGCAGCACGATCCTCGACGAGGCGGACCCGGTCGCCCGGCCGGTCGACCTCGCCGGCGTGATCGGCGTCCTGCGCGGCAAGGTCGAATTCGAATCGGGTGAGGAGGGCCGCGAGACCGAGGTGCTCACCCACCTGCTGCGGGTGGCGACCGCCGAGACCGCACGCGAACGGCTCGCCGGGCTCGACCTGGGCCCCCTGGTCGCGGCGATCGACGCCGGGGAACCGATCGTCACCGGTGACGGGGTGACCGCCAAGGCGCTGTTGGCGGCGATCCCGAATGTCGAGGTCGTCGCGCAGGTCGCCGACCGTCTCGACGCGCGCACCGACGGCGAACGCGCGTCGGCGGTCGAACTCGCTCTCGAAGGTCTCTATCTCGCCCGCCGCATCGGCAAGGACATCGGTGCCGACGGGGAGACCGTCTACGGCTGATCGCCGCGGCCGGCCGTTCGGACAGGAGAACGCCATGGCAGATACGCCGTCGGGTCGCGGCCGGGATCGGACCCGCACCAATCGCACCCGTTATGCGCGCTACAGCGGCGGGCCCGACCCGCTGACCCCACCGCTCGATCTGCGCGACGCCCTCGACGCGATCGGCCGCGAGGTCCTCGAGGGGTCGTCGCCGCGCCGCGCGATGCGCGAGATGCTGCGCCGCGGTACCGACGGCACCACCGGGCTGGACGAACTGGCCCGCCAAGCCGCCCGACGTCGCCGGGAATTGCTGGAACGCAATAACCTCGGCGGCACCCTGGAGAAGGTGCGCGAACTGCTCGACCGCGCGGTCCTCGAGGAGCGCAAGCAGTTGGCCCGCGATCTGGACGACAACGCCCGCTTCGCGGAGATGCAGCTCGAACAGCTGCCGCCGTCGACCGCCGCCGCCGTCAGCGAGCTGTCGTCCTACCAGTGGCGCAGTGACGCCGCCCGGCGCGACTACGAACAGATCCGCGACCTGCTCGGCCGTGAGGTCCTCGACCAGCGGTTCACCGGGATGAAGAAGGCCCTGGAAGGCGCCACCGACGCCGACCGCGAGCGCGTGGTCGAGATGATGCGCGACCTGAACGCGCTGCTCGAGGCGCACGGCCGCGGGGAACCGGACGTCGATCGGCAGTTCTCCGACTTCATGCGCAAACACGGCCAGTTCTTCCCGGAGCGCCCCAAGAATATCGAGGAGCTGATCGACGCCCTCGCCGAGCGGGCCTCCGCCGCGGCGCGGCTGCGCAATTCGTTGACCGACGAGCAGCGCGCCGAACTCGACGCCCTCGCCGCCCAGGCCTTCGGCACCCCGGATCTGATGGGTGAACTCGACCGGTTGGACGCCGCGCTGCGCGAGGCGCGGCCCGAAGCCGACTGGGACGGCTCGCGGACCTTCCGCGGCGAGCAGGGACTCGGTCTCGGCGACGGCACCGGGGCGCTGCAGGACATCGCCGAACTCGAACGGCTGGGGGAGCAGCTCGCCCAGCAGTATCCGGGTGCGCAACTCGACGATATCGACGCCGAGGGCCTGATTCGCCAGCTCGGTGAAGAGGCCGGGGTGTCCCTGCGCACGCTGTCCGACCTCGAGCGGGCGCTGCAGCAGCAGGGCTACCTCGACCGCGGGGCGGACGGCCAGTGGCGGCTGTCCCCGAAGGCGATGCGGGTACTCGGCCAGGCGATGCTGCGCGACATCGTCGGCGGCACCGATCAGCGGCCCGGGGCGCGCGATACCCGGCTGACCGGGGGCACCGGCGAGCCGACCGGGGCGAGCCGCCCGTGGGAGTTCGGCGATACCGAGCCCTGGGACGTCACCCGCACGATCACCAACGCCGTCCTGCGCACGAGCATCGACGCCGGCCCGCGCAACGGGGCCGATCGAGTCCGGCCGGTGGACGGGCGGATTCGCCTGCAGGTCTCCGACGTCGAGGTCGTCGAGACCGAGATCCGCACCCGCGCGGCCGTGGCGCTACTGGTCGACACGTCCTTCTCGATGGTGATGGAGGGCCGGTGGGTGCCGATGAAGCGCACCGCCCTGGCGCTCAATCACCTGGTCAGCACCCGATTTCGGGGCGACGCGCTACAGCTGATCGGTTTCGGTCGCACCGCACAGGTACTGACCGCGCCGGAGCTCGCCGGTCTCGACGGGGTCTGGGATCAGGGGACCAATCTGCACCACGCGCTGCTGTTGGCGGCCCGCCACCTGCGGCGTTTCCCCGGCGCCCAGCCGGTGGTGATGATCGTGACCGACGGCGAGCCGACCGCCCATCTCGAACCGGACGGCCACGCCTACTTCGGATATCCGACCACCGAGCGCACCTACGCGCTGACGGTGGGGGAGCTGGAGGCGATGGCGCGGATGAACGCGCACGTCACGATCTTCCGGCTCGGCGACCATCCGGTGCTCGCCCGCATCGTCGACGATATGGCGCGGCGGGCGCACGGACGGGTGGTCGCGCCGGATCTGGACGGTCTGGGCGCCGCAGTGGTCGCCGACTATCTGACCAGCCGGCGGCGGTAGCTCCGCAGCTCTCTGCGCAGGCCGGCTCTCGGCGTCTGCGCGGGTCCGGGCCGAGCCGACGCGAAGTTAGCGGCCGGAGAGCACCTCGCGGTCGCCGACCGGCTGCGAGAGGTTGACCACCAGCGTCGAATAGGACGCGACCATCAGGCAGGGGTGATCGAGCGCGGTCGCCAGGCGACCGGTCCGCACCGTGATCGTCACGGTGGACGGGGTTTCCTGCACCCCGGCGTCCGCGCCGAAACAGGCCGGGCTGCCGGAGGTGAAGTGGATCGCTATCTGATTGCCCGCCAGCTCGCTCCACGAGGAGAAGGGGACGGTCCGGTCGTCGACGAGCTGGCCGACACCGATGATCGTGCCGACGTTATCGGCCGGTACCCGGGTCGGCTCGACGGTATCGGGCCCGCCGTTCGTCGACAGACCGTCGTTCAACGCCATCGCGGCGGTGCCGGAGTCCTGGTTCGACGTCGCGTTGGCGGCACATCCGGCCAACACGCAGACAAGCATTCCGAGCATCACGAAACGCATAACAGCCACGGTAGTCCGGAACGGAAGGCCGGGCTCGTCGTGTTGTGGATTCACAGCAAGGACATAGAGTCCGTTTGCCCCGGCGCCGAGTGGGCGATCGACCGCCCACCCGGCACCGTGGTCAGATCGCCGCGGCCGCCAGAATGACGAACGCGACAACCCCGACCGCGACAAGTAGGGCGATCGCCCCGGAACCGAGAACGGCCAGCGCGGTGCCGGCCACCATCAGCATCGAGAGCAACAGAACAATCAGTCCACCGCTTCGCGTATCGACCAGTGCGTCCGGCCGATCGAGATCGGGCTTGCGGCTATGCATGGCAGCGGTCATGAGATACCCCCCATCGAGTGCCCGTGCCAAAGAGTCTGGAGTGTTGCGTCGTTACGGTCGAGCGCTGCTGATTACGATGCCGTAACGAATATTTCGAGCGAGGTGGGAATGAACCAACCGCGCGAATCGACTACACCTGCGGTCGGGTATCGGACGAATTGCCGGTCCGATGGTCCGGTTATACAGGCTCGACCGAGTTGGAGTCAACTCTATCTGTGGAGGTCGTGGCCGGTTCCGCCGCCGAGTCGGGAGCCCGGCCCGCCGAGACGAGGGCGACCGCATCCGCGGCGGTGGTGTCGAGGTCGTCGGCGTCGTCCGCATCGTCGGTGGCGTCGATCGGCGCCGGTGTCGGGTCCGCTTCGGAGTCGGCCGGCGCGGCCTGATCCTCGTCGTCCGCGGCGGTACCCGAGCGAGCCGCCGCCAGGATCGACAGCCCGATCGCCAGTGCGGTCCCGAAGACCAGGACCGGCACCGCGAGGTCGTGCATCGGGGCCTGGGCGGCGACCGCGGACAGCCCGGCGATCAACCAGCCGATCGGGGTGAACAGCGACATGATCCCGGCGGCGCGGTCGTCACCGGCGGCGGCGATCGCCGCGATCAGAACCTGAACCAACACGAGGATCGCCGCGATCCAGCGTCCGCGGGTCCGGCCGACCGCCGCGATCAGCGCCGCGGTGGCCGCGGTGATCGCCGCGGTCGCCAGCACGATCACACCCGCCGCGGTCGCGAGGGCCGCCGGCGTGGTCGCCCACCCGGAACCGATCAGGGTGATCCACCCGCAGACGGCGGTCAGAGCCGCGGGCAGCAGCGCGCGGGTGCCGGTCCGGCTACCGGACGCGGCGGCCAGCGTCGCTCCGATCAGGATCAGCACGGCGATCGGGAAACCGGGCGCGAGGGCACGGGAGACGACTGCGGCGGGAGCGCTCGCCGGTTGCGACCCGGCCGAGTCGTCGGCCGGCAGCGCGGCGCGCGCGTCGTCGATCGCGGAGGACAGCGAGGCGAGCACACCGTCGACCGGATCGACGCGCGTCACCAACTCGTTGGTCCCGTCCGTCAGCCGCCGGCCGCCGTCGTCCAGGGCGACCAGGCCGTCGCGCAATTGTGCGGCCCCGTCGGTCGCGCGCCGCAGGCCGCCCGCGAAGGGCGACGACGGGTCGTCGAGCTGATAGGTGAGCTCCTGCGAGCCGGCCCGCAACTCCTCGAGGCGGGCGGGCAGGTCCTGCATGCCGTTGGCTTGGACGACGTCGCGCAGCGCGGTGAGCTGGTCGACCGCCCGCCGGGCGGCCTCGTCGTCGACCGTCGACAAGTCGTCGATCGAATCGGTCAGAATCTGGACGACCTGGCCCTGGACGGCGGCGACCCCGGACAGGGCGTCCACCAGTGCCGACACTCCGTCGTTGAGCCGGGCGGACCCGTCGCCGATCTCCCCGAGCCCGTTGTCGAGCCGGGTGATGCCATTCGACAGCTCGGTGCCGCCCGCAGCGGCGCGATCGAGGCCGGAGGCCATCTCGCCGGCGCCGTCGTTGAGCTGAGCGGCGCCGTCGTTGAGTTTGTCGAAGCCCGATTCGAGCAGGCCGAGGGGGATCTCGGCGCGGTCGAGGGCCGCGCGAGCGGCCGCCGCGGGATCGCTGTTCGTGGTGACCGACGCGGCCGGCGCGGCGCGATAGTCCCCGGCGGGCACCTCGCCGACATCGGCCGCGAGCCCGTAGAGTCCGCCCGCGACGAGGGGCACGGCCAGCAGGGGTATCACCCCCACGGGCCGCGAGAACAGCTGTCCGATCCGGACGATCGTCGCGCGCATAGTGGACCCACGATAGGTGGCGAAGGCCGCCGTTTCCGCGAGGTGAGCCGTGCGGGCGAGTATGTGTCGTGCCCCGATTCCGGGCGTCGTGCCCGAATAGGGTGCCTCTCCGACACTCGTTGGGCGCCGTCCCGGCCCGGCCATCGGCGTTTCGCGGGGGTGCAGGCGACCAATCGGACATCCGACTGAGAACCTTGTGGGTATGCGCATCTTGGTCACCGACGACGATCGGGCGGTCCGCGAATCGCTGCGCCGATCGTTGACGTTCAACGGCTACACCGTCGATCTGGCCGGTGACGGGGTCGAAGCGCTCGGCCGGGTCGAGCACAACCGCCCGGATGCCCTGGTGCTCGACGTGATGATGCCGCGCATGGACGGCCTGGAGGTCTGCCGTCGACTGCGCAGCGCCGGCGACGACCTGCCGATCCTGATCCTGACCGCCCGCGACTCGATCTCCGAACGGGTGGTCGGCCTCGACGCCGGTGCCGACGACTATCTGCCCAAGCCGTTTGCGCTCGAGGAGTTGCTCGCGCGGCTGCGGGCCCTGCTGCGCCGCACCACCACCGATCCGGCGATCTCCGAGGAGATGGCCTTCGAGGACCTCACGCTCGACCCGGTCACCCGGGAGGTCACCCGCGGCAGCCGGTCGATCAGCCTCACCCGCACCGAGTTCTCCCTGATGGAGATGCTCATGATGAACCCGCGGCGGGTCCTCACGCGCAGCCGTATCCTCGAGGAGGTGTGGGGCTACGACTTTCCCACCTCGGGCAATGCGCTGGAGGTGTACGTCGGCTACCTGCGGCGCAAGACCGAGGCCGAGGGTGAGCCGCGGCTGATTCACACCGTGCGCGGTGTCGGGTACGTACTGCGCGAGACGCCGCCCTGATCATGGTCGCCCCACTGCGACGCGCGGAGCCGAAGGGGGCATCGGAGCTTCGCCCACCGATGCCGCTGACCCGGTCGGTTCCCCTGCGGTGGCGGCTGACCCTCCTCGCCGCGACGGTGGTCGCCGTCGCGGTCGCGCTGATGGCGATGGCGGCCTATGCCGTGGTCTCCCGCGCCCTCTACGGCGACGTCGACAGCTCGTTGCGCCAGGTCAGCAGGGTGGTGATCGAGACCCGACCCAGCGATCTCGGGCCGCAGGACCTCGCCAATGCCGTGATGTATCAGCAGGACGTGGCCGTCGCGGTGCTCTATCCGGACGGCAACAGCGACGTACCCCTGGGATTGACGATCCCGATCGGGGAGCCGGAGTTGGCGGTAGCGCGCGGCGAGCAGCCCGAGAGTCTGCGGACCGTCGATGGCACCCGCGTCCTGGCGGTTCGAGCCGACGTGGGCTGGACGCTGGTGGCCGCGATGGATCTCGGGGTGACCAAGCAGGTCCTCGACCGCCTCGCGATCGTGCTGTTCGCCGCCGGCGGCTTCGGTGTGGTCCTGGCGGCGATCGCCGGGACCGCGGTCGGACGTACCGGACTGCAACCGGTCGGCCGGTTGACCGCGGCCGCCGAGCGGGTCGCGCGGGCCGATGATCTGACCCCGATCCCGGTGACCGGCGACGACGAGTTCGCCCGCCTGACGTCGAGCTTCAACTCGATGCTCGAGACATTGGCGCTGGTGCGCCAGCAGCAGGCGCGGCTGGTCGCCGACGCCGGGCACGAGCTGCGCACCCCGCTGACCTCGCTGCGCACCAATATCGAACTGTTGATCGCCGCCGGTCGAGCGGGCGCGGCGAAGATCCCCGAGGCCGATATGCAGGAACTGCGGGCCGACGTGGTCGGTCAGATCGGCGAGCTGACCACCCTGGTCGACGACCTGATGGACCTCGCCGAGGACGACGCCCCCGGGGTGTCGTTCGAGCGGGTCGATCTCGCCGAGGTCGTCCAGGCGAGCCTGGTGCGCGCCCGGCGGCGACGCGCCGATATCGCCTTCGACGTCCAGCCGCGCCCGTGGGTGATCTACGGGGATATGAACGCCCTGGTCCGCGCGGTGGTCAATGTCCTCGACAATGCGGCCAAGTGGAGTCCGAGCGGCGCCCTGGTCGAGGTGCGGATGCGACAGATCGCCGATGGCCTGCTGGAACTGACCGTCGCCGACTCGGGGCCGGGCATCCCCGCCGAGGAACGCGAACTGGTCTTCGACCGCTTCTACCGGATGACCGCGTCGCGGGCGATGCCCGGATCGGGCCTCGGTCTGGCGATCGTGCGACAGGTGATCACCAACCACGGCGGCACGATCGAGATCGGCGAGTCCGTTATGGGCGGAACGCTGATCCGCATCGTTATGCCAGGAGAGAACGTCCCGGACTTCCAGTAAACGGCGGGCGCTTTCTCAGCGGAATCACAGCGATCGGGAGCAGTGTGGTGCCGGTCGGCGAGCCCGGTTCGTTCGGCGGTAACACCCGGTGCGCCGGAGCCGTCGGGCCCATCGGTTCGTCGTGACCGATTTGCCTGTCTTCATCACTATATGTGACCGAGAGGATCAGAGGCCTCGATGACCACCGGCGACCCCGCCAACGGAGTGCGATCCACCCAGCCGGGCGTGCCCGGCGCCGACCAGGCGACGGCATCGACCGCCGCCGAGTCGCCCGCGGCGCCCCATGGCTCCACAGCGACATCCGCCGACGGCGGGTTCGGATCGGGACAGCGTCCCGCAGCGGCCGGGTACGGACCGGGCTCCGCGGCCGGTGGATACCCGACCGGTCAGGCTGCTGCCAACGGTGGATACGCGCCCGCGCAGAGCGCCGCGCCCGGCGGCTACGGGTCGAGTGCGACCCCTGCGGCCGGATACGGGTCGGGCCAGGGTCCGGCCGGTTACGGGTCGGGGCAGGTTCCCCCGGTGGGCTTCGGCGGCACGGTTCCCCCGTCCGGTGGCGAGCCGCCGACGCCCTCGCACCCGTCCTCGGGCGGCGGTCGATCCGGTGGCCGTCTGGCGGCCGGCGCCCTGATTCTGGCGCTGCTGGCCGGTGGTGTCGGTGGCGCGGTCGGCGCCGCGGTCGCCAACAACTCCAGTGAGACCGCGACGGTGACGACCTCGCTCGATCAGCCCGCCGCGTCGTCGTCCGATGCGGGCTCGGCCGCGGCCGGCAGCGTCGAGGCGGTCGCCGCGAAGGTCCTGCCGAGCGTCGTGCAGATCGACGTCACCGGGCAGACCGGTAGCGGCGAGGGTTCCGGTGTCATCATCTCCTCGGACGGACTGATCCTCACCAACGCCCACGTGGCCGTCGGCGCCGGTGCCGGTGCCAGCCTCGAGGTGATTCTGTCGGACGGCACGCGCACCCCCGCGCAGCTGGTCGCCGCCGATACCAACTTCGACCTCGCGGTCATCCGGGTGCAGGGACAGAACAACCTGACGCCGATTCAGTTCGGTACCTCCGCCGACCTCGTCGTCGGTCAGCCGGTGGTCGCGGTCGGTTCCCCCCTCGGCCTGGCGGGCACCGTCACCACCGGCATCGTCTCGGCGCTCAACCGCCCGGTCTCGGCCAGCGGTGACAACTCCAACCAGAGCACGGTGCTAGACGCGATCCAGACGGACGCGGCGATCAACCCCGGCAACTCCGGCGGCGCACTGGTGGATATGAACGGCAACCTGGTCGGTATCAACTCGGCGATCGCCACCGTGTCGGCCGGCTCGCCCTACGGCGGCCAATCGCAGTCCGGTTCGATCGGCGTCGGCTTCGCGATCCCGGTCGACCAGGCCCGCGCGATCGCCCAGCAGCTGATCGACAACGGTCAGGTCACCATGGCGGTCCTCGGTGTCGAGGTGCAGTCGGGTGGGCCCGAGACCCAGACCGCCGGCGCGACCGTCGCCGGGGTCACCCCCGGAGGCGCGGCCGAACAGGCCGGAATCCCGAACGGGGCGGTGATCACCCGCCTCGACAATCGGATCATCGATTCGCCCAATGCGCTGATCGCGGCGGTCCGCTCCTATCAGCCCGGCGCCTCGGTCGCGGTCACGTACACCGATCAGGGCGGCGCGCAGCATACCGTCCAGGTGACTCTGGGTTCCGCCCAGAGCGGGGGTCGCTGATGCGCTTCGACACCGATACGGTGGCTTCCATGACTACCGCCGAGGCCGCAGTGACCGGCCGCGCTCTCGTGGTGATCGTCGACGATCGCGCCGCTCGACACGACTCCGCCGGCCCCGGGCCGCTGGTCTCCGAACTGCTGCTCGAGGCGGGGTTCCTCGTCGACGGCGTCGTCGCGGTCTCCAACGACCGGGTGGCGATCCGCAACGCACTCAATACTGCCGTGATCGGCGGTGTCGATCTGGTGGTGTCGGTCGGAGGCACCGGGGTGTCCCCGCGCGACGCCACGCCCGACGCGACCGCGGAGATCCTCGATCGGGAGCTGCCCGGCATCGGTGAGGCGCTGCGCTCCTCCGGACTGTCCGCGGGTGCGCTGGATGCGGGACTGTCCCGCGGCCTGGCCGGCGTCTCGGGCAGCACACTGGTGGTCAACCTCGCCGCCTCCCGAGCCGCCGTACGCGACGGCATGGCCACCCTGATGCCGCTCGCGGCGCGGGTGATCGACGAGCTCTCCGGCCTGGAAGCCTGACAACGGTGTCCGGCGACGACCGCCCGCACGATTCGGCGGCGTCGCCGGACACCGTTTCCTCTTCTCTACCTACTTCTTCTGCTCCTCTTTCTTCCTCCGCTACATCCGCCACCGATGCCGGGCCCGATCCCGCCGGTGGTTCCGCGGCGTCCGAGGACGGCGTCGACGATCGGCCCGAGCCCGACGAAACGGCCCTCGCGCGGGCGGCAGCGGCCCGTCGGGCCCGTCTCGACCGCATCTTCGGGTCCGTCCTTCCCGACACCACCGGCGACGAACGAGGCTCCGACGCGCGCTCCGAACGCGACCGCGACGACTGGACCCGCCGGCAGCGCCCTCCCCATCACCTGTGAACGACTGAATGTCGGCACAGGAAAAATGTGGCTTAGGTCTCAGTTTTTCCTCAGCTCGGTAACCGTGCGGTGCCTATCCGGTTGCCGGGGGAGGCCCTCCGCGGGTCGTTTTATGGCCCCGGGGGAGATGTACGCATCGCGATTCGAGACCTTCCCGCCATGACGGGCGCCCCGTCGGCGTCTCCGCCGGCCTACCTTTTCGCATGTCATGGATGTCCGGAGAGTGGCGTTTACCCGGTGTTCATCCGCGGGAACGGTCTGCGCGCCCGTTCGGGATGCCCTCTGTCGGTCGCCGCCCGGCAATCCGAAAAAGTCGGCTTGTGACGCGACACGTTCGGCTCGTCACACCGTAGGGATTGCTACCTCAGCGGTGACCCTCTAATCTTCTCCTCAGGTTTCGGCGGGTGTACCGGCTCGGGAGGGTTCGGGCACCTGTGGAGGCTTGCACTGTCCGACATGCAGTCCGCTGCAATGTCGCGCCGTGATCATGCCGCACAGGTCATGGACGAGGCAGTGGAGTGGATTGACCCGACAGCGTCTCGTGGCTACCGGAGTGGCGGGGCGGATGATGAACGATGAGGAAGTAAATTGACGGTAATTCAGCAGCCGCGGCGCAGCCGGGGGCTCAAGTCCATGCGTGCGGCGGTCGTCGCCGGCGCCGCCGTGTTCGGCATGATCGCTGCGAACGGCACCGCCTCCGCGGCCATCGATGATTCGAACTTCATCATCGACGGCACCGGAACCAAGATCACTGTTTCGCAGGCCGATACCTTCATCAACAGCGTCGCCCCGCTGGACGGTAACCCGCTCACCCGCGAGTGGTTCCACAACGGTCGCGCGATCGTTGACGCCGAGGGCCCCGGCGCGGAGGACTTCTCCGGCACCGCCACCATCGGCTACCAGTTCGGTTACCCGGGCAGCCTGAACGGCACCCTGTCGTTCGGTTACTCCACTCCGAACGTGAGCGCCGAGTTCGCGTTCCCGATCGGCTCGAACGGCTCCGGTGTCACCCTGAGCACCAACGATCTGCTTCCGTCGGCGTCGATCGGTGTCGACCTGACCCCCGGCCCCGGCCTGGTCGAGGTCGACGTTGCCGAGGGTGACGTCTCCGGACCGCACTCGGAGATCCAGGCGTCCAACGTCTGGGGCACCGCCACCAACATCCTCGGCAACGTGAGCGTCCGCCCGTACGTCAAGGTCACCTCCGACCTGGGCGACGTCGTGGTCACCTACGGCACGCCGTGGCGCTTCGCCTGATCTGATCGCCTCGCGATCCGATAGGTAGCACATTCACCATCAACACCGGCCCCTCCCGAGATTGTTCGGGAGGGGCCGGTGTTGTTCTCCCCGTTGTCATTACGACACTGAACAGGCGAAAGTACCAGTTTGATAGAGGATTACGCACCACGAGTCCGCGTCTGGTTCGATGGGCGCATGGGAATCCGTAGGACGGCCGGTGCGGCTGCGGTATCGATGATGGCTCTGGCGGTCGTGGCGGGCTGCGGTGGATCGCCCTCCGGGCAGAACGCCGATCAGTGCAACCAGTTCGCGACCTCTTACGACACCCTGGCCGCGGTCATCTCGTCCGGTCCGGTCGACGGTGCCGATGCGTGGGACGCCGCCAAGCGCGCCGAGCTCGACACCATCCGGGGCCTCGCCGACTCGGCGACCGATCCCGTTGCGGGACCGCTCAATACCCTCGTTCAGGGGATTCCGGACGATCCGCTCGTCCTGAGCGAACCGGACAGCGAGTCGGGCCGGGCCTTCGTGGACAACGCCGAAGCGGTCGCGCAGGCCTGCGCCGACGACGGCACCACGATCTCCCTCGTCGACTTTCCGCTGTTGTCCTTCACGAACTGAGCGATATCGGCGGCAACCGACCACAAGCCACGGAGCGGCACGGGTTTCCCGTGCCGCTCCGTCGTTTCCGTGGCTCGGCTGTACGAGAGGTCGCCGAGCCGGGGGCAGGTCCGGTAGGGAACAGCACGAAGGGCCCGACCGGATGTGGTCGAGCCCTTCGGTTGGGATCCGCGGACGTCCGTCGCGGGATCCGATGGCGCTGTGGTGGTTGCGCGCGGATTACTCCTTGGCGTGCTGTCCGGACGGAGCGGCCGACACACCGGAAGCGGGAGCGCCACCCGCGAGCAGATCGCGAATTTCCACCAACACATCGTGGTCGGTTTCCTTCGGCTCTTCCTTCGGCGTCGGAAGCAGCTTGTTCATCGGCAGCACCAGAATGAAATAGACCACCGCGGCCACCAACAGGAAATTGATGATGGCGGAGATCACGGCACCGAGATTGACGAATGTCGCGGCGCTGTCGGTGATCTGGAATCCCCAACCCAACTCGTTGTTACCGCCGACCACCGCGAGCAGCGGGTTGACGACGTACTCGGTGAACGCGGTGACGATGGCGGTGAACGCCGCTCCGACAACGACGGCGACGGCGAGGTCGATGACGTTGCCGCGCAGAATAAATTCCTTGAATCCCTTCAGCACGTGCTTCGGCCTTTCGGTTGGAGTAATGCGGTGGAAAGTACACCTGATCGTAATGCACTACCACATCTGTCCAGTAATCCAACCGTGGCGCATACACCACATTCGGAAGGACATCCGAATTCGCGTGCGGGTCAATGCAGGGTCATCGTCAGACCGCGAGTGAGCGAGGCGGCCGCCAACGTGGACGCGGCCTCGGATGGCAATGCCACCAGCACCGGCCGTTCGTCGATGTCGAGCACCTCGGGGACCAGGACCACCAACGCGTCGCGAGCGATCGGTCGCGGGTCCCCGGTCTCGTCGTCGGCGGCCAGAATGTCCACTCTGTCGCCGGCGACCAGCAATTCGACGATCGCGCGGTCGGCCGGACGAATCGGGACGATGCGGGCATCGACGTCGTCGAGGGCGGCAGCGGTCAGGCGCGGCGTCAGCAGCCTGGTGTCGGTGAGGATTTCGCCGCGCCGGATCGGTCCGGCGACCGTCAGCTCACCGGCCTGCTCGCGGGTGGTCAGTGCGCCGTCCGGGATCACCTCCTGCGGCACGCGCAGCAGCGCCAGATCATCCGGAGTCAGCACGCTGCCGGGGGTCAGATCCCGGGCGGCGATCACCACCTCGAGAGATCCGGAGCCATCCGGCCGCAGCAGGTCGCCGGCGGCGAGGACCACCGCGATCGACGCGAGCAGCCCCGCCGCCGCGCGGCGCAGTCGATGGTCTCCGGCGGCGGTCCGCAGGTCCTCCCACCGATCGAGGAACGACGGTTCGAGCGACCGGGGTGAGTCGGCCGTGCCGGACACTGCGCGGGACCCGGATCTGCCGGATCGAAGGGGAGTCGAACGGGTGGGGGAGCGACCGACCATGAGCCGACCGTAGGGGTATCGCCCGGCCGTCCGCTCGCGGCTATCCACAGGCCGGCGGCGTTATCCCCGGGCACGATGTCGGTCTTGTGTCGGTCGGCGCTGTGCGCTACCGACCGACATCGACCCCCGCGGATCAGCCGGCGGCAGCGGCCTTGCCGGAGGTGGTCGAACCCGAGCTGCCGCTCGACGAACCCGCGGACGAGGAGGTGCTACCGGACGACGCGCTCGAGGAGGAATCGGACGACGAGCTCGACGACTCCTTCTTGCTCGACGACTCCTTGCTCGACGACGAATCCCCGCCGGTCGAGGTCGTCGACGTCGAGGAGGAGCGGCTGTCATTGTGGTAGAAACCGCTGCCCTTGAAGACGATGCCCACCGAGTTGAACAGCTTGCGCAGCTTCCCGCCGCATTCGGGGCATACCGTCAGGGAGTCGTCCGTGAAGGACTGAACGATATCGAAGGCGTTGTCGCATTCGGTACACCTGTACGAATAGGTGGGCATCTCTCGCGCACTCCTGGTTGTTCCGGCATCGGAAGGCTGCGGTATCGGAGGGCCGGCACCGACCGCTTCTTTAGCACTCTACCGCCGACACTGCCAACACGACCAGCCGCCGAATCATTCCCGCCCGGAAGGGGGGTCGGCGGACTCGACTCGGACGGGGCCCCCGGACGGCGTCAGGACGTGCGTCACCCGCATGTCGTGTGGTTCGGCGGGCAAGCGATCGAGCCGCTCGTGGTCGTTGATCACCGCGACGATCCGGTCGGTGCGCTCCAGGGCCGCCAGGGTGCGGTCGTAGTGGCCGCCACCGCGCCCGAGGCGCACGCCGGTCCGGTCGATCCCCAGCGCCGGAATCGCCATCCAGAGGGCCTCTCGGGCGGCCTCC
Organism: Millisia brevis NBRC 105863; assembly: GCF_001552615.1. Lineage (GTDB taxonomy): Bacteria > Actinomycetota > Actinomycetes > Mycobacteriales > Mycobacteriaceae > Millisia > Millisia brevis. The sequence continues at coordinate 196,951 of NZ_BCRN01000010.1, forward strand.
GTCGGCTCGACGGTGCCGGTCGGCTGCTGGATACCGAAGGGGCCTGATGTGAGGTCGGTCACAGATCGATATCTCGCCCAGCGCAGGGGGCCGTCGCCGTCCGGATCGATCACCGGCAGCAGCACCCGAACGTGATGGCGTACGAGCGTGTCGAGGACGGCGATCGAGCCGGGCTCGGTGCGGGCCGGTACATAGGCGGTGACCGTGACGGCATCGTCCGCGCCGACCCGCGCAACCAGTCCCGCTACCACCTCGGTCAGCGCCTCGTCGGCCCGGAGGCGCTCCTGCGGGGTCATCCCGCGCCGCCGGGCCAGCAGGTGCCGCCGCAGATCGGCCTTTCCCGCTCGGTCACCGGAAATCACAGGATCCTGCGCGTCCACTCCCGGGACATTCCCAGACATGGAGGGAACGATAGGTTGTGACTTGGCCGTGCACATACCGAAGGTTTATGGAGCGCTGGATATGGTGTCCGCATGACTTCACCCGCGAGCGATATGCAACCGGCCTTTCGCACGGCCGTGGTGCCTGCGGCAGGACTGGGTACCCGGTTTCTTCCGGCGACCAAGACCATTCCCAAGGAACTGTTGCCCGTCGTGGACACTCCGGGAATCGAGTTGGTCGCGGGGGAAGCCGCGGACTCCGGAGCCCAACGCCTGGTGATCGTGACCTCGCCCGGAAAGAACAGCGTGGTCGCCCACTTCGTCGAGGACCTGGTCCTCGAGGGCAAGCTCGAGGCCAGTGGCAAGACCGAGCTGCTCAACAAGGTGCGTGTGGCGCCCTCCCTGCTCACGGTGCAATCCGTGGTACAGGAGCAGCCCCTCGGCCTGGGCCACGCGGTCTCCCGCGTCGAGGAGGTCCTCGACGACAGCGAGGATGCGATCGCGGTCCTGCTGCCCGACGATCTCGTCCTGCCGCGCGGCGTCCTCGAGGTAATGGGGCGCGTCCGCCGCAAGCGCGGCGGTTCGGTGCTCTGCGCGATCGAGGTACCGGAGGATCGGGTGTCCTCCTACGGCATCTTCGAGACCGAGATCGTGCCCGATGCGGTCAATCCGAACGTTCTGCGGGTGACCGGAATGGTCGAGAAGCCCGATCGGGACGATGCGCCCTCGAATCTCGCCGCCGCCGGTCGGTATTTGCTGGATCGCGAGATTTTCGACGCGCTTCGGCGAATCGAGCCCGGCGCGGGTGGCGAATTGCAGCTGACCGATGCGATAGCGTTGTTGATCAAGGATGGCCATCCGGTCCACGTCGTCGTTCATCGCGGATCGCGCCACGATCTGGGTAATCCGGGCGGCTTCCTGCGCGCCGCGGTCGACTTCGCCCTCGAGCGGGACGACTACGGCCCCGCATTGCGCGAATGGCTCGAGGAGCGCCTGAGCCCGAACTGGGCGGCCCCGCAGCTGACCACGGACGAGTAACCACGGCGGAGAGGACCCGATGCGATCGATCGAGGAACATCGATCCCGGATCCTCGAGTCCGCGGTGGCTCCCCGGCCGATCCGGGTGGCGATCTCCGAGGCGCACGGCCTGATGTGCGCCGAGGATGTCTCGGCGACCTCCGCCCTGCCCGGTTTCGACCAGGCCGCCGTCGACGGCTACGCGGTGCGCTCGGTCGACCTGGTGCCCCCGTCCGATGACGACGAGGCGGCCGGCGACACCGCCGCCCCTGCCGCGGTCACCCTTCCGGTGGTCGGCGATGTCGCGGCCGGTACCCGCCGGCCGACGAGGCTGCGCCCGCAGCAGTGCGTGCGCATCTCGACCGGAGCCGCCCTTCCCACGCTGGCGGACGCGGTCCTGCCGCTCGACCACGCGGTCGGTGGGCCGGACCGGATCGAGATCAAGACCGGGGTGCGCTCCGGCGACTTCGTGCGGCGCATCGGCGCCGACGTGCAGCCCGGTGACGTCGCGGTGCGGGCCGGGACGATCATCGGCGCCGCCCAGGTGGGCCTGCTGGCCGCCGTCGGCTACGACAAGGTGATGGTGCATCCCAGGCCGCGGGTATCGGTGCTCTCGGTCGGCGCCGAGCTGGTCGACATCGACCGGTCGCCCGGCCACGCCCAGATCTTCGACGTCAACAGTTACGCCCTGGCCGCCGCGGCGGGGGAGGCCGGCGCCGAGGTCTCCCGAATCGGCATCGTCCCGGACGACCCGCAGGGTGTCCGCGAGGTGGTCGACGGCTGCCTGGCCCGTTCGGAGGTGGTGATCATCTCCTGCGCGGTCGGCGGCGCGAGCGTCGATCGGCTGCGCGAGGCGATGCGCGACCTCGGCGACCTCGATGTCGAACGCATCGCGATGCACCCCGGCTCGGTGCAGGGCTTCGGAGCCCTCGGGCCCGACCGGGTGCCGACCTTCCTGCTGCCGGCCAACCCGGTCTCCGCCCTGGTGATCTTCGAACTGATGATCCGCCCGCTGATCCGCACGGCGCTCGGCCGTCGGCAGGTGCTGCGCCGGGTGATCACCGCCCGCAGCGTCGAGGAGATCTCCTCGCCCGCGGGGCGCTGGTCGTTCGTGCGGGGCAGTCTCATGCGCACCGAGGACGGTCGGGGCTACCTGGTCGAGCCGGTGCGGGTGGTGGGCACCTCGCCCTATCCGATGGTCGCCCTGGCCGGGGCGAACTGCCTGGCGATGATCGAACCCGCGGCGACGCGGGTCTTCCCGGGCGATGAGGTCAAGGTGCTGTTCCTGGCCCAGCGCTGAGGGGCCCGCGACGCTGGTCACATTCCGGGCGTCGATCGGGGGTCGATGTCGGCACGCGACGCCTCGGAAGTCCGCGATGTCGACCACCCGGCCGTATGGTGTCCGGATGGGATGGCTGTCGACGCCTCCGGGCTGGCCGGCTCGGCTCGGTCCGCTGCACGTCGACGGCGGTGTGGTGACCGTGCGGCCGGTGCGGCTGCGCGATGGATCCCAGTGGTCGCGACTGCGGCGTGACGATCGGCGCTATCTGGAGCCGTGGGAGCCGACCGGGACCGCGCCCTGGGCCGCCCGCCATACCGTCGGCGCGTGGCCGTCCGTGCACTCCGCGTTGAAGGCCGAGGCGCGTCGCGGGGCGATGCTGCCGCTGGCGATCGAACTCGACGGCGTCTTCTGCGGCCAGTTGACCGTCGGCAATATCGTGCGCGGCGCGCTGCGATCCGCGTGGATCGGCTACTGGGTGGGCAAGGACTACGGCGGCCGCGGGGTGGCGACCGCCGCGGTGGCCCTGGGCCTCGATCACTGCTTCGGTCCGGTCGGGCTGCATCGTGTCGAGGCGACCGTGCGCCCGGAGAACCAGGCCAGTCGGGCGGTGCTGCGCAAGGTGGGCTTCCGCGAGGAGGGTCTGCTGCAGCGGTACCTGGACGTCGACGGCCGGTGGCGCGACCACATTCTGGTGGCGATGACCGTCGAGGAATTGCGCGGTTCGGTCACCGACGGCCTGGTCGCGTCCGGCCGCGCCCGCCGCTTCGCCTGATCGATACATGTCCTTCGGCGCGGCCGCGTGCATCATGTGGTTCGTGTGATTAGTGTTGCGGGTGTTTCGTAAGTTCCGGCGCGTCGGCAGGTGGTCCTCCCGCGCATCGGTAACGTTGCGAATCACAGCGGTGTAATTCGTGCTCGAACCCCCGAACCGGTGGGTCGTCACGCCGAGGAGGTGCACACATGCCGAATTCGATCATCTGGATCGGGCTCGTGGTGGTGTGGATCTTCGTCCTGCTTCCGATGTTGGTGAAGCAACGTCCACCGGTTCGAGTGACCACCGAGGCCGCCCTTGCGGCCCGGGTGGTGCACCGCGGCGATGACCCGCGGTCGGAACAGCGTCGGACGGCGGGGGCCGTCGCGACCCGGGTGCGCGAGCATCCGTCCGACGTGACGCGGAGCAGGCCTGCCGACGAAGAACCGGAGGACCGAATGCAGGACGATGATTCGCGCCGTCGCGAGGCCCGGGCCGGGTCCGCGCGCGCCGACGATCGCGAGGACGACGCCGTCGAACGCGCGTCGACCCGTCGGTCGTATCGCGACCAAACCGATGGATATGTACCCGACCGTAGCGGTCGGGGAGGCTACGACCCCGAAGCCGACGCTCTGGCCCGTGCGGCCCGCTACGGGTTCCGCCGTCGCGCCGTACTCGGCGGCGCCGTGGCGGTGGTGGCCGCCGCGATCCTGGCGGTGATCATCTCGCCGGTGTTCTGGTGGGTGGCTGCCGCCGCGACCGTCGTGATGGCGTTCTACCTCGCGTACCTGCGCCGGCAGGTGCGCATCGAGGAGGACATCCGCCGTCGCCGACTCGCCCGGATCCGCCGCCTCGAGAGCGACGATGCCGACGACGATCCCGCGCCGCGTGCGTCCGGTCGTTCCGGCCGCCGTCCCGCAGTGGACGACGACGCCGACTACGACCTCGACGAGCCGGACGAGGGCGACTTCGAGGAGCCCCGCTACCGGGCCGTCGAGGAGGTGCGTCGGCGCCCCGCGCCGCGTCGTGCCCCCGCCGGTCGCCCGGTTGCGGTCGACGAGGACGATCCGACCTTCGACGAGCTCGACGACGCCGACGAAGCGGCGCTGCCGCGGGCTCGCGGCGCGTAGTCGCAACACCAACTTTTCGGGCCGCTGAGCAGGCGATTCGTCTAGTTGGCGGGGAGGCTGTTAGTGTGTCTCCCGCGGCCCACAAGGCCGCACCAGGGGCTGTGGCGCAGTTGGTAGCGCGCTTCGTTCGCATCGAAGAGGTCAGGGGTTCGATTCCCCTCAGCTCCACCCTGTGAAGAGTCACGACATATGTCGCATCAAAGAACCCCGGGCCATCGGTCCGGGGTTTCTTTGTATGTTGCGCCAGTAGGTTGTCGTGGTGTCGGATTGCCGGCATTCGTTGGGTTGTGATGCTTCGAACCGGCGTAGGACGAGCGGGGTCGTTTGCGGGGTTCGGGGGCTATCAGGCCGGCGGTGTGCAGGATCCTGCGGATGGTCGAGGTGGGTGGTGACTGGTGTCCGTTGGTGGTCAGGTGCCAGGCGATGGTGACGGGCCGGCGTCCAGGCCGTCTTTGGTGAGGTGGAGCCGGAGCCCGATGATCAGTTCGCGGATGTCGGTGGGGCGAGCCCGTCACCGCCGCCCGGGAGGCGCGGGGGTGCCGGTGGTCCCGACACGTCGCGAACGACGACGGTATTACGGCCCGCAGCTTTCGCTCGGTAGAGCGCTTCGTCGGCGGAGGCCAGCAGGCTTGACAGGGTGGAGTCGGAGGCGCTGCACACCGCCAGTCCGATGCTGGCCGTGCCGATCGATTCGCCGAACCACTGCTCTGCGGTCTGTTGCTGAGCAGCCCGGATCCGCTCGGCGACCGCGGTGGCGTCGGCGGCCTCGATACCGGCCAATAGCAGGGCGAATTCCTCACCTCCCATCCGCGCCAGCAGCGCATCGTCGGGAGACGAACGGTGCGCAATTGCGGCGAACTCGACCAACGACTGATCGCCCCGGGCGTGGCCGAAGGTGTCGTTGAGTCTCTTGAAGTGGTCCAAATCAATCATCAGTAGCGCAGATGGCTGTGCGGCAGAGGACATCTTGCCCAGTGCTGATTGGGCGCGGCGGACGAACTCGCCTCGCCGCAGGGCTCCGGTGAGATCGTCGCGGGTCATGGCCAGGTGCAGGGCACGGTGAATCTGGCGGCTTTCGGCGGTGATACACGCGATAACCAGCGGGGCGCCGGCCAGGAGGGCCAGCCCGATCAACGTGGAAATACCGATCGGAACGGGCTGCTCCAGTGGGCCGGCGTTCGCGGGGAAAACGGACAGGGTGATCGACCAGGCGAACGACACGGCGATGAACAGCGTCGTGAGGAGAACATCACCCAGCAGCGCCGCAGCAATGAGCGCGGGCGTCGTGAAAACCAATGCCCCAAAGCCTCCCATGAACCACGCGGGAGCCAGCGAGACGGCAAGCAGTACCGCCGGCACCATGACGCGCCGCGCTATCTCTCGACAACGGGTCCGCCGCGCCTGTGGAGTGTCCGCGAGGAAATCTCGGATGGCACGGACAGCTGGGAAGCTGAGTACCAGGGGAAGGATCACGGTGTAGTTGACGAGTTCGTAGGCGAACCATTCCAGCGAGCCGGACCACCACGTCCCCCCGAACAACACCTGGTCGGCAACACCACCGACAAGTCCGGCCGAGGCGGCGGCCACCGCTGCAATCGCCATCACCCATCCCACGGATACGCCACGGGTCAGCCCGAGATCCAACGCCCGATTCCGTCGGAAGACGTAGAAGCCGGCGAGTACGCCGACCAGATTTGCGGTGCTGAGCAGCACCGCCTTCGTGGCGTCGGAACCGGTCAGAAGGTCCGCTGCGAGGTAGCCGGTCGCGATTCCGACCCAGACGGGTGGACACGCCATTCTCGGGTTCCGCAGCAATAGGCCCAGAGCCAAGGCATTGGCGGGCCAAAACACCGCGAGCGTGCCGGGCATGCGAGTGGAAATAGAAATAGTGCAGGTCAGGCCGATGAGAACCGCGAATATCAACCCATTTCGGAGATTGGTCGCCACGGCTGTCGATGCTAACTGGAATGGCGCCATTGCCCCGATCGAACGATACGACTTCCTACCCGACAACAATGAGCCGCGACATCGCCGACATGGTGTCGCAGCTCATGGTGTTTCGGGAACTCGGCCGTGGATGGGGAGCGGGAGGGTTGTCCCGCAGACCTCGGGCGGTCTGATTCAGCGGCGATGCCTTCAGCTGGTGAAGGACCTGATGGAGCCACCACCCCCCCGAGGGTCCTGGTTCATCCTGCTCGTGAAGTCGCCCTGCGGATCGGCGTATTCATGTATCGCCACGAAGACGACGTCCGAGGTTGAGCTGGTCGAGATTCTCGGGCTTCCGGTCCACGGTGATCTCGCCGCGCGCCGTATCGATGGTGACGGGGAAGGCGCCCGAGTACTCCGCGCTCGGCGAAGACCGTGTCGTCCGTGTCGGTGGCGCCGGAACCCGAGCGGCCGGCTATGGTCCGCGCGACGGTCAACGCCCCGGCCAGTTGTGACGTGCGCTTTCGCTCCGTGGACGGCTTCATGGAAGTCTCGACCGTCACTCGGAGCGGGCCGCTACGGCGGGTTACTCCCGACCGAACGTGCCTTAGCCTTGCCTTATGTTGTCCCCGGTCGGCTTCCGGCGTGACTCGGTCACACCCCGACGCCCCGCAGCGGTCGCGAGCGTTCACCCAATCGGTGACCGGACGTGGTTCCCGCGCCGACACGTCGGCGAAGCCCGGTGCACGTGCCGGGAACACCCGTGCGTAGCAACGGAGATGGCGTCGGCGGTAGCATCCGACTCGTGGCATCCGACTCGTGGCATCCGACCGGGTGCCACGAACACTGTCGGAGTTCGATGGTCGATAGGTTGTGTCGATCACCCGACTCGCCAGTTCGTGGCGCTACAAGCCGCCGGCGACACTGCGCGACAAGTGGCCAGGACTTCCCCGGTAGAACGACCGGGGGAGGCATCGATACCTGGTGACCGCGCGGCCTCCTGCGGTAAAACCAAGACCTGCTGTTCCACTCGGCCGCAACTGTCCATCGTTATGTTGACCTATGCTGCGATGTCTAGCAGCGGCATGCACCGGAGGTAACACGTGCGGGACTTCAGTAGCGGGCGTCACATCGACGGCCCGTTCCTCGGCGCTTCATGACCGCCGGTCGAGCCTCCACCCTACCCACCGTCAGCGAAGTTCAGATCGGAAAGACATCGATGATCATCGGGATCCCACGCGAGTCGTCACCAGGTGAAACACGCGTGGCCGCCACACCGCAGACGGTAGGCCAACTCATCAAACTCGGCTACCAGGTACGGGTTGAATCGGGGGCCGGCGTCGCGTCGAGCTTCTCCGACGCCGCCTACGTCGAGGCAGGTGCCGAAATCGGCGACCCGTGGCATAGCGACGTGGTCCTGAAGGTCAATGCGCCCGACGACGCGGAGATCGCGAAGTTGCGGGACGGCACGACGCTGGTCAGCCTGATCTCGCCCGCCCTGAAGCCCGAGTTGGTGGAAAAGCTGTCGACCCGCTCGATCACCGTGCTGGCGATGGACGCGGTACCGCGCATCTCCCGGGCCCAGTCGCTCGATGTGCTGTCGTCGATGGCCAATATCGCCGGCTACCGCGCGGTCGTCGAGGCCGCGCACGCCTTCGGTCGGTTCTTCACCGGTCAGGTCACGGCGGCAGGCAAGGTGCCCCCGGCGAAGGTCCTGGTGGTCGGTGCCGGTGTGGCAGGCCTGGCGGCCATCGGCGCCGCGGGCAGCCTGGGGGCGGTCGTGCGCGCCACCGACCCCCGCCCGGAGGTGGCCGACCAGGTCAAGTCCCTGGGCGGAGAGTACGTCTCGGTCGACCCGTCCGCCGCCGAGGTGTCGGCGACCGGCTACGCCAAGGACATGGGCGACAACTACAAGGCTCTCGAAGCCGAGTTGTACGCCGAGTTGGCCCGCGACGTGGACATCATCATCACCACCGCGTTGATCCCCGGCCGGCCCGCTCCGCGCATCATCACCGCCGAGATGGTGGCCTCGATGAAGCCCGGCAGCGTGATCGTCGACATGGCTGCGGCGAACGGCGGCAACGTCGAGGGCACGGTGAAGGACGCGTCGGTCGTCACCGACAACGATGTCACCATCCTCGGCTACACCGATCTGGCGGGCCGCCTGCCGGCGACGGCTTCCCAGCTGTACGGCACCAACCTGGTCAACCTGCTCAAGCTGGTCACCCCCGAGAAGGACGGCCGACTCACCCTCGACTGGGACGACGTGGTGCAACGGTCGATGACCGTGATCCGCGACGGCGAGATCACGTGGCCGCCACCGCCGGTTCAGGTATCGGCGGCCCCGGTCGCGCAGCAAGCGGCGCCGGTGGAACCGAAGCAACCCGACCCGCCCATGTCGATGCAGCGCCGACTCGGACTCACCTTCGGTGCGGCGGCGGCGCTGTTCGTTCTGCTCGCGTTGTCCCCGGCCGCCCTCCAGGTGCACCTGGTGGTGTTCGCGCTGGCGATCGTCATCGGCTACTACGTGATCGGGCACGTCCACCACGCGCTGCACACCCCGCTGATGTCGGTGACCAACGCGATCTCGGGCATCATCGTCGTCGGTGCCCTCCTGCAGATCGGTCAGGGCAATACGGCCATCACGGCACTGGCCTTCGTGGCGATCCTGCTCGCCAGTATCAACGTCTTCGGCGGCTTCGCGGTGACTCGTCGCATGCTGGCCATGTTCTCCCGCAGCTGAGCGGTCACACCCACAACCTCGGAATGGATTCCATGTTCGCCGTTGAAACGACCGCGACCGCTGCCTATATCGTCGCGGCATTGCTGTTCATCTTGGCCCTGGCCGGGCTGTCCAAACACGAAACGTCCAAGGTCGGAAATACCTTCGGGATCGCCGGCATGACCATCGCCCTGGTCGCCACCGTGGTGCTGGCGCTGGGCCGAGACATCGAGCCGCTCGGCCTGGGCCTGCTGCTCGGCGCGATGGCCGTCGGCGCCGCCATCGGCCTGTGGCGCGCCCGGATCGTCGAGATGACCGGCATGCCGGAGCTGATCGCCCTGCTGCACTCCTTTGTCGGCCTGGCCGCCGTATTGGTCGGCTGGAACGGCTACCTGCACGTCGAGGCGCATCCCGACGGCGAGGAGGCCGTGCTGCTGGACGCGGCCGGCATGCTCGGTATCCACTCCGCCGAGGTGTTCATCGGTGTCTTCATCGGTGCGGTGACCTTCACCGGATCGATCGTGGCCAACCTCAAGCTGTCCGCGAGGATGAAGTCTTCCCCGCTGATGCTGCCCGGTAAGAACGCCATCAACATCGGTGCGCTGCTGGTGTTCTTCGCGTTGACGGTCTGGTTCGTCATCGACCCGCACCTGTGGCTGCTCGCCGCCGTCACCGTGCTTGCGCTGCTGCTCGGCTGGCATCTGGTGGCCTCGATCGGCGGCGGCGACATGCCCGTGGTCGTCTCCATGCTCAACAGCTACTCCGGCTGGGCCGCGGCAGCATCGGGCTTCCTGCTCGGCAACGACCTGCTGATCATCACCGGCGCGTTGGTCGGTTCGTCCGGCGCCTACCTGTCCTACATCATGTGCAAGGCGATGAACCGCTCGTTCATCTCGGTGATCGCCGGCGGCTTCGGCATCGAAGCCGGCCCCGCCGAGGACAAGGACTACGGCGAGCACCGCGAGATCACCGCGGAAGCAGTTGCCGAACTCCTCGACTCGGCGGATTCGGTGATCATCACCCCCGGCTACGGCATGGCCGTCGCCCAGGCCCAGTACGGCGTGGCCGAACTGACCCGGAAGCTGCGTGAGCGGGGGGTGAACGTGCGCTTCGGTATTCACCCCGTCGCCGGTCGGCTGCCCGGTCACATGAACGTGCTGTTGGCGGAGGCCAAGGTGCCCTACGACATCGTGCTGGAGATGGACGAGATCAACGACGACTTTGCCGAGACCTCGGTCGTGCTGGTCATCGGGGCCAACGACACCGTCAACCCGGCCGCGGCCGACGACCCCGGTTCGCCGATCGCCGGTATGCCGGTGCTGACCGTCTGGAACGCCGAGAACGTCATCGTCTTCAAGCGGTCCATGGCCTCGGGGTACGCCGGTGTCCAGAACCCGTTGTTCTTCCGGGAGAACACTCAGATGCTCTTCGGCGATGCCAAGGATCGGGTGGACGCCATCAACGCGGCTCTGCCCGTCCGCGAAAAGTCCGAGCGGGCGAGCAGCGGAAGTCGATAGGACGCAACGGTATAAGGGATCAGCCCCTCCTCGGGAGGGGCTGATCCCTTTCCCGGTGTCCGGAGCTGGAGATCCGAGGAACGGTGACCTGCGGTATCAATCGAACGATGGATAGATCGAGCCGACCATTCGAATTATGGTTAGTCTTTGCTATCTGCCGTCGATGCGGGGGAACCTTTGCACTGGACGATCATTGAGGTTGGTTCGAAGCAGCCGTACATCTTCTCGAGCAATAAGCAGCGTCTGCAGGTTGCGGCGTCCGCTGCGATCTGGTCCCTGGGGTGTGAACGTGTCCGCAAGGCGATCGAATCGGCGGGATACGACCGTGTGCCGGACCGCGAGCTCCGGAAATTCCTCGATGCCCCGGATGCACAGTCCGATGGGTGCCCCCGCGTCGGGCATGTGGTCGAAACGTCCGGCAAGGCCGTCCTGCTCGTTCCGACGAAGCAGGCGGGCATCGACATCATCGAGATTCTGACCCGCGAGGTCATCGAGGACAACAGCGGACTCGACGTATGGGGTTACGTCAGTGAGCGGCTCGCGGACGACTTATCCGACGCAGGTACGGTCTTCCACTTGGCGGAGCTGGGTCGCGAACAGCATCGCCTCCGACGGCTGGGGCCGCAGCACCGAGACGCGACGCTGCCGTTCCACGAGCCGTGCGCCTATACCCCGCGTCCGGCGATCGTGCGTGAGGTTGAAACCTCGGAGGACCCGACCGCGGAGCGCCAAGCTCGTTCGGCCTCCGTCGACTACCTCTTCCGCAGAGCCACCGAGGCGCGCCGGCGAATGATCGAGACGCTGAAGACGCTCGACCCCGACGCCTGGACGGTGGTTCGTCAGCTGATCCTGGATCTGCCGAACATGAAGAAGGGCCTGTCCGACAATGGCTGGGTCGGCGTTCTCCATGCCGACGGAAACGGCCTCGGGACGATCTTCACCAACCTGCGGCATATCTACACCGGCCGCGACTTCATCGCCAAGGAGAATGCTCTCAGCAGGTCACTCGACGAGGTCTCCTGGCAAGCGCTCCTGCACACCGTCCGCGGCGTACACCTGGACGGATCGTTCGCTTCGGATGCGGGTATCGACGGGGTGGCAGCGGACGAGCCCACCGAGCGCTGGGCACGGAGCCCGAAAGAGTTCGCCAATACGATCCTGCCGATCGTCGTGGGTGGTGACGACTTCGCGCTCGCCGTTTCCGGGGCGATCGCTTTCGACTTCGCCGTCCTGCTCGCGCAGAACTTCACCCGCCTCGCGTCCGGTTCGCTCGGCCAGGTCTTTACCGACGCACTGGCCGAACTGCACAAGCATGAGATCACCGTTCCGGGATCCTTGTCCCTGGCGGTCGGGCTCGCCTTCACCAAACCGCACCACCCCTTCACCCACGGGTTTCATCTTGCGGGACAGTTGGAGAAAGCCGCGAAAGAACGATCACGCGATACCAGCATCATCGATGCGATCGTGTTGCGTGAGTCCACAGTTCGCGACCTTGGCGATATCAAACGCCAGCGCACCATCTCGGTCGGCGACCCCAGCCGCGACATCTACAGCTTCAAGAGCCGAGCCTTGGACGTTGACGGTTCCCCATTTGCGCTGTCGGCGGTGGATCACGTGCGCCTGCTCATTCGAGAACTGAACGCGACGGACGAGGACACCGGTGAGCGGGCACTTCCCCGCGGCCGGATTCAGTTGATCCGGGATGCTCTGACCGAGGTCGGTAGCGGCGATGTGCGACAGGTGCGCTCGGCGATCGAGTCGGCGCAGGCGCGGCACGCGTATCAGGGTGTGCGGCTCCCCGACCTGCTGCAGGAGGAGCTCGATAACCTCGTGGCGCAGCTTCGTGTGGCAGAGCAAGCGGCTGCCACCGATAGTGGGACCATCAACGTTGTCACCACCGACATTGTGACCGCGATCGACTTGGCCGACGTCATGCGCGGCACCGAACACGGCAACAGCGACGACCATACGGCCGAGGCTGTGCGGGGAGGTGGCTCATGAGCATCGAGCTGAACGTCACGGTCGCCTTCTTGTCCGACTGGCGCGTCTCGACAGGATATTCGCGATCCACACGTGTGGACACCGCGGTGGTCACCGATCCGCACACGGGATTGCCCTATCTGCCGGCAAAGTCGCTGACCGGTGTTCTGCGGCACCGTGCGGAACAACTCGCGGACGCTCTCGACGGTACGGCCGGAGGCGAGTGGCATACCTGGCTCGAGTATGTATTCGGCAGCCAGCCGGCAGACGACTCCGGTCGAGGGCGTTCCCGTGCGGTTCCGGTACCCGCGGCGCTGATAACGGCGCCCCTGCGGCTTTCCACGGAACCGGCGAATCTCGCGCAAAGCGGGAGCGGCCTGCTGACCGGGACCGAGATCGCACGGGCCGCGACGATCGTCCGGGCGGGTGTGCGGATCGACCGGACCACCGGAACCGCCATGGGGGACCATGTTCGGTTCGAGGAACGTGCCCGGGCAGGCGTATCCGTTTCCGCCGTATGGGCCGTGGACGCCGACGCGGAGGCGGATCTGTGGCCGGCACGGTTCCTCCTCGGTGCCGCCGCCCGGCTGGTGCGGTCGGTCGGCGGTGGGCGTCGACGCGGCGCGGGCGAATGTGTGGTCACTTTCGCAGAGATCGACGAGTCGCATCTCGATACACTCCTGGAGCGGATCGAAGCCGAAGAAGCGCTTCCGGTTCCGCCCCCGCGGCGGGTCGACTCGTCGCATACCGCGGCCGGTGATGGCGAGTCCGTCGGTGGAGCAACCGAACTCGTTCACGCGCACGACCTGGTTGTGCAGATCGTGGAGCCCACGATCGTCGGTGCGCTTACGACTGCCAATCTTGTGGAGTCCGCCCTCGCGATTCCCGGGTCGGTGTTGCTGCCTTTGGTGCTCCGGGAACTCGGGTCCAACGACCTGGTCCGCAACGGGCACATCGTCGTCACCGAGGCCACGCCGGACATCGATGGTCGACGGACGTTTCCCTGGCCGTTGGCGTTGACGGAACACAAGATGACCAAGGATGCCCGCAACCTCTGTGTACCGCATATCGGTGATCCCAAGCTCGGCGCGCTGATGGGAAACTATGTCGCGGCTGATGACGATGGCGTGGTGCGGTTCACGAAGCCTGCTCTCGTACAGCGGCTGCATGCCGTCGTCGATGACGACGACCAGGGTCCGGACAACCTATTCGTCACCGACGCTCTCGCACCCGGTACCGTCTTCCGCGCCCAGGTGTGGCTGCCCGCGGGGAAGACTCTGCCGAACACCGCGTTTCGTGCCGGCGACCTACGTATCGGGCGTTCGTCCAAGGATGACTACGGCTCGATAGACGTCACGGTGGAGACCCCGATCTCGTCGCCGCCTGCCGAAACGATTCCCGCGGGCCGTGAGTTCGGTGTCCTGCTGGCGTCCCACGTGATTCTGCTCCGTGACGACGGTGGACCCGACGTGAGCGTCGTCGGCCTCGCCAGGGCACTCGAGGGCCTGCTGGGCGGGATCACCCTCGAGCCGGTGCGCAGCGACTTCACGGGCGACCGGATTCGGTTCGGCTGCGTGGTTCGGACGGTGCGAATCGACTCGTGGCAGGCCAGGTGGGGCCTGCCACGACCGAGCCTCGAAGGCCTGGCCGCCGGCTCGACGATCTACTTCACGGCCGACCGCGAGATCCTTCCCGACGAGCAGCGGCGGTTCGAATCGACACCGATCGGCCTGCGCACCGTCGAGGGCTTCGGGCGGATCCTGATCAACCCGGACGTGCTTCCCGACGAGCCGAAGCTTGCCAAAGCCGGCACACGAGGCAACGGTGCGGCAGGCCCGGTAGCTGTGCCCGCGGTCGATTCGGTCGGTCGGCGCCTCATCGAGACGGCGGCGATGGCGCGTATCGAGTCGGCCGCCGTGTTGGCGGTGAGGGGAGCGGTCGACAGGTACCTGCCGCGGGGTGTCGACCGCACGCAGCTCTACGTCCTACGCACCCTCGTCGACGGATTCGACGCCGACGGTGGATTGCAGCGGTTTCGGGCCTGGCGGCATACGAAGGTGAAAGGTGACCCATGGGCGAAGGTGAAACCGGAATTGGCCGCCCTCCTCGACCCACAGGACAGTACCGTCCGAAATCCGGTGTGGAGTGCCCTCTTTCCGAACACCCCGGATAGGGACCTGGAGGTTCTTCGGTCGGTGTCCGATATCCGTGCCGTGCAAGTGCTTCTCCGGATCGCGATCGGGCAGGCCGCGAAGACGCTCGAGGGAGGGCGGCGATGACGACGACCATCTACCGCGTGAGCGGCACGCTGATGGCCACGTCGGCAGTGCACGTGGGAGCCGATACCGACGGACTCGACGTCGACGCCAACCAGTTCGTCGACGGGCTGGGGCGCGTGACGATACCGGGCACGTCGCTGGCCGGCGTGATCCGTAGTCTCATCGACGTCGACGAGGCCGGTGCGGCGCCGGACGGAACGTCCAAGACGCTCTGGGGAACGCTCGAACGGGCCAGTCGCATCACCGTTTACGACGCGTGGGTGGATGGACCGCCGGTGACGCCGGCGAATCTCGACATTCGCACCAGCAGTTCCATCGACCGGCAGACCGGAGGACCGGCGGAGCGCCACCTGTTCAGCCGACGGCTTGTGCCCAAGGGCACCCGATTCCGATTCCGCCTCGATATCGAAGGATCCGATACCGAGCCGTCGGAGAAGCCCGAGGCAATCACGGACATGCTCGGACGCATCCTCCGGAACCTTGCCGGCGACGGCTTCGCCGTGGGAGCCGGGGTGACGCGGGGACTCGGCAGAATCACGCTCGTCGAAGGCTGGCAGATACGTACACACACCCTTCGGAGAGACACGCTGCGGGACGCACTGGAGTCGGGCAGCTACGCGGCCATGACAGTCGGTCGCCGAGAGCTTCCGGGCGGCACTCTGCGAATCACGGTGCCGTGGAGTCCCGTCGGGCCGGTCATGAGTTCTGTTTCCGAACAGGGCGCAGCAGCCGATGATTTCCCGCTCACGGCGACGCAGTGGGATCGGAACAACAAGAAGTCCTGGAGAACGAGACTGGCCCTGGTGATCCCCGGATCGTCGGTCAAGGGAGTGTTGCGCTCGCACGCGGAACGGATCGCCCGGGGGGCTGCCGGTATCACCGCGGTGCCGGACGCCTTCCTCGAACAGTTGGAAGGGGCCGGGCTACCGGCGATCTCCGAGTTGTTCGGCACCGCGAGGGAACGGTCGGCCGAGGCCGGACCCCGCGGGCGCAAAGGCTCACTCGTCGTTCACGATGTCACCAGTGTCCGGCTGGCCGGTACGGCCGAGTGGGAGCGGCTGCGCGACGCCGCCGCGGGCGAGGTTGCCCTGCCCGACGACCGGAGGTCAGCCCTTCGGGGAGCACAGGATCAGGCCGACGCGAACGAGCTAGCCAAAGCGATAGACGCGTTCAACAAGAGCCAAGCCAATCCGAGCGCGTCCGATGAGGGTATTTGGCTGGACGTTGTCACCCGGAACTCGATCGATCGGTGGACGGGGGCAGCAGCAGAGAAGCGGTTGTTCACCGTGATCGAGCCACACGCGTCGTGGACCCCTATCGTCATCGATCTGGATGTGGCGCGGCTGCGTCGGCAACGGGCCAATCTCGACGCCGCGCTCGCATTGCTGATACTGGTGCTGATCGACGCTGCCGAAGGATGGCTCGCGATCGGCCACGCCACCACTCGGGGCCTCGGGTCGGTCCGCATCGACCCCACCGAAGTGATGTTCGCACTGGAGGAGTCCGAACGGGCCAAGGAAACCACCGATTCCGTTGCTGCCCTGGACCGAAGGTCGCTGCAGGAGGTGCTGGACGACCCGGAGCTCCTCGAACGTCTCACCAGGGCGTGGACGGTGGCGACCGAGGCTGCGGCCGCGCAGGGGCCGGAGAACGCCGATGTCTGATCCATCGACAACCCGCCGATATCGCTCCCTCGAGCGGCGCGATTCCCCCACCACCATCGAGGAGGCCGTGGCCTGGTTCGACGACGCCACCGCGGGGCGGGCCGCCGCCGGATATCTGTACAGTCCAGCTGCGGCACGGTTTGTCGCGCGGTCGAACGGGGTATGGCAGCAGCGGGACGCCGGCGGTGTCGAGTCGGCGGACTTTGGCCCGGCATTCGAGGTCACATTGTTCACAGCCGAGCGAGAGCTCCGATGGACCCACTCCGGTTTCGGTAAGGGCGCAGCGGTGATCGTCTCCGACAGGGAGGCCGCCGAGGGATCAGTGCGGCTACTGGCGGGAGTTCGCGAGCACCTGCTGTGGGGGTACTGCAGCGCACAGATCGACGGATGGGTGAGTACCGACAGCGCCCGCATCGGACCGCTCTGGGTTCCCTTCGGAGACCCGATCGATGACGGCGACTGGCTCGTTCTCACCGGCGTGGAATACACCGAAACCGACGAGCACGGGAATGTGTTCGTGGTTGATCGTCGCCATATCGGCATCGAGAAGCGTTCGCCCGAACGCGGCAAGAGGGTGTGACATGGTAGGAATTCCCGGAGCCGGGGGCCACAGGCGTCGAAAGGTCAACGCGGGTGACAACTTTCTCAATCCGTACAACTTCGTATCGATTCCCGACCGCGAGGATCTTCCCGCCGCACTGAAGGACGGCGTTCCCGCCGATCACGGGGTGATCGCCAAGGAGGGCTACTCCGGTTCCATCCCGATCACGCTGACCACCAGGACTCCGATGCTGATCCCCGATCAGCCGCGAGGAACCAAACGAACGAACCAACCGCGCGAGGTCGGCACTCGTCGAGGTCGCGATGGCTCGGTGATTCTCAGCGGGTCCACCGTCAAAGGTGTGCTGCGCAGCGCGTACGAGGCGATCACCAACTCCCGTTTCGGTGTTTTCGATGATCGGCACAACCTGCCGGGTGCGGTGCGGTCCGCTGCACGGTCGGCGTTGGGATCGTTCCCGGGGTACGTGCTCACAGCGTCGAAGAATGATCGCGGTGAGGTGATCGAGGCGGTAGCCGTCTACTTGAGCTACTTGATACCCGTCGGATTCAGCGACAACACGGACCCGATGCCGGCGGTCTGGCTCCCCACGAACCTGGGGCAAGCCTTCGCGCGGAGAAGCAACCTCCGAGATCCCGACATGCAGCAGGTCGACGCCTGGATTCACCTACAGCGCCACCCCCGTAAGGGGTTCACACTGTGGCGCGTCTCCGACCTGGCGCGTCGCGGGGAGGAATTGCCGTCGCATGCCAGCCCACCCCCCAATGACGATTGGACCGTCGAGCGATACCGGCCGGTGCGGGTGCGCGGCATCGTTCATTGGACCGGTGCGCACTTCCCGAGGAAGCACGATGAGCGCCTGGTGGTCACCGAGCTGATCGATACCACGCTGGCGGAAGCCGAATGGTATGAGGAAGACCTCGACGAGAAGCTCATCCGGGGATGGGAAGGAGTCCTGGCCTCCTACGCTGCCGCCCACGAGAACGACGTCGACGGCCGCGGCAGGCTGGGCTCCTACATTGTGGCGCAGGATCGCTGGGAGTTGCGGCCGGATCGCACGCTGCACATGATCTACGACAGTGCCGATCGACTTCATCGGATCACACCGGCCATGATCGGTCGCGACGTATTCGATGCGGCCCCGGCGGATCTGGTCGGGGCGCACGCGCCGGCATCGAGCCGGGAGGAGCTGTCTCCGGCGGAACGGGTGTTCGGTTGGGTGGACGGCGGTTCCGCCGCCGGCGGCCGGTCTGCGGCGACCCGCGGCACCAAGCGCGCCCATCGTGGGCAGCTACGCGTGGCAGCGCCTGTCGTGGTACGCCGGGAAGCCGGCGAGGCGGTCCCGCCGGAACCCGTTCCCGGCGGCTCGCTCCCGTTGGCCACCCTCAATGGCCCCAAGCCGAGCCAATATCGTTTCTACGCCGCCGACGGTGGCGGCGAGCCGATTATCGACAAAGGGGAGAAGTCCGCCACGACGGCGTTCCGGGAAGGGGATCGACTGCGGGGCAGGAAATTCTATTTGCCGCATGGTGACCTGGTGGACGACCCGGAAGGGGCTGCACGCTATTTCGGCGGGCGCGACTCGCACAGCCAGGTAGCGGTCAACAATCGCCGACAGTATCGCGAGCATGTGGCACCCAGGGGATACAAGCCGGATGTGACGACGGCGATCAAGGACTGGGTGCCCGCCGGTACAACATTCGAAACGACCCTGTACGTCCACAACCTCAGTGAAACGGAGCTGGGAGCGTTGCTGTGGCTGTTGGCCCTTCCGGAGGACGCCGTCTACGTGGTCGGATTGGGGAAGCCTCTGGGGTTCGGTGCAACACGGATCGAAGCGAATTGGGGTGCGGTTCGCCTGTACTCCGAGGTGGACCTCGTCGGCCGGTACCGCTCACTGAGTACCGCAGCCGCTCAACTTGCCGGCGAAGCGATGTCGGTGGACCCGCAGGATCTGGTGAATCGGTTCGACAGGCTGCTTGCCCAATCCCTGCCTGCCGTTCGCAGAGAGTTTCTCGACGCCGTCCTCGGGTACTCCGGCATCTCCGTCCACTACCCCCGGGTGCGCGATGAGGGCGGCGCCACGGCCCCCCAGCAGGAAGGATACCGGTGGTGGGTATCCAACGATCGCAACTTTCAAAACGAGGCGCCGCGTTCGCTTCCCACATTGGGTAGGAACGCGGCGCCCGCACTGCCGTACCTGCGTGAGTATGTGTCGCAACAACAACCGGGAGGCAATAGAGGGCGCGGGCCGCGTCGGTAGCGCAGCTGCACCGCGGCCGCTATTGCCATGTCTCCTCCAACTCGATCCGACCGAATCCGCGCGCGGTGAAGCTGCCCACGCCGGCGTACCGCGCGAAGTTGAGGAGGGTTGTCAGGATCGCGGCTGCGGCCGGGGTGTCGGCGACCAGCCGAATCCGTCCGACGAATCCGGAGACCGTCGCCTGCTTCACCGTCGTCACGATATTGCGACCGTCCAGGTCGGAGACCCAGATGGACCGAATGTCCCTGGTGTCAACGGTGATTGGATTGTTCGGGTAGAGCCGGTTCCAACGCAGCGACAGGGAACGGATCATGGTGAACGGGTCCGGCATGGGACTCGACCGCTGGCCGCTGCGAAACGTGGTGGGCGTGGTGAAGTGCACGACGTGGGCCGGCGTCGGGACAGCGCCCCGGACGCTCGCGAAGGTGTGCGCCTCGACGATGCCCGGGTCGCCGATGGCACGTCCCGTCTGGTCGCCGAGGGTGATGGGCGACCCGTAGAGCTCGAGTTCGTTGACGAAGTCGGTCGCAGGCTCGGTCAGTGTTGTCAGCCCCAGGACCGCGACACCGTCGATGTCTGCCATGGGCAGCGCGCACCAGGGCTTGACATCCTGCCCGTGTCCGGAGATGCCCGCGACGTCCAGACCCTCGTCGAGCCAGCCGGCCGCGACGGCGTGCAGATGGGGGAGGGCAACCCGTTGCGGGTCGATGCCCATCACGGGTATCACCCAGTGAGCTAGAGCGAAACGCTCGGCTGTTGTCACGCGGAACTCCGGGCGAAGGAGCCCAGTGATCGGCATCCGACGATCTGCCCATCCTCGCCGCGGACCTCGTCGACGGGGAAGACGATATCGTCGCGGTCGACGAGGGCCGCCGCGGTGATGCGGGAGACGATGTAGCGCACGCCGTCACGGGGATCCGGCAGGTCGGTGACCGTCGGTGCGTACCCCAATTCCACCAAGGGAAGCTCGATGCCGGCGACGCGTAGAGGTTCCGCGGATGATCGGATCTCTCCTACGCGCGCGAAGCCGCTCGACGCGATGACGATCACCGGCCGGCCGTCGATGTACAGCGCAAACGGGTGTGGAGTGAGGTTGACCAACTGCAGATCAGTCATGCGGGGTCACCACTCGCCGCTCCGAGCACTCGGCGTTGGGCCGGATGGGCATGGGTGGGACGCAACCCACCCCCTTCCACGAAGGTCAGTGGTACGAGCCGCTCCCACGGCTCCCCGGCTCGGACATCACCGATCGCCGGTCGAATAGTGGCCAGGTACCAACCGAGTGCGACGGTGGCGGTCTTCGGGATGCGCAGCATCAGAAAGATCGTGGCATTCGGAAACTCGATCACTGTTCGCTGGATCCAGTAGCCGGCGGCGATGACGGCATTATCGATGGCAACCTCACCCGGTCCAGCGGCCGCGCCCGGGCGGACCACCGCCACTCCCCGCAATTCGGATCGGCCACTGTCCGTTCCCTCCGGTGGGTCGGTCAGGGGTGACACAACTCGCACCACATCGCATTCGGCGCTGTTCTCGGAGTCGGTGTTGTGGATCCACGTCGTCACCGCCCCGCCGATACCGGGCCCGCGACCGATCACCACCGACAGGTGCACAGCTTGCACATCGTTGTCGATGCGGGGATGGGCAGGAGGCGTCTTCCACCGGTTGTTTCGCCGGTCGACTACCGCTATTCCGGCTAGGTCCGGTGGATCCGCCGGCGCACTGTCTGTGCGGTTGGTACGTCTGTCCACGGGCGTCTTGGAGGTCAGCCCGAGGCTCTGCGCCCGGGCACTGACGTCTTCGAGGGTGAACTCGAAGGACGCCGCGCCCTGGTCTATTTCGCGTAGCAGCGTGCGTGGTCGTGGAAACCACTGGTAACCGACCGACAATCCGGCTGGGGCGATCAGATTCGGAACGACTGTGTAAGCGTGCTCATCGGTGTCCTCATTCACCGATCGCTCGAGCTCGGTGTGTATCTCGTGGCACTCCACCGCGACGTCGAGAATGGGGGCATCCTCGACGCGTGCTCCGATGAACTTGTAGTCGAGCCTGTCCTCGTTGTGGATCGCTTCGGCGTGCAGATCCGAGACTCCGCTGAGTTGCAGATGGACGCTGTACAGGGTGCCGGTGGCCGTTCCGATCTGTTCGATGGTGTCGGCCAGCTTTCCGGCGCGACTTCGGAACTGCCGATACTCGCGGGCCAGGAATCCGCCGACGGCGAGCAGGATGCCGAGGAGGATGACGCTGCTCCACGTCCAGAGCCCATCGTCGGGTGGGAGTGCTCGTTCGAGGAGCAACGAAGCCGTTGTCGTCACGGCGAAGGCGCCGATTGCCAGTCCCGCCGCCGGGCGAGCCAGTTGCGCACCCTGAGTCCGCCAGTTCGCCATTCCACCCCGCACCTTTCCGACCCCTGCCGTGCGCGCCATCGTAATGCCGTCATATCGCCGATGGTGTCCATTGATCGCAGGACAGCGGTGGTGTCGCATATCGGCACAAGCTGTGCTGGCAGTGGCTCACTTCGTGCGACATCCCCGTGATCACGCGCGAGTGGTTGCCCCCCAAATTGGGGTCTGGAAGGCCCGAGATGGTTGTTCTACTGTTCCTGTGGTGCCGGTCGTCGAAAAAAATGCGCCGCCCAGAAGACATCTCGGGAGGACCCGCTGACACTCACGTCATTCTCGGCTCCGCTTGCTACGAGCCGGCATCCGAGGTCGCCGGCGCTGAGTGTCCGGGAGGTTCAAGTCCTTGTCACATGGCTGATGTGCGATACGAAGGACGATGTGGCGCGCCGCTTGTTCATTGCCGTGTCCACGGTGCACACACACCTCGCGCGTGTTCGCGACAAATACCAGGCCGTCGGTCGACCGGCGAGCAGCAAGATCGCCCTTCTCATCCGAGCTATCGAAGACGAATACTGCACCCTCGACGAGGTCGCACGGGGCATGAACGTGGCTCCGTCCGAGCGAATCCCCCACGATGGTAGCTGCGACTGCCGGCGCCGGTCCGGCTCGACGAGATGTGTCTCGGCATGAGTCGGTCTGCCCGAGCCCTCGGGATTGTCAGGAATGCTGCCACGACGGTCGTCAGGATTCTCGGGCTCCCGGTGGGTGTCGTGCGGACACGATGGCTCCGCCTCGCCACCCGGGAACGCCGGGTGTTGGTGGCCCTCGCGGGCGTGTTTGCCCTCTGGGCTCTGCTTCGCGTTGACATCGTCGGCCACAGCCGCGCGATGGGTGCACCGGACTGGGCAGTCCTCTTGCTGGTCGGTCTCACACCGTTCGTCATCGGCTACTTCTATATGGTTCCCGTCCGGTACCCGTACGCGATCGCAATGGGAGCGACGCTGTCGACGGCGGCCACGGCGTTGCTGGTCGAAGATCTGTTTCCCAATCCGGCTCCGGGATCCGCGTCTTCCGCTCTCACGGAGGTACCCGCCAACCCACTGCGATGGTTGGCGCTCGCTGCCGGCGTTCTGGTGCTGCTCATCGGGCTGCGTCATCGCCAGACTCATCTGGGTAGGGGCACCTTGTACTACCTTCGCCTACAGGTGAGCGACGCGCCCGATTTGCACATCAAAGGCGTGGAGTCGGAACGCGGGGCGGCACCGGACTATCGCGCGATCACTCGATGGTTCGAGTTCGACCCGAACCGCATCGATATCCGGAGACATACGCGTGAGATCTCCTCGGAACTCGAACGGTCGATGAACGACGACAACGAGGACACGACCTTCACCCTCGCACCGAACCTGGTGGCGCCGGCTGCCCTCGCCGTGGGGTACGAGTGGATGCCCCGACCGGGCTCCCTGCTCAAGGAGTTCTATTCCCAGCCTGTTGCCGCGGTTCCGCAGGGGGACACCGAGTCCGCATCCGAACCGAGTCGCACTGGGGGCCATCAACACACACGGGATAAGGACAAGGAGTTCACGATCTCGATCGGCGCCGTCGAGGACCTCGTCCGGCACGTTGTCGAATTCGACGAGTACGTCGATCCGAAAACCGGTGCGCGTGTCCCGCGATTCGATCGGGACGCCGGGCCGAGGATCCGCGGATTGGCGGCAGGGACCTGGGCTTTCGACCGGGAACGAGATGCCGAGCCGATCACAGGGCTGGATGACCATGGTCATCGCACCGTAAGTGAATGGGGGCGAGTCCCGGATCTACCCAGCAGACGTGACGATGTCACGTCCGTGGCCCTGACTGTGTACCTGTCCGAGCCCACCAGGAATGCCCCGGGCGACCTCGACGGCCTGCTCACGGATATCGAGAAGGAGTGCGCGATCGTCCGCGCGGTCGCGATCGCCACCGACAGTGTCGAAGACGCTCCGCAGCCCGACGAGAATACCGACTCGGTAGCCGAATCTCCGGTCCACACGAAATGGCCGATGCGGACGGTCCTTGTCATCAACGCCCCGGGCGAGGGGGAAGCGGAGAATGTCCCCGTCGATGCGAACACGCCGAAGTCCGTGCCGGTCGTGGGATCGGCCGTTGTCGTGGCGATCGGGTACTGGATCCAGCGGACGCTGCTCGACTATCCGAATGCCGTGGTCGTTCTTTCCATCCGCGCGCCGAAGACCGTCGTATTCTGTCTGGGCTGGTATCTGGCCAATGTCAGGTACCGATTCCAGATCACCCCCGAATCGACGGCTCCGACGTACCAGAAGCAGCCGTGGTCGAGACTCGTCCCGCTCACCTTTATCGAACCCGCGTGGAAGATCCCCACCTGGGTCAATCCCGACCAGCCGCACCCGCTCAGGTCGCTTCGCCGTGCGCACATTCGGTGGCCGATACCACGATCATCCTGAGGAGTCGCGGTGACTGAGCTGTTCGCTGCTGCGGTTGATCGGGATCGTCTCGAACAGGCGTGGGAGTACATCGAGCAGCGGGACGAGCACCGTGATGTTCAGTCCGAGGCTGTGGCCCGTTTCGCGCAGTCGTCGGCCGATCGTCTCGATGCGATCCACGTCGAACTGGTCGGTGGTACGTATCAGCCGTTGCCGCTGACTCGGGTGGCGATACCGAAGAGTGACGGATCCGAGCGGTTGTTGGCGATTCCGGCGGTACGGGATCGCGTGGTCGAGCGCAGTGTGCTGTCGGTCGTCGGTGGATACGCCGATCGGTATCTGGGTGTCGCTTCATACGCGTATCGCGAGGGTATCGGCGTGGTCGATGCGGTGGAGGCGGTAGCGCGTCTGCGCGACGAGGGGCTCGGGTGGGTCCTGCACGCCGATATCGACAACTGTTTCGACACGATCCCGCGGCAGTCGGCGGTGCGCGCGTTGCTGGCCATGCTGCCGGATTCCTCGCTCGACGCTCTGATCCGCGCCTTGAGTGAGCGCCCCGTGGCCACGGGGCGGGGGTTGATCGAGACCTCGGGGGTATCTCAGGGGGCCGCGCTGTCGCCATTGTTGGCAAACATCGTGCTCGTCGCGCTCGATGATGCCCTGATGGATCACGGGTTCCCTGTGGTCCGTTACGCCGACGATTTTGTCGTCGCCGGTCGCTCCCGTGACGCGATGTGGGAGGCCAAGCGCGTGGCGACTGCCGCGCTGGAAGGAATCGGCATGCAGCTGGGTGACGACAAGACCGAGGTGATGAGCTTCGATGACGGGTTCTGCTTCCTCGGTGAGGACTTCGGCCCTCGCTATCCTCCGGTGACCGACCAGCACCGCGTGGAGGTTCCCGATCGGCGGATCCTGTACGTGGGGCGGCAGGGGAGTCGGATCTTCACCCAGCGGGGCCGCGTGGTGGTCGAGTCGAAGAGTGACGAGCAACTGGTGTCGGTCCCGAAGAATCTTGTCTCCCGGGTGGTGTGTTTCGGTGCGGTGACGGTCGCTGCGGGAACGCGCTCGTGGGCTTTGGAGGAGGGGATCGACGTCGTCTTCCTGTCCCGGCGCGGGCAATACCTCGGGCAGCATCTACCGGCCGCGAGGGAGCCGCGGGTATCGCGTCTGCGGGCGCAGATCGCTGCGTCTGCCGACCCCGTGGTGACATTGCCGCTGGCCCGCGAGATGGTCGACACCAAGATTGCGCATCAGATCACCGTCCTGCAGCGGTTCGCCCGCGAGGAGCATGTCGAGATCGTCGATGCGGCACTGGCGACGATGCGGCGTATGCGCATGATGTTGCCGGAGGCGCTAACACGGGATGAGGTCCTGGGGCTCGAAGGTGCCGCTGCCGCTGCGTATTTCCCGGCGTACGGTGCTTTGATGCCGGTGGACCTGCGGTTCGAGCGGCGGTCGCGACGGCCGCCCCTGGACGTGGCAAATTCCGCCCTCGGGTATGGGTACGCGCTGCTGTTGGGTGAGAGTGTCGGTGCTCTGGCGGCTGCGGGGCTGCACCCGGGGCTCGGGGTGCTGCACGCTGATTCGGACCGCCGGCCGGGTCTCGGGTTGGATCTGATGGAGGAGCTGCGGCCGATGGTCATCGATCAGGTCGTTCTGGCCGCGGCGCGCCGTGGGGCCCTCCTGCCCGCTCATGGGGCGCCGGCCGTGGGAGAAGCCGGGGTGCATCTGACGAAGGCTGGCAAAGAGGCTCTGGTAACTGCGTACGAGCAGCGCATGCAGCAGGTCACCGCCGGAGCGATCCCTGGATTTCGGGGGAGTATTCGACGCCATCTGTACCGGCAGGCGAAGCGCCTCGCGAAGTCGATCCTGACCGGTGAGACGCATTGGACGGGTATGTCATGGCGATGACGGTGCTTGTGGCTTACGACATCACCGTGGACAAGCGTCGATCGAGACTCGCCGCGCTTCTGCAGGGGTGGGGTGATCGAATCCAGTACTCCGTGTTCGTGGTGAGCATCGGAGAGGAACAGTTGGCCGGGTTGCGGGCGGACATGGAGCGGATCATCGACGAGGACGAGGATTCGGTATTCGTCGTCGCGCAGTGCAAGAATTGTTGGGAATCGCTGGTCACCCTGGGGCAGGGTGAACCGCCACGTACCGAACTCTTCTGGGGGGCGTTTTGACCGATCCGCCCGCTGAG
>NZ_BCRN01000011.1 GCF_001552615.1 Millisia brevis NBRC 105863
GATGACTATCCGTTTCAATCGGCAATTCGGCACCACGACCGCAGCCGGAGGCACCCGTAGCTGTCGGTGGCCCCAGTCGGGCTCGAACCGACACTGGGCGGATTCTAAGTCCGCTGCCTCTGCCAATTGGGCTATGGGGGCGCACCGGCCGGAGCCGGTGACGGCGCGATCATCCCACGATCGACAGGGCGATGCCGTCGAGGATGTCGTGTTCGCTGACGGTCAGACCGGTGACGAGGGATTCCTCGGCGATGGCGGTGGCCAGGGTCGCGGTGATCAGCGATCCGGCGCCGATGACGTCGACGCGGCCGGGGTGCATCGGGCCGAGGCCGGCGCGTTCCGCACGGGTCATGCCGAGGAGACGGGCACAGATGGCGTCGATCTGTTCGAAGGATAAGTGCGACAGGTGGATGCGCTCGCTGTCGTACTTCGGCAGGTCGAGTGCCAGGGCGGCGATGGTCGTGACGGTCCCCGCGACACCCACCCAGGTACGCGCATCCTTGACCGGCACGGACGCCGGCGCGGGGCAAACCGTAAAGAAGTTGCCCCGGACAAGTCGACAGACGACAGGCACCAATCGAATCCCCGTCATCAGCGTTGATCCGCCCGTGCTCGGACGAGTAGGTGCCATCGACGGCCGAATCCATTTGCCGCGAAATGAATGATTCGGCTGAATGATCAACAATCGAGTGTCATTCTACACTTGTGGGAAACACGACGTTGCCGGGCATATTTTGCATCGAGAGCGACTGGGTGATCTCGATGGAGAGCAAACAGAGCGTCGAGCCTGCACTTCAGGCCCTCGAGAGAGCAGGCTACATCCGGTTGATCAGAAGAAGCGCGAACACCGCCGCCGAGCTGGAACTGTACCTGGACCGTTGGTTCGAGTACCGTCTGCGATCGTTCACGTTGGCCTACCTCGGCTTCCATGGAACAGCAAGGACACTCCACCTCCGGGATCAAGAGCTGAACCTGCCCCACCTCGCCGGCCTCATCCATGGCAGAGCCGAAGGTAAGGTCCTTCATTTCGGATCATGCCGAGCCATGGCAGGCGATGAACAGGAACTGCAACAGTTCTGTCGTGCCACAGGAGCTGCTGCGATCACCGGCTACACGAAGAACATCGAGTGGTTGGAATCGTCCGCGTTTGAGCTACTGCTGCTTCCGGAGCTCATGGACGCCGTCCGAATGAAATCGGCCCATGACCGCATAGTTCGCAGGTATCCAGATCTTGCCGAACGCCTCGGATTCCGTATGTCGCATGCAACCTGGACCTCACCGTAGCAGCAGAAACGTCGTTGGATCGACAGCTGTCAGCAGGCACCCGACGGCGTGCGTATCTCAATATCCAGTTCGACTCAGCCCATCCAAGAGTGACTGAACGGTTCGATACCGTCCGTTCCGTGTACCGCCGTTCGGAATACGTCGGCGGTAAAGTCCGACAGCCATGCGATTGACCACTCGAATCATCTACGTTCTCAGCAACGAAATCGGCCAACCGTAATTGGTGCCCCCAGTCGGGCTCGAACCGACACTGGGCGGATTTTAAGTCCGCTGCCTCTGCCAATTGGGCTATGGGGGCCCACCGGCCGCCTGCCGGTTTTACGGCGCGATCATCCCACGATCGACAGGGCGATGCCGTCGAGGATGTCGTGTTCGCTGACGGTCAGACCGGTGACGAGGGATTCCTCGGCGATGGCGGTGGCCAGGGTGGCGGTGATCAGCGATCCGGCGCCGATGACGTCGACGCGGCCGGGGTGCATCGGGCCGAGGCCGGCGCGTTCGGCGCGGGTCATACCGAGCAGGCGGGCGCAGATCGCGTCGATCTGTTCGAACGAGAACGTCGACAGGTGGATGCGGTCACGGTCGTACGCGGGCAGGTCCAGAGCGAGGGCGGCGAGGGTGGTCATGGTGCCGGCGACGCCGACCCAGGTGCGGGCCTGCTTGACCGGCACGGTCGCCAGCGCCGGGGCGAAACGTTCGGTGACGAAGTCGCGGGCGGCGGCCACCTCACCGGCGGTCGGTGGGTCGGAGTGCAGGGACCGTTCGGTGACACGCACACAGCCGACGTCGGCGGAGTAGGCGGCGGTCACCCCGTCGGCATCCCCCAGCACGAGTTCGGTGGAACCGCCGCCGAGGTCGACGACCAGGAAGGGGCCGTCCGCAGGATCGAGGTCACCGACCGCACCGGAAAACGACAGTCGCGCTTCCTCATCCCCGGAGATCACCTCGGCGATGGCGCCGTCGGCGACGGGGGCCAGCGTGCGGGCGGTCATGTCGAAGAAGTGGTCGCGATTGGCCGCGTCGCGGGTGGCGGAGGTGGCGACCATCCGGACGGTGTCGACCCCGCCGGTGGTGCCGATGATGCCGACGAACTCCTCGAGGGCGACGCGGGTGCGTTCGATCGCCTCGTCGGCGAACGTCCCGGTGGCGTCGACACCCTGACCGAGCCGCACGATGCGCATCTCGCGGGCGATGTCGGTCAACGCACCGTCGGCGCCGATGTCGGCCACCAGCAGGCGGATCGAGTTGGTACCGCAGTCGATCGCTGCCACCCTGCTCATCGGGATTCCTCTCGGTTCACGGTGAACGGCAGGTCCGCGAGCCGCGGCCAATCCGCCGGGATCGCCGTTCCCCGTAGCTGCCCCTCGGCGGCCAGGGCCACCGTCTCGTCGCCGAGCGGATTGACGCCGGGCCCCTTCGCCAACGAGTGGGCGATCAACACATGCAAACACTTCACCCGGTCCGGCATCCCACCACCGGTGAAATTCGTTCCGAGGGACTCGATCTCGTTGCGCTCCGTCAGATACGATTCGTGCGCTTCGCGATACGCCGCCGCCAGATCCGTGTCGACGGCCAACCGTTCGGTCATCTCCCGCATCACACCGGCGGACTCCAGCCGACTCGCCTCGGCGGTCAACCGGGGATCGGTCAGGTAGTAGAGCGTGGGAAACGGTGTGCCATCGGCCAATCGGGGGGCGGTCTTCACCACGGCGGGCAGACCGTCCGGCGTGCGGTAGGAGATCTCCAGGACTCCGCGCGGCTCGCGGCCCAGCTGCCGACCCACCACGTCGAGATCGGCGGCGGTGGGTGCGGTCACCCGCCGACCCCGGAGGTGTCGATCAGCGGGATCGGGTCGGGGATATTGCGCACGGTCTGCTCGTCCTCGGGGGTTTCGTTCAACTGCGTCCACAGCTCGCCGTACCAGTTGCCGCTTGCCGTCGGCTCGGGAACCTCGACGTCATTCTTCGGTCGAGCGCCGGGGAGCTGCACCTGGTACGGGGTTTCGCCGGGCGTGACGTAGCCGAGCCGCTCGCGGGCCTCCGCGCGCACGTACGACTCGTCGTGAATGCGGTCCTGTTCGGCCTGCAGGTCCGCGACCTCCTGCCGCAGTTGCTCCGACTCCGACAGCGCGGTGATGAATTCGCTGCGCTGGGACAGATAGGTGCGGATCGGCACGGCGAGGGTCAGCGCGAGGCCGATCACCACCGCGGCCAGGACGACCAGCTTCGCGGTGCTCAGCCCGGCGAAGCGACCCTGCAGACGGGATCGGATGCCTCCACCGGCGGGGCGACGCATCGCCGGGGTGCGCCGCGTGGACGCACCCCGGGACGTCGTCTTCGTGGTCGCGCGGGACGCGGATGACGCCGGGCCCGAACGGGACCCGGACGTGCCGCGCCCGCCGGACCGGGCGGACGTGGAACGACCGGTCGACGGCGATCCCTGCCGCCGCCGGTCGTTGCCGCTGTCCGCCATATGCGTCAGACCTCCGCGGTCTCGACGACCAGACGCGGGAAGGCCAGATCGCCGGCATAGCGTCCGGCGTCGCCGAGGGCTTCCTCGATGCGCAGCAGCTGGTTGTACTTCGCGACGCGCTCGCTGCGGGCCGGGGCACCGGTCTTGATCTGACCGCTGCCGACCGCCACCGCCAGGTCGGCGATGGTGACGTCCTCGGTCTCACCACTGCGGTGGCTCATCATGGTGCGGTAGCCGCTGCGGTGGGCCAGGTCGACCGCGTCGAGGGTCTCGGTCAGCGTGCCGATCTGGTTGACCTTGACCAGCAGCGCATTTCCGGCGCCCTTGAGGATGCCTTCCTCGAGACGCTCCGGGTTGGTGACGAAGAGGTCGTCGCCGACGATCTGCACCTTGTCGCCGATCTCGGAGGTCAGATCGACCCAGCCGGCCCAGTCGTCCTCGCTGAGCGGGTCCTCGATCGACACCAGTGGGTACTCGCCGACCAACTCGTTGTAGAACGCGGTCAGCTCGGCGGCGCTGCGGGTCTTGCCCTCGAAGGAGTAGCCGGTGCCCTCGGTGTGGAACTCGGTGGCCGCGACGTCGAGCGCCAGCGCGATGTCGGTGCCGACCGAGTAGCCGGCCTTCGCGATCGCGTCGCTGATCAGGTCGAGGGCCGCACGGGTGCCGGCGATATCGGGGGCGAAGCCACCCTCGTCACCGAGACCGGTCGCCAGGCCGCGCTCCTTGAGCACCGACTTGAGCGCGTGGTAGACCTCCGCACCCCAGCGCAGCGCCTCCTTGAAGGTGGGGGCACCGATCGGGGCGATCATGAATTCCTGGACGTCGACGCCGGTATCGGCGTGCGCGCCACCGTTGATGATGTTCATCATCGGGACGGGCAGGATATGCGCCGAGGGGCCGCCGACATAGCGGAACAGCTCGAGGCCCGAGGACGATGCGGCGGCCTTGGCGACCGCCAGCGAGACGCCGAGCAGCGCGTTCGCGCCGAGGCGGGACTTGTCGGGGGTGCCGTCGAGGTCGAGCAGCGCTTGGTCGACCTCGCGCTGGTCGATGGCGTCCAGACCGATCACGGCGGGCGCGATCTCGTCGAGGACGCCGTTGACGGCCTTGGTCACACCCTTGCCCTGGTAGCGGTCGCCACCGTCACGCAGTTCCACGGCTTCGTGCTCACCGGTCGAAGCGCCGGAGGGCACCGCCGCCCGGGCGAGGGTGCCGTCGTCGAGGGCAACCTCCACCTCCACAGTCGGGTTTCCGCGAGAATCGAGGATCTCGCGGGCACCTACTTGCTCGATGATCGCCACCGGATGATCTCCCTTACTGAAGTCTCGGGTACGGCGTCGTCACGATCGCCGACCGGGGTCTCCGGCGTCGACCGCCCACGCGGGGGCCGGGCAGGGCGACCCCGACGTCAGCCTAGTCGGGACGACCGGGAGCGCGCATCAGGCGCGCGGTCCGGATGGTGGTCGCCACACCGATTGCCCGCCATCGCACCGAACCCGGACGGTCAGCGCGGTTCGATACCGAGCGCGTATGCGGCCGCCCGGTCGCGCACCTCCATCTGATAGGGCCGCGAGAGGTTGTAGGCGTACAGCGCGGTCGACCATCCCTCGGGGGTGGTCAACGTGCCGCCGCGGGCGCAGAGATAGCGGGCCGCGCTCAGGGCGGCGTCGTCGATATTGTCCGGCGAGGCGACACCGTCGCCGTTCGCGTCGACACCCCAGGTCTGCCAGGTCTCCGGGATGAACTGCATCGGTCCCATCGCCCGGTCGAGTTCCGCATCGCCGTCGAGCGCGCCGCCGTCGGTATCGCGGATCTCGGCGCGGCCGCCGTTTCCGTCGAGGGGCAGACCCCGGATGACGGGGACGACGTCGCCGTTGCTCTCGATCGAGGCGCCGTTGTGCCGGCCGTGGTCGCTCTCGACGCTGCCGATGCCGGCGAGGGTGGTCCAGGCGATCCCGCAGGCGGGTTCGCGGGCGGCGAAGACCGCGGCCGCGTAGCCGTAGGCCTCGAGCGCGGTGACCGGGATGTCGGTGGTTGCGGCGATCCCCGCGGCCCAGTCGGCCAGTTGGTCGGCGGTGCGGCCGGGGGCGTCGACGTCGATCGCGGGCAGCGCCGCACCCGGAGCGGGTGGGACGTCGGTGGGGATGTCGATGGCCGGACGACCGCGATCGAGCAGCCCGTAGATACCGAGTGCGCCGCAGCCGGCCATCACGAACAGCAGGGTGCCGAGGATCAGGGCGAGACCGGTGAAGCGCCGACGCGGCGGCGGTGCGGGCGGCCGGTACGGACTCCAGGAGGGCGAGCCGGCGCCATAGGCGCTGTAGGAACCGACACCGACCGGTTGCCGCAGCGGCTCCGATTCGGGCCGAGCCCCGATGGGCTCGGTCGGTCGATGCGAATTGTCCACTCGCCCATGATGCCGACGTCGGGTGCGTCAGCCGCGCAGCCGCGGGCCCACGTCGCGATCGGCCGGTCCCCGCCCACGACGCGATTATGGGCCGCGACCTGCGATCGGACTCGCGACCGCGTCGGATATGTCCGCTCTGGGTGAACAGCCTTCGTCAGACCTCGGTGACGTCATTCGTGACGTCACCGTCACCATCGATGACGCCGGCGCTCGGCGCGGGCCAATGGGTCCGCCAGCGCTCGGCGGTCATCTCCCCCGGTCCGATTCCGGCGTCGGCGGCGGCGCGCTCGGCGGCCCGGATGCGCGCCGCGAAGGCGAGTACCCGGCGGCGTAGATCCCCTTCGACGTCGCCGTCACCGTCGGTCGGCAGGGCGATGCGGGTGATCGATTCGGGCACCAGGTCCGCGGGCAGCCCGGCGCCGGCCGCCCGGCCGAGAACCTTGCTCGCCAACGCCAGCGCGGGCAATCCGAGCGCGATGCCGTCCACACAGGATCGGCGGCCGGGCTTCTCCACCGCCTTGGCCGCCTGCCAGGCGCTCTCCTGGGCGGCGATATCCATCGTCAGATCGGGCGTCGTCAACAGCGGGCTGCGCCGGCGCAGCTTGGCGACCAGCGCCGCGGCGACGTCGTCGATATCGAAACTGCCGGAGTCCTGTGCGATGCGGGCGTGAAAGAGGACCTGCAACAACAGGTCCCCCAGTTCGTCGCGCAGTTCGGCGGCGTCCCCGGTATCGATCGCGTCGAGCACCTCGTAGGTCTCCTCGACCAGATAGGGGCGCAGCGATGCGTGCGTCCGACCGGACTCCCAGCTTCCCAGTCGACGCAGGGTGTCCATCACCTCGATCGCCTCGGCGACCGCCGAACCCGCCGGGAGGCCCACCGCCGCGGGATCGCCCCCGAGCACTGCGGGATCGCCACCGAACACGGCCGGATCCTCGTGCGCGGTCACGCGCCGCCGCGCTCGAAGGTGCTCAGATCCACGGTGTCGGCGGGCCGTCCGTCCAGGGAGAGCAGGACATTGACCACGAACTGCAGCAGTTCGACGTCCCGCACCCGCGGCGCACCGACCCCGCCGGAACCCGACCGCGGCAGCGGCACGGTGACCGCCGACGTGGTCGCCCGATATCCGGCGCTCGGGAAGAGGCGCTTGAGGCGGATCTGCTTGGAATCGGGCAATTCCAACGGCGAGAGCCGCAGGGTGGAATCGGTCGCCGTCACCTCGGTCAGCCGATACTCGCGGCAGAGGTTGCGGGTCCGGGCCACCGCGACCAGACGCGAAACCACCTCCGGCAGTGGACCGTAGCGGTCGACCAGTTCGTCGACCACCGCGTGCAGGGCCGCCTCGTCCTCGGCCGCCGCGAGCTTGCGGTACGCCTCCAATCGCAGGCGGTCACCGGTGATGTACTGCTCCGGGATGTGCGCGTCGACCGGCAGATCGATGCGCACCTCCTTGGGCGCGTCGTCGGTCGAGATCGGGGTGCCGTCGGCGGCGGCACGGTAGGCCTCGACCGCCTCACCGACCAGACGCACGTAGAGGTCGAAGCCGACACCGGCGATATGACCGGACTGTTCGGCACCGAGAACGTTACCGGCGCCGCGGATTTCGAGGTCCTTCATCGCGACGGCCATACCGGCGCCGAGGTCGGAGTTCTGCGAGATCGTCGCGAGTCGGTCGTAGGCCGCCTCGGTCAGCGGCTTCTCCGCCGGGTACAGGAAGTAGGCGTAGCCGCGTTCGCGACTGCGGCCGACGCGCCCGCGCAACTGGTGCAACTGGGACAGGCCGAGCGTATCCGCGCGCTCGACGATCAGGGTGTTGGCGTTCGAGATGTCCAGGCCGGTCTCGACGATGGTGGTACACACCAGGATGTCGAACTCGCGATTCCAGAACCCCTGAACGGTGCTTTCCAGCGCCTCCTCGCCCATCTGACCGTGCGCGACGACCACCCGCGCCTCGGGCACCAGATCGCGGATGCGGGCGGCGGCCCGGTCGATCGACGAGACCCGGTTGTGCACGTAGAAGATCTGTCCGTCGCGCAGCAACTCACGGCGGATCGCGGCGGCGACCTGCTTGTCGGCGTAGGGGCCGACGTAGGTGAGCACCGGATGGCGCTCCTCGGGCGGGGTGAGGATGGTCGACATCTCCCGGATGCCGGCCATGCTCATCTCCAGGGTGCGCGGAATCGGCGTGGCGGACATGGTCAATACGTCGACGTGGGTGCGCAGCGAGGTGATGTGCTCCTTGTGTTCGACACCGAAGCGCTGCTCCTCGTCGACGATCACCAGGCCGAGGTCCTTCCACCGCACCCCGGTCTGCAGCAGGCGGTGGGTACCGATGACGACGTCGACCGTGCCGTCGGCCAGACCCTCGAGCACCTGCCGGGATTCGGCGGGCGAGGTGAATCGCGAGAGTCCCTCGACGCGAATCGGATACGACGCCATCCGCTCGGTGAAGGTCTGCAGGTGCTGCTGAGCGAGCAGCGTGGTCGGCACCAGCACGGCGACCTGACGGCCGTCCTGGACCGCCTTGAACGCCGCGCGCACCGCGATCTCGGTCTTGCCGTAGCCGACGTCGCCGATGATGACCCGGTCCATCGGGACCGGCTTCTCCATATCGGCCTTGACCTCGGCGATCACGTTGAGCTGGTCGGCGGTCTCGGTGTACGGGAAGGCGTCCTCCATCTCCTTCTGCCACGGGCTGTCCGCGGCGAAGGCGTGGCCGGGCGAGGACTGCCGAGCGGCGTAGAGCCGCACCAACTCTCCGGCGATCTCCCGGACGGCGGCCCGCGCCTTGCGCTTGGTATTGGCCCAGTCCGAACCACCGAGCTTGCTGATCGACGGCATCTCGCCGCCGACATAGCGGGAGAGCTGATCGAGCGAATCCATCGGCACGTAGAGCTTGTCGCCGGGACCACCGCGCTTGCTCGGCGCGTACTCGATCACCAGATATTCGCGGCGGGCGCCGCCGATCGTGCGCTCGATCATCTCGACGAAGCGGCCGATGCCGTGCTGGTCGTGCACGACCGGGTCCCCGGCGGTCAACGCCAACGGGTCGACCTGATTGCGCCGACGCACCGTCTTGGAGGGTTCGGAGCCGGCCACCCGGTTGCCGGTCAGGTCCGGTTCGGCCAACACGACCAGGCGCGCGTCGGGGAAGATGCCGCCGGTGTAGAGCCTGCCGCGCAGGACACCGACCACCCCCGACTGGGGCGCGGAACCCGGCGTGAGCAGGGCGGCGGGCACATCGGCGGCGCGCAGACGCTCGATCGTCCGTTCGGCGGAACCCTGGCCGGCCATCACCACCGCCGCGGAACCTGCGGTCGCGCAGTGTCCGCGCAGGTCGGCGAAAACGCGTGCGATCGCCTCCTCCGATCCCCCGGCGCTCGGCGCGGGTTCGATCGGCAGGACCACCTCCGAGCCGTCGCCGGAGGCCAGCGGCGAGAAGGTCCACCACTGCCGACCCGAGGCCGCGACGCCCTCGCGCACGACATCGATCGACCGGTAGGCCGAGACGCTCAGGTCGACGGGGCCGTCGGCATCGGGAACGGTCCAGGTGCGCGAATCGATCGGGGCCGCGCCGCCGAGCGAGGCGGCCGTCCAGGATGCCTCCAGGAATTCGTGACCGGTGCGGACCAGGTCCGCGGCACGGGTGCGGACCTTTTCCGGGTCGCAGACCAGTACCCGCGCATCGGCGGGCAGCACGTCGGTCAGCATCTGCATGCGGCCGTCGCCGAGGATCGGGGCGAGCGCCTCCATCCCCTCGACCGGGACGCCACCGGCCAACTTCTCGAGCATCTCGACCAGGGCGGCATCGGCGCTGTTGACCGCGACCAGGGCCTCGGCCCGGCGGCGGACCTCCTCGGTCAGCAGCGTCTCGCGGCAGGGCGGCGCGATCAATACCTCGACCGAGGCCTCGGACAGCGACCGCTGGTCGGCCACCGAGAAGGGCCGGATCTCGGTGACCTCGTCGCCCCAGAATTCGATGCGACAGGGGTGGTCGGAGGTCGGCGGGAAGATGTCGATGATGCCGCCGCGGACCGCGAACTCACCCCGCTTGCCCACCAGATCGACGCGGTTGTAGGCAAATTCGACCAGCCGATGGATCAGCTCGTCGAAGTCGGTGTCCTCGCCGCGACGCAGCACGATCGGCTCGATCTCGCCGAGGCCGAAGGCCAATGGCTGCAGGACCGAGCGCACCGCGCTGACCACCACGCGCAGCGGCGGACCGTAGAGGTCGATCTCGGGGTGCGCGAGGCGGCGCAGGATCTCGAAGCGCCGGCCGACGGTATCGGCGCCGGGCGACAGGCGCTCGTGCGGAAGGGTTTCCCAGGACGGGAAGTTCACCACGACCGGGCCGAGCAGATCGGTCAGTTCCGCGGTGAGTTCGTCCGCCTCGCGACCGGTCGCGGTGACCACCAGCACGGGCGCCGTCCGGGCGAGCGTGGCGGCGACGAACGGGCGGGCGCCGTGCGCACCGACGACGGTGGTGTCCCGTTCGATACCGGACAGCCGTGCGAGGGCCGCATCGGAGCCGGCAACCCCCAGCAACCCCGACAGCGGGACTGCGGATTCCTCGCCGCTCGGGGCGGCGGAGACGGCGGACGAGGACGAGACGGACACGGCGCTCCCGGATCGGAGGGGACGATCACCCGACTGGGCATCGCTCCGATTCTAGAGAGTGTGAATCGCGCACCCGAGGGGCACTCGACCGGCCGCGAACGGCCGGTCGGTCCTCGGTGGGTGACGGAACGGATCAGGCCCCGAAGCGCAGGACGCGACGGGCGGCGAACTCGCGGAAGTAGTCCAGCTTGTTCTCCGGAACGAGGGACGGCAGCACGAAGAACCACATGCGCTCCATCCGACCGGGCAGCTCGTCGAGCGCGCCGGTCGCCGCGGCGACCATGTGTACACCGACGACGGCCTCGACCATCAGGGTGCCGACCGCCTCGGCGTCCGAATCCGCGATGAAGTCACCCTGCTCGACCGCTCGCTCGGCGAGGCGCCGATAGGTGTTGCCCCACCCTTCGATGACATTCTCGCGGGTACCGCGAAAGTCGCCGATCTGATGCTTGAGTCGGAACATCGCGGCGACCATTCGATCGGTGGTCGCGAGATCGACGGTGATGTAGGAGATACCGATCGCCGCTTCCAGCGCCGGAACCCGCGAGTCGGTCACCGACCGGCAGGCCTCCTCGAGCCGTCGACCGCCCTCGTCGATGACCGCGCGCGCCAGTTCTTCCTTCGAGCCGAAGTGGAAGTACAAGGCACCCTTGGTGACCTGAGACTGCGCGATGATCTCACTCAGGCTGGCATTGGCATATCCCAAGCGGAGAAAGACATCGGCGGCACCGGTGAGCACCGTATCGCGAGTGATTTCCGCACGTGCCTGCCTGACCATTCGCTCCACCTCTGGGTTCCCTACGAAAACAGCATGCTCGTCAAACAATGAATGAACGGTACCACCCGGCTGCCGTAATGCTCACCCGGATTGATTACGAACACCTATCGGCGCGTCCCAACATGACCACCGCATCCGGTACCGGCAAGCGTTCGATCCACCGCGTTCAACTCCGGGCGATTCGACAGTCGAACGGTAGGCGACACCGATCCGACGCGGTAATCGGAACACTCACGGACCCCTGGTCGACGACCGTTTCCGCAGGCTGGGGCGGCGTCTCGGACGTACGCCCGGTTCCAACCCCCGGGACGAACGGGTGGTGTTCACCGTCTCGATACAGCGAACCGCCGGATCGAATCACTTACGCTAATATGACGTTGTGCCATAACATGATGATTGATTGCCGTTGAAACAATACCGGCGCCCATCAGCACGCCTCGAATACCTACCAATAATCCGATTCGGTACCCGATATCCGGAGGGATCACCGGTATTAGCGACGTCCGGATCGGACACTTCGGACCGCTCGGGGACTCTCGACCCACGTCATCGGTGACCAACGGGACCGCGTACAACGCGCGCGCTCGGGACCGGGCCGCCGGCGAGCCTCGGACCGCATACACCGCAGAGCCCTCGGAACCCTCCTGGAACCCTCGGAACTGGGGGGCGCCGGAAAGCAGGGTGCGGGGCGTCCACGCCGCCGAGGCAGTTCCCACCCGCCCGGGCCGCCGGGGCGTTCCCGCCCGCCGGGGCCGCGCGATCTGCCGGACCGCGCTATCTGCCGGACCGCACGATCTGCCGGGGCCGCGCACGCCGCGGTCGAACCGCCGCCACGCCGGGTTACCCGCCCCATGACACGCCCGGCCGTCCGACATACCCGACGCGGTTCGACGCACGGCCGCGTCTCGTGCGAGGATTCAGGGCGCCCGATGCCGCGCGCGTCCTTCGCACGAGCGGAAGATGCGCCAGGTACCGGACGGCAGTCCGCCGTAGTGTAATGGCAGCACACCTGACTTTGACTCAGTTAGTCCAGGTTCGAGTCCTGGCGGCGGAGCCCGCGAACGGGCGACTCCCCTGCGGAGCTCGCGAGCGAGCGACTGCGACACATGTCCCGAGCAGGATCGAAGGAGATCAATGCCTTTCGATATCGCCGCCATCGTCCTGGCGGCGGGCGCCGGCACCCGGATGCGATCGAAGCGGCCGAAGGTACTGCACAGTCTCGCGGGGCGGACGCTGCTCGAGCACGCCCTCCGCGCCACGCAGGCAATCGAACCCGACGCGCTGGTCACCGTGGTCGGACACGGCCGTGAAGCGGTGGGTGCGGAGGTCGATCGCATCGGCGCGCGCCTGGGTACGCCGATCGACGTCGCCGTCCAGGATCAACAGCTCGGCACCGGCCACGCGGTGTCCTGCGGGGTCGCCGCGTTCGGCGACCGGGTCCCCGGCACGATCGTCGTCACCTCCGCCGACGTCCCCCTTCTCGACGGCGCGACGCTCGCGACCCTGGTCGACACCCACGTCGGCGGCGGCGCCGCGGTGACCGTACTGACCTTCACGCCCCCCGATCCGACCGGTTACGGCCGCATCGTGCGCGACGACGCCGGCCTGGTGACCCGTATCGTCGAGCACGCCGACGCGACGACCGAACAGCGGGAGATCGGCGAGGTCAACTCCGGTATCTACGCCTTCGACGGCCGGGTCCTGGTCGACGCCCTCGCCCAATTGCGCACCGACAACGCGCAGGGCGAGCTGTACCTGACCGACGTGATCGAGCTCGCCCGCGCCGCCGGCCGATACGTGCTCGCCTCCCCGGTCTCCGATCCCACCGTGGTGCTGGGCGTCAACGACCGCATCCAACTCGCGGCCGCCGGCGCCGCGCTCAATACCCGCCTGCTCCACCTGCACATGTCCGGTGGCGTGACCATCGTCGACCCGGCGAGCACCCGCGTCGACATGGACGTTCGGATCGACCCCGACGTCACCCTCCTTCCCGGGGTCCAACTGCACGGAACGACGGTCGTCGCCGAGGGCGCCACGATCGGACCGGATACCACCCTGACCGATGTCGAGGTCGGCGCGGGCGCGCGGGTGATCCGCACCCACGGCGAGGGCGCGGTGATCGGGCCCGACGCGACCGTCGGCCCGTTCGCCTATCTGCGACCCGGTACCCGCCTCGGCGACGCCGGCAAGATCGGCACCTTCGTCGAGACCAAGAACGCCCGGATCGGCGCGCATTCGAAGGTGCCCCACCTGACCTACGTCGGCGACGCCACCGTCGGCGAGTACAGCAACATCGGCGCTTCGAGCGTCTTCGTCAACTATGACGGTGTCGAGAAGAACCACACCGTCATCGGATCGCATGTGCGCACCGGATCGGACAATATGTTCGTCGCCCCGGTGCGCGTCGGCGACGGGGCGTATACCGGAGCGGGGACGGTCGTGCGGGCCGATGTGCCGCCGGGCGCCCTCTCGATCACGACGGGCGATCAGCGCGTGATCGAGGGCTGGGTGTTGCGCAAACGAAGTGGCACGCCCTCGGCCGACGCGGCCGAGGCGGCCCTGACCCGAGTGGATGCGGCGCCGGCTCGGCCTCAGGAGCACAATGACAACGGCAGGCGACCGTCGACGCAGGATGGGGAACAGTGAACCGGAGCGTTCAGAATTCGAAGAGCCTCATGCTTTTCTCGGGGCGGGCGCACCCCGAGTTGGCTGAGGAGGTCGCCAAGGAGCTCGACATCGAGGTCACTCCGCAGACGGCCCGGGACTTCGCGAACGGCGAGATCTTCGTTCGCTTCGAGGAATCGGTACGCGGCTGCGACGCCTTCGTCCTGCAGAGCCATCCGGAGCCGCTGAACAAGTGGGTCATGGAGCAGTTGATCATGATCGACGCGCTCAAGCGGGGGTCCGCCAAGCGGATCACCGCGATCCTGCCCTTCTATCCCTATTCACGGCAGGACAAGAAGCACCGCGGTCGCGAGCCGATCTCCGCGCGCCTGATCGCCGACCTGCTCAAGGCCGCCGGCGCCGACCGCATCGTCTCGGTCGACCTGCACACCGACCAGATCCAGGGCTTCTTCGACGGACCTGTCGATCACATGCGGGGCCAGCCGGTGCTCTGTGACTACATCGCCGAGAACTACCCGACCGACAACATCACCGTGGTCTCCCCCGACTCGGGTCGCGTGCGGGTCGCGGAGAAGTGGGCCGACGCGCTGGGCGGTTCGCCGCTGGCGTTCATCCACAAGACGCGAGATCCGTTGGTGCCCAACCAGGTGGTCTCCAATCGGGTTGTCGGTGAGGTCACCGGCCGCACCTGCATCCTGACCGACGACATGATCGATACCGGCGGCACGATCGCCGGGGCCGCGCGCCTGTTGCTCGACGCCGGCGCCTCGGACGTCATCGTCGCGGCCACGCACGGCATCCTGTCGCCGCCGGCCGCCGAGCGGTTGGCCAACTGCGGTGCGCGTGAGGTGATCGTCACCAATACGCTGCCGATCGCCGACGAGAAGCGATTCCCGAACCTGACGGTCCTATCGATCGCGCCGCTGCTCGCCCGCACCATCCGCGAGGTCTTCGAAAACGGCTCGGTCACGTCGCTGTTCGACGGAAACGCCTGACCGGCCGAAAGCCCGACAACCGGTCCATCCCGTCCCGAATCGGACACCTGCCCGAGTCCGATTCGGGACCTTGGATGACCATGAGGTAAACTGGCTGTCATTGTCTCGGCGAGGGTGCGTCGTGCACGCCACGACCACCGTGATCGACGCGGCCACGGCTGACGTCGTCGCGCGCCGCTCGCCCGGGGGGACGAACCGACTTTGTCAGCAACGGCCGTAGGAGATCTTTCGTGTCCAGCAACACCACCGTCATCGACGCCACCGTGCGCACCAGCTTCGGCAAGGGCGCCTCGCGTCGCACCCGCCGCGACGGCGGCGTTCCCGCCGTTCTCTACGGCCACAAGACCGACCCGCGCCACCTCGCCCTCCCGGCGCTCGAGTTCGCCGCCGTCCTGCGCGCCCACGGCACCAACGCCGTCGTCGAGCTGAACATCGATGGCGACAAGCAGCTCGCGCTGACCAAGTCCGTTGTCGTGCACCCGATCCGCAACTACATCGAGCACGCGGACCTGCTGGTGATCCGCCGCGGCGAGAAGGTTGTCGTCGAGGTCACCGTCACCGCCGTCGGCGAGGCCGGCCCGGCCACCCTGGTCACCCAGGAGGTCGACACCATCGAGATCGAGGCCGACGCGCTGTCGATCCCCGAGTCCCTCGAGGTCTCGATCGAAGGTGCCACCCCCGGCACCCAGTTCACCGCCGGCGACATCACCCTTCCGGAGGGTGTCACCCTGCAGTCCGATCCGGAGCTGCTGGTCATCAACGTCGTCGACGCGCCCACCGAGGCCGACCTGGACGACACCGCCGAGACCCCGGCCGAGGCGCCCGCCGCCGAGGCCGCCGAGTAACAGGCCCCCACTGCGGTCGGCTTCGGAGCTTCCGGAGCCTGCGACGAGAGAACCGGGATTTCCGAGGTGAAGACGTGACCGATACGGCGGTCGTGGTCGGCCTGGGGAATCCCGGTTCGCGTTATGCCGACACCCGGCACAACATCGGCGCGATGGTGGTCGACGCGATGGCCGCCCGCGCCGGGGTGCGCGCCGGCACCCACAAGAAGTCCAACTGCGACGTGGCGACCATTCGCCTCGGCGACCGATCGGTGATCCTCGCCCGCCCGCGCACCTACATGAACGAGTCGGGTCGGGCGGTCGCGGCACTGCTGCGGTTCTACTCGGCCACGCCGGCCGATCTGATCGTCGTCCACGACGAGCTCGACCTCGATTTCGGCACGCTGCGCCTCAAGCGCGGCGGCGGCGAGGGCGGCCACAACGGCCTGCGATCGATCTCGTCGGCGATCTCCGACCGCAACTACCTGCGGCTTCGTTTCGGAATCGGCCGCCCGCCCGGCCGGATGGATCCGGCCGCCTTCGTTCTCGAACGGTTCTCGACCGTCGAGCGCAAGGAGGTGCCGCTGCAGATCGAACTGGCCGCGGACGCGGTCGAAGACGTCGTCCGGTCCGGGCTCGAGGCGGCCCAGAATCGCCTGCACGCCGGCTGACCGACCGGACATCGTTAACTATCCGGCCATCTCGCGCGATACCGTTCAGGTAGGACGGGTCGGATCGGCCGACACCGCGTCAGTAGAACCGGTGCTGCCGGCACCCGCGCACCTCCTCGGAGGTCGGGATGAAGACAAGAGAGGCATGAGCCGTGATCGATATCGCTGCTGCCGAGGGAGTGCGCAACGTCGGCCTGCTCGGGATCGGGGCCTACCGGCCGCGTCGCATCGTCACCAATGCGGAGATCTGTGAGCGGATCGACTCGACCGACGAGTGGATCGTCAGCCGTTCGGGTATCCACACCCGCCACTTCGCGTCCGCGGACGAGACCGTCCGGGCGATGTCGGTGATCGCCGGACAGCGCGCGATCGACAACAGCGGCATCGACCCGGCCGAGATCGGCGCGCTGATCCTGGCCACCTCGACCTGGCCGCAGCAGGTACCGCACGGCGCCCCGGTCGTCGCCTTCGACCTCGGCATCAACGGTGTCGCCGCCATGGACCTGACCGCCGGCTGTTCCGGCTTCGGTCACGGCATGGCCGTCGGCGCCGACCTGATCCGCGCCGGCAGCGCCAAGTACACCCTGGTGATCGGTGTCGAGCGGATGAGCGACGGGTTGGACATGACCAACCGCGGGAACTGCTTCATCTTCGGTGACGGCGCCGGCGCGGTCGTGCTGGGTCCGACCGAGCGCAACGGCATCTCCCCCGTCGTCTGGGGTTCCGACGGCGAGCACTCGCAGGCGATCCGGCAGAACCACACGATCGTCGACTACATGGAGATGGGCGCGAACGCGACCGGTCCGATCGGCAAGATGACCCTGGAGATGGACGGCTCGACCGTCTTCCGCTGGGCCGCGATCACCCTGCCCAAGGCGATCCATCAGACGCTGACCAGCGCCGGTGTCACCACCGAGGACATCGAGGTCTTCGTCCCGCACCAGGCCAACGCCCGGATCAGCGAGGTCATGAAGAAGCACCTCGGCTTCGGCGACGACGTACCGATGGCCAACGACATCGCGACCACCGGCAACACCTCGTCCGCGTCGATCCCGCTGGCGATGGAGGAGTTGCTGCGCACCGGTAAGGCCAAGGAGGGCCAGACCGCGCTGTTGCTCGGCTTCGGCGCCGGTCTGACCTACGCCGGCCAGGTCGTCACGTTGCCGCCCGCCCCGGCGCCGGTCACCGACCCGGACCACCTCTAGTCCTCCCGGCCCCACCGGGCCCCACCGGCTCGGGCCCGCATCCGTGCGGGACCGAGCCGGCGTCCACGAACCACCCACGTCCAGATATCGGGGAAATACCATGTCCGAGTTGACCGGCGAGGTCGCGCGTCGTCGCACGTTCGCGGTCATCTCCCATCCCGACGCGGGTAAGTCGACCTTGACCGAGGCGTTGGCGTTGCACGCGCGGATGATCTCGGAGGCCGGCGCCATCCACGGCAAGGCCGGCCGCAAGTCGACGGTCTCGGACTGGATGGAGCTCGAGAAGGCCCGCGGTATCTCGGTGTCGTCGACGGCTCTGCAGTTCGAGTACGACGAGCACACGATCAACCTGGTCGACACCCCCGGCCACGCGGATTTCTCCGAGGACACCTACCGGGTGCTCTCGGCGGTCGACACCGCGGTGATGCTGATCGACGCCGCCAAGGGCCTCGAGCCGCAGACCCTCAAGCTCTTCCAGGTCTGCCGCTACCGCGGGATCCCGGTGATCACCGTCATCAACAAGTGGGACCGGCCGGGCCGCTCGCCGCTGGAGTTGCTCGACGAGATCAACGA
Source organism: Millisia brevis NBRC 105863 (assembly GCF_001552615.1). Lineage (GTDB taxonomy): Bacteria > Actinomycetota > Actinomycetes > Mycobacteriales > Mycobacteriaceae > Millisia > Millisia brevis. Next base: position 18,452 of record NZ_BCRN01000011.1, read on the forward strand.
GCGGATCGGTCTGCTGCCGACCCCGCTGTTCTGGCCGGTGGGCATCGCCGGCGACTTTCGTGGTCTGCTCGACTGCACCACGGGCGAGTACGTCCGCTTCGAACGCACCGCCGGCGGTGCGACGATCGCTCCCGAGGAGCACCTCGACGCCGCCGCCGCGCTCGAACGCGAGGGCGACGCCTGGACCGAAGCGGTCGAGGAGAGCGAACTGTTGATCGCCAGCGGGCAGGAGCACGACGAGGCCCGCTTCCTCGCCGGCGAGACCTCCCCGGTGATCTTCGCCTCCGCGATGCTCAACTTCGGTGTGCGGCAGATCCTGGGCACCCTGATCGGCGACGGCCCGGCGCCGGGACCGCGGGCCCTGCAGGGCGGCGGCGAGCGCGAGATCGACGATCCGTTCAGCGCGATCGTCTTCAAGGTGCAGGCCGGTATGGACCAGGCGCATCGCGACCGGCTCGCCTTCATGCGGGTGGTCTCCGGCGTCTTCGAACGCGGCATGGTCGTCACCCACGCGCAGACCAACAAGCCGTTCACCACCAAGTACGCGCTGACCGTCTTCGGCCGCGACCGCACGACCGTCGAGCGCGCCTACCCCGGCGACGTCGTCGGCCTGGTCAACGCCGGTGCACTCGCCCCCGGCCACACCCTCTACGCCGACCGGCCGGCGCTGTTCGAGCCGATGCCGGCATTCGCGCCCGAGCACTTCCGGGTGGTGCGCGTCGACAGCGCCTCGAAGTACAAGCAGTTCCGCAAGGCGATCGACGAGCTGGACTCCGAGGGCGTCGTGCAGGTGCTGCGCAACGACATCCGCGGCGATGCCTCCCCGGTGCTCGCCGCGGTCGGCCCGATGCAGTTCGACGTCGTCGCCGCCCGGATGCGGGCCGAGTACGGGGTGGACGCTCGATTCGAGGCTCTCCCGTATACGCTGGCGCTTCGTACCGACAAGGATTCCGCGGACGAGCTCGGCCGTCAGCGTGGTGTGGAGGTCTTCACACGGTCCGACGGAGCCCTGCTCGCGCTGATCAGCGACAAATGGCGGCTGCAGTACATCGAGCGCGAACTGCCCGGTGCCACGCTCGAACCCCTGGTGGCGGCGGGCGATCTCTGAGCCGGTGGGCCGCAGGATCGCTCGACCCTCGCACCACCCCTCCGGGATTCCCGAACGAGTCGGGCGCGAACACGGTTACTCGTCGATTCACCCGTATAGTGAAGGTGAAATTCGATGGGATCGGCGTTATGGTACCGTCCAGGACAGTCGAACAGACCGAAAGTTCGTTTGCGCAAGGAGCTGTCCGACATGAGTGAACTCTCCGGCCGTTCGAAGGCTGGAAAGGACGTCGGAGGCGAATCTGATCGGGGCCCTCGCGGCACCTCATCGCATCGGAAGTCCCCCAACACACAGAGCGAGGAAACAGTGACCACCAGCGAACAAATCTCCGAGCACGCGCTTCCCGGCACCACCGGTGGAGCCACCAGCGGTGGCTACTCCGGCAACCGCCACTCGACGACCGATCGTCGCACCGCGATGGGAATCGCCGCCATTCGGATCGCCGGTCGCCTCACCCAGAACGAGCTCTCCAGCCGTGACGCGCGTCCGATCGACGCCTCCACCGGCCCGGACGAGCTGCTCCAGCTGCTCGGCGAGTACCTGACCTCGGGTGGTCTGCAGAGCCCGGAGCTGCACGTGCGCTCCAACGGCACCTCGGTCGTGCTCGACCTGCTCAACCCGGCCAAGGGCTTCCGCTGATCGGTATCGCTGCTGCGTTGGCGGACGGCTGACGCATCGCGATCGGCCGCCAGGGGGTCAACTCGCGCAAGGGGTGTGTGGACACAGGTCCACACACCCCTTGTTGCTGTCCGGGGCAGGCCCCTGTCCTGTCTCCCCAGCCGCCGTCGCCCGCCCTTCCTCGCCGCGCGCCCCAGTCGCCGCGCGCCCCAGCCGCCCTCACTCGGCCCGCCACCCCGGCCGACCTCCCGCCACCCCGCCACCCCGCCACCCCGCCACGAGAGTGACGATTTCTATGGTTGAACCGCAGCAACCGTCACTCTCGCGGCCGGGCGATCGGCGATCAGGGCGGCGATGACGGCGGCCAAGGGAGGCCAGCGGGGGCGGTCGCGGCGCCAGATCACCCGGCAGCGCAGCGAAACCCCGGGCCGCGACAGCGGGAGCACCCGAATTCCGACCGCGCGCGGCCGGTCCATGGGCAGCAGCCCCACCCCCAGCCCCGCGACCACCAGGCTCTCCACCAACTCCAGGCTCTCGGCCGCGTGCCCGATCACCGGCTCGAAACCCGCGATCGACGCCAGGGTCCGCAGGACCCGCTCGTCCGCGTCGTTGCGCGAGTTCACGATCCAATCCGCCCGACGGAATACCGCCATCACCGCGGCCGCATCGGCGTCGTCCGCCACCGCGTAGTCGGCGTCCGGCACCGCGAGCCCCCACCGCGTCGACCACAGCGTCGCCCCGTCGATCGCCGCGTCGATCGTCGCCGGGGCGAGGTCGTAGTCGTATACCAACGCCACGTCGACGCGATCGGCCAACAGCAGCGCGATCGCCTCGGTCGGCTCGTGTTCGACGATGCGCACCGTCACGTTCGGGTGAGCCGCCGCCAGCGGGGCGAGCGCCGGCATCACCGAGCGGCGAAAGGCCGTCGAGAAGCCTGCCACACGCACCGTCCCCCGCGGATCCGACTGCGGGGCGAGGTCGGCGCGCGCATCCTCGACGGCCTCCAGGATGGTGATCGCATGGTCGGCCAGTCGTCGCCCGGCCGGGGTCAGCCGGACCCGCCGGCCGTCCGGCTCGATCAGCGCCGCTCCCATCTCGCCGGCGAGGACCGAGATCTGTTGCGAGACCGTCGAGGTCGTGGTGTGCAGAACCTCGGCGACCTCACGCATCGACCCGAGCCGGGCCAACTCCAGCAGCATCCGCAGACGACGAGTCTCCACGGACAAATTGTTCATGATTACCGAACGGTATGTCCACAAATAGCACGTGGACGCGGACGGTTGGTGACCGTTCTACTGGTCGGGTGCTTACTTCCACCACCCGCTCCGGCGTCGGCATGGCGATCACGTCGATGGTCTTCGTCCAACTCGGCCTGGCCGTCGCCGTCGGCCTGATCGACCGCATCGGCGCGGAGGGCGCCGCGTGGTTGCGACTGTTCTGGGCCGGTGTGCTGCTGGCGGTGATCGTGCGCCCGCGTCCGTCGCGGGTGTCCCGGAAGGGCCTGCTCGCGGCGTGCGCGCTCGGCGTCGTGATCGCGGCGGTCACCCTGCTGTTCATGCAGGCGGTCGCCCGGATTCCGCTGGGCACCGCCAGCGCGCTCGAATTCCTCGGGCCGTTGGGCGTGGCGCTGGTGACCGCACGCGGCGCGCTGCGACTGTGGGCTCTCGCCGCGGGTGTCGGGGTGCTGCTGCTGACCGAACCCTGGACGGGGACCACCGACCCGATCGGTGTGGCATGCGCCCTCGCGGCCGCCGCCTGCTGGGGCGCCTACATCCTGTTGTCGCGGCGCGTCGGCGACGAGATCAGCGGAGTGACAGGACTCGGCATCGCCCTGCCGGTCGCCGGGTTGGTCACCACCGTGGTCGTCGGCCCCGGCACCGTCCTCGACACCCTGACCGTCCTGAGCCCCCTCGAGGTGGTCGCCGTCGGCGCCGGGCTGGCCCTGCTGCTGCCGATCATCCCGTTCATCCTCGAGCTGCAGGCCCTGCGCCGCCTGACCACCGCCGCCTTCGGCACCCTGATGAGCCTCGAGCCGGCGATCGCCCTGCTGGTCGGCCTGGTATTTCTCCACCAGGTGCCGGGGCCCGGCCAGGTGGTCGGCATCGCCCTCGTCGTCGCGGCCGGGATCAGCGCCGCCCGTGGCGGCAGTCGCCCACCACAGCCGAAGGCCGTGGCCGATGCCGAACGGTCCGGTTCGCACGAAGAGTCGCAGCGGCCCGCACCGCAGCGGTGACGGACCACCGGATCGGAAGGCCGCGACGGTCGCCCAGCCGTCGGCGTCCGGTTGATCGCCCGCACAGCACAGAAGCTCGACGTTCTCACCGAAACGCTTCGCTCCGAGGGGATCTCGGCAGCCGGTTTCCGCGGCAACGTCTCCCGGCCCGATAGTCTCGTCGACGCGTTGACCGCCGCGAAGGACACCGTCGGTCCGATCGACGTCCTCGAGTTCTCGCCCTCCGATCCGGGGCTTCCAATCGTCGGGGTTCTCGACATCACCCCCGAGAACCTGCAACCCCAGATCGACTTCTTCATCAACGGGGCCATAGCCGCCGTCAAAGCAGTCCTGCCCGACATGCGGGAGCGGGGCACCGGCACGATCCTCATCGGCACCGGCGGCGGATCGATCAACCCGGTGCCGTCGTTCGCCGGGATCACCCTCGCCGGCGCCGGACTGGGTAATTGGGTCCTGAACCTACACAACACGCTCGGGCCCGAGGGCATCTACGTGGCGCACGTGGCAATCAGCGCGTGGATCGGCAAGCGGCCATCCCGACGCCGAAGCCTCGGTGATCGCCGCGTGCTACCTCGACCTCCATCGCACCCGAACCGAACCGGAGTTGCATCACATCGCGATCACCGATCACGCGGGCTGAGCCGGGCGGAGAGCCTCCTTGGCGACGGCGGCCATCGCCGACGCCTTCGGACGCGTCCAAGCCAGATGGGTGATCACCTCGATCAGCTCCTTCTCGGTGGCGCCGTCCTGCCTGGAGCACGTTGTCGGTGAATCCGACCAGGCCCGACCCACACTCCGCTCGCCGGAGTGACGATATCTACGGCTGCACCGCAGAAATCGTCACTCTCGCGGCGCCACGGGGCGGGCGGACGGGGTGGGTGGAAAGAGGTACCGGGGCGCCCGACTTGGAGGGTTCGACCCGCGCTTCTACCCTCGTGGGGTGGCGCATCTGCTCGGGGCCGAAGCCCTGCACCTCGAATTTCCCACCAAGGTGGTCTTCGACTCGATATCCCTCGGGGTGAACGAGGGCGACCGGATCGGCATCGTGGGCCGCAACGGTGACGGAAAGTCGAGTCTGCTGGCGATGCTCGCCGGGCGACTGGCGCCGGACGCGGGGCGGGTGACCGTCCGCGGCGGCGTCACGATCGGGGTCCTCGACCAGGGCGACACCCTCGACGACGACGCGACGATCGGCGAGACGGTGGTCGGTGACCAGGCCGAACACGAATGGGCCGGCGACGCCCGCATCCGGGACGTCTTCGCCGGTCTGCTGGGCGACCTGCCGCTCGACACCCCGATCGCCGGGCTCTCGGGCGGTCAGCGCAGGCGGGTGGCGCTGGCGAAGCTGTTGGCCGGCGAGTGGGACGTGCTGGCCCTGGACGAGCCGACCAACCACCTCGACGTCGAGGCGATCGCGTGGTTGGCCGAGCACATCAAGAACCGGTGGGCCCGATCAGCGGGCGGACTGCTGGTGGTCACCCATGATCGGTGGTTCCTCGACGAGGTGTGTACCGCGACCTGGGAGGTGCACGACCGGATCGTCGAACCCTTCGAGGGGGGCTACGCGGCGTACATCCTGCAGCGGGTCGAGCGCGATCGGCAGGCGGCGTCGATCGAGGCACGGCGACAGAACCTCGCCCGCAAGGAACTGGCCTGGCTGCGGCGCGGTGCCCCGGCGCGCACCTCGAAGCCGAAGTTCCGCATCGACGCCGCCAACGCATTGATCGCCGACGTCCCCGAGATCCGCAATGCCGTTGCGCTGCAATCATTGGCGATCACCCGGCTGGGCAAGGACGTCGTCGACCTGCTCGACGTCTCGGTCTCCTACGGCGATACCGCCGTGCTCGAGGATGTCGAGTGGCGCATCGCTCCCGGCGAACGCACGGGCATCCTCGGGGTCAACGGCGCCGGCAAGTCGACGCTGCTCAACCTGATCGTCGGCACGGTGGAGCCGACCACCGGCCGGGTCAAGCGCGGCAAGACGGTGAAGGTCGCGACGCTCGGACAGCAACTCGACGGGCTCGAGCAGGTGATGGCCGACCCGGTGCGCGTGATCCTGAGCCGTTTGCAGACGACGTACACCTTCGGGAACGGTTCCAAGGCCGAGGAACTCACGCCGGGGCAGCTGCTCGAGCGGCTGGGTTTCGCGAGCGCGCAATTGTCGACGCCGGTGCGCGACCTCTCCGGTGGGCAGCAGCGGCGGTTGCAGTTGCTGTTGATCCTGCTGCAGCAGCCCAATGTGCTGATCCTCGACGAGCCGACCAACGACCTCGACACCGATATGCTTGCCGCGCTGGAGGATCTGCTCGACTCCTGGCCCGGCACGCTGATCGTCGTCTCGCACGACCGGTACTTCCTCGAGCGGGTCACCGATCAGCAGTACGCGATCGTCGAGCGGCATCTGCGACACCTGCCGGGCGGTGTCGACCAGTATCTCGCCCTGCGCGCCTCCGCGACGTCCGCGTCCCCGGCCCGTGCGGCGGCGTCCGGGTCCCCCGCCCGCTCGGTCGAGTCCGCCGCGCCCGCGGACGCCGGTCTCTCCGGAGCCGAGCTGCGTTCGGCCCAAAAGGAACTCGCTGCCGCCGAGCGCAAGCTCGAACGTCTCTCCGAACGGATCAGTGCCATCCACGAGCGGATGGCCGCCCACGATCAGAACGACTACGCGGGTCTGGGCCGGCTGACCGCGGAGCTGACCGAGGCGCAGGACGAGACCGCCGCCACCGAGGAGCGGTGGCTCGAACTGTCCGAACTCACGGGCTGAACACGTGCGGGTCACCACGTGGACGCTCGACATGCGCGAGCCGCCGACGGGTGCGGCGCGGCCGCTGCCCGCCGGGGTGCGTCTCGAGCGGGCGGCGTCGATGACCCCGGAGTACGCCCGCTTCCTGTACGGACTGGTCGGCGGCCCGTGGCGCTGGGTCGACCGGCTCGCGTGGAGCCGTCGGGAGTGGTCGGACGACCTCGAGGTGCCGGGTACCGAGTTCCGGATCCTCTACGGCGAGGGCCTTCCGCTCGGATATACCCACCTGCAACCGCTTGTCGTCGACGGCGCCACCCGGGTCGAGATCCGATACTTCGGAGTGGCCGAGCAGGCGATCGGTCGCGGGCTCGGCGGCCCGCTGCTCGAGCACGCCATCCGGGCGGCGTGGACGCTACCCGAACGTGCCGATCTTCCTGCCGTACAGCGGGTGTGGGTGCATACTTGCAGTCTGGACGGGCCGGCCGCATTGGCGAACTATCAGGCCCGCAGCCTGGTCATCCGCGCGACGGAGGTCACCGACGAGGCGGTGCCCGACGCCCCGCTGGGCGCGTGGATCTCCACCGGCGGCACCGCCTGACCGGCTCGACCGCAGCCTTCGACGCCGCTCGTCGATCGGAGTCAGCTGCGCGTCGCCTCGACCGCCTCCGCACCGTCCTTCCGGGCCCGAATCCCGTCGTGCGGAATCAGGCGCCAGGCCAGGATTCCGGCGGCGGCGGTGAGCACCGCAGCCGCCAACGACGTGAACTGCATCGCAACGGTGAACGCATGCTGTGCATCGGCAAGCACGTTCGCGAACGGCCCGTCCGCCAGCACCCGGTCGGCCGAGGCCAGCGAGTCGGTCACCGCGTCGCGGGTGGCGGCGGGCAAGCTGTCCGGCAGACGGAGCTGCGACCGGTAGAAGAGCATCTGCAGCGAGCCGAGTACCGCGATACCCAGCGCGATACCGAGTTCGTAGGCGGTCTCCGAGATCGAGGCCGCGGCGCCGGCCCGCTTGCGCGGCGCCGCCGCCACGACAGCATCGGTCGACAATGTCATCGCGACGCCGATGCCGAGCCCGATCGGAATCAATGCCAGCCCGAGCCACACATATTGGGGCAGCCCCTCGGCGCCGGCCAACGCCACCAATCCCGCGGCGGCGACCAACAATCCGATCCCGATCGACCGTCCCCGGCCCCACCACAACACCATTCGCCCGATGATCAGAATGACCACGATCGAGGCCAGTGTCAGCGGAAGCTCCGCCAACCCGGCGACCAACGGTCGGAAGCCGCGCACCAACTGTAGGTACTGCGAGAAGAAGAACAGCAGGCCGCTGAGCGCGAAGATCGCGATCGTATTGGCGATCACCGCCCCGGAAAACGCGGGGACCCGGAACAGTTCGACGTCGATCAGCGGCACCGGCAACCGCCGCTGACGCCGCACGAACCACAGCCCGGCGGCCACCGAGATCACCACGGCCGCAGCCGCGGGCAGCACCGCTCCCCCGCCGACGAGCTGCTTGATCGCGAAGACCAGCGGAACGATCGCCGCCACCGACAGCAGCGCGGACATCGGATCGATCGGCCCGGCGTCGGGATTCTTCGATTCCGGCAACAGGAGCGCACCGGCGACGATGATGACGATCATCACCGGCAGGTTGATCAGGAAGACCGATCCCCACCAGAACTGTTCGAGCAGAGCGCCACCGACCAGCGGTCCGAGAGCGGCACCGGCGGTCGCGCCCGCGGCCCAGACCGCGATCGCGCGGGTGCGCTGGACCGGGTCGAGGAAGACGTTGCGGATGATCGACAGGGTCGAGGGCATCAACGTGGCGCCGAAGATGCCGAGCAGGGCGCGGGCGGCGATCAGCGTCTCCGCACTGGACGCGAAGGCGGCGATCACCGAGGCGACACCGAACCCGGCCGCGCCGATGAGCAGCAGCCGCTTGCGGCCGATGCGGTCGGCGAGGTTGCCCATCACGATCAGCAGACCCGCCAGCGCGAACGAGTAGATGTCGCCGATCCAGAGCAGCTGGGTGGCGGTCGGTTCGAGCGCGGCGGTCAGGGCGGGCACCGCCAGCGCGAGGACGGTGCCGTCGATCGCGAGCAGCATGACCGCCAGGGTCAGCACGCCCAGCGACAGCCATTGCCGCACTCCGGCCTTCTCGGTCGTGGTGGTCATGCCGGCTGATATCCCTTCCGATGAGTGGCCGCGGTGCGATCCGCCGCGACCGGGCGAGCGAGCACGACGGCGAAGACCAATGCGACCGCGGCGAAGGCCAGCATCAGCCCGATCCACGAACCCGCCCCCGCCGCGGCGACGGCGCCGGCCACGACGGTGGCGACCGCACCGAAGATGTACTGGGCACCGCCGAGCAGGGCCGCGGCGCGGCCCGCACCGTCGTCGACCGCACTCATGCACATGCTCATCAACGCCGGTTCGCAGATGCCCAACCCGAGCAAGGCGAGGGCCATACCGGCCGCCACTGCCCACAGCGATCCGCCCACCAGGACCGACCCGAGGGCGATCGCGGTGCCGGCGAAGCTGACCGCGACACCGACCAGACCGAGCCGGCCCGTGCCGAGGCGGCTCGACAGCCGGCCGGCGAGCAGCGCACCGACCAACAGCGCCAGGGCGGTCACGCCGAAGATGGCGCCGAACGCGCTTCGACCGACGCCGAAGTGCCCTTGGTAGACGTAGGACGCCCCGCCGATGTAGGCGAAGAGCAGCATGAACATCGCCGCTACAGCGATCAGCGGAACAACGAAGCCGCGCGTGACGAACAGTCGCCCGTACCCACCGATGACCGCGCCCAAAGCGAGCGGGGATCGACGGCCGGCGGGCAGGGATTCCGGGAGAAAGATCGTGGCCGCGGCGAACACGAGCACACCGAGCACGGCAAGCACCCAGAAGACCGCACGCCACCCCAGCGCGGCGTCCACGAAACCACCTGCGACGGGGGCGATCACGGGCGCCAGCGCGGTGACGGTCAGCAGGATCGCGTAGAGCCGCGTCGCGCCGTCACCGTGCGTGCGGTCGCGCACCGAACTGTTCGCGACCACCACGGCGATCGCGCCGCCGAGCCCCTGGAGCACCCGGGCGACCACCAGGACCGCCATCGTCGGAGCGAGCGCGGCGACCACCGAACCAACGACGAAGACGCCCAACCCGATCAGCAGAGGAGTGCGGCGTCCGACCGTGTCGGTGATGGGACCTGCGATCAATTGGCCGACGCCGAGCAGCAGCAGATACCCCGTCAGCGTCAGCTGGGTGACCCAGATCGGCGCGACGAACTCGGCGCCGATCGCCGGCAGGGAGGACAGGTACATGTCGATGGCAAACGGCACCAGGCCGACGATTCCGGCCAGCGACAGGGTGAACGAGGGGCGGATCTCAACCGCGGACATCTCCTCGGAACCTCTCTCATCAATGACCCCGAGGGGCGTCCCATCAGCGTACGGGAAACTGATACGACTGTACAAGTTTCTCGATGTGCTGCGCTAAAGTCGTGGTCATGGCACCGACATCGGTTCCCGGTGTGGGCTCGCCGCCGGGCAGATCGGAACAGGATCGGGCGGTTCGCCGCCGGGCCGCGATCCTGGCTGCGGCCGGGCGACTGCTCGTGCGGTCCGGGATGAGCGCGATCAGCCACCGTGCGGTTGCCGCCGAGGCGGATGTCCCGCTCGGGGCGATCCGCTACTACTTCGAGAGCCGCGAATCGCTGGTACTGGCCTGCATGGACCACTTCGAGGTCGTGCGCCGGGACGCCGCGGCGACGGCGATCGAGCAGGCACGGGCGCATCAACCGGACACGGCGGGCCTGGCGCGGCTCGCCCTGGTCGCCTACTACGGTCCCGATCTGGACGACGCGACGCTGCGCGGTGCGGTCGGCTCGATGGCGGACTTCGCTCGCGAGAGTCCCGCCCTGTCCCATCGGCTCGCCGAGTACCGGGTCGACCTGGACCGCCAGTTGGACGATCTGCTCGTTGCCGCTGGCCGATCGGCGGTCTCGAACCGTCTGATGGCGGCCGTCATCGACGGGTCGATCCTCAGCGCGGTGATCGAGGCACGCACCGACATCGCCGAGCTCGCCCTGGCCGACCTGACCGAGTTCCTGGAACTGTCACCGCCCGACCGATCGCGGGACGGGTAGCCGGAACCAAACGTGCCCCGGCCGCTGGGCGGGCGGGGCACGTCGGGTGAGACCGAGCTTCGGATCACAACAGGCGCGCCGCCTGCTGCCCGGCCGTGGCGATCACGTCCTGCTCCCTCGCGATCCCGGCGTCGATCCGCGACGCTCGGCCGGACTTCACGGCCCGATACGACACGAATCCCGCCACCCACAGCAGCAGTCCGATCGCTCCGAGCCCGGTCGACACCAGTCCGGCGGCGCCGCCGGTAATCATGAACACGGAGATGGCCAGCGGAACACAGCCGAGCAGACCGAGGACGATCCCGACCATCGTCGGCACCGTCTTCCTGGATCGCTCCAGTTGGGTGATCCGAGCCAGTGCGCCCTCCGCCTTGCGCTGCAATTCCTGGATGACCGAGCGGCTGCGGATCTCTCGATCGCGCTTGAGATCGATGCGTACCGAATGCGCCCCGCCGCCATCGGTCGCCTCGACCGTCCACCCGAGGCTGCGATAGGCGTCGGTGTACAACGGCTCGAGGCTTTTCGGCGCGGACACCTGCGCATACTCGTAGGACACGAACGGTTCGGCCTGTGCATCGGTGGGGATTGCCGGATTGGTCATGACGTACTCCCGAGAATCGACGTTTTCGCCGCGATCCTTGTGCCGCGGTGACTATTCCAGACTCTCCGGATTCCCGGCCGGGCGAATCGTCCACGCGAATCGGCCGATATACCGCGTCGGGAGTACGGGCCGGGACGCGGCCGATGGCAGGATCGAAGGCGTGCAGCACAGTCCGGTCCGGTCGCGCAGCGCCCCGTGGCAGCCCTCGCCGCGGGCGATCGAGGTGGGCACGCTGACACTGTTGGTGCTGGCGGGCGGCACCGGCATGATCGCCCTGGCCGTGGAGGGTGCCTCCGCGGCGGGCTATCTCGGCCCGGTTCTCGTCCTCGCCGGAGCCGCCCTCTCCTACCGACACCCGATCGCGGGCTTGCTGGTGGTGGTCGCGGCCGCCGGCGCGGTGGCCATCTCCGGCGAGGTGCCCACCGCCCCCTGGTCGATGGTCTGTTTCGCGGCGCTGCTCCTGACCTATCGGGGATTGTCCGCGGTTCTCGTCGGATTCCTGCTGGGCGCCGCGAATTTCGTGTCCGCAGCGATCACGCTCGGCACGATCAACCTCAACGCCGACCCCACCGCGTCGGTCTTCGCGTTCGCCGCGGTGATGTGTGCGGCGATCGGCAGCGCCGTGCGGGCGAATCTGCGGTATCGCCGCGAGGTCGAGGCGCGCATACGGGACGCGGAAGCGGTCCGGATCGCGTCGGTCGACCGCGGCGTCGCCCGCGAGAGGCTGCGTATCGCCCGCGATCTGCACGACAGCGTCGGGCATCAGATCACCGTGGTCAATATGCGCCTCGGAGCGGCCGAGGTGTCCCTTCCCGGCAACCCCGGGCGCGCCATCGAGGAGATCGCCGGCGCCCGACAGGCGGTACAGGCGGTCCTGCGCGAGACCCAACAGATCCTGAAGATTCTGCGGCTCGGCGGGGACTCCCCACCGCCCGAGGCGATTCCCGATCGGGACATGCTCGACAACCTGGTCACCGGGTACCGGCACGCCGGAATGGTGATCGAGGATCGCATCGAGGACGTCGACGGGGCGCTCTCCCCGGAGGCGCGGATCGCGGTTTACCGCATCATCCAGGAGGCGTTGACCAATGCCCGGCGATACGGGCGCGGCAGCGCCTCGGTGACCGTCGGACCCGAAGGCGCCGACACGGTACGCATCGACGTCGTCAACACCGTTGGCGCACAGACCTCCCCGGAGGGAGGCGGCGGCAACGGTCTGATCGGCATGCGGGAGCGCGCGGCGTCGGTGGAGGGCACGGTGGAAGCTCGGGACGAGGACGGTGTCTTCTGGCTCACCGCGCGCATCCCGACCGCAGGCGGCGTCGCCGGGGCCGCGCCATGACCGTCCGGGTGCTGGTGGTCGACGACCAGGACATGATCCGCGCCGGGCTGCGCGCGATCATCGACGCCCACCCGGAGGTCGAGGTCGCGGCCGAGGCCGCCGACGGGCTCACCGCGATCGGTCTGTTGCGCGATCCGTCCGTCGAGGTCGACGTGGTGCTGATGGATCTGCGCATGCCGGGCATCGACGGGGTGGAGACCACCCGCAGGATCCGCGCGGAGTGGCCCGCCGAGCAGCGGCGCATCCTCGTGCTGACCACCTTCGACCAGGACGAGAACGTGCTGAACGCCCTGCGCGCCGGCGCCGACGGGTTCCTGAGCAAGGGTGCCGGTCCCACCGAACTGACCGACGGAATCCTGCGCGTCGCCGCCGGACAGCACGCCCTGTCGACAACGGCGATCGATGCGCTGGTCAGTCACGCCGCGAATCCGGCGCCGGCACCCGGCGACCCCGAGGCGACACGCTTGTTCGCCGATCTGACCGCGCGCGAACTCGAGGTCGTCGCGCTGGTTACCGCGGGGCTGGACAACGCCGAGATCGGCCGACGGATCTTCATCTCCCCGTACACGGTCAAGACCCATGTCAATCGGGCGATGGCCAAGGTCGGCGCCCGCGACCGCGCCCAATTGGTCGTGCTCGCGGTGCGCGCCGGCATTCGCCCGCCGTCCTGACCTGAGTGCCCCGCAGCCGCCACAACGCTCGACGCGAACTCGTCTGCGAACCGTCGCTCGCGCGAACTACTGCGGATGGATGACACCGGTCGATTCGGGCGGACGACGCGCTCGAGCGCTCCGGCACCGAAACTGAAGGTGTCGGAGATTCCGGCGAAAGTGCAGGCAGGAGAATAACAATGACCACCGAAGACGGCACCGTCACCTCGGCTCGCGAGAAGGTGGAGCAGGCCGTGCAGGCGCACCGGGACACGATGGCCGGCAAGCTCGACAACCACCTGGCGAACAGCGGAGACCGCCTCGAGCGCGCCATCGCGAAGACCTCCGAGGCGATCGGAGATCTCGCTACCTTCGCCAAGGAGCACGCACCCGAGTCCGTCGGCGATCGCATCGAGGAGCTGGCCGACCGCGCCCGCGGCGCCCTCCAGCCCGCGACCGCCGGCAATGCCGCCGATGCCGGTGACGCCGAAACGAAGTGAGTTCGCCGGCCCTACCCCGTCGCTCTTCCCGGCCCGGCCGCGCGGCCGGGCCGGGGAGACGCCTCGGTGGTCAGGGTTCCGGCTGCTGTCGGTCGTCGAGGACGAGTTGCAGGAAGGCCAGGTCGAGCCAGCGGCCGAACTTCGTTCCGACGCGGGGCAACAGCCCGACATGCTGGAAGCCGAGCCGCTCGTGGACGCGGATCGAGCCGGTATTGCTCGCGTCGATCCCGGCGACGAGCACGTGCTTGCCGAGGTCGCGGGCCCGCTGAATCAGCTCGACCAATAGCGTCGAACCGATACCGCCGCCGCGTTGGTCGCTGCGGACGTAGACCGAATGCTCGACGGTGAATCGGTAGCCGTCGAAGGCCCGCCAGTCGCCGAAGGAGGCGTAGCCGATCACGTCGTCGGCGTCATCGACCGCGACGAGTACCGGATAGCGCTGGGCCTGCCGGGCGGCGATCCAGGCGCGCCGGTTGTCGGCGTCGACGACGGTGTCGTTCCAGATCGCGGTGGTACGCAGGACGGCGTCGTTGTAGATCGCGGCGATGCCGTCGGCATCCTCGTCGCGGGCCTCTCGAATCCTCATGCCGCTGCTTTCCTCTCCACCACAGCTCCCTTCCCCACCGCTGCGTCCTTCCGGACGCCACGAGACCGTCCCGCCGATGATCCCCCGATCCCGCGCCGAACGCCGCGATCAGGTGGCGGTCAGGTCGCCGACCAGCCAATCGCCGTCGACCTTCTCGAGCGCGACGGTCACCCGGGATCCGGTCACCGTCGGCTCCGGCGCCGCGAAGGACGTCGTCGTCTGGTTGAGGAACAGCAGCACCGTCGCCGAGGACCGCTCGACGTCGGTGACCGCTGCGCCCACCACCGCCACCTCGCTGGTCGTGCCCGTCTCGCGGGCGGACGGGATAACCACCGAGTCGAGCAGATCGCTGTACTCGGCGCCGAAGGACTCCGTCAGACCACCGACCGCGGCGCGCAGCGTGCTGTCGACGTTCGCCGGGGTGTAGGACAGCATCGCCACCGCCTGCTCGGAGGCGACGGCGACGACCTGCTGCCGGTTGGCCTCCAGCGTCGATGCCGTGGCGCGTTGATAGCCGAGGAATCCGACGATCGCGACCAGCACGAGCAGGACCGCCGCCACCGCGATCAGCGGCCGCGAGGGGAGTCCGCGTCCCGGCGCCGACGGTTCGACGCCGGGGTCGCTCGCGACCACGGGAGCGGTCACTGCACGAACTCCACATTCGTCGCCGTCGAGACGCCGTCGCGCTCGCAGACGGTGATTCGGAAGCGGAAGTACCGATCCTGCGGGTCGGGGACGTCGACGTTGGTGACCGTCGCATTGGCCGCCACCAGGGTTACCGCGCAGCCGTTGCCGTAGGACTCGATGCCCGAGGCGACAACCGTTCCGTCGGTGTTGACCCCGGCCCCGCCGACGGTGGCGACGTACTCGGCCTGCCGGTCGGCGAACTGCTGGAGGAAGGCCCCCGAGGCGCCGGCGAGCAGCCGGTCGACGTCCTCGCGGGCGGTATCGGCGTGCAGCGTGGTCAGATTGACGGCGGTCTGCCGCGCGGTGTCGAGCAGCCGCGCCCGCTGGGCGTCGGCCTGCGCCGCCGAACGGGTGCTCAGGAACAGATATCCGGCGGCGAACACCAGGACCCCCACCAGCGCCGCGACCAGCACGATGATCGCCCACTGCCGCCGGCCGACCGCGGAGCGGAGCCGCCGGGCCGCCGTCGCGCGACCGGTGGTATCGCCGACTGCGGCGGCGACGTCCTCCGGGCGCATGGCGGTCGGCCGGATGCCGGCCACGGTCGCGAGCCGGCCGGGGCCGCCGGGGGGTGCCCCGGCGCCGGCCGAGGTCTCCCGACCGGCGTCGATATCGTCGGGTGGGTAGCTGTCCTCGGGGGCGCGCAGCGTCGGTTGGATGCGGGGACGCTCGACCAGGACGTCGCCGTCCTCCGAGCTGTCGAGGCCGTCGACGCTGCCGGAGTCTGTAGCGATGTTGTGGGCGTCGGCGGAGCCGGTGCGCCGCACGATGCGGCGCCGAGCGGCCTGTTGTCGTTCGGCGAGCACCCGGCCGTCGCGGGGCCGATCCGCGCCCACCTCCGACGCATCGTGGCCGTCACCGAGGTCGGCAGCGTTGTTTCGCACGATGTTGATTTCGGTCCCCCCACCCGACTTCCGACAGTGTGTCGATCGGTTTCGTTTCGTTCGGCCGATCACCCGACGGCCGATCATGACATTTTCCGACCAACCGCGCGATCGCTGATCGTCGCCGGTCGACCCACCGTGACCGGATCGATCACATAAATGGACCGCACGACAGTATCAAGCCCACCGGTACGGTCCGCGGGATTCCGACAATCGACGCGCCCACCGGGTGATGATGTCCCGGAATCGTGTCGTGGACCGCGCCGGAGCGCCGGTGAGACGACGTATAGGGCCGGGTCTCGGCAATGGCGGTCGCGGCCGGCGAATACGCCGCGACACATTTGTCGGCCGGCCATTTCCGTGCGGTCCCGGATGCCGATCCCGGGCGGGGCAGGAAGCCCCATCCGCGCTGTTCGAGGGATCTACCATCGCCGATAGATCCCCCGCCCGTGCGGACCGTTGTCGAGGATCGGCACCGACGTGCTGACGTCCCGGGCGATCGCGAGCTCGACGTCCCGGCCGAATCCGCGCTCGACGAGTTCGCGCCCGGAGACGCACTCGGTGATCAGCTCCGGCAGACGATCGCGCACCGCGCCGAGGGCGGCGACCGCCAGCTCGACCTCCGGCGACCCGCCGCCGGTGACCGCGGTGACGGCGGCCGCGATCGCGGCGGCGCCCAGATAGTCCTCCACCGAGGGCCGCAGGGCGCCAACATGTCCCCATCGCTCGGCCGACGGGATCACCGCGATCGCACCGCCGTCGGCGAGTCGGATCGCCGCGTCCGCGACCGCGGCGGCATTGCGCAGGCAGCCGGCGAGGACGCAGCCGGAGATCGCGGCGGCCCGGGTCGACAGCGTCGCCCCGTTCGGCGACGGCAGGGCGAGCAGGGTATCGGCCGGCAGGTCGACCAGCGACGACGGTGCGAGCGACCAGCCGGGCTCGCTCCTGCCCACCGCGAGGGTCGCGCCCGCCCGTTGCGCCGCCTCCGCCGCCTCGGCGGCTCCGACCGACCAGGGCAACGGCCAGACCCGCGCGCCGCGGCCCACCGCGATGTCGACCGAGGTGGTGAAGGACAGCACGTCGACGATGATCGTCACCGCGCAGCGCGGGGCGAGGGCGGCGACCGCGTCGGCTCCCCACTCCAGCCGTACCCGGTAGCCGTCCTGGCCGAAGACCGATTCGAGCATGGACCGACGGTAGTGGGTACTGGCGCGACGAGTCCCCGCCGATAAGGATGCGAGCATGGCCAACCAGCGCGCACAGATCGTCATGTCGGAGGCGGAGATCGCCGACTTCCTCACCGAACAACGCATCGCCACCCTCGCGACGGTCGGTCCCGGAGGCCACCCGCACCTGGTGGCCATGTGGTACGCGGTGATCGACGGTCGGGTCTGCTTCGAGACGAAGGTCAAGTCGCAGAAGGTGGTCAACATCCGCCGCAATCCGGCGGTCACCTGTTCGGTGGAGGCCGGGCTGACCTACGACGGACTGCGCGGGATCGCGATCGAGGGCACCGCGGTGATCCGCGACGACGCCGAGGCGATCCACCGCGTCGGCGTCTCGGTCTGGGAGCGCTACAACGGGCCGTATACCGAGGAACAGGCGCCGCTCGTCGCGGCGATGATGAACAAGCGCGTGGTGATCGAGATTGTCCCGCAGCGCGTTCGCTCGTGGGATCACCGCAAGCTCGGGCTGCCGCAGCTGCCGTTGAGCGGCAGCACCGCCGCCGCCGTCGTCGAGCAGGCTCGGCAGATCACGGCGGCCGCCGACACCGTGTCCTGACCGCCGCGGCGCCCGTGACGCCGTAGCGCCCTTCAGGGTTCATCCGAACGACGCCCGCGGTTGCGCCGTCGGTCGATCCCGCCGATTCAACTGTGCGGTAGTCCATGTTGGTTTCGGCGTACCCGAAGGGGGATCCATGGTTGCCGCCCCGCGTATCGGCTTCCGGCGCACCGGCGCACTGCTGTCCGCGCTCACCGTCTCGATGCTGGTGGTGGTGGCCTGTTCCGAACCGGCGACCGACTCCGGCGGCGAGACGACCGGAGCGGCCGCGAGCGACGCCTCCTCGATCACCCTGTACACCTCCGAGCCGCAGGCGAAGATCGATAGGATCGTCGCCGCGTTCAACGAGGAACACCCCGATATCGACGTCGCGGTCTTCCGGGCGGGCACGGGCGATCTCAACGCGCGCATCGCCGCCGAACTCGAGACCGGCGCGGTCGACGCCGATGTGCTGCTGGCCGCCGACGCGGGCACCTTCGAGGGCTACAAGGATCAGGATCTGCTGCTCGAATACCGCCCGGCGGATGTCGACGCGCTCGAGCCGTCGGTGGTCGACCCCGAGGGCTTCTACGTCGGCACCCGCATCATTCCGACCGTGATCGCGCACAACACCGGCACGGTCGACACGCCTCCGGATTCCTGGCGGGCGCTGACCGACCCGCGCTGGTCCGGACAGATCGTGATGCCCAATCCCGACGTCTCCGGGGCGGCGGCGTACAACGCCGCGGTGTGGATGCTGACCCCGGCGCTGGGCGAGGACTGGATCCGCGCCCTCGGCGCCAACGACGTGCTGGTCGCCGAGTCCAACGGCCCGGCCTCGCAGGCGGTGGCCGACGGCTCGCGGCCCGTCGGTGTGGTGGTCGACTACCTGGTGCGCGATCTCGCCGATCAGGGATCGCCGGTCGCGGTGTCGTATCCGTCCGAGGGGGTGCCCTTCGTCTCCCAGCCGGCGGGCATCTTCCGCTCGACCGACAACCCGGACGGCGCCGAGGCGTTTGTCGATTTCCTGGTGTCCGAGCGCGGCCAGAGCATCGCGGTCGAGCAGAACTACCTGCCGGTCCGCTCGGATGTCGGCACCCCGGCGGGCGCTCCGGCCCTCGCCGACATCGCCCTGCTCGAGGTTCCGCTCGAGCAGGTCACCGCCGAACAGCCCCGTGCGGTCGAGGTCTTCAAGGAGGCGGTCACCGGGCAGTGAGCACTCTGCTGCGGGGCGGCACACCGGCCGGGGTGCTGCGGCGCAGCCCGGCAACCGGCCTGCTGCGCGGCAGCGTGTGGGTGGCATTGCTCGCGGTGGTGATCGCGCCGATGGGCCTGGTGGTCTCCCTCGCGCTCGGCGCCAACCATCTGCCCCAACTGCTGGCGGCCGGGCTGGTGGGTGCCACGGTGAACTCGGTGGTGTCCGCCGCCTGCTCCGCCGCCCTGGCGGTCGGGATCGCCACGGCCGCGGCGCTGCTGATCGAACGGTCCGATCTGCCCGGCCGGGGCGGCGCGCGGCTGTTGGTGCTGACCCCGCTGCTGATCCCGCCCTTCGTCGGCGCGATCGCGTGGACGGGGTTGTTGACCCGTGGAGGTCTGATCGATCAGCTTCTCGGCTTCGCCCCGTGGCAGTTCTACGGCGGCGGCGGGGTGATCTTCCTGCTGACGGTCTACTCGGTGCCGGTTGCCTATCTGGTGATCTCGGCCGCGCTCGCCCGGGTGCCGGAGGACCTCGAGGTCGCCGCCCGGATCGCCGGCGCCGATCCGACACGGGTCTTCGCCGACGTGACGTTGCCGGTGATTCGGCCGGGTCTGATCGCCGCTTTCACGCTGGTCTTCATCGGCAACCTCGGCGACTTCGGCATCCCGGTCCTCGTCGGAACGCCCGGCGGATACGACACCCTCGCGACGATGGTCTACCGATTCCTGCAGTCGGGGACGGTCTCGGCGCCGCTGCAGGTGACCTCCCAGATCGGCCTGGTGTTGTTGGTGATGGCGATGGCCGGGATAGCGGCCGATCGGCTGCTCGCCGGCCGCGCGGTGGAGACCGACGGATCGGGGTCGGTGGGCTCGACGCTACCCCTGGGCGCGCTGCGGACCCCCGCGGCGATCGTCGTCTGGGTCGTCGCACTCGCCGTGACCGTCGGCCCGCTGCTCGCGCTGCTGGCGCGGGCGCTGCTGCCGGCGCCGGGGGTGGCGTTGACGTTCGCCAACCTCACCCTGGCGAACCTCCAGCGCGCCCTGACCGCCCCCAATACGATTCAGGGCCTGACCAATTCGGTGCTGCTCGCGCTCGGCGCGGCGGTGCTGTGCGGGGTGCTGGGCCTGTCGATCGGATTGCTGACCACCCGCATGCCCGCCCGCGGGGACGGCGTGCTGGTCTTCCTGGCATTGCTGCCCCAGGCGATTCCCGGCCTGATCATCGCGGTCGGGTGGTTGATCCTCGGCCGCTATACCGATCTGTACAACACGCTGTGGGTGATCCTGGGCGCGTACGTGACCGCCTTCACCGCGTTGGTGGTGCAGGCGGTGCGCGGCCCGCTGGCCGGGATGAACTCCTCGTGGGAGGAGGCGGCCCGAATCAGCGGGGCCGGGCCGGTGCGCGCGCTGACCGACACCAGCGCGCGGCTGGCGATCCCCGCCGCGATCGCCGGGGCCGCGCTGGTCGCCGTGACCGCGGTGCGGGAACTGACGTTGTCGGTGTTGTTGGTGGCACCGGGAACTCAGACGCTGGGGGTGGTCATCTTCGGCTACCAACAGGCGGGCGACTACAACGCCTCGTCGGCGCTGTCGCTGGTCTTCATGATCGTTGGTGTGGCGGCGGTCGCGCTCGTCGTCCCGGGAGCCGGCGGCCGCATCCGCCGCAGACCGACCGCGGGAGAAACGCTATGAGCCAGGTCGCCCTGCACTCGGTGAACGTCGCGTTCGGAGCGCGGCGGGTGCTGACCGACGTCACCCTCGACGTTCCGGACGGCGCCATCCTGGCGCTGCTCGGAGCGTCGGGTTCCGGCAAGACCACCCTGCTGCGATCGATCGCCGGGTTCGTCGATCCGGTCGCCGGCACCATCCGGGCGGGCGAGCGCGTGCTGATGTCCGCACAGGGACGGCGACCGGTGTCGATCCCGCCGGAGAAGCGCAACCTCGCGATGGTCTTCCAGCATCACGCGGTGTGGCCGCATATGTCGGTCGCCGACAACGTCGGCTATCCGTTGCGGCGCGCCCGCGTCCCGGCTGCGCAGCGGCGCGATCGGGTGCGCGAGGCATTGACCGCGGTCGATCTGGCCGACTTCGCCGACCGCCGCCCGGATACTCTCTCCGGCGGCCAGCGCCAACGTGTCGCCCTCGCCCGCGCCATCGTCGCCCGCCCGGACGCGCTGCTGCTCGACGAACCCTTCTCGGCGGTGGACGAACCGTTGCGCGCCGCTCTGCGGTTGACGCTGCGGCGGCTGGTCGATACCGAGGGGCTGACGGTCATTCTGGTGACCCACGACCGGGACGAGGCCCTCGCCTTGGCCGACCGGATCGCCGTACTCGATCGGGGTCGGCTCGCCCAGGTGGGCAGCCCGCGGGAGCTGCTCGAACGTCCCGGCTCCCCCGAGGTCGCCCGATTCCTGCAGGACGCAACGATTCTCGACGGCTCGATCGATGTCGACGGCTCCTTCCACCTCGCCGACGGCCCGCTGCGGGTGCCCGCGGGGCGGATCGACGGTGGGGTCCCGGGGCCGACCAGGTTGGCGCTGATACCGCGCGGTCTTCACATCGCCCCCGACTCGGTCGGCGGCAGTCTGCCCGCCGAGGTGGAGGCAACGTTCTTCGGGCGCAACGGAAGTACGGTCGTCTGCCGCTGGCTCGGCCACCGGGTGTCGGTCTTCGCCGCGACCGCGGAGGTAGCGGGGTTGCAGCCCGGCGACCCGGTCGAGTTGTTGATCGACTACGCGGTCGCCTACGCCGCCGGCCCCGAAGCGCGCCGGGCACAGCCGGTTCCGCTCGGCTGACCGGTCGGCCGCCGCGGGTGCGGCCGGACGTCGACGCGGTGGGAGCGGTCGGTCGCCCGCCCCGGGGTGCGGTCGGGCGCTACCGGCGCACGAGCATCGTGGTGCCCAGGCCGACCAGCATCACGCCGCCCGTCGCCCCCATCACGTCCAGCCGGCGCGGCTCGCGGGCCAACCAGCGCCGGGCCCGACCGGCCACCGCCGCCCATACGCTGTCGGACGCGCAGGCCAGTACCGCGAAAACCAGTCCGAGCAACGCGATCTGCGGCATCGCGGACGCGCCCGGGTCGGTGAACTGGGGCAGGAACGCCACCATGAACACCACCGTCTTCGGGTTGGTCACCCCGACGGTATAACCGACGAGCAGCGACGCGCCCGCCGCGGGCTCCGGCGTCGGGTCGGCGAGCGCCGCCCGCGCGGCCCCGCGATGTCGGATCGCCCGGATACCCAGCCAGATGACGTAGCAGGCGCCGACCACCTTCAGCGCGGTGTACGCGGTGGCGCTCGCGGCGACCAGCGCGCCGAGCCCCACCGCGACCAGCAGCGCCTGGGTGACCAGCCCCGCCGCATTGCCGACCACCGACAGCAGCGCGCGGCGCAGCCCGACGGTCAGCACGCGCCCGAGGATGAACAGCAGGCTCGGGCCGGGGACCTGGATGAACAGTATGGAGGCGAGCAGGAACGCCGCCCATTGTCCGGACGAAGGCATCGCCTATTGCAGCACGCCCGGCCGGTCGCGGCTGTTCGGGTCGACCAACGTCCTATACGCCCCGATCCGATCGACACCGATCGGACGTACCCCGATCAGCCGGGGAAGCCTTCGACGGTGCGCTCGACGGTGCGGGCACCCCCGACGGGGCCGGAGGCGAGCCGGATCGTCCGCGATACCCCCGCCCCGGCGAGTTCGGCGGCCACCTTGAGGGCGGCGTCACCGTCCGCGCACAGGAAGGCACACGTCGGCCCGGAGCCGGACACGATGCCCGCCAACGCCCCCGCCTCGACACCGGCCCGCAGCGTGCGCCGCAGGATCGGCATCAACGACAGCGCAGCGGCCTGCAGGTCGTTGCCCAATGCGGCGGCGACCTGATCGACGTCGCCGGCGGCGAGCGCGCGCAGCAGCCCGTCGGGCGAGGCCACCCGCGGCGGGTCGCCCGCGGCGCGCAGTCGATCGAGTTCGCCGTAGACCTCGGGGGTGCTCAGGCCGCCCTTGGCCAGGGCGAGCACCCATTCCAGCCGCCCCCGCGACAGCGTCGGCACCAGACGTTCGCCGCGGCCGGTACCCAGAGCGGTGTTGCCGTGCAACGAGAACGGGACATCGCTGCCCAACTTCGCCGCCAGAGCGGACAATTCGTCGCGGGACAGTTCGCAGCCCCAGAGCGTGTCGAGGGCCAACAGGGTGCCGGCGGCGTCGGCGCTGCCGCCGGCCATCCCACCGGCGACCGGGATCCCCTTGCGGATGGTGATCGCGACGTCCGCGGGCCGCCCGACCTTGCGGGCGAGCAATTCGGCGGCGCGCCAGGCGAGGTTCGTGCGGTCGGTGGGCACGACGGCGGACTGCTCACCGATCACCGCGACCGACAACTGAGCCGCCGGAAGCACCTCGATCTCGTCGTAGAGCGAGACCGCCTGGAAGACGGTGCTCAGGTCGTGATAGCCGTCCGGGCGCAGATCCCCCACGCCGAGCAGCAGATTGATCTTCGCCGGCGCCCGGACGACCACCGGATCGCGCACCACGCGCAGCCCGCCGTCAGACATCGCCGTCCACCGCCGCAGCGGCGAGGTCGCCGCGGGTGACCTGAGCGAGCCGCACGAAGTCGGCGACGTCGAGGGTCTCGCCGCGCGCGGACGGGTCGATACCGGCGGCCCGCAGGCGCAGCTCGGCCGCCGGGGCACCGCCGGCCCAGGAACTCAGCGCGCCGCGCAATGTCTTGCGCCGCTGGGCGAACGCCGCGTCGACGGCGGCGAAGGTCTCCGCCCGCAGTTCCGGATCGGTCGGCCAGGGCGACCGGTCGTAGCGGCGCACCCGCACCAGGCCGGACTCGACGTTCGGCTCCGGCCAGAAGACCGCCCGGCCGACGGCGCCGGCGCGGTCGACCGTGCCGTAGAAGCGGGCCTTGACGCTGGGGACGCCGTAGGTGCGCGAGCCCGGTCCGGCGGCCAATCGGTCGGCCACCTCGGCCTGGACCATCACCAGGGCGGTGCGCAGCGTCGACACCTCGGCCAGCAGGTGCAGCAGCACCGGCACGGCGACGTTGTAGGGCAGATTGGCGACCAGAGCGGTCGGGGCCGGTCCGAGCCGGTCGGCGGTCACGTGGAGGGCGTCGGCGGTGACCACGGACAGGCGCTGGGCCGCGGCGGGCGCGAACCGCGCCACCGTGGCGGGCAGCCCGCCGGCAAGAATCGGATCGATCTCGACCGCGACGACCTCGGCCCCCGCGTCGAGCAGCGCCAGGGTCAGCGAGCCGAGACCCGGACCGACTTCGAGGACGCGCTCGCCGGGTTCGATGCCGGCCGCGGCGACGATTCGGCGGACGGTATTCGCGTCGTGGACGAAGTTCTGGCCGCGCTGCTTGGTCGGGCGCACCCCGAGATCGGCGGCCAGCGCACGGACCTCGGCGGGCCCCAACAGTCGGGTCCCCCCGGTGCCCGGATCACTCACGCAGGAAACGCTAGCGCAAACCCAGCCGCGAGGTGCACGACGGCCACGCACCCCAGCCCTGAGCGGCCTGGGTCTTGGTCGCCACCGCGATCTGCTCCTCGCGGGTGGCGAGGTCGGCGCGCGGGGCGAAGTCGAGACCGCCGTGCCGTGCCCAGGTGTTCTGGTCGAACTGCAGGCCGCCGAAGAATCCGTTGCCGGTGTTGATCGCCCAGTTGCCGGTGGCCTCGCACTGCGCGAGCTGATCCCAGACCGAACCGGCCGCGACCGAGGGCACGTCGGTGCCGGGCTTGGTGCCGACCCGGACGGTACGCGGGGTGGCCTGCTCGATGACGGTGGACGCGATCTCGCGGCGGCCGGTCTCCTCGCCGTTGACCAGATCGACCGACCAGGTGACGTTGCGCAGGCCGGGGGCGCCCGGGTCCTCGACGATGCTGCGCGAGGCGCTCAGCGTCGGGTCCTCGATGCGGATATCGGGCAGGTTCACCTGGTCCTGGCCGGACTGGACCTCGGTGGTGCGACGGGTGACGTCGATCGTCATGCCCTCGGTGACCACGGCGTCGGCGGCCGGAACGCTGGTGTCGTTGATGCCGAGCGGGGTGCCCAGGGCGGCGAGGTAGTCGCCGACGGTCGGGGCGGCGATGCGGTGGCCCGCGGGAGCGGCTCCGCCGTCGTCGACCGTGACCGCCTTGGCGGTCACGATGTCGAGGCTGGTGCCGTCGAGCGGGACCTGTGCGTCGACGGGCTCCGAGACGTGCACGTCGTTCGGCAGGCCGAGATCGTTGACCGCCTCGCCGACGGTCAGCGCGGTCATCATCAACTCGGTGGACTGGCCGTCGATGGTCACCTCGACCGGCCGGGCGCGGCGCAGTTCGATCGTGCTGCCGTCACCGAGACCGGAATCGACGGACGGGAAGACCGCGTCCTGCGCACCGACGGTGTAGCCGGCCTCCGCGAGCACCGCGCCGACATCCGACTTGAGGGTGCTGACGGTGGTGGCGGCGCCGTCGACGTCGACCGTGACGGTCTTCTGCGCCGAGATGACGTATCCGGCGCCCGCGCCGAGGCTGGTGAGCACCGCGGTCAGGACTCCGAACAGCAACGGCGAACGCGAGCGGTTCAGCTTGCCGAGGTCGACCGCGCGATGCTTCGGCCCGGTGGGGATGGCGTCCGTCTCGGGGGCCGGCGCACCGAGGACGCTGTCGTCCTCGGGCACCAACGGTGCGGGACGGTCGAGCAGTGCGGTGCGCGAGGCGTACCAGGGTGCGGTCTCGGGGCCGAACCGTTCGGCGGAGTGCCTGCCTGCGATTCCGGCGGTCGGCCTGCCCTGCGGCTGCGGCGACGACCCGTTCGGTGCTGACGAAACGGTCACGTGACTGATTCCTCTGGTGCTGCTGCGGTGGTTACCGTGTCCGGCATCCGTTCGGAGCGGGCGCGGCTGTCACGGTACGGTAACGACTCGCACGCGGACCGGCAACCCGGAGATGTCCGAGCCGAGCGGCCCTCCCCCCTCATCACCGCCTCCGACCAGTGCGTTCAGGGTTCTATACCAAAGATTGACCGGGCGGTCCGTGTCGTCGCTTCCGCGAGGTCTTCCGGGTTTTCCCCACGCAACTCGGCGATCCCGCGAACGGTATACGGCAGGACGTAGGACTCGTTCGTGGTGCCGCGGTACGGATGTGGCGTCATATAGGGCGCATCGGTCTCGACCAGGATGCGATCGATCGGCGCCGACGCCACCGCCTCGCGCAGGTCGAGCGCATTCCGGAACGTGGCATTGCCCGCGAAACTGAGGATCCAGCCCGCGTCCAGACAGGTCTTCGCCATCGCCGGGCCGGACGAGAAGCAGTGCATCACCACCGTCTCCGGGGCCCCCTCGGCGCGCAGGACGTCGAGCAGATCGTCGTCGGCTTCCCGGTTGTGGATCATCAGCGGCTTGTTCAGTCGCTTGGCCAGGTCGATATGCCAGGCGAAAGCCTCGCGCTGGGTGTCGGGCTCCGCGACGCCCTCGCGCTTGCCCAGCCAGTACCAGTCCAACCCGGTCTCACCGATCGCCACCACCCGCGGGTCGGCCGCCAACCGCGCCAGTTCGGCGCGGTGGGCATCGTCGAGTTCGTCGACGTCGGTGGGATGGACCGCGGTGGCCGCGTAGACCCGCTCGTCCCAGTGCGCGGCGTCGACCACCCACCGTGCCTGGGCCATATCGCAGGCGACGGTGACCACCGCGCCCACGCCGACGGCCGAGGCCCGGTCGAGCACTCGGGCGACCTGCTCGGGGGTGCGGTTGCCGCCGGAATCGATATGCGTATGGGAATCGATCAGCGGGGCGAGGCGCTCCGGATCCGGCGGTGGGGGCTTGCGCTTGCTCACCGCGCCAGAATAGGGGCCCGCTACGGCCGGGCGGCGATCGGCGGACGCCGATGGACGGGCGCTAGGGTTGATCCACCATGACTGCAGCAAGCGACCCCACAGACCGGTCGGAGACCGGTGGCGCAGGCGCGCCGTTCTACATCACCACGGCGATCGCGTACCCCAACGGCGCACCGCATATCGGCCACGCCTACGAGTACATCGCCACCGACATGGTCGCTCGCTTCAAGCGCATGGACGGCTACCGCGTCCGCTATCTGACCGGTACCGACGAACACGGCCTCAAGGTCGCGCAGAGCGCGGCGAAGGCCGGCGTCTCGCCCGCCGAGCACGCGGGCCGCAATTCCGATGTCTTCGAACGGTTGCAGCGCGCACTCGGCATCACCTTCGACCGCTTCATCCGCACCACCGATCCCGATCACTACGCGGCCAGCGCCGCGATCTGGGAGCGGATGGCCGCCAACGGCGACATCTACCTCGGCGCCTTCGAGGGCTGGTATTCGGTGCGCGACGAGGCCTACTACACCGAGAACGAGACCACCGTCGGCGAGGATGGTGTGCGTATCGCCACCGAATCGGGCACCCCGGTCGAGTGGACCGAGGAGTCGTCCTACTTCTTCCGCCTCTCGGCGTACCAGGACAAGCTGCTCGAGCTCTACGCCACGCAGCCGGGTTTCGTCGAGCCGGCGACCCGCCGCAACGAGATGACCGCATTCGTCTCGGGCGGATTGAAAGACCTGTCGATCTCGCGGGCCACGTTCGACTGGGGCGTTCCGGTCCCCGGCGACGAGAAGCACGTCATGTACGTCTGGGTCGACGCGTTGACCAACTACCTGACCGGTGCCGGCTTCCCGGACACCGACAGCGAGCTCTACCGGACGTTCTGGCCGGCGGATCTGCACATGATCGGCAAGGACATCACCCGCTTCCACACCGTCTACTGGCCGGCCTTCCTCATGTCGGCCGGACTGCCGCTGCCCAAGCGGGTCTTCGCCCACGGCTTCCTGTTCAACAAGGGCGAGAAGATGTCCAAGTCGGTGGGCAATGTGATCGACCCGCTGGAATTGGTCGCCGAGTACGGCCTCGACCAGTTGCGGTTCTTCCTGCTGCGCGAGGTGTCGTTCGGACAGGACGGCAGCTACAGCCACGACGGCATCGTCACCCGCATCAACGCCGACCTGGCCAACGAGCTGGGCAACCTGGCCCAGCGGTCGCTGACGATGGTCGCCAAGAACTGCGACGGCGTCGTCCCGCAGCCCGGCCCGCTCACCGCGGACGACGAGGAGCTGCTCGCCAAGGCCGACGCCCTGCTCGCGCTGTCGCGCACCCACATCGCCGATCTACAGCTGCATCTCGTGCTCGGGGAGATCTGGCGGGTCCTGGGAGAGACCAACCGGTACTTCTCCGCCCAGCAACCGTGGGTACTGCGCAAGACCGATCCGGCCCGGATGGCCACCGTGCTGTGGGTGACGCTCGAGGTGCTGCGGATCGTCGGCTTGCTGGTCTCCCCGGTGATGCCGACCAGCGGCGCGACGCTGCTCGACCTGTTGGGCGTCGACGAGGCTGGTCGGACATTTGCCGCAATCGGCAATCGATTGGTTCCGGGCACGCCGCTTCCGGCGCCGGCGCCGATTTTCCCCCGGTATATCGACGCGCCTGCCGAGTAATCCCGGGCCGAATGGGACCACGTACCTCTCCATTCGGGCAGGATTTACGCCACGTCACGTGATCCACGCCATAAAAGGCTGCTCATTCCCCGATATTTGACCAATCGTCATGTCATCGTTGGTCTTCGGGGACGAGGAGGTCACCGTGACCATTCACATGGAAACGTCGGGAACCCGAAATACCGGCGCCGCAACACCGATCGCGGCTCCACGACGCGTCGAGATCACCGGCACCAGCGTCGCCGCCCGCCTCTTCGGTTGGGGATCGCGGCTGACGGTGCGACCGGTGATCGCCGCCTGGGCGACCGAACCGCGCCTGCCCTGGCCGGCCTGCCTGGTCGACGCGGTCGCGGGCGCCCTGCCGGGCCTGGCGGGTACCCGAAATACGTCGATCCGGCTGCCGAAGTGTCGGGCCGAGTGGATCGCCCCCACCGACCGGTCGACCGAGACCGACGGACGGGCGGTCCTCTATACCCACGGCGGCGGCTTCATGGCCGGCGGACTGAACACCCATCGCCGCCTCGCCGCCCGGATCGGGCGCAGCTGCCGCGCCGACGTGCTCGCGGTCAACTACCGCATGCTGCCGCGCTACAGCATCGACGAGGCGATCGAGGACGGCCTCGACGGCTACCGATACCTGCTCGGCCGCGGCTACGCCCCGCAGGACATCGTGATCGCGGGCGACTCCGCCGGCGGCTTCCTGGCCTTCTCGATCGCCCTTGCCGCCCGCGACCGCGGCCTGCCGCTGCCGGGGTCGATCGTCGGGATGTCCCCGCTGACCGATCTCGATCCGACCGGCAAGCTCGCGCACCCCAACGTCGATCGATGCGCGGTGATCCCCGCAGCGGCTCTGCGCCGTCTGGTCGAGTCGTCGGATCGCGCCGACGCGCGCCGCGGCGGCAGCGACCGCATCAGCCCGGTGGACGCGGATCTGCGGGGTCTGCCGCCGGTGCTCATCCAGGTGGGTTCGACGGAGATGATCGTCGCCGACGCCGAGTTGATGGCGCAGCGGTTGGCCGCGGCGGGTGTCGACTGCGAACTGCAGGTCTGGCACAACCAGTTGCACGTCTTCCACATCGTCGCGGACGCGGTGCCGGAGGCCGCGCGCGCGATCGAGGCGATCGGCACCTGGTACGACCAGATCGTCTCCCATCGATCCGAGCACGCCACCGTCGGCTGAGCCCAACCCGGCCCCAACCCACGTCCAATCGCCGCCCGACCGGCACGGCCACCCGGCGCCGTCGGGTGCCGGTTCGCCGACGGCCTACTATCGTCCGGTGGCCGTGGTGATTCAGGAACGTCGGGCGTCCGGCGAGGGATCATCGATCGCCTCCCCCGGACCGATCGCGACGGCCGAGTCCTTCGGCCCCACCGATCGACGCCGCGGTTGGATCGTCACCGCGGTGATCGGCGCCCTCGCCGCGATCACCCGGCTGACGCTGCTGAACTATCCGACCGACGCGGGCACCCCGGTCTTCGACGAGAAGCACTACGTCATCCAGGCGTACCAATTGCTGGGCAACGGCTGGCTCGAGGACAACCCCGGCTACGGCCTGGTGGTGCACCCACCGGTCGGCAAGCAGATGATCGCGATCGGCGAACTGCTGCTCGGCTACAACGCCTGGGGGTGGCGCATCATCGCCGCCCTGAGCGGGGTGGCGATCGTCGTACTGGTCACCCGGATCGTGCGCCGCATGACCCGCTCGACGCTGATCGGCGCGATCGCAGGGCTGCTCGCGGTCTTCGAGAGCGTGCTGTTCATCTCATCGCGGATGGGGATGCTCGACATCTTCCAGGCGCTCTTCGTCGTCGGCGCCTTCGGCTGCCTGATCGTCGACCGGGATCGGGTGCGCGAACGGATGGCCGCCGCGGCGGCCCGCGGCACGATCGGCCTGAGCGACTACGGGCCGCGTCTGGGCGTGCGGTGGTGGCGCTTCGGCGCGGGGGTGCTGCTGGGTCTCGCGTTGGGCACCAAGTGGTCGGGGCTCTATTACATCGCCGTCTTCGGTCTGATGTCGGTGGCCTTCGACGTCGCGGCGCGGCGGGCGTACGGGGTGCGCAAGCCCTGGAAGGGCACCGCGATCCGCGATATCGGCCCCGCGCTCTACGCGCTGACCGGCATTCCGCTGGTCGTCTACCTGCTCAGCTACCTGCCGTGGTTCGCCTCGGAGACCGGCGTCTATCGACACGTCGTCGGCAATCAGGTCCCCGAGGGGGGCTTCTTCGGCTGGGTACCCGACGATCTGCGGGCGCTGATCTACTACTCGGCGCAGTCGCTGAAGTTCCACGAGGGGCTGACCAACTCCGCGGGCAACCACCATCCGTGGGAGTCGAAACCGTTCGCCTGGCCGATGAGCCTGCGTCCGCTCCTCTATTACTACGTCGACAGCGAGAACGTCTCCGGCTGCCGGACGGAGTCCTGCGTCAAGGCGATCCTGCTCGTCGGGGTGCCGGCGATGTGGTGGCTGAGTCTGCCGATGCTCGCCTGGCTCACCTGGATGGCGATCGTGCGCCGCGATTGGCGCTACGGGACGGTACTGGCCGCCTACGGCGCCGGGATCGTGCCCTGGTTCGCGTCGCTGGATCGACAGATGTACTTCTTCTACATGGTTCCGGCGGCACCGTTCATGGTGATGGGCTTCGCCCTGGTCCTCGCGAGCGTGCTCGGACCCGCCGATGCGTCGGTCGAGCGGCGGCGTACCGGGCTGTTGGTGGTCTGTCTCTATCTGGCGGTGGTGATCGCCAACTTCGTATGGCTGTGGCCGATCCTGACCGGCCTGCCGATCAGTACCGGGATGTGGCAGCAGGAGCTGTGGCTGCCCAGTTGGCGCTGACCGGCCGCTCCCCCGTCACGTGATCCGACCGGTCCCGGTCACTTGATGAGGGTGCCCGCGATGCTGATCTTTCCGGGACCGTGGGCCGCCAACAGAATGCAAGCGGCGCCGAGCGCGGCGACCAGTTCATATCCGCCGCCCTCGAAGGGTGCGTTGACCAGCAGCACCCCGTTCGACATGTGCACCAGCAGGAACGCACCGAACAGGTTGATGGTCAACAGGATGCAGACCGTCTTGATCAGGAATCCGACGATGATCGCCAGCCCGCCGAGCAGTTCGAGGAAGGTCACCAGATAGGCGATCACGGTGATGGCACTCGACGGGGTTTCGATGCTGATTCCGTTGATCAACGTGATGTTGGACAGCGCCGCAGCGAACCGCGCGACCGTCACGTCCATGCCGTCCTGGATCAGCTTGCGCCAGCCGTGAGCGATGAACACGACACCGAGGGCGACACGCGCAAACAGCAACGCCAGGTTGCTCATGCCACTGCTCATATCGAACAACGTCGCCACTCCCGTTCAGCCCCGGCCCGGCCGACTATGCCGGCTCTCCGAATCGAGAGTGCCCGATCACCGAGGCATCCGTCGACCGACAGGCCGAACAACCACCCCGTGAATACGGTGCGAATCGGGCGACCGGAAGCGTGCCGTAACGGGTCCCGCGGTGGGATCGGGCGTTCCGGACGCCGGGCGACGGGGCTCAGCCGGCCTCGACCGGCCCCCGGACGGCGCCGTCGACCAGGGCGACGATCTCCTCGTCACGGACACCGAGCCGCCGCGCGATGCGCACATACTCGGCGGCGGCCCGTTCGGCGGCGGCGCGAGAGGGGTCGACCCCGTCGGCGATGAACGTCCCGGAGCGGCCGCGGGTGACCAGAACTCCCTGGCGTTCGAGTTCGCGATAGGTGCGGGCGACGGTATTGGGAGCGATTCCCAGTTCCGCCGCGAGACCGCGAACGGTGGGCAATCGAGTTCCGGCGATCAACACGCCGTCGCGTACACCGACGACGATCTGCATACGCACCTGTTCGAAAGGCGGAACCGAAGACGAGGGATCCACATGAAAGCGCACCCCCGTCGCCTAGCCGACGCTCGATAAGAGAAGGCCGGTCCGAGTCATCCCCAATTCCTCCATTCCGCCCACCCATGTGATGCCACCGAAGAAGGCACGTCCCGACCCGCCTCTACCAGCATGCACGATTTTCCTGCCGGCTGACGCCAAGGTTGAGACACAAATGGCTTACGAGTCGCGAACAGTTGCCGGTTTATCCAGCGACGAACCGGTTATCGGTACCCGATCGTTATTCGCCGGGGGGCAGATGCCCGTAATCGAGCTGATCGCCGACATAGTGGGTATTGTCCGTCGAAATTTCCCGTTGTCCGGACCGCGCGATCAATCGATCGATCCGCGAATCCATCGCGGCCGCGGCCGAAGCCGCGGGCGCGGCGGCGATATGCCGGTCGGTGTCCTCGAGCAGATCGACCAATCGCGCACAGGCCGCGACCCGCTCGACCAGCTCCGACCAGACCGGCTCGAGCGCGGCACGCCGCTTGCCGATCTCGCGCACTCCCACCTCGTCCGCGGTACCCGACTGTGCGGTGCGTTCGGTCTCGGTGCGCTCGACGCGAGCCAGTTCCCGATCGAGCCGGCGCAGTTCCTCGATATCGATCGCGGTGTCGATCAGTTCGGTCACCGGATCGATCTGGGCCCGCTGGACGGCGAACCAGTCCGAGTACCAGGCGCGCGAATGCCGGATGCGGTCGTAATAGTTCCCCGCCAGGTACCGCAGCGTGTCGTAGCGATCCGAGAATCGCGCCTCGTCGGCGCCCGCCGCCCGCCGCAGTCGTTCGGCGACCTGGCGGGGGTCCGGAGCGGCGATCGCCCGCGGCGCCCGCGCCCACAGGGCGGCGCTGCGCGGGTTGTCGACCACCCGGGCGGTGGCGGTCAAGGACCCGGCGACCAGTCGCGCCAGCGGTGCGGGGCCGGCGCCGAGCGGGGTCGGGGTCCAGGTCAGGGCGTCGAAGAGCGCGGCACGCTGTTCGAGATCCAGATAGGTGCCGTCCCGGCGGTCGCGGCGAATCGCGCGCATCCCGGTGGCGAAGTGGTCGGCGGACAGTTCGATCCGTCCGCGCAGGTGCCGGATCCGCCGGGTCAACGCGGCGCGGCGCTGGGCGAGCACCGCACCGGCGACGGCGGTCGGATGCCGCTCGGCGAGGTCGTCGAGCCAGCGGACCTCCTCCCGAATCCGACGCAGGTCCCCGAAACCACCGATGGAGGGAATCCCCCGTCCGGCGGCGCGGCGGGTGGCCAAGGTGCGGCGGGTCCGCGGATCGAGCAGCCCCTCGGCGACCAGCAGGGCCGCGTCGTCGGACAACTCCGGATGACTGCCGGGCAGACGACCGCTCTCGCAATAGCCGGCGATGCGCTCGACCCATCGTGCGCGGGCGCCCTCGAGATCGCCCGCATCCGTGGATCGACCGGCGGAGGCGTCGGACGCCTCGAAACCGCCGGTATCGTTCATCGCCGCCTCCGTTCCCGCCCGATCGTGCGTTCCCGGGCGAACGCACTGTCCACTGTCCCAGAATTCCCATCGGCCGGCATATGCCTATGCCCGCCGTGTCCGGCCGAACCCGCCTGCGGCCGACCGACCCGCGTCGCCCGACCGCCCGGGCCCGCATATTCGGCCGGTCGAACGGGAAAAACCGCGGCCGGACCGCCACGGGATCGCGGTCGCCGCCGGTTCGGGCAGAGCGCCCCGAGTCCGACCCGTTTCACCCCCGCGTCCGGGCCGTTATCACCGCCGACCGCCCGGCAGGGCACCGCCGGGCGGTCGGCGGATGGTCGCCGTATTAGGCACGCCGGCCGGGCGCGGAACGGGCAGGTGTCGCGGCGATCGACACCGATGGGCGGCCCGGCGAACATCACCGGCCGAGCGGTCGACAGAACCGGTCCGGTGCACAAGGATCGAACCGTGCCGGATTCCTCCCCCGAACGGTCCGAACTCCTCCGCGACCTGGCCCGCCGTTGCGGGCTCGCCATCGACTACATCGGTTGGGACGGCCGACAACGCGCGGTATCCGAGGACACCCTCGAGGCGGTCCTGCGGGCGTTGGATCACCCGGTCGACACCGTCGAGGAGCTGCGCGCCGAGATCGCCGCGACCGAGCTCGCCCCGTGGCGCGACATGCTGCCGCCCGTGGTGGTCACGCGCGCCGGCCGACCGGCCGAGGTCGCCGTGCACGTCCCGCACGGCGCGCCCGCACACGCCGGCGTGGTCCTCGAGGACGGCGTCGAGATCGACCTCGAGCAGCTGGACGTCTGGGTCGATCCGCGCACGGTCGACGGGGTCCTGACCGGACGGGCCACCTTCGCCATCCCCACCGACCTGCCGCTGGGCTGGCATACGATCCGGGCCGGCACCGAGGTCGACGGCGAGGCGCGGATCGCCGAGACGCCGCTGGCTGTCACCCCCGATCGGTTGGACACCGCCGACCATCTCGGTGATCGCCTCACCGGCATCACCACCCAGCTCTATTCGGTGCGGTCGACCCGTTCGCGCGGTGTCGGCGACTTCGCCGACCTGGCCGATCTGGCCACCATCTTCGGCTCCGAGTACGACACCGACTTCGTCTCGATCAACCCGGTGCACGCGGGAGCTCCCCCGGTGGCGCCGTTCGAGAACTCCCCCTATCTGCCGACGAGCCGCCGCTTCGTCGACCCGCTGTACATCCGTATCGAGGACATTCCCGAGTACGGCTATCTCAATCCGAAGGTCCGGGCGGGCATCGCGGAGACCGGGCGTCGGTTCGCCCACGAGAACGTCAATCCGCGGCGGATCAAGCGCAGCAAGGTCCTGCGGGCCAAGTACGACGCGCTGGCCCATATCCACCAGGTGCCCCGGTCGGCCGCCCGCGAGTACGCGTACCGCAGCTTCCTCGAACGCGAGGGCGAGAGCCTCGAATTGTTCGCGATCTGGTGTGTCCTGCGCGAGCGGCTCGGCGCGGACGACCCCCGGTGGGCGCAGAAGGCGGCCGATCCGTCCGGCGAGTGGGTCCGCAAGCAGGCCGCCAAGCACGCCGACCGCGTCGACTTCTACCGCTGGCTGCAATGGGTGACGCAGGAGCAGTTGGCGACCGCGCAGGCCGCCGCCCGCGAGGCGGGGATGCGCATCGGCATCGTGCACGATCTGGCGGTCGGGGTGGCGAGCGACGGCGCGGACGCCTGGGCGCTGGCCGATACGCTGGCCCGATCGGTGACCGTGGGCGCTCCGCCGGACGTGTTCAACCAGATGGGCCAGAACTGGAGCCAGCCGCCCTGGCGCCCGGATCGGCTCGCGCAGAGCGCATATCGGCCGTTCCGCGACATGATCGCAGCGGCGTTGCGGCATGCGGGCGGACTGCGGGTCGACCACATCCTCGGGTTGTTCCGGCTGTGGTGGATCCCGGCCGGGATGACCCCCGAGCAGGGCACCTACGTCTACTACGACCACGACGCGCTGATCGGCATCCTGGCGCTCGAGGCGCAGCAGGCCGGCGCGGTGATCATCGGCGAGGACCTCGGAGTTTTCGAGGGCTATGTGCAGCAGTATCTGAGCGAGCGCGGCCTGCTGGGTACCTCGATCCTGTGGTTCGAGCACGACGACGACGTGCCGCGTCCCCCGGAGGTCTATCGCAACCGCGCCATGACGGCGGTGACGACGCACGATCTCCCGCCGACCGCCGGTTACCTTGCGGGTGAACACATCACATTGCGCGACCGGCTCGGCCTGCTCGAGCGTCCGGTCGAGGAGGAACTCGCCCTGGACGCGAAGCGCCGCAACGCGGTGCTCGATCTGGCCCGGCAGCGGGGGTTGCTCTCCGACGAGGAGGCGGCGTCGACCGAGGGGACGATCGTCGCGCTGCATCGGCTGATCGCGTGCACGCCG
Organism: Millisia brevis NBRC 105863; assembly: GCF_001552615.1. Classification (GTDB taxonomy): domain Bacteria; phylum Actinomycetota; class Actinomycetes; order Mycobacteriales; family Mycobacteriaceae; genus Millisia; species Millisia brevis. The sequence goes on from NZ_BCRN01000011.1 coordinate 54,758, forward strand.
TCGCTGTTGGTCGCGGCGGCCCTGGTCGACACCGTCGGCGAACACCGCACGCAGAACCAGCCGGGAACCGACGAGCGGATGTACCCGAACTGGTGCATTCCGCTGGCCGACGCCGACGGCAAGGCGGTCTCGGTCGAGCAGCTGTCGGACAACCCGCGGGTGCGGGCGGTCATGGCGGCGCTCGCCGGCTCCGAAGCGGTCGAGGATCCTTCGCCGTAGTCGGCGGCCCTTCCGGCGCCCGGCCGCGACGGGCCGATCGGAGGGCCCGCTTCGGCCCGTCGGAACGGCGGCCGCGCCGGTCCTGTGGGACGAAACTAGAGTCGGCGCATGCGATTCTATGCGGAGCGTCCGGCCCGGCTGGCGCGCCAAGTCTTCGGGGATCTGATCGCGGTGGCCTGGGTGGCCGGCTGGATTCTGGTCGGCACCCTCGTCTTCGATCTCGTCGGCCGGTTGCGGGGACCGGCGGACGCTATCGGGCAGGCCGGCACCTTCATCGGCGATACCTTCCAACGCGCGTCGGATGCGACCTCCGATGTGCCGTTCATCGGCGACAGCCTCGCGAACGCGCTCGGCTCCGGCACCGCCGCCGGTACGACGTTGGCGGAAGCCGGTCGCTACCAATCGGATACGGTCGGCACGATAGCGCTCGGGTTGGCGATCGTGATCGCGATTACCGGCATCCTGCCGATGCTGACCATCTGGTTGCCGCTGCGGCTGCGCTACGCGCGCGCCGCCGGTTCCGCGGCGGCGGCGCGGGCGCTCGACTCCGATCTGCTGGCGCTGCGGGCCCTGACGACCAAACCGGTGCGCAAGCTGGTGGCGATCGACCCCGATCCCGCCGCCGCCTGGCGCAACGGCGATACCGCGGCGATCGAAAGGCTCGCCGCCCTCGAGTTGGCCGAGCTCGGTTTGCGCGCGCCCGCCCGCCCGGTGCCGCCCACCGCCGCGTCCCGGTAGCCCGCCGCCGGCGACGACAAAATCGGATGCCGGGTGTCGGAGGGCCGTTGTAGCGTTGGCCGCGTCCATGTACCCGTTGTGTCCGAATGTGGGCCCACGACGAGAGGCGACTGACGGATGCGGAGCACACGATGGTGACCGCGACGGACGACTACGGGATCGTGGCCACCGGCCTGATCAAGCGATACGGCGATGTGACCGCCCTCGACGGAGTGGATCTCGCTGTCCCGCGCGGCACGGTCTTCGGCCTGCTCGGACCGAACGGCGCCGGCAAGACGACCACCATCCGGGTCCTCACCACCCTGCTGCGGCCGGATTCCGGCACCGCGGTGGTCGACGGGATCGACGTCCTCGCCGACCCGGGCACCCTCAAATCTCATATCGGGGTCTCCGGCCAGTACGCCGCGGTCGACGAGCACCTCACCGGCTTCGAGAATCTCGACATGGTCGGGCGGCTCTACCACCTCGGACGCAAGCGGGCCCGCGAGCGGGCACGTGAACTGTTGGAACGCTTCGATCTCTCCGACGCCGCCGACCGGCCGGTCAAGGGGTACTCCGGCGGTATGCGCCGCCGACTCGACCTGGCCGGCGCCCTGGTGGCAAACCCTGCCGTGCTGTTCCTCGACGAGCCGACCACCGGCCTCGATCCGCGCGCCCGACTGGGCCTGTGGGACGTGATCCGAGAGCTGGTCGCCGGGGGGACCACCCTGCTGCTGACCACCCAATACCTCGAGGAGGCGGATGCTCTGGCGGACCGCATCGCGGTGATCGACCACGGTCGGGTGATCGCCCTGGGCACCGCCGACGAACTCAAGCGGCGCACCGCGGGCGAGCGCATCGACCTCGGCTTTGCCGCCGGCGACGCCGATCGGGCCCGCCCGGTCCTCGAGGGCGTCTGGCCCGGCGCGCTGCAGGTCGACAGTGCCGACGACCGCATCTCGGTATCGGTCCCGGCGGCGTCCGCGGCGCTGATCGACGCGCTGACGATCCTGCGCGACCACGACATCACCCCGATCGACGTCGGCATCGGGCGCCCGACCCTCGACGACGTCTTCCTGACCCTGACCGGTTCCCCGGCCGAAACGGCCACCGCCACCGGAGATCCCGCATGAACTCACCTCTGACCGTGCTCGACGACAGCCTCACCCTCGCCAAGCGCAATCTCATCAAGATCAAACGTCTGCCGGATCTGCTGGTCTTCACCCTGCTCTCGCCGGTGATGTTCGTGCTGGTGTTCGCCTACATCTTCGGGTCGGCGATCGAGATCCCCGGCATGTCCTACCGCGAATTCCTGATCGCGGGCATCTTCGTGCAGACGATCGTCTTCGGGTCGACCTGGTCCGGGTTGAGCCTGGTCGAGGACCTGCAGAAGGGCATCATCGACCGGTTCCGCACCCTGCCGATGTCACCGTCGTCGGTGCTCTTCGGCCGCACGATGAGCGACGTGGTGATCAACGGAATCAGCCTGGTCGTCATGGTGCTCACCGGACTGGTGGTCGGCTGGCGCATCCGCTCGTCACCGCTCGAGGCGTTGGCCGCCTTCGCGCTGTTGTTGTTCTTCGGCTACGCGCTGTCCTGGGTGATGGCCACCATCGGCCTGTCGATCAGCAGTCCCGAGGTCTTCAACAACGCGAGCTTCATCGTGATCTTCCCGTTGACGTTCATCGCCAACGCCTTCGTCCGGGCGGAGGACCTGCCGGGCGTGCTGCGCGATATCGCCTACTGGAATCCGATATCGGCGGTGGTCCAAGCGACCAGGGAGCTATTCGGCAATACCAATCCGCTCGACCCTCCGCCGGATGTGTGGCCGCTGCAGAACCCGGTGCTCGCGAGCCTGCTGTGGTGCTTCGTCATCCTGGCGATCTTCATCCCGGTGGCGTCCTGGCGGTTCCGCAAGGCCGTCAGCCGCTGACCATTCCGCTCTCGGCCGGCGGTGTTGCAATCGGTTCGGGACTCGGCGATCAGCGCAAGCCGCTGGTGCGCTGGACGCGGCGGCGGACCCCGGCGGCGAGCGCCTCGGGAGTGCCGATCAGACGCACCCGGCTTCGCGCCCGGGTGATCGCGGTGTACAGCAACTCTCGGCTCAGCAGAGCGGAGGGAGCCGCGGGAAGGATGACCGATACCTCCTTGAACTGGCTGCCCTGGCTGCGGTGGATCGTCATCGCATAGGCGGTCTGCACCGCGGAAAGCGCACTGGGGTGCACCAGCCGCGCCGATCCCCCGGCGACCTCCGGTGGGAAGGCGGCCATCGGCACCCCGTCGGGACCGCTGACGATCACCCCGGTGTCACCGTTGTAGAGGCCGAGGCGATAGTCGTTGGCCGTCACCAGGAGCGGTCGCCCGGGGAACCAGGGGGTGCCGCCGCCGCGGGTGTCGACACCGTCGTCGTCGAGCCATTCGCGCACCCGCCGCGCCCAGGTCCGCACCCCGGACGGGCCGGCGCGGTGCGCGCAGAGCACCCGGTGGGATTCGAGGATGTGCAGCGCCGCGGCGGCGTCGCCCACGGCGGCCGCCTCGGTGGCCGCCCGGGCCGCCCGGACGGTGTCGGCGCGCACCGGGCCGAGCCGGTCCGGCGCGTCGAGGACGACCTCGTCGCCACCGGCCGCGAGGATGTCGAGCACCAGATGTTCGTCGCCGCGCTGCACCGCGTCGGCCAGGTCGGCGATGCGGCCGCCGAAACGGTGCGGGCGGACCAGCCGCACGATGCCGGACGGATCGGTCGCCACCGCGGCCTCCGCACCCGACGCCACCTCGACATCGGCAGCGCCCGACGCCACCGCGGTGTCGGCGGCCGGAACGGGCCGGATGTCTGCGCCCGAGTCCGCACCGGACCCGGTGCGCGAGGCGGTGGCGGACGGCTCGCGGGTGGACGTCGCGACCAGGTCGGCCAGCACCGCCCCGGCTTCGACCGAGGTCAGCTGGTCGGGATCGCCGACCAGGATCAGCCGGGCATCGGGGCGCAGCGCCTCGAGCAGCCGGGCCATCATGGTCAGCGGCACCATCGAGGTCTCGTCGACGACCACCACATCGTGCGGAAGCCGGTTGTGCGCGTCGTGCTCGAACCGGCTCTGGGTCCCCGGCTTGCTGCCGAGCAGTCGGTGCAGGGTCATCGCCGAGAACTCGTTGGTCAGGCCCACTTCCGCGGCCTGCTGGCGAACCAACTCCTGCATCCGCGCCGCCGCCTTGCCGGTCGGTGCGGCCAATGCCACCCGCAGCGGCCGGTCGGCGGTGCGGATCAGCGCCGCCAGGATGCGGGCGATCGTGTACGTCTTACCGGTGCCGGGACCGCCGATGAGGATCGTCGTCGCATGCGTGGCCGCCATCAGTGCTGCGCTCCGCTGCCGATCGTCACCGGCGGAGGGGAATAGCGTGTCGAGCTCGCCCTGCAGACGGGCGAGGTCGATCGGGTAACGCTTGTCGGCGCGCTCGGCGAAGATGCTGCGCACGACCTCCTCCTGCCGGTAGTACCGGTCCAGGTAGAGCAGCGCGATCCCGTCGGCGCGCTCGACCAGACGCAGCGGCCGCAGCGGGCCGGCGGGGCCGCCGATCACCAGGGGGCTGCGCCGCAGCGCGGCCAACGTCTCCTCGGGGCTGGGCCAGTCGAGGCTGTCCGGGTCGATCGGTGCCGACTCGTCGGGGGCCACCCCGTCGTCGACGACGATCTCGCGCATCCGGCCGATCTCCAGGCAGACCGAGCCGATGCGGACCGCCCGCACCGTCAATGCCGTTGCCAGCAGCACGGTTTCGTCGGCCTCTCCCGCCAGCGCGCCGAGCCGCAATGCGACATGGACGTCGGCGGCGGTCAACACCGCGGCGGTGTTGAAGTCGGCGAGCAGGCCACCGGCCCGCTGCAGCCGTTGCACCCGCTCGACCCCGAAGGTGAGATCCACCGTCATTCCCGCCCTCCCAACAGGTCGGACCGTGTCATCGCCGTCCTCCCAACAGGTCGGACAGGGCCACAACCAATTCGGCGGGCGGCTCCCAGGTGAAGACGCCGAGATCGTCGGGGGTGTCGGCGCCCACCATCGCCCGCACGAACAGGTACTTCATACCGCCCAGGTGCCGGATCGGGTCGTATCCGGGCAGCCGCCAACGCAGATAACGGTGCAGCGCAACCGCATAGAGGATCGCCTGGAGCGGATAGTGCGAGCGGATCATCTCGTCGGCCATCGCGGCGCCGTCGTAGCCGCGGATGTCGACCGCCTCCCCGCCGACCCGGTTGGTCTTGTAGTCGACCACCACGAAACGCGGGCCGGGCAGTCGCAGGACCGAGTCGATGCTTCCGGTCAGGTAGCCGCGCAGCCGCGTCGGTTCGAGCCGCGCGAGGTGGTCGGGGTAGGCGGCGAGCGGGTCGTCCGCCGGCAGCATCCGGCGCATCAGCCGAGCGATCGAGGCGATGGTGATCGGCCGACCGTCGGGGGCGGAGCCGGCCAGCGGAAGCTCGAATTCCATCTCGGACAACCGATCCGATGGTCCGACCGCCGCCAGGGTCTCCGCGCCCGCCCCGAGCGGGGTGCGCAGCACCGCGGTCAGCGCATCGGCCAGGGCCTCGACGTCGACCTCGAGGCCGCCCTCGCGCTGCGCCTGTGCGCAGCTTCGGGCGACCTCCGCCCGCAGATCGTCGGCGGAGGTGTCGATGAACTGGAGCACCTCGTGGACCACGACACCGAAGTCGGCGCCGGCCGGGAGATCCGCCATCGGCGAACGGAAGCGCGCCGGCACATCGGGATCGTCGATCACCTCGGCGACCAGCGCGGGCGGGTCCTCCACGGGGATGTCGTCCCGATCGATCTCGACCTCTTCGGCGGGCGCCGGCTCGTCGATCACCACGGCCGGCCGTTCAGCCTCCGCCGGCGCCGCATGGGCTCCGGCGGTCAGCGAGGTATAGGACAACCGTCGCCAGGTCGTGTCGACGGTGCGATCGAATCGTGCCGCCCGCAACCGGTCGACCGGAGGGGTCGGCGGCTGCCAGGTCACCGCTTCGGCGGGTTCGCCGCGCAACCGCTCGATCGCGATCGCGCCCTCCGGCCCCTCGCGCGCCCAACGCCGCAGCACCGCGTCGACCGCGTCGTCGGTCGACGGCAGCAGCGCGTCCGCCGGCACGGTCGGCGATTGGGCGGGGCGCGAGAGCATGCGGTGCAGCGGCGATTTGGCGGTGACCACCGAGGGCGCCCACCACAGGATCACCCGGCTCTCGGCGCGGGTGAGTCCGACGTACATCAGCCGCAGATCCTCGCCGTCCATCTCGGCGGTGGCGCTACCGGAGCGCTGCGCCGCCCCCGGCGCCTGCCAGCCGCCGACGTCGAGCAGCCGCTGACGACTGCCGTCGTGCAGCACCATCGTCTCCGGTTTCGGATTGCGCGCCGCGTCCCACAGATAGGGCAGACAGACCACCGGGAATTCGAGGCCCTTGGTGGCGTGGATCGTGGCGAGCTGGACCGCGTCGGCATCGCTGTCGAGGCGTCGAATGCGTTCGTCGCCGGCCGATTCCGGCTCCGCGATGCGGCGTTCGAGCCGGCGTACCGCGGTCGGCACCGGCGGGATCGGGCCATCGGTGTCGAGTAGCTCGGCGATATGGCGCAGGTCGGTGATGTCGCGGCCACCGGACGACAGCCGCAGCAGTCGACTCGCCAACGGAACGTCTCCGACAAGCGCCAACCGTTCCAGCGCCGCCGAGTACCCGACCCGTTCGATCAGCCGCGCCGCGGCGATGAGCTCGTCGGCCACCCGGGCGACGATCCCGTCGGGGTCGCGATCGAGGTCGGCCGGGGTGTAGCCGAATACCGGTGTCAGGGCGGCCAATCGGACCAGACCGTTGCGGGCGGGCTGTTCGACGGCCTGCAGTACCGCCAACCACCATCGGGCGGCGTCGGTGGCGTAGACGCTGGTCCCACCGATCGGGACGGACGGCACCCCGACGGCGTCGAGATGCTCGCGGACGGCGGCGACCTGGCCGTGGGTCCGCACCAGGACGGCGATATCGCCGGGGCTCAGCGGTTCGGTCGCGTCCCCGTCCGTCCGCCGCTCCGTGCGGTCGAGCAATTCGACGATCCGGCGGGCGACGTCGGCGGCCACCGCGGCACGCATATCGGCGACCGGCGGGAACTCGCGATCGGCCGGGGCTCTCGCCGCGTCGCGTCCCAGCATGCGCAGGACCAACGGCGCCGGCGCGGCGCCGGTCGCCGGGTCGATCAATCGAGAGCGCGTCCGATGGGCCCCGGGCCTACCGACGACGATCTCCGGATTGCCGAGTTCCGCGCCTCCCTGCAGGTGGTCGAGCCCCGCGATCAACAGCTGGTCGGTGCGGCGATTGGTGGTCAGCGCACCCCCGTCGACGGCATCGTTGCGCGCCCGCAGATAGCTGAAGATGTCGGCGCCGCGGAAGGCGTAGATCGCCTGCTTGGGGTCCGCGACGAGGATCAACCGGTTGGCGTCGCCGCCGGCTCCGAACGCGGTGCGCAGGATCTCCCATTGCCGGTCATCGGTGTCCTGGAACTCGTCGACCAACACCACGGTGAAGCGTTCCCGAATCCGTCGCACGGCCTCGGTCCCCGAAGCGGGGTCGGTGATCCGCTCGAGCAGGGCCTCCTGGAGGTCCTCGAAGTCGCGGATACCCGACATCGCCTTGCGTCGGCGCAGTTCTTCGCGGGCGGCGGCGGCGAAGGCCACCCGCTCGGCCGCATCGGTGCCGTCGACATCGGTCGGCGCCAACGCCGCCTGCCGATCCCGCATGGCGGCTTCGGCGATCGCCGAAGCCGCCCGACGATCGAAGGGCGGCGGCTCGGCGGATCGGGCGTAGGTGCGCAGGTAGAGGTCGTCGACGATCTCGCGGGTCAGCTCGGTCAGATCGGTGCGGGTCGACCCGTCCGATTCGCCGGCCCCGATCGCCCCCAGGCCGTCCAGCATGCGGCGGCAGAAAGCGTGGGTGGTCACGATCGTGGCGGCGTCGAAATTGCCCAATGCGGCGGCGAGACGATCCCGGCGCGCGGCGACCTGCTCGGCGGTACCGGCCCGCAGCAACTCGACCACCGGGTCGGCGGCGACATCCGCGGCGGGCGGCGCCTCGAGCCCGCGCAGGGTCTGGACCAGGCGCAGCCTCATGCGCTCCTGCAGCTCCCGGGTGGCCGCCCGACTGAAGGTGACCAGCATCAGGTGCTCGGCGTCGACCACCCCCTCGGCCAGGAACCGGGTCGCCAGCGCCACGAGGGTATAGGTCTTGCCGGTACCGGCGTCGGCTTCGATGAGAGTTGTTCCGGGAGCGGGGAGTTCTCCGAGAATGTCCAGTTGCCTGGTCTCGGTTCGACCGGCGGTCATCGGCGCCCCCGTTCGAAGGCGACGGTCTCCGCGTCGAGCAGGGGGGCCCACAACCGGCGCGCGTACGCACCGAAAGCTGTCGGTTCCTCTCCGGGCGGGGCGGGCATCGCAGTGGCGAAGGAGCCGAAATCAACGGCGCCGAAGCAATATCGGAGCGCCTCGTCGTTCGAGCCACCGAAGCGATCGCTGAAGCGACGCTCGGCGGCATCGAACGCCTCGTCGGGGGTGTCCCCCGATTCGCGGCGCCGCGCGTAGATCTCGGCCGCCTCGGGCGAGACCGGAAGCGGTTGCGCCATACCGGCATCGAACATATCGAGCAGGTCCCGCAGCACCGCGATCGGGTCCTCCGGCGGCAGCAGCGCCGCCCGGGCGACCGGGCGTCGGCCGCGGATCGCCCGACCGCTGATCGCCGCGCCGCGGACCGCCGTTCGACCATCCGCCAGGACCGCCAACAATTCGATCCACCCCTGCATGCGCTGTTTGACGCCCAGTCGCGAGAAACTCGCCCGCGCGATCACCCCGTCGTGAATGCCACCGACCGCACCGATCAGCCGGCGGCCGTCGCCGAGGTCGACGTCGATATCGGCGACCGTCGCCTCGCCCGGACGGTCGGCCGCCGCGGCGGCGGCGAGCGGGACCGCGTCGCCCGCGGCCTGCTCGAGCGCCCGCCGACCGAATTCGAACGGCGGCAGGAGACCTCGTCGCCACTCGGCGGCGCGGACGTCCTCGATGGTCCGCCCGGTCAACAACGACCCGACGATCCGGTCGCCGATCTTCCATCCGTCGAGGGGTCCGAGGTCGCTGGTCAGCTCGTCGCTGCGATCCGGCTCGACCGAGTTCGGCCGCACCCCGAGCCGCGCGGCGAGGAATTCGGCGATCGGGTGGGCGGCGAACCGCATCAACTCCCCCACCCCGATGGTCTCGGTGGTGCGCGGCGCCAGGACGAACCGCGCGTAGCGATCCGCCGCGGGCCGGACGTCCTCGGCGGCGAGGGCCCCCGCGAGCGCGGCGGCATCGTGGCTATCGGGGGCGACGGCGCCGAAGTTGCGACGATCGAAGGGCTGCAAGGGATGTCGAACGACGATGTCCTCCATCACCGCCGGGCCGACCATGTCCTCGAGCACGTCGAGCAGGGCGCCCACCGGCACCGCGGGGGGCCGGCGTCCGCCGGTGATCGGGTCGGAACCGGTGTGGATGATCATCAGGGCGTCGACGGCGGAGCCGATCGAGTCGAGGAGCAGTTGCCGATCCTCGCTGCGCGGATCGCGTTCACCCACCCGCGGCTGCGCGCGCAGGACGTCGTCGCCGTCGATGGCCCCCACCCGCGGATAGACCTCGTCGTCGAGACCGAGCAGCACGATCACCCGGTGCGGCACGCTGCGCATCGGCACCAGGGTGCACACGGTCAATTCGCCGGTGCGGAAGTTCGATCGGGTCGGGCGCGCGGCGAGCCGCTCGGCGAACAGCGCCCGCGCGTCGGCGGCGGAGAGCATCGCCCCGGTCCCCGGGCCGAAGGCGGCAGCGACCATCGCGCGGGCGATCGCCGCGTCGGAGCGGTGCGCGAAGTCCGCGTCGGTCAACAGGTCGAGGGTGCGTCCCAACCGCTCGGCCCAGCCCGGGCCGTCGTAGTCACCGGAGAGGTCCCGCACCACCGCGGCGAGGCGGTCGAGGAACTCCGTCCAGCGGCCGACCAGGTCGATATCCGAGCTGCCGACCTCGTCGAGCGGCAGGGCGAGGCCGAGCCACAGCTCGTCCTGTTCGTCGGCCGCCACCCCGAGCGCCACCCGATCCATCGCGGTCGCGACGGTGCCCTGGGCGATGTCGGCGAGGCCGAAGGCGCTGCGTTGGCGTCGACCGATCCCCCACCGGGCGCCGGCCGCGGCCATCCAGGTCCGGATCGTGTCGAGATCGTCGTCGTCGAACCGGAAGCGGGTGCGCACCGGCAGCGCGCCGGCCAGCTCGAGCACCCGGGAGACCGGCACCCGGTCGCGGGCGAGGTCGAACGCCTCCGCCAGCACGTCGAGCCAGGGGTTGGTCGCACCGATTCCGCGGTCGGCCAGGCGCACCGACAGCCGTCGGCCGGGGTGGCTGTGCGGTGGTTCGACCCCGGCCGCACCGAGCGCGTCCGTTCCGGTGATGTCACCGAAGACCGCCCGCACGTGGGGAGCGAAGGCCTCGACGTCCGGGCACATCACCACGATGTCGCGCAGTTCGAGCGTCGGGTCGGCGGTCAGCAGATGCAGGACCTGCTCCCGGAGCACCTCGACCTGTCGCCGCCGACCGTGGCAGGCGTGCAGGGCGATGCTGCCGTCGGCGCGCGGGTCGGCCGGGCGGGTCGCGGGTCGGTCCGCGCGCAGATCGGCCTGCAGGTGCGCGAGCAGGGTGCGGGGTGCGGGCTCTCCGTGCGGGGCGGGCTCGTGCAGGTGATCGCGGTCGGTCAGGGGTGCGAGCCTGCGGTGCAGGTCGCTCACATCGCGGCCGAGTCCGCCGAGCAGCGGATGCCCGGGCCGGACCTCCGCGAGTTCCCGACGGGCCGGGGCGCGCAGCGAGGCGCGCGGCGGCACACCGCCGGCCGCCCGACCCGGCGCCGCTCCGATCGCGTCCCACCAGGCCGGGCTGGGATGGGTGATCCACAGGTGGACGTCGCGGTGATCCGCCAGCGCCCGCAGCACCGTGAGCTGATCGGTCGGCAGTCGGGTCGCGCCGACCACCGACAACCGGTCGGGAAGCGCGGCCACGGTCGGGTCGGCGCCGAGCCGGTCGGCTGCCGTCACCAGCCGGGTCGCCGGATCCGGGACGGTCAGGCGCGAGGACAGCGCGCGCCACAGCCGCGGCTGCCAGAGCGCGTCGGCCGGCAGCGCGGTATCGGCGCCGTCGGTATCGCGGCCGGCGGTCCAGTCCAGCAGGACCGTCGGCCGCTGGGCGGCGTAGGAGGCGAAGAGGCGCGCGACGCGGGCGGCGAAGGTATAGCGGCCGCCGGGTTCGACCCGCGGTACGGCGGCGCCGCCGTCGGCGAGCAGATCGAGGATCGTCCAGATCAACGCCTCGGGCATCCACGGATCGTCGGCGCGGTCGATGCCGTGCAGGCCGCGCAACACCCGATCGGTCAGCTCGGCCGGCGAGGGCATGTCGATATTGGCGGCCACCCCGTCCGCTACATCGGCGCCGCCGGCATCGGGATGCGATCCGAGCCGCCGGGCCAACCGCTGCGCGAGCCACCGCTCCATACCGCGGGCGGCGACCGCGACGACCTCCGGTGCGAACGGATCGGCGAGCGGTTCGGCCATCAGATCGGCGAGCGCGTCGACGAGCACATCGGCTCGCGCCGCATGGTGAACGATCAGCGGCACGGGCACCGGCCTCGATCGGGGCGCCGCGAATCGGACGCGGGATCGGACACGGGTGTACGCACGCCGTTCACCCTAGTTCGGTCGACCGACAACCCACCGAGGCCCGACCCGGCGCCGGCCGCGATCGCCGCGGAAGGGCCGCTGAACGGGCGGTTCGCAATGCGCCGACCGCGACTCGACAACCATTCGGGCGGGCCCGATCGGGCAGCAGGGGCCGCTCCGAAAGAAGTGATTTGTCTGGTACCGGGAGTCCCGCGCGCATGCTACCTGCCGGTACAAAATTTGCCGGATAGACTGGCGAAATCGAGAGGGCAGGCGCTCGGTGACGAACCTACCCGCTCGACCGAAGGTACGACTGTCCGTGAGCAATACCGTTCGGTAACAAGCGCGTTGGTTGGCCAACGCGTGGACAACAGCGCCGCGTTTCCTGCATTCTCATGGGCAACGTTCGCCGCGGGCCAGCATTCGACTGCTGCTAACGCGGGCCACCGATTCGACCGAAGTAGGGATATGTTCACACGTATTGCAGTGGTCAATCGCGGCGAGGCGGCCGTACGCCTCATCCGCGCGGTTCGCGAATTGAACGCCGAGCACGGCTACTCGATACGGACGGTAGCCCTGCACACCGAGGCCGAGCGGCGAGCGATGTTCGTCCGGCAGGCCGATGAGGCCGTGGCCCTGCGCGCGACCGGCGCCGGCAGCCCCTACCTCGACTACGCCGAGCTCGAACGGGCGCTGCGCCTCTCCGGCGCCGACGCGGTCTGGGTCGGCTGGGGCTTCGTCGCCGAGGACCCCACCTTCGCCCAGTTGTGTGCCGATCTCGGCATCACCTTCATCGGCCCGTCGCCCGAGGCGATGCGCCTGCTCGGCGACAAGGTCGAGGCCAAGCTGCTCGCCGAGAAGGTCGGCGTGCCGGTCGCACCCTGGAGCGGTGGCCCGGTCGAGACCCGCGCCGATGCCCGTCGGCACGCGCAGGCGATCGGCTACCCCCTGATCATCAAGGCTCGCAGCGGCGGCGGCGGCCGCGGTATCCGCAAGGTCTACTCCGAGGACGAGCTCGAGGTCGCCCTCGAGCGCACCCAGGGTGAGGCCGAGCGGTCCTTCGGCGACCCCGTCGTCTTCATCGAACGGCTGGTCACCGACGCGCGGCACGTCGAGGTACAGATCATCGCCGACGGTTTCGGCAACGTCTGGGCGCCGGGCGTGCGCGACTGCTCGATCCAGCGCAAGAACCAGAAGGTGATCGAGGAATCCGCCTCGCCGCTGCTGACCGAGGAGCAGTCGCTCCATCTGCGCGAAGTCTCCGCCAACCTGGTCAAGGCCGCCAAGTACAAGGGCGCCGCGACCGTCGAGTACCTCTACCAGCCGCAGCAGAAGATCTTCACCTTCCTCGAGGTCAACACCCGCCTGCAGGTCGAGCACCCGATCACCGAGGCGGCCACCGGACTCGACCTGGTCAAGCTGCAGATTCACGTCGCCGACGGTGGCGCCCTCGAGGGTGACTGCCCGCCGGAGAAGGGGCACGCGATCGAGGCGCGCCTCAACGCCGAGGACGCCGACAACGGCTTCGCTCCCGCCCCCGGCGCGGTGCGCCTGCTCGACTTCCCGCTCGGCCCCGGTCTGCGCGTCGACACCGGTATCGCCCGCGGCGATGTCATCCCGCCCGATTTCGACTCGATGGTCGCGAAGATCATCGCCTGGGGCCGCACCCGCGACGAGGCCCTCGGCCGCCTGCGCACCGCCCTGCGCGAGACCACCGTGGTCATCGACGGTGGTACGACCACCAAGTCGTTCCTGCTCGACCTGCTCGACCGCCCCGAGGTCATCGAGGCGACCGCCGACACCGGCTGGCTCGACCGCACCGGCCCCACCGGTACGTCGACCGTTCCGCCGCTGGCCGATGTCGCCCTGATCGCCGCCGCGCTGGAGAGCTACGCCCTCGAGGAGGAGCACCAGCGCAACAGCTTCCTCGGGTCCGCCCGCGGCGGCCGCCCGCGCTCGTCCCAGCAGATCGGCCGACGCATCGAGCTGAGCTACCTCGGACAGGCCTATCAGCTCGACGTCTCCCAGGTCGGTCCGCACAGCTACCGGGTCGATCCCGGCACCGGTGAGATCGAGGTCGCCGTCGAGCGCATCGGTGAGTACGAGCGTCGAATCGACCTGCACGACAAGCGTTTCCGCGTTGTCGCTGTACCCGGCGCCGCGCAGTACCTGATCGAGGTCGACGGCATCACCCACCGCGTCAGCCAGGACGAGGCGGGCGTGGTCCGCGCTCCGGCCCCGGCTGTTGTTGTGGCCGTGCCGGTTTCGGTCGACGACGAGATCGAGGCGGGCGACATCGTCGTCGTCCTCGAGTCGATGAAGATGGAGACCGCGGTGCGCGCCCCGGTTGCCGGGCGCGTGCGCGATGTGTTGGCCGTGGTCAACGAGCAGGTCGACTCGGGTGCCCCGCTGCTGCGGGTCGATCCCGCGGGCGAGCAGGACACCGCCGAGGCCTCCGAGCGCGTCGAGTTCGCCTCGCAGGCCGACAGCGAGCAGACCGACCCGCGCGAGGCGGCGCTCGATCGGCTCGACACCCTGCGCGCCCAGATCACCGGCTACGACGTCAGCGCGGAACGCTCCCGCGAACTGGTCGCCGAGTACCAGCAGCTGCGCGCGCAGATCGGCGACGCCGATCCGGTGCTGCTCGCCGCGGAGATCGACGTCCTGCAGACCTTCGCCGACCTGTGCGAGTTGTCCCGCAACAAGCCGGGGGTCGGCGAGCTGGTCGACACCCCGGTGCACAGCCCCCGCGAGCACTTCCACTCGTTCCTGCAGTCGCTCGACTCGGACGTGCAGGGTTTGCCGGAGCAGTTCCGCGAGAAGCTCGCCCGCGCGCTGCGGCACTACGACACGACCGTCGACGCCGAGCGCAACGAACTCGGCGACGCGGTGCACCGCATCTTCGTCGCCCAGCAGCGCATGGAGCAGCAGGTGCCGGCGATCAGCGCGCTGCTGGAGAGCCGCATCGTCAACCGGGCCGACGACGCCCAGGCGACACCGGAATTCGCCGACGTGCTCGATCTGCTGATCGTCGCGACCCAGGTTCGCTACCCGGTGATCGGCGACCTGGCCCGCAACCTGCGCTACCGCCTGTTCGACGAGCCGGAGATCCTGCGCGCTCGCGAGCGTGCGAACGACGAGGTCCGCGGCATCCTGCAGTACCTGGGCGAGCATCCGTTGGCCGCCGATCGCGCCCGCCGGATCGACGCGCTGGTCGACTCCTCCGCGCCGCTGATCGACCTGCTCGGGCAGCGTCCGGCCAATCCGGATGTCCTGCTCGAGGTGATCACGCGGCAGTACTACCGGATCCACGGCCTCGGCCAGATCACCACGGCGTCGGTCGACGGCCGGACCGTGGTGACCGGCAGCTACCGCGTCGAGGGTGTCGACCTGCAGGTCGTCGCCCTGACCGGTGAGCACGACCAGCTCGCCGAGGCGCTGGCGACCGCCGATCGGTGCACCGCCGACGCGACCGGTCAGCCGACGGTCGACCTCTACCTGAGCTGGTCGAACGCGCCCGACACCGACACCGTCGCCGCCGAGCTGCTCCAGGTCCTGCGCGACCACCCGGCGATGCAGGTCTGGCGGCGGGTCACCGTCACCGTGATCGACGACCAGGACTCGGGACGGCCGCGGCAGCTGACCTTCCGCGCCCTGCCGGACGTCGGGGTGGTCGAGGACCAGCGGCAGCGCGATATGCATCCGCTGACCGGACGCCGGCTGCAGCTGTGGCGGATGAAGAACTTCACCCCGACCCGTCTGCCCGCGGCTCCGGAGACCTACCTGTTCCACCTGGTGGCCAAGGAGAACCCGAAGGACGAGCGGCTGGTCGCGTTCGCGGAGATCCGCGATATCGATCTGTCGCGCGACGAGGCGGGTCGAGTGGTCGGCTTCCCGGCACTCGAACGGCAGCTCGCGTCCTGCCTGGACGGCATCCGCCGCCATCAGGCCCGCCGGGGCAAGCGTCGCCTCGACAGCAATCGGGTCGTGCTCTACGTGTGGCCGCTGGTCGCCTCCCCGCTCGAGGAATTGACCTCGATCGCCGACGACATCGTGCCGTTGACCGTCGCGGCCGGGCTCGAGAAGATCACCGTCCTGACGCGCCTGCTCGCGGTCGGCCGCGAGCCGCGCGACGTCGCGCTGAACTTCACCTACCGGCACGGCGCCGGGGTGACCGTCGATGTCACCGAGCCGCCGTCCGAGGCGCTGCGCCCGGAGGACGAGTACTCGCAGAAGGTGCGGCGCTCGCGGGCTCGCGACACCGTCTACCCGTACGAGTTGGTCTCGATCCTCACCGGCCGTGAGGGCACCTTCGTCGAGTACGACTTCGACGAGGCGGGCGATCTGGTTCCGATCGAGCGCGCGCACGGCAACAATCGCGCGGGCATCATCGTCGGCCTGACCAGCACGCCGACCGCGCTCTATCCCGAGGGCATGACCCGCGTGACGCTCTTCGGCGACCCGACCCGGGCGCTGGGCACCGTCGCCGAGGCGGAGTGCAGCCGGGTGGTGGCCGGTATCGACCTCGCCGAGAAGTTGGGCGTCCCGGTCGAGTGGTTCACCGTCTCCTCCGGCGCGACCATCGCCATGGATTCCGGTACCGAGAACATGGACTGGGTCTCGCGGGCGCTGCGGCGGATCATCACCTTCACCCAGGGTGGCGGAGAGATCAACATCGTCGTCGCGGGCATCAACGTCGGCGCCCAGCCGTACTGGAACGCCGAGGCCACGATGCTCACCCACACCAAGGGCATCCTGGTGATGACCCCGGACAGCGCGATGGTGCTGACCGGCAAGCAGGCGCTCGACTATTCCGGCGGTATCTCGGCGGAGGACAACTTCGGCATCGGCGGTTACGACCGCGTCATGGGACCGAACGGCGAAGCGCAGTACTGGGCACCGAATCTCGCCACCGCCTGCGAGGTTCTGCTGCGGCACTACGAGCACGCCTATATCGCCCCGGGCGAGCGGTTCCCGCGCCGCGCTGCGACCACCGACCCGACCGATCGGGATATCACCGGCTACCCGCATACCCATCCGTCGAGCGACTTCACCACCGTCGGCGACATCTTCTCGGCCGAGAAGAACCCGGAACGCAAGAAGGCGTTCGACATTCGGACGGTGATGCGTTCGGTGGTCGACCAGGACCACATCGTGCTCGAACGCTGGGCCGATATGGCCGGCGCCGAGACCTCGGTGGTCTTCGACGCCCATCTGGCCGGGTATCCGTTGACGGTCATCGGTATCGAGTCGCGGCCGATCCAGCGCAAGGGGTGGTTCCCGGCCGACGGCCCGGAGCAGTACACCTCCGGCACGCTGTTCCCGCAGTCGTCGAAGAAGACCGCCCACGCGATCAACGCCGCCAGCGGCAACCGTCCGGTGGTCGTGCTGGCCAACCTCTCCGGCTTCGACGGCTCCCCCGAGTCGCTGCGCAATATCCAGTTGGAGAACGGCGCGGAGATCGGTCGGGCGATCGTCAACTTCGACGGTCCGGTGGTCTTCTGCGTGATCTCGCGTTACCACGGCGGCGCGTTCGTGGTCTTCTCCGGAGCCCTCAACGACAACATGGAGGTGCTCGCGGTCGAGGGCTCGTTCGCCTCGGTGATCGGTGGCGCCCCGGCGGCCGCGGTGGTCTTCTCCCGCGAGGTGACCACCCGCACCGCTCGGGACGAGCGGGTCCAGCAGATCGAGGCGCAGATCGCGGCCGCGACCAGCGACATCGACCGGGCGCACCTGCGTCTGGAACTCGATGCCGTACGGGCCGCGGTCCGCTCCGACAAGCTCGGTGAGGTGGCGGCGGAGTTCGAGGGCATCCACAACATCGAGCGGGCCCAGCGGGTCGGTTCGGTCGACCGGATCGTGGCCGCGTCCAACCTGCGGGCCGAACTGGTCGCCGCGATCGAACGCGGTATGGCGCGCACGCAGGCGCAGGGCGCCGAGGACAAGGCACCCCAGAAGGTCTGACACCACAGAAGGTCTGACAACACCGGGGCCGGAGACCACCGGCTCCTACGAAAGCGGTGCCATCGCTCGTCGATGGCACCGCTTTCGTGTGTCCGAGGCCACTCCAAGAGTGTGTTCGACATCACGTGTAGGTTGTGTCCGGCATCACCCGAGCTCAGCGGGCACCCGCGTTCCACCTCGCCTCGGAGGGCGTCGCGAGAATCCCTCGGGACCGTCAGGAGATACCCTCAGTATCTGATACGAGTGGTAACGTATTTCTCCGAGCGGTACGACCGGCGAGAGGCGTTATCCCATGTCAACGGAGACACAAGCCACTGCGACAGCACGGCACATCGCGTGGCGGCCACGCACGGTCGAGCACGACGGCATCTCGATCGCCGTCTTCGAAGCGGGCACTCCCGGCAAGACGCCGCTGCTGCTCATGCACGGGTGGCCGGATACCCACGAGCTGTGGACGGCAGCCGCCGCCGACCTGGTCGACCGCTTCCACCTCATCGCCTACGACACCCGCGGATACGGCGGAACCACCCGCCCGCGCTCGGTCGATCGCTACCGCCTCCCGCAGCTCGCCGGCGATATGTTCGCCGTCGTTCGGGCGACGAGCCCCGACCGCCCGGTCCACGTGTTGGCCCACGACTGGGGTTCGGTGCAGGCCTGGGAGGCGGTGACCACCGAGGGCGCCGACCGCTATATCGCGTCCTTCGTCTCGATCTCCGGTCCCAATCTCGATCACCTCGGTGCCTGGGTGCGCGAACGGCTGTCCCGACCGACGCCCGCCTCGCTGCGCGCCGCCTTCTCCCAGCTGGCGTCCTCGGCCTATACGGGCCTGTTCCAGTTGCCGGTCCTGCCGGTGCTCGCCACGAAGGTCCTCGCACTGCCCGGCGTCTGGCCGCGATTCATCAACCTCATCGAGGGCACCCCCACTTCGGACGTGGTGACCGGGGCGACCTTCCGCGCCGACACCACCGCCGGGTTGGCCTACTACCGCGCGAACATCCGCCCCGCATTGGCGCGACCGGATGCGCGCCCCACCGACATTCCGGTGCTCGAGGTGGTCAACCACCGCGATATCGCGCTGCGCCCGCCGATCTTCGACAACAGCCGGCGCTATGCGACCAATCTCTGGCGGATCGACACCGCCAACGGCCACTGGCTGCCGTTCTCCCGGCCGGAGTTCATCGCCGACATCACCACCCGCTTCATCGCCTCCCTCGAGGGCACCCCCGATCCGGAGATCGACCGGCTCCGCGTCACCGAGGCTCCCGGGTCCTTCACCGGCCGCCTGGCGGTCATCACCGGTGCCGGCAGCGGTATCGGGCGCGAGACCGCGTTGGCGCTGGCCGAGCGGGGCGCGGAATTGGCGCTGGCCGATATCGACATCGCCGCCGCCAAGACGGTCGCCGACACGATCGACGCGGCCGGCGGTCGTGCCCGCGCCTACCAGCTCGATGTCGCCGACGACGAGGCCTTCGCCGAGACCGTCGCCGCGATCATCGCCGCCCAGGGTGTGCCGGACATCGTGGTCAACAACGCCGGTGTCGCCCTCGCCGGCAGCATTCTCGACGCGACCGATGCGCAGATCCGCCGGTTGATCGACATCAACCTCACCGGCGTGATCACCGGCAGCCGACTATTCGGCAAGGCGATGGTCGAACGCGGCGTCGGCGGCCACATCGTCAACCTCGCCTCGGCCGCCGCGTTCACCCCGCAGCGCGGCCTCGGCGCCTACGCCGCCACCAAGGCCGGCGTCCTGCTGTTCAGCGAATCGCTGCGCGCGGAGCTGGCCGACGACCACATCGGCGTCACCGCGATCTGCCCCGGCATCGTGGCCACCAATATCACCAGCAGTACCCGGATCGCAGGCGCGGACGCGGAGACCGAACGCGCCCAGCAGGAGCGAATCACCGCGGCCTACCGGCGCCGGAACTACACACCGGACCGCGTGGCGAAGGCAATCGTGCGATCGATCGAGAAGAACCGGGCCGTGGTCCCGGTCACCCCCGAGGCGCAGGCCGGATACCGCACCTACCGATTCACGCCCGCCGTCTCGCGTGCCCTCGCTCGCGTCCGCGTCGTCTGACATTCCCGCCCCCTCAATCCCATCGGAGGAGCCATGACCGCCAATCTTCCCCGGTACGACAAGGCCTTCGACCCCGGGCCGGTCGAATTGCACGCACGCGACGTTCATTTCGACGTGTCGGACGCTCCCCTCGAGTGGATTCCCGGTCACCCGGTGCCCTCGCACGTCATCAGCACGCTCAATCTGTTCCTCCCCGAGGGTGAGCGGTGGTTCGTGCGCACCTTCAACGAGGCGCTTCCTCTGGTCCGCGACGAGCAATTGGCTTCCGCCATGCGCGGATTTGTCGGGCAGGAAGCGGTGCACGCCGATACCCACGACAAGGCTCTGCGCGACTACCTGGTACGCGGCGGCATCGACCCGGATCCGGCCGAGCGACAGATGGCCTGGATCTTTCGCCGCCTCCTCGAGCCCCGCGAGACCGATTCACCGCGCAAGGCGCACAAGAACCTCACCGAGCGCCTCTGGTTGATCGCGGCCATCGAGCACTACACCGCGGTGCTGGGCGACTTCGCGCTCAACTCCGGCTGGGCCAGGGGCGGTGCGCATCCGGGGATGACCGACATGTTCCAGTGGCACGGCGCCGAGGAGGTCGAGCACCGCAGCGTTGCCCACGAGGTGGCCACCTACTTCGACAACAGCTACCTCAGCCGGATCCGGGCGATGGTGATCTCCATCCTCGGTCTGTTCCTGATCATCTCGCGAACGACTCGCTACCTGCTCAAGGCGGACCCCGAACGGAACTACCCGTTCCCGCAGGTCATCGTCGGCTGGCTGCGCGGAGTGCGCGCCGGCCACGTCCCGAGCCTGTGGTCGGTCATTTTGACCACCGTGCCGTACTTCAGCACAAAGTACGATCCGGCCGACGTGGGGTCGACCGCCCAGGCGGTCGCCTATCTGGCGGCCTCGCCGGGGGCCCGCGGCGGCGCGCAGTGACCGTTATGGATCGATCGACCGCACCCGACGCGGGCGATCCCGACTTCCTGCCGACACCACCGGATCTCTACGGACGCCGCGAACGCGACCGGGTGTTGCGCGGGCTGGGAATCGCCGGACGCTACTGGTTTCCGGCGTGGCAGCGACTGATCCACCCCGGCGAGCCGCAGGAGGTCGACCGCACGCTGACCGTGCGCATCGTCGACCGTCGGGTGGTCGCCCGCGACGAGAACGTCATCGAGCTGACCTTCGGCCCGGTCGGCGACGAGCCGCTGCCGCGGTGGTACGCCGGTGCGCACCTGGACCTGCTGCTCCCGTCGGGGCGGATGCGCGAATACTCGCTGTGCGGCGATCCGACCGTGCAGGACACCTACCGCATCGCGGTACGGCGCATCCCGGACGGTGGCGGCGGTTCGCTCGAGGTCCACGACGCGCTGAAGGTCGGCGACACGATCCGAGTCAAGGGGCCGCGCAACGCATTTCCGCTGTCACTGCCCGGATTCGGCTCCCCCGCGACCCGGATGCGGTTCGTGGCCGGCGGCATCGGGATCACCCCGATCCTGCCGATGCTCGCCACCGCGGAACGGCTCGAGTTGCCGTGGTCGATGATCTACGTCGGCCGCAGCCGCGAGAGCCTGCCGTTCCTCGACGAACTGCGGCCGTACGGCAGCAAGATCACCATTCGTACCGACGACGAGCACGGTCTGCCGACGCCGGCGGATCTGCTGGGCGACGAGGATTCCGGCAGCCCGTCGGCCGAGCCGTCGACCGTCTACACCTGTGGCCCGCCGATGATGCTCGAGAATCTGCGACAGGCGTTGATCGGGCGCCCGGACGTGGAGTTGCACTACGAACGGTTCTCCGCGCCCCCGGTCGTCGGTGGCCGCCCGTTCACCATCACGCTCGCCAAGAGCGGGGTGCGGGTACCGGTCGCCGCGGACGAGCCCGCTTTGGAGGCGATTCGGCGCGAGCTGCCGGGCGTGCCCTACAGCTGTCGGCAGGGCTTCTGCGGGACGTGCAAGATCAAGGTGCTCGACGGCAAGGTCGAGCACCGCGACACGATCCTGTCGGACGCCGAACGCGACGCCGGATCGATGCTGATCTGCGTATCACGCTGCGTCGACGACGAACTGACGCTCGACCTCTAGGCGAACGGGGCTCCCGCGGGTGGGGGCCCCGTCACAGCCGGCGGGGCAGTTAGCCTGTCCTGTGTGACCGTCAGCCGCATGCCGCCCCGTTCCGACCACTTTCCCGGACGGCGGCGGCTCGCGGGGGCGGCCGCCGCGCTCGCGCTCCTGCTCGCGGGCTGCTCGACCGATCCGATCGACTCGTCGACGGCGGCGTCGTCCGCCTCGGTGGACGAGATCCTGCGCCCCGGGCCGCAGACCGCGACCCTCGCCGAGCCCTACGTCACACCCGAATCGACCCCCACCCCGGACCTGCCGGTCACCGTCACCGATTTCGGCGGCTCCGAGGTGACCGTGACCGACGCGTCGCGCATCATCGCGCTCGACCGCTACGGCACCCTCGCGCAGACCGTGCTCGCACTGGGCCTCGGCGGTTCGATCGTCGGGCGCGATGTGCCGACCGACGATCCGACGGTGGCCGACGTGCCGGTGGTCACCGACAGCGGTCACCGCCTGACCCCGGAGGCGATCCTCGATCTCGATCCCACCGTGCTATTGGTCGACTCCTCGATCGGTCCCCCGGAGGCGATCGACCGGGTGCGCGAGGCCGGCGTTCCGGTGGTCACCTTCGACCCGGGCAGATCGGTCGACACCGTCACCACCCAGATCGAGGCGGTCGGCGCGGCCCTCGGGGTACCGGACGCGGCGAGCGACCTCGCCGGGCGGGTGGGCGACGAGATCGCCGCCGCCCGTGCGACGATCCCGGCCGGTACCGAGGACGTCACCGCCACCTTCGTCTACCTGCGCGGGGCCGCCCTGCAGCTGATGGCCGGTCCCGGCTCCGGCGCCGACGACCTGATCGCCGCCCTGGGGGCGACCGACGCGGCGACCGTCGCCGGGCAGACCCAACCGTTCCTGGCGATCACCACCGAGGCGATGATCGCCGCCGACCCGGACGTGATCCTGGTGATGGCGGCGGGCGCAGAATCGGTCGGCGGCCTCGACGCGGTCGCCCAGTTGCCCGGTATCGCCCAGACCTCGGCGGGCAGCAACGACCGCATCATCGCGATGGACGACTCGTACATCCTCGGCTTCGGCCCGCGCACCGGGCGGGTGCTCTCGGCATTGGCGGATGCGATGTACCGGTGACCGATTCCCCGCAGGTCGCACGGACGGCGCCGGTGGGCCCCACCCGTCGGCGCACCGTTCTGCCCGCCGCGCCGACGCTGATCGTGCTGGCGGTCGCCGTGGTCGCCGTCGGCCTCTACTGCGCCGGTCAAGGGCAGGTGTACATCCCGTACAGCGAGGTGATCGGCAGCGTCCTGCACCATATGGGCCTCGAGATCGGCCCGCTGCCCTCGCACCCGCGCGGCGAGGAAACGCTGTGGGTGGTGCGCTTCCCGCGGGTGATTCTCGCCGCGCTGATCGGCGCCGCCCTCGGCTGCGCCGGCGTGCTGATGCAGGGCGTCCTGGCCAACCCGTTGGCCGAACCCGGTGTCGTCGGAGTGTCCTCCGGCGCGGCGGTCGGCGCGTCGGCCGCCTTCGTCGCCGGCGGCTTCTTCGCGTCCGGGTTGCCGCTGGTCGCCGCGGGCTTTCTCGGTGGGGTCATCACCGCGGCCGGTGTCTACCTGCTGGCGGTCAAAGACGGCCGCGCGGCGGTGATCACCATCGTGCTGACCGGTATCGCGGTCAACGCCTTCGCCGGTGGGCTGATCGCGTTGATGACGTTCATCGCCTCCCCGACCGCGCGCGATCAGATCGTCTTCTGGCAGTTGGGGTCGCTGAACGCGGCGTCCTGGGAGGCGGTGTGGATCGTCGGGGCGATCGTGGCGATCGGGGTGCCGGCGGCGTGGTTGCTGGCCCGCCGACTCGATCTGCTCGCCCTCGGCGAGGCGCAGGCGGCCGGGCTCGGCATCGACGTCGACAAGCTGCGGCGGACAGCGATGGTGCTGGTGGCGGTCCTGGTCGCCGGGGCGGTGTCGTTCACCGGCATCGTGATGTTCGTCGGGCTGGTGGTCCCGCACCTGCTGCGCATGATCGTCGGACCGGCGCACCGGGTGCTCGTGCCGGCCTCCGCCCTGGGTGGGGCGCTGATCCTGCTGATCTCCGACCTGGTCGCCCGCACCCTGGTCGGCGGGGCGGACCTGCCGCTGGGCATGGTGACCGCCCTGGTCGGGGCGCCGGTCTTCTTCGTACTGCTGCGCAAGCGGGCGCACGGATGGTGACCCCCGCGCTCGAGGCCACGGACGTCGCCGTCGCGCGGGGTGGACGCACGATCGTGCGGTCGGCCTCGCTGCACGTCGACCACGGCACGATCGTCGCGCTGATCGGTCCGAACGGTTGCGGCAAGTCGACGTTGCTGTCCGCGCTGTCGGGGATCGAGCGGCCCGCCGGCGGGCGGGTGCTGCTCGACGGGGTCGAGATGGCGGAGATCCCGCGCCGCGAGTTGGCCCGCCGCCGGGCGATCGTCCTACAGCAGAACGATGTGAGCTTCGGGTTCACGGTGGACGATGTGGTGGCGATGGGCCGCCACCCCTGGGAGCGCCGCCCCGAGCGGGTCGAGTCGGCCGCCGCGATCGAGGAGGCTATCGGGCTCTGCGAGCTCGACGGGCTGCGCGAGGCGTCGATGGCGACCCTGTCCGGCGGCGAGCGCGCCCGTGTCGCCGTCGCCCGGGCCCTCGCCCAGCGCACCCCGGTGCTGATGCTCGACGAACCCAGCGCCGCGATGGATCTGCGGCACCAGGAGCACCTCTTTTCGACCCTCCGGCAGCGGTCCGGGCAGGGAGCGGCGATCCTGGTGGTCGTGCACGATCTTGCCCTCGCCGCCGCCTACGCCGACCGCATCGTGTTGATGGACAACGGTGAAACCGTCGCGGCGGGTACCCCGCGCGAGGTGTTGACCGCCGACCACATCGACCGGGTCTATCGGCATCCGATCGACACCTTCGATCACCCGGGCACCGGGCAGCTCATCGTGCTGCCGCACCGCTCCGATGTGTCGGCGACGGACGCCCGATGACCGGGTCGACCACGGCCTCGACCGTCGTGCTGATCGGCACCGGCGGCACGATCGCCGCCCGCGTGGACGACGCCGGGGTCGCGACCGTCGCCGACGGATTGCCGGGCGGCCTCGACCCGGCCGACACCGTCGACGCGACAGGCTCCTCGCTGCGGATCGTCGACCTCTTCGCGGTCGACTCCTCGGCGCTGACCTTGGCGCAACTCGATCGCATCGACGCCGAGGTCCGCCGGGCCGCAGCCGATCCCACCGTCGTCGGGGTGGTGGTCACGCACGGGACCGACACGATGGAGGAGACCGCGATGCTGGTCGACCTGCATCACACCGGCGATGCCG
The DNA here is from genome assembly GCF_001552615.1 of Millisia brevis NBRC 105863. Taxonomy (GTDB): domain Bacteria; phylum Actinomycetota; class Actinomycetes; order Mycobacteriales; family Mycobacteriaceae; genus Millisia; species Millisia brevis. The sequence continues at coordinate 79,880 of NZ_BCRN01000011.1, forward strand.
CGGTGGCCTTCACCGGCGCGCAGCGGACGGCCGACCATCCCGATCCGGACGGCCCGGCCAACCTCGAACTGGCGATCGCCGCCGCTCGCGACCCCGCTCGCGCCGGCCGCACCTGGATCGCCTTCGCCGACCGGGTGCTTCCCGCGGCGGGGACCACCAAGCTCGATACCGCCCGCCTCGACGGCTTCGGCCAGAACCTAGCGGACGACGCCCCCTCGGCCGGCGATCTGGAGCGGACCAGCGATGTGGAGCCGTCCGGAGATGTGCAGCCGACCGAAGATGTGCAGCCGTCGGGCGGCCGGATGACCCTGCCGCCGGCGCCGATCGCCGATGTGGTGGTCGACATCGTGACCCTGCACGTCGGGGCGACCGGTCGCACGATCCGCGCGGCGATCGCCGCCGGGGTGGACGGTCTGGTGGTCGTCGCGCTCGGCGGCGGCAACGCCCACCCCGATGTGACGGTCGCGATCGGTGAGGCAACGGCCGCCGGTATTCCGGTGGCGCTGACCAGTCGCACCCCGTTCGGAGCGATCAGCACCGCCTACGGCGGCGGGGGTGGCGGCCACGATATGGCCGCGGCCGGGGCGATCCCGACCGGACTGCTCCGGGCCTCCCAGGCGCGGATCGCCCTGGCTGCCGCGATCGCCGCACACCGCGACCAACCCGACCACGCGCGTACGACCTTCGCCGCGATCTGTGCGAGGACCTGCTCGCAGGACTGAGGTGTGGAAATCGGCACCTATACGGTCCGCGGACACGATATACGTGCTCGCGGACCGTATAGGTGCCGATTTCCACACGACCTCGACGCGAGCCCCTCGGCAGCGACCGCACACGCGATCCCTAGTCGCGCAACCACATTCCGGTCCGCGCCGGGGCGACGTCCTCGAAGCCGTGGGTCTCGTAGAGGTGCCGACCGGGCGGGTCGGCGGTGAGAGTCACGTAGGCGCCGGGCTCGGCCCGTTCGCGGATCTCGGCGAGCAGCGATTGCAGCACCGCCGCCCCGATGCCGCGGCCCTGATGGTCGGGCAGGGTCGCCATATCGGCGATCAGGAAGTACCAACCGCCGTCGCCGACCACCCGGCCCATGCCGACGGCTTCCCCGGACGCGGTGCGCACCGTGCGCCACGTCCAGGTGCCGGCGATCGCCCCCTCCGCCTGCCGGGCGGTCTTGGGCGACAGACCGGTCACCGCTCGCAGCCGCCGGTACTCGTCGACCGTCGGCGGGTCGACGAGCATCCGGTAGTCGGCGGCGAGCGGTGCGGCCATCCGAATATCTTCCACGGGTAGGTATCTCAGCCGGTGACGTCGACCATCTCGTGGTCGCTGACCGTATCGGCGAGCACCTTCAGGTGCTCGGAGCGGCCACCGAGGGTGTGCTCGATCGCGGTCAAGCGGCTGAAGTAATGGCCCACCGGGTACTCCGCCGTCACGCCGATACCGCCGTGCAGCTGCACCGCCTCCTGGCCGATATGCCGTGCGGCGGTGCTGATCTGCAGCTTGGTACGCGAGGCGACCACCGGGTCGACGATGCCGTCGGCCAGCGTCATCGTGGCGTAGAGGTTCATGCTCTGCGCCAGTTCCAGCGAGACGTACATATCGGCGGCGCGCTGGGTCAGGGTCTGGAACTTCGCCAGCACAACGCCGAACTGCTTGCGCTGCTTGAGGTACTCGGAGGTCAGCCGCAGCGATTCCTCCATCGCGCCGACCGCTTCGGCGCAGAGCCCGGCCTGGGCCCGCACGGTCGCCTCGGTGATCGCGGCGCTCGCGTCGCCGGTACCCAACTCCTCGGCGGCCGCGCCGTCGAAGACCACCTGGGCGCCGCGCAATCCGTCGTGCGTGCGGTAGGCGGTGCGGGTGACGCCGGCGGCGTCGGCCTGGACCAGGAACAGCCCGGTGGTGCCGTCCGGGCGCACCGCGGAGACCACCAGGGTCGCCGCTCCGTCACCCCGCAGCACCGGGTTCTTCGTGCCGGAGATCGTCCAGCCGTCACCGACGGGGGTCGCGGTGGTGGCCAGGGTGGTCGACGGCCACCGCACTCCGGGCTCGGCATGGGCGAAGGCCAGCAACAACGATCCCTCTGCCACCTCGGGCAGCAGTCGGCCGCGCTGTTCGGCCGAGCCGAGCGCGCCGATCAGACCGCCGGGGACCACGACGGCGTCGAGCAGCGGTTCGGGTGCCAGCACCCGGCCGATCTCGACCATGACCGCCATCAATTCCTCGGGTCCGGCGCCCACGCCGCCGTCCTCCTCGGAGAAGGTCAGACCGAGGATGCCGGTCTCGGCGAGCTGCCGCCAGACCTCGGTGCTGTAGCCGGGGTCGGTCGCCACTGCGCGGCGGCGCGCCTCGGCATCGCCGTAGGTCTTGGCGAGCAGGTCACGCACGGTGTCGCGCAACATCTTCTGTTCGTCATCGAATTCGAAATGCATGCTGGTGTCCTTGCGGATGAAGGGGCGAACAGAAGGTCTAGAGGCCGAGGATGCCGGACGAGATGATGCCGCGCTGAATCTCGTTGGAACCGCCGTAGATCGAGACCTTCCGGTGGTTGAGGTAGCGACGCGCCGACTGCTGCGCCCACTCGGGGCTCGCGATGTCCGCAGCATCGACCGGCAGCGAGTCGGCCGCGGCGATATCGGTCACCAACTCCGTCACCAACTGGTCGAGTTGAGAGCCGCGCAGCTTCAGCACCGACGATGCCGGGCTGGGCTTGCCCTTCTCGTAGCTCGCCACGATGCGCAGCAGCGTCACCTCGAGGGCGAGCAGTTCGTTCTCCAACTCGGCCACACGGGCGGCGAACAGCGGATCGTCGAAGAGCGATCCGCCGGGCAGCGCGGCGGCGAGGGCCTTGGCCTCGGCGAGCGCACGCTTGGTCTCACCGACGCGCGCGATGCCGGTGCGCTCGTTGCCCAGCAGGAACTTCGCGTACGTCCAGCCGGCGTTCTCCTCGCCGACAAGGTTCTCGACCGGCACGCGGACGTTCTCGAGGAAGACCTCGTTGACCTCGAAGCCACCATCGATCAGCTCGATAGGTCGCACGGTCACGCCGGGCGCATCCATCGGGAACAGCAGCATCGAGATGCCCATCTGCTTCTTCGGCGCGCTCGGGTCGGTCCGGACCAGGCAGAAGATCCAGTCGCCGAACTGCCCGAGCGTCGTCCAGGTCTTCTGACCGTTGACCACGTAGGAGTCGCCGTCGCGGACCGCCACGGTGCGCAGCGATGCCAGATCGGACCCGGCCTCGGGCTCGGAGAAGCCTTGGGACCACCAGATGTCGAGGTTCGCGGTCTTCGGCAGGAAGCGCTCCTTGAGTTCCTGCGAGCCGAAGGTGGCGATCACCGGACCGATCATCCCGGCGTTGAAGCTCAACGGCTCCGGGACTCCGGCCAACTGCATCTCGTTGAGCCAGATGTGGCGCTGCACCGGGCTCCAGTCGCGGCCGCCCCACTCGACGGGCCAGCCGGGTACGGCGTAGCCGTGCTCGTTGAGCACCTGCATCGACCGGACGATGTCGTCACGGCTGAGCTCACCGCGAATATTGCTCTCGCGAATGTCCTCCGGAAATGTGGTGCGGTAGAACGTCCGCAGCTCGTCGCGGAACTCGGCCTCCTCAGGGGAGAGCGCAAGCTTCATCATCCTCGATATCCTTCCGTCCACGCCGACGCCTCGACGGTACCCCGGCCGACTGCACGCAGCGCACCGACCGGCCGGCCCTTACCGACCGATCGGATAGTGTGCGTTCACTATGACCGTCGTCGCGCTCGTCCGTCACGGGGAAACGGACTGGAACCGAGAGGGACGACTGCAGGGCTCGTCCGATATTCCACTCAACGCCCTTGGCCGCCGGCAAGCCACCCGGGCCGGCACGGAACTGGCGGCGTTGCCCTATTCCTGGTCGACCCTGGTGTCCTCTCCTCTCTCCCGTGCGCACGCCACCGCGACCGCCATCGGCGAGCAGATCGGCCTGACGGTCACCGCCACCCACGACGACCTGGTCGAACGGTCGTTCGGTGATGCGGAGGGCACCCTGGAGTATCAACGATGGCGCCAATGGCCGGGAGGGCTATTCCCCGGTATGGAACCGCATCACGACGTCGCCCGCCGGATGTCGATGCGCATCGAACAGCTGGCGGGCGAGCATGCCGGGGAAGCGATCATCGCGGTCAGCCACGGCGGCGCGATCCGCGCCCTGCTGGGCCCGCTCCTCGGCGGACCGCCGCCGCGCATCCGCAACGGCGGGATCAGCGTGCTGGAGGGCGAGCCGGGGGCGTGGACGATCCTGTCGATCAATTCGACTCCACCGGAGGACATCTGGTGGTGAGTCCGGGCCGCCCCCGGTGATCGGATGCCTCAGTCGCGCTTGCGCTTCTTCGGCGCCGAGGACGACGGCGGACCGGAGTCGCGCTGCAGGTTGATCAGCTGGCCGCTGATCCGGGTGCGCTTGAGCGCATCGACCGTCTCGCGGGAGAGATCCGCGGGCAGTTCGACGAGGCTGTGGTCGGGCCGGATGCTGATATGCCCGAAGTCGCTGCGGCGCAGGCCGCCCTCGTTCGCGATCGCACCGACGATCGCTCCCGGAACGACCTTGTGGCGCTTGCCGACCGCGATCCGGTAGGTGGCCATCTCCACACCGCTGCGCGACTTGGAACCACCCGACCGACCACCCTGTCCGGGGCGATCCCGATCCCGATCGCGGTCCCGATCCTTGTCGCGACGCGGCCGCTCGGAGGGCGGGGGTTCCGGCTCCATCAGGAAGGCCTCACCGTCGCGGGACGCCACAGCCAACGCGGCGGCGATGTCCGCCATCGGTACGTCGTGCTCGGACGCGTAGTCCTCGACCAAACGCCGGAACAAAGACAACGACGGGGCCGCCAACGACTCGGTGATCGAGTCGGCGAACTTCGACACGCGCTGCGCGTTGACGTCGTCGACGGTCGGCAACGGGATCTCGGTCAACGGCTGCTTGGTCGCCCGCTCGATCGAGCGCAGCAGATGTCGCTCGCGCGGCGCGACGAACAGCAGCGCCTCGCCGGTGCGCCCGGCGCGGCCGGTACGCCCGATCCGGTGCACATAGGACTCGGTGTCGTGCGGGATGTCGTAGTTGACGACGTGCGAGATGCGGTCGACGTCGAGCCCGCGGGCGGCGACGTCGGTCGCGACCAGGATGTCGATCTGCCCGCTCTTGAGCTGGGAGATCGTCCGCTCGCGCTGGGACTGGTTGATGTCGCCGTTGATCGCCGCGGCCGCGAAGCCGCGGGCGCGCAGCCGCTCGGCGAGATCCTCGGTCGCCTGCTTGGTGCGGACGAAGACGATCATCGCCTCGAAGGCCTCGACCTCGAGGATGCGGGTGAGCGCGTCGAGCTTGCGCTGATGGGCGACCTGCACCCAGCGCTGGGTGATGTTGGAGGCGGTCGAGGTCTTCGACTGGACGGTGATCTCGACCGGGTCGTGCAGATACTTGCCCGACAGCTTGCGGATCGCCGCCGGCATCGTCGCCGAGAACAGCGCCACCTGCTTGTACTCCGGGGTGTCGGCGAGGATCCGCTCGACGTCCTCCTGGAAGCCCATGGTCAGCATCTCGTCGGCCTCGTCGAGGACCAGGAAGTCCAGGTTCGACAGGTCGAGGGTGCCGCGTTCGAGGTGGTCGATCACCCGTCCGGGGGTGCCGACGACGACCTGGGCGCCCCGGCGCAACCCGGAGAGCTGCACACCGTAGGACTGGCCGCCGTAGATCGGCAGAACCTGCAGGCCGGGGATGTGCGCGGAGTACTTGCCGAATGCCTCGGCCACCTGCAGCGCCAGCTCCCGGGTGGGGGCGAGCACCAGCGCGCGCGGCTGGCGGGTCGACACGTCGATGCGCGAGAGGATCGGCACCGCGAAGGCCGCGGTCTTGCCGGTACCGGTCTGGGCGAGCCCGACCACGTCCCGGCCGTCCATCAACGGCGGAATGGTCGCGGCCTGAATGGGCGACGGCGACTCGTAGCCGACGTCGGAGAGCGCGCGCAGGACCCGCGGATCGATGTCGAGGTCGGCGAAGCGCGGCCCCTCGGGCTCGTCCGGACGTTCCGGCGCCGCGGTCTCGGCCGCGCCCTCGGGCTCGTCCGCGCTCGCGACGGTTCGGCCGTCGCTCGGCTCGCCCACCACCGGGGCGGGCGCGGGGTCACTTCGCTCCCCCTCGAGCCCAACTGGCGGGGCGTCGGTGGGTGCGTACTGGTTCGATGTCATCGGCTCGACTGGTACCGATTCTGAGCTAGTCATATCCGCACACCAGGGTAGTCGACGGTCGACGATCCGTGGCGCGCGGGCGCTCGACTGCTCACAACTCGTGCCGCGGCACCCGGTGGGTCCGCCATTCGCGACGGCCGGACGACACGGATCGGCCGCGACCCGCAGTCGGCCGAGTTGAGCCGCCGGAAGGTATGGGTCCGGCCGGGAGAGCTGCCGGGGAGCGAACCGGCCATCGGGGAACGCCCCCGAACACGACATATCGGTCACGTTTCGAACGGGGGACGGCGGACACTCCTCGGGCCCGGGTGTGATGAAATAGACGTTACAGATACTTCGGAGGTTCCCTCGTGCTCGAGTTCACGAATCCGGCCACTTATACGGTTCCGGAAAATGCGTCCCTGGTTGCTTCGGTCTTTCGCTTCGCGAAGGAACAACCCGGACACGTACCCTTCCAGCGCCGCAAAGGTGACACCTACTACGACGTCACGAGCAAGCAGTTCGCCGACGAGGTAACCACCACGGCCAAGGGCCTGGTCGCGAGCGGTATCGAGGCCGGCGACCGGGTCGCGATCATGTCCGGGACCCGGTACGAGTGGATCGTGCTCAACTACGCGATCTGGGCCACCGGCGCGACGACGGTCGCGATCTACGAGACGTCGTCCGCCGAGCAGGCGAAGTGGATCCTGGAGGATTCGGGCACCAAGCTGCTGGTGGTCGGTTCGGCCACCGAACTCGACACGGTGGCCGACGTCGCCGCCGCCGCTCCCGACCTGGTCGAGACCCTGGTCTTCGACAACGGCGCGCTCGCGGAGATCGACGGCCGCGGCAGCGAGATCGGCGACGAGGTGATCGCCGAGCGCACCGCGGGCATCACCGCCAAGACCGGCGCCGTGCTGATCTACACCTCCGGAACCACCGGCCGGCCGAAGGGTGTCCAGCTCACCCACGGCAACTACTACGCCGAGGTCGCCGCGGTCCGTACCAGCCTCGCCTTCCTCTTCCGGCCGGGCAGCACCACACTGCTGTTCCTGCCGCTGGCGCATTGCTTCGCCCAGGCGATCGCGTTCGGCGCCTTCGAGACCGGCGTGACCGTCGCCCACCATTCCGATACGACGACGCTGGTCGAGCAGTTCGCGATCTTCAAGCCGACCTTCATCCTTTCGGTGCCGCGCGTATTCGAAAAGGTCTACAACGGCGCGAAGCAGAAGGCGTACGACGGCGGCAAGGGCTCGATCTTCGAGAAGGCCGAGGCCACGGCGATCGAGTGGAGCAAGGCGCAGGACACCGGCGGTCCCGGCCTGGGCCTCAAGCTCAAGCACGCCGTCTTCGACAAGCTGGTCTACTCGAAGCTCAAGACCGCTCTCGGCGGCAACTGCGTCGCGGCCGTCTCCGGCGGTGCCGCTCTCGGCGCCCGGCTCGGCCACTTCTTCCGCGGTATCGGCGTGCCGGTCTACGAGGGCTACGGCCTGACCGAGACCAGCGCGGCGATCACCGTCAACTCCCCCGAGTTCCAGCGGGTCGGCTCGGTCGGCCGGCCGATCCCCGGCATGTCCGCGAAGATCGCCGAGGACGGCGAACTGCTGCTCAAGGGACCGGTCGTCTTCGAGGGCTACTGGAAGAACCCCGAGGCGACGGCCGAAGCGATCCGCGACGGCTGGTTCCACAGCGGTGACATCGCGACGATCGACGAGAACGGCTTCGTCTCGATCACCGGCCGCAAGAAGGAAATCATCGTCACCGCCGGCGGCAAGAACGTCGCCCCCGCGATCCTCGAGGACGCGATCCGCGCCCATCCGCTGGTCAGCCAGTGCCTGGTCGTCGGTGACGCCAAGCCGTTCATCGGCGCGCTGATCACCCTCGATCCGGAGGCGCTGCCGGGCTGGAAGCAGCGGCACAACCTGCCGGAGTCGACCACGGTCGCCGAGCTGTCCACCAACCCGGACATGATCGCCGAGCTCGACGAGCTGATCGCCACCGCGAACAAGCACGTGTCGAAGGCCGAGGCCGTCAAGAAGTACAAGGTGCTCGACGCCGACTTCACGATCGAGAGCGGCGAGATGACGCCCACGATGAAGCTCAAGCGCAACATCATTCAGAAGGAGCGCGCTGCGGCGATCGACTCGATCTATTCCTGATCGACCGTCTCGTTCGGCATACCGCCGGTCGTCCCTCGGGGCGGCCGGCGGTTGTCGTTCGTCCGGGAGCGGATCGTGGGGTCAGCCGAAGCAGAGTCCGGCGCCCCGGTAGGTGGGGACCTCGGTGACCGCTCCGTTGGGCTCGACCAGGTGGACCCGATCGAATCGTTCGCAGATCTCTCCCGACTTCGCATGCCGCATCCACAGCCGGTCGCCCGGCCGAACGGTGCCCCGGTGGCGGATCGGCGTCTGAACCTCCCCCGCCCCCTCGGCGGCGACCAGTCCCCGAAGCGGAACCGCCACCCCTCCCGCGCCGAAGAGAGCCACCGGGCTGGGGGCCCGGGACGCCGACGGTGGCCCGGAGGCGATGTAACCGCCGGAGAACGCGGTGGCGATCCGACGGCCGGGTGTACGCACGATCGGCAGCGCGTACATCAGCGCCGGATGCGGACGGAAGGAGGTGTACCGGTCGAACAGGGTGGGCCCGAATACCCCGGAACCGGCCGTCACCTCGGTGACCACCGGGTCGGCCGCGCTCTCGGAGATCGAGCCGGTGCCACCGGAATTGACCAGTTCGATCGGTCCCGCGGCGTCGACGACCGCGTCGACCACCGCGGTGCGCCGGGTCGACAATTCGCGCATCGTCCGCCGCTTGACCAGTGCGACCGCCCGCTCGTGCAGCGCCGCGGCGATCCCGTCCTGCCGGTCCGGCATGCCGGCGACCTGCGCCTCGTAGAACATCACCCCGACCACCGTCAGCCCGCGGGCACGGGCATCGGCGGCGACCGCCGCCGCCTGTGCCGGGGTGCGCAGTGGCGAGCGGCGCACCCCGAGGTGCGCCGGCCCGATCCTCAGCGACGCGTCGATGTCGAGGCAGAGCCGCACCGGGGCGCCCGAGGCCGCGTCGGCGACCAGTCCCACCTGGTCCCCACTGTCGACCATCAGGGTGATGCGTTCGCGCAGAACGTCATCCGCCGCGATCTCGGCGATGGTGGCGCGATCGACCGTCGGATAGCCGACCAGGATGTCGGCGACTCCGCGACGGGCCAGGTACACCGCCTCCGCGGCGCTGTAGGCCATCGCTCCCCGGAAACCGGTGACGCCGGCGTCCGCACCGACCAGCAGGTCGATCACCGCCTCGACGCGGATCGACTTGGTCGCCAGTCGGATCGGGGTTCCCAGCGCCCGGCGCCGCAGATCCTCGACGTTGGCGCGCAGGGCCGCCATGTCCAGAGCCAGAACCGGCGCGGCGAGCGTGTCGAATGCACCGTTGAGACGGCGGGCGACCGCGTCGAGCGAGAGGTCGATCGCGGGGGCGACCGATGCGCGTCGGCTGTCGGATTCGTTCGGTCGGATCGGTTGCCGGTGCAGGGTCATCGAGCGACGGCGGCGGCCGCCAGCCGTCCCGCCAGCAATTCGATTTGGCGCCGAACGGCCTCCGCGTCGCGATCGACCAACCACCGCAGCACAAATCCGTCGATCGACAGAATGGTCATACGCGCCAAATCCACCAACGGCTCGGTCCACGTCGTCCGGGTCAACGCCGCCGCCCGATCGAGAAACTCGAACGCCTGCGCATCCATCACCCGATACTGTTCCTCGGCAATTCGCGACGACGCCTCGGAACCGGAAGGGCGCGAGCGCAATGCGTAACACGTGATTTCGTACGTCAACAACTCGCGGTTCGGCACGGATTCGATATGCGCCCACATCGCCATCAGGCCGCGGTACAACAGATCTCGCAGGCCGGACTGTCCCGACGGCGGCTCGTCCATCTGGGTGACGATCAGGTCGACCAGGGTGTCGATCGACCCGGCGAGTTGCAGGACGAGAGCCTGCCCCATCGCGGTGACCATTTCTTCCTTGTCCTGGAAGCAATAGTGCACAACACCGAGGGAGACGCCGGCCTCCTCCGCGACCGCGCGAACCGTCACCGAGGCGACTCCCGACCGTGAAGCAATAGTCAGCGCCGCCTCAACCAGTTGATTTCGACGTTCCGGCGCGGGCATGCGAGAAAGCATGAACAGATCTTAATCCGACCACCGATATTCGGATGTCACCGACTTGACCTGAACAAGTGTCCAGGAGATAGTGGGGTCGTGCGAACGCTTCCTCCGCCGGCTCGGCAACCGGATCGGGACAGGCAACCGGATCGGACCAGCGGACGCCGGCAGGGCTGGGTCAACTGGGGACGCAATGTCAGCGCCTCACCGAGCGATCTGGTGGTCGCCCGCTCCACCGCCGATGTCGAGGACGCCGTCCGCCGCGCGCACGAGGCCGGGCAGCGGGTCAAAGCGCTCGGCTCGGGCCATTCGTTCAACACGATAGCCGTGACCGACGGCGTCGCCCTCAACGTTCGCAATCTCAGCGGTATCGAGAGCCTCGTCCCCGAACCCGACGGGACCGTTCTGGTCGGTCTCGGGGCCGGGACCCGGCTGCACGAGGTCGGCCCGGCGCTGTGGTCGCTGGGTCTGGCGATGCGCAATATGGGCGATATCGACGCCCAGACCCTCAGCGGCGCCCTGTCCACCGGCACGCACGGTACCGGCTCGGCGTTCACCGGCCTGACCGATCAGATCGCCGGCATGACGATCGTCACCGCGGACGGCACCGCGGTCCGCTGCGATCCGACCACAGAGCCGGAATTGTTCGCCGCCGCCCGGCTCGGCCTCGGCGCCCTCGGCGTCGTGACCACCATCGTGTTGCGCTGCGTGCCGGCCTTCCTGCTCGAGGCGGTCGAGGGGCCCGGCCGGCTCGACCCGGTCCTCGAGAACTGGGAGCAGGACCGAACCGCGAACGATCACTACGAGTTCTACTGGTTCCCGCATACCGACCAGGTCCACACCAAGCGCAATCGCCGACTGTCGGTCGAGGGTGACGCAAGCCCGGGATGGCGCGCCGCCGCCGCCCGATTTGCCGGCCGGATCGGTAAGGAGACCCTCGAGAACGGGGTCTTCGAGGTGATCAACCGGGTCGTCACCCGCGTGCCGCGAATGATCCCGTCGGTCAACCGATTGTCGGCGAGCGTGGCCGGATCGACCTCCCACTCGGTCGGCCGCAGCTACCGCATGTTCGTCACCCCGCGGCGGGTGCGATTCCGCGAGATGGAGTACGCGGTACCGGTCGAGCGCATCCCGGATCTGCTGCGCGAGCTGTCGCAGTGGTTCGGGCAGACCGACTATCGCACCGCCTTTCCCGTCGAGGTCCGCTGCGCCGCGGCCGACGACATCTGGCTGTCCACCGCCTTCGGCAGGCCGACCGGATACGTTGCGGTGCACGAATATTACCGCCGCGAGGCCGACGACTACTTCCGCGCCTTCGAGGCGATGGCCCGGGCGATGGGCGGCCGGCCGCATTGGGGCAAGGTCCACCATCGGACCGCGGAGGATCTCGCGCCGAGCTACCCGCACTTCGAGGACTTCCGGCGCGTTCGCAACCGGTGGGACCCCGACCGGGTCTTCGACAACAGCTATCTGCGCCGCGTCCTCGGCTAGGTCGCAGACCGCCGGGGCACGGCCGGCCAAGGCCGAAGCGGCGGGCGATTTCGACCCGACGGCCCGCTCGGACCGCGTACGGTTCGTGCAATGACGGCGCCATCGGACTTCGGATGCCGACACGATCTCGACCACCTGCTGCGCCTGCTGGCCGATCGCATCGGCCCGGACGTCGGATCGATCGCCCGCGACTCGGCCGACACGATCACCGCCGAGGTCGCCGCCTACGGGATCAGCCGAGACCCCCTGCTGCAGGTGCAGCTGTACAACCACAGCCTCGGCGTCTTCCGCGCCCTGGTCAGCTGCCTGCACACCAATCGCTCCCCCGCGGCCGCCGACTTCCCGGCCACCCCGGAGTTCGCGTCGAGCCGGGTCCAGCAGGGCATCGGCCTGCACGACTTCCTGCGCGCCTTCCGGATCGGTCACATCACCTTCTGGCGACGTCTGGTCGCCACCATCGCCGAGATGGACGACCTCGATCCCCGCTGCCGGGATCGGGATATCGCCGCGATCCTCACCCGCACCGGCGAATTGCTGCTCGAGGTGATCGAACTGGTCAGCTCCGACGCCGGCAGCGCCTACCTGGAGGCCGAGCAGTTCCGCCTCGCCGACGGGGAACGGATGCGGCGCGACCTGATCGAGGACCTGCTCGCCGGGCGCCGGCCGATCATCGGTCCGCGGCGGGCCCTGTTGAACACCGCCGGGCTGACCGCGGGCGCCCCCTTCGTCGCGACCTCGACCCGCCTGCCCGACGGGATCGACGACTCCGCGCTCACCCGCATCCGCTCGCTGATGCGCACCGCGGTCGGCCGCGGCGGCACCGGGCTGATCGTCGCGCGCCACGACGAGGTGATCGGCCTGTTCCCGACCGCCGACCCGGCCGAGATCGTCGCGCGCTTCGTCGCGCTCCGGCCGGACGTCGACACACCGAACTCCGGTATCGCCACCGGGATCTCGACGGTGCACCACGACTGGGACTTCGTGGCGCAGGCCCATCGGGAGGCGACGGTGACCCGCGACAGCATCGGACCCGACGGCCCCGGAACCGACGGCGCCGTCACCGTCCGCGCCGCGACCTCGCTGTCCCCGATCGATTACCTGCTGCGCGCGGACGACACGACCGCCTACCGCCTGATCGATCCGCGGATCACCGCCTTCGTCCGCGAGGAGGTCGCCGGCGATCGGGTCTACCTGGACACCCTCGAGGCGTACGTCGAGTCCGATCTGAACGCGAAGGTGGCGGCCGAGCGGTTGCACCTGCACGTCAACACCGCCTACTACCGGCTCGAGCGCATCGCGGAGCGCACCGGCCGCGACCTGCGCCGATTCACCGAGGTGATGGACCTGATCGTCGCGGTACGTCTGCTGCGGTCGGGGTCGCCGGGATCACCCACCGCGGAGCGCTCCCGACCCGAGCGGTGACCGGTGGTGGTGGTCACATCACAAGACGATCTGTGAGCGGACCCCTAACCGTCGGTATCGGCGATGCAGAACACTCGTGGTCTGTCGCGATATCGAACGGAGACCACCATGTCCAACCTGGCCGAGCGCCTCCTCGCCTCCGCCTCGGCGGATCCCGACGCCGACGCCCTCCGTCTCGATGATCGCGTGGTCAGCTACGCCCAGCTCGCCGACTCCGCCCGCCGGCTGGCCGCCCTGCTGCACACCGCCGGGGTCGAGCCGGGCGACCGTGTCGGGGTGATGCTGCCGAACGTCCCCGAGTTTCCGATCTGCTACTACGGCATCCTGCTCGCCGGCGGCGTGGTCGTGCCGATCAATCCGCTGCTCAAGGAGGCGGAGGTCGCGCACTACCTCGGCGACTCGGAGGCCGGCATCCTGCTCGCCTGGCATGCCGCGCCCGGCGATCCGTCCGCCGGAGCCGCGGACACCGGCACCACTCTGATCACCGTCGAACCGGACAGCTTCACGAGGCGTCTACGCCTGCAGCTGCCGCTCGAACCGGTCGACCGCGACGACACCGACACCGCCGTGGTGCTTTACACCTCCGGGACCACCGGCACCCCCAAGGGCGCCGAGCTGACCCACGCCAACCTGCGCCGCAACGCGGACATCTTCTCGCAGGACTGGCTGAAACTGAGCCCGGCGGATGTCGTCATGGGCTGTCTGCCGCTGTTCCACACCTTCGGGCAGACCAACTCGATGAACAGCACCATCTTCGCGGGCGCGTGTCTGACGCTGATCAGCCGCTTCGACGGCGCCGCGGCCCTCGACGTCGTCGAACGGGATGCGGTCACCGTCTTCCTCGGCGTGCCGACGATGTACTCGGCGATGCTCGCCGCCGGGCGGGAGCGCCCCGAGGTGACGATGCCCAGCCTGCGACTATGTGTCTCCGGTGGCGCGGCGATGCCGGTCGAGGTGTTGCGCGGCTTCGAGAAGCGGTTCGACTGCACGATCATCGAGGGCTACGGCCTGTCGGAGACCTCCCCGACCGCCTCGTTCAACCCGCCGGACGGGGTGCGCAAGATCGGTTCGATCGGCATCCCGTTGGAGGGGGTCGAGATGCGCATCGTCGACCCGGACGGCGCACAGGTGCCGGACGGGCAGCCCGGCGAGATCGCGATCCGCGGCCACAACATCATGAAGGGCTATCTGGGCCGGCCCGAGGCCACCGCCGAGGTGCTCTCCGCGGACGGGTGGTTCCTGACCGGCGATATCGGCATCCGGGACCAGGACGGCTACTTCTTCATCGTCGATCGCAAGAAGGCGTTGATCATTCGCGGCGGCTATAACGTATATCCGCGCGAGATCGAAGAGGTACTGTACTCCCACCCCGACGTCCAGGAGGCCGCGGTGATCGGTGTCGCCCATCCGGAACTCGGCGAGGAGATCGCCGCAGCCATCGTTCCCGTGCCCGGCTCGACCGCCGCGCCCGAGGACATCCGCGACTACGTCAAGGAGCGGGTCGCCGCCTACAAGTATCCGCGCGTCGTCTGGTTCACCGAGGAGCTACCCAAGGGGCCCACCGGAAAGATCGTGCGCCGCAATATCGTCGCTCCCGGACGGGGCCGCTGACCGATGTCCTCCTCCATCGACAAGGACGTCGCCGACGTCGCCGCGCCCGTCGAGATGCTGCTGACCCGCGCCGCCAAGGGCGGTGTCTGGCGACGCCTGATCCCCGGTCGAACCGCCGGCCATACCGTCGTCTCGCTCGCAAATCGGCCGGAGCTGCTCGGCCGGCGGGTCACCGGGCTGGCGAGCGAATACGCCCGCATCGTCACCGGCAAGTCCTCGATCGGCCCCGGCGCCGGCGACCGTCGCTTCACCGACCCCGGCTGGTCGGGAAATCCGTTGTTCAAGAAGCTGATGCAGGCCTACTTGATTTCGGCCGAGAGCGCTCGCAGCCTCGTCGACGAGTTGGAGTTGGAGCCGCGCGATGCCGAGCGGGCGCGTTTCGCGGTCGATCTGATCGCCGACGCCGCCTCTCCCAGCAATATCGCCCCGGTCAATCCACTGTTCTGGAAGGCCTTGCTGGACACCGGCGGTGCCAGCGCCGTACGTGGACTGCGCAACCTCGTCTCCGATGTCTCGTCGGCGCCGCGGGTACCGACGATGGTCGATACCTCGTCGTTCCGGGTCGGGCAGAACATCGCCGCCGCCCCCGGTTCGGTGGTGCTGCGGACCCCGCAATTCGAACTGCTGCAATACAGCCCGGTCACCCCCACCGTCGGGGTGACCCCGCTGCTGATCGTGCCGCCGGTGATCAACAAGTACTACCTGGTCGAGCTCTCCCCGGGCCGCAGCCTCGTCGAGTACCTGGTCTCGATGGGCCAGCAGGTCTTCGTCATGTCGTGGCGCAATCCGGATGTGCGGCATCGGGAGTGGGGCTTCGACGTCTACGGGGAGGCGGTCGGCGCCGCGATCGACGCGACCCTGTCGATCAGCGGTGCGCCGAGTGCGCATCTGCTGAGCCTGTGTTCCGGTGGCGCGCTGTCGGCGATGTACGCCTCACATCTGGCGGCCCTCGGCAAGCAGGAGAAAGTGGCGACCTTCTCGCTGGCGGTCGCCGTCCTCGACCAGAGCGGCGGTGGCACCCTCAATGCCCTCGCCGACAAGGAGGGCGCGGCCGACGCGGTGCGCGCCTCGCAGGAGCGCGGCTACCTCGACGGCAGCGCGCTCGCCGAGGTCTTCGCCTGGCTCCGGCCGAACGACCTGATCTGGAACTACTGGGTCAACAACTACCTGCAGGGCCGACCGGCCCCGGCGTTCGACATCCTGTTCTGGAACGCGGATACCACCCGGATGACCGCCGGACTGCACCGCGACTTCATCCACATGTTCGTCGAGAACAAGCTCGCCCGGCCCGGCGCCGCCCGGATGCTCGGGTCGCCGGTGGACCTGTCGACGATCACCGTCGACAGCTACATCGTCGCCGGGGTGTCCGACCACATCTGCCCCTGGGAGAGCTGCTACCGGTCGACGGCGATGCTCGGCGGCAAGACGCGTTTCGTGCTGTCCCGCAGCGGGCACGTCGCCTGCCTGGTCAACCCGCCCAGCAACACCAAGGCGACCTTCCGGGTCGCGGAGTCGACCCCGACCGACCCGCAGGACTGGTTGGAACTGGCGGAGACCCGGAAGGGCTCCTGGTGGGTCGACTACGCCGCCTGGCTGGCCGACCGCAACGGCGGCACCATCAACGCGCCGACCACCGAGGGCGACGACGACCATCCCATTCTCGAAGCGGCGCCCGGATCCTATGTCTTCGACAACTGACCGCGATCGGGCACGCCGCGGCGGGCTGTCGGCGGTACCCGGGGAGGAAGGCGCACCGACCGTGATCGACGACGACGGCACCATCGGCTACTTCCGCCGGGTCCACCTCTACGGGGTGGAGTTCCGGGTGCACGTCAGACCCGGTACGGGCGCGCGCCCACCGCTGGTGCTGTGCAATGGGATCGGCGCGAACATCGAGGTGCTCGATCCGCTGGTCGAGGCCCTGCCGAAGGACCTCGAGATCATCCGGTTCGACGCACCCGGTACCGGGTCGTCGTCGACGCCGCCGTATATGTACCGCTTCTCGGGGCTGGCGCATACGCTCGGCCTGCTCCTGACCGACCTCGGCTACGACCGGGTCGACGTGCTCGGCTTCTCCTGGGGTGGCGCGCTCGCCCAGCAGTTTGCGGCCCAGAATCCGCGGCGGTGTCGGCGGTTGATCCTCGCCGCCACGGGTACCGGCATGATCTCGGTGCCGGGGCGGATCGGCGCGTTGTCGCGGATGCTCACCCCGCGGCGCTACCGCGACCCGGCGTACGCCGCCTCGATCGCCGACCGGCTCTACGGTGGGTCGCTGCGCGGAGCGCCGGAGCGGGCGGCGGAGATCCTCGGGCACGATTCGCATCCCGGAACGTCGCGCGGCTATCTGCTGCAGTTGCTCGCCGGCGCGGGCTGGACCAGCGTGCCGTGGCTGCCGCTGATCCGGCAGCCCAGTCTGCTGCTCTTCGGCGACGACGATCCGATCATCCCGCTGGCCAACGCCCGCATCCTGCACACCCTGTTGCCGCATTCGACGCTGCACATCTTCTCCGGCGGCCATCTCGACCTGCTGGTCAAGGCGCCACAACTGGCCCCGGTGATCGACAGGTTCCTCTCCCATACCGAGGCACCCGCCCCGGGCTCGCCGAGCAGGTAGCCCCCGGCCCCACAACGACAACCCCCCGCAACGACAACGTCCCCACCACCGGATCGGGTGATGGGGACGTTGTGGGTATTGCTCAGTTCGGGCGGGGCGTGAGGATGCGCGGACCATCCGCGGTGACCGCCACGGTGTGCTCCCAATGCGCCGACCGGGAACCGTCGGTGGTCACCACCGTCCAGTCGTCCTCGAGGATCGCCGTATCGGTGGTCCCGAGAGTCAGCATCGGCTCGATCGCGAGGGTCGAGCCGACCACCAGCTCCGGGCCGCGACCCGGCTTGCCCTCATTGGGCAGGAACGGATCCATGTGCATCTGCCGCCCGATTCCGTGACCGCCGTATCCGGCGACGATCCCGTAGGTGCGGCCGTGCAGCCGCTCGGCCGCTTCGGTGCCGAGTTCGATCGCGTGCGAGACATCGGTGAGCCGATTGCCGGGGATCATCGCCGCGATGCCCGCCTCCATCGACAGCCGGGTCGCCTCGCTGAGGTCGCGGTCGTCGTCGCCGACGGTGCCCACCCCGAAGGTCCACGCGGAGTCGCCGTGCCACCCGTCGAGGATCGCCCCGCAGTCGATCGACACCAGATCACCGTCGACCAGGACGTCCTGCGCGTTGGGGATGCCGTGGACCACACGGTCGTTGACCGAGGAACAGATGCTCCCCGGGAAGCCGTGGTAGCCCTTGAACGACGGAACCGCACCGGCGGACCGGATCACCTCTTCGGCGACCCGGTCCAGGTCGAGAGTGCTGACGCCCGGAAGGGCCGCCGCGCGCACCGCTATCAGCGCTGCGCCGACGACCCGTCCGGCCGCTTCCATCGCGTCCAACTCGTCGGCGGTCCGCCACGGAACCGCTTTACGACGTCGAGTGAATCCCACTGAGGTCCTTCATGGCCGGTACAGCCGGCCGTTCACCGCCCGCGAGGGCGGTCGGTTGATCTAGGTAGCCGAGGCGCCGAGGGCTTCGAGGGCCCGACCGGTGATCTCCTCGACGGTGCCGCTGGCGGTGATCGAGATCAGCAGATCCCGCGAACCGTAGTAGTCGAGCAGCGGTTTGGTCTCGGCGTGGTACACCGCGAGGCGGTTGCGGATGACGTCCTCGGTGTCGTCGGCGCGACCGCGCGCGAGCATACGCGCGACGACCTCGTCCTCATCGACCTCGAACGACAGCACGGCATTGAGGGTCGAACCGCTCTCGCCCAGGATCTCCTCGAGCGCGTCACCCTGGACCACCGAACGGGGGAACCCGTCGAGGATGAATCCATTGGCGGCATCCGACTCCGCGAGCCGGGAGCGGACCATGTTGACGGTCAGCTCGCTCGGCACCAGGTCGCCCGCGTCCAAATACTTCTTCGCTTCGACACCGAGTTCGGTGCCCTCCGAAATATTGAACCGGAACAGATCACCGGTGGAGATATGCGGAACTCCGAGCTTTTCCGACAGCACAGCTGCCTGGGTGCCCTTGCCGGCTCCGGGGGGACCGAGGAGAACAAGTTTCACTTGAGGAACCCTTCGTAGTTGCGCTGCATCAGCTGACTTTCGATCTGCTTGACCGTGTCCAGACCGACGCTGACCATGATCAGCACCGCGGTACCACCGAACGGCAGATTCATAC
This sequence comes from Millisia brevis NBRC 105863, assembly GCF_001552615.1. Classification (GTDB taxonomy): domain Bacteria; phylum Actinomycetota; class Actinomycetes; order Mycobacteriales; family Mycobacteriaceae; genus Millisia; species Millisia brevis. The sequence goes on from NZ_BCRN01000011.1 coordinate 98,997, forward strand.
CCGCTCCGGTGGTGCCCATGTCGAGGAACAAATTCGGCAGTACCGCAACGGTACCGAGGTAGATCGAGCCCGGCAGGGTGATTCGACTCAGTACGTAGTGCAGATAGTCGGCCGTATCCCGTCCGGGACGGTATCCCGGAATGAATCCGCCGTGCTTCTTCATTTCGTCCGCGCGATCATCCGGATTGAAGGTGATCGCCACGAAGAAGTAGGTGAAGAAGACGATCAGACCGAAGTACACGACGATGTAGACCGGGTTCGACGGGTTGATCAGGTATTCGGTGAGGAACCGTTGCCACCAACTGGGGTCGGCGGTCGTCAACGCGCCGCTGAGCTGGGCAGCCAGATACGGCAGATACAGCAGCGAGGACGCGAAGATCACCGGGATGACGCCGGCCTGGTTGACCTTGAGGGGCAGATAGGTCGACGAGCCGCCGTACATCCTGCGACCGACCATGCGACGGGCGTACTGCACCGGGATACGGCGCTGGCCCTGCTCGACGAAGACGACCGCGATGATGATCAGCAGTGCCGCGACGCAGACCATGGCGAACACGACGCCGCCGCTCGAGTCGAGGATCGACTGGCCCTCGGCCGGGATCCGCGAGGCGATGCCCGCGAAGATCAGCAGCGACATGCCGTTGCCGACACCGCGCTCGGTGATCAGCTCGCCCATCCACATGACCAGAGCCGCGCCGGCGGTCATCACCAGCACCAGCACGATCAGGCTGAAGATCGAGTCGTCGGCGATGATGTTCTCCTGGCATCCCTGCAGGAGCTGGCCCTGGGAGGCCATCGCGACCAGGGCGGTCGCCTGCAGGATCGCCAGGGCGATCGAGATGTAGCGGGTGTACTGCGTCAGCTTGGCCTGGCCGGACTGGCCTTCCTTCTGCAGTTCCTCGAAGCGGGGGATCACCACGCGCAGCAACTGCACGATGATGCTGGCGGTGATGTAGGGCATGATGCCGATCGCGAAGACCGACAGCTGCAACAGCGCGCCGCCGGAGAACAGGTTGATCAGCGAGTAGATCCCCGCGTTGTCACCGCCGGAGATCAGGGCGATACAGGACTGCACCGCGCCGAAGTCGACTCCGGGCGAGGGCAGATTGGCGCCGAATCGGTACAGCGCGACCAGACCGAGCGTGAAGAGAATCTTCCGCCTCAGGTCTGGCGTCCTGATGGCCGACACGAAGGCGGAAAGCACTCAACCTCCTGGTGGAGCTCATCTGGTTCGGGGGCCACCTCGGTGGCGCCGAGTCGCCCGGGTGATGTGTTCCCCGGGTGACATCGTTCGGCCGTCGGGGCCGGGATGCCTGTTGTCGGTTGCGAAAACACCGGTCACGCCACAGTGGGCGCGAGGAGTCCCGCGACCAAAAGACGATAACAGTTCGCAGCCGTCGGTCGGCTATCGGAGGGGCGGTACCCCACGAACCCCCGCCGGATGGCCGGGGACGTCGGGAACCAAGTGGTCGGGGCTACCAACCGGTGAGGCCCGGCCGAATACACATGGATTCGGCCGGGCCTCGTTGGTGTCGTGCTCGCCGGTGTCACCGTCGACCAGCGACGGGTGACGGTGCCGACGAAACGTCGACGGGTGACGCTTCTCAGGCCTCGCCGGCCGCGACCACGGTCACGGAACCGCCGGCGGCGGCGATCTTGTCCTTGGCGCTACCGGAGAACTTGTTGGCGGTCACCTGAACGGCAACCGTCAGCTCGCCCTCGCCGAGCACCTTGACCAGCTCGTTCTTGCGAACGGCACCCTTGGCGACCAGGTCGTCGACGCCGACCGTGCCACCTTCCGGGAACAGCCGGGCCAGATCGCCGACGTTGACCACCTGGTACTCGGTGCGGAAGCGGTTCTTGAACCCCTTCAACTTGGGCAGCCGCATGTGGATGGGCATCTGCCCACCCTCGAAGCCGACCGGCACATTCTTGCGCGCGCCCGTGCCCTTGGTACCGCGACCGGCGGTCTTGCCCTTGGAGCCTTCACCGCGTCCGACGCGGGTCTTGGCGGTCTTCGATCCCTCGACGGGACGAAGGTGGTGCAGCTTGATCGGGGTCATGATCCTTGTACCTCCTCGACCTCGACAAGGTGGCGCACCGCGTTGATCAACCCGCGGTTCTGCGGGTTGTCGTCACGGACGACCGACTTGCGAATGCCCTTGAGACCGAGGGTCCGCAGGGAGTCGCGCTGGTTCTGCTTGACACCGACGGTGCCGCGCACCTGGGTGACCTTGAGCTGAGCCATCGTCAGGCCCCCTGTCCCGCGCGAGCGCGCAACATACCGGCCGGCGCAACCTCTTCGATCGGCAACCCACGACGGGCGGCGACCTCTTCGGGACGCTGCAGCCCCTTGAGGGCAGCCACGGTCGCGTGAACGACGTTGATCGCGTTGTCGCTACCGAGCGACTTGGCCAGGATGTCGTGGACGCCGGCACATTCGAGCACCGCGCGCACCGCGCCACCGGCGATCACACCGGTACCGGGGCTGGCCGGACGCAGCAGGACCACGCCCGCCGCCGCCTCGCCCTGCACCGGGTGGGTGATGGTGCTGCCGATCAGCGGCACGCGGAAGAAGTTCTTCCGGGCCTCCTCGACACCCTTCTGGATGGCCGCGGGAACTTCCTTGGCCTTGCCGTAGCCGACACCGACCAGGCCGGCGCCGTCTCCGACGATCACCAGAGCGGTGAAGCTGAACCGGCGGCCGCCCTTGACGACCTTCGATACGCGGTTGATGGTGACAACCCGCTCGATGTGGTTGCTCTTCTCGCCGCCACCACCGCGGTTGTCCCGGCGGTCGCCACGACCGCCACCACGCTGGTCGCGGTTGTCGCCTCCGCCCTGATTATTGGATCCGGCGGGTCCGCTTCCGCCGTCACGCCTTGCACGTCCCGGCATCAGGCCGCCCTTTCCTTCGTGTACGTACTGGTGATCATCATCAGAATCGCAACCCACCCTCGCGGGCGGCGTCGGCCAGGGCCGCGATCCGTCCGCCGTAGGTGTGGCCGCCCCGGTCGAAGACGACCGCGTCGATGCCGATGGCCTTCGCACGCTCGGCGATCAGGGCACCGACCTTGGCGCCGCGCGCCTTCTTGTCGCCCTCGACCGACCGCACGTCGTCCTCGATCGAGGACGCGGAGGCCAGGGTGTGACCGGCCAGGTCGTCGATCAGTTGCACGTGCAGGTGCCGCGACGAGCGGTTGACCACCAACCGGGGCCGCGATGCGGTGCCGGACACCTTCTTGCGCAGGCGGGCGTGCCGACGGATCTTCGAGCGGCGACGCGCCGTCGAGACGTCGGTGCCGACCGGGGTGCGCTTGACAGTTGTGTTCTCGCTCATCACTTGCCCGTCTTTCCGACCTTGCGGCGGACCTGCTCACCCTCGTAGCGAATGCCCTTGCCCTTGTAGGGGTCGGGGCGACGCAGACGGTGGATGTTCGCCGAGATCTGGCCGACCTTCTGCTTGTCGATGCCCGACACCGAGAAACGGGTGGGCGTCTCGACGGCGAAGGTGATGCCCTCGGGCGCCGTGACCGGCACCGCGTGGCTGTAGCCCAGCGCGAACTCCAGATCGGAGCCCTTCAGCTGGACGCGGTAACCCACGCCGTGGATTTCCATCTTCTGGGTGTAACCGGTGGTTACGCCGGTGATCATGTTCTGCACGAGGCTGCGCGACAGGCCGTGCAGCGAGCGGCTGGCGCGCTCGTCGTTCGGCCGGGAGACCACGAGGGCTCCCTCGTCGTTGCGGCCGATCGTGATCGGCGTGGCGATGGTCAGCTCGAGGGTGCCCTTCGGCCCCTTGACGGTGACATCCTGGCCGTCGATCGTGACGTCGACGCCCGCCGGAACGGTGATCGGGAGCTTGCCGATGCGTGACATGGGTGCTCCTCCTCTACCAGACGTAGGCGAGGACTTCCCCGCCTACACCCTGCTTGGTCGCCTGACGGTCGGTGAGCAGACCGGTCGACGTGGAGATGATCGCCACGCCGAGCCCACCCAGGACCTTCGGCAAGTTGTTGGCCTTGGCGTAGACCCGCAGGCCGGGCTTGGACACCCGACGCAGACCGGAGAGGCTGCGCTCCCGGCTGGGTCCGTACTTGAGATCGACGATGAGGCTCTTGCCGACCCGCGCGTCCTCGACGCGGTAGTCGGTGATGTAGCCCTCGCTCTTGAGGATCTCGGCGATGTTCGCCTTGAGCTTGGAATGCGGCAGCACGACCTCGTCGTGGTAAGCCGAATTGGCGTTGCGCAGACGAGTCAAGAAGTCTGCGATCGGATCGGTCATGGTCATGACAGTGTCCGTCCAACCCTTCCCGCGGCGGTTCCCATACAGCACTCCCGCACCGGTTCCCGCACCGAAGTGTGGGCCTGTCACGTGGTCGTGGTGGGCCTACTGCGAAGTAGACGTGTGGCCTGACCGACACTTGTCGGTCAGGGGTAGTACCTCGGCGGTTCCCGCAGGGCGAAACAGCCCCTTGCGAACGCGCAGAGTGTCTCGGCCCGGGGGCCGAATACGATGTGTGAGCGGGCCGCGTTTCACCCACAAATGGGCATGCGGATCCCGAGCAACCCGACCAGTGTAGGCAATGGCCTCGGCCTTCGCCAAATCGCCCCTGGTCACCGCGGTCGAGCGCACCCGACCGGCCGCATCGGCCGGCTCGTTCGAGGCCGGCGATCGACCCGAGAGGGCGTGCCACACTGGAGGTGTGACCGCTGCCCTCTCGCCCGGCGAGAACCGGCCGCTGACCGCCGCGGCGGTCACGGTGACCGTCACCTGCGCCTCGCCGGTGGATGTCTCGGCGTTGCTGCTCGGCTCGGGCGGCGCGGTGCGATCGGACGCCGACTTCGTCTTCTTCAACAATCCGGTGGGCGCCGGGGTGTCGTATCACCACGGGCGGGGGCGCGGCGATGTCGTGCGGATCGACACCGGCTCGGTGCCCGCCGACGTGGCGTCGATCGTGGTGACCGCCAGCCTGGACGGCTCCGGGCCGCGCACCTTTGCCGGCACCGGTCCGTTGACCGCGGTCGTCGACGCCGGCGACCGGCTGACCTTCACCGCGACCGGGCTGACCTCCGAGGCCGCGGTGGTGTGCGTGGAGATCTATCGCCGCGGCGCAGCGTGGAAGGTGCGGGCGATCGGCCAGGGCTACGACTCGGGCCTGGCGGGTATCGCCACCGAGTACGGCGTCGACATCGACGCGGAACCCGATGTCCCGCCGACCCCCACTCCCCCACCGCCCGCGTTCCCACCGCCCGTACCGCCGGCGCCCGGACCCGCCTCGCGGCCGACGAACTATCCACCGCCGCAACCGGCGCCCCCTCCTGCCGCTCCTCGACCCGCGGCCCAACCTTCAGGAGCGACTCCGATGCAGAGCGACCTGTTCTCGCCCGCCCACGCCGAGGTCACCGGGCAGGGCATTCACAAGCAGGGCAGCAAGATGGTGCGGGTCGGCCTGAACGGCGAGGTCATGGCGCGCGCCGGATCGATGGTCGCCTACCAGGGCGATATGTCGTTCAAGGCCCTCGGCGCCGGCGGCATCGGCGCGGTGATCAAGCAGCGCCTGTCCGGCGAGGGTGTTCCGCTGATGAAGGTGTCGGGACGCGGCGATCTATTCCTCGCCGACGCCGCCTCGGATGTGCACCTGATCGACCTCGACGGCCGCGACGGGTTGACGATCAACGGCGCGAACGTCCTGGCCTTCGACGCGAGCCTGAGCTACACGATCGGTCGGGTGAAGGGCGCGGCGATATCGAGCAACGCGGGCCTGTTCAACTGCATTTTCACCGGCCGCGGGCGCATCGCGATCACCACCGACGGGACCCCGGTCGTCCTGACGGTCGACGCACCGACCTACGCCGACCCGCAGGCCGCGGTGGCGTGGTCGTCGAGCCTGAAGGTCGGCTCCCGCAACAACGACTCGTTCGGGCTGGGAACCCTGATGGGCCGCAGCACCGGCGAGCGACACACCTTGTCGTTCTCCGGGCAGGGATTCGTGATCGTGCAGCCGTCGGAACTGCCACCCGGCGGATGGATCGGCGGTACCGGCGGCGGGTCGGAGGCCGGCACCGGCGGCGGGTTCCTCGGACGCTGACGCCCCACCGCCGGTACCGAACTGCGGGCCACCCGCCGACCGGCCCCACCGGAGCCGCGGGAGCGGTTCAGTCGGCGATCCGTTCGGCCTCCGTCTCCAGCAGGTCGACGATCTCCTGCGGTACCCGCACCGGCCCGGGCCGATACTCGACGGCGATCAGATCCCCGGAGTAGACGAAGATCCCGCGCCGCTCCCGCAGGTCGCTCGACACCGGGCCGCGGGCATCGCGGCCGACCGAGATTCCGGTCCACGGTGCCATCCCGACCAATTGCACGACGTCCTCGACCGAGGAGACCGCCACCGAGTCGATCGACAGGCGCACCGACCACCGCAGATGCGGGAGCACCCGGATGGCCACCGTGATCGTGCGCGCCCCCACCGGTACCTCGACGGGCTGCGACTCCCGGTAGATCCCATAGGAATTGACGCCCGCGATCAGCCTCCCGTCCTCGATGTACAGCAGGTAGCCGCCCTGAATATCGCCGTGGGCCAGCAGAACTCCCTCATCCCCGGCGACATGGCCGGCGAGTTCGACGATGATGTCGACGTCCCGGTGGGTGACCAGACGCGACGACCGGTAGCGCTCGAGGACCGGGGTATCCGGCAGGATGCGCACATTCTGTGACAGCCGGGCCTCCGACGGCCGGCGCCGTTCGAGGTCGCCGCGGGTGAGCAGCGGGAAAACCGTGTTGTGCCAGGCGGCCTCGTCCCACGCCGTCGCCAGCTCGGTGACCTTCTCCGGACATGCCTCGGACAGATCGTTGAGCTCGGTCGGGTCGGTGCGCACGTCGAACAGTTGCCAGCGGGGATCGTCGACATCTGCGCCGTCCTCGTGCAGCGACAGCAGCTTCCAGCCGTCGCGGTAGAACCCGCGGTGCCCGGACATCTCCGAATACTGCTCCGGATGCGGCGAGGCGATCCGGGCATCACGCAGGACCGGCTCGAAGCTCACCCCATCCCGATCCAGCGCCGGCCGCCCGTGGCGGTGCGAGGGGAACTCCAGTCCGGCCAGATCCAGCAGGGTCGGCGCCAGGTCGGTGACGTAGGAGTACTCGGTGCGCAGACCGTCGTCGCCGACGTCGCGGGGTAGGCCCGCCGGCCACGAGACCAGCAGCGGCACCCGCACCCCACCGGCGAAGGTCTGCCCCTTGTAGTACCGGAACGGTGTATTCGATACCTGCCCCCAGCCGCGCGGATAGTGCACGCCGACCCGTTCGCTGCCGATGTCCTCGACCGGATGCGGTACATCGCGCACCCAGTCGGGGTCGTCGACGTGCGCGAACTGGGAGAAGTAGCTGCGCGTTCCGACCGGCCCACCCTCCGCGGTGCCGCCGTTGTCGGAGGTGAACACGACGATCGTATTGTCGAGTTCACCGAGCCGGTCGATCGTCTCCAGGATGCGCCCGATGCTCGAGTCGACCGTCTCGACCATCGCGGCGTAGACCTCCATGTACCGGGCGAACCGGTCGCGGGTCTCGGCGTCGAGGTCGTCCCAGGGCGGGACGTCGTAGCCGGCCTCGTGGTGGCGCGGCGCGGCGATCGTGCCGGGCGGAAAGAGCCCGGAGGCGAGTTGAGCGGCAAAGCGTTTGCCGCGCACACTGTCCCATCCGTCGTCGTACCGGCCCCGGTGACGCTCGAGAATGTCGGCCGGCACCTGGAGCGGGCCGTGCATCGCGACGTGCGCGAAGTAGAGGAAGAACGGCTTGTCCGCTTCGTGCGCGCGCAGATCGGTCAGATATCGCACGGCGTTGTCGGTCAGATCGTCGGTCAGGTAGTAGCCGGGCGGGTATTCGTCGATGTCGACGGCAGCGTTGTCACGGGTGAGCTGATTGGGGTGGAAGAACGAGTTGAGTCCCTCCAGCGACCCGTAGTACCGGTCGAAACCGCGGGCGAGCGGCCAGGAGTCCTTCGATGCTCCGGGCCGCAGATTCGCGTCGCGGACCAGATGCCATTTGCCGACGGCGAAGGTGGCGTAACCGTTCGCGCGCAGCGCCTCGGGCAGGGACAGCACATCGTCGGCGAGTTCGAGCCGCAGGCCCGGAAAGCCGGGGTCGGCGTTCGCGACGTAGCCGTAGCCGGCGCGGTGCGGGTTCACCCCGGTCAACAGGGCCGCTCGCGAGGGCGAACACAGTGGTGCGGTGTGGTAGTTGGTGAACCGGTAGCCGTTGTCGGACAACCGGTTCAAGGTCGGGGTTTCGATCTCGGAGCCGTACGGACCGGTATCGCTGAAGCCCATATCGTCGATCAGGACGACCACGATATTCGGCGCTCGGGGCGGCGCCGACCGCGGCTCGGCCCAGTGCGGTACCGAGTCCGCGGCCGTGCGGCCCACCACCCCCTCGAATCCGTCGTAGCCGCGCGATCCGTTCGACCCACCCGACTCGGGGTGGGAGTCGTTGGGGGCGGCCATCACCCGGCCAGGCGAACCGGTTCGTCGATCACCGAGTACTCGGCGGCATCGCCGGTGATCACCCGGCTGCGCTCGCCGGTGACGCTCACCGGGATATCGCCGGCCAGCGTGACGCGGCTGAGCTTGCGGTCCTGGTCGTCGTAGTCGTCGATCGCGTAGTGCTGGGTGGCGCGGTTGTCCCACAGCACGATATCGCCGAGCGACCAGTTCCAGCGAACCGTGTTCTCCAGCCGGGTGATCCGGTCCTGGAAGAGGTTGAACAGCGCCTGCGATTCCTTGGTGGAGACGCCGAGGATCTTCTTGACGAAGTGTCCCAACAGCAGCGCCCGCTCGCCGGTTTCCGGGTGGATCCGAACCACCGGGTGTTCGGTCTCGTAGAGGGTCGACTCGAACTCCTTGCGGTAGTCGGCGACCTTGTCGTTCGCGGCCTTCTCGGCGAACTCGGCGGCGTAGTCGTAGGCGTTGCTGTGCAGGGCCCAGAGGTTGTCCGCGAGCACACGCAGCGACTCGGGCAGCGACTCGTAGGCGGCGACCGTCGAGGCGAAGGTGGTCGACCCACCGTAGGGCGGCAACTCCACGGCGCGCAGCGTCGTGATCTTGGGTATCCGGTCGACGAAGGTGACATCGCTGTGCCAGCTGTTGGCCTTGCCGTATCGCGAGTCGACCTGCAGGGCGGTGGTTCCGCGCGAGCGCACCGTCGGGTGCGGCGTCGTGGGCGATCCGAGCAGCGAGACGAAGTTGTACTGTTCCTCGTCGGTCAGATGATGCTGCCCGCGCACGACCACCACCTTGTGCACGGCGATGGCGCGTCGGAGGTCCTCGACGATCTCCCCGTCCAGCGAACCGGACAGTTCGATGCCGTCGACCACGGCGCCGATACGGGCCCCTAGTTTGGTGACGCTCAACGCGGTGGGAGCAGGGATCGTGGATGTCATGTGGCCATGATCACCCTGCGTCGTATTGATCCCGAAGATAAACGATCGGCCTGATTTCAACCGAAATATCCTGCACCGACATCTGATTCGATGCGAGCCAGCAGCTTTCGGATATCGGTGATCGTAGCGTTTCCGGTACCCGATCCCGACGCCGACCAGCCCGGTGGACCGGCGTCGGCGCACAGCACTGTTCGCCGGATCGAAGGGAAACCGCTTTCGTGGGTATCGACCAGCCCGGCCCATTGGGCCGCCGCAGCTTCCTGCGCGGAGGTTCACTCGTCGCGCTCGCCGTCCTCGGCGTCGGCGCCGCACCGGCGCTGGTCGCCTGCTCGTCCGCGGTCGGCGAGCAGCAGTCCGCCGCGACGGGCGCAGGCGGCGAACCGGTACGCGGCGGCACCCTCAACACCGCGGCGCAATTGGACATCGTCCCGGCGAACATCCTGACCAATACCGCCGGCGCGACCGCGCTGATCGGATTGGTCTACGACAGCCTGATTCGGTATCCCACCGGGCCGGATTCGTCCGTCGACCCGCAGCCGCATCTGGCGACGTCATGGCAACTCGCGGACGACGGCCTCTCGCTCGCCCTCGACCTGCGCGACGACGTCACCTTTCACGGCGGGCGGCCGTTCACCTCCGCCGACGCCGAGTTCGCGCTGCGCACCTACGGGGACCCGCGGTGGACGGCGCAGTTGCAGAGCACCGCGGCCGCGATCACCGGCTACGACACCAGCGATCCGCATCGACTGGTCCTGACCTTCGCCCATCCGCTCGGCAATATCTTCGATCTGCTCGACACCGTCCCGATCATCGACTCGGAGTCGTTCGACCGATTCGCCACCGGCGACGCCTATATCGGCACCGGACCGTTCGTGCTGACCGAGCGGGTGCCCAATTCGTCGCTGAGCTTCGATCGCAACGACAACTACTGGATCGCCGACCGCCCCTACCTCGACGCGGTGCGCGTGTCGATCATCCCCGACGCGCAGGCGCGCGTGAACGCCCTGCGCTCGGGCCAGGTGCAGGCGACTACCAATCTCGCCTACCGCGACGCGGAAACCCTCGGCGGCACCGACGGTTTCTCGAATGTCGACCTCGAGGGCGCCGAATTGCAGATCTACGTCGGCGCCAATGTCGAGAATCCCGCGCTGGCCGATCCGCGGCTGCGTCAGGCTATCGCCTACGCGCTCGACCGGGAGCGGGTCATCACCGAGGTCTTCCGCGGCGCCGGCTATCCGATCAACCTGCCTTGGCCGAAATCGTCTCCGGCATACGACGAATCGCGCAATTCGACCTACGGTTTCGATGTCGAACGGGCCCGCGGGCTCGTCGAGCAGGTCGGCGCGCCCAGCGCCCCGCTGCCGCTGACCTTCCAAGCCGGGGTGCCCTACTACGAGGCGACCGCTCAGATCATCCAGGCCGACCTGGCCGATGCCGGCATCGAGGTCACGCTCGACCCGGTCGAAGCGTCGAACTTCGTCAAACAGTTGATCGGGCAACAGTTCCCGGGCCTGTGGGTGACCTTCCACTCCTGGGCGCAGTACACCCCGTCGACCCTGACGGTCAGCGCCTATCCGTTCAACGCCGCCCGCAACTCGTCGCGCTTCACCTCCCCGAGTTACCTCGAGGCGGCCACCGCCGCCTGGGAGGTCGCCGACGGCCGATCCGCCGAGGCGATCGAGCGGTACCGCCGCGTGAGCGACGAACTGCTCGACGCGGTCTTCCTCATCGAGATCGGAGTGGTGTTCAACCAGCTGACCAGCTCGACGCAGGTCCGCGATATCGGCTGGACCAAGCGCTCCGAATGGTTGCTCACCGAGGCCTATCTCGCATGACCCGCTACCTGATCACCCGCATCGCCTCCGCGCTCACCGTCCTGGTGATCGCGTCGATCGCGATCTTCCTGATCCTGCGGCTGGTGCCCGGCGATCCGGCGACCTCGCTCGCCGGGCCGGATGCGACCGAGGAGTCGATCGCGGCGATCAGGGCCGAACTGGGCCTCGACGCACCGCTGCTCGATCAATACCTGTCCTGGATCGGCGGGGTCCTGACCTTCGACCTCGGACGGTCGTACCTGCTCGGCGGGTCGATCGCGGATCTGGTGACGGCCGGGCTGACCAATACGGTGACCCTGGCGGTCAGCGCGCTGTTCTTCGCGGTGGTGGTCGCCCTGGTGCTGTCGGTGGCGGTCGTCGCGTGGCCGGGCCGCCGACTGTCGGCGGTCGTCGGTGCGGTCAACACGATCGGAGTGGCGCTGCCGCCCTTCGTCACCGGCGTGCTGTTGGTGCTCTTCTTCGCGATCGTGGTGCCGATCCTGCCGGCGGGCGGTGTGCCACCGGACGGCTTCCTCGCCCGCCCCGACATCACCGTGCAATACCTGCTGTTGCCGACGATCTGCCTCGGTCTGCCGGTCGCCGCCGCGTTGACCCGCTTCCTGACCGAGTCGCTGCGCACCGAGATGCGTCAGCCGTACGTGCTGACCGCACGGGCCCTCGGGGTCGGTCGATTCGAACTGGTCACCCGAACCGCCCTGCGCAATGCGCTGCCTCCGATGTTGACGGTCCTGGGCATCCAGACCGGCCAATTGCTCGGCGGCGCGGTGCTGGTCGAGGCGATCTTCGCGTGGCCGGGAATCGGCCAGCTGATCGAGCAGGGCATCAGCCGCCGCGACTATCCGGTGGTGCAGGTGCTGTTGCTGTTGTCGGTCGCCATCTTCGTGATCATCCAGTTGATCGGCGATATCGCCCACGCCCGGCTCGATCCCCGCATCCGGATCGGAGGAACGTCGTGAGCACGGAGGCCGCGCAGCCGATCTCGGCCGCACCGGCCGGGCAGAGCGACATCTGCCTGCCGGCCGGGGCCGGCGAACCGGCCGTCGAACGGCGCGCCGCCCCCCTGCGCCGGGCGCTCCTGCGTGGGCAGGGGTTGGCCGGGCTGATCCTGGTCGGTGCGGTCGCCCTCGCCGGCCTCGCCGCGCCGTTGCTCGCCTCCTACGACCCGCTCGAGCAGATCCGCGACGCCAACCTGCTCGGGCCGTCCGCCGCGCACCCGCTCGGCACCGACGACGTCAATCGGGACCTGTTCTCGCGGGTGCTCTTCGGGATTCGGGCCAGCCTCGGAATCGCCTTCATCGCGGTACCGATCGGCGCGGTCGTCGGCTCGCTGGTCGGCCTGCTCGCCTCGCTGCACCCGGCCGCGGACGTGATCGCCCAGCGCACCTTCGACGTCCTGCTCGCCTTCCCGGCGCTCATTCTCGGCATCGCCCTCGCGGCGGTGATCGGCCCCGGCCGCACGGCGGTGATCGTGGTGATCATCGCCTCGGAGGTACCGATCTTCGGCCGCCTGATCCGCACCTCGATCCTGAAGGTCCGCGAACAGCCCTACGTCGAGGCGGCTACGGTGATCGGCGCGGGACGCTGGTGGACGCTGCGCACCCATATCCTGCCCAACGCGGTCGAATCGGTGAGCGTGCAGGTGGCGCTGTCGTTGTCGATGGCGGTCTTCATCGAAAGCGCCATGAGCTTCATCGGGATCGGGGTGCGTCCACCGGACCCGTCGCTGGGCTCGATCATCTCCGAGTCGATCCCGAACCTCGACATCAATCCCTTCTTCGCGATCGGGCCGCTGTCCGTCGTGGCCGCCCTCGTCCTCGGATTCCTGTTGATCGCACAAGCTCTCGGACACGCACGCCGCTCCTGACAGGACCGAAGAAAGGCCAGGACGCATGACCACACATACGCTCGGCACCGCCGGCGTCGAGACCACCGCATCATCCGTCGCCGACGGCCGGGACTCGGCGGCGACCGAGGTCTCGTCGGTGGTCACCATCTCCGATCTGACCATCGACTTCGGCGGCACCCCGGCGGTGGACGGGGTCGCCCTGTCGGTCGCCCGCGGTGAGGTGGTCGCCCTGGTCGGCGAATCGGGTTCGGGCAAGACCCTCACCGCGCGTGCGATTCTCGGGTTGCTTCCGGAGACGGCCCACGCGACGGGATCGGTGCTCCTCACCGGGACCCAGACGATCGGAGCCGCCGAGAAGGACCTGCGGGCGCTGCGCGGCACGGCGGCGTCGATGATCTTTCAGGAGCCGCAGACGGCGCTCAATCCGGTGCGGACCATCGGCTGGCAGCTCGCCCAGGCCCTGCGCGCACACCGACAGATCGGCCGAGCGGCGGCCCGCGCCCGCGCCCTCGAACTGCTCGAGGCGGTCGACATCCCGCACCCGTCGCGGCGGATCGACTGGTATCCGCACCAGCTGTCGGGCGGGCAGAAACAGCGGGTAGTGATCGCCCTGGCGCTGGCCGGCGAGCCCGACCTGTTGATCGCCGACGAGCCGACCACGGCACTCGATGTGACCGTCCAGGCCGAGATCCTCGCGCTCCTGCGCGATCTGCGGGATCGGACCGGCGCGTCGATCCTGTTGATCACCCACAACCTCGGGGTTGTCGCCGATCTCGCCGATCGGGTGGTGGTCATGCGCCGCGGCCGGGTCGTCGAACACCAGGACGTCGCGCGGCTGTTCGCCGCTCCGACCGATCCCTATACCCGCGTGCTGCTCGATGCGATCCCCAGTATCGAGGACATCCCAACCCGCGACGAGGCAGCCGCCGCCGATCCCGCGGGTGCCCCGATCGTCGAGTTGCGGGCGGTCGCCGTCGACTACCCGGCCCGCCTCGGCGCCCCCGCGCACCGAGCGCTCGAGGACATCACCCTCCACCTCGATGCCGGCGAGGTCCTCGGTGTGGTCGGCGAATCCGGTTCCGGCAAGAGCACACTCGGCCGCGCGGTCCTGGGATTGCTGCCGGCGGCCGCCGGGCGGATCGACGTCTTCGGCATCGACCCCGCCCGATCGAAGCGGGCGCAACGGCGCGACTTCCACCGCCGGGTCGGACTGATCCACCAGGATCCGGCCGCCTCGCTCGATCCGCGCCGCACCATCGGGCAGAGCATCGCCGAACCGTTGGTCGTACACCGCCTCGCCGCAGGCGCCGACCTCGGCCGCCGGGTCGCCGATCTGCTCGCTGCGGTCGAACTGCCGCGCACCTGGATTCATCGCCGACCGCACGAACTGTCCGGCGGACAACGTCAACGCGTCGCCTTCGCCCGGGCGCTCGCAGCAGCCCCGGATCTGATCGTCGCCGACGAACCGACCAGCGCCCTGGACGTTTCGGTCCAGGAGGCGATCCTCGACCTGTTCGCGCGGCTGCGGGCCGAACGAGGCTTCTCCGCGGTCTTCATCAGCCACGACCTGGCGGTGGTCGGGCGGGTCTGCGATCGGGTCGCCGTGCTGCGGGCCGGCCGGATCGTCGAGATCGGCACCCCCGCGGAGGTATTCGCACATCCGCGGCAGGAGTACACCCGTCGGCTGGTCGCCGCCGTTCCGGTCCCGGACCCGGCTCGCCAGCGGGAGCGGCGCGAGGCACAACTCCCGCTGACCACCGGATAGCGAGCAGCGGATCAGCCCGCTGCGGCATCCTGCAGAGCCGCGGCGGCCGCCCACGTCCTGGCGCGGTTGTCGGGACCGTCGACCGCGGTGCCGGTCAGCACCAGTTCGGTCGCCCCGGCCTGCCGGTATCGCTCCAGTTCCCGCGCGAGGTGCTCTTCGTCGCCGACGATCGCCAACTGCTCCGGACCCTCGAGCCCCTCTCGAGCCAGCACCGCCCGGTAGGACGGAATCCGGGTATAGAAGGTGCCCGCCTCCGCGATCCGGGCGGTGACCGCGGTCGGCTCGTCGGTGACCACCGCGGCGACCGCCACGACGATCCGCGGCGGGCGACGACCCGCTCGCGCGGCCGCCTCGGAGATGGTCGGCACGATGAACTCCCGCAGCGTGCGCGGTCCCGCGAGGAAGGGCAGCGTCCCATCGGCGAGGGCACCGGTGACCCGCAGGGCCTGCGGGCCCAGGGCCGCGACAAGGATATCCGGCCGGGCGGCCCCGGCGACCCGCGTGGAACGCGGGGTCACCGCGGTGACCGTCTCGCCGTGGAAATCGGCCGTACCGTCGGTGAAGAGCTGGTCGAGGACGGTCAGGTACTCCCGCAGATGCCGAATGGGGCGGGTGGCATCGGTCCCGAACGTCGGTTGGAGCAGCACCTTGGCGCCCAGGCCCAGACCGAGGGTGAACCGGCCGTGTGCGGCCGCCTGGGCGGTATTGGCCTGGTTGGCCACCACCAGCGGGTGCCGGGGATAGATGGGTACCACCGAGGTGCCGATCGCGATATCGGGAACCGCGTGTCCGACCACCGCGGCCACGGACAACGCGTCGGTATCGAATCTCTGGGAGAACCACACGGACCTCAGCCCACTTCGATGGGCATCCGCCGCCAGGGAAACCAGGTCGTCCACCGTATTGCCGGAAGCGGTGTCGGGATCCCCCGCCGGCAGTGCCACGCCGATGTTGTAGGTCATGTCCGGTCAACCTCGATGGACCGGACGGATCGTCCCGTGGAATCAATCTGATCCGAACGGTGGGTCGCCGCCGCTTCCGCGATTCGACCCGACGTCGGAGCTTCCTACAATCGAGCGATGGCCCGCACCTCGAGCGATACCGCATCCCGGCGATGGCTGATCCTCGGAACCTGTTGTATGAGCCTGCTGATCGTGTCGATGGACGCCACGATCGTCAATGTCGCGCTGCCGTCGATACGCGCCGAACTCAACGGCTCGGTGTCCAACCTGCAGTGGGTGATCGACGCCTATACGTTGGTGCTCGCCGGGCTGCTGATGATCTCCGGCGCAACCGCGGACCGCTACGGCCGGCGGCGCGTCTTCCGGATCGGTCTGACGATCTTCGCGGTGGGCTCGCTGTTGTGCAGCCTCGCACCGTCGGTCGGCTTCCTGATCGCCGCCCGCGCCTTCCAGGCGGTCGGCGGCTCGATGCTCAACCCGGTGGCGTTGTCGATCATCACGCAGGTCTTCACCGACCCGCGCGAGCGGGCCCGGGCGGTCGGGGTCTGGGGTGCGGTCGTCGGTATCTCGATGGCGCTGGGGCCGATCGTCGGCGGATTGCTGATCGACTCGATCGGCTGGCGGGCGGTGTTCTGGATCAACCTGCCGGTCTGCGCGGTGGCCCTGGTCCTCACGGCGCTGGTCGTCCCGGAGTCGCGCTCGACGACCCTGCGCACCCTCGACATCCCGGGCCAGATCCTCGCGATCGTCGCCCTGGTCTCGGCGGTCTTCGCGTTGATCGAAGGGCCGGGACTGGGCTGGACGTCGCCGACGACCCTGCTGGCGGCGACGTTGGCGGTCGTCGGCGCCGTCGGATTCGTGCTGCGCGAACGCCGGGCGACCGACCCGTTCATCGACCTGCGGTTCTTCCGCAGCGTGCCGTTCTCGTCGGCCACGCTGATCGCGGTTTGCGCCTTCGCCTGCTTCGGCTCGTTCCTCTTCCTGATGTCGCTGTACCTGCAGGATGTGCGCGGATTGACCGCGATCGAGACCGGCACGATGCTGATCCCGATCGCCGTCGCGACGCTGATCTGCTCCCCGTTGTCGGGACGGGCGGTCGGCCGGTGGGGCGCTCGCCCGTCGTTGATCGTCGCCGGGTTCGGGCTCTTCGTCGCGTCGATCATGTTGGTCACCGTCGACGCCGGCACCTCGGTGGCCTTCCTGTTGGCGACCTTCACGGTGTTCGGCATCGGGTTCGGCGTGGTCAACGCCCCGATCACCACCACCGCGGTCAGCGGGATGCCCCGCACCCGCGCCGGCGCCGCGTCGGCGGTCGCCTCCACGAGTCGACAGGTCGGCGTCAGCATCGGTGTGGCCCTGGCGGGCAGCATCACCGGGATCGCCACCGCGACCGCCGTCGGCCCGCAGTTCGCGGTGTCGATGCATCCGATGTGGCTGCTCACCGCGGCTCTCGCCCTCGCGATCCTCGCGCTGGGCATCCTGTCGACCACCGCCCATGCCCGCGGCACCGCCGAGCGGGTCGCGCGGACGCTGATCGACCCCGAAACCGCGCCGGCCTGACCACAACCCGCGCGCCCGACGATTCCGAGTCGACGTCGAATGGGGTCGCACTCCACGTTGCGGCTCTTCCGATATGCGCCGTTCGCCCGGTTCGACCGATCGGTTCGGAGGGTTTCGGACGTACCATGCGATCGGACAGGACCATGATCAGGTTCGGCCGCGCCGGGGGCGCGTGCCGTACCGCCAGACGGAGGTGCGAGAGATGTCCATGATCCACCGCGGCGTCCGTTGCCGCAGGGTTTCTGCGTGAGCACCGTCAACGAGGCGGTCCGCGCCGTACGGCCCGGCCCGGTCTTCATCGGACTGGTGGCGGTGACGGCATTCGGCGGTTGGCTGCTGACCATCACCGAACCCGGCCGTAACGTCGAGTCGGTCATCGGGGCGATCCTGCTGCTGGTCGGCGGCTGGGTGATCTCGCTGTGCCTGCACGAGTTCGCCCACGCGATCACCGCCTACGCGTTCGGCGATCACGGCGTCGAGGTCCGCGGCTACCTGACCCTCGATCCCCGCAAGTACGCGCATCCGGGGATGTCCGTCGTCTTCCCCCTGGTCATCGTGCTGATGGGGGGAATCGGCCTGCCCGGTGGCGCGGTCTACGTCAACAAGGGGCGGATGACCCGCCGGCAGCGATCGCTGGTCTCGGCGGCCGGGCCGCTGACCAATATCCTCCTGGCGATCATCCTGCTGGTCGTCATTCGCGACCTGGCGGGAACGACGTTCGAGAGCAACTTCTGGTGGACGCTGTCGGCGCTCGCGAACCTGCAGATCATCGCCACGGTGCTGAACCTGCTGCCGATCCCCGGGCTGGACGGCTTCGGCATCATCGAGCCGTGGCTCTCGCCGGCGACCCAGATCGCCGCGGAGCGGATGGCGCCGTTCGGCTTCCTGCTGCTGCTCGCCGCGCTGTTCTTCGTCCCGCCCGTGCGCGACGGCTTCTACGTCGTCACCGACTCGCTCTTCGGCCTGTCCGGGATCAATCCGGTGATGTCCGCCTACGGGTGGTGGCTGGTGCTGTTCTGGCGCTGACCGGAATCACCCGACCGGACCGACAAAGCGGCCCGAACCCCCTCGGAGGTTCGGGCCGCTTCGTGATGTTCGGAGCTGTCCTGCTTCAGAGCCGGTAGCTCACCAGGAACTCTTGTGCACGCCGGGCAGCTCGCCCTTGTGCGCCATCTCGCGCAGGCACACGCGGCACAGGCCGAACTTGCGGTAGACCGCGTGCGGACGGCCGCACTTCTGGCAACGGGTGTAGGCCCGCACCGAGAACTTCGGCTTCTTGTTGGCCTTGTTGATCAGAGCTTTCTTCGCCACGTCAGTTCTCCTTGAACGGGAAGCCGAGGTGGCGCAGCAGCGCGCGGCCTTCCTCGTTGTTGGTAGCAGTGGTCACCACGGTGATGTCCATGCCCCGAGGACGGTCGATCGAATCGACGTCGATCTCGTGGAACATCGACTGCTCGGACAACCCGAAGGTGTAGTTGCCGTTGCCGTCGAACTGCTTCGGCGACAGGCCGCGGAAGTCGCGGATACGGGGCAGCGCGATCGACAGCAGCCGATCGAGGAACTCCCACATCCGGTCGCCGCGCAGGGTGACCCGGGCGCCGATCGGCATGCCCTCACGCAGCTTGAACTGCGCGATCGACTTGCGGGCGCGACGGATCTCCGGCTTCTGGCCGGTGATGAGGGTCAGGTCCTCGACGGCGCCGTTGATCAGCTTGGCGTCACGGGCGGCGTCGCCGACACCCATGTTGACCACGACCTTGACCACGCCGGGGATCTGCATGACGTTGTCGTAGCTGAACTCGGAGTTGAGCGCGTCGCGAATCTCCTCGCGGTAGCGCGTCTTGAGCCGAGGAATGCTGGTGGTTTCGGTGGTGGTCATCAGATGTCCTTCCCGTTGCGACGGGAGATACGCACGCGCTTGCCGTCCTCATCGGTGCGGTAGCCGACGCGGGTCGGGTTCCCGTCCGAGTCGACAACCATCACGTTCGATACGTGGATGGGGGCTTCCTGCGTGACGATGCCACCCTGCTCGGCACCCCGCTGGTTCGCGGACTGCGCGGTGTGCTTCTTGATGCGGTTGACGCCCTCGACGAGCACGCGGTCGTCCTTCGGGTAGGCCTGGATGACCTTGCCCTTGGCGCCCTTGTCCTTGCCCGCGACGACCAGAACGGTGTCGCCCTTGTGGACCTTCATCTCACAACACCTCCGGGGCGAGCGAAACGATCTTCATGAAGCGCTTGTCGCGCAGTTCACGGCCGACCGGTCCGAAGATGCGGGTGCCGCGCGGATCGTTGTCCGCCTTGATCAGCACCGCGGCGTTCTCGTCGAACTTGATGTAGGAACCGTCCGGACGACGACGCTCCTTGGTGGTACGCACGACGACGGCCTTGACGACCTCGCCCTTCTTGATGTTTCCGCCCGGGATGGCGTCCTTCACGGTGGCGACGATGACGTCACCGATCCCGGCATAACGGCGCGACGAGCCGCCGAGCACACGGATGCACAGAATTTCCTTGGCACCGGTGTTGTCGGCAACGCGCAGCCGCGATTCCTGCTGAATCACTGCTCGTGTCTCCTTGACCTGGATGTACGTGCGCATCGAATTTCCGACCCGATGCGCGCGGTCCGTCCCGGGCGGTCATGCGATCCGGACCTCGGACAAGCCGACGTCCGGGCATGCGGGTGCCCGGCAACTGGTCCAGTGTAGAGGAACGGGCGCGGGCAGCCCAAATCGCGACCGGCGGACCCGCCCCCGACCGACGTGGCCCCCGAACGACGATGGCCCCGACCGGTTGGGTCGGGGCCATGTCGTCAGAATTCGGGGCCGGGCGGCGGCGCGGTGGTGACTTCCTCCGCGTCGAGTTGGATGGTCAGCGGCTCGCGCAGGAGCTTGGTCAACCAGGCGAGGATCCCCAGTCCGAGGCAGAGCCAGATGAAGCCGTAGAGCATCGACTCGCTGGACAGATTGATCCACAGGATCAGGGTGCAGGCCAGGCCGATCAGCGGCAGAACGATATTGCGGAAGATCTCCCACGGCGTATGGATCAGTCGCTGCTTGACCGCGAAGTGCATGATCACCGTGACGTTGACGAAGCTGAACGCCATCAGGGCGCCGAAGTTGATCAGCGAGGCGACGAAGTCGAGGTTCAGCGGAATCGCGAGCAGGGACACCAACCCGACGAAGATCACGGTGTAGATCGGGGTATGCGTCCGGGGGCTGATGTACGACAGGCGCCGCGAGATCTGCCCGGTGCCGTTGCGGCCCATCACGAACAGCATGCGGGACACCGAGGCGTGCGAGGCGAGGCCCGACGCCAGGGTCGCGGCGAAGGCCGCCGCGGTCAGGAAGGCCTTGAACAGCGATCCGCCGACCAGGTACGCGATCTCCGGCAGCGCACTGTTCTCGAGCGCGTCCTCCGAGAAGCCGTCGAGCGTCGGGAACAGCGACTGGGTGAACCAACCGGTGACGAAGAAGATGGCGCCACCGATCATCAGGGTGACGATGATCGCCCGCGGGACGATGGCGGGATCCTTGGCTTCCTCGGTGTACATCGTGATCGCGTCGAAGCCGATGAACGAGAAACAGACGATCGTCGCGCCGGTGATCACCAAACCGAGCTGGACGTTCTCGTGCCACAGCGGCTGGGTCGAGAAGATCGTTCCGTTGCCGTCACCCGCCGCGAGGGCGCGCCAGGCCAGCACGATGAAGACCGCCATCAGCACGATGGAGAAGGCGACGAGCAGTCCGTTGACCCGTGAGGTGTTGCTCATGCTGAACAGCACCAGGCCGGTGACCGCGGCGACGACGAGCACGACCCAGATCCACGCGGGGGCCTCCGGGAAGAAGGCCTCGAGGTACGAGCGCAGGATCAGCGCGTTCACCAACGGCAGCAGCAGATAGTCCAGCAGGGACGACCAGCCGACGACGAAGCCGACGTTCGGGTGGATCGTCGCGGACGTATAGGTATAGGCGGAACCGGCCGAGGGGAAGACCCGCACCATCCGGCCGTAGCTGAGCGCGGTGAAGAACATCGCGACCATCGCCATCAGGTAGGCGGCCGGCACGACGCCGTTGGTCTCCTGGGACACGATGCCGAACGTGTCGAAGATGACGGTCGGCGTCATGTACCCCAGGCCGAGGCCCACGATCGCCCACAAACCGAGAGTTCGTGACAGATGCGATTTTGTCGAGGCTTCAGTGACCATCCCCGGTGTCCTTCCGGTCGAATAGCAACCATTCCCACCGCACGGCACGGACGCACAACACCAGTGGCGACGTCTCCGAGATGGATCGAGACGGGATGCTATTCGGGATGAACAGTTGATGAGCGTCCGATTTCGGACAGATGGATTGTGATCCGCATCACATTACTTGCGTTTTGTCGGAATAGTCCGATTGCTCCCGAATCGGGAAGCGGACGCTCGGGGAAAGCACGAAATGGCCACGCCGATAGCGTTATTCTCATCGCCCCGCGCCGGCGGCGAAGCCGCTCGCCTCATCATTCCCGCCGGCGGCGGAGCCGTCCGCGAGGTCATAGCGCACACCCAGCAGCCGCACCGGTCGGTCGATCTCGAAGGCGTCGAGCAGAGCCCGAGCGGCCGCCTGCAGGGCCGCTCGATCGATCGTCCGGTCTCGCAGGGTGTGCGACTTGGTGCGGGTGCGGAAGCTGCGGGTGCGCACGGTCACCGCGACGCGGACAACGATCCGCCCCTCGGCGACCACCTGATCGAGCAGCTCGCCGGCGAGGGCGTCGACCCGCTGCGCGAGCACGAACGGGTCGTCGATGTCGTCCGGGAAGGTCTCGACCTTGGAGTGCGACTTGGCCTCCGGCGGCTCGGTGACGATCGAGGTATCGCCGCCGCCGCGAGCGAGGGTGTAGAGCCACCGCCCCTGATGGTTGCCGAAGTGCTCGGTCAACCGCTGCGGCTCGACGGCCAGCAGGTCGGCCACCGACCGCACCCCGATACCGCGCAGCTTGGCGTCGGTCCGCGGGCCGATGCTCCACAGATCGCGCGCGGGTCGATCGCCCATCAACGGCAGCCAGTCGCCGTCGTCGATCACGAAGATGTGGTCGACGGCCTGCTTCGCGAATCCGGTCGCGGTCTTGGCCTGCTGTTTGTTGCGGCCGATCCCCACCGACAGCGACAGGTTCAACGCGGCGATCGCGCGCCGCAGCCGATCGGCGAGATCGACCGCGCGCGCGGACGCGGGATCGGGCGCGTCGGGGAGCAGCCCGATATAGGCCTCGTCCCATCCCCACACCTCGACGGGGTGACCGGCGGCGCGCAGGGTGTCCATCACCTCCACCGACGCCTCGCTGTAGGTGTCGCCGTCGGTGGGCAGATAGACCGCTTCGGGGGCTTTGAGGTACGCGCGGCGCAGCGGCATCCCGGCGTGCACGCCGAGCGCTCGCGCTTCGTAGGACGCGCAGGTCACCACTTTCCGACGTTCCTCGGGATCACCGTTTCCGCCGACGATCACCGGCCGGTCCACCAGTTCGGGCGATCGGCGGCGCTCGACGGCCACCTGGAACTGGTCGAGGTCGGCGTGCAGGATCCACGGATGGCGATCGGACCCGGTGGTCACGATGCCCAGAATACGGTCGGCCCGGTACCCGAGGCGACGACCGAACCGCGACAACAGGGCAATACGCCGGCAATGCTCGCGTCCCCCTACCTCCGCGAGCATTGCCCGGACCCGGCGTACCGGATACGCGAGCGACAGTACGTCAGGGGTGGACCACCTGATTCCAAATTTCAACCATCTTTGTTCGGTACGCTCGAAACCCGGCGCCGGGCGTCCGCGGAAGATACGGTCGCGACGGCTCACGCCGGACCGCCCGGTCGAGTAGTACCGGCCTCCGATTAGCATTCCCCCATGCACAATCGGGAACGTGCCCGCTTCGGTGCCATGATTGTGACTCTGGCTCTGTTTTTGGTCGGCTGCTCCGGGTCCTCCGGCGACGACTCGTCCGCTGCCTCCGGCACCCCGACGGTCGTCGCCTCGTTCTCGGTGCTGGCCGACATCGTCGCCAACGTCGCCGGCAGCGCGGTCACCGTCGAATCGCTGGTACCCGCGGGATCGGATGTTCACAGCTACGAGCCGACACCGGGCGACGTGCGCCGCGCCAACGACGCCGACCTGATCCTGACCAACGGGCTGGGTCTGGAGGCCGGCCTGTCCGACCTGCTCTCGCAGTCCGCTGCCCCGGTGGTCGAGGTCACCGCCGGGGTCTCCGATCTGGGCATCGTCGAGAACGGCGCGGTCAATCCGCACGCGTGGATGTCGCCGACGGTCGCGTGGATCTACGTCGACAACATCGTCACCGCGCTGTCGAATCTCGATCCCGAGGACGCGGCGACCTTCCGCACCAACGGCGAGGCGTACAAGCAGCAGCTCTACGACGCGCAGAACGCGCTGATCGTCGGGCTGGCCGGGGTGCCCGTCGCCCAGCGGGTGTTGGTGACCTGTGAGGGATCGCTGTCCTATCTCGCCCGCGACAACGCGATGGAGGCGCGCGCGTTGTGGAGCAATACCGGGGTGGAGCCGACGCCCGGCGTGATGACCGAGACGATCGATATCGTGCGCCAACGCGCGGTGCCCGCGGTGTTCTGCGAGTCGACGATCAACGACGGACCGATGCGGCGGGTCGCCGCGGAATCGGGCGCCGCGTTCGGGGGGATCCTCTACGCCGACTCGCTGTCGGGCCCCGATGGCCCGGTGCCGACCTATCTCGACCTGCTCGCGCACAATGCGGACGTGATCCTTGCCGGACTCGGCGGCGCCGCCGCCCCATGAACTCCCCCGCCATCGAGGTCCTCGGGATCACCGTCCGCTACGGCCGAACCGTGGCCCTCGATCGGGTGACCGTCCTGGTGCAACCGGGTCGGATCTGCGCGCTTATCGGCACGAACGGCTCGGGCAAGTCGTCGCTGTTCAAGGCGATCATGGACATCGTCAAACCCGACCACGGCACCATTCGGCTCGCCGGTGGCAAGGCCGCCGGAGCGCGTCGGGCCGGCCTGGTCGGCTACGTTCCGCAGAGCGAGGACGTCGACTGGAGCTTCCCGCTGCGGGTGCGCGATGTGGTGATGATGGGCCGCTACGGTCTGATGGACTTCGCCCGCCGGCCGAGCACCACCGATGTGCTGGCGGTCGATCAGGCGCTGACCCGTGTCGAGTTGATCGACAAGGCGGACCGGCAGATCGGGCAGCTCTCCGGCGGCGAGCGCAAACGCGCCTTCGTCGCCCGCGGTCTGGCCCAGGATGCCTCGATCCTGTTGCTCGACGAACCCTTCGCCGGCGTCGACAAGCGCTCGGAGGTCACCATTTCCGCGGTGCTGCGGGAGCTCGCGGATACCGGCCGCACGGTGCTGGTCTCGACGCACGACCTCGGCGCACTGTACGGGCTGGCGGACGAGGCGGTGCTGTTGATGAACCGGGTCATCGTGCACGATCGCCCGGAGGTCGTCCTGCAACCGCACTATCTGGCGGAGGCGTTCGGATTGCAGATGCGACGCGTGGACGATCCGGTACCGGGCGGCCCGCCGATCGACGAACGTCCGACCGACGAAGACCCGCCGAGCGACGGGGCGCCCGCGGATCCGGCGCCCGACGTCGACCCGCCCGCCGGGACCCTCCCGGCCGATCCGCCGCGGACCACCGAGGACGGAGACCCGACGTGATCAGTTGGTTGGCCGATCCGCTGCAGTACGAGTTCATGGTGCGCGCCCTGGTGGTCGCGGTGGTCGTCGCCGCGGTCAGCGCGGTGATGTCCTGCTGGCTGGTCCTGATCGGCTGGTCGCTGATGGGCAACGCGATCTCCTACGCGGTGCTGCCGGGGGTGGTGCTCGCCTTCGTGATCGGCGCGCCCTTCGTCGCGGGGGCGCTGGTCTTCGGGCTGCTCGCGGTGGTGCTGATCGGGGCGATCCGCGATACCGGCCGCATCAAGGAGGACACCGCGATCGGAGTGGTGTTCACCAGCCTGTTCTCCCTGGGTTTGGTGCTGGTGTCGGTCATCCCGAGCGATACCAACCTCGACCGGATCGTCTTCGGCAATCTGCTCGGCCTGGCGATGCGCGACGTGGTGCAGGTGGTGATCATCGGCGTGATCGTGCTGGACATCCTGTTGCTCAAGCGGCGCGACTTCACCCTCTACGCCTTCGATCCGATCCACGCCCAGGCGATCGGGCTGCATCCGCGCCTGCTCGGCTGGGCCCTGCTCGCGATGCTCGCCCTGACCTCGGTGGTCACCCTGCAGGCGGTCGGGGTGATCCTGGTGGTCGCGATGCTGATCATCCCCGGGGCCACCGCCCAACTGCTCACCGATCGATTCGACCGTATGCTCGCGATCGCCCCGGCCATCTCGGTGACCTGTTCGGTGCTCGGCGTCTACCTCAGCTACCACCTCGACACCGCGACCGGCGGAACGATCGTCCTGGCCCTCGCGGTCGCGTTCACCCTCGCGTACCTGTTCGCGCCGCGCCGCGGGATCATCCCGCGCACCGCCCGCCGCTACCGGCGATCCGGCGACGGCGGTCCCGACTCGTTCCGCAGCGACCTCTGGGCGAACCCGAACTGGCCCGGCGGACGCTGATCGACCCGACCCGACCCGACGGGCGGATCCGGATCGGGACAACTCGCCCGATCGCCGGGTCCGCCTTCGGTCGGGATCACGAATCCCCCCGACACCGAGCGCCCGATCGCTAGGGTGTGGCGATGGCGACCATGCAGGACAACATCGCCGAGACGATCACCGATATCGCGACGGCGTTGAGCGGCCGGCTCGCCGACCTCTCCGCGGATCTGTCCGCGGTGCTCTACGCGCAGATCCCGGAACTGCATCGCGATCAACATCTCTACGAACTGCTCAACGCCAGCGTCGAGGGGAACCTCTCGACGATCCTCTACAGCCTGCAACATCACGTGCCGCCCGAGAATCTCGAAACCCCGGCGGCCGCAGCCGAATATGCGCGGCGCCTCGCCCAACACGGGGTACCGGTGCACGCCCTGGTGCGCGCCTACCGGATCGGCAATACCAATCTGCTGCCGTCGATCTTCGAACAGGTCGAACGCCTCGGCGTCGAACCGGAACTGCGCGTACCGGTCATCGAGGCGATCATGATGGGTATCTCGGGCTATATCGATCGGGTGTCCGAACAGGTTGTCGCCGTACACGAAACCGAGCGCGACCGATGGTCGGCCAACCGCACGAGCCTGCGCGCCCTGCGGGTCCAGGAGATCCTCGCCGGCCACGACCGACCGGGCGGCGCGGGCGGTCTCGACTACGCCCTCGACCAGCACCACCTGGCGGTGGTCTGCTGGACCTCCGAGGATCTCGAACGCGATGAACTGCACCTACTGCAGACAGTGGGCACCGACATCGCCGGCCTCCTCGGCGCCCCGACGTCGCCGCTGTTCGTGCCGATCGACCGGGTGACCGGATGGCTGTGGATTCCCCTGGGGCGGGCGGCTCCGGCCCCGCTCGATCTCGAATCCCTGTGTCTGCGGATGACCGCCGAACATCCGGCTGTCACCACAACTCTCGGCGCCGTCGGTGCGGGGATCGAGGGCTTTCGCCGCTCCCATGTTCAGGCCGAACGCGTCCGATCGCTGCTGCTGGCCGCCGGGTCGTCCGCTCCGACGGTCGCCTCCTACGACCAGCCCGGGGTGGCGACGGCCGCCCTGTTGATCGACGATCCCGCCGCCACCGGCGCCTGGGTTCGGGAAACCCTCGGTGGGCTGGCGGACGACACCGACGGTGCCGCGCGGCTGCGCGAGACGCTCTCGGCCTTTCTCGATCACAACCTGAGCAATGTGGCGACCGGTAAAGCGTTGAATCTGCACCACAATTCGGTCAAGTACCGGGTCCGTCGAGCCACGGAGGCCCGCGGTCGCCCCCTCGACGACGATCGGCTCGGGCTCGAACTGGCGCTGCTGGTCAGTCGATGGTTGGGACCATCGGTCCTGCGGGCCCGCTGACACGACATACCCACCGAGACGACATACCGGCCGAATCGGATCTCGGAGCCCGACGGGGTTTGTGTCCGGAGGACAAAGAACGGGATCATCTCGAGCTTCCCGGGCCGTATCTCGAGCGGAACGCGGCACCTAGTGTCGTAGGCCACAGTTGCTCGAGAAAGTGATCGACGCCATGAGTGGTTCCGATTCCGCCGGCGATGCCTCCCCCGAGATCCGCTATCTCACCCGGGTCATCGCCGCCATCCACCCCGACGCACCCTGCGTACGGGACGATCGAACGGCCCTGACCTACCGCGAGTTCGCCGATCGCGTCGACGTCCTGGCCGGCAGGCTGCGCCGCGAGGGTCTCGCCGCCGGCGACGTGCTGGCGATCATGCTGCCCAATCGCGCGGAACTGCTGATCGCGATCATGGCGGCCTGGCGGTTGGGAGCGGTTGCGACACCGGTCAATCCGGCGTTCACGCAGGCCGAGGCGCGGTATCAGATCGACGATTCCGGCGCGGCCGCCGCGATCGTCTTCGGTCCGGATGCCCCCGACCTCGGCTGCCACACCCACCGGGTCGACGACCTGCCGATCTCCGGGACCCCGATCGCCGGGGACGAGGTTCACCCGGCCCGACCGGACGAAACCGCCCTGCTGATCTACACCTCCGGATCGACCGGCCGCCCCAAGGGCGTGGAACTGACGCACGCCAACCTGCAGTTCATGGCCGAGACCTTCCGCCGCCATCTGCGCCTGACGTCCGACGACCATTGCCTGCTCATACTGCCGTTGTTCCACGTCAACGCGATCTGCGTCAGCTTCCTGGCACCGATTCTCGCAGGCGCCCAATTGACGATCACCGGCCGCTTCTCGCCGAGCCGCTTCTACGAGGACGTCACCCTGCTGCGGCCGACCTACTTCTCGGCGGTCCCGACGATCTACGCGCTGCTCGCCGCGGAACCGGAGGATCGGGCGGCGGATACCTCGTCGCTGCGCTTCGGAATCTGCGGCGCCGCACCCATTTCCAAGGAGCTGCTCGATCGGGTCGGCGCACGACTGAACCTGACGATCATCGAGGGATACGGACTGACCGAGGGCACCTGCGCCTCGGCCTGCAATCCGGTCGACGGGCCCCGCAAGCTCGGCACCGTCGGCCCCGCCCTGCCCGGTCAGACGATCACCATCGTCGACGACGAGGGCAATCCCGTCCCGGCCGGGACCAGCGGTGAGGTGACCATCGGCGGACCGAATGTCATGCGCGGCTACCTCGGTCGCCCCGACGAGACCGCGGCCACGATCGTCGACGGTCGCCTGCGCACCGGCGACGTGGGCGTCCTCGACGAGGACGGCTACCTGACGCTGATCGACCGCATCAAGGACATGATCATCCGCGGTGGAGAGAACCTGTACCCCAAGGAGATCGAGAACGCGCTCGCCGAGCATCCCGCCGTCCTCGAGGCCGCGGTGATCGGCGCACCCCACGAGGTGTACGGCGAGGTACCGGTCGCCTATGTGCGCACCTATCCCGACATATCCGTCACCGAAACGGAATTGACCGACCACGTCGCGAGCCGACTGACCCGGGTCAAGGTCCCCACCGAGATCCACCTGGTGGATACGTTGCCGCGCAACCCCGTCGGCAAGATCGACAAGCCGCGACTGCGGCGCGACCATCGGCCGCGCACCGCGTCCACCGCCTGACCCCTCCCCCATCCTTCTCGTCCCCACCGACCACGGGCGCCGTCGTCGGGCGCTACCCCCATGCCCGACGCGGCCGCACCCGCTTCGCCCCAACCCGCTCCACCCTCGTATTGCTCGACCCCATCGCAGCACCCAGGAGATCGTCATGGGCTTCACCACCGGGAACTTCCCCGACGTCGACCCCGCCACCTTCCGCCAACGCCCCTTCATCGACCGCATCCGAGCGGTCGCCGCCCATTGGGTGGACTACGGGTTCGGCACACCGAAGATGGTGCACACCATCTACATCGTCAAATTGTTGGTGCTCTACGTCGGCGTCGGCACCGCCCTGGCCACCCTGACCTCCGACCTCAACTGGCTCGACCCGGGGTCGTGGTGGAACGAGCCGATCGTCTACCAGAAGCTCGTGCTGTGGACCGCCTTGATCGAGGCGTCCGGGCTCGGCGGCTCCTGGGGTCCGCTCGCCGGCCACTTCAAGCCGATGACCGGCGGCTTCCACAACTGGCTCAAGCCGGACACGATTCGGCTGCCTCCCTGGCCGAAGCGGGTGCCCTTCACCGCCGGTGACCGGCGCACGCTCTTCGACGTGGTCGTCTATGCCGCGATCCTGCTGCTGCTCCTCGCCGCCATCGTCACTCCCGGAGCACATTCGGCGTCCCTGGACGCGGCGATCGCGGACAACGTCGGCCTGGTGCGCCCCGCTCAGATCGTGCCGATCATCGTGCTGCTGCTCGTGCTGGGCCTACGGGACAAGGTGCCCTTCCTCGGCGCCCGCAGCGAACAGTACGTCCCGGCGATGCTCTTCTTCTCGGTCCTGCCGTTCGTGAACATGATTGTGGCCCTGAAGCTTCTGATCGCCGTGGTGTGGATCGGCGCCGGGGTCTCCAAATTCGGTCGGCATTTCGCGATGGTGATTCCGCCGATGATCAGCAATACCCCGTGGCTGACGTCCAAGCGGATCAAGCGGGCGCACTATCGGCACTTCCCCGACGATCTGCGGCACTCGAAGGTCGGCAGCTCGATCGGTCACGTGCTCGGCACCCTGGTCGAGTTGGCGACCCCGGTGCTGCTGCTGCTGTCGACCAGCCCGGCGGTGACCCTGGCCGCGGTGATCCTGATGGTCTGCTTCCACCTGTTCATCGCCTCGACGTTCCCGCTGGCGGTGCCACTGGAATGGAATCTGCTCTTCGCCTTCGCGACGGTCTTCCTGTTCTGGGGCTTCCCCGCATGGGACGGCTACGGCGTGCTCGACATGAGCCCGGCGTGGTTGGCGCTGATCATCCTCGCCGGACTCTTGGTCTTCCCGGTGCTGGGCAACCTGCGCCCCGATCTGGTGTCCTTCCTGCCCTCGATGCGGCAGTACGCCGGCAACTGGGCCTCGGCCACCTGGGCCTTCGCCCCCGGCGCCGAGGAGAAGCTCGAGACCCACATCGTGCGCAGCGCCAAGAACACCTATACCCAGCTGCTCGACACCTACGAGCCCGAGGTCGCGGACGTGATCATGCACCAGCTGGTGGGCTGGCGATCGCTGCACAGCCAGGGCCGCGCGCTGCTGTCGCTGATGATGCGGCAGCTCGGCGACGACATCGATCGGTACGACCTGCGCGAGGCCGAGTTCTCCTGCAACTCGATCGTGGCGTTCAATTTCGGGGACGGCCACTTCCACAACGAGGATCTGATCGCGGCGATTCAGCGGCGCTGCTCCTTCGCCCCCGGCGAGTTCATCGTCGCCTGGATCGAGTCGCAGCCGATCCACAAGAGGACCCAGGAGTACAAGGTGATCGACGCGGCTCTCGGGGTGATCGAGCGCGGCACCTACCTGGTCGCCGACGCCGCCGACGCCCTGCCCTCGCTGCCCGACGGTCCGATCCCGTTCACCGTCACCTGGCGACGCGACGCCGGCGCGGGCACCCGCTCGCTCGGTGGGGCGCAGGCGTGAGCACCGCCGTCGTGGTCGGCAGCGGGCCCAATGGGCTCGCCGCCGCCGTCCACCTGGCCCGCAACGGTGTCGACGTGCAGGTCCTCGAGGCTGCGGACGAGATCGGCGGCGGCACCAGGTCCGGCGAGTACACCCTGCCGGGGCTGATCCACGACCACTGCTCGGCCTTCCATCCGGTCGGCGCCGGATCGCCCTTCCTGTCGTCGCTCGGTCTGGAGCGGCACGGCCTGCGGTGGCTGACGGCGCCGATCGACTGCGCGCATCCGCTCGACGGCGGGGAGGCGGCGCTGCTGTACCGCAGTCTCGACGACACGGTGGCCGGGCTCGGCGCGGATGGTCCGCGCTGGCGATCGCTGATGTCGGACATCGTCGGCGGGATGAGCGACCTGACCGACGAGCTCATGCAGCCGATCGTGCATCTGCCCCGGCATCCGGTGCGGCTGGCCGCCTTCGGAGCGCGGGCCCTGTTGCCGGCCACGGTCACCGCGCAATGGCTGCGCACCCGGGCCGGCCGGGCGCTCTACGGCGGCGTCGCCGCGCACGCCTATCGCCGGCTCGATCGGCCGGCGGGCAGCGCTGTCGGATTGATGATCGCGGCGACCGGACATGTGCACGGCTGGCCGGTGGCCGAGGGCGGTTCGAGCGCGATCGCGACCGCGCTGGCCGCGGACCTGGTCGAACACGGCGGGCGCATCCACACGGGGGTGACCGTCCGATCCCCGTCCGATCTGCCGGCCGCCGATGTGGTGCTGCTCGATACGGCGCCGGGGGCGGTCCTGGAGATCTTCGGGTCGGCGGTGCCGGACCGGATCGCCCGCGCCTATCGGCGATTCCGGCACGCGCCGGGGGCGTTCAAACTCGACATCGCGATCGAGGGCGCGATCCCGTGGACCAACCCGGACTGCGCGCGGGCGGCGACGGTGCACGTCAGCGGGGACTACCGGGAGATCGTCGCGGCCGAACGGGACGTCACGGTCGGCCGGATGCCGGAGCGGCCCTTCGTGATTCTCGGGCAGCAGTACGTCGCCGACCCGAGCCGCTCCGACGGCACCCACAACCCGGTCTACGCCTATGCGCACGTACCGGCCGGGTACACCGGCGACGCGACCGACGCGATCGTTCGGCAGATCGAGCGCTATGCGCCGGGCTTCCGGGATCGCATTCGCATGGTGCGATCGACCGACCCGAAGGGATTGCAGTCCGGCAATGCCAACCTCGTCGGCGGCGACGTGGTCGGCGGTTCCAACGACGCGGTGCAGTTGCTCGCCCGCCCGCGGGTGGGACTCGATCCGTACAGCACCGGCATTCCCGGGGTCTACATCTGTTCCGCGTCGACCCCGCCGGGAGCGGGGGCGCACGGGATGGGGGGTTACAACGCGGCGCGATCGGCCTTGCGCCGGCTGCGGTAGCCCTCCCCTGTGGCGACATCATGCGACCGCGTGACGGTGCGCGGCCGCATGATGCCCGCACACACGCGTGCGGGTCCGACAACGACGTCGGACCCGCACCCGTGGGACTTGATGGGCCTTCTCAGGCCCGAAGACCTTGTCGAGCCCGGACGGTCAGGCTGCGACCGCGGACCGACCCGCCAGGCGGGGGGCCAGGATCTGGTCGACGCTGTACTTGCCGGCACCGATCACCGCGAAGTAGGCCGACAGAACCGCCAGCACCAGGACGAACTCGTAGCCGCCGTTGCCCGCGAAGAAGCCCATCGGCGCGTGCACGAAGATCGTGGCGCCGAGCATGACCAGGGCGTAGATGGCACCGACGATCGGGGTGGCCAGGCCGACGATCATCGCCAGTCCGCCGATCAGCTCGACCAGCAGCACCAGGGGTCCGGTCAGACCCGCCAGAGGGACGCCCATGCTTTCGAACGCCGGTCCCATGGCACCGAAGCCCATGTCGGTGAGCTTCTGCACGCCGTGCAGGAACATCACGACGCCGAGCGTGACGCGCAGAACGAGTCGGGCCACCTCGGCGGCGGTCCCGACGGGTGCGCCGAGAACTCGCGCAGGGGTGTTACTCATCTGAAGGACTCCAATCGTCGCTCAACTCGTTGACTGATCAACTTTCGACGATGAGAGTAACCCACTTTTGTTGCATGCTCAACTTTATCCGAGGGCGCGGAGGCGCGCGAGCGCAGCCGAATCGGCTCGAATTACGGGGCAAATACGACAATTCGCCCGGCGTTCTACCTGGGCAAACTCGGTTCGGGCCGCCGAGGCCATCCGGGCCGGGGTACCGGTCGGACACACCGCTATGACACACCACACATCGGTGATGGCATCCCGGGGCGGTGTGCATTCATCTTCGTGAGCGAAGGCCCGAGGAGACTATCGCCGCGGCGGCCCGCTCGGGAAGACGGTTGCACAGCCTCCAGAACGGGCCGCCGGCTCAACCGGCCCGGGAGACCCGCAGGACGCGGAAGCCCTTCTGGGAGGCGACACGCTCGACGCCGTAGCCCTCGCCGGTCAGCCAGCCCGCGAGGGAGTCGGCGCCGAGATTGCGCTGGACCACCAGATGGGCGGCGCCGTCCGGGGTCAACCGCGGCAGCCAGGTCCGCAGCAGCTCGTGCAGGGCCGGCTTGCCGATGCGGATCGGCGGATTGGACCAGACGGTGGTGAAGCGCAGGTCCGCCGGCACCTCGTCGGGCAGGCAGGCGGTGACGTTGCTCAGCCCGGCCGCGGCGGCATTGCGCCGCACCAGCTCGACCGCCCGCTCGTTGACGTCGACCCCCCAGACGCGGGCCCGCGGCCGGCGCGCGGCGAGCGTCAACGCGATCGGGCCGTAGCCGCAGCCGAGGTCGAGGTAGTCCCCGTCGACCGTCGGGACCGGCGCCTTGTGCAGCAGCACCGACGTCCCCGGGTCCAGGCGGGTGCGGGAGAAGACGCCGGCGTCGGTGGCGAGCTCGAGGCGCACATCCCCCAGGTCGAGCCGAACGACCCCCGGCGACGACGCGGCCGCCGGGCTCGACGCGAAGTACTGCTCGGCATCCGCCACCGTGGACTCCTCCTGCTGACAACTGTTCCGGGAAAAGCGTTCGGCCCGCCGCTGCCATTGTGTGGCAGCGACGGGCCGAATCACTAGCTCGGGTGGTGAAACCCTTACTTGGCGCGCTCGAGAACCTCGACCAACCGCCAGTGCTTGGTGGCGGACAGCGGACGGGTCTCCATCAGCGACACGCGGTCGCCGATACGAGCGGTCTCGTTCTCGTCGTGAGCCTTGACCTTCTTGGTGGTCCGGATGACCTTGCCGTACAGCTTGTGCTTGTGGCGGTCTTCCAACTCGACGACGATCGTCTTGTTCATCTTGTCGGACACGACGTACCCGATGCGGGTGCGTCGGGCATTGCGGGTCTCGCCCGCTGCCGAGTCGACGGTGCTTTCGGCAGTCACGTTCTCGCCCTCACTCATGCGGCATCACCCGCGGTCTCGACGGCCGGGCCACCGGCCAGGCCGAGTTCCCGCTCGCGCAGGATCGTGTAGATCCGGGCGATGTCGCCACGAACGACGCGCAACCGGCGGTTGTTGGTCTGCTGGCCGGTCGCCATCTGGAAGCGCAGGTTGAACAGCTCTTCCTTGGCCTCGCGCAACCGCTCGACCAGCTCTTCTTCGCCCAGCTCGCGCAGATCCGGGGCCGGGGTACCGGTAGCCATCAGAACTGCTCCTCTCGCTTGACGATGCGCGCCTTCAGCGGCAACTTGTGGATCGCACGAGTGAGCGCCTCGCGGGCGGTCTCCTCGTTGGGGAAGCTCAGCTCGAACAGAATCCGACCCGGCTTCACGTTCGCGACCCACCACTCCGGCGAACCCTTACCGGAACCCATGCGGGTCTCGGCGGGCTTCTTGGTCAGCGGGCGGTCCGGGTAGATGTTGATCCAGACCTTGCCGCCACGCTTGATGTGGCGGTTGATCGCGATACGAGCCGACTCGATCTGCCGGTTGGTCACGTACGCAGGCTCGAGAGCCTGAATGCCGTAATCACCGAACGTCACCTTGGTGCCGCCCTTGGCGGCGCCGGTGCGACCCGGGTGGTGCTGCTTGCGGTGCTTGACCCGCCGTGGGATCAGCATCGTCAGCCCTCCTGATTCGATGCGGATGCCGAACTTCCGGCATCGGCGGTAGCGGCGCGACCGGCCTCGGTCGACGTCGCCGTGGTGCCCGAGGCACCGGAACGACGCGGACGGGACGGACGCTCACGACGCGGACGATCGCGATCGTTGCTCGGCGCGGCAGCGGTGACCTCGCGGCGTCCGCCGACGATGTCGCCCTTGTAGATCCACACCTTGACACCGATGCGACCGAAGGTGGTCTTGGCCTCGTAGAGGCCGTAGTCGATGTCCGCGCGCAGCGTGTGCAGCGGGACGCGACCCTCGCGGTAGAACTCCGAGCGGCTCATCTCCGCACCGCCGAGGCGGCCGGAGCACTGCACCCGGATGCCCTTGACGTTCGGCTGACGCATCGCCGACTGGATCGCCTTGCGCATCGCGCGGCGGAACGCCACGCGGTTGCTCAGCTGCTCCGCGACGCCCTGGGCAACCAGCTGCGCCTCGGACTCGGGATTCTTGACCTCGAGGATGTTCAGCTGCACCTGCTTGCCGGTGAGCTTCTCGAGCTCGGCCCGGATCCGGTCGGCCTCCGCGCCGCGACGGCCGATGACGATGCCCGGCCGGGCGGTGTGGATGTCGACGCGAACCCGGTCACGGGTGCGCTCGATCTCCACCTTGGCGATGCCGGCGCGCTCCATGCCGGTCGACAGCAGCTTGCGGATCGCGACGTCTTCCTTCACGTACTCCGCGTACTGCTTGTCGGCGTACCACCGCGACTTCCAGTCGGTCGTAATGCCGAGGCGGAAGCCGTGCGGGTTGATTTTCTGGCCCACTGATCAGGCTCCTTTCCTGCGGCCGCGCGACGAGCCACCCGCGCGGGGGATCGACTCGACGATCACGGTGATGTGCGATGTGCGCTTGCGAATGCGGAACGCACGACCCTGGGCCCGCGGCTGGAACCGCTTGAGGGTGGCACCCTCGTCGACGAACGCCCGCGAGATCACCAGCGTGCGCGGGTCGAGACCCAGGTTGTTCTCCGCATTGGCCGCCGCGCTGGCGACGACCTTCGCGACCGGCTCGCTGGCCGACTGCGGTGCGAACTTCAGAATGTCGAGCGCCTCGGCGACCGACTTTCCGCGCACCAGGTCAACGACACGCCGCGCCTTCATCGGGGTGACCCGAACGTGCTTGGCGGTCGCCCGAGCGATCGGGTTTTCCGTATCGATTTGCGCGCTCATCGCCGCTTCGCCTTCCGGTCGTCCTTGATGTGCCCCTTGAAGGTGCGGGTCGGCGCGAACTCGCCGAGCTTGTGCCCGACCATCGACTCGGA
Organism: Millisia brevis NBRC 105863; assembly: GCF_001552615.1. Taxonomy (GTDB): domain Bacteria; phylum Actinomycetota; class Actinomycetes; order Mycobacteriales; family Mycobacteriaceae; genus Millisia; species Millisia brevis. The sequence continues at coordinate 135,384 of NZ_BCRN01000011.1, forward strand.
CACGAACACCGGCACGTGCTTGCGTCCGTCGTGCACGGCGAACGTGTGTCCGATGAAATCGGGCAGGATCGTCGAGCGACGCGACCAGGTCTTGATGACCTGCTTGGTGCCCTTCTCGTTCTGAACGTCCACCTTCGCAAGGAGGTGGTCGTCAACGAACGGGCCTTTCTTCAGGCTGCGTGGCATCCTTCACTCCCTCCTTGACTATCGCTTGTTCTTGCCGGTGCGGCGGCGACGGACGATCAGGCGATCGCTGTCCTTGTTCTTGCGGGTACGACCCTCGGGCTTGCCCCAGGGGCTCACCGGGTGGCGGCCACCGGAGGTCTTGCCCTCGCCACCACCGTGCGGATGGTCGACCGGGTTCATGACCACACCACGAACCGTGGGGCGCTTGCCCTTCCAGCGCATGCGGCCGGCCTTGCCCCACTTGATGTTCGACTGCTCGGCGTTGCCGACCTCGCCGACGGTGGCGCGGCAGCGCACGTCGACGCGGCGAACCTCACCGGACGGCATACGCAACGTGGCGTAGGTGCCTTCCTTACCGAGCAACTGGATGCCCGATCCGGCGGAGCGGGCCATCTTGGCGCCGCCGCCGGGACGCAGCTCCACCGCGTGCACGGTGGTACCCGTCGGGATGTTGCGCAGCGGCAGGTTGTTGCCGGGCTTGATGTCGGCGTTCGGGCCGGACTCGATCGCGGTGCCCTGCTCGACGCCCTTCGGCGCGATGATGTAGCGCTTCTCGCCATCGGCGTAGTGCAGCAGCGCGATCCGAGCGGTGCGGTTCGGGTCGTACTCGATGTGCGCGACCTTGGCCGGCACGCCGTCCTTGTCGTTGCGACGGAAGTCGATCAACCGGTAGGCGCGCTTGTGGCCACCGCCCTTGTGACGGGTGGTGATGCGGCCGTGCGCGTTACGGCCACCGCGGCCGTGCAGGGGGCGCACCAGCGACTTCTCGGGGGTCGATCGAGTGATCTCCGAGAAATCGGCAACGCTGCCACCACGACGTCCGGGGGTGGTCGGCTTGTACTTGCGGATTGCCATGAGTTCTTCTCAGCCTCTCTGGAACCGGCGCCTAAGCGACCGGTCCTCCGAAGATCTCGATGGGCTTGCTGTCGGCCGAGATGGTCACGAGCGCGCGCTTGGTGTCCTTGCGCTTGCCGTAACCGAACCGGGTCCGCTTGCGCTTGCCCTGACGGTTGGCGGTGTTGACGTTGGTGACCTTCACGCCGAAGACCTTCTCCACGGCGATCTTGATCTGCGTCTTGTTCGAGTCGGGGTGCACGATGAACGTGTAGGTCCCTTCCTCGATCAGGCCGTACGACTTCTCCGAGATGACCGGGGCCAGCAGGATGTCGCGCGGGTCGGCAATGGTGGTCACTTGTCGGTCTCCTCAGTGACGGGGGCCTGCGAGCTGCGCCCGGCGCCATCGATGAAGGTGCCCAGTGCATCCCGACTGAAGACGACGTCGTCGCTGTAGAGGACGTCGTACGTGTTGAGCTGATCGGGAGCGATCGCGTGCACCTGCGGCAGGTTCGCCACCGACTTCCATGCGGTGACGTCCTCGCGGCCGATGACCACGAGGGTCCGGGGCCGGTCGGTCAACTCCGCCAGGAAGGTACGCGCGGTCTTGGTCGAGGGGACCTGTCCGGCAACCAGTTCGGTGACGACGTGGATGCGCTCGTTGCGCAGCCGGTCGGTGAGGGCTCCGCGCAGGGCGGCGGCCTTCATCTTCTTGGGGGTGCGCTGGCTGTAGTCGCGCGGCTGCGGACCGTGAACGGTGCCACCGCCGGTGAACTGCGGCGCACGGGTCGAGCCCTGACGCGCACGGCCGGTGCCCTTCTGCCGGAACGGCTTCTTGCCGCCACCGGAGACCTCGCCGCGAGTCTTGGTCGCGTGGGTACCCTGCCGCGCAGCCGCCTGCTGGGCGACGACGACCTGGTGCATCAAGCCGATGTTCGGCTCGACGTCGAAGATCTCCGCCGGCAGGTCGACCGTGCCGTTGCTGGCACCGCCCGCTTCCTTAACCGGCACGGTCAGGCTCACGGCCTTTTCCAGGCTGGTCATGCGTGCGCACCACCCTTCACTGCGCTCTTGACGATCACCAGACCACCCTTGCGGCCGGGGATCGCACCCTTGATCAGCAGCAGTCCCTGCTCGGCATCCACCTTGTGGACGGTCAGGTTCTGCGTGGTCACCCGCTCGTTACCCATGCGGCCGGACATCCGGGTGCCCTTGAACACGCGGCCCGGGGTGGCGCAGCCACCGATGGAACCGGGACGACGGTGCACCGCCTGCGCGCCGTGGCTGGCGCCCTGGCCGGAGAAGCCGTGCCGCTTCATCGTGCCCGCGAAGCCCTTGCCCTTCGAGGTACCGGTGACGTCGACGAAGGCGCCGTCCTCGAAAACCTCGGCGGTCAGTTCCTGGCCGACCTCGAACTGCGAGGGGTCGGCGACGCGCAGCTCCAGCAGGTGCCGGCGCGGGGGAACGTTCGCGTTCTTGTACTGGCCCGCGACCGGCTTGCTCACCTTGCGCGGGTCGATCGCACCGAAGGCGATCTGAATGGCGTTGTAGCCGTCGCCCTCGACGGTGCGCACCGCGGTCACAACCGCGGGGCCCGCCTTGACGACGGTGACCGGCACAACCCGGTTGCGATCGTCGAACACCTGGGTCATACCCAGCTTGGTGCCGACGATGCCGGTGGCCGGACGATTCTTGTTGTCAGTCATCTGTTCGGTCTCCGCGCTCACTGAATGTTGACGTCGACGCTCGCCGGCAGGTCGATGCGCATGAGCGCGTCAACCGTCTTCGGCGTCGGGTCGAGGATGTCGATGAGTCGCTTGTGCGTGCGCATCTCGAAATGCTCGCGCGAGTCCTTGTACTTGTGCGGCGACCGAATGACGCAATACACGTTCTTTTCGGTCGGCAGCGGCACCGGGCCCACCACGCGCGCACCCGTGCGGGTCACCGTCTCCACGATCTTGCGCGCCGAGGCGTCGATGGCCTCGTGGTCATAGGCCTTGAGCCTGATGCGGATCTTCTGTCCCGCCACGCTGATGTCCTCTTCCCTGCCGTGTGTCCGGGGGCTCGCTGGGAGCCGATTGACGTTTGTCCTGCCGCAGCGACGAAGCGTCTGCCGCGTCGACTCGGTCATTGCTGCGACCGACGAGACACCGGGGGCGGACACGAACCGTGAACAGAAGGCAGGCGCCGAAGCGCCACGGTGGACCGCATATGCCGCTGTTCACATGTCAGTGTTCCTCCGGTCCACGCGGTCGGGCGTGTCGGAATCGTGGGGATATGTCATCCCTCGACTCCGAACCTGACCTACCCGCTTGGATCGGATGCACCCTCGAGTGCTCGTCCCCGACTCAGGCCGCAGAAAAACTGCACCTGTCGTCAAGGCAACCCGGATAGTATGCCCCGGGTCGGGCAGTCGGATCAAATCGGCCCCCTTCCCGGGCGCCGCCGTCGACCCGACCAGACTAGCGGCAGGGTTTCTGCGCCGACGGGGCCGCCGAGCCGATCGCCAGGGGGAAAGACTGTGAGCACCGCCCGCGTCCTGCTCGTGGACGACGAGGAGACCATTCGCGACGGGCTGGCCCCCTTCCTCGGGCGGTCCGGATTCGAGGTCACCACCGCCGCCGACGGGCGCGCGGCCCTCGACGCCCTGGCCGGCGAGGCCGTGGACATCGTCGTATCCGACATCCTGATGCCGGGTATGGACGGGCGCGAGCTGGTGCGCCGGCTGCGCGCCGCCGACAACTGGACGCCGATCATCCTGTTGACCCGCGTCGGCGCGTCCTTCGAGCGGTCGGCCGCCCTCGAGGAGGGTGCCGACGACTATCTCAACAAGCCGTTCGACCCGACCCGGGCGTCGGCCGGCCGGTGGTGACCACCTCGGGGAGAACCATGCGCTTCGCCGTCCACCGCCGCCCGTCCGGGCGCACCCATCTGCGATCGACCGTGCCCGCTCTCGCCCTGATCGGCGCCGCGCTCGGCCTCACCGGCTGCGACGTCAGCCTCGACCGCGGGGACGAGGCCACCGGAGCCGCGGCGGTAGCCGTCACCTCGACCGAAACCGCCGCAGCGGAGACGACGACCTCCGTCGAGGCTGCCGCGACCCGCCCGTCGACCTCGGTCGAACGTCCGGCGGGCGACTACTCCCCGACCGTGGTCATCAACAGAACCCGCGAGCAGTACCGGAGCCGCGCTTCCCAGATCTCCTGTCCGACGGGCGAGGTGCGCATCGACCGGGCGGTCTCCCGCGTCGAGATCACCGAGGACTGCGCCGCGGTGACGCTGACCTCCGCCGCGAGCGGATCGGTGGTGCTCGCCCAGCACATCGACACCCTGCGCGTCGACGCCCAGGTCGCGGTGGTGCTGACGTCCTCGGTCGACACCGTCATCATCACCTCCACCGGGACCACCGTCGGCTGGGAAAGCGGCACCGCCGACGTCACCGACACCGGGGCGGTCAACCGCTACGGAACGATGGAGGGCTGAGCACGACGGTCCGCCGAAATGGTCGGCGGGCGGTTTGTGGCCCAGGATGGGGGGATGTCGACCACCACCCTGCTGATCGACAACTACGACTCGTTCACCTACAACCTGTTCGATCTGCTCTGCGCGGTCGACGGGGTGGAACCGGACGTGGTGGTCAACGACGCGCAGCTGTCCGACGAGCAGCTGCGCCGCTACGCACGCATCGTGATCTCCCCCGGCCCCGGCCGACCGGATCGGGACGGCGATATCGGGCTCGGCCGCCGGGCGATCGCCTCCGGGGTGCCGATCCTGGGCGTCTGTCTGGGGCATCAGGCGCTGATCACCGAGCTCGGCGGAACGGTCGAACGGATGGACCGCCCCTGGCACGGGCTGATCGACACGATCGTGCACGACCGGGACGGCCTGTTCGCCGGGCTGCCGGAGCCGCTGACGGTCGTGCGGTATCACTCCCTCGCCGCCGTGGAGGTACCCGACGAGTTGCGGGTGACCGCCCGCGGCAGCGACGGCACCGTCATGGCGGTCGAGCACCGCAGCCGGCCCCTCTGGGGAGTGCAATTCCATCCGGAGTCGATCTGCAGTGTCGGCGGCCGCGAGTTGCTGGCGAACTTTCGCCGGCTCGCCGAGCGGCATCCGGCAACCCGGTCCGGACCGGGCGGGTCCATCGGCGATCCGGCCGCCCGGCCCGTCGGCCGGGCGGAACGCGGGTCGCTCACCGAGAGTCGAGCTACCTCGGTCGCCGCACCGGTGACGCCGCGGCGACCGCACCGGCTGATCTGTCGGCGCATCGACCATCACCCCGAGGCCGAAGCGGTTCTCGACGCCCTCTTCTCGGGCACCCGCGCCACCTTCTGGCTCGACCGGGTCCACGCCGCCGTCGGCGAACGCTTCAGCATCGTCGGGGACGCGGGTGGCCCGTTCGGGTACGTCCTGCGGTACGGGGTGGACAGCGGCGCCGACGTGATCGTCGACGACGGGGTGCGGCGCCTCGATGGCCCACTCCTTCCTATCCTGCGCGCCGAGCTGGCGGCGCTGCCCGATCTCGCCCCCGACGTCGACGTCCCGTTCGACTTCCGCCTCGGCTTCGTCGGTTCGCTCGGCTACGACCTGGCGGCGGAGATCGGCCCGCCCGGCTACGCGGACCACGCGGCACCGCCGCCGGGCCTCGAAGAACCGCATCGCCCGGCGCACCCGCACGACCGGTGTGATGCGGAGCTCGTCTTCGCCGGCCGGGCCCTGGTGATCGATCACGAGGGCCGGCGGTGTTATCTGCTGGCCCTGTCGAACGCGGATACCGACGCGGCGGTCGAGGACTGGCTGTCCACCGCGCAGCGGGCGATCGCCACGACGCCGGCCGCGGAACCGGTCGCGACCGCCGGCCGGCTGCCCGCGGTCGATCCGCACGATCTGATCGGCGTGCTGCGCGATCCGCCGGCGCGGTATCTCGACGTGATCGACCGCTGCATGGAGCAGATCCGCGCCGGCGAGTCCTATGAGATCTGCCTCACCACGGCGATCGAGTGGACCTCGTCACTCGACCCGGCCGCCCTCTTTCGCCGGCTGCGGCGACGGATCGCGGTGCCGTACGCCGGGTTCCTGCGGATCGACGACCTCCGTGTCGTCGGTCTGTCCCCGGAGCGGTACCTGCGCGTCGACCGCGCGGGAACCGTCGAGTCCCGACCGATCAAGGGCACCCGACCGCGAGGCGCGGGGCGACGATCGGATGCGGCCGCCCGACTGGATCTGCAGACCAGCGTCAAGGATCGCGCCGAGAATCTGATGATCGTCGACCTGGTCCGCAACGACCTGGGTCGCGTCTGCCGCCCCGGCTCGGTCGAGGTCCCCGACCTGTTCACGATCGAATCCTTCGCCCCGGTGCACCAGATGATCTCGACGATCCGGGGAACCCTGCGCGCCGACCGGGACGGTCTCGACGCGATCGCGGCGTCGTTTCCGCCGGGGTCGATGACCGGGGCGCCCAAGGCTCGGACGATGGCGATCCTCGATACGGTCGAAAGCGGCCGCCGCGGCCTCTACTCCGGTGCGATGGGCTACCTGACCCGGGGGGCGGTCCTCGATCTGGCGGTGGTCATTCGCACCCTGGTCAGCAGGGGTGACCGGCACTCAGCCGGAGCCGGCTCCGCTGTGACCGCTTTGTCGGATCCTGGTGAAGAACTGAGAGAAACGCTGGTCAAAGCCTCAACTTTCCGACAGGCGGTACCATGCGAAAGGCTCCCCAGCGGGGCTACCGAGGCCTGCGAGAATGGAATGCTCGGGGAAACTGCGGCCTCTGCCACCGATTCGGCCGCGGATGCAACGATCGCGACCTGCCCGAACGATGATGGAGTGTGATGCAGAAACCCCGCGACGCTGCGGTGCTTGTCGACAACGTCCACAAGCGCTTCGGTGACGTGCACGCGCTGCGCGGTATCAGCTTCGCGGCGCAGCGCGGCTCCGTCCTGGGGGTGCTCGGGCCGAACGGTGCGGGCAAGACCACCACCGTCAAGGTCCTCTCCACATTGCTCAGCCCCGACGAGGGCACCGCGCACGTCGCCGGTTTCGACGTGGTCAAGGAAGCGGCGATGGTGCGCCGCTCGATCATGATGACCGGGCAGTACGCCGCGCTCGACGAGACCTTGAGCGGCCGGGCGAACGTCGAACTCTTCGGCCGCCTGATGGGTCTGCGCAAGAAGGCCGCCCGGCAGCGTGCCGACGAATTGATCGAGGAATTCGACCTGACCGAGGCGGCCCGCCGCCCGGTCTCCGGATACTCCGGCGGTATGCGCCGCCGCATCGACATCGCCTGCGGGCTGGTCGTGCGCCCGAGCGTGGTCTTCCTCGACGAGCCGACGACCGGCCTCGATCCGCGCAGTCGGCAGAACGTCTGGATGCTCGTCGAAAGCCTCAAGCGGCAGGGCATCACGGTCCTGCTGACGACGCAGTACCTCGAGGAAGCCGACAAGCTCAGCGACAACATCATCGTGATCGACCGGGGCACCGTGATCGCCGAGGGCACCGCCGACGAGCTCAAGGCGATGGCCGGTGGCTCGTTCTGCGAGATCGTCCCGGCCGACCCGAACGATCTGCCCGCGATGCTCGACGCGTTGGGCGGCATGGTGCCGGTCGCGGTGCGATCGGCGCTGGAGCCGGATGACCGGTTGCTGTCCATTCCGGCCCCCGACGGCACCACCACGTTGACCGAGGCGGTTCGTCGCCTCGACCAGGCGGGGATCGACCTCGAGGACATCGGCCTGCGCCGCCCCTCCCTCGACGACGTCTTCCTGCAGTTCACCGGGGCCGAGCAGGCGGATCCCGAGGCGATGCAGAACGCGCCGACCCAGCCGATGCCGATCATTCGCACCGCTCGACCGGCCGCCGGGCGCCGCCGCGCCGACCTGCGTCCGCCGGCGCAGGAGGCCGCACCCGCAGCACCCGCCGGGGTCGAGTCGCCGCGGGTCGTGCCGCCGGCCGACGCGCGGGTCGAGGCACCGACGGCCTTCGCCCCGCTCGCCGGATTGGCCGCGGCCGCACCCTCGGACGCCCCGCCGGCCGGGGAGCGCAACGGCTCGGGGGATCGCGCCCGGTCCGCCGATCACGCGGCGGCCGCCCCGCTGCCTCCGCAGCCGGAGGCCGTCCCGCTGCCCCCGCAACCGGAGGCCGCCCCGCTGCCCCCGCAGCCGATGGCCGCCCCGCTGCCGGAGGTCGTCGAGCCCGCCGCGCAACCTCCCGCCACCCCCGTACAGCCCGCCGCCGAGGCGACTCCGGTCGCACCCGCGCGGCCCGTTCCGCCGCGCCGCGTGGTTTCCGCGCCGACCGAGGAGGACCGGGAGCTGCCGCACCAGCCCGGCTACGTCTCCGATGAGATCGGTCGGTACGTCTCCGGCGAGATCCCGCAGTATCTACCCCTCGAGATCGACGCTCCGGGTGACCGCATCGTCGTGGGCGGTCCGGTCGACGACGCCGGCTCGGACCATACGGACGGCGATCCGCTCGACGGACCGGCGGTCAACGGCCATGCCGCCGACCAGGGCGCATTCGAGTGGGACGAGTACGAGCAGCGACGGGACGAGCAGGGTCCTCGGGAGGTCCGGGACCCGCGCGCCTACGACGGGCGCGGCTACGACCCCCGCGGCTACGGTCGTGCGCCGCACGAACCGGGGCCCTACGAGCGTGAAACATACGACCGTGCGGCATTCGACCGCGAGTCCCCGGATCGGGGAAGGTTCGACCGCCGGCACGCCGCCGATGCGGGTGGATACAACCCGCGCAAGTACGAAGCGGCCGGCTATGAGTCGGCCGACTACGAGCCGACCGACTACGACGCCGCCAGGTACGAGGACGCCGACTACAACGCCACCGGCTTCGACGCGGCCGAATTCGACCGCCCCAGCTACGAGCGCCCCAGCTACGACCCGGGTGACGAGCGGTCCTTCGATTACCTCGACATGCCGACCGAGCGACGCTTCCGCGACGACTCGCACGCGCCTTCCAACGGGTCCAATGGGTCCAATGGGTCCAATGGGTCCAATGGGTCCAATGGGGATCGTCCGACCACCACCGAGTTGGCGGCGCACTTCGACCTGCCGCCGGTGCTCGACGACGATTTCGACGCCTGGTCGAGCACGACCGGATCGCCGGATCGCGGCCCGGTGGCCGAGGCCTTCCCCCGCCACCGCAGCGATCGAGCCGATCTGCACCGGGCCGACCAGCACGACGCCGGCCGGCACGACGCCGACCGTCACGAGACCGAGTTGCACGGTGCCGACCAACGCGGGGCCGAAGTGCACGAGGACCAGCACGGGGCCGATCTGCACGGGGCCGATCTGCACGGGGCCGATCTGCACGGGGCAAACGAACACCCGGAGGACTACGACGCGTACCGGGGCGACCCTCCGGTCGACGGGCCGATCGACGATTACTTCGACGATCTGACCGACGAGCAGTTGGCAAATTTCGACCCGACCCTGTACGAGCCTGTTCCCCCGGACGACCGGCCCACCGATATCGGTCCGGCCATCCGCGGACCATATCCGCCGGACCCGGCCGCCTCCGGCATCGAATCGATCCGGCGCCCCCGCCCGACGGCACACCGCGAGACGGTCGAGGCCGCCCCGGCTCCGATCGACGACGTACCACCGCGCAACGGCCACGATCATCATCGCGTCGACGAACTCGACGACGGCCCGGTGTACGAGCCCGAACACGCGGACGCCGACACCGGGGCGCATGCCGCGGAACACACCGCGGCGGCTGCGTCGGTCGACGACGCCGACGCGGACGATCGGCCGCGTGCCTACGACGATGTGCCCGCCGAACTGCTGTCGGAAACGCCCTACGAGCAGGCTCCGCGCTCCCCCGGCTCCACCGGTCGCCATTCGGCGGTGCCGGAGTACGACTCGCCGGCGTACGAGCCGGTCCGGGTCGAGCGGCGCGGCGATGCGCCGCGGCACGGCATGCCCCGACCGCACCGACCGGCCCGCCCCAGCCGCGTCGACCCACCGGCGACAGCGCACCGGCGCGACGAGTCCGACGGCGACGGTCCCGGCAATGTCCGACGCATCGGGATGCGACCGACGGCCGGTGACGCGGGCGATGTCGCACATTCGCGGATCCGCCCGCCCGGCCACCCGGTCAGCGGTCCGATCGAGGTGGTGCCTCGCGACGGCTCCGCCGACCCCGTAGCGCAGGACGAGGCCCCGGGACCTTCCGACCGCACCGCCCGACCGGGCGCCGACCACACAGCCCGACCGGGCGCCGACCACACCGCCCGACCGGGCGCCCGCCCGCAGCCGGCGATGGGCCCGCGTCCGCTGCGTCCGGCACCGTCCACCGACGGTGACGAGCCCGCCGACTACGGCACCTTCGGCGAACCGCTCCCGCCGCGTGGCCGCCCGGTTCCACAGCGGCGTCGTCCACACGGAGGCGCGTGACGTGACGGCCGATATCGTGGCCGCCCCGACCACGACCGGCCCGGCGGCCAGGCCGTCGGCGATCGGTCAGTGGTGGGCGCTGAGCTCCCGTCTGATCCGCACGATGGTCGTGCGCGGCGAGTTGGTGATCGCCGCCCTGGCCCCGCTGGTCTTCACCCTCGGCTTCTACCTGCCCTTGCGGCATGTCATGCAGTTGAGCGGCATCAACTACGCACAGTTCGTGATGCCGATCATCGTCATGCAGGCGGTCGCGTTCACCGCGATCTCGGCCGCCCAGCTCGCGGCCGGTGAACGGGCCCGCGGCTTCACCACCCGGATGAAGACGATGCCCGTCGGCGGCTGGGTGCCGCTGTGCGCCCGCATGACCGCCTGCATGGTCCGCTCGATCGTCTCCCTGGCGGCGGCGCTGACCTACGGGTACATGATCGGTTTCCGCTTCCAGGCCGGGATCGGGCAGGCGGTGATGTTCTGTCTGGCCGCGCTCGGCATCGGACTGGCGTTGTCGCTCGGCGGCGACGCGATCGGCAACCTGTCGAAGAGCCCGGAGGCCACCGCTCAGGCGCTGACCCTGCCGCAGCTGATCCTGGGCATGCTGTCCTGCGGTTTCGTACCCGAAGAGGGCTTCCCGGAGTGGATCCGCCCGTTCGTGCGCAACCAGCCGATCTCACAGTTCGCCTACGCGATGCGCGATATGGCCGACGGCGGGATCACCTGGTCGGTACTGATGCCCGCGGCGCTGTGGTTCATCGGGCTGGTGCTCGTCTTCGCGCCGCTGGCCGTCTGGGCGAGTATGAGGCGAACATGACCACACAGTCGACCGCTAACTCCCCCTACGACGCTCCGCTGCCGGAGGTCGTCGGCGCGGCGAAGGAGTCCTCGCTGCGGGCGCTGTTCGTCCACAGCGCTCTGCAGTGCAAACGGCTGCTGACCCGCTGGTCGCGCGACCCCGCCACGATGATCCAGGCCCTGCTGTACCCGGCGCTGACCCTGCTGATGTTCGACATCGTGCTCGGCGACACGATCACCCGGGCGACCGGCGCACCGGCGATCAACGGCACGGTGCCGATGATCATCCTGGTCGGCGCGATGTACGGGTCGATCGCCAGCGGCGTCGGTCTGCGCGAGGAAGCGGCCAAGGGGCTGCTCGGCAGATTCTGGACGCTGCCGACGCATCGGGCGGCCGGCCTGTTGGGCCGGTTGATGGCCGAGGCGATCCGCGTGGTCATCACCTCGCTGTTGATCCTGCTGATCGGGATCCTGCTCGGTTTCCGGTTCACCCAGGGTCCGATCGAGTTCCTCGGGTTCATCGCCCTGCCGGTCCTCTTCGGGATCGCCTTCTCGACCTTCGTGACCTTCCTGGCCTCCGGTAAGGCCGCCCAGGCCGGTCTGGTCGAGCTGGTGTCAATCCTGTGCACCCTGATGATGTTCTTCAACACCGGTTTCGTGCCGCTGCAGGCCTATCCGCGGGATCTGCAGGGCGTCGTCGGGAACCAGCCGATGTCGGTGACCATCGACGCGATGCGGGCGATGGCGGTCGGCGGCGATGTCTTCGAACCGGCGATGAAGTCGCTCGCCTGGTCGCTGGGCCTGATCCTGGTGTTCACCATTCCCGCGATCATCGGATACCGAAGCGCCGCTCGACGCTCCTGAGCGTCCCCCTCTCCCCCCCCCCCGGGAAGCCCGACCGGCGCCACAGCCGCCATCGGGGTGACGGTCGCGATGTCGGCCCCTGCCCCGGCGCGGCTCATCCCGGAGCCGTCCCGCGCTCCTCGGACGATCAGCGCCGCGCAGGAGGTAAGCGGACGCCCCCGGCACCCCGCACCCCCCGCACCCCCCGCACCCCCCGCACCGGCCCGACCCCGGCACCGGGACACCCCACGGCCGCCGCGTTGTCCCACAACCCCGGCCGGCGATGTGGCTCACCCCGCGGACAAACGCCAACGGCGGGTACCCGGCTCATGCCGTGGTACCCGCCGTTGGATCGGAAACGACGTTGGGTCAGACTCCGAGCGACCGGGCCAGCACCGGCCAGGACAGCTTGATCTGATCCTGCCAGTAGCCCCACGAGTGGGTGCCGACCGGCGGGAAGTCGTAGGTCGCCGGGATGCCCAACTCGTCGAGACGACGCTGCAGGTTGTGGCTGCAGTAGTTGGTGGCACCCTCGATCACGCCGCCGACGATGATCTGGTTCGCGGTCGACGCGACATCACCGTTGAGGTCCGGACCCGACGGGGTGTCGTACGGGCCGGGCAGGCCGCTGCCGTTGGAGATGTACAGGTCGTACCCGCGCAGTTCCTCGGCCCGCACCAGCGGATCGTTCTGCGCCCACAGCGGGGAATCGTCCGGACCCCACATGTTGAGGGTGTCACCGCCGCCCCACACCTCGACCGTGGTCTTGATGAAGTCGCGACCGATCGGGTCGGACGCCTGCGCGCAGCCGGAGTAGGCCGCGATGCCGCGGTAGAGACCCGGGGCGTGCAGCGCCAGGTTGAACACCGAGGTACCCGAGGAGGAGATGCCGGCGATCGAGTTGACGCCGTTGGTGCCCAGGAAGCTGTTGATGACCGGCGGCAGTTCCTGCGTCAGGAAGGTCTGCCACTTGTTGCGGCCGAGGACCGGGTCGTCGTTGATCCAGTCGGTGTAGTAGCTCCACTTGCCCTGCAGCGGGGTGACCACGTTGACGTTCTTGTCCGCGAAGAACTCCATGGCGTCGGTACGCGCCTGCCAGTTCGCGCCGTCCTCACCACCACCCGCTCCGTTGAGCAGGTAGAGCGTCGGCCGGGGAACGCTGGTATCGGCGGGACGCCACACCGAAATCGGGATCTCCCGATCCATCGACGGCGAGTACACGTCCAGGAGCAGCCACTGATCGCCCTCGACGGTGTAGTCGGCGACGTACGAACCGAGCGACGACGGTCCGCCGGTGCTCGAGTTCGGGTTGTCGACCAACGGGTCGGCGGTCGCGGTCGGCGCCATCAGCACCGAGGAGGCGAGGAACGAGGCGGCGACCGCCATCGAACCCATCAGTGTTCGAGCCTTCCGGAAAGTAGGCCGGGCCATAGGGAACATGCACCTCACGTCATCCGTCGTCTCGGGCCACCGTTGGCGACGACCCCGGTCTTTCACTGCACTGAGCATCGGCCCGAATCGGCCGATCGTTAGCGTCCGTACGCTGGCTTCCCCGCGGCTAAACCGCGTTCGCGCTAGACCTTAACCGACCGACCCCGCAGTTACCGAACACCCGCCGGAACCCGCAGGAAGCCGGGCCCGGCGGGCCTTCACCGCAGCCTCTTGAGGAAGCCGATCCCCACGAAGTAGTCGATATACCGGTCGAGCACCGCCCGGTCGACGACCGGACAGACCACGCCCATCGGTTCGAGCATCGCGCGCGTCGCATCGTTGGTGATGACGATCGTCTCGGCCATACCACCGGCGAATTCGCCGGCCACCAGGATCGCGCGCACCAATCCCTCGTCACCCTGCGCGGCGAGTTCCTCACCGACGGTGAACAATTCGGTCGCGAAACGCTCCGTCGTCACCGGTTCGAGGTCGAATCCCGCTGCGGTGAGCCGTTCGCCGAGCAGCGCCATCGACACCCGTTCGGTGTTGATGAGGTTGAAATCGCGTCCGCGGGCCGCGGGCTCGAGCACCAACGCCACCATCGCGCGGGCGACGAAGTTGACCGGGACCATCGCCACCGACCCCTCGGCGAGATCGGGCACGATGCCCAAACCGGCGATGGCGCGCACCATATTCCAGAACGCGTCGTCGGTACCGGCCGCGCCGGTCACCAGGTCGCCGGTGATCTGCCCGGGGCGGTGGATCGTCGCGGTCACGCCGCGGGTGCGGGCGATCTCGACGATCTCCTCCGCCACCCACTTCGACTGGACGTAGCCGTTGTCGAGCAGACCGGCGGCGGGCGCACGATCGTTCTCGCCGACGACGATCCGACCGGCCGCGGCCAACGCGGTGATGTCGGTCAGCACCGAGCCGGTCGAGACGTAGTGGAACGGCTTGTTGCGCTCGGTGACCGCCAATCGCAGCAGGTCCTCGGTCGCCCGCACGTTCGGCTCGTGCAGCCGTCGATAGTTCTCCACGTGGTTGACCCGGGCACCGTTGTGGACGATCACGTCCACCTCCCGCGCCAACGTGGCGAACTGTTCCTCGGTCAACCCGAGACCCGGCGTCGCCAGATCGCTCGGGATGATCCGCATCCGGTCGGCGTCACCGTCGCGCCAGGAGCCGTACCGACGCATCGACGCGGCGACCCGGTCGAAGCCGTCCTGTTCCGTGTCGGCGCGCACCAGAGCGATCACCGTCATCGACGCGTCGATCAGCTCCCGCACCAGGTGGCTGCCGAGGAAGCCGGTCGCACCGGTCAGCAGGGCCACCCGGGGCCGCTCGAGTCCGGGGCCCGACGCCGCGGGCACGATGTCCGACGCCAACCGCACGTAGTGGGTGAAGTCGGACGCCTCGTCGGTCACCTCGGAGACCTCGATCGATCGGGCGAGCCCGGCGACCGTGCTGTGGTCGAAGACCTGCTGCAGGCTGACCGGCGCCCCGGTCAGCTCGCGCAGCCGACGCGCGACGCGGGTGACCAACAGCGAGTGCCCGCCGAGGTCGAAGAAGTCGTCGTCCACGCCGACCTTGTCGACCGCGAGCACCTCGGCGAAGACCAGGGCCACCGCCTGCTGCACCGACGTGGTGGGCGCCCGGAATTCGCGGGCGGCGAAGACCGGCGCCGGCAACGCCTTGCGATCGAGCTTGCCGTTGCCGGTCACCGGCAGCGCCTCGATCACCGTCACCACCGAGGGCACCATGTACCCGGGCAGCGAGGCGGCCGCCGCGGCGATCACCGCGTCGGGGTCGAGGGTCGTCGCCGGGTCTCCGACCACCCAGGCGACCAGATGCGGGCGCCCGGCGTCGTCGGTGTGCACCAGCGTCGCCGCCGCGGAGACCCGCGGGATCGCCGCGAGCACCGCGTCGATCTCGCCGAGTTCGATGCGCAGACCGCGGATCTTGACCTGATCGTCGGAGCGGCCGAGGTATTCGACCACACCCGGCTCGACCCACCGGACGACGTCGCCGGTGCGGTACATCCGTCGGCCGGGTGCGTCCGTCCCCGCGAAGGGGTCGGGAACGAATCGATCGGCGGTCAGATCGGGTCGTCCCTGGTAGCCGCGGGTGACGCCGGCGCCGGAGACGTACAACTCCCCCGCCACGCCCTGCGGTACCGGGTGCAGCCGCTCGTCGAGCACGTAGAGCGTCGTACCGCGCGGCGGTCCACCGATCGGCACCGACCGTCCGGCGGTCAGCGGACCGGCGATCGCGGAGACGATCGTGGTCTCGGTCGGCCCGTAGGCGTTGAAGAACCGGCGGCCCGGCGCCCAGGCGTCGACCACGGTCGACGGCACGGCCTCGCCGCCGCTGAGCAGCACCTCGAGCCGTCCCGACAGGGCCTCGGCGTCCATCGAGGCGAGTACCGCGGGCGTCACGAACGCGTGCGTGATCGACTCGCGGTCGATCAGTTCGACCAGGTCGTCGCCGGCGAAGACCTCCCCGGGGGCGATCACCATCGTCCCGGCGGAGGCCAGCATCACCAGCAGCTCGAGGACGGAGGCGTCGAAGCTCGGCGAGGCGACCGCCAACGACCGGACCGGGGTCGAGGTCGCGGTGCGCTCGGCGACCTCACCGAGCAGGGCGACCAGGCCGCCGTGCGGGACCACGACACCCTTCGGCAGACCCGTCGATCCCGAGGTGAAGATCTCGTAGGCGGGCGAACCGGCGTGCACGAGCGCCGGGCGATCGGCGTCGGTGACCGGCGCGGCCGACCGGGCGGCCAGCAGGTCGTCGATGTCGGCGGCGTCGGTGAGCAGCCAGTCGACCCCATTCGCCGCCGCGTCGCCCTCGGACACCAGGGTGTCGACGAATGCCGACGTGCTCAGGCCGATCGCCGCCCCGGAGGCCTCCAGGATGTAGCGCACCCGATCGACCGGGTACCGGACGTCGATCGGCACGTACGCGCCACCGGCCTTGAGGACCGCGAAGATCGCCGTGATCAGCTCGAACGATCGCGGGAGCGCGATCGCGACCAACGTCTCGGTCGCCACCCCGCGGGCGATCAGCTCGCGGGCGAGCCGCGAGGACCGCTCGTCGAGGTCGCGGTAGGTCAGTCGCGCCGACCCCGGAACCGCGGACCCCAGCACCAGCGCGTCGGCATCGGGATCGACGGCCACCGCGTGCTCGAGCACGTCGATCATCGTGTCGAAGCCCCATTCGCCGCCACCGGTCACGGTGGTCAGCGCGCCGAACTCGGACTCCTCGAGCAGATCGATGTCGCCGACCACCGGGTCGGCGTCCGCTCGGCTGATCGCCCGCAGGACGCGGGTGAACCGGCCGACGAAGCCGTCGATGGTCGCCCGGTCGAATAGGTCGGTCGCGTAGGTGACGTCGACGGCATATCCGGCGTTCGCATCGGCCGGCTCGGTGAGCGTCACCTGCAGGTCGAACTTCGCCGGCGGGGCCGCATCCTCGATCGGTTCGACCGTCAGCTCGTCGAACCGCATCGCCGCGCCGGTGCCGGGTCCGAAGTTCTGGAAGGACAGCGCCACCTGGAACAGCGGCGGGCGGCCGCCGGCACGCGGCGGATCGAGCACCTCGACCAGCCGCTCGAACGGCAGGTCGGCATGGGCGAAAGCGTCGAGATCGACGCGCCGCACCTCGTCGACGAGCTGCGCGAAGGTCATCGACGACCGCACGTCCGTCCGCAGCACGAGGGTGTTGACGAACATGCCGACCAGGTCGTCGAGGGCCCGCTCGCCACGACCGGCGATCGGGGTACCGATCACCACATCGTTGCCGCCGGTGCTGCGCGCCAGCAGGGCGGCCAGCGCGGCGTGCACCACCATGAACGGGGTGGCGCCGAGTCGACGACCGACGGCCGCGATCGCGGAGGTCGTCGCGGGGTCGATGCCGAAACGTACCGCCGCACCGGCGCCGCTCTGTTTCGACGGCCGGGGCCGGTCGAGCGGGAGCGTCACCTCCTCGGGGTATCCGGCGAGCTGATCGCGCCAATAGGCGAGCTGGGCGTGCGCGATCGAGGACGGATCGGCCTCGTCACCGAGCAGTTCGCGCTGCCACAGCGTGTAGTTCGCGTACTGGATCTCCAGCGGCTGCCAGTTCGGCTCCCCGCCGGTGCGCCGCGCCTGGTAGGCGACGAGCACGTCGCGGGTCAGCGGCAGCATCGAGAAGCCGTCCGCGGCGATGTGGTGCATCACCACCAGCAGCAGATGCTCCTGCGGGGCCACCCGCACGATGCCGGCGCGCACCGGGATCGAGGTGGTGACATCGAAACCGCGCGTGAGGAATTCGGTGACCACCGGAACGACCTCGTCCGGCGACGCCACCTCGCGCTGCTGCAGCCGCGGGATCCGCGGGTCATCGCTGGGCAGGATGATCTGTGTGCCGGTGCCGTCCCGCTCGGGGTACACCGTGCGCAGCACCTCGTGCCGGCAGACGACATCGTCGAAGGCGTTCGCCAGGGCCGGCAGATCGATCTCGCCGGTCAGCCGCAGCACGATCGGGATGTTGTTGGCCACCGAGGCCGGCTCGAGCCGGTTGAGGAACCACATGCGCGCCTGGGCGAGCGACAGCGGGATATGTTCCGGCCGAACGACGGCGACCAGATCGGGCCGCGACGCGGTCGACAGACCCTCGACGGCCGCGGCGATGCGCTCGACGGTGGGCGCCTCGAAGAGGGTGCGCACCGGCACGGTGATCCCCAGGGAGGCACCGAGTCTCGCGACAACACGCATCGCGGTCAGCGAGTTGCCGCCCAGTTCGAAGAAGTCGTCGTCCAGTCCGACGCGGCCCAGGTCGAGGACGTCACCGAAGACGGCGGCGACCACACCCTGGACGACGGTGACCGGCACCCGGAATTCGCGGGCGACAACGCCCGGATCGGGCAGGGCGGCCCGATCGACCTTGCCGGCCGGGTTGAGCGGGAACGCCTCGAGGACCACGATCCGCTCCGGGACCATGTATCCGGGCAGGTGCCCGCCGAGCCGCTCCCGCATCGCGGCCTCGTCGATCGCGACGCCGGACTCGCCGACGACGTAGCCGACCAGCCGCTCGCCGCCGCCACTGCCGGCGACGACGACCACCGCGGCCGCCACCCCGGACAGCGACACGAGCACCGATTCGATCTCGCCGAGCTCGATACGCTGGCCGCGCAGCTTGACCTGGAAGTCGCTGCGGCCCACGTAGTTCAGCCCGGCACCGTCGCGAATGACGACGTCACCGGTGCGGTACATCCGCTCGCCGGCGGTGCCGCCGACGCCGAGGGCGCTCGGGTCGAGCGCAAACGGATCCGCCGTGAACCGTTCCGCAGACAGCCCGGGGCGACCGAGATATCCGCGGGCGACCTGCACGCCGCCGATGTACAACTCGCCGGGGACGCCGTCGGGGACCGGGCGCAGCCGGGAGTCGAGCACGTAGAGCCGCACACCGGGCTCGCCCACACCGATCGACACCGAGCCGCCGCGGCGGGCATCCGCCGGCGCCTCGGTCGGCGCGATCGCCGGGGCCAGCGAGACCGACACCGCGGCCTCGGTCGGCCCGTAGATATTCCACACCCGCGCCGCGGAGACCTCGCCGAAGGCGCGCACCGCCTCGGTGGTCAGCGCCTCACCGATGACGAAGACGTCCCGCAGAGTGGCCAGCGCGGACGCCGCGGCGGGCCCGACCGATTGGGCGAACACCACGAGCATCGAGGGCACGAAGTCGGTCAGGGTGACGGCGAAGCGCTCGACCAGGCCGGCGATATATCCGGGATCCCGATGGCCCTCCGGCGAGGCCAGCACCACCGCGGACCCGGTCGACAGCGGCACCAGATAGCCCCACAGCGACACGTCGAAGGTCACCGGAGTCTTCTGCAGGTAGACATCGCGCGGCCCGAAGTCGAACTCGTCGGCCATCCAGGCGATCTGGTTCGAGATCGCCGCACGGGAGACGACCACACCCTTCGGGCGACCGGTCGACCCCGAGGTGAACAGCACATAGGCGCCGTTCGTCCCGGTGACCGTCGCCCGGCGTTCCGCGGGGAGCAGTCGGCCGCCCGGTCGGGCGGAGGCATCGACGACGTCGAGGTCGAGCACCCGGTCCGGGGCGATCCCGAAGCGGTCGGCGAAACCGATCTCGGTGGCCGAGAGCACCACGGTGTCGCCGACGACGCCCAGCACGTAGCGCACCCGCTCGGCCGGATGATCCGGGTCGACCGGGACGAAGACACCCCCGGCTTCCAGCACCGCGTACATCGCGACCACCAGGTCGACGCCGCGCCGCAGCCCGAGGACGACCGGGACCTCCGGGCCGACCCCGGCCTCGACCAGCAGCCGCGCGAGGCGGCCGACCCGATCGCCGAGATCCCGGAAGGTCACCGCCGCACCGGAATCGGTCACCAATGCGGGCGCGTTCGGCTGCGACCGCTCGTGGGCCCAGAATCCGTCGAGCACCTCGGCGCCGCCGTCGGCGTCCACAAGCGGCGCGCCGCCCCAGGTGGCCAGGGCCGAATCCCGTTCACCGGGCAGGGTCACCGGCAGATCGCCGACGACCGCGCTCGCGTCGGCGGTGACCGCCGCGAGAATCCCGCGCAGGCGGGCTCCGAAGTTCTCGATCGAACGCGGTTCGAAAAGGTCCTCCGCGTACAGCAATTCGATGGTGATGCGGCCGGCCTCGCCGTCCGGACCGGGCACATCGCCGACGGTCACCTGCAGGTCGAACTTCGCCGACGGGTTGTCCAACTGCGGGACGGTGATCTCGAGCCCCGGCAGTTCGAAGCGGGCCGAGTCGAGGTTCTGAAAGAACACCGCGACCTGGAAGAGCGGATGGCGGCTCTGCGAGCGCGGCGGGTCGAGCACCTCGACCAACCGCTCGAAGGGCACGTCCGCGTGCCCGAAGGCGCCGAGGTCGACATCGCGGGCGAGGGCGACCACGTCGGCGAAGGACGCCGACCAGTCGAGCTGGGTGCGCAGCACCAGGGTGTTGACGAACATGCCGACGACGTCGTCGAGTTCGCGTTCGCCGCGCCCCGCGACCGGCGTACCGATCACGACGTCGGAGGTATTGGCCAGCCGGCCCACCAGCACCGCCAGGGCGGCATGCACGATCATGAAGTCGGTGACGCCGAGACGGCGCGCGAGCTCCCGGATACCGACGACGACCTGCTCGTCGACGTCGAAGCGGACCGTGCCGCCGCGCCCGGACATCACCGTCGGCCGGGGCCGATCGGCGGGCAGGGTGACCTCCTCCGGGGCGCCGGCCAGCTTCCCGCGCCAGTAGGCGAGCTGCCGGGCTGCGAGCGACTCCGGGTGCGATTCGTCGCCGAGCGTCGCGCGCTGCCACAGCGTGTAGTCCGCGTACTGCACCGGCAGCGGCGTCCAGGCCAATGGAGTGCCGGTCCGACGCGCCTCGTAGGCGACGATCACGTCGCGGGTCAGCGGTCCCATCGACACACCGTCGGCGGCGATATGGTGCAGCACGACCACCAGCGCGTGTTCGGTCGGCGAGACCACCAGCAGCCCGGCACGCACCGGCACCTCGGTGGTGACATCGAAACCGGCCCACACCATCTCGACGGCCCGCTCGATCACCGTGGCCTCGCTGACCGCCACGACCTGCAGACCGGGGATGCGCGGGTCGTCCTGCGGGAGGATCAGCTGCGAGCCCTCGCCGTCGAACTCCGGGTAGATCGTCCGCAGCGACTCGTGCCGACCGAAGACGTCCGCGAAGGCGGCGGTCAGGGCGGTGACGTCGACCGAACCGGTCAGCCGCAGCACCACCGGGATGTTGTTGGTACCGGCGGCGGTGTCGAAGCGGTTGAGGAACCACATGCGAGTCTGCGCGGCGGACAACGGGATACGGTCCGGCCGCTCCTGCGCGGTCAGCGCGACGTGCTCGGCATTGGTCAGCGACGGCAGGATCTGCGCGAGCGCGGACACCGTCGGCGCCTCGAACATCAGCCGCACCGGAACCGCGACGCCGAAGGCGGCGCCCAGGCGCGAGACCATCCGCGTCGCGATCAGCGAGTTGCCACCGAGCTCGAAGAAATCGTCGTCGGCACCGACGCGGTCCCGGTCGAGGACCTCGGCGAAGACGGCGGCGACGGCCTTCTCGGCCGCGGTGGAGGGTTCCCGGATCGACTGCGCGGTCAACGACGGATCGGGCAGCGCGCTGCGATCGAGCTTTCCGTTGGCATTGGTCGGCAGCGCGTCGAGCACGATCACCCGGTCGGGGACCATGTAGTCGGGCAGGCTGCGGCGGGTGGCCGAGACCACCGTATGCGGGTCGGCGGCGGTATCCCGCAGCACCAGATAGGCGACCAACTGGTCGTTGCGCACCAGCACGACCGCCTCGGCGACGGCATCGTCGGCGGCCAGCACCGACTCGACCTCACCGAGCTCGATGCGCAGTCCGCGCAGCTTGACCTGGAAGTCGCTGCGGCCGATGTAGACCAGCTCGCCGTGTTCCCACCGCACGAGGTCGCCGGTGCGGTAGAGCAGCGTGCCGGGGACGCCGAAGTGGTTGGCCACGAAGCGCTCCGCGGTCAGCCGCGGCTGCGAGACGTAGCCGCGCGCGAGCTGGACACCGCCGAGGTAGAGCTCGCCGACCACACCGTCGGGGGCCAGGCGCAGCCGCGAATCGAGGACGTAGACCGAGGTGTTGTCGACCGGGCGGCCGATCGGCACCACGATGGTGTCCGCGGAGCCGACCTCGTGATAGGTGACGTCGACCGCGGCCTCGGTCGGGCCGTAGAGGTTGTGCACCCGCGTATTCGGCAGGATCTGCTCGACCCGGCCGGCCACGTGCGCCGGCAGCGCCTCACCCGAGCAGAAGATCTTCGTCAGCGCGTCGGCGCGGGCGGCGACGGACTCGTCGTCGAGGAAGGCCGCCAGCATCGAGGGCACGAAGTGCACCGTGGTGACCCGCCGGCTGCGCATCGTATCGGCGAGGTAGACCGGGTCGCGGTGGCCGTCCGGCCGAGCGATGACCAGCGTCGCGCCGATCTCCAACGGCCAGAACAACTCCCATACCGACACGTCGAAGGTCGTCGGGGTCTTGTGCAGCACGACATCCGCCGGCGTCAGGACGTATTCCGACTGCATCCAGTCGAGTCGGTTGACGATCGACGCGTGGCTGACCGCAACGCCCTTGGGGCGACCGGTCGATCCGGAGGTGAAGATGATGTAGGCGGTATTGCCCGGCCGCAGCGGGGCGAGCCGCTCGTCCGACCGGATCGGCCCGGCCGGCAGGTCGGCGGCGACGTCCTCGGTCACCACGAGGGCGGGGATCTCGACGCCGTCGCCGCCGTCGGTCGAATCCACCAGAATCACAGCGGGATTCGCGGTCGACAGGACGTAGTCGATCCGATCCTGCGGCGCGTCCGGGTCGATCGGCACATAGGCGCCACCGGCCTGGATCACCGCGTGGATCGCCACCAGCATCGACGAGCTGCGGCGCATCCGAATCGCCACCGGCGTATCCGGTCCGACACCGAGGCCGATCAGCCGACGAGCGAGCCGGTGCACGCGCGCGGCGAACTGCGCATAGGTCTGCGTGCCGTCCTCGGCGTCGATCGCGATCGCGTCGGGGTGGGTCGCGGCGGCCGCGGCGAAGCGGTCGGCGAGCGTCTCGACGGGCCGCTCGACGGCGGTGGCATTGCGCAGGCCGACCAGCTCGCGGTATTCGCCGGCGTTGAGCAGGTCGAGGTCGCCGACCGGGCCGCCGGTCGACCCGGAGCCGATCACGCCGAGCAGCCCGACCAGTCGCTCGACGAAGGCTTCGGCGGTCGCGCGGTCGTAGAGGTCGGAGACGTACGTCATCTCGCCGATCAGGCCGGCGGGTTCGCCGTCGGGGCCGAACTGGTCGGAGACGATCACGTGCAGGTCGAACTGGGAGATGTCCGCGTCCGCCTCGATCCGCGAGACCTGCAGGTCCGACAGGTCGAAGGCGCTCGCACCCAGGTTCTGGAAGGACAGGCCGACCTGGAAGAGCGGGTGCCGCGACCGCGAACGCGCGGGGTTGAGCACCTCGACGAGCCGCTCGAAGGGCACATCGGCGTGGGCGAAGGCCTGCAGGTCGGTCTCGCGCACCTGCGCCAGGATGTCGTCGAAGCTGTCGGCGGGGTCGATTCGGGTCCGGAACACCAGGGTGTTGACGAACATGCCGATCAGGCCATCGAGCTTCTCCTCGCCGCGACCACCGATCGGGCTGCCGACCGCGATGTCGTTGCCGGCGGACAGCCGGGCGAGCAGGATCGCCAGCGCGGTGTGCACCACCATGAACATCGTGGCGTTGGCGCGGCGCGCCAGTTCGGCCAGGCCGAGGTGGACGTCCGCGGAGATGTCGATCGACACCGCACCGCCGCGCGAGGACAACACCCGCGGCCGGGGGCGGTCGGTCGGCAGGTCGATCTGTTCGGGCAATGCGTCGAGTTGTCCACGCCAGTACTCGATCTGGCGGCTGATCAGCGAGTCCGGGGCGCTCTCGTCGCCGAGGACCTCGCGCTGCCAGAGGGTGTAGTCGACGTACTGGACCGGCAGCGGCTGCCAGGACGGGGCGTCGCCGAAGCGGCGCGCCTCGTAGGCGAGCATCATGTCGCGGGTCAGCGGGCCCATCGACAGGCCGTCGGCCGCGATGTGGTGGACCCCGATCACCAGGACGTAGTCGTCGGCGCCGATCTGCAGCAGCAGCAGTCGGATCGGGATCTCGGAGGTGACGTCGAAGCCGGCCTCGAAGGTCGCGATCGCCAGCTTCTGCACGTCGCGCTCGTCGACGGGCTGGGCGACCAGATCGAAGGCGACCTCCTCGAGCGGCCGCACGTCCTGATAGCCGATGCCGTCGATCTCCGGATAGACCGTGCGCAGCACCTCGTGGCGGGCGAACAGGTCGCCGACGGCCGCGGACAGCGCCGGGACGTCCAGCGCGCCGGTCAGCCGCAGGATGACCACGATGTTGTACCCGGCGGCGGTCGAGTCGAGGCGGTTGAGGAACCACAGCCGCTGCTGGGCCATCGACAGCGGTACCCGGTCGGGGCGCGGCCGCGGGGAAAGCTCGATGCGCCCGCCGGCGGAACTCTCGTCGACCCGGGCGGCCAGCCCGGCGACCGTCGAGGAATCGAAGAGCGCGCGCAGGGCCAGCGAGACCCCGAGCCGGGAGTTGATGCGGGTGATCACCTGGGTGGCGGACAGCGAGTTGCCGCCCATGGTGAAGAAGTCGTCGTCGGCGCCGACCTCGGGCAGGTCGAGGACCTCCCGGAAGACGTCGGCGACCGCGATCTCGCTCGGGGTCTGCGGTGCGCGCGACTCGGCCCGGCGCCGCTGCGGGGCGGGCAGGGCCTCGCGGTCGAGCTTTCGGTTGGTGTTGAGCGGGAAGGCGTCGAGCACGACGACGTCGACCGGGACCATGTAGCCGGGCAGCCGTTCGGCGACCGCGGCGCGGACCGCATCGCCGTCGACCTCACGGCCGGGGATGCCGACGACGTAGCCGACCAGATCGACCTGGTTCGGGGCATCGCGGCGCACCACGGCCACCGCGTGCTCGACGTCGGGATGTGCGGCCATCGCCGACTCGACCTCACCGAGCTCGATCCGCAGGCCGCGGATCTTCACCTGGAAGTCGGAGCGTCCGATGATCTCGAGCTCGCCGTCCGGCGTCCATCGCACCAGGTCGCCGGAGCGGTACAGCCGCGACCCGGGCAGGCCGTCCGGGTCGGCGATGAAGCGCGAGGCGGTCAGGGCGTGCTGGCCGCGGTAGCCGCGGCCGACGCAGTGGCCGCCGAGGTAGGCCTCGCCGACGACGCCGGCGGGTACCGGGCGCAGCCGCTCGTCGAGGACCCGGATCGCCAGGCCGTCGAGCGCTCGACCGAGGGTGACCGGCCGATCGGGGCTCATCGGGACGTCGCTGGTCGCGTTCTCGATCGTCGCCTCGGCCGGTCCCCAGACGTTGTAGAGCCGTCGGCCGGGCGCCCAGATCGCGACCACCTCGGGCGAGATCGCCTCGCCGCCGGCGAGCAGGTCGGTCAGCCCGTCGAGGCCGGCCGGGTCGATCGAGGTCAGCACCGACGGGGTGATGAAGGCGTGGCTGATCGCGCGGGTGCGGATGAACTCCGCCAGCTCGGGGCCGCCGTAGATCGTCGGCGGCGAGATGACCATCGTCGCCCCGGCCGAGATCGCCATCAGCAGTTCGAGCACCGCGACGTCGAAGCTCGGCGAGGCCAATACGAGCACCCGGGAGGACTTCTCGATGTGGTAGAGCCGCGGCAGCTGCGCGGTCAGAACCGCGACGCCCGCGTGGGTCAGCTCGATGCCCTTGGGCATGCCGGTCGACCCGGAGGTGTGGATGACGTAGGCGGTGTTCTCCGGGCGAACGCGGCCGAGGCGGTCGGCGTACCCGATCGGGTCGGACAGCGCCGACTCGACGGCGATCATCGTCGCCTCGTTGTCGAGCACCAGCCAGTCGAGGTCGTCGGGGAGGGCGAGGCGGTGGGAGCCGACGGTCAGGCCGAGGCTCGCGCGGACGCGACCGAGCATCGTGTCGATGCGGCTGCGCGGATGCGCGGGGTCGATCGGCACGTAGGCGGCGCCGGTCTTGATGACCGCCCAGGTGGCGACGATCAGGTCCATCGAGCGGTACATCGCCAACGGGACGAACGACTCCGGGCCGATACCGCGCGCCATCAGCACCCGTGCCAGGCGTGAGGACCAGGCGTCGAGCTCGAGGTAGGTCAGCGTCCGGTCACCGTCCTCGACGGCGATACCCGTCGGGTTGGCCTCGACCGCCGCGGTGAGCAGCTGGGCCAGGATCGGCGTGGCGGCGGTCCTGCGTCGTGCGGGCCGCGCCGGGCGAGCCCGACGCGTGCGAGGGGCCTGCTTCTCGTCCGCAGTCATTCGTAGGAGTCCTTCCGCCCCCGCGGTCACCACGGGGATGTTTGTCGCCTTTCGGCGCGCTGCACTTGGGCAGTCTAGGTCCGACCACCCACAGCAAACCTCGCGGGCCGCCCGGTTTTTGTTACCGTTCCGCGGCCCGGGACAGGAGTGACACGTCTGATGACGTGGTCGTCAACCTGTAGCGGTCGGGCGCGCTCCGGCGCCGACCGCCGCCTTCGGGATCAGGTCCGTTCCGCCGGCCAATCCCCGTCCGTCGCCGCCCGCAACACCGTGCGGTCGGCACTCCACCGCGCCGGAATCGGTCCGGACCCGACCGCCACGACGGCGGTCAGATCCTCCGCCTCGCTCGGGTCGTCGCCGAGCAGACCGATCGGTACGAAGGCGTGGGTCACCCACTCCTCCACCAGCACGTCGATCAGGGCGGTCCCGTCGGCGACCGGTTCGTCCGCGCGCACGACCGCCGCGCCCGATACCGCCGCGGTGAACATCTCGAACGCCGCCGCGACCGGACCCGCCGCGCCGAAGGTGCGGGACTGCTCGTCGACGGCCAACCGCTCGCGCAGGTCATCGACCACCCCCATCGCCTCCGCCCGGCTGAACGTCCGGCCGGTCGCGGTGATCAGGAACGGCTCCTCGGGTTCGAGTCGGCTGCCGCGGTCGGCGTAGCTGATCGGCGCTGCCGACCTTCCGGCCGTCTCGGCGACCAACTCCGGGTCGTCGAGCAGCAGCCGCGCATCGGCCCACCGGGAGGCGCCGGCGTCGGCCGCGATCGCCGCCTGCCGGGCCGAGTCGATGATCAGCAGGTCGACCGGGTGGTCCGGACCGCTGATCGTCGCGGCGGAGCCCTCCAACGGCACGATGGCGGCCCCGATCTTCGCCAGCGCCCACAGCAGTTCGACCGTTCGCGGGGTCCGGTCGATCGCCACCGCGATGCGCGATCCGGGTTCGACCCCCCGATCGATCAGCGCACGCGCCAGGCGCGACGAGCCGGCGTCGATGTCGGCGTAGGTCAGATCGCTCTCACCGAGGACGACCGCCGGCGCGTCCGGATCGGTCTCGACCATCTCCGCCAATGCGGCGGCGATCGTCGTGCGGGTGGTCTCCGCGATCGGCACGTGCGCGGCGGCGGCGCTCATCGCGGCGATCTCGGCGGCGTCGACCAGGGCGATGTCCTCGACGGCCGCCCGGGGGTCGGCGACGAAGGCCCGCAGGACCCGGGCGAGACGCTCGCCGAGCGCCACGGCCTCGGCGGAGTCGATCACGGTGGTCTGCCACTTCAACCGCACCCGCATCCGCTCGCCGGGAGCGATCAGGATCGTCAGCGGGTAGTGCGAGCCGTCGCGCAGGTCGACGCCGGCGACGGTCATGCCGTCGATGTCGGCGCCGGCGGTCTCGATCGTCGACGCGTCGATCGGGTACGACTCGTACACCAACAACGTGTCGAAGCCCGCGCCCGCGCCGGCGGCCCGGACGATATCGGGCAGCCCGATGTGATGGTGCTCGAGCAGTGCGGTCGAGTCGGTCTGGACCTCGCGGATCACCTCGGCGATCGTCGCTCCGGACCGCGGGTGGACCCGAACCGGGATCGTGTTGATGAACAGGCCCGCGATCGAATCGGCGTCGGGCAGTTCCGCCGGCCGGCCGGAGACCGTCGAGCCGAACACCACGTCGGTGCGGCCGACGGTTCGACCGAGCAGCACACCCCAGGCCGATTGCACGATCGTATTGACCGTCACGCCCAGTTCGGCGGCCAAAGCGGCCAGGGCGGTGGTGGTCTCGGCGTCGAGCACGACGTCCCGACTCTCGACGACACCGTCGCCGGTCGCCTCGCGGCGGGCGAGCAGGGTCGGCTCGGTGGTGCCGTCGAGCGCGCGCTGCCAGGCCGCGAGCGAGTCCTCCCGATCGCGGGCGTCGAGCCACCGCAGGAAGGAGCCATAGCTCGCCGGCGAGGGCAGCGCCGCCGCGTGGGACCGGGCGGCGTAGAGCACCAACAGGTCGCGCAGCAGGATCGGCATCGACCAGCCGTCGATCACCACGTGGTGCACGGTGATCCCGAGTTGATACCGGTCGTCGGCGAGGCGGATCAGCGACATCCGCACCAGCGGCGGGGTCGCCAGGTCGAAGCCGCGCGCGACGTCGGCCGCGGTCGCCGCGGCGGCGGCCGCCTCCGGGTCGCTCTGCTCGCGCGCGTCGAGATACGTCCACGGCAGGTCGATATCGCGCACGATCAGCTGCACGGTGCGGCCGGCGTCGTCGAGCACGAACGCGGCGCGCAGGTTCTCGTGCCGGTCGAGCAGCGCCGCCGCCGCGGCGTGCATGCGGTCGACGTCGACGGTTCCGGTCAGATCGACCGCCGCCTGCATCGTGTACGCGTCCGGCCCGTCGTCGCTCATCAGCGCGTGGAAGGCCAGGCCCGCCTGCAGCGGCGCCGGCGGCCAGATGTGTTGGAGCGTCGGGTATCGCAGCGCCCACCGCTCGCGTTCGGCCTCGCCGACCTCGACGGTGATGTCGGCCTGCGGGTCGGTCGACGACGCGACGCCCTCGGTCGCCGCGGCGGCGATCCCCTCGACGGTGCGCCGCTCGAAGACGTCGGCCGGCCGCAGGGTCAGCCCCAGCGCGCGAGCCCGCGCGACGAGGCGGATCGAGGCGATGCTGTCGCCGCCCAGGGCGAAGAAGTCGTCGTCGAGTCCGACGCCGGTGCGGCCGTCCCCGCCGACCTCGTCGTCCGCGGCGTCCTCGCCGACCCCGAGGACCTCGGCGAAGGCGGTGGCCACGACGATCTGCTTGGCGGTCGTCGGGGCGCGGTACTGCGTTTTTTCGATCGGCGGCGCCGGCAGGGCGGCGCGATCGAGCTTGCCGTTCGGGTTGAGCGGCAGGGTGTCCAGGACGACCAGGACCGCCGGAACCATGTACGACGGCAACGCCTTGCGCAGTGCGTCGAGCGTGGCGGCGGTGTCGATCGACCCGCCCGGGTGGGCGACGACGTAGCCGACGAGCCGCTCCCCCGCGCGGTCGGTGTGCAGCAGCACCGCCGCCGAGGCGATGTCCGGTCCCGCGGTCAGCGCGGTCTCGATATCGCCGAGCTCGATGCGGAAGCCGCGCACCTTCACCTGGAAGTCCGAACGCCCGACGTACTCGAGCGCGCCGCCGGCCGTGCGGATCACGACGTCGCCGGTGCGGTACATCCGGGTGCCCGGCGCGGTGACGTCGTCCCGACCGGCGTACGGGTCGGCGACGAAGCGGTCCGCGGTCAGATCCGTCCGTCCGTGGTAGCCGCGCGCCAACTGAACGCCGGCGAGATAGAGCTCGCCCGGCACCCCGACCGGAACGGGCCGCAGACGTGCGTCGAGGACCCGCACCGCGGTATTCCACTCGGGCACACCGATCGGCACGACCGAGGTGTCGGTGTCCCCGACCGGATGCACGGTCACCGAGACGGCGGCCTCGGTCGGCCCGTACAGGTTGTACAGCCGGCCGGAGCCGGCGGCGCGGTACTGCTGGGCGGTCGCCGCGGGCAGCGCCTCGCCGATCGCCAGGACGTGTCGCAGATCGGTCGGCAGGTCGCCGTCGATCGTCAACGCCTGCAACATCGACGGCACCACGTGCAGGGTGGTGACCGCCTCGCGGCGCATCACCGCGTTGAGGTACGCCGGGTCGGTCTGACCACCGGGTGCGGCGATCACCAGGGCCGCACCGTAGACGGCCAACGCCCAGAACTCCCAGACCGACAGGTCGAAGGTCGCCGCGGTCTTCAGCAGGACCCGATCGTCGGCGTCGAGGCCGAAGTAGTCACGGTTCCAGAGCATCTGGTTGACCACCGCGGCGTGCGGCAGGGCGACACCCTTGGGCACACCGGTCGAGCCGGACGTGAAGATCACGTAGGCCAGGTGCTGCGCGTCGAGCGGCGCGATCCGGTCCGCGTCGGTGACCGGGGCGTCCGACCAGCCGTCGAGGGCGACGGTGTCGACCGCGATGACGCGGTCGGTCGGATAGCCGACCCGCTCGGCGGTATCGCCGCCCGCGGCCACCAGCAGCAGCTGCGGATGCGCCCCGTCGACGATCGCCCGCACGCGGTCGGTCGGCTGCGACGGTTCGATCGGCACATAAGCGCCGCCGGCGAGCACGATCGCGTACATCCCGGTCACCAGGTCGATACCGCGTTCGATCGCGACGGCGACCGGAACGTCCGGTCCGACACCACGATCGATCAGCAGGCGGGCCAATCGCCGCACCCGCCTGGCGAAGGTGATCGTGTCGATCCGGGTGTCGTCGGTGATCAGCGCCGGCTGCGCCGGGTGGGCGGCGACGGTCCGCTCGAACAGCCCGGCGAGGGTGGCGGTCGCATCGGCACCGAGGTCGTGTCCGGTGTCGTTGGAGGTCTCCAGGGCGCGCCGCTCGTCGGCGTCGAGGATCTCGATATCCCCGACCGCCACGGTCGGATCGGCGACCACCGCCACCAGCACCCGGGTGAGCCGATCGAGCATGGTGCGCACGGTGGACTCGTCGAACAGATCGGTCGCATAGGTCATCACACCGGAGACGCCGCGGGCCGAACCGTCCGGCGCATAGGTATCGCCGACGATCAGGTGCAGGTCGAACTGGGAGGTCCCCAAGTCGGCCTCGACCGCCGAGACCGTCAGATCCGGCAGTTCGAGCCGGGTCGCCGTCAGGTTCTGGAAGGACAGGCCCACCTGGAAGATCGGGTGCCGGGCGGTCGACCGCTCCGGCGCGAGCACCTCCACCAGACGCTCGAAGGGCACGTCCGCGTTGGCGAACGCCGACAGGTCGGCCTCGCGGGTGCGGGCCAGCAGCGCTGCATAGGGCTCCGCCGCGTCGACCCGGGTACGCAGCACCAGGGTGTTGACGAACATGCCGATCAGATCGTCGAGCGCCGCATTGCCGCGCCCGGCGATCGGGGTGCCGATCGCGATGTCGTCGCTGCCGGACAGTCGAGCCAGCAACGCCGCGAAGGCGCTGTGGATCACCATGAACAGCGTCGCACCGCGGGCCTGCGCGGCGGCGACGAGCCGGGCGTGCAGGTCGGCGTCGATCGACCACTCGACCGAACGTCCGGACAGGGTCTGGATCGCCGGGCGCGGATGGTCGGTCGGCAGATCGAGCTGATCGGGCACCCCGGCCAGCGCCCCGCGCCAGAAGTCGATCTGCGCGGAGATCACCGATGCCGCATCGGTTTCCGAACCGAGCACGGCACGCTGCCAGAGCGTGTAGTCGGCGTACTGCACCTCGAGCGGCTGCCAGGCCGGGTCCTCGCCGCGACGGCGCGACTCGTAGGCGACCATCACATCGCGGGTCAGCGGTCCCAGCGAGGATCCGTCGGCCGAGATGTGGTGCACCACGAAGACGAGGATGTACTCGTCCGCTCCGGCGCCGCGCTCGCCGTTCACCCGGAACAGCTTGGCCCGCAGGGGCGTATCGGTGGTGACGTCGAACGGCGCGGTCGCGATGGCGCCGACCGCGGAGACCAGGTCCGCCTCGTCGATCTCGTCGACGTCCAGATCGATGCGCGCGTGGTCGATCGAGGTGATCACCTGCACACCGGTCCCCTCGACCTCCGGGTACACCGTGCGCAGCACCTCGTGCCGGGCGACGACGTCGTTGACCGCCGCACGCAGGGCGGCCACGTCGAGGTTGCCGGTCAGCCGGATCGCGGCGGGCAGGTTGTAGGCCGCGGACCGCTCGTCGAAGCGGTTGAGGAACCACATCCGCTGCTGGGCATAGGACAACGGGATCGTGTCCGGCCGCTCCCCGGCGGTCAGCGGCGCCGCACCGGTGCCGCCGGCCAGGCCGGTGACCGCGTCGGCGACCCCGGCGACCGTGGCGTTCTCGAACAGCACCCGCACCGGCACCCGGACCCCGAAGGCCTCCGAGAGCCGCGCGACCGCCCGCATGCCGAGCAGCGAGTTGCCGCCGAGGGAGAAGAACTCGTCGTCGAGACCGACCCGTTCGGCGTCGAGCACGTCGGCGAAGATGCCCGCGACGATCTCCTGGACCGGGGTGACCGCACCGCGGAATTCCCGGACGACGGCGTCGGGGACCGGCAGCGCCGCCCGGTCGACCTTGCCGGAGACGTTGAGCGGGAAGGCGTCGAGGATGACGATGCGGTCCGGCACCATGTAGCCGGGCAGCGCGTCGCCGGAGGTGCGCACCAGTTCCGATTCGACCGGCGCCGAGCCGGATTCGCCGACCACGTAGCCGATCAACCGTTCCGCGCCGCCGGAGCCGACCACGGTGACCACCGCGGCGGCCACCCCGTCGATACCGAGCAGGACCGACTCGATCTCGCCGAGTTCGATGCGCTGGCCGCGCAGCTTGACCTGGAAGTCGCTGCGCCCCACGTATTCCAGACCGGCGGCGGAGCGCACCACGACATCGCCCGTCCGGTACATGCGCTCGCCGGCGATACCCGAGACCGCGCGGGCGTCCGCACCGGCGGCAAAGGGGTCGGCCATGAAGCGTTCCGACGACAGACCCGGCCGGCCGAGGTAGCCGCGGGCGACCTGAACGCCGCCGAGGTAGAGCTCGCCGGGAACCCCGACGGGCACCGGATGCAGTCGCGCGTCGAGCACGTACAACCGCACACCGGATTCACCGACGCCGATCGACACCGCACCGGAGCCGGAGCCCTCCGCGGGCGCCCAGGTCACCGAGACCGCGGCCTCGGTCGGGCCGTAGACATTCCACACCCGTGCGGCGGCGACCTCGGTGAAGGCGCGCACCGCCTCGACCGAGAGCGCCTCGCCGATCACCAGGACGTCGCGCAGCGAACCCAGCAGCCGGCGCGCGTCCGGCCCCTTCACCGTCTGCGCGAAGACCACCAGCATCGAGGGCACGAAGTCGGTGAGCGTCACCGCGAACCGATCGACCAGTCCGGCGAGGTACAGCGGGTCGCGATGCCCCTCGGGCGAGGCGAGCACCACCGAGCCGCCGGTCGCCTGCGGGACCAGATAGCCCCACATCGACACGTCGAAGGTCACCGGCGTCTTCTGCAGGTAGATGTCCTCCGGCGCGAACGCGAATTCATCCGCGATCCACAGCATCTGGTTGACGATCGCCTCGCGGGAGACGACGACACCCTTCGGCTTGCCGGTCGATCCGGAGGTGAACAGCACATAGGCGCCGGCCGATCCGGCCGGCGCACCCGTGCGCTCCGCGGCGGTCAGCAGCCCGCGATCGGCCGGTACCGCGGCGGTCGCCGCCGGGGTGTCGATAGCGATCACCCGGGCCGGGTCGATGTCGAAGCGTTCGGCGAAGCCGAGGTCCGACGACGACAGCACGGTCGCGGACTCCCCGATCACCGACAGCACGAACCGCACCCGATCGGCCGGATGGTCCGGGTCGATCGGGACGAAGACGCCGCCGGCCTCGAGCACCGCGTACATGCCGACCACCAGGTCGACGCCGCGGCGCAGGCCGAGCACCACCGGCACCTCGGCCTCGACGCCGAGGGAGACCAGCAGGCGGGCCAGGCGGCCGACCCGCTCCCCCAGCTGCGCATAGGTCAGCGTCGCACCGTCGTCGGTGATCAGCGCGGGCGCGTCGGGGGTCCGCTCGACCCACCCGCGGAAGCCGGCGAGCACATCGCCGGCGCCGATGAAGCCGGCCGCCGGGGCCTTGTCGATCGGCGCGGGCGCCGAGGCGTCACCACCGGGCAGCAGCGCGCCGGTCTCGGCGACGGTCACCACGGTAGGCACCACCAAAGGCGCACCGCCCCACAGCGATACCGAATCGGCCCATTCCCCGTCGAGTAGCAGCGGGATATCACCGACCGCCGCGTCGGGCTGCGCGGTGACCGCCGCGAGCAGCGCGGCGAACCGCTGCTGCAGACCGATCACCGACGCCTCGTCGTACAGATCGGTGGCGTAGGTCCACTGCACCGACCAGCCGTCGCCGCCCGCGAGGGTCTGCTCGACGACGGTCAGCTGCAGGTCGAAGCGCGCCATCTCGGCGTCCGCGGTCAACCCCTCGATCCGCAGGCCCGGCAGCTCGAGGTCGGTGACCCCGAGGTTCTGGAAGAACAGCGCCACCTGGAAGAGCGGATGACGGCCCTGCGAACGCGGCGGGTCGATCGCCTCGACCAACCGCTCGAAGGGAACGTCGGCGTTGGCGAAGGCCCCGAGGTCGGCGTCGCGGGCGACGGCAACCGCGTCCGCGAATCCGGCGGTCGGGTCGATCCCGGTACGCAGCACCAGGGTGTTGACGAACATGCCGACCAGGTCGTCGAGGGCGCGTTCGCCGCGACCGGCGACCGGGGTGCCGATCACGACGTCGGCCGCGTTCGACAGCCGGCCGATCAGCACCGCCAATGCCGCGTGCACGACCATGAACTCGGAAACGCCGAGCTGCCGCGCGAGGGCGTGCACCCGGTCGACGACGTCCGTGTGGAGGTCGAAGCGCACCGCACCGCCGCGCCCGGTCGCGACCAGCGGCCGCGGCCGATCGGTCGGCAGGGCCACCTCGTCGGGGATACCGGCCAATCGCTGCCGCCAGTAGCCGATCTGCCGGGCGGCGGTCGAGGTCGGATCGGCATCGTCGCCGAGGACGGCGTGCTGCCACAGGGTGTAGTCGGCGTACTGCACCGTCAGCGGCGCCCAGCCGGGGGCGGTCCCCTGGCGGCGAGCCTCATAGGCCACCACCACATCCCGGGTCAGCGGCACCATCGAGGAACCGTCGCCGGCGATGTGGTTGACCACGACCACCAGCAGATGTTCGTCGTCGCCGACCCGCAGCAGATGTGCCCGCGCGGGCACCTCGGTGGTGACGTCGAACCCGGTGGTGACCAGGTCGACCACCCGGGCGGTCGGGTCGGCTCCGGTGCGATCCTCGACAACCAGATGCGGTACCCGCTCGTCGTCGACGGGCAGGACCACCTGGTGGCCGACCCCGTCGACCTGCGGGTAGAAGGTGCGCAGGGTTTCCTGCCGCTCGACCACATCGCTCAACGCGGCGCGCAGGGCATCGACGTCGAGGTCGCCGATCAGGCGCAGCCCGATCGGGATGTTCTCCATCGCGGAGGTCGGGTCGAGGCGGTTGAGGAACCAGATCCGGTTCTGCGCCGACGACAGCGGGATCTGCGCCGGGCGCGGTCCGGCGACCAGCGCCGGCACCGCCACCCCGGCCTCGGCGTGCGCGAGGTGCGCGGCCAGGGCCTCGACGGTCGGGTTCTCGAAGACCGTGCGCACACCGACCCGCACCCCGAGGGCGTCACTCAGGCGCGCCGACAGGCGGGTGGCGATCAGCGAATTGCCGCCGATGGCGAAGAAGTCGTCGTCCAGGCCGATCCGCTCGCGATCGAGTACCTCGGCGAAGACACCGGCCACGGTCACCTCGGTCGCCGTCTCCGGCGCCCGGAACCGTCCGGCGGTGAACGTCGGCTCCGGCAGCGCGCGGCGGTCGATCTTGCCGTTCGCGGTGAGCGGCATCTCGTCGAGCACCATGATCGCAGACGGAACCATATGCGCGGCAAGGCGTTCGGAGACGGCGTCGATCAGCTCGTCCGCCGTGACGGACGCCCCGGCGCGCGGCACCACATACGACACCAGGGTCGCGGTGTCGTCGGCGCCGCGGTGGACGACCGTCGTGGCGAACTCGACCGCCGGGTGGCGCACCAGTTCGGCGTCGATCTCGCCGAGCTCGATGCGGAAGCCGCGGACCTTGACCTGGGTATCGGCTCGGCGCACGTAGTCCAGCTGCAGCGAACCGTCGGCATCGACGATCCAGCGGACCACGTCACCGGTGCGGTAGATCCGATCGCCCTCGGTGGTGCCGACGGGGAAGGGATTGGCGACGAACCGCTCGGCGCTCAGGCCGGGGCGGTCGTGATAGCCGCGAGCGACGCCCGGTCCGGCGAGGTAGAGCTCGCCGGCGACACCGACCGGCGCCGGACGCAGGCCGTCGTCGAGGACCAGGGCGGTCACCCCGCGCAGCGGCTCGCCGATCGGCATGGGGTCGCCCTCGACCAGCGGTCGCGAGCTGGTGGCGAGAATCGTTGCCTCGGTGGGTCCGTAGACGTTGAAGTAACGCCGTCCGCGGGACCACCGCACCATGACGTCGATCGGATAGGCCTCGCCACCGACCATGATCGATTCGATCCGCGGCAGGTCGCCCGGATCCATCGACTGCAGGGCGGCCGGGGTGATGAAGGCATGGGTCACCCCACCGTCGGCGAGCACCTCGGTCAGTTCCCGTCCGCCGTAGACGGTGTCGGGAACGATCACCATCGCCGCGCCGGAGCCGACGGCGAGCAGCAGTTCGAGCATCGAGGCGTCGAAGCTCGGCGACGAGAAGGCCATGGTGCGCGACCGCTCGTCGACGACGAACCGCTCGCGCATCTCCTCGGCCAGCGAGACCAGCCCGCTGTGGGTGACCTCGACGCCCTTGGGCAGACCGGTCGAGCCGGAGGTGTAGATGACGTAGGCGACGGCCTGCGACGAGATCGGCAGCAGCCGATCGACGTAGCTGATCGGATCGTCCGACAGTGCCGCGAGCCGGCTCTCGATCTGCGGGTCGTCGAGCACGATCCACTCGGTGTCGGCGGCCGGGCGCAGCGCGTCGGCGAACCGGGAGGTGGTGATACCCAGGCGCACACCGGAATCGGTGAGCATGTGGGCGATACGGTCGGCCGGATAGTTCGGGTCGACCGGCACGAACGCCGCACCGGTTTTTGCAACCGCCCACACCGCGGCGACCGACTCGATCGACCGGGTGATGCCGATCGCGACGAACGTCTCGGTCGACGCGCCGCGCTCGATCAGCATCCGCGCGATGCGCGAGGTCCACATGTCGAGTTCGTCGTAGGTCAACGACACCTGAGCCGGGGTGGAACCGGCGGACCGGTCACCGAGCACGACCGCCGGTGCGTCCGGGTCGATCTCGACCGCGGCAGCCAGCAGCGCGGGCAGCGTCTCGTGGTCCCACCAGCCGTCGCCGCGGCGGGTGGTCAGCGCGGTCAGTTCGGCCGGCTCGAGCAGTTCGATCGCGGCGACCGTCGAGGACGGCTCGGCGATCACCGCGCGCAGGACCCGCTCGAATCGGCGGGCGAAGGCGTCGATGTCGACGTCGTCGAAGATGTCCGCCGCGTAGGTCAGGTCGACCACATAGGAGCCGCGCGCGTTGGCGTTCACGGCGGTCTCACCGATCGTTACCTGCAGGTCGAACCGGGCGAAGGCGACCGGGTCCTCGATCGCCGAGACCGTCAGCCCCGGCAGCTCGATGTCGACGTCGCCGAACATGTTCTGGAACGACAGGGCGACCTGGAAGAGCGGGTGGCGGCCGGGCGAGCGCGGCGGATCGAGGATCTCGACCAGACGCTCGAACGGCACGTCGGCGTGCCCGAAGGCGCCGAGGTCGGCGTCGCGCACGCGGGCGAGCAGCTCGGTCACCGTGTCGCCGGGGGCGACGGCGGTGCGCAGCAGCAGGGTGTTGACGAACATGCCGATCAGCTCGTCGAGGGCGCGTTCGCCACGACCGGCGATCGGCGAACCGATCACCACATCGCGGCTCGAGCCCAGGCGCGAGAGGGTGATCGCCAGCGCGGTGTGCACCACCATGAACGGGGTGACGCCGCGGCTGCGGGCCAGCGCCTCGACGCCCGCCCGGATCGTCTCGTCGAGCGACAGCCGCTTCGATGCCCCGCGACCGGAGAACTCGGCCGGTCGCGGCTTGCTCGCGGGCAGGTCGAGCTGCTCGGGCAGGTCTTCGAGAGTGCGCCGCCAGTAGGCGATCTGGTCGGCGATCACCGAGTCCGGATCCGCCTCGTCGCCGAGGTAGTCGCGCTGCCAGAGCGCGAAGTCGGCGTACTGCACCGCGGGCGCCGGGCGGTCATCGGTCAGCCCCGCGGCGCGGGCGGCGTAGGCGGCCACCAGATCCCGGGTCAGCGGTCCCATCGAGACCCCGTCGGCGGCGATATGGTGCGCGACGACGACCAGGACGTACTCGTCGACCGCGGCCTCCAGCAGCGCGACGCGCACCGGCACGGCGGCGGTCACGTCGAAGCCCTCGGACATCAGCGCGACGACGTCGTCGTGGACCCGTTGCGGGCTGCTCGTGCGGACCCGGAGGGTCGGCACGAGCGGATCGTCGGCCGGCAGGATCAGCTGGTAGCCGACCCCGTCGTGCTCCGGGTACATCGTCCGCAGGATCTCCTGGCGGGCGACGACGTCGGCGACCGCCTCGGCGAAGACCGCCGGGTCGATCATCCCGGTCAGCCGGACGGCGACCGGGATGTTGTTCGCACCGGAGGTCGCGTCGAAGCGCCCCAGGAACCACATCCGGTTCTGCGCGTACGACAGCGGGATTCGTTCCGGGCGCGGGCGCGCGGTCAGTTCGACTCGGCCGCTGCCGGCGGTCGGCGCGACGCGCTCGGCCAGGGCGGTGACGGTCGATTCCTCGAAGATCACCCGCACCGGGACGGTGGTGCCGAAGGCCTCGCCGAGGCGTGCGGCCAATCGGGTGGCGACCAGCGAGTTGCCGCCGAGGTCGAAGAAGTCGTCGTCCGCGCCGACCGGAGCACCGTCGCGTTCGCGGCCGAGGACCTCCGCGAAGATGCCCGCGACGATCTGTTCGGCGGGGCCGACCGGGGCCCGGAAGTCGCGGGCGGTGATCTGCGGGATCGGCAGCGCCGCCCGGTCGATCTTGCCGTTCGCGGTCACCGGAATCGACTCGACGACCACGACCGCCGCCGGGACCATATAGCCGGGCAGGTGCTCGGTGGCCTCGGCGATCAGTCGGCTCGGCTCGGGGCGGGCTCCCGGTTCGGGCACCACGTAGCCGACCAGTTGTTCTCCGGCGGAGTCGATCTCGCGTACCAGGGTCACGGCAGTGGCCACCCCGTCCGCGGCGGCCAGCACCGAGCTGATCTCGCCGAGTTCGATGCGCAGACCGCGGATCTTGATCTGGTCGTCGGAGCGGCCCAGGTAGTCGAGGACACGGCCGTCGACGCTGTCGTCCCCGTCGTTCGGGTTCGCCACCCAGCGGACGATGTCGCCGGTGCGGTAGAGCCGCGGCCCGCCGAGCGGGCCGTCGGCGTCGCGGAACGGGTTGGCGACGAAGCGCTCCGCGGTCAGCGACCGCTGCCCGTGGTAGCCGAGCGCGACGCCCGGCCCCGACAGGTAGAGCTCACCGGCGATACCGAAGGGCACCGGCTGCAGGCGGTCGTCGAGGACCACCGCCAGCACGCCGCGCATCGGCCGGCCGACCGGGACCGCGCCGGACCGCGCCGTCAGCGGTTCGGAGGCCAGCGAGACGGCGGTCGTCTCGGTCGGTCCGTAGACGTTGAGCAGGTTGCGGCCGGGCGCCCAACGCGCGACCTGCTCGGCGGGTACCGCCTCGCCGCCGGCGAGCAGCCAGCGCAGATCCGGTACCGCGGCCGGGTCCATCGACGCGAGCACCGCCGGGGTGATGAAGGCATGGGTCACCCCCGAGGCTGCGATCAGGTCGGTCAGCTCGGCCCCGGCGTAGACGCGGGCCGGCGAGATCACCAGCGGCGCAACGCCGGCGAGCATCATCCCCAACTCCAGGATCGACGCGTCGAAGCTCGGCGAGGACACCGCCAGCACCCGCGACCGCTCGTCGACGGCGATCCGGTCGCGCAGATCCGCGACCAGGCTCGCCACGCCGCGATGGCTGACCGCGACGCCCTTGGGGCGACCGGTCGAACCGGAGGTGTAGATCATGTACGCCCGGCGACCGGAGAGGATCGCCACGCCGCGCTCGGCGTCGTCGATCGCGGCACCCGACAGGGCGGCGATCGCGTCGAGCACATCGGCGTCGTCGAGCACCGTCCAACGCACGGCTGCACCGCTCGCGGCGGCGACCTCGTCGTGGTGGGCGAGCGAGGTGATCCCCACGGTCGCACCGGAGTCCGACACCATATGCGCGATGCGATCCGCCGGATAGCTCGGATCGATCGGGACGAAGGTGGCGCCCGCGGCGAGCACGCCCCAGATCGCCTCGGCGAGCCGGACCGAGCGCGGCAGCGCGATCGGCACGACATCGCCGGGCCGCACGCCGATCGTCCACAGGTACCGGGCGATGCGAT
Organism: Millisia brevis NBRC 105863; assembly: GCF_001552615.1. Lineage (GTDB taxonomy): Bacteria > Actinomycetota > Actinomycetes > Mycobacteriales > Mycobacteriaceae > Millisia > Millisia brevis. The sequence goes on from NZ_BCRN01000011.1 coordinate 175,814, forward strand.
GCGCGGACTCCCGCAGCCCGCCGTAGGTCACCTCGACGTCGCCGTCGATCAGCGCGAGAGCGTCGGCGGCGGGGGCGGCGAGCAGATCGAGCAGCGTCTCGTCCGCCCACCCGCCGGCGCCGACCGCAGCGGTGAGTTCGCGGGCCTCGCCGGGCAGCAGGATGTTCAGGTCGCCGACCGGGGTCTTCGCCTGGCCCGGCACGTCCCGCAGCAGCAGCTCGAGCCGGCGACCGAAGGACTCGATCGTCGCCCGATCGAACAGATCGGTGGCGTAGATCAATTCGATCGCCCAGCCGCCTGCGGCGGTATCGGCCACGGTGACCTGCAGGTCGAACTTGGCGGCCGGCTCCGAGATCTCCGGCGCGGTCACCGACAGCCCGGGCACCTCGAAGGTGTCGCCGCCGAGGTTCTGGAAGGCCAACGCCACCTGGAAGAGCGGATGCCGCCCGCGCGAACGCGGCGGGTCGAGCACCTCCACCAGCCGCTCGAACGGGATGTCCGCGTTGCCGAAGGCACCGAGATCCGCCTCGCGGGCCTCGGTGAGCAGTTCACCGAAGGAACGGTTCGGGTCGATGGCGGTGCGCAACACCAGGGTGTTGACGAACATGCCCACCACGTCGTCGAGGGCGCGTTCACCGCGACCGGCGACCGGGGTGCCGACCACGACGTCGGCGCTGCCGGACAGCCGTCCGACCAGGGTGGCCAGGACGGCGTGCATCACCATGAACTCGGTGGCACCGAATTCCCGGGCCACCTCGCGGGCGCCCTGGACGACGCCGGCGTCGACGTCGAATCGCACCGACGCGCCGCGGCCGGACGCGACCAGCGGCCGCTGGCGGTCGAGCGGCAGGCCCACCTCGTCCGGGACTCCGGCGAGGCGATCGCGCCAGTAGGCCACCTGCTGGGCGGCCATCGACTGCGGATCGGTCTCGTCGCCGAGCAGCGACCGCTGCCAGACCGCGTAGTCGGCGTACTGCACCGCCGGCGGCGTCCACTGCGGCGCGACGCCGGAATGGCGCGCGGCGTAGGCGATCACGATGTCGCGGGTCAGCGGCTCCATCGAGAAGCCGTCCGCCGCGATGTGATGCGCCACCAGCACCAGGACGTGATCGGTGGGCGTGACCTCGAAGGCGGTCACCCGGATCGGTACCGCGGCGGTGACATCGAAGCCCTCCGCCAGCGCGGCGGTCACCGCGTCGGAGACCTCCGCCGCCGAGACCGTCTCGTGCCGCAGCCGCGGCACCCGGGCGTCATCGACATCGAGGATCTCCTGGTGGCCGACCCCGTCGAGCTCCGGATAGACCGTGCGCAGCGACTCGTGCCGGGCCACCACATCGGCGACCGCCGCGTTGAGCGCGGGCGCGTCGAGTTCACCGGTCAGCCGCAACACGACCGGGATGTTGTTGATCCCCGACTCGGTGTCGAGGCGGGAGAGGAACCACATCCGGGTCTGCGCCGGGGACAGCGGGATCCGCTGCGGGCGACGGACCGGACGCAGCACCGGCCGCGAGCCGCTGCCCACGGTCGGCTCGAGCAGTCGGGCGAGGTGTTCGACGTCGGGCGCCTCGAAGACGGTGCGCACCGCGACGGTGGTGTGCAGCTCGTTGCCCAGTCGGGAGACCAGTCGGGTGGCGATCAGCGAGTTGCCGCCCAGCTCGAAGAAGTCGTCGTCGAGGCCGACGCGATCGCGGCCGAGCAACTCGGCGAAGACGTCGGCGACCACCCGTTCGATGTGGGTCTGCGGCGCCCGGAATTCGCGTTCCCGATGCACCGGCGCGGGCAGCGCCTTGCGGTCGACCTTGCCGTTGCTGTTCTGCGGCAGGGCGTCGAGGATCATCATCGACTCGGGGACCATGTACGACGGGATCGCCGCGCGCAGGGATGCGTCGATCGCCTCGAGGTCGAGCGCGCCGCCCGGGCGCGGGACGACGTAGCCGACCAGCCGATCGCCGAGGTCGCCGGAGAAGACGGTCGCCGCGGCGTCGACCACGCCCGGCGCCGCCCGCAGTGCCGCTTCGATATCGCCGAGCTCGATGCGGAAACCGCGCAGCTTGACCTGGAAGTCGGCGCGGCCGACGAAGTCGAGTTCGCCGTCGGCGCCGCGTCGCCAGGTGACCAGGTCACCCGAGCGGTACATCCGCTCGCCCGCGACGAAGGGGCTCGCGACGAATCGTTCGGAACTCAGCGCCGGCGCGGCGGCGTAGCCGCGGGCGAGCTGGCCGCCCGCGATGTACAGCTCACCGACGACCCCCTCGGGGACCGGGCGCAGTTGGCTGTCGAGAACGTAGACCCGACAGTTGAATTCGGGAGAACCGATCGACGCGAACGGCCCGGCGGGGGCCGCGGTGATCGGGATGCGGGTCACCGAGACCGCGGCCTCGGTCGGCCCGTAGAGATTGAACAGCTCGCCCGTGCCGTCGGCCAGGTGGCGGACGGCGGTATCGGCCGGCAGCGCCTCGCCGATCGACAGGATGCGCCGCAGCGCCGGACCGTAGGGCTGGGTGTCGGTGGTCTGCAGGGCCTGCAAGGCCGAGGGCACCAACGACAGGGTGGTGACCGACTCGTCGCGCAGCAGGGTCGCCAGCGCTTCCGGGTCGCCGCTCGCCTCGGCGTCGGCGATCACCAGTCGGCCGCCGCAGAAGACCGCGGACCAGAACTGCCAGACGGACAGGTCGAAGGTCGCGGCGGTATGCAGCAGCACGACGTCGTCGGCGGACTGGTCGAAATAGTCAGTCATCCAGAGCAACTGGTTGACCACCGCCTGGTGCGGCAGCGTCACCCCCTTGGGCGTGCCGGTCGAACCCGAGGTGAACAGCACATAGGCGGCATTGCTCGGGTCGACCGCGACCTCGGCGAGGGCGGCCCCACCGGGGGCCGGCGCCGCCGCGAGGGTCAGCACCTCGCGGTCGCCGAGGTCCGGCAGCCGGACGCCGTCGACGGTCAGCACGATCGTCGCCCCGGCGGTGGCCAGGATGCGCTCGAGCCGCTCGACCGGCTGGGCCGGATCGATCGGCAGGTAGGCGCCGCCGGCGAGGGTGATCGCGTACATCGCGACCACCAGCTCGACGCTGCGCGGGATCGCGATCGCGACCGGAACCTCCGGCCCGACACCACGATCGCGCAGTCCGGCCGCGATCGGTTCGACCGCCGCACGCAGCTGCCCGTAGTCGATCGTGCGACCGCCGGAGGTGATCGCCGGGCGGTCGGCCGAGTCGTCGAAGCGGCGACGCAGCACATCGGCCAGCGTGGTCGGCGCGTCGGCGGGCCACCGGTGATCGGTGGCGTTGACCCGCTCCACGATGCGCTCGCGATCGGCGGCGGTCAGGATGTCGATATCGCCGACGGCGCGCGCCGAGCCGCCCTCGGCGACGAGCGCCGCGAGCACGGTGGCGTAGTAGCCGGCGATCGCCTCAGCGGTGGACCGATCGAAAAGCTCACTGGCGTAGGTCAATCGGCCGGTGATCCCGGACGCCGCACCGTCGGCGGCGTGGGTGTCGGTCAACATCAGGTGCAGGTCGAACTGCGAGATCTCCGCATCGGCGACGATCGGGCTGACCGTGAGCCCGGACAGCTCGAAGCGGGTCTGCGGCAGATTCTGGAACGACAGGGCGACCTGGAAGAGCGGATGCCGGGCGGTCGAACGGACCGGGTTGAGTACCTCGACCAGCCGCTCGAACGGCACATCGGCGTTCGCGAAGGCCGTCAGGTCGACGTCGCGCGTCTGCGCGATCAGGTCGTCGAAGGACATCTGCGGTTCGACGTCGGTACGCAACACCAGGGTGTTGACGAACATGCCGATGACATCCTCGAGGGCGGCATCGGGGCGGCCGAGGATCGGGGTACCGATCGCGATATCGCTGCTCGCCGACAACCGCGCCAGCAGCGCCGCCCAGACGGCATGGGCCACCATGAAGACGGTGGCGCCCCGGTCGCGGGCCAACCGCTCGAGGCCGGCGTGGACCTGCTCATCGATGGCGAACGGCACGGCGCCACCGTGGTTTCCGGCGACGGCCGGGCGCGGACGATCCGCCGGCAGGTTCAGCTGCTCCGGCAGATTCGCCAATGTCGTACGCCAGTAGTCGATCTGCCGAGCGGCCGGCGACTGCTCCTGCGATTCGTCGCCGAGCACCTCCCGCTGCCACAGCGAGTAATCGGCGTACTGCGCGACCAGCGGCGGCCACTGCGGCGCCTCACCGCGTCGGCGGGACTCGTAGGCGATCATCACATCGCGGGTCAGCGGCCCCATCGAGAAGCCGTCGGCGGCGATGTGGTGGACCACCATGATCAACACGTGTTCGGTCGGCGAGCCGTCCGGACGCAGCAGCCGCACCCGCAGCGGCACCTCGGACCGCACGTCGAAGGACGTCTCGAAGGCCTCGAGCGCCAGCGCCTCGATCCGATCGGCGGCCACGTCGACCGCGGTCAGCTCGATCGGCACCGATGCCGCGGGCAGGATCCGCTGATAGCCGACACCCTCGTGCTCCGGGTACACCGTCCGCAGCACCTCGTGCCGCTCGACGACATCACCGATCGCCGCGCGCAGCACCTCGACGTCCAGGTCGCCGCTCAGCCGCAGCGCGACGGCCATGTTGTAGGCGACCGACGAGGAGTCGAAGCGGTTGAGGAACCACATGCGCTGCTGGGCCGCCGACAGCGGGATGCGCTCCGGGCGCGGGTAGGCACCCAGCGCCGGACGGTCCTGCGACGGGGCGGCATCGACCACGGCCGCCAGTTCGCGCACGCTCGACGAGTCGAAGACCAGCCGCACCGGCACGGTGGTGCCGAGCGCCGCGCTCAGCCGCGACACCAGCTGGGTGGCGGTCAGCGAGTTGCCGCCGAGGTCGAAGAAGTTGTCGTCGGCGCCGATTCGCGGGATACCGAGGACCTGCGCGAACGCTCCGGCGACGATCTCCTCGATCGGACCGCTCGGCGCCCGGAAGTCGCGCACCTCGAAGGTCGGGATCGGCAGGGCGCGCCGGTCGAGCTTGCCGCTGGCGTTGAGCGGGAAGGCCTCGAGCACCACCAGTTGGGCGGGCACCATATACGACGGCACCACCGCGCGCACCGCCGACAGCACGGCCGCCTCGTCGACGACCGCGTTCGCCGCGGGCACCACGTAGCCGACCAGGCGGCCGCCGAGGTCGCCGGAGACCAGCGTGACCACCGCGCGGGTGATCGACGGCTGCGCGAGCAGCGCGGCCTCGATCTCGCCGAGCTCGATGCGCTGGCCCCGCAGCTTGACCTGGAAGTCGGTGCGGCCAAGGTAGGTCAGAACTCCGGCGTCGCCGCGCCGGACCACGAGATCGCCGGTGCGGTACATGCGCTCGCCGGTCCGGAAGGGATCGGCGACAAAGCGTTCGGCCGACAGGTCGCCGCGGCCGTGATAGGCCCGCGCCACCTGGGTGCCCGACAGATAGAGCTCTCCCGGGACGCCATTGGCGACCGGGTGCAGCCGGGCGTCGAGGACGTAGGCGCGCGAGTTCCACACCGGCCGACCGATCGGCACCGCCCGCTCCACCGGGCCGTCGACCTCGAATTCGGTGGCGTGCACCGTGAACTCGGTCGGCCCGTAGAGGTTGTGGACCTTGGCGTTCGAGACCGCGGACAGCGTCCGCAAGGTTTCCGCGTCGAAGGCCTCACCGGCGACGAGCACGGCGCGCAGCGAGGTGATCGCGGCCGGGTCGACACCCGCGCCGAAGGCGGCGAGCATCGACGGGACGAACGAGGTCAGCGTGACCGCCTCGTCGGCGATCACCTGCTGCAGGTAGGCCGGGTCGCGGTGGCCGTCCGGGGAGGCGACCACCAGGCGCGCGCCGAAGCACAACGCGGAGAACAGCTCCCACAGCGACACGTCGAAGGTCGCCGGGGTCTTGAACAGCACGACGTCGTCGGCGTTGACCGCGAACCGGTCGGCGATCCAGGCGATCTGGTTGACCAGGGAGCGGTGCGAGATCACCACGCCCTTGGGCTTGCCGGTCGACCCGGAGGTGAACAGCAGGTAGGCGGCCTGATCCGGCAGGATCTGCACCGGGATCGCGGACGGTTCGGCCGACGTGTCCGGCGCGGCCGCGACGTCGAGGATCGTCGCCGTCGCGGGCACGATCGCGGCGGTGTCCGCGGTGACCAGCACGGCCGTCGGGGCGGCGGCCTCGAGGACGTAGGCGATGCGATCCGCCGGGTGGTCCGGGTCGATCGGCACATAGGCGCCGCCGGCGGCCATGGTGGCGAGCATGGCGGTCACCCATTCGGGTGACCGTCGAATCACCAGCGCCACAGCACTTTCCCGGCCGACTCCGGCGTCGCGCAGACGCGCGGCCAGGGCGGTGACCCGCCCGGCGAGCTCGGCGAAGGTGATCGAGGAGCCCTCGTGGCGCAGGGCGACGGCATCGGGGGTCGCGGCGGCCCGGTCGAGGAACAGTTCGATGACACTGCGGTCGGGGACGGGGTGGTCCCCGCCGTCGGCGTCCGCGCGCACGGCGGTCGACTCGGCGGTGTCGAGCAGGTCGATGTCGCCGACCACCACGGTCGGGTCGTCGAGGACGGCGCCGAGGACCCGGACGAGCCGGTCGGCGAAGCTGCGCATCGTGTCGGCGGAGAACAGGTCGGTGGCGTACGCGATCGTCGCGGCCAGGCCGGCCGGTTCCCCGGTCTCGGTGGTCTGCTCGATCAGCGTGACCTGGATGTCGACGCGGGACTGGTCCTCCTCGAGGGCGACCACCTCGACCGACAGACCGTCGAGTTCGAGGGCGGGCATCTGCTGGTTCTGGAACGACAGCATCACCTGGAAGAGCGGGTGACGGGCCTGCGAGCGCGGCGGGTCGAGGTCTTCGACCAGGTACTCGAAGGGCACATCCGCGTTGCCGAAGGCGCCGAGGTCCACGGTGCGCGCCCGGTCGAGCAGGGCGGCGAAGGACTCCCCCGCGTCGACTCGCAGCCGCAGCACCAGGGTGTTGACGAACATGCCGACCAGGTCGTCGAGCGCCTCCTCGCCGCGTCCGGCGATCGGGGTACCCACGACGATGTCGTCGCCGGCGGAGAGCCGCGCCAGGACGGTCGCCAGGGCGGCGTGCACCACCATGAACAGGCTGGCGTTTTTCTCGCGGGCCATAGCCAGCAGTCGACCGTGGCGCACCGCGTCGACCGAGAAGGACACCGCCGCACCATGATTGGTGGCGATCGCGGGCCGGGCACGGTCGGCGGGCAGGTCGATCTGGTCGGGCAGATCGGCCAATTCGTCACGCCAGTACTGCAATTGGCGGCTCAACACCGAGTCGGCGTCGTCCGGCGCACCGAGGACCTCGCGCTGCCACAGCGTGTAGTCGGCGTACTGGACCGCGAGCGGCTCCCAGCCGGGCGCGTGGCCGGCGGTGCGGGCGGCGTAGGCGGTCATCACGTCGCGGGCCAGCGGCGCCATCGAGAAACCGTCGGCGCTGATGTGGTACGCGACGAGCACCAGGATGTGCTCGAGCGGACCGACTTCGAACAACGCCACCCGGAACGGTGTCTCCAGGGCGACGTCGAATCCGCGGCGCACGACGTCGCGCACCCGGTCGACCACCTCGGCTTCGGACACCGCCTCCGGCGACAGCTGCGGTACCGCGTGCGAGGCGGGCACGATCACCTGATGCCCGACGCCCTCGTGTTCGGGGAAGATCGTGCGCAGCGACTCGTGCCGCTCGATGACATCGCCGATCGCGGCCTGCATGGCGCGACGGTCCAGCAGCCCGGACAGTCTCACGACCACCGGAATGTTGTTGACCGCGCTGGTGACGTCGAAGCGGTTGAGGAACCACATCCGCTGCTGAGCCAACGACAGCGGGATGCGCTCACCCCGCTCGCGCGGGGCGAGCGGGGCCACTCCGGGTCCGCCGGACGCCACGGCGACGTCGGTGGCCGCGGCCAGTTCGGCCACGGACGGCGCGTCGAAGAAGCCGCGCACGTCCAGGCGGACACCGAAGCCCGCGTTCACCCGCGAGATCACCCGGGTGGCGGACAGCGAGTTGCCGCCCAGTTCGAAGAAGTCGTCGTCCAGGCCGACCCGGTCGACGCCCAGGATCTCCGCGAAGACGCCGGCGATAGCGCGCTCGGTATCGGTGGACGGCGCGCGGTATTCGCGCACCGCCGCGGAGAAGTCCGGCTCCGGCAGGGCGCCGCGATCGGCCTTGCCGTTGGCGTTGAGCGGGATCTCCTGCAGCGGCATGTAGATCGCCGGGACCATATAGTCCGGCAGCCGCTTGCCGAGGGCGGCGATCACCGATCGACGCTCGAAGGCGACGCCGGGATCGGTGACGATATAGGCCACCAGATGGTCGCCGCGCTCCGAGGAGTGCGCGATCACGACGGCCTGTTCGATGCCGGGTACGGCCGTGAGCGCCGACTCGATCTCGCCGAGTTCGATCCGCAGGCCGCGCAGCTTGACCTGGAAGTCGGTGCGGCCCAGGTAGTCCAGGGTGCCGTCCGGGCGTCGGCGGACCAGGTCGCCGGTGCGGTACATCCGGCCGCCGGCGCGCGAGGTCGGGTCGGCGACGAAGCGGTCCGAGCTGAGGTCCGGGCGGGCGACATAGCCGCGGGCGAGCTGGATACCGGTCAGATAGAGCTCGCCGGGGGCGCCGGGCGGGACCGCGCGCAGGCGATCGTCGAGGACGAGCAGGCCGGTCTCGGGGACCGCCTTGCCGATCGGTACCGACGTGGCGTCGGCGGCGGTCACCTCGTGGTGGGTGACGTCGACCGCGGCCTCGGTCGGTCCGTAGAGGTTGTGCAGCGCGGCGGTGGAGATCTCGCGCAGCCGCGCGGCGGTGTGCGCGGGCAGCGCCTCACCGGAGGCGATCACCATGCGCAGCGAGTCGATCGCGGCGGCGGCCGGTTCGGCGACAAAAACCGCGAGCATCGAGGGTACGAAGTGGGCCACGGTCACCGATCGCCGCGCCATCAGCGTCGCGAGCACCTCGGGGTCCCGGTGGGCGTCCGGCGGGGCGATGAACAGCCGCGCGCCGACCTGCAGGGTCCAGAAGAACTCCCAGACCGATACGTCGAAGGTGAACGGCGTCTTCTGGATGATCACGTCGTCCGGGGTGAAGCGGTAGCGGTTCTGGCGCCACCGCAGGTTCGCCACGATCGCCCGGTGCGGGACCGCGACGCCCTTGGGGCGGCCGGTCGAACCGGAGGTGAAGATCACGTAGGCGGTGTGCTCCGGCAGCAGCGGGCCGAGTCGCTCGGCGTCGGTGATCGGCTCGGCATCGGCGGCCGCGGCGTCGGTCGCGGCGTCGATCTCGAGCACCGTGATCGACGGGTGCTCGGCGACGGCGGCGTCGAGTCCGGCGGACCGATCGGCGGCGGTGGTCAGCACCAACGGCGGCGTCGCGATCGACAGGATGTAGCCGACGCGGTCGGCCGGCTGGTCGGGGTCGATCGGCACATAGGCGCCACCGGCCTCGACGATCGCGTACATGCCGATCAGCAGTTCGAACGACCGGCGGATCGACAGGCCGACGCGCACCTCGGGGCCGACGCCGAGCGCGATCAGCCGACGGGCCAGCGCCCGGGCGCGGCCGGCGAACTGGTCGTAGGTGAGGGTCTCGTCGCCGAATTCGAGCGCGATCGCGTCCGGGAACTGCTCCACCCCGGCCCGGAAGAGCGCGGGCAGCGTGTCCGGGGACTGTGCGGGGGCGCCCGCGGTGCCGGCGAGCGCCTCGGCCAGGTCGGCGCGCAGATCGTCGATCGCTCGGCCCAGACCATCGCCGCCGGCGGCGACCAGATCGGGAAGCACGGTGGACACGACGACCGGCACCAGCGACTCGGCGTCGAGCGCGCCGCCCATCGACGCGTCGAAGGCGACGAGTTGTTCGTGGAACTGGGAGTAGGTGACAACGATGTCACCCTGCGACAACGCCGCACGGTCCGGCTGACTCTCGGCCAGTTCCGCGACCAGTCGCGGAACGTCTCGCACCCCCGGCAGAGCGTTCGGGGAGTGGCCGCTGTCGCCCGCTCCCGCGTCGCCGGTGCCGTGAGCGCCGCCGTCAACCATCAATCCGATTCCCTCCGTCACCGATCGCGTACGGGGATCGCGCAGCGCACGCCGACGGTCGCCCGGACATGCCCGGATGCGTGCATCCGGTCGCGGACGACCTTCGACGGGTCCGCCGCATACAGACCCCGAATCTAGCCATCGTATTTGCGGCGGCGAGCGCTACAGTCACCGGGCACCGGGGCCCACCCGAAGGACGGCTCGCACGGGCGTTCGAGAACCGGTCGGTCGACAGTCAGACGGTCGCGAGGGCGTCGACCGGCGACACCCGAACCGCCCGGCGCGCCGGGGGCACCGACGCCACCAGCACCAGGACCGTGGTGGCCACGACGATCACCGCCAGGGTGGCCGGCGGCAGCCCGATCGTCACGCCCTCGACGTTCGATCCCACCAGCGACTGGGTGCCGACGGCGCCGAGCGTGATGCCGAGCATCAGACCCGCACCGACCGCCGCCGCGGACAGGGCGATCGACTCGCGGGTGATCATCGATCGGACCTGCGCCGAGGTGAAGCCCATCGCCCGCAGCATCCCGATCTCGCGGGTGCGGGTGATCACCGTCAACGACATGGTCGACACGAAGCCGACCGCCGCGATCACCGCGGAGATCGCGACCATCGCCAAGAGCACCGCGGTGACGATCGACAGGATCCGGGCGCTCTCACCCGACTGCTGCGCATCGAGCCCGTCCGCACCGGAGATCGCGCCCTGCAGCGAGTACATGCCGGCCGCGATCGTGGTGACCAGGGTGACCCCGATCAGCAGGCCGATCGTCGACCGGGTGGTGCGCGCCGGATCGGCGACCGCGTTGCGGCGGGCGACCAGTCCGGCGGGACCGCGTCCGAGAACCACCCCCACCAGACGAACGGCCGTCGGCACGACGTACCGCGCGCCGGTGAGCACCGCGATCGCCAGCAGCATGCTGCCGAGGAAGGCGAGCACGAAGCCGTCCGACTGCCCCTGCTCCCCGCGTACGCAGGCGGCGACCAGGACGGCCACCGACGCCGCCGCCACCAGGACCGCCGCGACGGCGCGGCCGCGGCCGGGCCGCTCGAACCCGACAGTCGGGCCGACCGCGAGCGATCCGAGCACCGTGCGGGTACCGATCAGCGTCGCGATCACCGCGGCGGCGACCATCGCGATCGCTGCGGCCGGCGCGCCGAGGGGAACGGTGGCGTACGGCAGGTCGGGGATGCGCCCGCCGCGCACCAGCAGGGTGCGCCCGAGCGCGGTCAGCGCGGCGCCGAGGATCATCCCGGCGACGGCACCGATCACCGCGACCGTCCCGACCGCGCGGGCCACCGCGACGCGCAGTTGCCGGGCGGAGGCGCCCACCAACCGCAGCAGCGTCAGCTGCCGGCGGCGACCGGCGATCACCGTGTCGATGCCCGAGGTGATGACGATCGCCGAGACGAACAGCGCGATCGCGATGAAGACCCCGGCGACGATGTCGAGGGCCGACCCGAGCTGTTCGCCTTCGGCTTCGCCGACCCGGGTGAGGATGTCGCTGACCCCGAGGAGGGTGACCGCGTAGGCGGTGCCGAGGCCGACGACAACCGCGACGGTGGACAGCTCCCGCAACGACCCGACGACCAGTCTGCTGTCGGTAGCCCTCATGCGGTCGGCTCCTGCAGCGCGATGATCAGCTCGGAGATGCGCCGCGGATCGAGGCCGCGGTACTCGCCGACGATCCGACCGTCCGCCAGCATCAGCACCCGATCGGCGTAGGAGGCGGCCACCGGGTCGTGGGTCACCATCGCGATGCCCTGTTCGTATTCGCGGGCGGCCAACGTCAACAGCGTCAGCACCTCTCGGGCGGTGCGGGTGTCGAGGGCACCGGTGGGTTCGTCGGCCAGGATGATCGACGGCCGGCCCGCCAGCGCTCGGACGATCGCCACCCGCTGCTGTTGCCCACCGGACAGGTGCGCCGGCAGATGGTGCAGCCGGTCGGTCAGGCCGAGCGTCTCGATCAGGTGCGCGATCCACGCCTCGACCGCGTCGTCCGGGCGAATACCGGCCAGCAGGAACGGCAGTCGAATGTTCTCGTCCGCGGTCAGCGTCGGCACGAGGTTGAACGACTGGAAGACGAAGCCGATGGCGCGGCGCCGCAGGACGGTGCGCGCGGTGTCGTCCATGCCGACGATCGACCGCCCGTCGATGCGGATATCGCCGGCGGAGACCTCGTCGAGTCCGGCGATCACGTTCATCAGCGTCGATTTGCCCGACCCGGACGGCCCCATGATCGCGGTGAATTCGCTGCGTCGCAGGTCCAGGTTCACGTCGCGCAGTGCGTATATCGGTCGGGACTCGTCGCCGTAGATGCGCCGGACCGAGCGCATCTCCACGGCGGTCGCCAGGGTCGTAGTGGTGGTCATGGCCTCGACGGTAGGTCCGTGACCTGCGCGGACACATCGGCCGCGGGATCGAATTCCCGGTCCGTCGCAGGGATGATCCGCATCGTTCGTGCGACGGATCCACCCGGCGGCGGGCCGGCTCAGACCAGGTTGTTCTCGTAGGCGTAGACCACCAACTGGACCCGGTCGCGCACACCGAGCTTGGCCAGGATGCGGGAGACGTGCGTCTTGACCGTCGCCTCCGAAAGGGACTCCGCGCGGGCGATTTCGGCGTTCGACAGGCCGCGTACGGTCTGCAGGAGGATCTCCCGCTCGCGGGCGGTCAACTCGTCGTACTCGGGCCCGGGGGCCGCCGCCCGGGCGCGGAACCGTTCGAACAGTTTGCGGGTCGCCGCGGCGGCGACCACCTGGTTGCCGGCGGCGATCGCGCGGATCGAGGCGAGCAGGAATTCCGGTTGGGCGTCCTTGAGCACAAATCCGCTGGCGCCGGATTCGATGGCCGACGCCGCGGCCTCGTCCGCGTCGAAAGTGGTCAGGACCAATACCTTCGGCGCCCGCTCCCCCAGGGTGCGCACCAGTTCGGCCGTGGCGGTGATCCCGTCGACGCCCGGCATGCGCACGTCCATCAGGATCACGTCGGGACGGGTTGCCGCCACCACGGCGGCCAGGCCGACCGCGGAGTTCTCCTTCGCGACCACCCGCATATCGTCCTGGCTGTCGAGGATCATCGCGATCCCGCCGAGGAAGAGCGGCTGATCGTCCACCAGCGCCACCCGGATCACCGGTCGCCCGCCGTCCCGGCCGGGAGGGTCAGCTCGACGCTCCACTGCGATCCGTCGCCGACGCTGGTGAGCGTGCCGCCCCATTCGGCCGCTCGTTCGCGCATGCCGAGCACCCCGTAGCCGGCGCCCCTGCCGGCGTTGCTAATCGGCGAGACGGTGTTGTCGACGGTCAGGTGCATCCCCTCGGTCCGTTCGAGATGTACCCGCACCGGCAGCCGAAGGTCGCCGTACTTGAGGGCATTGGTGAGCGACTCGGTCAGCACCGCGTACACGACCGCCGACCTGCCGGGATCGATCGCGTCGATATCACCGATCTCCCGGACGTCGAGAGTCATTCCGGCCGCGCGCATTCGATCGAAGAGCCGCCGACGGTCGGAGCGGCCGTCGCCGTCCTCCGCGGGGGTGCGCAGATCGGTCAGCAGGTCACGAACGTCGCCGAGCGCGTCGCGCGCGGTGCCGGCGATCACCTGCAGGGCGTCGCGGGCGGTGTCCGGTCGGGTGTCGAGGGCATAGCGGGCCCCCTCGGCCTGGGCGATCACCACCGCCAGCGAGTGCGCGACCACGTCGTGCATGTCGCGGGCGAGCCGAGTCCGTTCGGCCTGCTCGTCGTAGCGGTCGAGAATGCGGCGGCGTTCGAGGTCGGCGATCGTCGCCGCCACGGTGGCCCGTTCGACCGTGCGCCGTTGGTGGGCGATGAATCCCGTTGCCCACCCGCCGATCACGACGGCCGCTGCAGCGGCGATCGCGACGAAGAGCGGCAGATAGGGCGACAGCCCCGTGCCGTCCGCCGCGGTGATGCCCATACCGTTGCGCAGCACGACGCCGGCGAAGACCACCCCGACGATGCCGACCGCCAGCGAACCCCAGCGCACCCACCGGTTGGAGTGGCCGCCGGCGGTGTGGAAGAGCACCGCATAGGCCAGCGACGGCAGGATGGTGACCTCTCCGGAGACCACCTGGATGATCGCCGAGGCCAACGCCAGGGCCAGCATGAGACTCGGCGCGATCCGCCGCACGGCCAGCGCGATGACCACCATGACCGTCACCACCGCGAACAGTGGCCCCTCCGTCAGGTGCACCGGGATCGCGACCAGGCCGAACAGGCCGGCGACCACCAGGTCACCGGTCACGATCCGGCGGGTCGGCCGCGGCGACGCGAGCGGATCACGCATTCCTTCACCCTGCCACGCGGTCGGCGCGATCGGCGGGAGGGTGGCTCGGCGGGAGGTGGCTCGGCGGGAGCGTGGCTCAGCGACCGCGCAGGCGCAGCCGCAGTTGCCCATCGTCCGGGTCGACGCGGGACTCGACAACCTCGGAGCGCGACTCGACGAAGGCGGTGAAGGTCTTGTAGCCGAGCGGCTTCTCCTTGAAGCCGGCGTCCATGCGCTGCATCTGGCTCTTCACCCCGCCGCCGAAGAGCCACTCGTCCTCGTCGTTGCGGTCCTGGGCGATGCGGATCGCGCGGACCAGCAGATTGGTTGCATCGCGTTGACGCAGTTCCTCCGGCGACGGTTCGGCGGCGACCTTGCGGGCCCGCTTCCGCGTCGGCGGCGGCGTCTCGGCCGCGATCCGGCCGGACGCCACCCCGCGGGAGACCTCGGCCAAGGCCGCGGACGCGGCCTGCGCCTTCTCGTGGGAGGTCCCGCCTTCGGTTACCGCGGCTTCCTGTAGCGCCGCCTCCTGCGCCGCTGCCTCCTGCGCCGCCGCCTCCTGCGCCTCGGCCTGGATCTCGGCGGCCGGGGTGACGCCGGGCAGCGCGTCGTAGGAGCTGAACTCGTCGCAGGCGGCGATCAGGGCCCGACTGGTCGACCCGGCCACCCCGATCCCGACGACGTAGCGGCCCAGCTGTTTGCAGCGCTGGGCGAGCGCGATGTAGTCGGAGTCCCCGGCGACCAGCACCACATGGGTCAGGTCCGAGTACTTGCCGAGGTCTTCCATCGCGTCGACCGACAGCCGGATGTCGGCCCCGTTCTTGGTGCCGCTCACCGGGAACAACTGCGTCAGGTCGACCGCGCGGTCGACCAGTTGGTGGCGATAGGCGGCGTTGGCGGGCACCGACCAGTCCGCGTAGGCGCGGGAGAGCGAGACCCGGCCGAAGGAGGCGGCGTAGTCGAGGATCGCGCCGACGTCGACGCGGGCGGTCGCCAGCCGTACGTCGATCGGGTCGTCGCTGTCCTCGTCGGCGGCGTGCCGCCGCGCGTTGTCGGATCGCCACGCATCGCGGGTGTGGGTGTGCACCTGGTCGTAGCGGGAGATGACGACGTTGTCGAAGTCGATGTAGACCGCGACGTGCGGTTCGGCGACGCTCGGCCCTGTCACACCGGTCACTCTAGCCCGCCCGGCGCGGGGCGCGGCGATGACAAACGATATCCGCGCCGGCCACCGACGGCAGTATCCTGCCGGTTTCTACATCAGGTCCGGATCGCAACCGGCCCGCCCCTGCAATTCGGCACAATTCTGCCGAATCCGGTGGCATCCGGCACGCTCGGCCTCTACCCTGGTCAGATCGGCAGGATGCTGCCGAAATGGAGGTGATTATGACCGCAGCTCTGCTCGGCGCGGCAGTTCGGCGGGCTCGCCGCGATTCCCGGCTGACGCAGGCCGAACTCGCCGATCTGGCGCAGACCTCGGAACGAACGATCCGGGACATCGAAAAGGGCACCGGATCAACCGGTCTCGGCGTCTTTCTGCGCGTCGCGGCCACGGTCGGCGTGGAGATCACCGCCACGTGACCGACGACCTGGAGTCCTTCCGCTTTGTCACCTCCGCCGACGTATACGTGGGCGAGCACAAGGCCGCGGTCCTCGATCGTGGCGAGCGCGGCACCGTGAACTTTGCCTATCTGCCCGACTACCTCGCCCGCGTCGACGCCCGGCCGGTGGCGACCACCCTGCCGCTCGGGGGCGAGCGGATCACGACCTCCGGCGGAGCGCTGCCCGCGTTCTTCACCGGGCTGCTCCCCGAGGGACGTCGCCTGTCCGCTCTCCAACGATCGCTCAAGACCAGCGCCGACGACGAGCTGAGCCTGCTCCTGGCGGTCGGCGAGGACACCCCCGGGGACGTTCGGGTCGTGCGCACCGGCGCACCCGCCGGGAACGCCTCGGCGCTGGTCGACCTCGCCGCCGACGATGTCGACTTCGGGACGATCACCGGAGTCATCGATCGGTACGCGCTTCCGGGCGTGCAGGAGAAGGTCAGCGCCTCTCGCCTCACGCTGCCGGTTCGCAGCGACGCCGGCCACTTCATTCTGAAACTTGCTCCGCTCCAGGATCTGCCGAACATCGTTGCCAATGAAGCAGCGCACCTGCGGGCGGCGGCCGAACTGAGATTGCCGGTGGCCTCCGCCCGCATCGTCGATGATGTCGGCGGTCGTTCCGGACTGCTGGTCCGTCGATTCGATCGACTCCTCGAGGGCGACCGGTGGATTCGGCTGGCGGTGGAGGACGCCACCCAGGTCATGGACCTGCCGCCGGCCGACAAGTACCGACCCGCGGCCGAGCAGGTTGCCGTCGCCCTGGCGGAGCCGTGTCGTGCACCGATGGTGGCGCTGCGCGCGCTGTATCTGCAGTTCGTCTTCGCCTGGCTGGTGGGCAATGGTGATCTGCACGCCAAGAATCTCTCGATCCTGCGCGCACCCAACGGGGTGTGGTCGGTCGCACCGATCTACGACGTCCTGTGCACGCTGCCGTACGGCGACAACTCGATGGCACTGCCCGTCGATGGGGCCACCCGACGTTTGCGCGCCCGCCACTGGCTGGCGTTCGCCGAGACGATCGGCCTGCCGCGCAGGGCTGCGGAGTCGGCACACCGAGTCGCCCTGCGCGCCGCGTCCGGTGTAGATCTCGCCGCACAGGGCTTCGCCGGCTCTCCCCTGCGGGGCGCACAACGCGAACTGCGACTGCGCCGCGCCGAGCTTTCCTGAGCCACCGCCACCGCCACCACCGCGACATCCGTGGCGCCACCGCCTACCGCCGGCGCAGGACCACCGCGGCGACCACGGCGAGCGCGAGGTGCATCAGGCCGCCGACGACCACCGCCGTACCGAAGCCGAGGGTGAAGGCGCGCTGCGCCTCGGCGATCACCGCGTCGTCGCCGGCGAGCCGGACCGTCTCGCTCAGCGTGTCGGCGACACCGGGTCCGGCGAGGCGGAAGATCAGCGCGGCCAGCGACCCGAGGATCGCCAACCCCAGAGCCTGGCCGAGTTCGAAGCTGGTCTCGGAGATCGCCGACGCCGACCCGGCGTTGCGTTCGGGCACCGCGGTGACCGCGATCTCGGACGCGACCGCGAAGACCAGTCCGTAGCCGATACCCGAGACGGCGGTGCCGATCCCGTAGGTCACCAGACCACCGAACGTCGGCGCCGCCGCGAGCACCAACAGGCCGGTGCCCATGAACGCGAAGGCTGCGCTGAGCACCCCACGGGAGCCGACCCGATCGACGAGCGCACCGGAGCCGGTCGACAGCGCAAAGGTAGTGATCGCCGCCGGGATCGCCATCATCCCCGCCGCGACGATGCCCATCCCGAGCACGGTCTGCAGATAGACCGCGCCCAGATAGGTTGCGGCCGAGAAGGAGAAGACCGACGAGCCGGCCGCGACGATCGCCATCGTGAACAGCGGCCGCCGGAACAACTGCACCTGCACCAGCGGCGCCGGCAATCGGAACTGCCGGCTCAAGAAGACCGCCAACAGCGCCACGCCGAGTGCGCCGACGACCATCGCGACCGCGGTGGGCCCGTCGGCGGCGATCGACTTGAGCGCGTAGACCACCATCAGGATGCCCGCGAACGACAGTGCCGCGCTGAGCAGGTCCAGCGGCGCGGACTCCTCGGTGCGCGCCTCGCGCAGCAACAGCGGCGCCAGCACCAGGAAGGCGATCACCACCGGCAGGTTGACCAGGAAGACCGAGCCCCACCAGAAGTGGTCGAGCAGGACCGCGCCGACCAACGGTCCGATCGCGAAGCCGGCGCCGAACCAGGCAGCCCAGATCCCGATGGCGGTCGAGCGCTGTTTGGGGTCGGTGAAGACCGTCCCGATGATCGCGAGCGACGACGGCAGGAGCGTCGATCCGCCGACGCCCATCAACGCGCGGGCCGCGATCAACATCTCCGGGCTCGTCGCGAATGCCGCCGCCAACGAACCGATCCCGAAGACGGCGGCGCCGAGCCACATCAGTCGGCGGCGCCCGTGTCGGTCGCCGAGGTTGCCCATCAGGATCAGCAGGCCGGCGACGAGGAAGGCGTAGATGTCGAGGATCCACAGCTGTTGGGGCGCGGTCGGCGCGAGCGCCTCGCTGATCCGCGGCATCGTCAGGAACAGGATCGAGCCGTCCATCGACACCAGCAGGATCGGACCGGTCAGCAGCCCGAGGGCGATCCAGTCCCGGCGCGTGGCCCGGCCCGAGGACGATGCGACGGCTGTCATGTGGGATCCCTTCGATCGACCACGCGCGCTCGACACGTACGGCGTACGCACCCGCGGAGACGCGTACGCCGTACGCACTCCGTGGGTACACTGTACGCATGATCACCTCGCGGGCAACCGCGCTGTCCGCGGAACAGATCGTCGCCGCGGGCACGAGCCTGGCCGACCGGGAGGGGCTCGCGGCGGTCTCGATGCGCCGGGTCGCCTCCGAACTGGGCGCGGGCGCGATGTCGCTCTATCGGCACGTCGAGGACAAGGACGCGCTGATCCGGTTGATGATCACCGCCGTGATGGACCGGGCGCCCTATCCGCGGCCGATTCCCTCCGACTGGCGCGCGGCGATGACCGTGGCCGCCGAGATCGACTGGGCGGTCTACCGGCGCCACCCGTGGACGATCCCGGTGATCGGCAATCCGCGGTACTACTCGGACGAGCACTGCCTCGAGTGGATGCGCGAAGCGCTGCTGCCGTTGACGTCCGACGTCGACCTCGCGCGCGGGCTCACCCGGACGATCTGGAGCTTCGTGCAGGGGGCGTCGCTGTTCCACATCGATACCCGGCGCGCGCCCGATGCCCGCGACGACGCTGCCCGCGAACGGGACTTCCGGCTCGGACTGGCCGTGTTGTTGGACGGTATGGCCGCTCGCGGCGGCTCGGGTCCCGCCGGCTCAGATGCGCAGGACTCCGCCGGTGGGGTTGTCGAGTAGGTCGACCGCCACGTCGACGAAGGGGCGTCCGTCGACGGTGATGCGCTCGTAGCCGGTGTGCTTGGTCAGGTAGCCGAAGAAGCGATCGGCCAGCAGCGCGGGCGGCGAATCGAGCGGGACCATGTCGCAGACACCGTCCCGGTTGGCGCAGATCGTGGTCACCGGGACATCGCCGAATCCGCCGCGCTCACCGGTGAAGGTCACGCCGAGCCCCTCGATCGCCCCGTGCACCTGCACCTCGAAGCCGGTGTCCGGGGTACGCGGATCCGCCGCAAGCAGACCCTGGATCCGGGGTGAGCCGTGCTCGCCGCGCCCGACCTCGGCCAGGTAGTCCCCGGCGATCGCGGCGCCCTGGGAGAAGCCGATCACCTTGATGACGGTGTCCGGGCAGCGGGCGGTCTGCTCGTCGACCGCGCGGCGCAACTCCCGGATCCCGATCGCCTTGGACTCGTCGTAGGTGTGCGCTCCGATGGGGCGGATCTCCGCCGGGTACTGGATATGTCGCACCTCGACGCCCGGCCGGTCACGGTACCGACTGGTGATCGAATACGCGGAGGAGAACGGCGAGTTCAACGCCAGGGTGCCGTCGACGCCGAGGACCAGTTCGCGTGCGCAGTCGTTCTCCGGGGCCGGCTGGGCCGAGGCCGCGGCCGGCGCGAACACCATCGCGCACATCGCCGCCGTGCCGACCAACGCCCACCGAGCGAACTTTCGCATGCGCCACCCTTCGACCAACCGGTACGTACCGGGCCGAAGTGTAGGCGACACCCGCTCCACCGGATGACGGCGGACCGCGGGGTCGTCCGGCGCTGTACCGGACGACGCCGCGCGGCCGGCTTTACGTCGGGTACCGCTCCGGCTCGGGGCCGAGGGCGAAGCGCCGCGCGGTGATCGACTCGACGGTCACCTCGACGTAGTTGTACTTCAGCGTCCGTACCTGCGGGGTGAGCGGGAGCTTGTCCGCGGCCTCGATATCGCTGGTGGAGACCAGGATTCGGGCCTCACCCTTCGCGATCACGCTCCAGGCGGTATGGCCGTCGACCGAATCGGTCTCGATGGCGACCCGCGGGTTCACCGCTACCTCGACCAGCTTGCTGCCCTCGGCGGTGCGGAAGACGATCCGCCCCTCACCGGCGTAGAAATTGATCGGAAAGATGTCCGGCTCGCCACCGATGGCCAGGGCAAGCCGGCCGAAGTGTGCCGCGGACAGCAGTTCCCATGCCTGCGTTTCGTCGAGCTCAACAACAACGTCGTCGCCCATGACCTCCCCTTCGTCGCGTCGGATGGAGACCTTCTCATCCTTGCACTTCCGCGACACCCGCGCAGGCCGGAGACCGAAGCCGAGAGTGGTATGGGCCACCCTCGGATTCGGTCACCTCAGAATCGCGCGCCGCCGCGGGCGGCGTCGGCCACCAGGGCCTGCAGGGCGGCCGCGTAGCCGTCCGCCCCGAGGGACGCGAGCATCCCCGGCAGCAGGCCGTTGAGCGCCACCGGTACCCGCGCCGCCGGGGCGAGGGCCCCGACCAGCTCCAGACGTTCGTGCAGTTGTCGATAGGTCACGACCCGGCCGTCGTGCTCGATGGCGGTCGCGTCCGGATCGCTCTGGGCGGCGGCGGCCACCAACTGCGGCAGGTCCTCGACCCCGAAGCTCGGAGCGAGCTCCCGCCGTTCGGCCTCGGTCAGCACATCGATATCGCGGACCTCGACCTCCGGGTCGGAGGTGACCCGTTCGAGCACCGAGACGAGGCGCTCGGCGAAGGCGAGCATCGTCGACCGGTCGAACAGATCGGTCGCGTAGCTGATCATCGCCCGCATGCCCTCGCCGGTGCCGGCCGCCGACCCGTCGAAGGCGACCTGCAGATCGGCCTTGGTCTGCTGGATATCGCTGTCGAAGGCGCTGATCTCGAGTCCGGGCAACGCCATGTGCACCTTCGGCGCGTTCTGGAAGGTCAACATCACCTGGTAGAGCGGCGAGTACGCCGACGACCGGGCGTGGCCGAGTTCCTCGACGATCCGCTCGAAGGGGATGTCGGCGTTCGCGAAGGCCCCGAGGTCGACCTCACGGGCGGAGGTCAAGACGTCCGCGAAGGTCGCGGCCGGGTCGATCCGCGTCCGCAACACCAGGGTGTTGACGAACATGCCGATCATGTCGTCGAGGGCTTCCTCGCCGCGACCGGCCACCGGGGTGCCGATGCTGATGTCGTCGGTGCGGCCGAGCGTGCCGAGCACGATCGCCAGCGCCGCGTGCACGACCATGAACACCGTGCTGCCGCGTTCGCGGGCCAGCGTCTCGACCCGCGCCACCAACTCCGCGTCGACGGTGAAGTCGATCGAGTCGCCGCGCATCGACTGCCGCGCGGGACGCGGCCGGTCGGTGGGCAGTTCGAGCAGGTCGGGTGCACCGGCCAACTGGTCGGCCCAGTACCGCAGCTGCGCGGAGACCACGCTGGTCGCGTCGGTCTCCTCGCCGAGGACCTGCCGCTGCCACATCGCGTAGTCGGCGTACTGCGCGGCCGGCGGCGCCCAGCCGGGCAGTTCGCCGTCGAGCCGCGCCGAATAGGCGGTCATCACGTCGCGGACCATCGGTCCGAGCGAGTAGCCGTCACCGGCGATGTGGTGGAGCACCACGACCAGCACGTACTCGGTCGGACTCAGCTCGAACAGCCGCATCCGCAGCGGCACCTGCTCGGTGACGTCGAAGCCCTCGGTCACCAGCGCGATCACCGCCGCGGGCAGGTCGGCCTCGGTCACCTGGTCGAGCGTGAGCGTGGTGTCGACCGCCGCGACCGGCTCGATCAACTGGTACGGGCCGTCCGCGTCCTCCGGGTAACGGGTGCGCAGCACCTCGTGCCGGGCGATCACGTCGCGCACCGCGTCGCGCATCGCCGGCACGTCGAGCAACCCGGACAGCCGGATCGCGACCGGGATGTTGTACGCGGCCGAGCCCGGGTCCACCCGGTTGAGCACCCACATCCGTTGCTGCGCAAGCGACAACGGGATGCGATCGGGCCGCGGTCCGGCGACGAGCGGGATGCGGGCCAGGTCGCCGTCGGCGGCGGACTCGACCCGGCGGGCCAGCGCGGTCACCGTCGGCGCCTCGAAGATCAGCCGCACCGGTACCCGGCTGCCGAGGGCGGCACCGATCCGGGCGACCGCCCGCGTGGCGGCCAGCGAGTTGCCGCCGATGCGGAAGAAGTCGTCACCGGCGCCGACCCGCTCGATACCGAGCACGTCCTCGTAGACCGCGGCGACCAATTGCTCGATCGGCGTGGCCGGGGGTACGAAGTCGCCGGCGGTCAATGCGGGCGCGGGCAGCGCATTGCGATCGACCTTGCCGTTGACGTTCATCGGCAGCACGTCGAGTACGACGATCGCCGAGGGCACCATGTACGACGGCAGCGCCTCGGCCAGGCGCCGTTCGATGTCCTCGACGTCGACGGTCGCCCCCGCGGCGGGGGTGACGTACCCGACCAGGCGGTCACCGGTGCGCTCGTCCTGCCAGAGGGCGGCGGTCGCGGTGGCGACGGTGTCGATCGACCGCAGGGCGTGTTCGATATCGCCGAGCTCGATGCGGAATCCGCGCACCTTGACCTGGAAGTCGACACGGCCGAGGAAGATCAGCTCGCCCCGATCGTTGCGGCGGGCCAGGTCGCCGGTGCGGTAGAGCACCGATCCGGGCGGGCCGAAGGGGTCGGCGACGAACCGTTCCGCGGTCGCGTCCGGGCGTCCGTGGTAGCCGCGGGCGAGCTGGACACCGGCGAGGTAGAGTTCGCCGACCACGCCGACCGGGGCGAGGTGCAGCCGGTCGTCGAGGACCAGGACGCGGGTATTCCATTCCGGTCCGCCGATCGGCACCGTCGAACGCTCGGAGGCGTCGACGCGATGGGCGGTCACCGAGACGGCGGCCTCGGTGGGTCCGTACAGGTTGTACAGCTCCACTCCGGTCCCCAGCGCCCGTTGGGCGGTCGCCGCGGGCAACTCCTCACCGATGGCGAGGATGCGGCGCAGTCCACCGGGCAGGGCGCCGTCGCCCTCGACCAGCAGCGCCTCGAGCATGGTCGGCACCAGGTGCAGGGTGGTGACCCCGCCGTCGACGATCAGCTCGAGCAGGCGGGCCGGGTCGCGATGATCGTCGGGTCCGGCGATCACGATCGTGCCGCCGGCGGTGGTCAACGACCAGAACTCCCAGACCGACAGGTCGAAGGTCGCGGCGGTCTTGAGCAGCGCCGCATCGTCCGGCCCGAGGCCGAACCAGCTGCGCTTCCACTGCAATTGGTTCGCGACGGCGCCGTGGGTGAGCACGACGCCCTTCGGCAGGCCGGTCGAGCCCGAGGTGAAGATGACGTACATCGCCGACGCGGGCCGCAGCTTGCTCGGCAGTTCGGCGGTCGGCGCGCTGCCGCGCAGCGCCTCGATCCGCAGCACCGGGGCATCGGTCGGCGGGGCGGTGCCCAGCCGGTCGGCCGAGTCGGCGTCGGTGAGGATCGCCATCGGCTGCGCGGCGCCGAGGATCGCGGCGACGCGCTCGGCAGGCTGCGTCGGGTCGACCGGAACGTAGACCGCACCGGCCCGCGAGATCGCGTACATGCCGATCACCAGGTCGATCGACCGGCGCATCGCCAGGGCGATCCGCTGCTCCGGTCGGGCGCCGGCGGCGACCAGTCCCCGCGCGACGTCCTCGACGTCGTCGATCATCTCGCGATAGGTCAGGGCGCGGTCGGCGGTGCGCAGGGCGATCGCGTCCGGGTGGAGCGCTGCCTGCTCGAGCACCAGACCGATCGGCAATGCGCGACCGTCGATGGCGCTGCGGCCGTCCGGTCCGATCGGCGCCGAGGCGGACGACCACTCGTCGAGCAGCACCTGCCGCTCGCCGACCCCGAGCAGATCGACGTCACCGATCGGTGTCGTCGGTCGGTCGAGAACCTCACCGAGCAACTGCTGGAAGCGATCCGCGAACGACTGCGCGGTGATCGGATCGAACAGGTCCTGCGCATAGGTGAAGGTGATGTCGATGCCGTCCGGCACACCGTCGACGTACCGATCGGTGCCGATCAGGTGCAGGTCGAACTGCGAGAGGTTCGCATCGACCTCGAAGGTGGAGACCTCCAGACCCGGCAACTCGACGCTCGCCTGCTGCTGGTTCTGCAGCGTGTAGCCGACCTGGAAGATCGGATGACGGGCGGTCGAGCGCACCGGATCGATGGCCTCGACCAACTGCTCGAAGGGCACCGCGGCGTGGTCGAAGGCGGCCAGGTCGACCTCGCGAGCCAGGTCGAGGACCCGCTCGAAGGGCATCGCCGGATCGAGTTCGGTGCGCAGCGCCAGGGTGTTGACGAACATGCCGACGACGTCCTCGAGGGCGCGTTCGCCGCGTCCGGCGATCGGCGAACCGATCACCACGTCGCCGGTGCCGGTCAGGCGGGCGAGCAGGGTCGCGTACACCGCGTGCACCGCCATGAACAGCGTCGCGGAGTGTCCGCGCGCCAACGCCGCCAGCCGGGCGTGCGTGTCCGCGTCGACGCGGGTGTGCACCCGACCGCCGCGGAAGGACTGCACCGCCGGCCGCGGACGGTCCGCGGGCAGCTCGATCTGGTCGGGAGCCCCCGCCAAACGCTGCTTCCAGTAAGCGATTTGGGCCGCGGCGGTCGACTGCGGGTTGTCCGGCGAGCCGAGCACGTCGCGCTGCCAGAGCGCGTAGTCGGCGTACTGGACTTCGAGCGCCGGCTGATCGGGTTCGATCCCTGCGGCCCGGGCGCTGTAGGCCAGCACCAGGTCGCGGGCGAGCGGCGCCAGCGAGGAGCCGTCGGCGCTGATGTGGTGCATGACCACGCCGAGGATGTGAGTCCGCGCGTCGCCGGTCTCCGAGATCACCCGCAGCAACCGGGCCCGGATCGGCACCTCGGTCGTCACGTCGAATCGGGTGGTCGCCAACTCCAGCAATGCCTCCGGCAGCTGGGCCTCGTTGACCTTCTCGACCGGCAGTTCGACCCGCGCCTGCTCGGGGGCCAGGATCTTCTGCACCGCACCGTCGTCGAACTCGGGGTAGATCGTGCGCAGCGTCTCGTGGCGGGCGATCACGTCCGCCAGCGCCTGCTCGAGCGCGGTGACATCGAGGTCGCCGGTCAGGCGCAGAGCCATCGGAATGTTGTATGCGGTCGACTCGGTATCGAA
>NZ_BCRN01000012.1 GCF_001552615.1 Millisia brevis NBRC 105863
ACCGGCTCGCCGACGGACGGCCGCCCGCCGTCGTCGGCACCGGCACCGGCACCGGCCGAACCGCTGCCACCCGCTGCCCACCGGCCGATATCGCGCCGACTCGCCCCGCGTCCCGGCCACCCGCGGCGGCCGATCACCGAGGGGACGTGATACCAGTCGAAGGGCCGACCATCGGCGGCATCGAACGCCGCCCACCGTCGCATGCGATCGGCCAAGTCGGCGAGTTCGTCCACCTGGCGCGGGTCGATCGCCGACGCGGCGACCTCGAGCAGGGCCGGCCACCGCTGCGGCTCGACCGTCGCCAGACCGAAGCGCGGGTTTCCGTGCAGCCAGCGGGTATCCGAGCGCTCGGCGACCGTGTCCAGCACTACCGTCGCGCGGCGATCGGACGGGACGAGCGCGTGCAGCCGCCGCAGGTGGATCACCAGATCATCGGCCTCATCCGGCGGGCCCGGGCGCACCTGCCGATCCGGCCCGGTCGGCAGAGCCACCCCCGCCGACAGGACCACCCGCAGATCCTCGCGGATCTCCGACCGCGCCCGCCGCTGCGGGGCCGAGTCCGGCGTGGCCGGTGCGGTCGCCGGCGTCTGGAAACCCAGGCCACGAAATCCCGGCGACAGGTGAACCCACACCAACAACTGCGGTCCGCTCAGAGCGATCGGCGGCCGATCACCGGGCTCGCCGAAGGCCCGACGCCGGATGCGGCTGACCGCGGTCTGACTCAGCCCGAGCTCGCGCGCCACCGCGCGCGTCGACCAGCCGCCCGGCGGCGGGGGATGCAACGGAGCCGCCAGAACCGCGCGCACCTCCTCGCTCCCGACGGTGGTGGGGCGACCACTGCGCTGCCGATCGAGGAGACCCTCGACATCGGACTCCTCGAACCGCCGACACCACTTGACGACCGTGTTGTAGGCGACACCCAACTCGTCGGCCACCGCGATCGGCCCGGAAACCGAGCAACCCAGGACAATTCGCGCACGCAGCGCCGTCGACTGCCGAGAACTCGGCGCCGCGGCCAACCGCTCCAATCGCGCTCGCTGCCCGGGCGTGAGGGCAACGCGTGGGCCGCCCGCAGACCGCTCACCCGTGGGCATGACCCGATGGTAGAGCCGATCGACCCCGGGCGCCCGCGAGCCGAGCCCGACCCGCCTCCACCGCCGCAACCACCGAACCCTCGACACGAGAAACGCCCGCCCCACGGCCGAGAGGGCCGTGAAGCGGGCGCGTCCGCTGCGTCGTCAGATATCCCGGCGGAAGCCCTCCGGGATGATCAGGTCGTCCGGGGACAGCTCCTTGATCGACGAATGACCGAGGCCGAGCAGCGCCGAGTCGAGACCCATGCGCAGGATGTCGAGGACATTCTCGACACCGGCCTGGCCGTTGGCGGCGAGGCCCCAGAGGTACGCCCGACCGATCATGACGGCCTTGGCGCCGAGCGCGAGGGCCTTGGCCACGTCGCTACCGCGGCGGATGCCGCCGTCCATGACGATCTCGATGTCGTTGCCGACCGCTTCGGCGACCGCGGGCAGCATCCGGATCACGCCCGGGGTGCCGTCGAGGTTGTTGCCACCGTGGTTGGACACCGAGATCGCGGTGACCCCGGCGTCGACCGCACGCTTGGCGTCGTCGACCCGCGAGACGCCCTTGATCATGAAGGGGCCGTCCCACTGCGAGCGCAGCCAGGCGATGTCGTCCCAGCTGGGCGGCGGCGTCTGCTGCCACAGGCCGTAGGCCTGGAAGAAGGTCGGAGCCGGCTGGCCGGGCGGGTTGATGTTCGGCGCGGTCAGATCGGGAATCTTGCCGGCCTTGGCGAACTCGATCAGCCACTTCGGCCGCAGGATGCCCTCCGGCGCGAAGGTGGCCATCGCCTTGAGGTCCATCTTCTCCGGAATCGACGGGCTGCCCCAGTCGCGACCGTAGGAGAACGACCAGTCCAGGGTGATGATGACGCCCACCGCACCGGCGGCCTTCGCCCGATTCATCCGGGCGACCATCTCTTCCTTGGTGCCCAGCCAGTACACCTGGAAGAACGTCTGCGGGTTCACCGCGGCGACGTCCTCCACGGCGCGGCTGGCGAACGAGCTCAGTCCCATCGCGGTGCCGCGAGCGGCAGCGGCCCGAGCAACCGCCACCTCTCCCTCGGGGTTGACCGCCTGTACGCCGGTCGGCGAGATGAACACCGGGAACGAAATGTCCTGTCCCATCACATGGGTGGACAGATCGCGGGAAACCGCGTGACCGGCGACCGCCGGTCGCAGGCCGAGTTCGGCGAACGCGGCGAGGTTGTCATCGAGGGTGCTGCCCCGCTCGGATCCGGCCAGCAATGCCGAGTACACCGACTTGGGAAGACGTTTCTTCGCCAATCGTTGAGCCTCGGCTACCGTTTCGATCCACTTCTGCGCCATCGTTTCGCGAGCCCTTTCGTAGCTTTAGACCGGTCTCATCCCGGAGACCGGGTTCTCATCACAGATCTTGGTGGGGGGTTTGATCGACAAGGTCAGGGGAATCGGTCCGGAACGGTTGCGCTCCTTGCGTTTCCCTGTCCGCGAGTGGTCCTGGCTGGCCGCCGGAATCTCCCGGTCACCCGCCAACAACGCCTCGCCGTAGCCCTGCACGCATTCCGGGTCGGGCCCGTCGAGCGGCAGTCCGGTGAAGAACTTCGCCGCCATGCAGCCACCGCGGCAGGAGTCGAAATGCGAGCACTTGGCGCAGGCTCCACCGGTCTGCGGCGACCGCAGATCGAGGAACAGCTCCGAGTGCTGCCATACCTGCTGGAATCCTCCGTCGCGCACGACACTTCCGGCGAGGAACTTGTCGTGGATGGCGAAGGGGCAGGCGTATACGTCGCCGAGCGGGTCGATCAGGCAGACCACCCGACCGGCGCCGCAGAGGTTGAGGCCGGGCAGAGCCTCACCGTAGGCGGACAGATGGAAGAACGAGTCGCCGGTCAGCACGCCTTCGCCGTGCGCGACCAGCCAGTTGTACAGCTCGCGCTGCTGTTCCTTGGTGGGGTGCAGGTCATCCCACACATCGGCGCCACGTCCCGAGGGGCGCAGGCGGGTGATGCGCAGGGTCGCCTTGTACTCGTCGGCGAGCGCCTTGAACTGGTCGAGCTGCGGGATGTTGTGCCGCGTCATCACCACGGAGATCTTCGCGTCCCGGAATCCGGCATCGCGCAGATTGCGCAGGGCGCGGACGGCCATGTCGAACGAACCCTTGCCGCGGACGGCGTCGTTGACCTCGGCGGTGGCACCGTCGATCGAGATCTGCACATCGACGTAGTCACTGGCGGCGAGGCGCGCGGCGACCTTCTCGTTGATCCGAACACCGTTGGTGGAGAACTTGACCCCCACGTGGTGCTCGGTCGCGTAGTCGACCAGCTCCCAGAAGTCCGGGCGGATGGTGGGCTCGCCACCGCCGATGTTGACGTAGAAGACCTGCATGCGCTCGAGCTCGTCGATGATCGACTTGCACTGCTCGGTGCTCAGCTCGCGGGGGTCCCGCTTTCCGGAGGCCGAGAGGCAGTGCGAGCAGGCGAGGTTGCAGGCGTACGTCAATTCCCAGGTCAGGCAGATGGGGGCGTCGAGCCCCAGCTCGAACTGGTCGATCAGGGTGGCCGGTCCCGTACCCCGCACGGGGGCGGGGGCGGTGAGGGCTACGGGTGCACCGAGCGTCGCGGTCATTCCGGGCTCCTAACGATCATGCGCGAGTCCGCGAGGGTGCGCAGAGCGCGCGCATAGGTTCCCATCGACTCCGGGGCGACATCGGCGGCGATCATCGCCGAGCGGGCGGAGGGATGGTCGGGCAACGATCGAAGGATCGTGAGAATCGTGCGGTTCTTGAGAAACGAAAGTTTGCGCGTACCGAAGTGGTAGAGCAACGCACCGAAGGGCTCCGGCCGAATTTCCACCTGCGGGTGGATCGTCCACGCGGCATCGAGGTCGAGGGCTGACCTCGCCGTGGCCGCGGCGGGATCTTCCGCCGCGGCCGTGGCGACCTCACCCGGTACGGCTGCGCCGTCCGGTGTGGTCATGGCGGTGTCAGTAGACGCCGCACATACCGTCGATCGAGACCTCCTCGACCAACGACTCCTCCACCAGATCGACCTGCTCCGGATCGACGTGCTCACTCATGTCGGATTCCTTTCGACGGACCACCCGGTGATGAACACCGAGGAAGGCCACCATGGTGGCTTCGCTCACACTATATTGGCATCGAGTGCAGAAAGAAGGTTTTCCGGTGACGAAGTCCTCGAGACAGTCCGGTCGGGTAGGTAGGCG
Source organism: Millisia brevis NBRC 105863 (assembly GCF_001552615.1). Classification (GTDB taxonomy): domain Bacteria; phylum Actinomycetota; class Actinomycetes; order Mycobacteriales; family Mycobacteriaceae; genus Millisia; species Millisia brevis. The sequence continues at coordinate 4,281 of NZ_BCRN01000012.1, forward strand.
ACCCTCCAGTTCTCGTGACACGATCGCCGCCGTCGCGATCGAACTGTTCGCCGAACGCGGTTTCGATGCCGTCAGCATCGACGATATCGCCGACGCGGCCGGTATCGCCCGTCGAACCTTCTTTCGCTACTTCTCGTCCAAGAACGCGGTGCCGTGGGGCGACTTCGACGATCGGTTGATCGATTTCCGTAACGCGCTGGCGCGCGCCCCGATCTCCGTCCCGACCGGAGAGGCGATCGTCGCGGGCATCGTCGAGTTCAACCGGCTGCCGGCCGACGAGGTCGACATCCATCGCCGCCGTATGGACCTGATCCTGAACACGCCCGCGCTGCAGGCACACTCGGCGCTGATGTATCGGGGCTGGCGCTATGAGGTCGCCAGTTTCGTCGCGTACCGTGGCGACACGAGCCCCACCGGCTTCCACGCCCGCCGCGCGGGCTGGGCCGCGCTCGCCGCCAGCATGACCGCCTACGAGCAGTGGCTCGAGGAGCCGGACAGCGACCTGTCCGAGTTGCTCGAACTGGCCGGCCGGATGGGGATGACCGGACTGGAGGTCTACGTATGACCGCGATCGAACCCTTCGACTCGCTCGCCCGCTGCGCGCCCGGCCGGTGGAGCCACGCCGGTGTCACCGTCGAGCGCGACGGCGGACCGCTGCGCTTCGCGCGCACACCCGACGGAGGGTTGCTGGTGCGCCACGGCCTGCAACCGAAGGAACTCGGCGAGCGTCTGGTCGCCGACATCACCGCGCGGGTGGGGTCCATCGGCGGCCGCCAGGACGAGTTCGAATCGGTGATGGTGGGGCTGGTCCTGTCGACCGTGCCCGACCCGCTCGACGCGTGGGCGACCTACTATCGCAACTCGATGGCCGACCTGCTCTCCGGGACAGCCGATTTCGCCCCAATCCATCAGCGCGCGCAGGAGTTGGTCACCGGTTCGGTGCTCGACATGGGGTCCTGCTTCGGCTTCTTCCCGATCCGCCTGGCGATGGCCGGCGTCCCGGTCACCGCGACCGACATCCATCTCGGCACCACCCGCATGATCGACGCGGTGGTCCCCCGCCTCGGTGTCGACCTGCCGACGATCACCTGCACCGCCGCCGACGTCCCGCTGCCGGACCGCTCGGTCGATACCGTGACCGCTCTGCACCTGCTCGAGCACGTCGACCCGCAGATCGGCCGAGCGGTGGTCGCCGAGGCGATCCGCCTGGCCCGTCGCCGGGTGGTGATCGCCGTTCCCTTCGAGAACGAGGCGACCGCCTGCCACGGCCACGTCCGCATCTTCGACCTCGGCGCCCTCGACGCCCTGGGCCGCGACACCGGGCTGCCATTCCGCACATCGGAGTATCACGGCGGATGGCTGATCCTCGAGACCGCCGACCACTGAGGGCCCGCGCCGCGCCACGAAGGCGAGTGGACGATCCACTCGAATCGGATATTCGACGCAATTTGCCGAGATTTGTAACGTTCCCGCATCGGCCAACGGTGTCTCCGTTGTGAGTGCGGCGTTCGCGCTCACTGACCTTCGGTGCCGCGGCACGGGGGACGAAGCGGGTCCAACTCGTCCCTCGTCGGGTGGCCACGGCTCCGGCAAACGACACACGGAGGGAAACTCACATGGCACAGGCACATACATCGCGGTCGCGTCGCGCCAAGCTCGGAATCGCCGCCGGCGCGGTCACCCTGGCACTCGCCCCGGCGCTCCTCGCGCCCGGAATCGCATCCGCTCAGGACACCGTGGACACCGGTTCGGTGGAGGACGTTCTGGGCCCGCTGCTGGAGAACATCAGCCTGGCGGACGTGCTGGAACTGCTCGCCACCGGCTCCTCGGGCACCGGAGAGACCCCGCAGTAGTCGATCGAATACCCCTCGCATCGCCCATCCGAGCCGCCGCATGGCTCGGATGGGCGATGTCGCGTTCGGCGTTCAGCGACCTGCCGAGATGATCGCGTCCATCGACCGTTCGGCCAGGGCGGTGATCGTCAGCGAGGGGTTGTAGGTCGCGGTGGTACCGGGCACCAGCGCCCCGTCGAGGACGTACAGCCCGTCGTAGCCGATCACCCGGCCGACGTCGTCGGTGGCCCGTCCGAGCACGGCGCCGCCCAGCGGATGCGCGGTGAACGACGAGGAGACGTCGCGCGAGAGCGGCTCGAAGCCGACGCCGACGCCATTGCTCGCGGCGATCCGGTCGTTGACCGCACGCAAAGCGGCGTCGACGTTGTCACGCCCGGCGTTCGGAAACTCCAGCCCGACAGAATTGTCCGCGGAGTTGTGCACGAACCGTCCACGCGTGGAATCCAGTACCAGACCCAGTGAGCCGATGACGGTGGCGTCGAACGGAATTCCGGGAATGAACCAATTCTCCAGAGACAGCGGCAGGCCGGAGTCGTCGAAGATCCGCGACCGACACGGAGCCGCCTGCCCCTCACCCTGTCCGGCGCCGCTGAACGAGCGGACCACCGCGGCGTCGCCATTGCTCCCCCAGCCCTCGCCGATGTGCTCGTTGAGGTTCGGCAGCGTGCCGGTGGCGCGGGCCCGGACCAGCAGTTCGGAGGTGCCCACGGAGCCGGCGGCCAGGAACAGTCGATCGCAGGTGAGCGTGCGGGTGGAGATGCGCTCACCGTTCGGCGCGACCCGGGCGGTTTCGATCACGTAGCGCGAGCCGTCGCGGCCGATGGAGAGCACTTCGTGGCCGGGGTAGATGCCGACCGAGCCGGTCTCCTCGGCGAGCCGCAGGTAACTGGTCGTCAGGTCGGGCTTCGCGCCGGTGGAGGTGCCGAGGTTCGATTCGCCGGCGACCGCGGCGCGGCGCGCACGCCCCCCGAGCTCGTCGCGAACAATATCCCAATCCCACAGGCCTGCCGTCAGTTCCGGGGTGTACCCGGCGGCGCGCACCTGGTCGTCCCAGACCCGGCTGTGGTGGAAGGGCGCGGTGTTGTAGACATCGTCCGGCATGGTCGACGGGCGCAGGATCCCGCGCGCCCGCGGGTAGTAGATGCGGTGCATCTGGTCGTAGTCGACCGCGCCGCCGAAGGCGGCATCGAACATGCGGCGATCCGGCTCGATCATCACGCCGGTGAAGACCACCGATCCACCGCCGACCGCCGAGGCCCGCCAGACGTCGATCGAGTCGTACTCGACCGCGTCGAGCACCCCACCGAAGGAGTCGGTGAACGCCGGCATCCCGGTGATATTGGTGAACCGGGTGCGCCGCCAGTAGGCGCGTCCGTCCGGGATCACCTCGGACGAGAAGATCTCCCGGTGCCGATCGAGTGGCCAGCGCGAGCCGCGTTCGAGGACCGTCGTGGCCACCCCGGCCTGCCCCAGCCGCAGCGCGGCGACCGCACCACCGAAACCGGAGCCGATGACCACCGCCGTCGTGTGGTCCGGCGCGTCCGGGCGATCGGTATACAGCTCCGGAACCAGCGAGCTGTACTTCGCGTCGTCGCCCGGCTGTGCCCGGGCGGCTGCGCTGCCGAGGTAACCGCCCGCGACGGCCAGCCCGGAGGCCGCCGCCGCGAGGGACAGGAACCTGCGTCTATTGAGATCAACCACGTGTATCCGCGCTCCGATTCGGTACCTGAACGCCCGCCGCACGCGAGGCGCCGTCGACGCGCTCGGTGCTGCCCAACCGATCGAGGACCCAGGCGTACTCGAAGGCCACCTCGTGCCACTTGTCGTACCGGCCGCTGACGCCACCGTGGCCGGCGGCCATCTCGGTCTTCAGCAGGATGTCCGCGGAGTCCGGGATCGTCGCGCGCAGCCGCGCCACCCACTTCGCCGGTTCGACGTAGAGCACCCGGGTGTCGTTGATGCCGGTGATGGCCAGGATCGCCGGATACCGCTTCGCCTCGACGTTCTCGTAGGGCGAGTACGACTTCATGTACGCGTAGACCTGCGGGTCGGCCAGCGGGTTGCCCCACTCGTCCCATTCGATGACCGTCAGCGGCAACGACGGATCGAGGATGCTGGTCAGTGGGTCGACGAAGGGGACATCGGCCAGGATGCCGGAGAACAGCTCCGGAGCCAGGTTGGCCACCGCACCCATCAGCAGGCCGCCGGCGCTGCCACCGCTCGCGACCAGCCGGTCCGGGGTCGCACGCCCGGTATCGACCAGATGCTGTGCGGCCGCGACGAAGTCGGTGAAGGTGTTCTTCTTGTACAGCAGCTTGCCCTGCTCGTACCAGCGGCGACCCATCTCGCCGCCGCCGCGTACGTGGGCGATCACGAAGACGACGCCGCGGTCGAGCAGCGACAGCCGCGAGACCGAGAAGCCAGGATCCATGCTCGCCTCGTAGGAGCCGTATCCGTAGAGGAAGGTCGGCGCCGGGCGGTCGGTCGGGGTGTCCCGACGGGCGATGATCGACAGCGGAATCCGCTCGCCGTCGGGAGCGGTCGCCCAGTCGCGGCTCTCGACGTAGTCGGCGGCGTCGTAACCGCCGAGGATCTCCGCCTCCTTGAGCAGCCGGCGCTCACCGGTGGCCAGGTCGAGGTTGTAGATGCGGCTCGGCGTGACGAATCCGGAGGTGCCGAAACGCAGGACCGGGGCGTCCCACTCCCCGTTGGCGCCGAGGCCGGTGGAGGTCAGGCCCTCGCTCGCGACCTCGACGAACTCGCCGAGACCGTCGGCGGTGATCGGCGCGATCGATATGCGCGGCAACGCTTCGCGGCGGTAGGACAGCACCGCGTGCCCGGCGAATGCGTCGACGTCCTCGAGCCGGATATCGGGGCTCGGCGGGATCAGCGTGGTCAGCTCGCCCGAGCCGTCGACCGGTAGCTGCGCGAGGGTGAAGTTCTCGGCGTCGGGCCCGTCGTTGTGCATGACCAGGAAGACGCTGCGGTCGCCGAAACGGGCGTGCTCGACGCTGTACTCGACGCCGTGCCGGCGCGGCAGCACGGTGCGGAACTCGCCGGTGGGGTTCGCCGAGTCGAGGACCAGCATCTCCGAGGTGATCTTCGAGCCGACCCAGATCACCAGGTATTCGCGGCTGCGGGTCGATCCGACCGCCGTCCAGTAGCTCTCGTCCGGCTCGTGGTGGACCAGCACGTCCTGCTCGCGCGGGGTGCCGAGCCGGTGGCGCCAGATCGAGTCGGGCCGCCAGGCGTCGTCGACCGTCGAGTAGAAAACGTGCTCGTTGTCGCTCGCCCAGGTGGCGCCGGAACCGATATCGGCCAATTCGTCGGACAGCCGTTCGCCGGTACGCAGGTCGACGAACCGCATCGTGTACCGCTCGTTGCCCAGGACGTCGGTGGAGAAGGCGAGCAGGTTGCCGTCGTCGCTGACCGACAGCGCTCCGATGGTGAAGAAGTCGTGGCCCGCCGCTTCGGCGTTGGCGTCCAACAGGATCTGCTCCCCCGGGATCGAGACCTCGGGTTCGACGATCGGCGGATTCCAGTCGGTGGGATCGGCGACGGGGCACCGGCAGTGCACGCCGTAGCTGCTGCCCTCGACCATGCGGGTGTAGTACCACCAGTCGCCGTCGCGACTGGGCACCGTCATATCGGTTTCCTTGGTGCGGGCCTTGATCTCGTTGAAGATGCTGCCGCGCAACGTCTCCAGGTGGTCGGTCCGCTCCTTGGTGTAGGCGTTCTCGGCCTCGAGGTAGGCGACGACCTTCGGATCGTCCTTGTCGCGCAACCACTCGTACGGGTCGATGACCGTATCGCCGTGGTGGGTGCGCTCGGTGGGCACCGTGTCGGCGATCGGCGGCTGGGTGCTCACGGCTTCGGCCACGCGTCGAAGTCCTTTCCGGAGATTCGCTCGTAGGCGTCGATATAACGGTCGCGTGTCGCGGCGACCACGTCGTCGGGCAGCGGGGGCGGCGGGGTATCGCCGGCGCGATCCCACCCGGACTCGGGCCCGGTCAACCAATTGCGGACGAACTGCTTGTCGAAGCTCGGCTGGACCCGACCGGGCGCATAGCCGTCGATCGCCCAGTACCGGGAGGAGTCCGGGGTGAGCACCTCGTCGGCCAGAACCAGCGCGCCGGTCTCGTCGATGCCGAACTCGAACTTGGTATCGGCCAGGATCACCCCGCGCGTCGCGGCATGCTCGGCGCCGGCGGAGTAGACCGCCAGCGTCGCCGCCCGCAGATCGTCGGCGAGCGGTTGGCCGACGGCCGCGATCACGGCGTCGAAGTCCATCGCCTCGTCGTGGTCGCCGAGTTCGGCCTTGGTGGTCGGGGTGAAGATCGGCTCCGGCAGGCGGGAGGCCTCCTCGAGACCCGCGGGCAGCGCGATGCCGCAGACCGCGCCGGAGCGCTGGTAGTCCGTCAGACCCGAACCGGTGAGGTAGCCGCGCGCGATGCATTCGACGGGCAGCATCTTCAAGGTGCGTACCACCATCGCCCGGCCGAGTACCTCCTGCGGGATGCGCGGATCGAGCTCGTCCCCGGCGAGGTGATTCGGCACGTCGAGCAGGCCGAACCAGAACAGGCTCATCGCGGTGAGGATGCGCCCCTTGTCGGGGATCTCCGACGACAGAATGTGGTCGTAGGCGGAGATCCGATCGCTGGTGACGATCAGGAGATGATCGTCGTCGACCGCGTACAGGTCGCGCACTTTGCCGGCCGCGATTCGCCGATAGCTCGACAGTGGTGGACGCACCCGAACACCCTATCGGTTACCCGTCCGCGCACGACCGTCCGCTCCGCCGGGCGCGGCGACGCGCCGACCGGCTCATTCCGGTAGGTCGGCGACGGCCCGGTCCTGCGCGCCGAAGAACCGGGCGCGGGTCTGCTCGCGGCTGCGCCGCCCGAATCGCTCCAGCCGTCGCCGTCCCGCCGGGGTCATCGGCAGCAGCCAGTAGCGCACGATGTTCTGTCCCAGCACGATCGGGTACGCCCAGGGGATCGTGACCGGCAGCCGCAGGTCCTCGAGTCCCGGCTTGCCGATCAGCACCCGCAACATGCTCAGGGTGCGCGCCCGACCGTAGCGGCGGCGCAGCGCGACCAGGTTCGGGTAGTCGAGGCTCTCCTCGACGTCGATCACCGCGCGGGCGAGCTTCGGTCCGGCCGCGGAGACGTCGGCGGAGGCGAGCAGGATCGAGTAGTTGAGCTGATGCTGATCGTGTTCGTTGTCGCAGAGCCAGTCCTCGTCGATGCCCATCAACCAGCCGATGTACTTCCACAGATGCATCACCGCACGGGACTGCTCGCCGGTGACGCGAACGCCCAGACTGCGGACCCCGATCAGCACGGCGCCGCTGAAGAGTCCGAGCGTGCCGGCCTGGTCGGTCCGATTGATCGGCAGGCCGAGTGCGGAGCTGTCCCAGCGGCCGTTGGTCTCGAAGGCGTGATTGACCAGCGCGTGCATCAGCCGGACGTGCACGGTGGTGCGGTAACCCTCGGCGCCGGGACGCATCGCGTCCTGTTCGGTCACCACACAGGTCCAGTGCTGCGTCTCGGCGAGCCGTCGGCGGGTCCGATCGCCGGTGAGTCCGCCGGTCTCGACCAGCAGATCGGCCGGTCCCGCGTAGCGATAGCCGCCGATCAGGGCGAGTTGGGTCAGGATGTCGCGGCCGTTGTGACCGAAGGCCAGGAAGGTCCGCGCCCCCTCGTTGCACAGGTCGAAATCGACCCAGTCGGGGACGGTCTCGACCCGCTCGAAGAAAGCGCGCACCGCGGGCGGCGGGTTGTCGAGCGATGCGAGCCCCTCGGCGATCGCCTGCCGCAGCATCGGCATCGTCACCCGTTCGGGCGAACCCTTGGGCAGCCGCATCGCGCGGGCCACCGCGGCGCCGAGTTCGTCGCGTTCGAGCGAACGGCGGCCCACGGTGTCCAACTCGGAAGCGGTCGGTTCGCGCAGCCCCGCCAACAGGCGCAGCAGTCGGCCGGTGCGCCGATTGCGCGCCACCGCGGTCATATGTCTGCGTGGATGCCGCAACTCCCCCGGCGTGGTCGGCGATCCGTCACCGGGAGCCGCCGGGGAGGTGGTGCGGATATCCGGAGCGGACGCTGCCGCCGTTCCCTGAGACATATCTCGAGGATAGTCTCACTGGTGACGCCTGTCACCAGAAACTATTCGGTGACGCACGTCACCAGATGCCTTCGGCGTCGGACCACCCGGTAGGCGGCGGGCTACGGTGGATCTCGCAGCAGATCGCCCGACGGGAGGGGATACATGCCGACCAGCCGGCGCAGATACAACGGCAAGTCGGCCGATCAGCGCAGCCGGGAGCGGCGGGACGCACTGATCTCCGCCGCACGTCTGGAGTGGACCTCGCACGGCGCCGACGGCGTCCGGGTGCGGCGGGTCTGCGCGCGGGCCGGCCTCAACGACCGCTACTTCTATCAGCAGTTTCCGCATACCGACGACCTGCTGGTGGCGGTGGTCGAGCAGGGTCTGGCGGAGCTGCGGGAGGTGATGTTCGACGCAGCGGTCGCCTGCGAGGGTTCGCCGCGCGACCGGATGCGCGCCGGGATTCTGGCCTACTTCGAGCATCTCGGCGACGATCCGGGGTTGATGCGCATCCTGACCACCGACTCCGCCGGCCGGCCGGGGGTCACCGGAGCACGGTTGGAATCCCAGCGATCGATCGCGCGAATCGTGTTGCAGTACCTGAACATCGACGAAGGCGGCGACGGCACCTCCGGTGCGATGGACCCGTTCGCCAAGGCGATGTATTGCGTGGGGGGCGCCGCCGCGCTGGTCGAATCGTGGCTCGCCGACGAATTCCCCCGAATGTCGATCGGCGAGCTCGCCGACGTCGCGACCGACTCGACCCTGCGGATCTTCGGCGAGACGATCCACGCCGGCGCGTCGACGACCGTCGACGTGGCCCCCCATCCGGGGCCGGCGCAGCCATAGACTCCCGCCTCGTCTCCTGGACGGACATCGGGGCCGTCGGAATGCGGAGCGCCGGAGGAGACGAACGAAAGGGACGTGATGCAGGTCGGTGACAGGGTCAATCCATCGGGACGTCGCATCGATTCGTCCGCGGATCGGGTCGGGGCGCCGTTCGTCTTCTCCCGCCCGACCGACAGCGTCGTCGCCCACCGGATCGAGACCACCTTCGACTCCGCCGATGCGGCCGTCGACGCACTGCGCTCGGGTGCACTGGGCACCACCGGCGCGGTGGTCGGCGCTCTGCCCTTCCGCCCCGGCGACCCAACCGCGCTGATGGCGACCACCTCGCTGGTTCGACATCCCGGACCGCTGCCGGTCGACCCTCCGCCGACCCCGGTCGGCGAGCCGGCGGTCGAGGAGCTTCCCAGCCGCGAGGAGCACGGCGACCGCATCGGACGCGCCCTCGCATCGCTGCGCGCCTCGACGCCGGCGGTACAGAAAGTGGTCCTCGCGCGCGCCCTGCGCATCGTCGCCGACGCGCCGATCGACCCGTATCTATTGCTCGATCGGCTGATCGCCCGCGACTCGGCGGGCAACGGATTTGCCGTCGACCTGTCGAACGCCCACGCGGTGGCCCCGTCGACCGGCCCGATGCTGGTCGGCTCGAGCCCGGAGGTGCTGATCCGCAGACGCGGCGCCCACATCTCCGCGCACCCCCTGGCCGGCACGGCGCCGCGCGACCCCGACCCGGCCGTCGACCGCGACAACGCCCGGATGCTCGCCGCCTCGGCGAAAAACCTGGCCGAGCACGCCTACCTGGTCGAGCATCTGCGGACCGTGCTCGCGCCGCTGTGCACGCGGCTCGAGATACCGGACCAACCCGAGGTGACCTCCACCCCGCAGGTCTGGCATCTGGGCACGCCGATCACCGGGGATCTCGCGGACCCGGCGCCGTCGGCGCTGGAGGTCGCGCTGGCATTGCACCCGACGCCGGCGATCTGTGGCACCCCGACCGCCGCTGCGCTGGAGATGATCGCCGACCTCGAGGGCGACCGCGGCTTCTACGCCGGCGCGGTCGGCTGGGTCGACGCCGCCGGCGACGGCGAGTGGCTGGTCGCGATCCGCTGCGCCACCGTCTCCGCCGACCGCCGCGAGGTGCTCGCCCGGGCGGGCGGCGGAATCGTCGCCGCCTCCGCCGTCGACGAGGAAATCGCCGAGACCTCGGCGAAGTTCCGCACCATCCTGGCCGCCTTCGACCGGACGATCTGAGCGGCGGTCACTCCGCGGCGGAGATCCACTCGGCCAGCGCGTCCAGTCGCTCGCCGATCGCGATCGGATCGAGCGCGTAGTCCTCGACCGGTTCGGTCATCGACAGGAACGTCGAGGTGAACAGAATCGCGGGACCGTTCCACGGCCGCACCGACCCGGTATCGAAGGGGTCGACCATTTCCGTCTGTCGAATCAGCGACGGCTGATTGTCCGCGGTCGAGGCGCTGCGCAGCACCATCCCCTCCATCGCCGCGCTGGTGACCGAGGCGAGCATCTCGAAGGCCTGACGGCCGGCCCGCTCACCGCTGAAGGCCTCGCGGATGCGCCGCCCGCCAAGTTCGCTCATCAACGCGTAGAACGCCGCCATACCCGCGGCGTACTTGCGTTCCGAGTCGTCGATGGCCGCTCTGAGTTGGACGCCGATATCGTCCGGGAAGGACAGCGCGGTCGCCGACAGAGCCAGATAGGTCTTCCAGTCCGAGCGCCGCAGGTTGTCCTCGAAATTCTCGATCGAGGCCTGCCGACACACCTCCACGACGGCGATGAAACGTACGCGCGCATCGTGGATGCCGTCCCGATATTCGAGTCCGGTATCGATCGCCTTGCGCAGCGCGCCACTGTCGAACATCGTCGGCTGCGATGCCCGGTGGGTGGCCAAACGAATCAGCAGGTCACCGAAGAATTGTTCCTTACGCGGCCACAATCGATGGACGGCGCTGCGCGGGACCTCCGCGCGCGCGATCACCGCCTCGAGACTGATGTGGTCCATGCTGACCACGAGGCCCTCGTCGAGAACCCATTCCAATGCCGTCCGCAGGGCCTGCTCGCGCACCTCGGCGGCCGCCATCCTCGGGCGACGCCCGAGCGATCCACTACCGGCCATGGCGCAACAGGTTCCTTCCGTTCGGCACGAATCGACCCGCGGCGCGATATGCAGGCGTCGGCTCGTGGCCTTGCATCTCTCGGAATGGCCTGCGTATTGTATCGAGCGTTGGTCAAATGGCGGTCTCCGCGCCGTTGTTCCGGCGGGTTCGGTTGTGCGAAGGCCATGGGGAGGTGGCGCAGAACCGTCGCGCGGGATATCAGCGGCGAGGGGTGCGCGGAGGCCCCTGCCGTGTCATCCCGGCGTCGATTACAGAATCGGCGCCGGGGTGTATGCGGCCGCTTCCGGATATTTCTTGACCAACGATTCCACCGCTTGGATCACCTGGTCGACCTGATCGCCCGCGGCACCGATGAATGCCGCCCGATCGGCGAGTGCGGCGTCGATCTCGCTGCGGTTCAACGGAAAACGCGAGTCCTCGGCCAACCGACCGGGCAGGTCCGGAGCCGCACCGCTCTCCCGCATCGCCAGGGCCACCGCCACCGCGTGCTCCTTGATGATCTCGTGCGCCTCTTCCCGACCGGCACCCGCGCGCACCGCTGCCATCAACAATCGGGTGGTACCGAGGAATGGCAGGTAGCGATTCAATTCGTTCTCGATGACCGCCGGATAGGCGCCGAACTCGGCGAGCACGGTCAGGAACGTCTCGAGGATGCCGTCGATCGCGAAGAACGCGTCCGGAAGCGCGACGCGGCGCACCGCGGAGCAGAACACGTCACCCTCGTTCCACTGCGCTCCGGCCAATTCCTGTGTCATGGAGGCATATCCGCGCAGAACCACCATCAGGCCGTTGACCCGCTCGCAGGAACGGGTGTTCATCTTGTGCGGCATCGCGGAGCTGCCGACCTGTCCCTCGGCGAAGCCCTCGGTGACCAACTCGTGGCCGGCCATCAGTCGGATCGTGGTCGCGAACGACGACGGGCCCGCCGCCAACTGGACCAGAGCGGACACCACGTCGTAGTCGAGCGAGCGCGGGTAGACCTGGCCGACGCTGATCAGACTGTGCTCGAATCCGAGCAACCGGGCGATCGTCGACTCCAGCCCGGCGAGCGCCTCGGCGTTGCCGTCGAAGAGATCGAGCATGTCCTGCGAGGTGCCCATCGGCCCCTTGATCCCGCGCAGTGGATAGCGGTCGAGCAGTTCCCGCAGCCGGGTCAGCGCCACGAGGACCTCGTCGGCGGCGGAGGCGAACCGCTTGCCGAGGGTGGTCGCCTGGGCGGCGACGTTGTGACTGCGCCCGACCATCACCCGATCGCGGTAGCGCGCGGCCCCCTCGGCGAGGCGGGCGGCGGTCGCGACACCGTGCGCGTAGATATGTTCCGCCGACAGTCGGATCTGCAATTGTTCGACGTTCTCGGTGAGATCCCGGCTCGTCATGCCCTTGTGGATCTGCTCGTGTCCGGCCAGCGCGTTGAACTCCTCGATGCGGGCCTTCACGTCGTGCCGGGTGACGCGCTCGCGGCGGGCGATCGACTCGAGGTCGACCTGTTCGAGGACCGCCTCGTAGTCGGCGATCGCCGACGGCGGTACCGCGATGCCGGCTTCCGCCTGGGCCCGCAGGACCGCCACCCACAGGCGCCGCTCGAGCACCACCTTGTACTCCGGGGACCACAGTCGGGTCAGTTCCGCGGTCGCGTACCTGCTTGCCAAAACGTTCGGAATAGCCGCCACTCGTCGAAGTCTAGTGAGGTGGGGATCGGGTATCGACGGGTCACCGCCGGTCGTGCTCGGGGGTGTCCGTGGGGCCGGCTCCGCGCGCCGGCGCGGAGCGTTCGGGCGCGACCAGGTCGATCGTCTCGTTCAGGATCCGTCGGGCGCATTCGCGCGGATCTCCGTCGGTGTCGACGACGGCGGCGAGGATCGCGCCGTCGACCACCGCGAGCACCCGCGCGAGACCGGCCCCGGCGACCGGACGGCCGGCGTATTCGAGCACGCAGGCGATCAATTGTTCGTAGTCGCCGCGCAGCCGCGACTGCACCTCGCGCAGATGCGGATAGCGCACCGGGGCCAGGAAGCGCTCGTAGCGGGCCAGGACGGCGAGCCGATCGACGTCGCCGCCGTCGCCCATCAGCAGGTCGACGAGCAACTCGACGGTCCCCTCACGTCCGATCGTGTGGGCGGCGCGCCGGTCGGGGGCGGGGGTCAGCCGGCCGCGCAGGGCGGCGACATCGAGGGCCCCACCGTGGTCGACGGCCTGCTCCCGCAATTCGTCGAGGGATTCGAAATAGTAGGTGGTCGCCGACAGCGGGGCGTCCGCGCGATGGGCGACCGCCCGATGCCGCACGGCTTCGAAACCGCCTTCGACCAGCAACTCCGCTGCGGCCGCCACCAACTCCCGGCGGCGGCGCCTCCCCTTGGGAGTCGACCGCTGTTCCGGGTCGTCGGACTGCGTCGCATCGAGCGCCACGTCGACCATGCTGACATCCGCGACCCGGTCACCCGACGGTTTTCACCGTTCCCGCCGAATCGCCCCTTTCGAGCGGCGCCGTTCGGGGCGTCGACGGTCGGCAATTGACACGAAACGCACTACCGGACCGGGGCGCCGGCATATTTTGGGGGATCGGCCCATACTGTGGGCATGTGGGGCAACGTGGCCCCTGCGTATGGGAGATCGCTGTATGAACATGTTCACTCGTCCCGCGGAGCACGCCTCCCGTACGGATGTCGACGTCGCTACCGGCATTCTGGTCGGCCTGCGCGGCTGCACGGTCTCGGCCGCGCACGACGAATTGCTCGGTGTCGCCGCGGAGCACCGGCTGAGCCCCTTTTCGGTGGCACGAGCCTTGATCACCCTCGCCTCGGGCGGGGTCACCGCGGGTGAATCGTCCGCGGTCGTGGACATGCGCTGGGGCGGGCTGATCGCCCAGACCCACGAGGCGCACTAGGCGCTTGGTGGATCGTCGCCGGTCGGGCCGCTAGGAACCGGCCCGACTCGGCACGCTGATCCTGCCTTCCGCCGCCGCCAGACCGATGTCGGTGCGAAAATGCCCGCCGGGCAGGTGGACGCGGTCCATCGCCGCGTAGGCGTCGGCGCGGGCCCCGGCGAGGTCGTCGGCGACCCCGACCACCGACAGCACCCGGCCGCCGGCCGAGACGAGTCGCCCGTCGCGCAGCGCCGTGCCGGCGTGCATGTATTCGGGTCCCGTCGCGCCGGTGATCGGATCGCCGGTGCGCGGGGTTCCGGGGTAGTTGTTGGCGGCCAGGACGACGGTGATCGCCGATCCGTCACGCCACTGCAGCGCCGGCAGCCGGTCGAGGGTACCGTCGGCGACCGCCCGCAGCACGCCGCCGAGCGGTGTGGTCAGCAGGGCGAGGACCGCCTGCGTCTCCGGGTCTCCGAAGCGACAGTTGAACTCGACGACCGCCGGTCCCTCGACGCCGATCGCCAGGCCCGCGTACAGCAGTCCGGAGAACGGGACACCGCGCGCGACCATCTCGCGGGCGACCGGTTCGACGACGCCGGTGACGATACTGTCGGCGGTCTGCGCGTCCAGCCAGGGCAACGGGGTATAGGCGCCCATCCCGCCGGTATTGGGTCCCGCGTCGCCGTCGCCGACTCGCTTGTGGTCCTGGGCCGGCAACAGCGGCACCACGTTGAGGCCGTCGACCAGGCAGAACAGCGATACCTCGGGACCGTCGAGGAAGGACTCGAGCAGGACGGGGCGGCCGATCTCGAGCAGTTCGGCGGCGTGGTCGCGGGCGGCGGCCCGATCGGTGGTCACCACCACCCCCTTGCCGGCGGCGAGCCCGTCGTCCTTGACGACCCAGGTGGGACCGAAGCGATCGAGCGCCTCGTCGAGCAGGGCGGGGTTGTCGACGATCTCGCTGTGCGCGGTGCGCACGCCGGCGACGCTCATCACGTCCTTGGCGAAGGCCTTCGATCCCTCGATGCGCGCCGCGGCCGCCGACGGGCCGAAGACGGCGAAGCCGGCCTCGCGCAGCACGTCGGCCACGCCGAGGACCAGCGGCACCTCCGGGCCGATCACCACCAGATCCGCTTCGAAATCGCGGGCGGCGGCCACGACCGCCGCGCCGGAGGCGACGTCGACCGGCCAGACCCGAACGTCGGCCGCGATGCCGGCATTTCCGGGGACGCAGGCGATGTCCGTGACGTCCGGATCGGCCTGCAGGGATCGAACGATGGCATGCTCACGGGCGCCGGAGCCGACGACTAGTACTCGCACGGCGAGTCAGCCTAACGGCGAACCCGCCGCCGGGTGACAACCGCTGCGGTATCGGTGCCGATCGACAGTGCGGTCCGGGTTGTGCGGCGGCGCCCGACCCGGCTCATCCGATTCCCCGGCAGGGGTCGTCGGGCGATCGATCCGACAACAGATAGCGCCGCCACTCCTCCGCGGTCGGGGGCGCCGATCCGCTGGTGCACAGCGCGACGATCGCCCGTTGTGGGTCGGTATCCCAGGTCCGCAGCATGCCGACCGGATCGATCCCGGAGACGGTACCGCCGGCCCCGGATCCCAGCACCGTCGCGAAGCGGCCGTACCGCGCCCCGAGGACGGCGAACCGTTCGAACGTCGGCTCGGTCCAGGCCGGTTGACCGACGGGCAGCTCGTCGGTGCGGCTGTGCACCGTCCACAGCCAGACGCCCGAACCGGTCCCGGCGACGATGCGGCGGCCGCCGGAGGCGAAGGTCAGGGCGGCGGTCTCGTCGACCGGACCGTCGAGCACGTCGATCAGGCCCGGATATCGGGGTTGTTCGATATCGAAGACCCGCAGCATGCGATCGGTGCCGACCGCGACCAACAGATCGTCGATGGGGCTGAAGGCGATCGGACCGATCGCCGCCTCGATCGCGGGGTACTCCCCCACCACACCGGCGTCGCCGACATGCCACAGCCGCACGCGCCCGTCGGTCGAGGACGCGGCCAGGATCTCCCCGCGCCGGTCGAAGGCCATCGCATCGCTCGGTCGACCGGTCCGCCCGGGACCGTCGAGCGCTCGCGGCCGGGCGGGGTTGGTGACATCCCACAGTTCGATTTGGGCCGGATCCCGGCTGGCGACCGCCAGGGTCGTGCCGCCGGCGGTGAAGGTCATCGTGTCGACGACCGCCCCGGACGCCCGGACCGGCGGCCCGACGAGGACCGGTCGGGCGGGATTTCCGAGGTTCCACAGGTAGACGCGGCCGGTACCGGAGGCCACCGCCGCGAGCGAGCCGTCCGCGGACAGTGCCACATCGGCCACCACGGGATCATCGGCGGGCAGCGGCAATTGAGCGATCCGCTCGACCGGACCGAACCCGGAGTCGACGCTCCACAGACCGGGTGGGTCGCGCGGCTCCTCCGAGCGCAGCAGCAGGCGACCGGCATCGTCACCCGCGGCGTGGCCCGGACCGTCGGCCGGATCGGCGAGGTCCGGTACCGCCCGCGCCGGCCACAGCCGCACCATCCCGTCACGATCGGCGACCAGAATGACGCCCGCGACGCCGACGGCCACCGACTGCGCCGCCACCGGATCGGGCAGCACCGCGCTGCGACCGGTGACCGTATCCCAGACCGTCACCCCGTCCGCGCCGGCGGCGACCAATCGCCTTCCGTCTGAGCTGAAGTCGATATCTCCGATATCGCCGCCCGCCACGAATCCGGGTATCGGCTTCAGGCCGGTGCCCACCACCTCCCACCGCCGGATCTCGCGGCTCTGGAGCGCGGCGGCCAGAGTGCGACCGTCCGGGGCGAAGCGCAGCGCCACGATTCGACTGCCGCCGGTCTGCAGGTCGACGTCGGCGGGCCCGGTCGGGTCATCGGCATTCCACACCCGCAGCGAGGTATCCCGGGATCCGGCGACCAGCAGCCGCCCGTCGGGGCTGTAGGCCACCGCGGCGGCGGATTCGACCGATCGGCCCGCACCGAGCCGACGCGGTTCGGAGGGATCGCCGATATCCCATCGCAGCAGTACATTCGATGTCGTGGCGGCCACGAGCTGGCGGCCGTCGGGGGCGAAGGCGAACCCGGTGACCGCCGCGCCGCCACTGGTCAGCCGGCCCCGTTCGGTCGGCGAGACCGGATCGGCGATATCCCACAGCTCGATGCGACTGCCCGCGGCGACCGCCAACAGATCACCGACCGGTGCGAAGGCGAGTCCACTGACCGCGCCGCCGATCCCCAACCCGCCTATCCGCTCGATCGACGGCCGGGAGTCGATGCGGACCAGCGACACCGAGCCGTCCGCGAAGCCGAGCGCGGCGAGCGCGTCGTCGGGGGCGATCGCGACCGGACCGCCGCCCGCGGGCCCGATCCAGCGCAGTGGGGTGCCTGCCGAGGTGGCGTCGAGCAACGCCGACCGCGTATCGACGGTCGGCGCCATCCGGTACGCCGCGAGCGCGAGCTGGGCGCCGAGCGCGGGGTCGGATTCGCGCAGCTCATTGGCCTCGGCGGCGAGACTGCGCGCGTCCGCCTCGTCCCGCGCCTGCTCGGTCAGTCGACGCTCCTGCAGGATGCCCAGCCGCAGGTGCACCACCGTCGCGGTCAGGGAGAGCGCCAGCACCGTCAGGATCGCCAGCGCGATGATCAGCCGTCGGAGATGTCGCCGGCGCCGCCGCTCGTGGTCGGCGCGTTCGTCCCGTTCCGCCCGACCGGCGGCGAGATAGTCGCGTTCGACGGGGTTGAGTTCGTCCTCGCGCGCGCCCCCCGGCTGCCACTCCCGCAGATGTTCCAGTTCGCCCGCCCCGGGCAGCGCCGCAGCATCGCCGCTCTCCCGCCAGCGCAGCGCGGCGACCGCCAGCCGCCGGTGGGCGATGATGCCCTCGCGGTCGGCGTCGACCCAACTGCCCAATCGCGTCCAGGCGCTGATCAGCGTCTCGTGGGTGATCTCGACGTAGTCGCGTTCGACGGTCAGCAGGCGGCTGCGCGCGAACTTCTCGACCACGACCCGCACGTCCTCGGCCTCGTCGGCGAAGATCTCGGAGTGGCCGGCCCGGCGGCGCAGGACGGCCGACTCGTCGATCAGGATCAGCCGCAGGAAGAGGCGCCGGGCGAGCAGCCGCTGCTCGGTGGTCAGCTCGGTGTAGACCGACTCGGCGGTGCGGTGCACCGCACCGGAGATTCCGCCGGTGGCGACGTAGTCCGCGACCGTCATCCGCCGCCGGGTCGAATGCCGCCAGGTCTCGAGCAGGGCGTGTGACAACAACGCCAGGGCGCCGTCGTCGAGGGCCGCTCGCGTTCCGCTGGGCGAAAACTCGATCAGCAGCAGTTGGACGAGATCCGCGTCGACCGTCCAGCCGGCTCGACGCGCCGGTTCGACGATCACCGAGCGCACATCGTCCCCCATCAGGCGCCCGACCGTGATCGGCTTGTCGAGGGCGGCGCGCAGGCGCGGTTCGCGTCGCGCGCGGTCGATGTAGTCGGCGCGCAATCCGATCACCACGACGGGGCCGCCCTCGGCGTCGTCGATGTCGGTCAGCACCCGCCGGCAGTGCGCCGGATCGGCGCAGTCGGTCCACAGTTCCTCGAATTGATCGATCACCAGGACGTCCGCCGCGGGCGGGGCGGCGGGCCGCAACTCGGACATTTCGCGCGGGGTCACCGCCGTCACCGACAGGCCCAATCGGCGCAGCGCAGGCTCGAGACCGGCACTCAGGATCGACGATTTCCCGGATCCGGAGGGCCCTGTGACAACAATCACGCGTGATCGATTCCGGTCGGTTCGGACCGCTCGGACACGTCCCAGGACCTGCTCGACGACCAATCCGCGCCCGAAAAACCACTCCGCATCCTCGGCGCGAAACGACTCGAGCCCGCGATACGGATCGCCCGCCGGACGGTCCGATCGAGGTCTGGCGCGGACCCGCCGAGCGGCCTCCAGCCAGGAGCCGGCATCCGCTCGATCGTCGACTCCACAGATTCTCAGGACGTCGACGAACACGTCCTCGCTCGCTTTTTCGGGCACATGTTGACCGCTGAACCAGCCACTCAAGGTCCCCAAAGAAGCGCCCGTTTGCTCGGAAACAAAACGGACGGTCACTCCCGCTTTCTCTCGCAAAGTAGATAACGCGTCGGCAAATTCGGCACGGGTTCGGATTTCCGTTGGATCAGGAAGTGTGGCGGCCATTTTTCCCGAACCTAACTATTTGGACGTTCGTCCGAGGCAAGTACGGACCTTGTACGGATCGACGTCAACATATCGCCTCTTTGCTGGTCACAACTCCAAGATCGACTTCGGAGTCGAATGCCTCATTCGTCGCCTGAAAGGAGACGCAGGTGTCGTCAATCGCCATGTCCACCGCGGAATCCACAACCGGATTCGGTCGAGCTCTGCACACATTCCAGCGAGCAGCGCAATTCGTCCCGGCGTATCGGGATTTCCTCGCGATCCACGACGTGGATCCGCGTTCGGTTCGGACGCCGGCGGACTTCGACCGGGTCCCGGCGGTCACCAAGGAGAACTACCTGAAGCGGTACCCACTCGACATGCTGACCTGGAACGGGGAGATCGGAAGGGCAACGATGTGGTCGACGAGCTCGGGGTCCTCCGGACGGCCCACCTACTGGCCGCGCGACCTGGTCTCAGCGGAGGAAAGCATCGACCTGCACGGGCGGATCTTCCGCCAGAGCTTCCACAGCCACTACCGATCGACGCTGGTCGTGATCGCTTTCGCGATGGGCAACTGGATCGGAGCCGGGTATACACAGGCGGCGGTCACCGCGTTGGCAACCCGCGGACACCGGGTCTCGGTGATCACCCCGGGCATCGACGTGGCCACGATTCTCGACAACATCGAGCGTCTCGCCCCGCTGTACGACCAGGTGGTATTGGTCGGCTATCCGCCGTTCGTCAAGGACGTTCTCGACCAGGCGCCGAGGGAGGTTCTCGCGGCCGACATCAAAGTCCTGCTGGCCGGAGAAACCATCACCGAAGAATGGCGCGACTACGTTCTCGGGAGGATCCGGAAGCGCGGCAATCCGGAACACAGCTGCCTGATCTACGGGACCGCGGACATGGGGATGGTAGGACACGAGACGCCCACCACGATTGCGATCCGACGGGCGGCCCGCCAGAATTCTGCAATACATGAGCAGATTTTCGGCGACGCTCAGGCACCGCCGACTTTCGTGGAGTACGATCCGAACTATCGCTACACCGAAATCGACGAAAATGGATATCTCCTTTTCTCCGCCGACACCGTCGTCCCGTTGATCAGGTATCGCATCAACGATCAAGGTACCGTATACTCCGCCGCCGAATTGTCCGAACTCCTGCGGCGAACCGGCTACGAGCGGCCAATGTACACCTCCAATGACGCGGTCGGATTCCTGTCGTTGCACCGCCGTACGGACATATCGACAACATTTTACGCGCTCGACATCTATCCGGAGAATATCCGCGGCGCACTCGAGCACACGGCGCTGTCCGGCAAGGTGAGCGGCAAGTTCGTGCTATCTTCTCGCAGCGACGACCGGTTCGAGCAGACCCTCGACCTGCAGGTCGAACTGCAGAACGGTCAGTGCCCGTCCACCGAACTGGCGGAGCAGATCCGCAAGCTGGTGATCGAATCCCTCGACACCACGAACACCGAGTACCACAAGCTTCATCAAACGATCGGCGACCGCGCGGAGCCCGAGGTCACGTTGCACGAATTCCGATCGAAGCGGTTTCAACACAGCATCAAGCACCGGTGGAATGGAGTGGGCGCATGATCGAGATTCTGGAACCCGGCGTCGATGATGCCCGTATCGCCGAGGTGCTCGCACCCGCGTCCGGGCTGCGCTATGTCGACGCGTGGAAGTGCTCCCTGCAGGAGCTGGCCGAGATCGCCCGCCCCGACCGCGATCCCGACAGCGTCGCGACATACCTGGCGACAAACTGGACCGAGGAAGCGATCGAGCGGAGCAGCCGATACATCGTCTACCCCTGGCGCCGCACCGTGGTGCGCCTTCCGGACTCGGAGCGCTTCTGGGACCTGCGTACCGCCCGCAACCGGTACCTGCTCGACCACGACGAGCAGCAGCAGTGGTCGTCGGCTCTGATCGCGATCGCCGGGCTCAGCGTCGGCGGGTCGGTCCTGTCGGCCTGCTCCCTGACGGGCGCGCGCCGATTCCACCTGGCCGATCACGACACCCTCGCGCCGACCAACCTCAACCGGCTGCAGGGCTCGGTCTGCGATCTGGACGAGCCGAAACTGGTCCTCGCCCAGCGACGCACCCTGGAGATGGACCCCTACTCGCAGATCACCCCGTTCCCGGACGGATACACACCGCAGATCTCCGACCGTTTCCTCGGCCTCAGCGGTGAGCGGCCGGCGGTGCTGCTCGAGGAGATGGACAACCTGGCGATGAAGGTGCACATCCGCATCGTCGCGCGGGCGGCCGGGATTCCGGTGGTGATGGCGACCGACAACGGCGACAACGTGATCGTCGACGTCGAGCGCTTCGACCTGGATCCGGACTATCCGCTCTTCCACGGTCGGGCCGGCGAGCTGACCGGGTTGACCGGTGACGAGTTGAGCGATCCGGCGAATCGGGTGCGGATCGCCAATGCGATCGTCGGCAGTGAGGTGACGCCGCGCACCCGGTACTCCCTGACTCAGGTCGGTCGGACGCTTCCGTCGTGGCCGCAGATGGGTACGGCGGCCACCGCGGCCGGCGCCATCGGCGCGCTCGCCGCCCGGTACGTCGTCTGCGACAAGACGCTCGCCTCGGGCCGCTATCGCCTCGATCTGGATCGCGCCCTGGTCGGCGACCACGCCGGCGCGGCGCAGCGCTGGAACGAACTCGACGAGGAGAGCTTCCGGGCGATGTTCAACACGGCCTGAGGTTCACCGGCGCCCGACGTCGCACCCCGGCCGGGTGTTGCTCCGGCCGGGGTGCGACATCCGGTACAACACCGACGACCGGCCCGAGTTCCCCTCGCAGCGGGGATCTCGGGCCGGTCGAATGTTCGTTGCGCGGCCGGTGAACGACCGCGGAAGTCGGCTCTACTTCGGCTGCAGGGCCGGGAGCAGCTGACTCAGGACGATCTCGGTCGCCTTGTTGACCGACTCACCGGGACGCGTCACCGTGCGCAGCAGCAGCGCGTTCGCGTGGTACGTGGCGATATCCGCGGCCGGCGGTGTCGCGGCGAATTCGCCGGATCGCTGACCGTACTCGATCGGCATCTGAAGAATGGCGGGGATGCGGACGATATTGCGCACGTCGGCATCGTCACCGGACCGCGGCGGCCCCTCGGAACTGACCGTCTGTTCGTGTACCGCAGCCACCAACGCGAAAGTCAGCGGCTGATTCTTGCGGCACATCGTCGCGAAGCGACGCACCTGGCGAACCAGAACCTCCTCGGGCGGCTTGCCCGCGACGAGCTCGGATTCGGCTTTGTCGATCAAGCCGTTCACCAGAGGCGCATATACGTGAGCCAGCAGCGTCTGCTTGTTGAAGTGAGTGAACGCCGTCGCGACACCGACGCCGGCATCACGGGCGATGTCCTCGACCCGCGTTGCCTGCCAGCCGTTTGCGGCGAACCGCTCGCGGGCGGCATTGATCAACGCCTCCCGAGTCCGGGTTCGTTTGGTTTCGGCACTGCGTTGCCGGGCGTCGAGATTGGTACTCACAGCGGTGACTGTACACGCGCCACTTCCACGGTCGTGACTGCGCCGCCCCACCGTTTTCCCCGTGTGTCGAGACCTGCCGAAGAGAAATGATCCCATTCCGTAGTTCGACCGAATGACCACCCGGTCGAGGCCGCGACCTCGACCGGAAGTTCTCGATCCCGCTCGGACAACCATTTGGTACGAGAATGGCCCAAACCGGAGTCCATTTCCGCAGCATTTCCGCAGGATATCGAGAAACCGACCGGAGTCCCCCTTTCGAGAGACCCCGGTCGGCGCGGGTTTCCGGCTCGTGCGGGGACGCAACCATTAGCGGGCTACGTCCTCCCCCATTGCTACGTCAGGTCGTACAAAGTGACGCCGTCAATGGTTGTCGCCGTGAAGTTATCTTGCACCCAAGTTGTTATCTGCGATGCCGTGCCGGAGCCGCCGGCGCCACCCATTCCACGCCCACCGGCGATGAAGTAGTGGATCAGGCCCTGCTGCACGTCACTCTGGAACTCCTCGAGTGTCGGCGAGGGATCGCTGCCGTTGAATCCGCCGACCGGCATCACCGAGTGACCGACGGCCAACTGGTACCCGGCCGCCGAATTGGAGCCGACGGTCGCCGCGACCCAGGTGTAGTTGTCCGCATCGGCCGACAGCAGCGAGACGATCTCCGCCGACGGGTTGGACCCCTCGAGCAGGTTGCCCGCGGCGTTGTCGCCACCGGCCATCCCACCGTCGCCGCCGGGAGCGCCCGGGAATCCGCCCGGAACTCCCATCTGGCCGCCCTGACCGGCGCCCTCGCCGGCACCCGGGAATCCGCCGCGGAAGCCCCCGGGACCACCCTGGGCGGTATTCGGACCGGCGGACACGATCGATCCCGAGTGATGGGTGGCCACCGTATCGACCGCATAGGCCGTCGGACCGGCCAGTCCGACAAAAGCCGCGGTCAGCAGGGCCACGATCGCCATCCGACCCCGCGTCGTCGCCGGGATGACCAGCAGCACCGCCGCAACCGCGCCGACGACCACGATCGACCAGCGCAACCACGGGAGGAAGTCGGAGACCCGCGAGAGCAGGATCCACGACATCACCGCGGTCGCCACCACCATCAGACTCATACCGAGTCGGGCGGCCACCGCGGACCGTCGCCGCCACAATTCGACGAACCCGATAGCGACCAGCGCCGCCACCGCGGGAGCCAACGCCACCGTGTAGTAGGCGTGGAAGATGCCCGCCATGAAGCTGAAGGTCAGCCCGGCGACCAGCAGCCACAGGCCGAAGACCAGGTACGCCGCCCGGCTGGGATCGGTGCGAGCGGCCCGCCGGTGGATGACCAGGCCGGCGATCAGCGCGATCAGCGCCGCCGGGATCAGCCACGCGATCTGGCCGCCCTGTGCGGGCTCGAAAAGCCGCAGAATGCCGGTGCCACCCCACATCCCGCCGCCGGCGTCGCCGCCGGGAAAACCGCCGCCGGCATCCGCCATCGAGGACGCGTAGGCCGAGGCGCCGGTGCCGCGGCCGGGCACCACCGATCCGCGCTCATTGCCGCTCAAACGGCCGAAGCCGTTGTAGCCGAAGGTCAACTCGAGGATCGAATTGTCCTGCGATCCGCCGACCCACGGCCGCGACGAGGCGGGCCACAATTCGACGAGTGCGACCCACCAGCCCGCGGCGACGACCATTCCCGCCAGCGCGGCGAAGAGGTGACCGATGCGCTTGACCAGGCCGACCGGACCCGCGATCAGATAGGTGAGCGCCAGGGGCGGAACGAGCAGCATGATCTGCAACTGCTTGGTCAGGAATCCGAACCCGCAGAGCACACCGACGGCGATCATCCAGCGCAGTCGGCCGGTCTCGATCGCTCGCGTCAACGCCCAGACCGCGGCGACCATCAGGAAGACCAGCAGCGCGTCGGGGTTGTTGAAGCGGAACATCAGCGCCGCGACCGGGGTCAGGGCCAACAGCAGTCCGGCCAGCAGGCCCGTGGCCGGTCCGAATGTCCGCCGAACCGTGCGCCACAGCAGGGCGACCGAGGCCACGCCGAGCAGCGCCTGCGGCACCAGGATCGACCACGAGCTGAGCCCGAAGGCGCGCACCGACAGGGCCATGAGCCACAACGACATCGGCGGCTTGTCGACGGTGATCGAGTTCGCCATATCCGACGAGCCGAAGAGGAACGCCTTCCAGTCCAGCGAACCGGCCTGGACGGCGGCCGCGTAGAACGAATTGCCCCATCCGCCGGCCCCGAGGCCCCAGATGTAGAGCACCGCGGTGCCGAGCAGCAGCGCGGCCGCCCCGATCAGTTCCGGGTTGAGCCGGCGCCCGGGTTTCGGCTCGGCCGGGGGTGGGGTGACACCGGTGGTGTCGATGACGGTTGCCATCGGATTATTCGGTCCTTTCCGTACCGGTGGGGGTGGTGGTGATGCGGCGCGGCCCTCGCAGCGGGATGACCGACTGTCGGTCGGCGAGTTCCCGATCGGTGTCGGCAAGCTCGACGGCGGGCAGGGCGGCGGCAGGGCGGCCGGCGCCGGACACGCCGGTGACGGCCATCTCGGCGTCGGGCCGGTCGATCGGAGCCTGGTCGACCCGCCGCGCCGATGCGGCGGCGCGGGTGCGCCAGATGCCCCAGCGCAGCACGGCGAATCGGGTGATGGTGGACACCAGATTCGCGACGATCAGTACCGAAAGCTCCACGCCGTGTGAAACATTCGGCGACCACGCGTGCAGCAGGGCGAGGCTGCCGCTGGTGAGCAGGAGGCCGAAGCCGAAGACGGCCAGACCCTGGAGCTGATGGCCGACCATACCTTCGCCGCCGCGGACTCCGAAGGTGAACCGGCGGTTGATCGCGGTATTGAGCACCGCGGTGATCAGCAGGGAGAGCAGATTGGCGGCCTGGGCACCGAGCTCCGGCCGCATCACCAGGTAGAGCAGCGCGTAGGCGATCGTCGAGGCGATGCCCACGACGCCGAACCGCACCAGCTGTCCGAGCAGCACGGTCGAAACCCCTGCCACCCTTCGGGTCTCGTGTTGTTGTGGTTGCAACGGCGATCGGCCCAAGGCGGTTCGCACCTCCGAGATCGGTAGGGTTCCGGTGGCGAGGGCACGGGCGACACGGCCGCAGCCGCGCACATCGGCCAAGGCGGTGGCGACGATGTCCACCCGCGAGTCGGGGTCGTCGATCCAGTCGACGGGAACCTCGTGGACGCGCAGACCGCTGCGCTCGGCGAGGACGAGCACCTCGGTGTCGAAGAACCATCCGGTGTCCTCGACCAGCGGCAGCAGCCGGCGGGCGACGTCGGTGCGCATCGCCTTGAAGCCGCACTGCGCGTCGGAGAAGTGCGCCCGCATGAAGGTGCGCAACAGCAGGTTGTAGCTGCGCGAGATGAATTCGCGCTTCGACCCGCGCACCACCCGCGCGGAGCGGGCCAGGCGCGAGCCGATCGCGAGATCGGAATGCCCGGAGATCAGCGGCGCGACCAATGGGATCAGACCGTTGAGGTCGGTCGACAGGTCGACGTCCATGTAGGCGACAACCGTCGCATCGGATTCGAGCCAGACCGTCTTGAGCGCCCGACCGCGCCCCTTGGCCTCGAGCCGACGGAACCGGACGTGGTCGAGTTCCTCGGCCAGACGGGCGGCGATCGTCGGGGTGGCATCGGTGCTGGCATTGTCGGCGATCGTGATCGACCACCCGTAGGGGAAGTAATGGCCCAGATAGTCGTACAGCCGGCGCACGGAATGCTCGAGCTCGCGCTCCTCGTTGTAGACCGGGATCACCACCTCGACGGTGGCGATGGCCGGATCGACCGCAGCCGGTCCGACGCGGCCGAGGCCGCGCTGTTCGATCGTCGTCATAGCTCTTACGCTCGACCGCAGCGCCGGCATCACCCCGGGGCGAAGCCGGCAGAAACCCGGGGACGCCGGCCGGCGGATCGCATACCGCCCAACGGCGGCATACTGACCGCATGACCTCGGTTTTCAGTGCCATCATCGCAGGTGATCTACCCGGACGATTCGTATGGGAGGACGACACCGCCGTCGCATTCCTGACGATCGGACCGCTGACCGTCGGCCACACCCTGGTGGTGCCGCGCGAGCAGATCGACAACTGGCAGGACGTCGACCCGAAGGTTTTTGCGCACCTCAACGAGGTAGCCCAGGCCGTCGGACAGGCGATCGTCGCGGCCTACGGCTATCCGCGGGTGGGGCTGTCGATCGCCGGCTTCGAGGTGCCGCACCTGCACCTGCACGTCTTCGGCGCCGCGGACCTGAGCGACTTCGACTTCTCCCGGGTCGACACCAGCCCGTCGCCGGAGTCGCTCGACGACGCGCGGGACCGGATTCGTGCCGCGCTGCGGGACACCGGCCATGGGGAGCACGTCCCCGCCTGACGAACGCGACCGTGGATCGGTGAGAGCGGGCCGGCGAGGAGATAACCTCCTCGCCGGCCCGCTCTCGCAGATGGGTGCACGCCGCCGGTCAGTCCTCGGGGTCCTCGTCGTCGGGATCGTCCCCGCCGGGCAGGGCGATCCCGGGAAGCAGCACCACGAAGCGGCTGCCGTTCTCCGGCGCGGTGTACAGCTCGACGCGGCCGCCGTGGGCGGCGACGATCGCGTGCACGATCGACAACCCCAGCCCGGCGCCGCCGCCGCTGCCGCGCGATCGCGAGCCGTCGGCGCGGTAGAACCGCTCGAAGACCCGCTCGGCCTGCTCCGGCGGCATCCCGGGGCCGGTGTCGACCACCTCGAGGACCGCCGCTCCCCCGGCGACCGAGGATCCCACCGATTCGTCGGTCACCCCGACGCGGACGGTGATCGAGGCGCTCGGCGGAGTATGCCGCAGCGCATTGCTGACCAGGTTGGCCATCACTTGACGCAGCCGCGCGTCGTCGCCGAGGACCACCGCGGGCCGGTTGCCGAAGACCTCCAGCCCGACCGTGCGCTGTGGGGCTCGCGCCCGCGCATCGTGTACCGCATCGCCGGCGATGCGCAGCAGGTCGACCGGGACCCGCTCGATCGGGCGTTGCGCGTCGAGCCGCGCGAGCATCAACAGGTCCTCGACCAGTACGCCCATCCGCCGCGACTCACCCTCGATCCGATCGAGGATGCGGTCGACGTCGTCGTCCGCGCCCTGGCGGTAGAGCTCGGTGAACCCCCGGATCGTCGTGAGCGGGGTGCGCAGTTCGTGGGAGGCGTCGGCGACGAAGCGCCGCATCCGATCCTCGGAACTGCGGGCGGTCGCCTCGGACGCCGCGGTATCGGCGAAGGCCTGCTGGATGCGGGCCAGCATCATGTTCAGCGCGGCCGACAATCGCCCGACCTCGGTGCGTTCGTCCCAGGTCGGGACCCGTCTGCTCATATCGCCGTCCGCGATGGCGGCGGCGATGTGTTCGACTTGGACCAGCCGGCGCAGGCTGCGGTGCACCGCCAGATAGCCCACCCCCGCCAGGAAGGCCAGCACGACCGCGCCGACGACGATCTGCAGCACGATCAGCCGGTCGACCACCGCCTCGGTGTCGTCGAGCGGCAACCCCACGATCGAGTTCGCCAGCTGCCCGTCCAGCACCGTGTCGGTCGACAGGATGCGCCAATGATGTTGGCCGCTCTCGGAATTCACCGTCTGCGGCTGCCCCTCGGCCAGGTCGTCCGGGATGAGCGGCGGGTCGTCGATCAGGGTATTCGGCGTCTGGAAGACCCCATCGGTCGCCTGGATCCGCACGAAGAACTCACTGGGCGGCAAGTCCGGGCCGGGACGGCGGGTGCCGCTACTATCCGACAGGCCCTGCCGTGGCCGAGCCCACCCGACCGCCGCGTCGTGCAACGAATCGTCGATCCGCGAGATCAGCGAGGTCTGCAGTGACGAGGTCACCAGCACGGCCGAGGCGAGCAGACCGGCGGCGCTGAGCACCACCAGGGCGACAACCAGGATCACCCGCAGCGGCAGCCGTCCGGGCAGCGAGCGCAACGCGGCCGATCGGGTTGCGAGGCGCGAGGGCCTCGCCGGGGTATCGCTCACGAGGACGGCAGGCGCATCACGTAGCCGACGCCGCGGATGGTGTGCAGCAGCCGAGGCTCGCTCGTATCGATCTTTCTCCGCAGATAGGACACATAGGATTCGACCACACCGACGTCGCCGCCGAAGTCGTAATGCCAGACGTGATCGAGGATCCGCGGCTTGGACAGCACCACCCCGGCGTTGACCATGAAGTAGCGCAGCAGCGTGAATTCGGTGGGCGAGAGCTGCACCGGAACACCCGCCTTGCGGACCTCGTGACTCTCGTCGTCGAGTTCGATATCGGCGAAGGTGATCCGCGACGACGACTCGGGGGTCGAGTGCACCCGCCGCAGGATCACCCGCAGACGGGCGACGACCTCCTCGAGGCTGAACGGCTTGGTGACGTAGTCGTCGGCACCGATCGACAGGCCGGTCAGCGTATCGTCCAGGCCGTCGCGGGCGGTCAGATACAACACCGGCGACTCGATGCCGTCGGCGCGCAGCCGGCGCAGCACGCCGAAACCGTCCATGCTCGGCAACATCACATCCAGGATGATCGCGTCCGGCCGGAAGGTGCGCGCCTTGTCGAGAGCCGCGGGCCCGTCGGCGGCCGTCGCCACCTCGAAGCCCTGAAAACGCAGGCTCACCGACAGCAACTCGACGATGGTGGGTTCATCGTCGACCACCAGGATCTTCGCTTCCGGCGCGGTTCCCGCCATCCGTCCCACCGCCGTCAGTTGAGTTGATTCGGTCACCGGCTCAGTATGTCCAGCCACCTCTAGGGTGGGCCGGCAGCTTCCCGGGAACAAGCTGTGAGCATTTCGGACAATTCCCGCCGGCCCGCGGCGGTCGACCGAACGTTCGCTCACGGCCGCCGGGCCGTCACCTTCTCCGACTACCATCCGCGTCCATGGGTAAACGGGTCGCGGTGGCGCTCGGCAGTGGCGGTGCCCGAGGGTACGCGCATATCGGAGTGCTGCGGGAGCTCGAGGCCCGCGGCTACCAGGTCGTCGGGGTCTCCGGTTCCTCGATGGGCGCACTGGTGGGCGGGGTCTACTGCGCCGGTCACCTCGACGAGTTCACCGAGTGGGCGGTCGGGCTGAGCCAGCGGGACGTGCTGATGATGCTCGACCCATCGTTGACCGCCGCCGGCGGTGGTCCGATCCGCGCGGAGAAGCTCCTGGGCCGGGTCCGCGAGATCCTGGGCGATGTCAGCATCGAGGATCTGCCGATCCGCTTCACGGCGGTGGCCACCGACCTGGTGATCGGGCGCACCGTCTGGTTTCAGCACGGCCCGATCGACGAGGCGATCCGTTCGTCGATCGCGATTCCCGGGCTGATCTCGCCGCGGCTGCGGGACGGTCGGCTGCTGGCCGACGGCGGCATCCTCGATCCGTTGCCGATCATGCCGATCGCGGCGATGAACGCCGACATGGTGATCGGCGTCAGCCTGGGGGCGGAGGATCCGATGTCGACCGACCTGATCGACGCCGCCACCATCCGACCGATCGGCGACTGGCTCGACCGCGTCCGCCAGAACACCTCGCAATTGCTCGACTCCGAGATGGCGCGCACCGTGCTGCGGCGGCTCGGCGCGGGGACAGCCCGCACGGTCACCGAGGACGGGGACGAGGACCTTATCGCGGACTTCGACACCCTGACCGAGACCGCGCCGCAACCGGTCGATCGGGCGTCGACGGGGATGACCGCGGCGCGGCTGAGCACCTTCGAAGTGCTCAATCGGTCGATCGAGGTCATGCAGGCCTCGCTGGCCCGCCACCACCTCGCCTCGTATCCGCCCGACCTGGTGATCACCGTGCCCAAGAACGCCTGTCGCACCCTCGATTTCCACCTGGCGGACGAGATGATCGGCCTGGGGCGCGACCTCGCGGCGACCGCCCTGTCCGCCTACGAGGAGTCCGCCGGCACCCGGGTCGGCTACCGACTCTGAGCGGTCCGCCCGACCGGATACCGGCTGCGCGACTTTGCCCGAATAGCCGTGTCGGGCCGTCTACAGTTATGGCATGAAGTTGGTGTCGATGATCCTGGCTCCCGCGCAGTTGGCGGTCAACACCGCCTCGTCGGCGCTCGCGGTGGCCGGTGCCACCATCGGCGCCGCCCGGCAGACGATCGGGTCGGCCGCGGACAGCTCGCTCAATGCCGTCGCGCTGGCGAACCCGAACGCCGGCCCGCTGATGATGCTGCAGCAGCTCGCCGAGCTCACCAACGAGGACCGCGCGCTCGGATACGCGATGCGCAGGGGCGGTCCACTCGACCGGTTGCTCGCCCCCGGTGGTGTCGTCGATCGGCTGACCGCACCGGACGGCGCCCTGGAACGGTTGATGGCCGAGGGCGGCGCGGTCGAGCGGTTGCTCGAGCCCGGTGGTGTGGTCGATCGCCTCTTCGCCGAGGGCGGCGCGGTCGACCGGTTGGCCGCCGAGGGTGGCCTGATCGACCGGGCGATGGCCCCGGACGGCCCGCTCGACCGGATCACCTCGCCGAACGGCCCGGTCGACCGGCTGACCGCGCCCGGTGGGGTGCTCGATCAGGCGCTGTCGGAGGGCGGCCTGATCGAGACGCTGCTGTCGAGCGACGGTGCGATCCAGCGGCTGACCGCCCCGGACGGCCCGCTCGACCAGTTGGTGACGCTGGCCGAGGCGTTGACCTCGGTCGCACCGAACCTGCAGCGCATGACGGTGACCGTCGACGTGCTGCAGGAGACCGCGGAGATCCTGGCGGCGGCGGTCGTCCCGCTCGGCGAGTTGGTCGGGCGGCTGCCCACCAAGTGGTTGCGGTCCGCGGTGCCGGCGATCGGCGCCTCGTCCTCGACGTCGCGGCGCCGGCCGGCTCCGGCCGGAACCCGCGGCGCCACACCGGTTATCCCCTGACGCGTCCCGCCCCGGGCCGGTGACCCCGGTGGGCGGCCCGGGGTGTCGGGCCGGCCGCCCGGGATCGGTAGCTATTCGAGGGCCGGGTCGTCGGCCGCGACCACCGCGACCGGGGCACCCGAGGTGTCCTTGAGCGCGACGCCGGACGCTCCGAGCGCCCGCGCCCCCTCGACCAGCGACCGCACGATGCGCCCGGCCTGTTCGTAGCCCAGCCCGCCCGGCGGGTGGATATTCGAAATGCAATTGCGTTCGGAATCGCGGCGTCCGGGGCGTGGGCCGTAGGTCAGGTAGATGCCGAGGCTGTCGGCGACCGACAGGCCCGGCCGTTCCCCGATGATCACGATGACGATGCCGACGTCCAGGGCGGCGCCGATGTGATCGCCGAGAGCGACGCGCGCCTCGGTGGCCAGCACGGGTGGTGCGATCGAGAAGGGCGGTGACAACGCCTCGGCCAGCGCGGCGACCAGGGCGACCGCGTGGGTATCGACCGCGGTGGCCGACAGTCCGTCCGCGACGACGATGCCGATATCCGCACCGGTCTTCGGGACCGCGCCGAGGTCGGCGGGCATGCGCCCGAGATCCGGGCGGCGCAGATACTCGTCGCGGGAGGCGGCGCGGCTGGCGACGACCACCGGTTCGCCGAGTCCGAGGTCGCGCAGCCCGGCGGCGACCGCGTCGATGTCCATCGGCAGGTGCACCGCATCGCGGGCGGCGGCGTGGTCGGACTGGAAGCGCAGCACGTCGGAGGTCGAGACGGTATTGCCGGTGCGGTGTAAACCGATGCGCGCCTGCGTGGTTCGCCGCAGATCCGCCCACGGATCGGCGGGCGCGTCACCCGAATCCGGTTGTACCGCAGCGCCGGAACGGTCGATCGACTCGCTCATGACGCGGCCAGTCCGCGCAGCGGGGAGGCGGCCGGGTCGAGCGGCAGCACCCGGCCGGCGCTGTCGGCCATGCCGACGCGTTGCATCCATTCCTCGAATTCCGGTGCGGCGCGCAGGTTCAGCGCTTCCCGGACGTACAGCACATCGTGGAACGACAGGCTCTGGTAGCCGAGCATGATGTCGTCGGCGCCGGGGACGGTGATCACGAAGGCGACCCCGGCCATGCCCAATAGGCTCAGCAGGGTGTCCATATCGTTCTGATCGGCCTCGGCGTGGTTGGTGTAGCAGACGTCGACCCCCATCGGCAGGCCGAGCAACTTGCCGCAGAAGTGATCCTCGAGGCCGGCGCGGATGATCTGCTTGCCGTCGTAGAGGTACTCGGGACCGATGAAGCCGACCACGGTGTTCACCAGCAGCGGCTGCAGGTCGCGGGCGACCGCGTAGGCGCGGGTCTCGAGGGTCTGCTGGTCGACCGGTCGGCCGTCGGTGCCGAGATGCGCGCCCGCGGACAGCGCGGAACCCTGCCCGGTCTCCAGGTACATCACGTTGTCGCCGACGGTGCCGCGGCCGAGCGAGCGACCCGCCTCGTTGCCCTCCCGCAGCAGCGCGAGGTCGACCCCGAAACCGCGGTTGGCGCCCTCGGTGCCGGCGACCGACTGGAAGACCAGGTCGACCGGAACCCCGCGCTCGATCAGCTCGATCGTGGTGGTGACGTGGGAGAGCACGCAGGATTGCATCGGGATCTCGAAGCGCAGCCGCACGTCCTCGATCAGGTGCAGCAGCGCCGCGGTCGCCTCCGGGGAGTCGGTCGCCGGGTTGATCCCGACCACCGCGTCGCCGCAGCCCAGCAGCAGCCCGTCGAGCAATCCGGCGGCGATACCGCGCGGGTCGTCGGTCGGGTGATTGGGTTGCAGCCGCGTCGACAGCCGCCCCGGCAGACCGATCGTGGTGCGGAACCTGGAGATCACCTCGATATGCCGGGCGACGGCGATCAGGTCCTGGTTGCGCATCAGTTTGCTGACCGCCGCGACCATCTCGGGGGTCAGCCCGGCGGACACCGCGTGCAGGTTGCGCGCGCCGTCCGGCCCGGCGACCTGAGCGAGCAGCCAGTCCCGCAGGCCGCCGACCGTCAGATGGGAGATCGGTGCGAAGGCGGCGCGGTCGTGGCCGTCGATGATCAGCCGGGTGACCTCGTCGTCCTCGTAGGGCACCACCATCTCCTCGAGAAAGGTGGTCAGCGGCAGGTCGGCGAGCACCCAGGCGGCGGCGGCCCGTTCGGCGTCGGATTCGGCGGCGCACCCGGCCAATTCGTCACCGGAGCGGGCCGGGGTCGCCTTGGCGAGCACGTCGACCAGATTGGCGAACCGGTAGGTGTGCCCGCGGATCGACTGGTGGTACGTCACGGGTGCCCCGCGGGGGTGTCGGCCGCGACGCGACCGACCGTCGTTGTGCCCATGGTGGTTGTGCCCATGGTGGAGGCCACCTTCCTCGAGCCGTCCGGAGCAGGCATCTGCCTGATCATTCATACCGCTTCCGGCAGCGGTCGGCTCGGTGAATGGGCGGCCCCGTTCGTCACCGGTCCGCCGGGGGCGGCGGGACGCAACCGTTCTCCCGGCCGCGACCGGTTCGGCGTGCGGAGGACGCGTTCAGCTTCCGGACCCGCGGAGCAGGGACGACCGCTTGCCGGGCGGTCGGCGATGTCGGCCGCCCTTGCGGGTGGTCGGTGGCACCGTGCCGCCGGCCGGCGGCTCGGGTTCCGGGGGCTCGGGAGGGTCGTTCAGGGCGAAGCGATGCTCACCGGTATCCCCCACGGCGGTCATATGTTCCAGGCGGGCGCGGTCGACGACGTCGCCGACGATGCGGGCCAGCTCGTCGAGCTGGGCGATCACGTCCGACTGCACCTCCTGCAATTCCTCGTTCGACATGCTCGGCCCGCCGGCCCGATCGGCGCGGATCAGGGTGTCGATGCGGGTGCGCATCAACTCGAGCGGGGTGCGCAGCTCCTGACCGGCCGCGATGATCAGCCGACGTTGTCGGCGGCGCGCGGCCCGCAGCGAGGCGAGCATCTCGTTGAAACGCCGGGCCAGGTCGGCCAATTCGTCGTCGCCGACCACTTCGATCGGCGTCAGATCACCGTTTTCGGCGACCCGGCGGGTGGCGGCGAGCAGTCGGGCCACCGGGCGCAGACCGGTGCGTGCGACCGCGGTGCCGGCCAGCGCCGCGACGGTCACGCCGAATCCGCCGACCAGGGTGAGGATCAGCGCCAGCCGGCGCAGCAGTCGTTCGGTCGGCAGCAGCGACTGGGCGATGACGATCGTGTCCCCGTCGGCGGTGCGCACCGCGTAGATGCGGTACTCGCCGCGGGTGCGCAGCGAGGAGTCGACCGTCCCGTCGATCACCGCCTGCTCCGGGGCGCCGATCGGTTCCTGTGGTGTCCCGAACGGCTCGGTATCGGCGGTCGGCACCAGGAGCCTGTTGTCCGTACTGCCCGCCAGCTTGATGCCGACCACGACGTCCTTGTTGTTGAGGAACGACAGGGCCAGCAGGAAGTCCATACCGCTGTCCCCGGAGAAGGTCGACTCGGCGATCGCCTCGACGTGGTTGCGCAGCTGATGATCCACCCGATCGCGCAGCCCCTCGGCGGCGACGACGTAGACGGCGACCGCGGTGATCGACACCGCGACCGCCACCACCGCGGAGGTGAGCAATTGGACGCGCGAGCGCAGCGTCCAGTCCCGCCGAAACCAGTCCATCAGCGGGTCCGCTCGCCGTCGACGCCGGCGGACCGCAGCAGCTGCGCCAGGTGCAGACCGCGCCGATCGGTGAGGTCGGCCAACTGGGTGCGGCAGGAATAGCCGTCGGCGAGCACGACGGCGCGGTCGTCGTCGGCGATCGCTGGCAGCAGGTGCTGCTCGGCTACGGCGACCGACACCTCGTAGTGGCCGCGTTCGACGCCGAAGTTGCCGGCCAGCCCGCAGCATCCGCCGACCCGGCGCACCGCGGCCCCGGCCCGCGCGAGCAGGTCGGCGTCGGCATCCCAGCCGAGGACCGCGTGGTGGTGGCAGTGGGGTTGGGCGACGACGTCGACACCGGTGAGATCCGGGGGTTGCCACTCGGCGTCGCGGAGCAGTTCGGCGAGCGTGCGGACCGCGGCGGCGACCGGACGCGCGGACGGACCGACCACCTCCTCGGCGTCGGAGCGCAGCGTCGCGGTGCAGGATGGTTCGATCCCGACGATCGGCAGCCCGGCGTCGACCATCGGCGTCAGCGCCTCGATCGTGCGGGCCAGCCGCCGCCGGGCGGTGTCGAGCTGGCCGGTCGAGATCCAGGTCAACGCGCAGCAGGCGTCCCGCGGCGTGAGCTGCGGTGCGAAGCCGGCCGCCTCCAGGACCTCGACCGTCGCGATGCCGACCTCCGGGGTGAAGTAGTTGGTGAAGGTGTCGACGAACAGCGCCACCGGGCTGCCCGCCGGGGAGGGGCGATCGGCGAACCGGTCGCGGAGGCTGCGTTCGGCCAGCGGGGGGATCGCTCGGCGGCGATCGATCCCGGCGACGGCGCCGAGCGCGCGGGCCGCCGGCCGTCGGCGGGTGAGCGCGTTGATCGGTCGGGCCCAGCGCGACCCGAGCGCCGCCCAGACCGGCAACCTGCCCAGGGAGTAGTGCGTCGGCGGCCGCGGCCGCCGTCGAAACCGGCGGTACAGCGCCTCGGACTTGAGCGTCGCCATGTCGACGCCGGTCGGGCAGTCGGACAGGCAGCCCTTGCAGGACAGGCACAGGTCGAGCGCCTCGGCGACTTCGGGGGAATCCCACCCGCCGCGCACGAGTCGTCCGTCGACCATCTCCTGCAGGACGCGGGAGCGGCCGCGCGTCGAGTCCCGTTCCTCCCGGGTCGCCCGGTAGGACGGGCACATCACCCGGTGGGCGCCGGGTGCGGCGCGGCACGAACCGACGCCGGTGCAGCGGCCGATCGCGAGCGCGAGGTCGCCGCGGTCGCCGCCGAGGCGGAAGGCCGGGGCGGGCAGCGCGATCGGTGGGGCGGTCGCGCGCAGGTCGTCGTCGACCGCGGCCGGGTCGACCAGGACGCCGGGGTTGAGGATGCCGCCGGGATCGAAGGCGGTCTTGACCGCGCGCATCGCGTCGAGGGCCGACGCCGAGTACATCGCCGGGAGCAGGGCGCTGCGGGCGCGGCCGTCGCCGTGTTCCCCGGACAGCGATCCGCCGTGGCGGGCGACCAGGTGTGCGGCCTGCTCGACGAAGGCGCGGTAGCCGGCCCGGCCGCCCGGCCGATCCAGCGGCCAGTCGATGCGGATGTGCAGGCAGCCGTCGCCGAAGTGGCCGTAGGGCACCCCGGTGACGTCGTGCTGCGCCATCAGGGCATCGAAGTCGCGCAGGTAGCCGGCGAGGCGGTCCGGCGGAACGGCGGCGTCCTCCCAGCCGGCGTAGGCGGGTTTGCCGGCGGGGCTGCGTCCGGAGAGGCCGGCGCCGTCGGCCCGGATCTGCCACAGCGCCGCCGCTCGCGCCGGGTCCGGTACCTCGGCGGCGTCGAGCGCGCCGGCGACCGCCCGGACCCGCGTCGCCCGATCGCGCAGTTCGGTCGGGTCGTCGCCGGCCAGTTCGACCAGTAGCCAGGCACGCCCCGCGGGCAGCGGGGGCACGGCGGCGGCCCCGCGGCGGGCGGTGACGACGTCGACGATGCGGGAGTCGAGCGCCTCGCAGGCGACCGGCCGGCAGGTCAGCAGGGCCGGAACCGCCTCGGCGGCGGCCGGCATGTCCGGGTAGCCGAGCGCGACGAGCAGGGTATGGCGCGGCTGCGCGACCAGCCGGACGGTCGCGTCGAGCAGGACCGCCAGGGTGCCCTCGCTGCCGACGAGCAGACCGGCGATATCGCAGTGGTGCTCCGGCAGGAGCCGGTCGAGCGCATAGCCGGATACCTGGCGGCCGAAGCGGCCGAACTCGTCGCGGATGGTGTCGCGGGCCCCGGCGGCGATCGTCGTCAACCGGTCGACCAGCGGATCGGGGGTCGGCGGCCGCCCGGCGGTAAGGACCCGTTCGGTCCCGTCGACCGTCAGTACGCGCAACGCGGCCACATTGTCGACGGTGCGCCCGTAGCCGAGGCTGCGCGAGCCGCAGGAGTTGTTGCCGATCATGCCGCCGATCGTGCAGCGGCTGCTCGTCGACGGGTCGGGACCGAACCGCAGCCCGTGTGGGGCGGTCGCGACCTGCAGGGACTGTTGGACGACGCCGGGTTCGACGGTGGCGGTGCGCGCATCGGGGTCGACGTGCAGGATGCGGTCGAGGCGGCGCGACATGTCGAGCACCACCCCGGTGCCCACCGCATTGCCGGCGATCGAGGTGCCGGCGCCGCGGACGGTCAGCGGGATGCCGTTATCGGCGCAGACCCGCAGCGTGGCGGCGACCTCGTCGACATCGCGGGGCAGGACAACCGCCGCGGGGACGACCCGGTAGAGCGAGGCGTCGGTCGAGTAGGCGGCGCGGGTGGTCGTATCGGTCCGCACATCGCGCACTCCGGCGGCGTGCAGGGGTCGGGCGATATCGGCGGCGAGGCGACCGAGCTCGGGCGACCCGGATCGTCCGGTCCGGAGGGTCATGCGGTGTCGGTCTCGCGGCGCTCGGCGCTCGGCAGGGCGACGGCGATGCGGGACTCCAGGGCGGTGGTCGCCCGGCTGGGAAGCACGACGATGCCCTGCAACTCGTCGATCGCCCGGCGGTAGGCCATCTGTCGTTCCGCCTGCGTGGCACCCGGGTCCTCGGCGAGCGCGATCAACTTGCGCGCGCGGGTCAGGGCGCCGCGCTCGACGTCGGAGTAGCCGGAGATGCGCCGCCGTCGGGCCTCCCGCTCGGCGGCCTCGAAGGCCACCGCGTAGGCGTTGACCGCGGCCCGGTAGTCGGCGAGCCGGCGCGGGTCCTTCAGCAGTTCCGGGTTGCTCGGACGGAGGTCGTCGGCCTCCGCCTTCGCCTCGTGGAAGGCGCGCACGGCCGGCTCGCGCATATCGACCATCACCGGGAAGTCGATGATCGTGGCGATGTCCATCTCGTAGTGGAACCAGCGGCCGTCTATCTCGTCGTGTTTGGCCAGGACCCGGTCGATGTCCTCCTGCTGCGATTGCGCGGCCTGCGTCACGTGATCGCGTTTCTCGCGTTCGAGTTCCAGGATGCGGATGCGGTCCTTGCGCCGACGGTCCGACCAGGCCTCGGCGCCCTTGATCCAGCCGCCGACGATGCCACCGAGCGGGAAGACCAGCCACCAGTAGCTTCCGACGAATTCGAGGACTTCGGACACAATCGCCAGAGTAGCCACCGAAGCGACCCGGGATCGGGGGCAACCACACCCGTCGTGCCGTCGGGTCCGTTTCGCCCCGGCGTCAGGCGGTCGCCTTGTCGATCAGGGCGGCGACCGTCGACAGATTCCGCATGGTGCACGGCACCGCCAGGGAACGCAGCACGCTGTCGGTCTTCATCTCGGGCCGGCCGGCGCCGTCGGTAAATCGGATGTGCAGATCGCGGCCGATCACCTCCCAGCGGTCGTCGCCGGTCGGATAGCCGCGCGCCTTCTCGATCGCGGCCGCACTCGGTGCGGCCGGCATGAAGCCGACATAGGAGAACTTGCGCTCGCGTACCTCGAAGGGGTGGTCGTCGAGGGCCCCTCGCAGTTCGTCGGGATCGCGCACGATCACCTCGCGGAAGAAGCCCCGCCGCTCCTGCACCACCTGCTCGAGCCGGCGCGCGAAGGCCTCCGGGTCCCCCGGCGGCACCGCGATCAGGTTGCCGGAGGCGATGTGGGTGCGCACCGCGGCGGCGCCGAGTTCGCTCGCCCAGGCCCGCAGGTCCGCCATCGGCAGCGTCGCACCTCCGACGTTGACCGCGCGGAAGAGGAAGACGGTCGCGTCCCGGTCGGCGTCCGGACCGCTGCTCGTGGCCATCGCCCCACCCTACGACCGCGCCGGGTGCGGCCGCCCCGCCCTACTACCGCCCCGCCCTACGACCGCCCCGCATCGCGACCCGGCAGGCGAGCGACGAGGTCGACGAACGCCCCGGCAGACTCGACGCTGCTGCCGATGCGCCAGTCGGTCTCCTTGTCGTAGTCGAACCAGACGAAGCCCTCGATGCCCGGGGTGTCCTCGAGGTAGTCCGCGAACCGCTCGATCCACTCCGCCTTGTTGCCGCCGTCCTCGGTGGACCCGACCTCCGAGATCAGAATCGGGCGGGGGGAGAGCTTCGCGACGCGGTTCACGGTCGGCGCGAAGACCTCGTCGGGCCACTGCCAGATCTTGCCCTCGTCGGAGGTGCCCCAGTTGTAGCCGTCGATGCCGATCAGATCGACCCGATCGTCGCCGGGGTAGAGATCCTCGAGCGGCGTCGACCCCGGGTACTCGACGTTCGGGCTCCACATCCACTGGACCCCGGTCGCGCCGGTGTCGCGCAGCACGTCGTGCACGTGGTTCCACGCACGGACGTAGTCCCCGGGGCGGTTGCCGTTGACCTGCTCGGCCCACGGGTACCAGTCCCCGTTCATCTCGTGGGCGAAACGCAGAATGACCAGGCGGCCGACCTGCTGCAGGTCGACCGCCCACTGTCGCAGGTAGCCGTCGAAGGCGCCGTCGGCGATCTCCGAGAGCCGATAGCGCGGCTGGTCGACCGCGCCGGTCACCGCTGCGAAGGGCTCCCAGGTGACGATCGGGGTGACCCCGGCGGGCAGGGCCCGGACCGCCTCGACGTCGAGGCGGGTGGTGAAGTCGTGGTACCAGAGCAGGTAGTCCGGTGCGCGGCCGTAGGTTTCGAAGCCGACCAGCGCCGACTGGTCGGTGGGCGCGTTCGGCGCCGCAAGGCCCATCACGGTGGTGGTTCGCTCCTGTCTCGAGAACATCAGCCCGCCGAGACCCACCGCCGCGACCACGACCAGCACCGCCAGGACGGCGCCGAGGATCATCGCCCACGGCGTGCGGGCCCGAACATCCCGCCAGGCACGCAGCGGCCCGAATGTCGACCGCCCGTGCCTGCGCGTCACGGAGCGAACATCACCCAATCCGGCAACGCCCGTCGGAAGGCCGTGCGGGTATCCAGGTCATCGATGACACTCCACTGAATCGGTTCGGGCGAGAAATCCGCCTCCAGCTTGTTCTGTTCGAACCAGTTGATCAACCGAATGCCCGGATAGTTGGTGCGCACATTGTCCGAGAACACCTGCGACCACCAGGCCTGCTTGACCTCGAACTCGTTGTCGGTGGGCTCGCCGGCCGGGTTGTAGACCGCGGCGGTCTCCGAGATCGTCATCGGTTTGCCGGTCGCCTCGACGTATCGCTGGTAGAAGTCCGGCACGTCGTTCTGGTCGAGATACTCGTTGGAGTAGGTACCGATCATCTTGTCCTCGAACTTGTTCGACTCCGGAACCACATTCGGACCCCACGGGTAGACGTCGCCGAAGTGGTACAGCGACAGGCCGACCCAGTCGACGGCGTCGTCGCCCGGGTAGAACGGCGCGTACATGTCGTCCTTCTCGGTCAGCCGACCGTCGCCGTCGGTGTCGAGGGCGGCGAAGTCGGGCGTGCCGGGCCGCGCTTCGTAGTCACCACCCGAGAAGGGGTATCCCCCACCGTCGTTCGGCGACCAGACGATCGACGAGGCGGGCGCCGCGCGCACCGCGTTCGCGACGTCGCGGAAGGCGCGCACGTATTCGCCGGGCCGCTGCGCCCAGGGATACCAGCTGCCGTTCATCTCGTGGGCGAAGCGCACCATCACCGGCGCACCGATGTCGTTCCACCGGGTGAGGTCCGCGGTAAGCTGCGCCATCGTCTCGGGTGTCACGGTCTCGAGGCCGTCGTAGGGCTGCAGCGTGATGAACAGGATCGCGTTCTTGTCGGCGACCTGGCGAGCCGAGGAGTCGACCGACAGGCGGCGTTCCTCGGTCAGCGGAAAGTCGACGAATTTTCCGTAGACGTAGGGGGATCGGCCGAACGCGTCCGAATAGCTCTGCGGGCTTTCGGTAACCCAGTCGACCTGCGCGCCGAAGAGCACATTGCCCGCGGGTACCGCCCCGAGCGCCAAGTCCTGCGCCGAGCCGGCCCGCATCGAGCTGATCCGGGGGCTGCCCCAGACCACCAGGCCGATCGCCAGAACGCAGCAGATCACGACGGCCAGCGAGATCACCATCGGGCGCCACTGGCGGTGGGGCGGCGGCAACACGTGCGGCGGCGGCCCGGGAGCCGACAGGGGACGTTCGGTGGTGATCGTCACCGCGCGGCCTCCGCCGGCCGGTGCGCGCGCTGCCGGGTGCGCCGGGAAGCGAGCGACCGTCGAGCCGCCTCCACGTCGTGTCGGGGCGCCGATGCGCGTCGCTCGGTCAGGATCGCGCGCAGGATCAGTCGCAGGGCGAGCGAGCCGATCACGATCACCCCGACGGCGACCGCCATCGCCGGCATCGAACTCCCCAGGATGGGGGTCAGGAACATCGTCAACGGCATGCCGATATAGCCGACCGTCACCACCAGGGCGATCGTCCACATGCCGATCAATGCCGCCCGGCTCGCCCGCAACCGGGCGGGCTCCTCACCCGGTAGATCGAGGGCCTGCTCGGCCGGCAGATCGAGGGCCCGCTCGGCCGGCGCCGCGACGACCCGGTCGAGGACCTCGGTCGGCGACTCGTCGGCCGGGGCGGATCGACTCCCCGGCCGACTCGGGTAGTTCGGATTCTGTTGGGTGCGATCGAATGTGACGGACATGGGGATCACCTCGCGGTTGCGATGACGTCGGCGGACACGGTCTTCGGGGTCGGAATCCAGGCGACGCCCCGCTTGCCGCGCGCCCAGTCGACCAGGGCCATCAGGCCCGCACTGCTTTCCAGCACACCCGCGATCGGGGCGATCGCGACGGTGCGCGCGATCTCGAGTTCCCGGCGCGCCGAGGTCATATTCGCGTCGTTGACGTTGAGCCAGGCACCGAGCATCACGGTGCCCAACCACAGCGCACCGACGATCGTCATCCAGAGGGTCAGGATCGGCCCGAACGGGGCCGGCTCGCCGGAGACCAGGCTGTAGATCGCTATACCCAACATGATCGGCAGGACGACCACCGACAGCGAGCCCACCAGCGCGCCCAGAGCAAAGGTCAACGCGCGCAGCCTCGTCCCCCACATGAACCGCTGCCGGGTCAGCCACGGCAGGGTCCGGAAGTCCGCGGAGTTGGCGGCCGCGGACAGTCCCTGCAGGACACCGAAGATCCAGCGGTGCCGCTGCCGGAAGGCGCTCTTGAACGAGAACGGCGGCTGCTCGAGCAGCACACATCCGTGCCAGCCGAAGATCTCCGAGCCGTACCGCAGGTAGTTGTTCATCCCGAAGACGAAGTCCTCGGCGATG
Source organism: Millisia brevis NBRC 105863 (assembly GCF_001552615.1). GTDB lineage: Bacteria > Actinomycetota > Actinomycetes > Mycobacteriales > Mycobacteriaceae > Millisia > Millisia brevis. The sequence goes on from NZ_BCRN01000012.1 coordinate 46,890, forward strand.
AAGTAGTGGCCATCGAGTTGGCCTATATCCCAACCGATCTCGTTCTCCAGCCGCTCCTCGACCACCAGGTTCGAGCCGTGCAGATGCAGCGGAACACCCTTCTCCATCACCACCCGGCATTCGAAGCATCCGGCCGGACGATTGGCCTCCATCGACTTGCAGACCATGCTGGAGTTCTGATACTCGAGCGGGTAATAGATCGGCCCCTCGAGGATGCGCTTGTCGGTATCGGCGAGCACCTTGATCAGCTTGCGCAACTCGCCCGGCATCATCACGCTCTCCTCGTCGAAGTGCACGATGAATACCCGACCGGGAACGAAGTTCCACCCGGCCCGTCGCGATTCGACCGCGTAATGCAGGCCGCGCGCCTTCAATCCGGTACCCGCCGCAGTGCGGTAATCGGCCGGCACCACCAGTCCGGTCACCCGGATCGGGGCACGCGCGAAGCGGGATTCGATCATCTCGACCTGCTCGCTCGACTCGGTGACCACCTCGATCGACAGCAACGGCGCGAAGGCCGGCGACTGTTCGACCAGGCGCAATACGCCGTTGATCCCCCGCAGAATCACCTCGGAGCTGCCCTCGCTCCCGCGAGTGGTGATCTGAATCTTCAGGTGCGGCGGATCCGAGGCCAGGATCTGCGCATCCGAATGCACACTGCGCGTGCGATATCGGTGCCAGCCGAAGACGAAGCTCTTCCAGTAGGACAGCAGTCGAATAGCGATCACGCTGACCAGGACCATCTGGACGAGACCGACAATCGCGATCGTCGTGCCCACCGAGTTCCCGAACGTACCCATACTCCGACAGCACCCCCACCCAGTCGATGCCATATGTGACCGGCGGCAACGCAGCAGCGCTCGGAGCCATCATTCGGCCACGAACACACGCTGCGTCCTACAAACCGGTCCGAATCCCCCAACACCACGGACCGTAGATCATCTCGCCGAGATATGCCCATCCCTATAACAGAGAATAAGGGAAATGTGCTCCAGATCATGTCATGCCGAATTTCGACGGCGAAATCGGCCGACCAGGCGATATTCCCGAGGGCAATAGCAGGCGTACCTGCACATATATCGGGGCGACGCCGCCTCGACACCTTCGGATATCCGCCCGAACAATACGGGACTATTTGTTGATGCACATCTCGAAGGGTCGACAAAGCCCTCCGGTATCAACCCGAATTCCGGAGCGATAGCAGCCACTAATAATTCGATAGATTGTTAGCGGCTATCTGATTCAGGCTTCAATAGCTACGAAATCTCCTAGGAGCGGCGTCGGGAATCCACCGGATCGGAGGCCTCCAGGGCGGCGATCAAGGTGCGGGCATCGTGCGGCCCCTGATGCCGAATCCCGTTGAGGAAGAACGTGGGTGTCCCCAACGCGCCGCTCTCGTGCGCGCTTTCCATGTCCGCCAGAATCCGCTCGCGCACCTCGTCGCTCACGACATCCCGATCGAAACGCTCCATATCGAGGCCGAGCTCCTCGGCGTACTCGCGCAGGTGCTCGGGATCGAGCCGCGCCTGGTTGGCGAACAGGATGTCGTGCATCGGCCAGAACTGCCCCTGCCGCGCCGCCGCCTCGGCCACCAGAGCCGCCTCGAATGCCTTGGGGTGCACATCCTCCAGCGGCAGATTGCGCACGACGTAGCGGATGCGGTCGCCGAAATGATCCTTCAGGTCGTGCCACATTCCGGTCGATCGCGCGCAGAAGGGGCACTCGAAGTCGAGGTACTCGACGACGGTGTAGGGAGCATCGTCCGGACCGTGGGTGTGGTCGTGATCGGGATCGATTGCCGGCGTCAATACCGTCGGCAGGTCGGCGCTCGTCTCACCCCAACGGACCCGGGCTAGTTTGAAGATCAGCGCACCGAGCAAACCGGCGATGATCATCGCGAGCATCACGCCCACGGTCGCCTCCTCGGCCTGTCGGCGGTCGGTGAACGCCAGGCCAATAATCAACAGCGACATGGTGAACCCGATGCCGGACAGGGCAGCACCACCGGCGACGCTGCCGGGTCCGACACCGTCGGGCAGGCGCCCGAGGCCCATCCGAATCGCCGCCCAGGCGCCGAGTGCGATGCCGACGAACTTGCCGATCACCAGGCCCGCGACGACACCCCAGGTGATCGTCGATCCCAAGGACGCGCCCAGGCCGCCGCCGCGCAGATCGACCCCGGCGTTGGCCAAGGCAAAGATCGGCACGATCACCAGGGATACCGGGCCGCGCAGCACATCGTGCAGGCGTTCGTTCACCGAGATCGAGCGCGACAAACCGCGGCGCGCGGTCCGGGCGACCGAGGCCTCCGGCGACTGCCAATAGTCCCGGAACAGATGTTGCGCGCGCACGACATCGGCGCGGTCGGTGGCGCTGGCCGGAACCAGCAGACCCGCCGCCATACCCGCCAGCGAGGGGTGCACCCCGGACAGCAACGTCGCGGCCCACAGCACGATGATCACCAAGACGTAGGGGCTCGAACGCCATTCGCTCGATCGGCCCAACAGCCACAGCGCCGCCAGTGCGCCGAACGCGACCAGCAGCGGGGTGATCTGCAGATCCTCGGTGTAGATGATGCCGATGATCGCCACCGCGAGGAAGTCGTCGACGACGGTGAGCGTCAACAGGAAGATCCGCAGCTGGTTGGACATCGACGGACCGACAAGGGCCAACATGCCGAGCAGGAAGGCGGTATCGGTGCCGACCACCGCACCCCAGCCGTCCGGCGCGGTCGAACCGGCGATCGCCAGGTAGATCAGCGCGGGCAGCAGCACCCCGAACAGGCCCGCGATCAACGGAACCATCGCCCGGCGGCGGTCCCGGAGCGAGCCGATCGCCAACTCCTGGCGCACCTCGAGGCCGATGAGGAAGAAGAACACCACCATCAGGCCGTCGTTGACCCAGTGGTGCAGGTTCATATCGATGGAGAACGAGCCGATCGCGATCGACGCGTCGGTCTCCCACAGGTGGACATAGCTTTCCGACCACGGCGAGTTCGCCCAGATCAGCGCGATCACCGCCACGACCACCAGCAGCAGCGCGCTTCCCGATTCGCTGCGCAGCCGGTCGATCACCCGGTTGAGACTGCTCGACTCCGAGACATGCATACGTGTCCCCTTCGATCACCGACGAACCCGCAACCGCGATCCGGTCGCGCCACGGCAAGAATGCGGCGCCCCACCGATGCGGCGCCGGTCGTGTAACCCGAAACCCGAGTGGAAGTATTTCCGGCGAGAAGATTACGGCAGAACCGGCATCCGGGATCGTCGATCGCGCGACCGGTCGAGCGGGCGTCGAGGAGCGCCCGCTCGCCGGGTTCATCGAAGGGCTATCGCTGTTCGCGCAGGGCGACCCGCAGCTCGTGCAGCGCGATCGCGACCGTGCGCGCCCGGACCGCGGCGCGATCGCCGGACAGGTGCAGTTCGCGGTGCACGACGATCCCCGCCGGCGTGGCGATCGCCAGATGGACCGTGCCGACCGGCTTGTCCGGCGTGCCGCCGCCCGGTCCGGCGATCCCGGTGATCCCGATGCCGACGTCGGTGCCCACCGCCTCCCGCGCGCCCACGGCCAGCGCCTCTCCGACCTCACGGCTGACCGCACCGTGCGCGGCGATCAACCCCGCCGGCACCCCGGCCAACGCCGTCTTGGCCTCGTTCGCATAGACCACCAGCCCGCCCTGCACATAGGCCGACGATCCGGCGCGGTTGGTCAACCGGCCCGCGAGCAGGCCGCCGGTGCACGACTCGGCGGTGGCGACCGTCCAGCCGCGGTCGATCAGCAGCTGCGCCACCACGTCGTCGACCGTCGAGGCGTCGGTGCTGTAGACCAGGGGGCCGAAGTGCTCGAGCATCGTGCGCTCGAGCAGCCCGTACTGTTCGTCGACCTCCGGGTCGTCGGCCGGCATCCGGGTGACGACCTCGAGTTCGCCGTCGCGCAGGCAGGTGCTGACCTCGAGCTGCGGCAGATCCGCCTCGATCGGACGCAGCGCGGCGGCGAGGTCGGCTTCGAGAGCACCCCAGATCCGGATGGTGCGCTCCTCGAGAGTCCCGGCGCGGTCGATGATGCGCCGCACCGCCTCGGCGGACCGCACCTGCGGCCACATCTCGCGCAGCTCGCGCGGTGGGCCGGGCAACACCACCACCGGCGCCCCGACCCGCCCCTCGGCCGGCGGAACGACCAGTCCGGGCGCGGTGCCGACCGGTTCGAGCACGGTGGCACCCTCGGGTACCAGGGCCTGCTTGCGCACGCCCTCCGCGCTCGCGGCCGGATCCGCGGTCAGCCGGTAGCGGCGCATCAGCGCCTCGACCGTGCGGGAGATGCGTTGTTCGAGTGCGGGATCGAGGAGCATCGGCCTGCCCTGCACCTCGGCGACCACCGCGGCGGTCAGGTCGTCGGCGGTCGGGCCCAGGCCGCCGGTGGTGATCACCAGGTCGTGGTCGGCGACCAGCTGGGTCACCACCTCGGCGAGGTCGCCCGGCCGGTCGCCGACCACCACGATGCGCCCGATGTCGACGCCGAGCGCGAACAATTGCTCCGCCACCCAGGGCCCGTTCCGATCGGTTACCCGCCCGGTCAACACTTCGGTTCCGGTCACCACAACGCCCGCACGCACAGCCATGCACTCACCGTAGAACCCGGCCGGCATCCGGTGCACAACACGGGTGAGAGCGCACGTTCGAGGAGCCATTGTCCTCGGCTCCGCTCTGTCGAACGTCTTGTGCAATGACGCGACGACGAGGAGCCGTGCTCGACCGGGAACAACCTCGGGCAGGGGGTGGTTGACGGTTGTATGCGCATCGATATCTGGTCCGACGTGGTCTGCCCCTGGTGCTATATCGGCAAGCGGCGGCTCGAGTCCGCGCTGGCCGACTTCGACCATGCCGACGACGTCGAGGTGGTCTGGCACTCCTTCGAACTCGACCCGACCGCGCCGCACGAGCCGACCGAGTCGGTCGTCGAATCGTTGGGGCGCAAGTACGGCGGCGGTCCCGAGGGCGCGCGGCAGATGATCGCGCGCGTCGAGGCCCTCGCCGCGCAGGACGGCCTGGACTTCGACCAGCAGGACGCCCCGCACGTCAACACCCGTGACGCGCATCGGGTCCTGCACCTGGCGCTCGACGAACTCGGTCCGCAGGCGCAGGGTGCGCTCAAGGAGCGCCTGCTGGCCACCTACTTCTCCGAGCACGGCAACCCGGCCGACCGCGACACCCTGCGCGCGGCGGCCGTCGGCGTCGGACTCGATGCCGCGCGGGTCGACCAGGTGCTCGACGGCGATGCCTATACCGATCAGGTCGACGCCGATATCGCGCAGGCGCGCGCCTTCGGGGCGACCGGCGTGCCGTTCTACGTGATCGACAACAAGTACGGCATCTCCGGCGCGCAGTCGACCGAGGTGTTCTCCGACGTGCTCGGCCGCGCCTGGCAGGAGTCGCACCTGCCGGTCACCCTGGTCGGTCAGGGTCCGGCGGAGGCCTGCGGCCCCGACGGCTGCTGACTCTCCGCAGAGCTCCTACTTCCGGGAGTCGCCGCTGCTCCCGGACGCCGCTGCTACTCCCGGGCGCCGCTGCGACATCTCGGCTCCGCTGATACGTCGTCCGCTGCTGCTACACAGCGGCCCGCTGCGAGGGGTGCGCGACAACTATTGTCGCCGCCTCCTCGAGCGGGCCGTTTTATGGCAGCTCCCCGCATCATTGATCCCGCTGCACCCCTTCTCGCCATCACCATCGCTCCGCGCCGCCACTCTTTCCTCCCCGCATCCGCTCTCCCCCTCGCATCAGTGCAATGTCACATGCTATAAAGGTGCTACCCGGTATCGAGGAGACCCCATGAGCGAGCGCGCGGCCTGGCACGGCGTCTACACCGCGACGACCCTGCCCTTCAACGACGACTACTCCATCAACTACGACGCCTTCGCCGAGCACGTGGCGTGGCTGGCGGCCGCCGGCACCCACGGCGTCGCGGTCAACGGCTCGCTCGGCGAGTACCAGACCCTCAGCGACGAGGAGCGGGCCCGCGTGGTGACCACCGCGATCGAGGCGGCACCCGAGGGCTTCGGCGTGATGGCCGGCGGCGCCGCCTACGGCACGCTGCAGTCGGTCCGCTGGATCGAGCAGGCCGCCGAGGCCGGCGCGGGATCGGTACTGCTGTTGCCGCCCAATGCCTATCGCGCAGACCGGTCCGATGTGCTGGCCCACTACCGCGCGGCCGCGCAGGTCGGGCTGCCGATCGTCGCCTACAACAACCCGTACGACACCCGCGTCGACCTGACCCCGGATCTGCTGGCCGAGCTGCACGCGGCCGGCTCGATCGTCGCGATCAAGGAGTTCTCCGGCGACCCGCGGCGCGCCTACGAGATCGCCGAGCTGGCACCCGATCTCGACCTGCTGATCGGCGCGGATGATGTGCTGCTCGAGCTCGGCATCGCCGGCGCCGTCGGCTGGGTCGCGGGCTACCCCAACGCCTTCCCGACCACCTGCCTCGAGCTGTACAACCTCGTGACCTCGGGCAGCGGCGCCGACCTGGAGAAGGCGCTGCCGCTCTACCGCAGCCTGCACAAGCTGCTGCGGTGGGATTCGAAGACCGAGTTCGTCCACGCGATCAAGCTCTCCCAGGACGTCGTCGGGCGCACCGGCGGCATCTGCCGCCCGCCGCGTCAGCCGTTGCCGTCCCATATCCACGACCGCGTGGTCGCGGACACCAAGGACGCGATCGCGCTCGGCTACTCCTGAGCGCCCGGCCCGTTGTCCGCATTTCCGGCGGGGAACGGGCCGTCGTGGTACCCCGGAACGTGACACCCCAACGGTTGATCCCGCGCGCGATCGCGGGCGGAAGGACCCGACGTGACGTCATCAGCGACCACCACCGCACCCGACGAGTCGACGACCCCGGAACAGGTCGACGTCCTGGTGGCGTCGGCCGCCGCGGCGGCCGATCGCTGGGCGGCGACCCCGCGGCCGGTGCGCGCGACGGCGCTGCGCGCGGTCGCGGAACGTCTCGAGGCGGCGGTGGAGACCCTGGTGCCGATCGGTATCCGCGAGACCCACCTGCCCGAGGCACGGTTGCGCGGTGAACTGCGGCGCACCGCCTTCCAGCTCGAACTCTTCGGCGAGGTCCTCGACGAGGGGACCTATCTCGGGGTGCGCGTCGACCACGCCGACGCCGACTGGCCGATGGGCGCGCCGCGACCGGACCTGCGCCGCATCCTGTATCCGGTCGGCCCGGTGGTGATCTTCGGTGCGAGCAACTTCCCGTTCGCGTTCAGCATCGCCGGCGGCGATACCGCCTCGGCGCTGGCGGCCGGCTGCCCGGTGATCGTCAAGGCCCATCCGGGGCATCCGGAACTGTCGGCGGCCACCGGCGCGATCGTCGCCACCGCCCTGGCGGACGCGGGCGCCCCCGACGGGGTGTTCGCGGTGATCTACGGCAGTGACGCCGGGGTCGCGGCGCTGCGGGCGCCGGCGGTGAAGGCCGGTGCGTTCACCGGATCGATCGCCGGCGGGCGGGCGCTGTTCGACGTCGCCGCCGCCCGACCTGAGCCGATCCCGTTCTACGGCGAATTGGGCAGTACCAACCCGGTCTTCGTCACCGCGGCCGCCGCGGCGGCGCGGGCGGAGGAGATCGTCGCCGGCTTCATCGGCTCGTTCACCCTGGGCGCCGGGCAGTTCTGCACCAAGCCGGGGGTGCTACTGGTGCCCGCCGGATCCGACATCGTCGACAAGCTCGCGGCGGCAACGTATCCGCCGGCCGCTCCGCTGCTCAACGACCGCATCGTCGCGGGCTTCCGCGGCGGCCTCGACGCGTTGGCCGCCCACCCGAACGTCGAGGCCGTGGCCGGTGACGCGGGGGCGACCAGCCCGGCGCCGACCGTCCTGCGCACCACCCTCGAGGCGTTGCTCGACGACCCGGAGGCATTGCTGCAGGAGTGCTTCGGACCGGCCGCGCTGGTGGTCGAGTACACCGACGAGTCGCAGCTGCCGGCGGTCGCCGACGTCCTGCACGGGCAGCTGACCGCGACCCTGGTCGCGCAGGACGACGATGCGATCGCACCGGAGCTGATGGGTCGGCTGGTCACGAAAGTGGGCCGGCTGCTGTGGAATCAGTGGCCGACCGGCGTCTCGGTGACCTATGCGCAGCAGCACGGTGGCCCGTACCCGGCGACCACCGCGCCGTCGACCACCTCGGTCGGCACCGATGCGATCGGCCGCTTCCTGCGACCGGTCGCCTACCAAGGGTTCCCCGAACATCTGCTGCCCGCCGAATTGCGCGATACCCCACCGGCCGACGACGCGGTCCTGCGCCGCGTCGACGGCCACCTGCCCGGCTGATCCTCACCGCGCGTACCCCACCCCGCCCATCGAACCCCATACCGCTCATCGAACAAGGAGTCCGGCGATGCGCATATCCCGCATGGTGCAGGCGGTCGATTCACATACCGAGGGGATGCCGACCCGGGTGATCACCGGCGGTGTCGGAGTCTTCCCCGGCGAGACGATGGCGCAGCGCCGGCAGTGGTTCATCGACCACAACGACGACATGCGCACCTGGCTGATGTACGAGCCGCGCGGACACGCGTCGATGAGCGGGGCGATCCTGCAGCCGCCCACCCGTCCGGACGCCGACTGGGCTGTGTTGTTCATCGAGGTCTCCGGGCTGTTGCCGATGTGTGGGCACGGAACGATGGGCACCGCAACGGTTCTCGTGGAGACCGGGATGGTCCCGGCGGTCGAGCCGATCACCACGATTCGCCTCGACACCCCGGCCGGTCTCGTGATCGCCGAGGTCGCAGTGCGCGACGGCAGCGCGGAATCGGTGACGCTGACGATGGTGCCGTCGTTCTGCCTCGGGCTCGACCGGACCGTCGAGGTCGACGGCTTCGGCACGGTGCGCTACGACATGGCCTTCGGCGGCAACTTCTACGCGATCGTCAACCTCGACGAGGTGAAGGTGCCGTTCGACCGCTCCGAGCGCGACCGGCTGCTCGCGGCGGGCCTGGCGATCATGGACGCGATCAACGAGCAGGACCGCCCGCAGCATCCCGAACGGCCCGACATCTCCGGCTGCCACCACGTCTACCTGGAGGCGCCGGGTTCCACCGCGCAGTATTCGCGGCACGCGATGGCGATCTGGCCGGGCTGGTTCGACCGCTCCCCCTGCGGCACCGGGACCAGCGCACGCATCGCGCAGTTGCATGCGCGCGGCGAACTGGCGGTGGGCGACCGGTTCGTCAACGAGTCGTTCATCGGCTCCCAGTTCGTGGGCACGATCGCCGAGACCACCACGGTCGGAGGACTTCCCGCGGTGATCCCACGCGTCACCGGGCGCGCCTGGATCACCGGCATGGGCCAATACGTCCTCGACCCGACCGACCCCTTCCCCGCCGGCTTCCTGGTATGACCATCGGCGCCGATGTGGTGGTGATCGGCGCCGGGGCGGTCGGCGCGGCCTGCGCCTACTTCGCGTCGGCGGCCGGACTGCGCGTCCACGTGGTCGAGCGCGGCCCGATCGTCGCGGGCACGTCGAGCGCCTGCGAGGGCAATCTGTTGGTGTCGGACAAGGAAGCCGGGCCCGAACTCGATCTGGCGCGGTACTCGCGGGAGGTCTTCACCGGCGAGTTGGCGCCGTTCGCGCGGCTGTGGGAGTTCGAGCACAAGGGTGGGCTGGTGGTCACCCGGACCCCACGCGGCGCCGAAGCCCTCACCGCGCGGGCCCGGGAGCAGCGCGAGACCGGGATCGAGGTGACCGATGTCGTCGGCGCCGACCTGGCCGACTACGAACCACACCTGAGCCCGGCGATGCTGGCCGGCGCCTACTATCCCGAGGACTCCCAGGTACAGCCGATGTTGTTGGCCGCGCACCTGCTTCGACTCGCCCGCGAGCGCGGGGCGATCGTGTCGACCCATACCGAGGTGCACGGCTTTCGCCGGCGCGGCGACGCGGTGAACGGGGTGCGCACCTCGCGCGGCGATATCGATGCCGCCGCGGTGATCAACGCCGCCGGCACCTGGGCGGGACGGGTCGCGGAGCTGGCCGGGGTAGCGGTGCCCGTGCTGCCGCGGAAAGGCTTCGTGCTGGTCACCGAACCGCTGCCGCCGCGCACGATCCGGCACAAGGTCTACGACGGGGAGTACGTCGCCAATGTGCTGTCCTCCGAGGAGGGGCTGCAGACGTCGCCGGTTGTGGAGGGCACCGACGCCGGCACCGTGCTGATCGGATCGTCGCGCGAACGGGTCGGCTTCGACCGCACGGTATCGCTGCCGGTGATGGCCCGGATGGCGACGCAGGCGGCAGCGCTTTTCCCGCGGCTGGCATCGGCCCGGATCATGCGCAGCTACTTCGGCTTTCGTCCCTACTGCCCGGACCACCTGCCGGTGATCGGCGCCGATCCGCGCGCCCCCGGCCTCTGGCACGCGACCGGCCACGAGGGGGCGGGGATCGGCCTGTCCGCCGGCACCGCCAAGGCGCTGGTCGCCGCGCTCACCGGTGCGCCGGCCGCGATCGATCTGACCCCCTTTGCCCCGGAACGATTCGGCGACAACGTGATTCGGGAGGCTGCACATGTCGGTTGAGCAGGTTCCCGGCGATGTCGGAGGCCGCGACGGGGCCGGGGAGATGACCTTCGACGGGGTCCCGGTGCCGGTGCGGGCCGGGCAGAGCGTCGGCGCCGCGTTGACGGCCGCCGGCATCGTGGCCTGGCGGCGCACCCGCCGCGGTGGGCGCCCGCGCGGCCTGTTCTGCGGGATCGGGGTGTGCTTCGACTGTCTGATCACCATCGACGGCGAACCCGATCAGCGCGCCTGCCTCGCGCCTGCGCGGCCGGGCACGGCGTTGACCAGCACGTCGCCCTCCGCCGAACCGCGGGAGACCTCATGACATCCCCGACGGAGCCCGCCGCGCCGGTCTGCGCCCCGGCTTCGGTGGATCTGGTGGTGGTAGGTGCGGGACCCGCCGGAATGGCCGGGGCCGTCGCTGCGGCGGAAGCGGGCCTTCACGTCGCGGTGGTCGACGCAGCCGGCCAACCGGGCGGACAGTATTGGCGGCATGCGGACGAGCGGACCGGTGATCCGGAGCACCGCCCGCACGGCTGGTCGACCTACCTCGCGCTGCGGGCGCGATTCGACGCGGTCCGAGCGTCCGGCCGGTTGTCCTATCTGCCGGGCCGGCAGGTGTGGTTCATCGACCGAGCCGATAAACCCGCGGCGGGAGGCACGGCCGGGTTTGCCGTGCACACCACCGCGTCCGTCGCCGGCTCCGGTCCCCTCAGCCCCGACACGGAGGGCGCCGAGACGCGGGTCCTGCGCGCGGGCGCGCTGCTGCTGTGCCCGGGCGGATACGACCGACAGCTGCCGATCCCAGGGTGGGATCTGCCGGGCGTGATGGCGGCCGGCGGAGTGCAGGCTATGGTCAAGGGCTCCGGCACCGTGCCCGGTCGGCGGGCGGTCGTCGCGGGCACGGGTCCGTTCCTGCTGCCGGTGGCCACCGGTCTGGCCGAATACGGCGTCAAGGTCGCGGGGATCTTCGAGGCCGGCGCCCTGCGATCGTGGGTCCGCGAGGTCGGCAACGCCGCGCGGGTTCCCGCCAAGGCCGGCGAGGCGGTCGGGTACGTCGCCAAGCTGGCGCGCCATCGCATCCCGTACCGCACGCGACGGGTGATCACCGCGATCCACGGCGATGACCGGGTCGCCGGGGTGACCGTCGCGGCGGTCGACGGGGACGGCCGGGTGCGCCCCGGCACCGAGCGACAGATCGCCTGCGACCTGGTGGCGCTCGGATGGGGGTTCACCCCGTCGCCCGAACTGGTGATCGCCGCGGGCGCCGATACCCGCGTCGACGTCGACGGCTCCCTGGTCGCCGTGGTCGACGATGCCGGGCGCACCAGCGCGGCCGGGGTGTACGCCGCCGGGGAGATCACCGGAGTAGGCGGCGCGACCGTGGCCGTCGACGAGGGGGAACTGGCCGGGTTGTCGGCCGCCGCCGACGCCGGGCTGCGGGTCGACACGACGCGGTGCGCGCGGCTGCGGTCGTCGATCGCACGCGGGCGGGCCTTCGCCGGGGCGATGCACCGCAGCCATCCGGTGCCGCCGCGGTGGTCGGAGTGGCTGACCGACGACACGGTGATCTGCCGCTGCGAGGAGGTCACCCATGCCGATATCCGCTACGCCCGTGAACATCTGGGGGCTCATGATCCGCGGACGGTCAAGATGCTCGCCCGCCCGGGGATGGGCTGGTGTCAGGGGCGGGTCTGCGGATTCGCGACCACCCACCTGTCCGGCGCACCCGACGGCGCCGCTGCCGAGCCCCACCTGCGGGCGACCGCCAAGCGCCCGCTGGCCGCACCGATCACCCTCGACGAACTCGCCGCCCTCGACGACCCGAATCGCTGACGTTTGTGGAAGCTCACCCGCGGCAGGCGCGGGTGGGACTCCACAGTCGTGGACGGGAACCGTGCGAATCGCCGGGTAGTCTGGCTACCTGAACTCATACGGGTGACCGAGAACGATGACGAGGTCCGCCGGCCACGGGTGAGAGGACAACGGATGGCACGCGTCGAAGCAGCGGTACGCAGCCGCCAGTTGATCGCCGCCGCCCGGGACGTGCTCTCCCGCGAAGGGGTCGCCCGCACGCCGCTGCGCGCGGTGGCCGCCGAAGGTGAGGTACCGCTCGGCACGCTGCAGTACGTCTTCCCATCCAGGGAGTTGCTGCTGCGGGCCGTTATCGAAGACATGGTCAACGAGATCGGTGATGTTTTTCCCGACTCGGCCGAGATCGAGGGCGGCCTGGCCAACGCGATCCGAGAGGGCATTCGAGCGTTCTGGAAGCGCTTGGCATCCAACCGGAAGCTGCAGCTCATGCAGTACGAGCTGACCGTCTACGCCCTGCGGACCGAGGGCCAGGAGGATCTCGCCCGCTGGCAGTACGAGTCGTACGCCGCGGTCGTGGCGGCGTGGTGTGCGCAGGCGGCCGAGGCGGCCGGCGAAGAGTCGGCAGTGCCCCTCCCCCAACTCGCCCGCATCATGGTCGCCTGTGTCGACGGGCTGATCCTCCAATACGTCTGCGACCCCGACGACGAGCGCGCCGATCAGGACCTGGAGCGGATCATCGACATGCTGGTGAACCTCGCCGCACCGCGACCGTTGGGCGCCCGGTAGCACCGACCGGCCCCGATCGCCGACGCCCCCGGTCCCACCCCCGGCCCTTGATAGCCGGCTCCTGGTACCCCTGACTCACCGACTCGAGCCGCCCCTTGCGGATGGTGTGGTGCCGACCTATCCTCGAACTCAGTCAGTTGTATGACTGACTTCTCGGAGGGAGTCGCACCCGATTTCCTCCATTCACAGAAGGAAGCCACTCACGATGGCCCATTCGGACAAGGTCGCCACATTCCCTTCACCCGGAGAATTCCTCGCCGCCGCGGAGCGCATCACCAACGACGGCCGCGTCGATGAATTCCTCGCCCTGTTCTCGGAGGACTGCGTCGCGGAGTGGATCCTGGACGGCGCCGTGGACACCCATCGAGGAATCGATGAAATACGCACCGCAGCAGTCGAATTGTTCACCGTCTGCCATGAACTCGGACTGCACGTCGACAAGACGTTGGAATGCGCGGACGGCGACACTCTCGCCTGCACATGGACCGGCGGCTTCAACGGCGGGACACGGCAGTTCGGCACCGAAATCTGGACATTCCGGGACGGGCTGGTGGTCCGCCACAGGATGTACAGCTACCTCGATGTCCGCCCCAGCAGTTCGCCGTGGGCCACACTGCGGCTCGCCTGCACCGCACCGAAGGTCGTCGGGGCACTCCTGCGCTACCGCATCACACACCGCAGGCGCCACACCGCCGGCTCGTCGGCTCGGCCGGCCACGCACCTGCAGCCGGAGGCATGAGCACGATGGAGCACGTCGATGTTGTCGTCATCGGGGCCGGGCTCGCCGGACTGTCGGCCGCCCGCATGCTCACCCGTGCCGGCAAGACCGTGGCCGTGCTCGAAGCCAGGGATCGAGTCGCCGGACGCAACCACGGCGCCGTCTTCGGCAACGGGGTACCGATCGAGATGGGTGGGCAGTGGGTCGGGCCCGGCCAGGACGCCGTCCTGGCACTGATCGACGAGCTCGGCCTGAAGACCTACCCGTCGTACGACAGCGGCGCCGCCCTCACCTACTACGACGGGGCCGCCCACCGATACGACGACGCGAGCTTCGGCCTGCCCGAGCCGGACGCCGTCGAGGCCGGTCGAGTCTGGGAAGCCATCACGGCGCTCGCGGAGCGTGTCGATCTGGAGACGCCGTGGACCACAAGCGGCGCCGAGGATCTCGACCGACAGACATTCGATCAGTGGTTGCTGGGCGAAACCACCAATGCGCTCGTGATCCGGTTCTTCCGGCTCATCGTTCCCGCGCTGTTCTCCGCCGAAGCACACGAGCTGTCGCTGCTGCATTTCCTCTTCTACATGAAATCCGGCAAGAGTCTGGACGTCCTCGTCGCCACCACCGGCGGCGCCCAGGAGAGTCGGGTGATCGGCGGCACCCACCGGATCTCCGAACGGATGGCCGCCGAACTCGGCGACGCGGTCCGCCTCGACACCGCGGCCAGCGGGATCACCCAGTCCGACGCCGGGGTGGTCGTCGACTTCGACGGCGGCACGATCTGCGCCGACCACGTCGTCGTCGCCATTCCGCAAACCCTGGCCGGGCGGCTGCGCTATTCGCCCCCGTTGCCCGCCGCGCGCGACGCGGTCACCCAACAGTTCCCGGCCGGATCGGTCATCAAGTTCAACATCGCCTATCCGACGCCGTTCTGGCGGGAGGATGGACTGAGCGGGTTCGTCATGAGCCTCGATCACGCCTTCAACGTCGTCCTCGACAATTCGCCGCACGACGAATCCTGCGGTGTGCTCGTCGGCTTCCTCGAGGGCAGGCACGCCCGCGCGTCATCCGAGCTCACCGCGGAGCAGCGGCGCGAGCTCGTGCTGGGCGATCTGGTCGACTACTTCGGCGAACGTGCCGCGAAGCCGATCGACGTCCTCGAAAAGGACTGGAACGCCGAGGAATACACCCGGGGCTGCTACGGCGGCCGGTTGGCGGCAGGTGTGTGGACCAACTACGGCAAGGCCGTCGCCACTCCGGTCGGACGTATCCACTGGGCGGGCGCCGAGACCTCCGACGTCTGGAACGGCTACATGGACGGAGCCGTGCGATCGGGATACCGCGCCGCTGCCGCGATTCTCGACGCCACCGCCTGATCTGAGCCGAAACGAAAGGAATCCACCATGCCTTCTGACCCCGCGCACGCCGACGTGGTTGTGGTCGGCGCCGGCATCTCCGGTCTCACCGCCGCATACGAATTGCACCGCAAAGGAATCGACGTCATCGTCCTCGAGGCTGCGGACCGGGTCGGCGGCCGCGTCCTGGTCGAAACAACCGCCCTCGGCTCGGCGGTGGACCTCGGCGGCCAATGGATCGGGAAGGGCCACCATCGGTTCGAAGCTCTCGCTGCGGAGTTGGGCGCCACCCGGTACCGCATGCGCAGCCCGAAGATGCCGCTGCTGGCCGACGACAACGGCACGATCCGATTCGGCTCGCCCTCGACGCCGGCCGCGATCACCACCCTGCTCGGATTCGAATTGGCCTCCCATCTGCCCGGCCGTGACACGCAGAACTCGGTCACCCTGCGGGAATGGCTGCGACGCGTCCCGACGGGTCGCGCGCGCCGCATGCTCGAGGTGATCATCGAGGTGACCTGCTGCGGGGATATCGACGACTTGTCGGTGACCGCGTTCCTGGAGTTCATCCGATATCAGGGTGGCCTGAATACGATGATGAAAAGCGCGGGAGGCGCGCAGGATTCACTGCTGGTCGAGGGGGCCGGGTCCCTCGCCTGCCGACTCGCCGATCGGCTCGGTGAGCGGGTTCATCTCAACCGCGCGGTGGGCGCCATCGACCGGAACGACACCAACCTCGTCGTCACGACGGGAACCACCACGATCACCGCGGACCGGCTCGTCATGACGGTGCCGCCACCGATCGCCGCGCAGATCGAATTCCGGCCCGCACTTCCGGACAGCTATATCCGCCTGCACCGCAATACGTACATGGGTGCGGTGTACAAGGCGCTGGCCGTCTACGACACCCCCTTCTGGAGGTCGCGCGGCGAGGCGGAAATGATCCTCGGGGGTGAAACGGGCTTCGCCGTCTTCGATTCGTCGCCACCGGATGGCCCCGGCCACCTGACCGTTCTCGTCGGCGGCCCCGACGCCCGCCGCGTCGGCGAGCTGTCGGTCGATGCGCGTCGGGTCCTGCTGCTCGAGCACCTCGAACCGCACCTCGGCGCCGATGTCCGCAACCCCGCGAGTTGGCACGACAAGGTCTGGCACCACGACCCGTTCGTCGGCGGTGGATACTGCGCCCTGCCGGCATTGGGCACCCGCGAGGGGTTCTACCCCGTCGCACACGCGCCGGTGGGCACCATCCACTGGGCGGGCACCGAGACCGCATCGGAACACGCGGGCTATATCGAGGGCGCCATCGAATCCGCGCACCGCGTGGTGGACGAGATCGTCCGGTCGGGTCTCGGAACCCGCTGACGTTTGTGGACGTTCACCCGCGGCAGGCGCGGGTAGAACTCCACGATCGGCACGGTCGGGGGTCCGGGGGTTGGGGGTTGGGGGTGGGGGTTAGGGGTCGATCTGGGCGCGGCGGGTGCGGACCAGGGTGCGGATCGCCTCGTCGGAGGGCGGGGACTGCGGTTGGAAGCGGATGGTGCCCTTCGAGGTATCCGGGTCCTCGAGCAGGTCGACCACGGCGAGCACCGCGTCCCCGCTGAACGGGTACATCCCGATGTGTTTGCGTGTGCGCATCACCGACAGCAGCGGTTTGCCCGCATAGGTCAGCGCCGGCATGCCGTAGCCCTTGCCCTGCTCGGCCTCGGGCACCTCGGCGCGCGCGACGTCGTAGATATGCCCGATCACCACAGCGTCGCTCGGCTCGAGACCGCCGAGGTAGTCATCGATCGTTCCCACGTCTGCCATCATCGTCGCCATCACGGCGCCGGGTGGGTGGGACCGGCCATCCTCGGGCGGAGCCGAGGAAGCGGAGGACGGATGCGGAGCCCCCTGTCAGGATTGAACTGACGACCTTTCGCTTACAAGGCGAGTGCTCTACCACTGAGCTAAGGAGGCACTCTCGATCGACCGCGGTCGATCGAGATCGTCGCAAGTGTACCGACCGTCGACGCCGCCGGACGGGGCCCCGGGCAGGGTGAGGACCATCTCCGTGACAGGAGCGCCGTTGTGAGCGATAAAGGCAAGGTACGGCGCTCATTCGAGCGCGACGCACACGACAATTCGGACGAGCGCGACGGATCACCCGGGGGCGCCGACCGAGAGAAATCATCCGCGCGGGTCGCGCACACATTCGGAAAGCTGAGGGAACGTTCGGTGGTCAGGGTTCGTCGATGGCGACGGGTTCCGGGGAGGATCGTACGGGGGGCCGCCGATCGGGTGACCGCGCGCAGGCCGGCGATCAGCGATACCCATCCGTTCACCCCGAGCCCGGTCCGACCGATCCCGCTGGCGGACGAAACCCGGGTGGCGGAGGTCCTCGATCTGGCGGTCCGCATCGGCCAGGTCAACCTCGGATCCGGGATGGGCGCCTCCGATACCGCGTCGATCGTCCGGTGGGTCGCCGCTGCCTACGGCCTGGCCGATCTGCAGGTCGACGTCACGTACAACTCGATCACCGCGACGGTCGACCGGGGCCCGACGAAGTCTCCGGTCTCCGCGATCCGGGTGATCACCTCGCCGGTGATCGACTTCCATCGTCTCGATCTGGCGGACCGGTTGGTGCGGCGCATCCGCCGCGGCTCGCTGACCCCGCAGCAGGCGCGCACCGAACTCGACCACATCGCCGTCGCCGAACATCCGCACCGGGCCTGGGTGGCCACCCTGGGCTGGGCGGTCATGGCCGCCGCGGCCACGATGCTGCTCGGTGGCAACCTGTTGATCGCGGGGATCAGCTTCGTCACCACGATCGCGATCCACCTGTCCCGCACCCGGTTGGATCAAGCCGGACTGCCGGTCTTCTTCCAGCAGGTGGTCGGTGGGGCGCTCGCCGCGATACCCGCGTTGGTGCTCTACAACTTCGAGGACCGCCTGGGGATATCGGTATCGCCGTCGACGATGATCGCCGCCGGTGTCATCGTGCTGCTGGCCGGTTTGTCGCTGGTCGGCGCGGTCCAGGATGCGATCACCCGATATCCGGTCACCGCCGCCGGGCGCACGGTCGAGCTGGTGATCATGACCGGCGGCATCGTCGCCGGCGTGGCGGCGGCGCTGCGCCTGGCCGAGTTCCTGGGGCTGCGGATGCCGATCCTGGCGCAGGTGGCGCCGCCGGACCTGACCGCTCTGCCGGTCAAGGTGGTCTCTGGCGCGATCCTGTCGGCGGCCTTCGCGGTGGCCTGCTACGCGCACCGGCGCAGCCTCGGGGCCGCGGCTGCCGCGGGCGCGATCGGCACCCTGGTGCAGGCGTTGCTGCTGATCGCCGGCCTCGGCACGGTGGCGGCCGCCTCGATCGCGGCCACGCTGGTCGGCTTCATCGGCGGTCTGCTCGCCCGGCGGGCGCTCACCCCGCCGCTGATCATCGCGATCGCCGGCGTCACTCCGCTGCTGCCGGGTCTGGCGATCTACCGGGGCCTGTTCGCCCTGATGACCGAGCAGCACATCCTGGGCATCAGCTCGACGATCTCGGCGATCGGTATCGCCACCGCCCTCGCGGCCGGAGTGACCCTGGGCGAGTGGCTGGCCCGCAAGACCCGCCGGCCGCGCATCCTGCGGCGCGCCTCCGAGGTCGCCGTGGCCGCGGCCCGCAGCCGACTGCGGGAGGTGCCGGTCCCCTACAAGCAGGAGGCTCCGCTGAGCACGGGCACCCCGGCGCCCACGGTCGCGACGCAGTCGACGCCGACGCCCACTCCGTCGACTCCGTCGACCCTGCTGATGGACGAACCGGAGTTGCCCCCGGACTCGGCGGATTCGTCGGGGTCGAAGCTGCCGCCCGGGGCCACCGCGACCGCCTACTCGGAGCACCCGTACATGCGCGAGTTGCAGGCGGCCGACGATCGGCGGGCACGGTCGGGATCGTCGCGGCGACACTGACCCGGTCCGGGGCGATCACCGGACCCGAACAGCCGAAAACCCGGTGACTCCCGTACGGGGGTCACCGGGTCTCACGGTTTCGGGATCCGGTCAGGCGTCCGCCTGGGCCTTGCGGGCCGCGGCGTCGGCCTCCATGGCCTCGCGCAGGCTGCGCGGACGCATGTCGGTCCAATTCTTCTCGACGTACTCCAGGCAGGCGGCCCGGCTGTCCTCGCCGAACACGACCCGCCAGCCCTCCGGCACGTCCGCAAACGTCGGCCACAGGGAGTGCTGGTCCTCGTCATTGATCAGCACGAAGAAGCGGCCGTCCTCGTCATCGAATGGGTTGGTACTCACGTAGCCTTCTTTCGCGGGCCGACGGCCCTTCGTTACGCCCGGCCCCGACGGCCGGCGAGTCGCACGATCGGTTCTGCAGTCTTCGGGCGTGGTGTCACGGCGCCGAACCCGGATCACCCTACCAATCGGGTTCCGCGCGCCGGAGCGCCACGGTTGGCGGCGATCAGACCCCGGACGCGAGGAACCGCAGGATCTCCTGGTTGACCTTCTGCGGCTGCTCGAGATAGCCCCAGTGACCGACATCCGGAATCTCGACATACCGGGCGCCGGGAACCACCTCGGCGACCTCGCGGCCCAGATAGGCCGGAATCATGCGGTCGTCGGCGAAACCGATCGACAGCAGCGGCACCCGGATGGCGGCGTACGCCGCGCGTCGGTCGAAGGCGTCGTCGAGGTCCATCTGGGCCCGCACCCCCGGCGGGGTGGGTCCGGTGGAGAACTCGAGCAGGTCCAGCCAATCGCGCGCGGTCACCGGGTCGCGCAGCGACGCGGGCGAGAGGTTCAGCACCGCACCGATCGCGGCCGAGTACTCGGGCGGCAGTTTGATGCCCGCGTCGTAGACGGCGCGTTCACCGACACTCAGTGTTTTCTGCAACTCGTCGAGCCGGGCATGACCAGCCAAAAGTATGGCTTTCGACACCACATCCGGTCGACTCAACGCCAATTCCTGGACGACGCGAGCTCCCATGGAGGTGCCGATCAACACCGCCTTTTCGTCCCCCTCGCGCAGCAACTGAATCAATGCGGCGGTATCGGCGACCAGATCGTCGATAACCATTCCGCCGGCGGATTCGTCGCTCGGCGCGATACCCCGGTTATCGAAGGTCAGTACCCGAAAACCGGCTCCCACCAGGGCGGGAACCTGGTGTAGGTGCCATACGCGGCCGGGGCTGCCGGTGCCCATGACCAGCACGACCAGCGGTCCTCGGCCGGAGATTTGGTAGTTGATACGGATTCCATTGACATCGGCCATCGGCATGGGGGCGAGCGCTCCTCAACAATCGTGTTCTCGTCGTCCGGAGCAGCGCCGCGACACACGAGACCGCCCGGCTCCCCGGCTCATACGTCAGCCCCGTCGGACCTGGATCGCACGACGGAATTGGCGTAGCGGGCGGCAACTCCTAGAGTTGAAGAGTTACCCTACGCGACGCGCAGCGGGCGTGTGACCTCCCGAAAGGCCGGTTTCTCGTCCCCGCGACGACACAGGGACCCCCATCGTCGACAATCGATGCTCGCACCGAAGCGAAAGGACTCGAATGAGCCAGGCAACCCACGACAACGACCTCACCGACGACGACCTCGAACCGGTCACCGACGAGACCGCCTACCGGGCACAGCGCGTCGTCGCCGCCTACGCGCAGGATGCCGACGAGTGCCGCGTCCTGCTGTCGATGCTCGGCATCGGCGCACCCACCACGGCGGTCTGACCGACCGCCCGCAATGCCGTCCGCAGGACCGGCCGCGCCCTCGAGCTAACCTCGTTACGTCGGAAACCGGACGTCAGGGGGCACGAAGCGTGGCCGAGTCGGAAGGTTCAGCAATCGTGGGGGGTTCCGGGCGACCGGGAGGGTCGGCGCAGCCGGCGGTTCCCGACGGTGCGGCGGGATCGGATTTTGTCGTCGTCGCCAATCGACTTCCGGTCGATATGCAGAAGACGGCCGACGGAATCGAATGGCGGCGCAGCCCGGGTGGTCTGGTGACCGCCCTCGAACCCATTCTGCGCAGCGGCCAGGGCGCCTGGGTCGGTTGGCCGGGCGTCGCCGATGCGGACGTCGAGCCCTTCGAGGACGACGGTCTTCGTCTCGTTCCGGTACCGCTGAGCGCCGAAGAGGTCGAGAACTACTACGAGGGCTTCTCCAACGCCACCCTGTGGCCGCTCTACCACGACGTGATCGTGCGCCCGATCTATCACCGACACTGGTGGAACGCGTACGTCGAGGTCAATCGGCGGTTCGCCGAGAAGGCGGCGCAGGTCGCCGCCCCGGGCGCCACGGTCTGGATCCAGGACTACCAGCTGCAGTTGGTGCCCAAGATGTTGCGGAAGCTGCGCAAGGACCTGACGATCGGGTTCTTCCTGCATATCCCGCTGCCGCCGGTCGAGCTGTTCATGCAGCTGCCGTGGCGCAGCGAGATCGTCGAGGGCCTGCTCGGCGCCGATCTGGTCGGCTTCCACCTGCCGGGCGGCGCGCAGAACTTCCTGATCCTGGCCAAGCGGCTCGGCGGGTACACCGTGTCCAAGAGCGCGATCACCCGATCCAAGCCGGGCATCGTGCAGGTCGGCTTCCGCTTCGTCCACGTCGGCGCGTTCCCGATCTCGATCGATTCCGGGTCGATGGACGAGGTCTCCCGGTCCCGCTCGATCCGCGAACGCGCGAAGCAGATCCGCAAGGAGCTGGGCAATCCGAGGAAGATCCTGCTCGGAATCGACCGCCTGGACTACACCAAGGGCATCGACGTGCGCCTGGCCGCCTTCCAGGAGTTGCTCGAGGAGGGTGAGCTCGACCCCGCGGATACCGTGATGCTGCAGGTCGCCACGCCCAGCCGCGAGCGGGTGGAGAGCTACCGGGTTCTGCGCGGCGAGATCGAAGGGCGCATCGGCCGGATCAACGGCGACTTCGGGGAGATCGGTCGGCCCGCGGTGCACTACATCCACCGCCCGATTCCGCGGGACGAGCTGATCGCCTTCTTCCTCGCCGCGGACGTCATGGTGGTGACCCCCTTGCGCGACGGCATGAACCTGGTGGCCAAGGAATACGTCGCCTGCCGCAGCGACCTTGGCGGCGCGCTGGTGCTCAGCGAGTTCACCGGGGCGGCGGCCGAACTGCGCCAGGCCTATCTGTGCAATCCGCACGACCTCAACAGCGTCAAGGATGCGCTGGTCCGCGCGGTTCGCCAGGACCGCGAATTCGGCCGGCGCACGATGCGCGCGATGCGCCGACAGGTGCTCACCCACGACGTCGATCTGTGGGCCCGAAGCTTCCTGAGCGCGCTCGCCCGTTCCCGCGGGCAGGGAACCGAGGCCCATCTGACCGCGCAGCCGGCGGACCCGAGCCTGCCCGCCGGGATCGAACACGCCGCGGTGACCGAACTGGTGGAGTACGTCGACGAGCCGGCAACGGTCGGACCGGGCTCGGAAGCCGGTGAACGGTAGGGCTGTGAACGGGGGGCGGGTGAACGCGGGATCAGGGGCGACGTCGCCGGATCCCCGAGTCGACGCGCAGGTGGTGGAGGTCCATCGACTGCGCTGGGATACCACGGTGATCCGATTGATCAGCACCCTGCCGGTACCGTTCTACGCCGGTCAGGCCCTCGAGGTGGAGACGCCGCACTTCCCCGGCGTCGTTCGCCGCTACTACTGCGCATTGCCCCCGTCGCTGGACGGCAAGCTGGAATTCCACGTTCGAACGGTCCCCGGCGGCTTGACCTCGGAGACCATCGTCAACGACGTGCGACCGAACGAGATCTGGCGGATCGGCGCGGCCGGAGGTGCGCTGCACGTCGATTCGTCCGACCGACCGGCGGTGATGGCCGCCGTCGGTATCGGGGTGGCCCCGATGCGGGCGATGCTGGTCGAACTCGCACAGCAGGGCGATCCGCCGGAGGTATTCCTCTTCTACGCCGATACCTTCCATCGTGATCTGTACGCCCTCGATGCGCTCTTTCCCCTGCAACAGACCTTCGATTGGTTGACGGTTATTCCGATCGTCGATCGCGCCGGCGATCCGTCGTTGCCCGATCCGTACCACGATCGGTTGCGGGAGGCCCTGCAGGGCGATCCGGCGGCTGCGGTGGTGCTCGACCCGGCGGCGTCCGGCGTCGTCGTGGGGTCGATCGAGCGGATACTGGCGTCCTACGAGGGCTTCCACGGTGAACAGGTGATGGTCGCCGGACCCCCCGAACGGGTGTCGACGATCGTGCGAGCGCTGATCGATTCGGGCACCCCGCGTACCGCGATCAGAACTTGACCCTCGCCACGTCCGGCGATGGTTGTGGTTTCCGAGCGGGATGAACCACCCCTATGATGCAGGCGATGCATTACCGATAGTCGGATACATCCGAGTCGGGATCAGCATTTAAGGTCGGCATGAGGGGGTGTGGTCGACATATGTCGGAGAATTTCGATACGGATACTCGCGGGGGCGACGGTATTCGGGCGATCGGCTTGAAAGTGGGTTCGCATTCCGCGGTGGCCGTTGCGGTCCACGCCGACGGGACCCGTGACCGTATCGTCCGCCGTTCCGCTTTGGACCTCACTCCCGGACAGCCGCCGCGGCTGGCCGGGGTCGGCGAATCGACCGACGGGCTGACGGCGGTCTCGTCGCTCGCCGAGCGCAACAACACCTATCCGATGGACCACCGCCACTTCGTGACGGCGCTGACCTGTCTGGTCGCCGAGCTGACCCCGGATACGCCGCCGTCGGTCGCCGTCGCGCATCCGAGCACCTGGTCGAACGAGACGATCCGCGAGATCGGGCGACTCGCGGCGCAGCGCGGGCTGATCGACATCGCCTTCATCTCCGAGCCCAGTGCCACGGTGTCCTGGATCGAGCAGAGTGGGGATCTGCCGCACGACCAGGCTCTGCTGGTGGTCGATCTCGGTGCGTCGACGTTGGACGTCTCGGTGATCCGCATCGGCGCGGACGGCCGCTGCCGGTCGGCGGGCCGGCCACTGCACATGGCGTACTTCGGCGGGGACGCGCTCGATCGCGCGCTCGCCGATCACCTGTTGGTCGCCTCGGGTACTCGATTCGGCGACGACGACGCCCTGCTGCGCGAATGCGCACGGGCGCGGGAAACGCTCAGTGCGCGGTCGAGCGTGCAGATCGACGTACCGTTCGGTGAACCGGTCGAGATGAGCCGCCAGGAATTGAACGACATCCTGCGGCCGACGCTCGAATCGGTGGTGGAACAGGCGCGGCTGGCGATGCAGTCGGCGGAACTCGGCGACGGGGATATCGGTCGCGTGGTGCTGATCGGTGGCTGTGCGAGCACGCCGCTGTTGGTCGAGATGATCTCGATGGACGTGCGGGCGATGACCACCATCGAGCAGGACCCGGTGGCCACCTCCGCCGGGGGCGCCGCGCTGATCGCCGCTCAGCGCGCCGATCGGTCCGACCTTCCGCCGGCGCGGGTTCGTCGGGATCGTCGCGCGCGGGCGGCAGTCGGGTCGGCAACGGCCGGATCGGCGGCAGGTGCGGCGGCGGCGGGCTCGGTGGCTGCTGGACCCGCAGCAGCCGGGCCGGCGGCGGCCGAATCGGCTGTAAGTGGGCCGGCGGCGGCCGCATCGGCAGCCGGTCTACCGGCAGCAAGTGGATCGGCAGCGGGTGTAGCGGCGGCCGGATCGGCAGCGCCTCGCGGCGAATCGGACTCTCCGGCGGCCGCATCGGTCGAGGCCGGCGGTTCGGCCCGCGAAGCCGTCGAGGCCGTTCCCGTTGAGGCCGTCGAGCGTCCGGAACCGCCGCGGCCTGCGGAGGTGGCCGAGGCTCCGTCCGCTGCGTCGCCGGTGATCGAACCGCCTCGGGTGATCGACGAACCGATCAGCACCGTATCGACGGTCGATGACGCATCCGCGATCGATGTGCCCGTGCCCGAACGGGACGAGCCCGCCGCAGACCGGCCGGCCGCGCTCGTCGACGAGGTCGCCGCAGGCGTCGGGACCCACCCGGCGGAGGCGGTCGCAGGCAGCACCCGTCCGGTCGAGCCGATCGCCGGTAGCCCCGGCCCGGTCGAACCTGTCACGAGCAGCGCACGCCCGATCGAACCGATCGCGAGCAACCCCCGCCGGATCGACCCGGTCACGGACGCCGAGGCGCCAATCTCCGTGCCCGATATGTCGTCGGCCGCATCCGGCGGGTCGACCGCAGCTTCCGCTTTCGGCGAGACAACAGCCGCCGCCGCACCGAGCGTCGAGACTCCGGCAGCAGTCCGCACGCCGACGGCAGTCGACACTCCGGCAGCAATCAGCAGTCCAGCGATCAGCACTCCGGCGCCGGCGGGCACCTCAGCGGCAGCCGCCACTCCAACGGCGACGGCCACTCCGGCCGCAGCGGCTACTACGGCAGCGGCCACTCCGGCCGCAGCGGCTACTACGGCAGCGGCCACTCCGGCGGCAGCGGCCAAACCAGCGACGGCCACTCCGCCGGCGCCGGCCGCGGAGTCCGGTAGCGGCCATCCATCAGCAGAAGAGCCGGTTCCGGCGCGCAGCATCGGGGCGACGGACGCCGAGGATGCCGCCGCAGACCCCACAGCCCTCGCAGACCGGCCGGCGGATGTGCCGGAGCCGCGTCCGGCGGTCTCCCCGATCGATTTCGGCCCGGCGTCCGAGCCGATCCGCTTCTACCCTGTCGGCGGATCACATCCGATGACAGGTGGGGACGCGACCGGTGCGAGTGCGACGCTCGCCGGTGAGACGGCGGCGGACCCTGCTGCCGGCAGGGAAACGCCGGCGACCCGAGACGCGCCGGACACCCCGGAAACGACGGTCGCCGAAGAGACGACGGCCACCGGGGAGACGACTGCTACCGGGGACCCGGACGAGACGCCCGCCCGTTCCGAGGTGGAGGCTTCGTCGGCCGAGCCCGAGCCCGCCACCGAGCGGCACCTGCTGCCGATCACCGGAGGCAGTACCGAGGCGATCGGCTACGCCGCCGCGATCCGCGAGGAACTCGCCGGGGTCGACGCGGCCGCTTCCCCGTCCGCCGCACCCGGCACCCGACCGACCGGCGGCTCGACCACCGGCGCCCGCTCCACAACCGACGCCCGACCCACAGCCGGCGCTCGCTCCACAACCGGTGCGCGCTCCACAGCCGGCGCCGGCGCGACCGACGACACCGGAACGTCCGACGACAAGGCGACTCCGGCGGCATACAGCGCTGTCAGCTTCGACGAGGTCTTCCCGCTCGATCGGCCGAGCCGTTGGTCGACCGATCGCACCGACCCGAGCGCGGATGCCGGCGCCACCGCCGACCGGAGCGCGGACGGCGACCGGGCGGCCGACACCTCCGCGGCAGCACCGGCGGCAGCGCCCAAGGGAACGCCCAAGGGAGCGAAGCGGGAACGCGGGCGCTCCCGCGCGGGTGTCTGGGTCCTGGCCGGAGCGGCATCGCTGGCGGCGTGCGGTCTGGTGATCGGCTGGTTGCTCGGGACGCGAAGCACCGGTCCGTCCGAGGCGACCGTCCTCGAGGCGGGCCAGACCGCGACCACGGTGATCACAACCGTGATCACGCCGGCGCCGCTGCCGGCCCCGCCGGAGACGCCGGCGCCGGATCCCGACCCGCCGGTCGAGGCGGTCGCCAATCAGGTTCCGGCGCCCGCACCGGTGGTCACCCAGCAGGTCGCGCCCGCCCCGCAGGTGCAGCAGGCCGCGCCGACCGCGGAGACGACGCGACGCCCCGAGGTTGGCAAGCCGCCGCCACAGGCCGAGGTCGCGCCGGTCGAGATCAAGCCCGACGACACCGCCGCACGTAAGGGTCGGACCGATGGCGGAAGCCGACGGCCCCCGAGCCTGATGGACGTCATCTTCGGCTGATCCCGCCGGACCGGGACACGACGAACGCCGGCCGCTCCCTAAACCCGAAGGCAGCTCACAGGCGACGACGCGCTGCCTCAAAGCATTCGAGAACGCAACGGTCATATCCAACCGATATCGAGGGTTTACGCCGGTCGGACACTCTCAACTACCTGCGATTGACCTCAGGTTGATTGCCCACCCGACGTGCGATTGTAAGCGTCGGCTCGAGGGTCGGTGACCGTGACGGCGGAGTCGACTGTGGCCAGTAGCTGCCCCGACCGATCGGCGACGTGGTCCAGACTGGTGGTCCACCCGGCCAGGCGCAGGCATGACCCGGCGAGCTGACGCGGACTATCCGGGGCGAGCTTGCCGTCTGCCCGTATGTTGGCGACGGATTCGACCAGCCGAAATGTGTGATCGCCGACGGGGCCACTACCGGCGTCCTCCGCCACCTCAGCGGCGAAGTCGACGTGAAACTGCCGAAGCGCCTGGCGCATGGTCAAGGCCGAGTCGAAGACCGCCGAGTGGGCTTCGGGTAGGAAGAACAGCACGCCCAGGTTCCACTTCCAGGTGGCCAGCACGGTGGCGTCGTACAGCGACAGCGCATACAGACGTGCGGCGCGGTTCAGGGCGTCATCGGCGGGGTGTGTGGAGAGGATGCCGGCAGCGTCGAGAGCAGGTCGGACAAGCGCCTCCAGCAGGGTGCCGAGGATGTCGTCCTTGGATGCGAAGTGATGGTAGAGCACATTTTGGCGCACCCCGACCGCATCCGCGATCTGTCGTGTGCTCGTCGCTCCGAAGCCCTGAGTTGTTATCAGTTCTGCTGCCGCATCGAGGATTTCGCTGCGCGTACTGCCGCCGCTGCGGGTCGGGGCGCTCGTGCGTGGGCGCCCCCGACCTCGTGTCTCCACGACCTCATGGTGCCACACGAGTCTGGAGCCATCTGTTCTTAACGGCGCTTCATGCGTTCGTAACGCACACGATATTGCTGCGTTTCGACCGCGCCAGAATATAGGTCACATGACCAATAAACGTGCCGGTTCGATCGCTGAACCGTCAGTGCCGCACTCCCGGGGCGCCGAGCCGGACACCGGCAGTGATGACCTCCGCGACTTCAGTGTGAGCTCGGTATTCGGGGTTGCTTTCGCGTTCATCTCTCCGATCATCGCCCTGTACGCAATCTTCGATATTGCGTTCGGGATCGCCGGACCCTCGTTCTGGTGGGCGTTCGTTGTTGTCCTGGCAGGCCAGCTGCTCGTCGCCCTGGTGTTCGGGGAGCTGTCGAGCCGATGGCCCGAGGAAGGTGGCGTGTACGCCTGGTCGAAAAGACTCGTCGGCGAGAGCTACGGGTGGCTGACCGGATGGGTCCACATCTGGACGCTCATCACCCTCAATGCGGCCGCCGCCTTTGCAGCCAGCACTTTCGCCGCCGCGGCGTTCGGCCTGGACGACCCCGGGACCGGTGTCCGCCTGGCTTTCGCGGTGGGATTTATGATCGTCGCCACCTTGGTGAACAGTCTGAACCGGCGCCTGCTCAAGGTGTTCATCGCACTGTCGATCGGGTGCGAGGTAATCGGTAGCCTTCTCGTCGGGACAGTCCTGCTCGCCTTTCATCGGCACAACAGCATCTCGGTCCTGTGGTCTGGATTCGAGGGCGGGGCAATGGCTTTCACAGTTGGCCCGCTTCTCGCCGCGGTGGCGGTCGTCGGATGGGCATTCATCGGCTTCGAAAGCGCCGGCGACCTCGCCGCCGAGGTGAAGAACCCCGGCCGAAGCGTACCGTTGGCGATAATCGGCTCACTGATCTTGGTCGCAGCAACGGTGATGTACGCTGCGGTCGCCCTGATCCTGGCGGTCCCCGATCTTGACGCCGTGACAGCCGGAACGATCGACGCTTCGCTTGTGCAGACGTTGTCATCGACCTTGGGCGGCGCGGTGGTCGTGCCGATGTCGGTGGTCGTGTCGATCGCCTTCGCCTCCGGCATCGCTGCGGTCAGCACCGCGCTCTCACGCAGCGTGCACGCGATGGCCGCCCAGCAGTCATTGCCGGGATCCGCGGCGCTCACCCAGCTATCTACTCGAGATCGCCTGCCACGCAACGCATTAATTGCGACCTCAGCGACAACATGTGCGTTGTTGATCCTCGCTGTCGGATTCAACTTCTACGACGTAATGATCGCCATGTCCACCGGCGGCTTCTACATCGCATTCTTCCTGCCTGTGGTCGCCATGCTGTTCACACGCATCCGCGGACTTTGGACCCCCGGGGTCTTTACCCTCGGAAACCTCGGCGGCCTGGTCGTCAACGCCATCGCGGCCCTGTGGTTGCTCCTGCAGATCATCAACATCTCATGGCCCCGTGATATCGGCGCCGACTGGTACGTCGAGTGGGGATGCCTGCTGATGTACCTGTTCACCGGTGTCCTCGGCGCCGCCGTCCTACTCCGCTACCGCCGCAGCAACCGAAGGATCAGTACCCATGCGTGACCTACCCACCCGAGCATCATCCGACGTCGCCCTCATCTGCATCGATGTGCAGCGCGATTTTGTGCCGACCACCCAGAACGGACTCGATGCGCCGGAGGTCTCCGCGATTCGCCGCCTCGTCGACAGTGCTCGGCGCGCCTCCATCCCGGTCATCTTCATCCGCGAGATACATCACCCCACACTGACCGACCTCGGCCGAGAGGTAGACGGCGTAGAGGACCTGCACTGTATCGAGGGCACACCCGGAGCAGAGTTCATCGACGACTTCGGCCCCCGGCCCGATGAATACGAAGTACGCAAGCGTCGCTACTCGGCCTTCTTCAACACCGACCTGGACATAATCCTGCGTGGGTACAAAGCGAGCACCGTCATACTTACGGGCGGCCTGACCGACGTATGTGTGCACTACACCGCCGTTGACGCCCACCAGAACGACTACCACTTCCGAGTGGTGTCCGACGCGGTCTACGGCTCCTCGGAGTCAGCACATCACGCCGCGCTGAACGCCATGACGTATCTGCAGCGCGACTCGGTGATCACGCTCGGCGCCACAATGGAATTACTCGCTGCCGGACCGGACTGCAGCCGGTCCACGGAAGACAGATACACCGACGAGATCGTCCGCTGAACCGCAACGCCCACGAAGGTCGATCGGTGGATCGAGGCCAAAGGGGGCGGCCGGCGTTCGGGGTATGCAGACGGTTGTCGTCAGCGGTCGGTACGGCGGTTGCGGGGCTGCCAGACGACCAGGGCGCCGCCGGGGCGCACATCGAGCGCTCCGGAGCGGCGGGCCGCCTGCGCCTGCAGGTCCGCGACCTGGGCGGTCAACTCCGCCACGCGCTGCTGGAGCGCATCGACCTGATTGGTCAGGTCGATGATGCGCTTGATCCCCGCCAGGTTGACACCCTCGTCCTGCGACAGGCGCTGCACCTCGCGCAGCAGCACGACATCGCGCGGCGAGTACCGCCGCCCCCCACCGCTGGTGCGATGGGGTGTCACCAATCCCAGTCGGTCATACGTGCGCAGCGTCTGCGCGTGCATACCGGCCAGCTGCGCGGCAACCGAGATCACGAAGAGTCGTGCGTCCGGATCGGGGGTGCCGTCCGACGACAACTGTCCGTCCTGTTCGGCCATCGCGTCTCACCTCACTCGTCAAAAATTGTCTGTCACTACGCGCCGCCGGGCCACTCGGCCCGCGGGTTGAATCCGGATGCCTGCTCGACCTCGGCGTAGGCGCGCAGCGCTTGGGTGGCCTCGTCGCTCAGCGAACGGGGCACCGCCACCCGAACGGTGACCAGCAGATCGCCGCTTCCGGACTTGGTCTGAATGCCCTTGTCCTTGAGCCGCAGGGTGCGGCCGTCGACCGTGCCCGCCGGGATCTTCACCCCGACCCGACCGGCCAGGGTCGGGACCGACACCGTTGTGCCGAGCACCAATTCGCTGTAGGACACCGGCAGGGTCAGCGTCAGATCGTCGCCGTTGCGGCCGAAGACCCGATCCGGGCGCACGTGCACGGTGACGAAGAGGTCACCCGCCGCCGCGCCGCGCAGGCCGGCCTCCCCGCGTCCGGCGACCCGGATGCGCTGGCCGTCGGCGACACCGGGCGGAACCCGCACGGTGACCGTTCGCGACCGTTCCTGTACCCCGGTGCCCATGCAGGTGGCGCAGGGGTCGTCGATCACCGAACCGGTGCCGCGGCAGACGTCGCAGGGTTCGCTGAACCCGAACGCGCCCTGGTTGCGGCTGACCACTCCGGATCCATTGCACTTGGCGCAGACGCGCGGGCTGGTGCCCGGCTTGGCGCCGCTGCCGTGGCAGGTCGTACAGGCCGCGGGGCTGGTGATGCTCAGCGGCACGGTGGTGCCCAGCGCCGCTTCGCGGAACTCCAGCGATACCTCGGCGGACAGGTCCCGACCGCGCGAGGGAGCGTTCGGTGTCCCGGTGCGCCGACCGGTGCCGGTATTGCCGAACAGTCCGCCGAACAGATCCGAGAAGGAGCCGTCGGCCGCGCCGCCGCGGCCACCGGGGGCGCCGCCCGGTGTGAACAGGTCCGAGAAGTCGAACCCGCCACCGGAGCCGGTGGAGAAGCCGCCGCGATCGCCGAAGCCTCCGCGGTAGCCGCCTCCGCCGGTGAACAGCGCGCGGGTCTCGTCGTACTCCTTGCGCTTGTCGACATCGGACAACACGGCATGCGCCTCGCTGACCGCCTTGAAGCGCTCCTCGGCGGCCGGGTCGTCCGGGTTGGCGTCGGGGTGCAGGTCGCGAGCGAGCTTGCGATAAGCCCGCTTGATCTCGTCCTGCGATGCGTCGGAGGAGACGCCGAGTTCCTTGTAGAAGTCCTTTTCCAGCCACTCCCGCTGCGTCATCGGCCTCCTCCCCTCCTCATCGTGTGCTTACCCAACGCTGTGTTCACCTTCACCCGCACGTCTTCGTCCCTGTTCACCGAACCGGGTACGGCCGGCGCGGCGCTCTCGCCGGTCGCCGACCGTACCCGGGTTCCTATGCGTTCTTCGCCGCCGACTCGGCCGGTGCGTCGACCACACCGACCATCGCCGTGCGAACCAACCGGTCGCCCAAGCGATAGCCGTGGCGCATCACCATGCCGAGCACCGGGTTCGAGCCGTCGCCCTCATGTTGCACAGCCTCGTGCAATTCGGGGTCGAACGGATCGCCCTCCGCGCCGAACGCAACCAATCCGAGTCCTTCGAAGACCGCATTGAGCTTGTCGGACAGCGCCCGCATCGGCCCGGTCTCGAGATCGCCGTGCCGACGGGCCCGATCGAGGTCGTCGAGAACCGGCAGGAACTGTCGGACGACGGCCACCTTGGCACCGTCGGCCGCGGCCGCGCGCTCGCGTTCGGCACGCCGCCGGTAGTTCGCGTACTCGGCGGTCATCCGCTTCAGGTCGGCCATCAGCTCGCCGACCTTGGCGGAATCCTCGCCCTCCGCCTCCGGCGTCGCCGCGGGTGCGTCCTCGACGGGGGTGTCCCCATCTTCGACGGTCACCTCATCGACGATCACCTCGGCATCCACCGCTTCCGCGGTGGAAGCGGACGGCTTCTCGGCCGCCCCCGCGGTCTCGGCCGAACCCGCAGCCGCCCGATCGGACGCCGGCGCCCCGGCCGACGCCTGCTCGGGTCGAGCCGAACCGGCGCCTCGGGCTCCGGGCGTCGCCGCGCCGCTCACGCCGCCACTCGCCGCACCCGACACCCGGGCGGGTGAACTGCGCACCCACCCGGTGTCGGGATCGATCCGACGCTTGTCGACATAGCGAATCGGCTCCGGTTCACCCGAATCGGCGTCCCGCGTTCCGGTCACTTCTGATCCGAGGGGTTCGACGGATCGTCGACAACCTCGGCGTCGACGACGTCATCGTCGGAGTCGGTCGCGGTGGCGCCACCGGCGGCACCCTCCTTGGCCTGCGCCTCGTAGATCGCCTGGCCGAGGGCCTGCGACTCGGTGCTGACCTTCTCCACCGCGGCCTTGATCGCCGCGATGTCGGTACCGGCGAGAGCGGTCTTGGCCTCGGCGATCGCCGCCTCGACCTTGGTCTTGATCTCGTCGGAGACCTTGTCGGAGTTGTCCGCGATGAACTTCTCCGTCTGGTAGACCAGCGACTCCGCCTGGTTGCGGACCTCGGCCTCCTCGCGACGCGTCTTGTCCTCCTGCGCGTGCGCCTCGGCGTCCTTGATCATCCGGTCGATCTCCTCCTGGGACAGGCCGGAGCCGTCCTGGATCTTGATCGTGTTCTCCTTGCCGGTGCCCTTGTCCTTCGCGGTGACGTGCACGATGCCGTTGGCATCGATGTCGAAGGTCACCTCGATCTGCGGGACACCGCGCGGGGCCGGCGGGATACCGGTCAGCTCGAAGGATCCGAGCAGCTTGTTGTGCGAGGCGATCTCGCGCTCACCCTGGAAGACCTGGATCTGCACCGACGGCTGGTTGTCGTCGGCGGTGGTGAAGGTCTCGCTGCGCTTGGTCGGGATCGTGGTGTTGCGCTCGATCAGCTTGGTCATCACGCCACCCTTGGTTTCGATACCGAGGGACAGCGGGGTGACGTCGAGCAGCAGGACGTCCTTGACCTCACCCTTGAGCACACCGGCCTGCAGGGCGGCGCCGACGGCGACGACCTCGTCCGGGTTGACGCCCTTGTTCGGCTCACGTCCGCCGGTCAGTTCCTTGACCAGCTCGGTGACCGCGGGCATACGGGTGGAGCCACCGACGAGGACCACATGGTCGATGTCGTTGACCGAGATGCCGGCGTCCTTGATGACCGACTGGAACGGCACGCGGGTGCGATCCAGCAGGTAGGCGGTGATCTTCTGGAACTCGCTGCGGGAGAGCTGCTCGTCGAGGAAGAGCGGGTTCTTGTCCGCGTCCACCGTGATGTACGGCAGGTTGATCGACGTCGACTGCGAGCTCGACAGCTCGATCTTCGCCTTCTCCGCCGCCTCGCGCAGGCGCTGCAGGGCCATCTTGTCCTTGGTCAGGTCGATGCCGTTCTGCGCCTTGAACTTCTCGACGAGCCAGTCGACGACGCGCTGATCCCAGTCGTCGCCACCGAGCTGGTTGTCACCGGAGGTCGCGCGGACCTCGACGACGCCGTCGCCGATCTCGAGCAGCGACACGTCGAAGGTGCCACCACCGAGGTCGAAGACCAGGATGGTCTGTTCCTTCTCACCCTTGTCCAGGCCGTAGGCCAGGGCAGCCGCGGTCGGCTCGTTGACGATCCGCATGACGTTGAGGCCGGCGATCTGGCCGGCTTCCTTGGTCGCCTGGCGCTGCGCGTCCTCGAAGTAGGCCGGGACGGTGATCACCGCGTCGGTGACCTCCTCGCCCAGGTATGCCTCGGCGTCGCGCTTGAGCTTCATCAGCGTGCGGGCGCTGATCTCCTGCGGGGTGTACTTCTTGCCATCGATGTCGACGTTCCAGTCGGTGCCGATATGGCGCTTGACCGATCGGATCGTCCGGTCGACGTTGGTGACCGCCTGGTTCTTCGCGGGCTGGCCGACCAGCACCTCTCCGTTCTTGGCGAAGGCCACCACCGACGGTGTGGTCCGGGAGCCCTCCGCGTTCGCGATGACCGTGGGCTCACCACCCTCGAGCACGGATACCACCGAGTTGGTGGTGCCCAGGTCGATTCCCACCGCTCGACTCATTACCTGCCTCCTGTTTGATGTCCGCCGTCGCTGCGGGGGACTGTGATCCCATCCGCCGCGACGATCGATTCCTGCGCCCGTGGGCGCGTGAGTGTCGGCAACTCGGCCGACAGAGCACGTCTCGTCGTCCCTCCGCCCGCCCTCCCCATCGGGAAGGGCCACGGAGCGGCGACGAAACTGCGCCCGCCGCGCTCGAGTCTGCACCTCTGCACGACCCGAGTCAACTAAGTTGAGTGAACCAAGCTCAAGTTGCTTGATGGTGACAACGCAACTTCGGTGCGGACTGTTCCCGGATTCGAAAATCTTCGGCGTCGTTTCTGTGATCTGCGCCACATACAGCAGGTTCACAGCCCGCCTACCAGGGGATATACAGGCAACCCGCCGATGGTCCGATCTACCACGAGATCTCGCCCGGAAAAGTGAAATATTCCTGAGAGTCCGACCGATACACAGCGCGTGGTGCAAAACGGATCGGTCATCCGATCGGTGGTCACCGCCACACGAGGGTCCGCCCGCGGGGGTGTGGGCCCGCACGAGCAAGACGAGGGAGCGAATATGGCGCAGGCCAACCAGCTGCGGATTGTGGAGCTCGGTCGTACGCGGACCGAGGTCAGTGTCGCCGGCTTGATCCAGGAGGACTACAGCTCCTCCCCGGGTCTCCATCGCGACGGCATCTGGAGCGGCCTGGTGCGTGACTTCCGTGAGACGGTCCTGCTGCAGGTCGAGTTCCCCACCGAGGCCGGCGAGGAGTCCGCCTCGATCGGTTGGATCGTCGACGGCTGCCCGCTCGATCGCGCGTCGGCCACCGGCCTGCCGCGTCGGGTACCCGGCACCGTCGCCGTCGACTACCGCTGGCCGGGCGCCGACGACCGGATGCACACGATCGCGCTGTCGATCGCCCCCGGCACCGCCGAGGCCACCATCCGCGTGCAGGTCGTCCACGCTCCCGCCGAGGGCCAGGCCCTGCGGTACGGCCCGGAGCTGGAGATCACCCTGCGCGGCAGCGTCGTCGACTGGCCCGCCGAGAAGCTGGCCAAGGAGCGCATCGCGCTCGGCGCGCTGGCCGACCGCATCACCCGCGTGCTCGCGCTCGCCGGCGATACCTCCGGCACGTCGCCCGAGCGGCTCATGGACGCTCGCGGTGAGCAGGCCGACCGCATCGTCGCCGCGCTCGAAGCCGCCGAGGTCGCCCCGCTCGCCGACTCCGCCACCGCCGCGGAACTGGCCGCCGCGGTCACCGCGCTGCGTCCGGTGTCGATTGTCGCCCGCCCGCAGCCCTTTGTCGGCCGGCGTCCCCAGCGCGCCGGCGTCGTCGCCGGACACTGACCGAAGGACTCCGGTCGACCACCGAACCGGAGTCGACCATCGCGGGTCGGTATGGTACGAGGTGGCGATCGGCAGATCGTCGCCGACAGGTACCGGGGCCGTCGCGATGAGCTACCGCCCCACCGAGGACCGGAACGGAGCGAGATGACCACGACCGTCGGGTTGAAGGTCGGATCCGTCACCGCGTGCGCCGTCGTCGAGGCTTCGGGGGGTCGAACGGTCACCTGCCGCAGCAGCGCTCTGCGGCTGTCCGCCGCCGGCGGGGTCGACGTCACCGATGCCCCGGACGGACTGCGGATCGACTTCCCCGAGCTGGTCCCCAACCCCAC
This sequence comes from Millisia brevis NBRC 105863, assembly GCF_001552615.1. Taxonomy (GTDB): domain Bacteria; phylum Actinomycetota; class Actinomycetes; order Mycobacteriales; family Mycobacteriaceae; genus Millisia; species Millisia brevis. The sequence continues at coordinate 83,182 of NZ_BCRN01000012.1, forward strand.
CCCCTTCGGTCTGCCCGCGGGCGGTACCGCCACGGTCGCCGAGTTGTACGCCGGCGCCGTCCGCGCCCTGCTCGACCGCGCCCGCCGCACCGGCCCGGCCGGTCCCGCACATATCGTGCTGGCCGTTCCCGCCCACTGGGACACCACGGTCATCGACAGGGTGACCGCCCGCTGCGCCGAACGCGGTGTCGAGGATCTGCACACCGTCTCCGAGCCGGTCGCGGCCGCGACGTGGCTGCGCCATTTCCACGGCGCCGACGAACCGGTCCTCGTCTTCGACATGGGCGGTCACAGCCTCGATGTCGCCGTGGTCGGTTTCGACGGACGCCCGCGAGTCCTCGGAACCCCACTGCGGTCCCGTTCGTGCACGGGCGACGTCCTCGACGACATCGTGTTGCGCCACGTACTGGCCGAACTGGGCGCCGACCCGGACCTCTTCGACTCGACCGATCCGCAGGACATCGAGCGGATCACCCGACTGCGCGGCGCCTGCCGCTCCGCCCGCGAGGCATTGTCCACCGACGACCACGTGGTGATCACCGACAGCGCCGCCATCGCCGCGGCCACGGGCGCGACGGCCGCGGTCACCGATTCGGCCACCGAGGCCTCCGAGGCCTCCGGCCCCGCCCCTGCGATCACGCTGACCCGCGACGAGTTGAACGCATTGATCACCGACTCGGTGCGGGCCGCCGCCGAGGAAGCCGCCGCGGTGATCGACACCGCCGACGTCACGGTCGGGACGGTCCTGCTGACCGGCGGATGCGCCGATACCCCGGTGGTCACCGACATCGTGTCGACGCAGTTGGGACTCCCGGTGGTCTGCCATCCCTACCCGGCGACCACCTCCGCCGCGGGTGCGGCGCTGCCGAGCGCCGAAGCCGCCCGCCGGGCCGCGGTACCCGCTCCCCGCCCGGCCCCGGGCGCACGCGCCGAGGCCGTCCCCGGGCCCGCCGACTCCGGCAGCTTCGATCCCGACCGCGAGGCGATCACCGAGACCCTCCAGGCCGTGGTCGTCGAGGCGACACCGAAGTACACCGCCTACGCCGAGGTCGACGAGTCCGCGATCACCGAACCGACCGAGCCCGCCGATCCGACCGTGTCCGAGGTGCCCGTCCGCCGGGAACGCAGCCGCACCCTGCCGCTCTTCGGCGCGGCAGCCGCAGCCGCCGCGGTCGTGGTCGCGGTGGTGGGCGCGGTGCTGGTGCTCGACCCATCCAGCGACACCGGCCGGGTCGAGGCCGATCCCCCGGCGGTGACCGAACCGGTCCTGCCCCCCGCGGCGCCCGAACCCGAACCGGTGGTGGATGTGCCGATCGCGATCGCCACCGAGACCCCGCCGGCGCCCGCCCCCGCGCCCGTCGCGCCCGTGCCCGCTCCGGCCTCGGTCGAGCCGCCGCCCGCCGCACCCGCGGAGCCGACCAGCGAGGCACCGGCCGCAACCACGACCGCCGCCGTTCCCACCACGACGGCCGGAACGGTCGCGGATCAGTCGAACCGGCTGGTCGACGGGGTCCTGGATTCGACCAACGGCATCGTCAACGACGTGCTCGAGGCCGTCCCCGGCTTCTGAACGAACAGGCCCCCGACCAGCGATGCTGTTCGGGGGCCTGGCTCGTTTGTGTGCCGGTCTAGCGACCGGCGGTCATCAGGCGATCGACCAGGCCGGAACGTCCCTTGCCGCGCGGGCGGTCGCGCTCCGCGGCCGCGACCAGTTCGGCCGCCGTCAGATACTTCACCCGCCCCCGGACCCCGAGTCCGCGGGCGCGTTCGCTCCGGTCGATCCGTTGCCACCCGTGCCGGTCGATCCGGTCGCCGACTCGACCCGCGATCAGGGCCCCGAGATGGGAGTCGCCGACGCGGGGTGCGGCCAAGACGCCGCGGTTGAAGTCGTCGACCAGGGCGCCGACGGTCTCCTGCGAGCAGGACTTGTTGGTACCGATGAACCCCGAGGGTCCCCGCTTGATCCACCCGACCGCGTAGACGCCGGTCTCCGGTACCCCGCCGACCCGATCGAGGGCACGGCCGCCGACATTGGGGACCACGGCCCGATCGGGATCGAAGGGCACGCCCGGCAATGCGCGTCCGCGGTAGCCGATACTGCGCAGCACCAGGCCCGCGTCGAGATCGACCAGCCGATCGGTCGCGCTGATCGTGCCGGTCGCCGGATCGATCGCGTTCTCGACGAAGCGGACACCGGTGACCGATGAGGAGCCGAGCACCTCGGTCGGCGACAACAGATAGCGCAGGTTGATCGCCCGCCGGCCCGGCTCGGCCGCTGCGGCCATCGTCGAGAGGACCTCGAGCTTGGCGGCGAGATCACCGTCGGCCCCGGACACCGCGGCGGCGACCAACTCGCGATCGCCGCCGGACAGGGTGACCGTCGCGTCCGGATAGGTGCTCAGTCCGATCAGCTCCGGCAGGGTGAACGCGGACTGCGCCGGACCGCGGCGCCCGACGATGACCACCTCCTCGACGCGGCTGTTCCGCAACGCGGCGAGAGCGACGTCGGAGATGTCGGTCGTCGCCAGGCTGTCGGGGTCGGCGGTCAGGATGCGGGCGACGTCGAGCGCGACGTTGCCGTTGCCGATGATCACCGCCCGTCGATGGCTCAGATCGACCGACCAGTCCCGGTAGTCCGGGTGGCCGTTGACCCAGGCGACAAACTCGGTGGCCGACGACGATCCCGGCAGGTCGGCGCCGGGGATGTTCAGCGGCCGATCGGTCGCCGCACCGTACGCGTAGATGACCGCGTGGTGATGATCGAGCAGTTCCCGATGCGAGATGTCCCGGCCGACCTCGACGTTCAGATAGAACTCGAGGCCCTCCTGTCCGGCGATCGTGTCGAACAGTTCGGTGACCCGTTTGGTCTTCGGGTGGTCGGGAGCAACGCCCGAGCGCACCAGCCCGTACGGCACCGGCAACCGATCGAAGATATTGACCCGCACACCCGGCTGGGTCAGAAGCTCGTCCGCCGCGTACATCGCCGCCGGGCCCGAGCCGACGATCGCCACGCGAAGGCCGCGGTCGGTGACCACCGGAGCCGGGGTGACCGGCGCCAGCCAGGGCCGCATCGTCGCATCGTCGTCGGCGTAGTAGGCGGCGTTGATCGGCACGAAGATCTGCTGATCGGGCCGCAACCGGGACTGCGGGGCGATCGCGTCCACCGGACATGCGGACACGCAGGCACCGCAGTCGACGCAGGCCGCCGGGTCGATGTGCAACATCTCCGCGGTGAGGAAGTCCGGTTCATCCGGCGTCGGATGGATGCAGTTGACCGGACAGGCGAAGACACACGACCCGTCGCTGCAGCACGACTGGGTCACCACGTGGGGCATCGGGAATTCCGCTTCTCTCGATCCGGATCGGGCTCAGGCCGCGATGTGCTGACCGGGGCCGCGCTGGGGTTCGCTGCGGAAGCGCGAGGAACGCCCGTCGATCAGGAGCGCTCGCCAGACGAGCTTGGCGAGCGGGGTGCGCAGGCCGGCCCGATCCGCGAGCATGCGGACGTCGGCGAAGACCTCGGTGAGCAGGCCGCGCCCACGGCTGCCGGTCCAGAACAGGTCCTTGCGCACCTGCTCCGGGATGTCGAAACGCTCCCAGAAGCTCTTCGGCGGGATCATGATCGCGTCGGCGAGGACGCGCATGATGATCGGCAACGCCAGGGAGACCAGGAAGCGTTGCGCACGGCCCAGACGGGGTACGCGCCGTTCGATCCACTGGTGGGCGAAGGAGATGTGGCGGGCCTCCTCGGCGACGTGGATCTGCATCACGCGACGCATGATCGGGTGCAGGTTGCCACCCTCGCGCAGGACCGCCTTCTGGGTGTGGTCGATCGGCTCCTCACCGGCGAGGACGCCGATGAAGAAGAGCGTCGGGAAGCCCTTGGCCGCCAGCGGGATGAACGGAGCCAGGAAGCGCAGCACCCGGTTCATCCCCGCCGCGCGGCGGTCGACCCGATTGACCATCTCCTGGAACATCATCATGTGGTTGCACTCTTCGGCGCTCTCGTGGAGGCAGTACCGATACTCCGGATCGCCGTTGGTCAGCGACGTCGCGTAGTTCATGAACCCGCCGACCAGGATGCCCTCGAATTGCAGACCGACCTTGGCGACATTGGCCTGGCGGTAGCGACCGATCTCGATCTGCAGGTCCCGCGGGGCGGCCAGGTACCACGGGTGTCCACCGAGCGGATCGGTCGCCGGCAGGATCCAGCGCTCGTCGTCCTCGATCACCGCGAACTCGGGCGACTGCCAGTCGATATCGGTGTAGGCGTCGAAGTGGCGATTGACCGAGCCCTCCGAGAGCAACCGCAGATTGTCGTAATACTCACCGACGAATGCGTCACCCTCGTCGTTCGACGAGGGTCCCTCGCGGGTCGGGCCCTGCGCGTGATCGGGACTGACTGCAACCATCTCTTCCAACCTCCTGGCGGATTGACAGTGCGGTGCGCTACACGTCTGACATACGTGTCGGTGGCCGAATCACCGGTTGGGCGACCGGTGCACGCCCCGCTCCTGAGCCACTCGAATAAGAGTAACACCAAGTAACAGTAATGAGGTCGGTCTTCGTCAACCTCGCCCGATAGCCACGGTCGAACACGCGGCCCGGCGGTATCGCTCACAGCAACTTCACATACTTGGCAAGGGTGAGCGATTGCCAGTACGTTCATATCGTCCGCGGCGACCGCCGACGGTCTCGGCTGCTCGACACGAGGTGGTCGACGGCCTCGGTACCGTAGTCGGAGCGCCGCCAAACGTGCGTGGCGCGGACGGACGGTGTGGCGCCGAGACGACGAGCTATCCGGTCGAGGGCACCAGGCCGATGATCGAGTGATGGGGAGACTCGGACCGGAATGACCGTACGCATCGGTATCACGATCGGTGACGCCACCTCGGTGGCCGTTTGCCGGACCGATGGCGAGGACGATCCCACCATCTTCACCAGCGCGACCGTTCTGGCGGTCGACATCGACGGCACCGTGCTGTTCGCGGATGATGTCGACGTTCCGGCGATGCGCGCTCCCCGCTTCGCAACCGACTTCGTCGGTGCGATTCCCCGATCCGACGGGTTCCCCCTGGCGGACGGACAGTCCGTTCGTCCCGAGGACCTGATGGCCCGCGCCGCCTGGTGCATGGTCGAGTCGGTCCACGCGATGGCCGACGACGACGACCGCGTCCTGGTGATCACCCACCCGGCCCGCTGGAGTCGCAACTCTCGCAATCGGCTGCGCGATGGTCTCGACCACGTCGGGCTGCCGGAGGCCCGGCTGGTGTCCGAGGCGGATGCCGCGGTCAACCAGCTGCGGATGGACAACGCCCGGCAGCTGACCACCGCGGTGGTCACCGCCGACCTCGACGTCGTCGACATCGCGGTGATCGGGCCGCGGGCGGAGGCCTCGCTCGGGCCGTCCCCCACGATCGGTATCGCCGCCTCGACCCGCCCGGCGCGCGGCGTCACGCTGCGGTCCGCCTACTTCCGCGGCCCCGACGTGGTCGCCGACCTGTGGCGCGACGTGGTCGACCGGGCCGGTGTCACCCCGCGCCGCCTGATCCTCACCGGCGTCCGCGCGGACGACCCGGTGTTGGCGCAGGTCTGCGCGCGCGTCTCCGGGCTGACCCCGCAGATCCAGCCGCATCTGGCCGCAGGCGGCGCCTATGTGATCGCCAATCGGCTGGTCGCAGCGTCCGATGCCGCGATGTCGGCGCCCGTCGAGCCGGAACCCGCACCGGAGCCGCCGGCCCCGAAGACCGCACGTGCACCCAAGAAGCGACGCCTCGTCGACCGCACCCCGGTGGTATCCGGCGTGACGATGCTCGGCCTGGCGGCGTTGGCCGTCGGCGCGATGAGCACCTCGCCCTCCTGGTCGGGGCAGGACCGCACCGGACGCGAATCCGACTTCCCGACGGCCAGCAGTTCGGTGATCTACATGCCCACCCAGGATGCGGTCGAGGTCGAGCCGCCCGCGGGCTCCGACACGCCCGCCCCGGCCGCGCCCGCTCCGGCGGGGGCCGTCGCCACGGTGGTCGTTCCGCCCTCGTCGGCCGAGCTGTACGTCCCTCCGGTGGTCACCACCACCGCCGGTTCTCCCGCCGCGGTCACCCCGCCGACCGTCGATTCGTCGCGCGGCGATACCGCGCCCGACCGGACGACGACCACGGCGCCATCGGTCACCTGGACCGGGTTCCCCTCGCTGCCGTCCCTGCCGAGCATCGTTGTACCGACGGCCACCTCGTCGTCACAGCCGACCACGGCGGGATTCGGTACGACCACGCAGAGTTCGACGCCACAGACCGGTTCGTCGACCGCCACGACGAGCGAAGAGGATACCGACGAGTCGGGAACCGCAGGTACCGGGCGGAATTCGACCGATTGAGACCTTTCGGAAGACACGGTCACCAGCGATAAGAGTCACTGCGCGCCGATACGCCGACCAGCACGACGATGCCATAGGGTGTTATCCGCCCGCCCGAGTACGGGTGGTGCGGGAAAGGATCACATGCGGACCACGGGCCCGAAGAGCAATCGCCTCGCGAGACGGCGTCTTCGACGACGCGCGGTGCGGTTCTCCGCCCTCGCTTCGGTGGCCGTCCTGGCGACCCTCGTGGCACCGATTCCGGCAGCGTACGCCCAACCCGCCACCACCACACAGGAATTGCCCGCGGAACTGACCGCGGCGATCTCGCGTGATCTCGGCTATTCGGCGCAGGAATATCTCGAGCGGGCCGAACGCGCCCAGCAGCTGCACGCGTTCGTGGACAGCTACCGCACGCGCAATCCCGACAGCTACGCCGGCGCCTGGCTCGATGCCGACGGCCAGCCGGTCGTCGCGGTGACGAACGCGGCAGCGGTCAGCGAGGTGTCCGCCTACGGCTACCGCGCCCAGCGAGCGGCCGTGTCGGCCAACGTGATGCAGGAAGCTCTGGCCCAGTTGGTCGACTGGATGCAGAAACTCCCGCAGGACGTCGCCAAGTCGATCAACGGCATCGCCGTGGACGCGATGAACAACCAGATCGTCGTGCAGGTGGTCAATTCCCCGCTCGGACAGGTCCTGAACCTGCCGACGCTGCTCGCCAATGTGCGCATCACCCCGGTGCCGGCGGCCCCGCAGACCGCGGCGGCGATCGGCGGCGACTCCTTCATCACCAGCGCCGAACCGATCGACAGCCCGAATACCTACGAGATCACCGTGTGCTCGCTCGGGTTCTCGGCGACCACGGCGGGCGGCGGTGACGCCTACATCAGCGCCGGACACTGCGACCCGCTGCTGGACTCCGGCCGGTCGGGCGCCCCGGTATACCTGCCGAATCCGGCCGGACCCGCCGCCGGTGCCGGTCCGCAGGTCGGATCGATCGTCGCCTCGCAGGTCGGCGGGGCGAGCGGTGTCGAGTACTCGATCATCTCGGTCAACGAGGCGGGCATCGCGGCCGGTCTCGATGAGCCCGCCGTGCGCGGCAGCGCCGGGTCGAGCGTCCCGGTGACCGGCGTCGGCGCCGCGGTGGTCGGTGCGCCGATCTGCAAGTCGGGCAAGACGTCGTCGTATACCTGCGGTGTGGTCACCGCCGATCGGGTCGAGGTACCGCTCTACCTGGACAACGGCACCACCCGGACCATCAGCGGATTTGCCGGCTCCACCTGCTCGCTCGCCGGCGACAGCGGCGGCGCGATCATCAGCGGCACGCTCGCCCTCGGCATCACCAGCGGATCCAACAGCGGCGACAGCGCAAACTGCGGCGAGGCGGCCCTGGCCCTGGCGGCCACCGGCGGCACCTCGACGGTCGGCATTCCGGTCGGCGATATCACCGCCGCGACCGGGGTGCGGATTCGCACCGCGCAGTCCGCCGACTGACGTCGTCGGCCGACTTATCGCCCGAATAGGGCGCGGGTCCTCCGGATCGTCAGGCCGCACACCGTTCCTCGACGGCCCGGCCGCAAGGGCATCAACGGCGCAGCAGCAGGGGCATCCACGGCGCCGACGCAAGGGCATCAACGGTGTCACCGCAGGGCGTCGCCGGCGCAGCCGGACCGACCTTCCGCGACATTGCCACCCATAACCTCGGCACGTCCACGAGGTGCCGCCGCTACCGACAGTCGGCGTACCGATCACATCCCCACTCGACGGTCCCCAGCGCGACGGGGCGACGTCTGGGTCCTCGCCGCCTCGCTCCGGACCGCGCCGCGACCATCCGCCGAGGCCACGTTCCGAGAGCATCCCGTCGCGTCCCACGAGAGTGACGGTTTGTTCGGTTGCACCGCAGAATTCGTCACTCCGGCGGACGGCCGCCGGGCTGGGGGTAGGGCAGCGAGATATCCGGGCATGACAATGGCCTGCCCATCCGGTCGGATGGGCAGGCCATTGTGGAGGTCCTGCTGGCGACGCGTGAACGTCAGGCCCAGCGGGTGCTTCCGGGCGGAGCGTTGAGGGTATTGACCAGGTCATAACCCGCCGCGATCAGGGTCGGTCCGCCGGCGAGGATCGTTCCGGCGATACCACCGACGGCAGCGCCTGTCAGAAGACCGGGGATGCATCCAAGCGGGATGGTCGCGACGCAGCCGATGACCGCACCGGCGATGGTGCCGACGAGGCTGCCGATGCCGGTGGCCAGGCCGAGCTGGGTCGAGAACTCGTTGGTCGCGCGCTGGTTCTCCAGCGGCGAGGCCACGGAGTTGAAGAGGCCGGCCGGCTTGTCCACCGCGGGCTCGAGCTCACCCGGGATCAGCTTGAGGACCTTGCCGTCCTCGGTGATCTCGGACTGCAGCGGCAACTGCTGGTCGCCCAAGTAGAAGGTAAGCGGAAGAACGAGCACGTCCGCGCCCTGCGAATCCTGGACGGTGACCGTCTTGCCATCGTCGGCCAGGCGGAAGGCGCCGGCATCGAGCGTGGTGACGACGGTCTCGTCCTCGATGTGCGCCTCGTAGCCGATCTCCTCGGCGCCCTGCTCCGCCGCCGGCGGATCCGCCGGAAGGGTCGGGTCGGCCAAGGCGGTTCCGGTCCACACCGCGAGCGAGCCGATGGCCAGCGCGGCGGTCGCCGTCAGTCTCCGCATGTTCATAGTTTCCGTTTCCTCATCTACTGCGCTCCTCCGGTTTCAACCGATCCTCGGAGACAACTACCGAACTTCGGTCACCTAACCCGGTATCGATTCGGACCGACTCACCTTAGCGTCCGAACTTTCGCCTACCGGGCATGCCCACACTTTCGGGGAGAATCCGACACCGTCGAGATGTTGGATACCCGCGTCCAACCGGCGACATCGGTCGCTCGGCGCACGGCCCCTCCTCCACCTCGTCCGAACCCTCCCCCGCGGCCGGGCGAACCCGGACCGATCGACCGCTCTACCACCTGCAATCGAAGCGACGAACCGCTACGGCCGCTGCGGATCCCCGACCCGCACGCGATAACCATACGTGCCCGCCCGACCATGTCCGGATCACCCGATCGATGGGGAGCGATGAGCGTGTCGACCGTCGCGAACAGGTCCACCCCATCACCTCCACTCCACCGATCGACACCGGGTTCAATTCAACCGAATGACAATATGTGCTAATTCGAATTGATAGATACTTGGACTACCGACAATCGGCGATAGTCGCCCACATTTACCGGAATGCAATCACCGAGAATAGTGACAGCATCCGCGATGCGGCTTTCGAAATATTGGCGGGTGAACCGCCCGGTACGCCTCGCGGACGTGCTTACGAGTAGGCGTCGAACCCACCCGAACCGGCGCGATTACCTCCCCATGCCACCCCATGTACCGGTCGCCGGCGGCCCATCGACCCTTTCGGATCGCCACCCAACAGACCGGTCGTTGGTCTGAAATCTAGCCCAATCGCCGACTGAGAACAAGCTGTGAGAACCCTGAAGTTCGGATGGGGAATCGGCCCCGTAAACCCGCACAAAGAACGGAAGTTAGGAAACCCTGGCTGTGATCTACCCCCACCTTCCCGTTACGGTCGCACGAGGTACGGCGGCCGAACAGCACCCTCAGCCCGAGAAGCGCCCGGTCACCGGCCCGAATCTTTAGCTACCGGCCAGTAACTTACAACTTGTTACCCTCGGGTAACTTCACTAAGTTACCTGCGAGTAGCTGAGCCGGACGGGCGGCAGGAATGCCGCCTCGAGCGAAAGGGCGTCGATCGTGTCCGCACTGACGATCACGTTGGGGACCATCGGATGGTTGTTCTGCCTCGTGGCATGGGCGTCCTTCCTCAGTGGTGTATGGAACCAGTACCGGACGATCCGACTCGGCCAGCCCGCGCCCGACCGCTGGCGCCCGATCGTCCCCCGCATGCGGCAGATGCTCATCGAGTTCATCGCCCACACGCGAATGGTCAAGTTCCGGACGGTCGGCTGGGCGCACTGGCTGGTGATGATCGGCTTCCTCGGCGGCTTCCTGCTCTACTTCGAGGCCTACGGGCAGACCCTCTACCCCGAGTTCCACTGGCCGTTCTTCGGTGACACCTTCGCCTGGCACCTCTGGGACGAGCTGCTGGGCATCGGCACGGTGGTCGGCATCCTGACGCTGATCGTCATCCGCCAGCTCAACCATCCGCGGGTCCCCGCCCGGCTGTCCCGCTTCTCGGGTTCCCGCTTCGGTCCGGCCTACCTCATCGAGATGATCGTGCTGGTCGAGGGCCTGGGCATGATCTTCGTGAAGGCCGGCAAGATCGCGACCTTCGGGCACGCCAACCCGTACTCGGACTTCTTCACCATGCAGGTGGCCCGGCTGCTGCCGGAGAGCCCGGAACTCGTCTCGGTGTTCGCGCTGATCAAGATGCTCTCGGGCGGCCTGTTCCTCTACCTGGTCGGCCGCAACCTGACCTGGGGCGTCGCCTGGCACCGGTTCAGCGCCTTCCCGAATATCTACTTCAAGCGCCAGGACGACGGCTCGGTCGCCCTCGGTGCCGCCAAGCCGATGATGTCCGGCGGCAAGCCGATCGATATGGAGACCGCCGACCCCGATACCGACACCTTCGGCGTCGGCCGAATCGAGGACTTCTCCTGGAAGGGCTGGCTGGACTTCACCACCTGCACCGAATGCGGCCGTTGCCAGTCGCAGTGTCCGGCGTGGAATACCGGCAAGCCGCTGTCGCCGAAGCTGCTGATCATGTCGCTGCGCGATCACGCCTACGCCGAGGCCCCCTATCTGCTGGCCGGCGGCCGCAAGGATATGGCCGGCGAGGAGGTCGGGCTGGTCGACGCCGACGGCAAGCCCGACGAGGCCAAGCTGGCCGCGATCCCGGAGGCCGCGCGTCTGGAATCCGACCGCCCGCTGGTCGGCCCCACCGAGGGGCAGATCGCCGGCGGCATCATCGATCCGGACGTGCTGTGGAGTTGCACCACCTGCGGTGCCTGCGTCGAGCAGTGCCCGGTGGACATCGAACACGTCGACCACATCATCGATATGCGCCGCTACCAGGTGCTGATCGAGTCGGAGTTCCCCTCCGAGCTGGCCGGACTGTTCAAGAACCTCGAGAACAAGGGCAATCCGTGGGGTCAGAACTCCAAGGATCGGCTCAACTGGATCTCGGAGATGGACTTCCCGATCACCGTCTTCGGTGACGACACCGATTCGTTCGAGGGCTACGAGTACCTCTTCTGGGTCGGCTGCGCCGGCGCCTACGAGGACCGCGCCAAGAAGACCACCAAGGCGGTCGCCGAGCTGCTGGCCACCGCGGGCGTCAAGTTCCTGGTGCTCGGCCAGGGCGAGACCTGCACCGGTGACTCCGCCCGCCGCGCGGGCAACGAGTTCCTGTTCCAGCAGTTGGCGCAGCAGAACATCGAGATGATCGATTCGGTCTTCGAGGGGCTCGACGAACCGAAGCGCAAGGTCATCGTCACCTGCGCGCACTGCCTCAACGCGCTGAAGAACGAGTACGCGCAGCTCGGCGCGAACTACGAGGTCGTCCACCACACCCAGCTGCTCAACCGGCTCGTGCGGCAGAAGCGGCTGATCCCGGTGGCCAAGGTCGACGACACGGTCACCTACCACGACCCGTGCTACCTGGGTCGGCACAACAAGATCTACAACGCTCCCCGCGAGGTGATCGCCGAGTCCGGTTCGGTCCTGACCGAGATGCCCCGGCACGGCGAACGGTCGATGTGCTGCGGCGCCGGTGGCGCGCGGATGTGGATGGAAGAGCACATCGGCAAGCGGATCAACGTCGACCGGGTCGACGAGGCGATCGGCACGCTCGACGACGCCCCGCCGCGCGAGGGTCGACGCATCGCGACCGGTTGCCCGTTCTGCCGGGTGATGCTCACCGACGGCCTGACTGCCCGTCAGGAGTTGGGTCGCGGCGAGAACGTCGAGGTCATCGACGTCGCCCAGCTGATGCTCGAGTCGATCACCCGCCTGGACGCCGAGCAGCTGGGCAAGAACATCGAGGTGATCCAGACCGAGAAGGTCGAGGAGATCGAAGCGGCTCCGGAGCCGGCGCCGGTGGCCGAGCAGGCCGTCGCGGCTGCTCCGACCGCTGCTGCCGGCGGTGTTGCCGCTGGTGCGCCGAAGGCCGGCGGTCTGGGGATGAAGGGCGGCGCCAAGACTCCCGGCGCACCTGCCGCGGGCGCACCGAAGGCCGGTGGCCTGGGCATGAAGGGCGGCGCGAAGGCTCCTGGCGCCCCGACTCCCGGTGCGGCGGCGGGTGCTCCGGCGGCCGGCGCGCCCAAGGCGGGCGGGCTCGGTATGCAGGGCGGTATCAAGGCGCCCGGCGCCAAGGCTCCCGGCGCTCCGGCAGCGGGCGCACCCAAGGCCGGCGGCCTCGGCATGAAGGGCGGCGCCAAGGCTCCCGGCGCTCCGGCGGCCGGTGCACCGAAGGCCGGCGGTCTGGGCATGAAGGGCGGCATCAAGGCGCCCGGTGCGCAGGCTCCCGGTGCTCCGGCAGCAGCTCCGGCGCCGACCGCCGATACCCCGAGCGCTCCCCCGGCGGCCCCGCCGAAGGCTCCTGCCAAGGGAGGCCTGGGCATGAAGGGCATCGCCCGCACACCGGGTGCCGGCGCTCCGAAGGCTCCGGGCGGCGGTGCTCCCAAGGCACCGGGCGCGGCGAAGCCCCCGACACCGGCGGCCGAGGCACCGGCCGGCGCGGAAACGCCCGCACCTGCGGCTCCCGCAGTTCCGGCTCCCGCGACGCCGGCGATCCCGACCGCCAAGGGCGGGCTCGGTATGAAGGGCATCGCGCGCACGCCCGGGGCCGGTGCCCCGAAGCCGCCCGGTGGCGCAGCGAAGGCCGCACCGACGCCCCCTCCGGCGGACGTCGCCGAGGTCGTGGCCGATACGACCGAGGTGGTCACCGCGGATCCGGTCGCGGAACAGCCGGCGGCCCCCGAGCCTGCCGCACCGAAGGCCGCTCCCGGCGGACTCGGTATGAAGGGCATCACGCGGGCTCCCGGTCGCCGTGGCGCTCCGCCGGCTCCGGGTAGGCCGGCCACCCCGGCGACGAGCCCCGTTTCCGAGGACGTCGCCGTCGTGGAAACTCCCGACGTCGCAGATCCCGCCGGCGACCAGCCGACCGCGGAGCAGGCGGTCACGGTGGAGTCGGTCACGGTGGAGTCGGTCACGGAGGAGTCGGTCGCCCCCGCGGAGACCAACGGCGCGGCCGGCAACGGGGCCGCGCCGGCGACCAATGGCTCGGCGAATGGGCAGGACGCGCCGGCCGATGTCCCCGCACCCCCGGTCGCCAAGCCGGGTGGCCTGGGGATGAAGGGCATCGCCAAGCCTCCGGGCCGACGCTGAATCGACCGCGCATGTGGGGAGTGCCGCCGCCAGTTCACCGGCGTCGGCGCTCCTCCACCCGGCCGGTCGAGGTTGGGGAGTCTGGCATCCACCCGATGGACGCAGAACTCCCCAATCCGCCGGTTCGCGGGGCGGGTCGGATGCGTGCGTGGCTTGCGATCGCGGGGCTCGCGCTGCTCGTGCCGGTCGCGACCGCGTGCGGACCGGCGGCCGAGGAATCTCCCGGCGACGGGGCGACCCCGACGGTTGCCGCCACCGGGGCCGGCCCGACAGCCGCCGCTACCGGGGCCACCCCGCCGGCCTCCGCCGGGGATACCGTGACCGGCCCACCGACGGGGGTGGGCTTCGACTACCAATTGGGCGGCGACTATCCGGTACCCGCCGATGTCGGCGTGGTGGTCCGCCAGTGGGACAGCGCACCGGCCCCCGGCGTCTACTCGGTCTGCTACGTCAACGCCTTCCAGACCGAAGCGCAGGCCGACGGTCCCGGCGGCGCCGAACGGTGGCCGGACGGGCTGGTCCTCGACATCACCGACCCCGAGTGGCCCGGCGAACATCCGATCGACATCGGCACCCCCGCGCATCGGGACGCCGCCGCGGCGTTCGTATCGGACATGCTCGCAGCCTGCGCCGAGCGCGGCTTCGACGCCGTCGAGTTCGACAACCTGGACAGCTACCAGAGGTATCCCGATCTGCCCTCCGATCGGGATGACACGATCGCCTACGCCCGCCTGCTGGTGGACGCCGCCACGCGGTCCGGGCTGGCGGCCGGTCAGAAGAACACCCCGGATCTGCTCGACGCGGCCCCGGACATCGGCTTCTCCTTCGCGATCGCCGAGGAGTGCGGTCAGTTCGACGAATGCGAGTCCTACGTCGACCGATACGGCGACGCGGTCTTCGACGTCGAGTACACCCGGGACGGTTTGGACGCCGCCTGCGCGGCGATCGGTGAGCGGGCGGCGGTCATCCAGCGCGATCTCGACCTCGTCCCCGGCGATTCCCCGGGCTACCTGCGCCGGGTGTGCTGAGCGACATCGCGGGAACCCGGCCCGCGGGGGCGGCGGATCGGCGTGCGGCCCGACCTCGGGGCCCCGGTCAGACCGCGACCGGTTCGAGCAGTTCCGGGGAGTTGTTGGCGACATTGCCGACCGCCGGGCCCACCTCGTAGGGGATCAGCGTCGGCTCGACGACGTGGTCGACCAGCCCGGTGATCGCTCCCGGCGCGGTGATCGACGGATCGAGCCACTCGTCGAGGTCCGCCCCGGCGAGCACCAGCGGCGCACGGTCGTGGATCTCGCCGATCGCGTCGGTCGCGGGCCGGGTGATGATCGTCGTCGAGAGCACCCAGCGGTCCGGATCGTCGTCGGCGGCGTCGGGCCGGCGCCACCACTCGTAGAGGCCGGCCATCGCCAGCACCCCATCGGCATGCAGGAAGTAGGGGACCTTGCGGCCGTCGCGCCGCATCCACTCGTAGTATCCGTCCGCCGGCACGATGCAGCGCCGGGAGGCGGCCGCCTTGCGGAAGGCGGGCTTCTCGGTGATCGTCTCCGATCGCGCGTTGATCATCCGCGCGCCGATCGACAGATCCTTCGCCCACGACGGCACCAACCCCCATCGGGCGGTGTGCAACTCGCGCCGACGATCCCCGGTCTCGCGGTCGGTACGGGTCAGCGCGATCCGCACCGGCTGGGTGGGCGCGATGTTGTAGGAGGGCGCCAAGCCCTCGCCGACCGCTTCGACGATGTCGAAGACATCCTTCAGATCGGCATCGGAACGCGTATTCGCGTAGCGGCCACACATGGAAACGATTGTCCTCACCGATCGCACCGTTGACCACCGTCGGCCCACCGGCCGGTCCGGCGCCTACCACACCGGACCGCCCCACTCGGGCCATTCCCGGGATATTGGCTTGCGGCGACTCCCGGGGGCGGTGGCACGATTGCCTGATGAGTTCCACGGAGCAGTTTCACCCGGCATCGTCCCTTCGCCCGCTCGAGCAGTCGTCCAAGCTGCAGAACGTGCTGTACGAGATCCGTGGACCGGTACACGCCCACGCCGCCCGGCTCGAGGCCGAGGGGCACCGCATCCTGAAGCTGAACATCGGCAACCCGGCGCCGTTCGGGTTCGAGGCGCCCGACGTGATCGTGCGCGACATGATCGCCGCACTGCCGCACGCGCAGGGCTACTCGGAGTCCAAGGGCATCCTGTCCGCACGCCGCGCGATCGTCACCCGCTACGAGCTCGTCCCCGACTTTCCGGAATTCGACGTCGACAGTGTCTATCTGGGCAACGGCGTCTCCGAACTGATCACCATGACCATGCAGGCGCTGCTCGACGACGGCGACGAGGTGCTGATCCCGGCACCGGACTACCCGCTGTGGACGGCGATGACCACCCTGGCCGGCGGCAAGGCCGTGCACTACCTCTGCGACGAGACCAACGGCTGGCAGCCGGACCTCGCCGACATCGAAGCGAAGATCACCCCCCGCACCAAGGCGCTGCTGGTAATCAATCCGAACAATCCCACCGGTGCGGTCTATTCGCGCGAAACCCTCACCGCCATCGCGGAACTGGCCCGCAAGCATCAGCTGCTGCTGCTGGCCGACGAGATCTACGACAAGATCCTCTACGACGACGCCGAGCACGTGAACCTCGCCTCGGTCGCGCCCGACCTGCTCTGCCTGACCTTCAACGGGCTGTCGAAGACCTACCGCGTCGCGGGTTACCGCTCCGGGTGGCTGGTGATCACCGGCCCGCGGGCGCATGCCGCGGGGTTCCTGGAGGGCATCGAACTGCTGGCCTCGACCCGGCTGTGTCCGAATGTTCCGGCCCAGCACGCGATCCAGGTGGCCCTGGGCGGGTACCAGAGCATCGAGGATCTCATCCTGCCCGGCGGGCGCCTGCACGAGCAGCGCGACGTCGCCGTGCGCGCCCTCAACGAGATCCCCGGCGTCTCGTGTGTCGCTCCGCGCGGCGCGCTGTACGCCTTCCCGCGCCTCGATCCGGAGGTGCACGAGATCCACAGCGACGAGCAACTGGTCCAGGATCTGTTGCTGCAGGAGAAGATCCTGGTGGTGCAGGGCACCGGATTCAACTGGCCGCATCACGATCATCTGCGGATCGTGACGTTGCCGTGGGCGCGCGATCTGGCGATCGCGATCGAGCGCCTCGGCAATTTCCTTGCCTCCTACCGCCAGTAGTACTACTGCCGCCGACGTTCGGGCGGCCGATCGGACAATGGATAGCCTCCATATCCGATCGGCCGCCCGCGCCGGTCGCGCACGGTCCGAAGGTACGACGTTCGTACCGATTGCCGGAATCTCTGGCTGTATCGGGCGATTCATCGAAACCCGAGGCGCGTTACATCACGCTGAGCTAGACCATTCATAACAAGCCGGTCTCACATGCCGCACCGGCTTTTCTACGCACAAAGTCCTGGTAGCTTCGTGACTGCGCACCCAAGCGAGTGCGCCCCGAAGGCGCCAGCCGCCCATCCCCCCAGGGTTGGCTGGAAGGTGGCGGGGGACGAACCCCCCCTGCTTCCCCGCCACCGCCTTCGCGAAACCTACTCTGGAACCCGTGACCTCTTCCGGGCCATCAGAACCCCGCCACCGCCGACCGGACGGTCCGGAGTCGAGCGCCACACATCGCCAGGACGATCAACCCGCGCCGCCGGCTTCCGAGCGCGGTGCGCCGCGCCGACCCACACCACCCTCCGACCGATCGACCGGGCCGGATCACCGGCCCCCGGATGGGTCGTACGCGCCACGACAGACGCCCTACGGCACCCGCGCACCATCGAGCGGCCCCGGTGGTTCCCGGAGCGCCCCCGAGCCGTACGGCGCCGGGCCATACAACTCCGACCCGTACCGCCCCGATCCGTACGACGCCGGGCCATACAACTCCGACCCGTACCGCCCCGATCCGTACGACCCCGACCCGTACGACGGGGGTGTCCGATACGGCGCCGAGGACTCGTACCGCGGCCGCGATGCCGCCGGCGCCGACAGCGGGTGGAGCCTCTCCGAACCTCACCCCGCAGGCGTTCCGTATCCGCCGCGGCGCGCGCGGGCCCACGACACACCATCCGAGCAACCGCAGGATCCCGACCGCCGGGATCGCTTCGATCCGATTCCAGGTGGCCCTCCCACGGGGCCGTTTCGAGACCCGTACGGCGCCGCTCCGGCCGATCCGTACCGAACCGGCTACGGCGACCCGGGCGATACTCCCGGTCCCGCCGCAGGTCCCGTGGCCCGCGGCGCCGCCTCCGGTCCCGCCCCCACCGCCGGCCCGGCTCCCACTGCCGGTCGCGCTGCCGCTGCGGGTCGCGCTGCCGCCACTCCCGCTGCCACTGCCGGTCGCGCTGCCACTGCCGGTCGCGCTGCCACTGCCGGTCGCGCTGCCGCTCCCGATTCCACCGCCGCTCCCGCTGTCGGAGCCTCCCCCGATCCTGCGGCGAACGCCACGAGCGCGGCGCCGACGGGCACCCCGACGGGGCGCGCCGGCCGACGGGCCCGACGCACGGGGCCGGAGTTGGTGACCCACCACGGCCACGGGCACAGCCACAGTCACGGGCACGGCCCGATCCCGATCGGACCGGTCGCCGCGCGCGTGGTGATCGGCCTGCTGACCGTGATCGGCATCGCCTCGCTGATCGGCCTGTTCGTGCTCTGGCCGGACCGCGTGAGCGTCGACGTGCCCACACCCTTCCAGTCGGCCGACGGCAGTGCCGTGCAGTCGGTGAACGGCACCGTCCTCGAACAGAACCCGGGTCTGTGCCCCAGCCCCTCCGCCGGTCGCGTCTTCAGCGATGCCCCGCTGGCCGCGCCCGCCGGCGGATACGAATGCCCGAGCTTCGTGGTGTCGATCGACTCCGGCCCCAACGCCGGCAACCGGACCCTCCTCGAGGTCTCACCGGGCCCCGGTCAGCCGGATCTCCAGCCCGGCGACAAGATTCGCCTCATCCGCGGCATCGACACCTCCGGCTCGGCGATCTACGGGTTCGACGACTTCCAACGCACCGGATCGCTGCTGCTGGTGGTCGCGATCTTCGTGATCGTCATCGTCGTGGTCGCCGGACTGCGCGGCCTGCGCGCGCTGATCGGCCTGACCCTGGCGTTCGGGGTGATCGTCGTATTCATCCTGCCCGCGTTGCTGGACGACAAACCGCCGGTACCCGTTGCGCTGGTGGGCGGTTCACTCATCCTGTACGCGGTGTTGTACCTGGCGCACGGCGTCAATCTGCGGACCAGTGCTGCGCTGCTGGGGACGCTGACGTCGATGGTGGTCGCCGCGATCGGCTCGGTGATGGTGATCGACGGGACCGGTGTCACCGGCCTGTCCGAGGAGCAGAACACCAATATCCAGACCTACCTCGAGCACGTGTCGATCATCGGATTGTTGCTCGCAGGCTTCATCATCGGCTCGCTCGGCGTGCTCAACGACGTGACGATCACCCAAGCCTCGGCGACGTTCGAACTGGCGGCGGCCAATCCCGACGCGAGCCGTCTCGACCTCTTCCGGGGGGCGATGCGGGTCGGGCGCGACCACATCGCGTCGACGGTCTACACCCTGATGCTCGCCTACGCCGGTGGCGCGCTGCCGCTGCTGCTGTTGTTGAGCGTCGCGGGACGGCCGCTGGGTGACCTGTTGACCGGTGACGCGATCGCGACCGAAATCGCCCGTTCGGCGGTCGGTGGCATCGCCCTGACCCTGTCGGTCCCGCTCACCACGGGAATTGCCGCGATGCTCGCGCGCCCGCCGGGCCGTGCCGCCGGCCGACATGCCGCACGACACTGAAACAGACCCCACCGATACACGCGTTTGTGACTTTACCGTCGCGCATTGGCGATCCTTTTGTTATGCGTTCGCGATCTAACGTCTGTCCAGGTCATCCCCGGTCGGCCGCTCTCTCGTTACCATTCTCGGTACGGTAACGTGACGGATGCTCGTCCAGCGAGCTGAAACATTTTTTACTTCGGTTTCGATGTACTTGGCATACCGCTCGGTTGTGTAAACGACCGTTTGCGAACCAAAGCGAAGACGCCGATCGCGTCGAGTTTCGAGCGTCGGACTCGACAGCGAGTGAGCGTGGATGGAGGAAGACGTGAGCGTGCAGATGACCACCGACCTGGACCGGATCCGAGACATCATCGGGCGTTACGGGAAGCTCCCCATCACCGTCGACTCGATCGGTGAGGACGATGACCTGTACGACAAGGGTCTGACCTCCCATGCGAGCGTCAACGTCATGATCGGTCTCGAGGACGAGTTCGACATCGAGTTCCCCGACCGACTGCTGCAGAAGTCCACCTTCTCCTCGATCGCCGCCATCTCCGCGGCGATCACCGAGTTGGTCTGAGCGATGCCGACCGTCCAGTCGCCGACACAGGATCTGACCGGGGGCCCACCGGTACCCGACGCCGTCCTCGATGTGGTGCGTACGCACGCGTCCGATGTGGACCGCGCCGCACGCTTTCCCGCCGAAGCGATAGCCGCACTACGGGAACTCGGCCTGCTCGCCGCGCCGATCCCCACCGATCTGGGCGGCTCCGGCGCCTCGCTGACCCGACTGGCCGCCATCACCCGCGCCCTGGGCGCCGAATGTGCGTCCACCGCGATGATCTACGCGATGCACCAGACCCAGCTGCTGTCGTTGACGCGGCACGGCCTGTCGTCGCCCGCGATCGCCGCGTTCGTCGAGCGGGTGGCGACCGAGGGCCTGCTGCTGGCCTCGGCGACCACCGAGATCGGCATCGGTGGCGACGTGCGATCGAGCTCCTGCGCGGTGACGTACGAGGGCTCGCAGTTCACCCTCTCCAAGAATGCGCCGGTGATCTCCTACGGCGCCTACGCGGACGCGATCCTGGTGACCGCCCGCCGCTCCCCGGAAAGCAATCAGGGCGACCAGGTATTGGTGCTGTGCCCGAGCGATCGGCTCGAGCTCGAGCAGACCGGCGCCTGGGATACCCTCGGTTTCCGCGGCACCTGCAGCCCGGGGTTCCTGCTGAAGGCGCAGGGCTCGGCGGACTGGGTGCTGCCGGTCCCCTACTCGACGATCTCGGCGCGCAGCATGCTGCCGACCGCGCACGTGCTCTGGGCGGCGGCCTGGTCGGGTATCGCCGACGCCGCGGTTGCCAAGGCGCGCAAGGCGGTTCGTCAGCAGGCCCGCCGCAATCCGGGGACGACTCCGCCGGCGGCACTGCGGTTGGCGGAGCTGTCGGTGATCCACGACCGTCTGGTCGACACCGTTCGTTCCGCAGCGGCGGATTTCGACGACAATGCCGACAACCCGGCGCGCCTGGACTCGATCGGCTTCGCGATCCACGCGAACAACGTCAAGGTCACCGCATCGGAATTGGTGGTCGAGATCGTCGGGCGGGCCATGGTGATCTGCGGGATCGCCGGCTATCGCGACGACAGCGACCTGAGCATCGGGCGACACCTGCGCGACGCGCACGGCTCGCAGATCATGGTGAGCAATGAGCGCATCCTCGCCCACAACGCCCAGCTCGGTCTGATCTACAAGGGCGACCGATGACCGCGGTCGACGCGTCCTCGGTCGGCGCCGAGTCGGCCGCCCACGCGGTGGCGGATCTGCAGACCGAACGCGCCCGGTTCCGGGACGAACTGGTCGCCGCCGAACTGCTGATCCCGACCTCGGTCGACGGATTGTACGGTCGCTCCGGCGATTTCGAGTCCATCATCGATCTGATCGATGCGAAGGTGGAAGCGGCCGGCGCGGCCGCCCACGGCACCTCGGCGCAGGTGCTGCGGTTCCCACCGGTGTTCCCGGTCGACGCCTTCGAGCGGACCGACTACCTCGCCTCCTTCCCGAACCTGACCGGTGCGATCACCACCTTCACCGGCGACAACAAGGCCCACGCCCAGTTGCTGGCCGAGCGCTCCGCCGGACGCGATTGGAACCACTTCCTGTCGCCCGCGGGCACGATGCTGGTCTCCGCGGCGTGCCACCCGAGCTACGCCCGGCTGACCGGAACGCTGCCCGCCGACGGCGTGCTGATGGACATCTTCGGCTACTGCTTCCGGCACGAGCCGGCGGTGGATCCGGCACGCATGCAGGCCTTCCGAATGCACGAATATGTGCGGGTCGGCACCGAGCAGGCGGCGATCGACCATCGCAGCGCCTGGGAGGAGCGCGGCCTGTCGGTCCTGGCCGACCTCGGCCTCGAGGCGGAGGCGGTGATCGCCAACGATCCGTTCTTCGGTCGGGCGGGCCGCATGCTCGCCGCCAACCAGCGCAACGAGAACCTCAAGACCGAGCTGGTCGTGCGCCTCTACGGTGACCTGGACGACGGCACCGCGGTCGTCTCGGCGAACAACCATCGCGATCATTTCGGGGACACCTTCGATATCCGCACGGTCGACGGCTCCACCGCGCACAGCGCCTGTGTCGGATTCGGCATGGAGCGCATCGCACTGGGCATGATCCGCCGCTACGGCACCCGGCCGCGTACCTGGCCGGCGCACCTGCGGGCGTAGCCGACCACCCTCGGGCGCTGGTCGTATACCGAACCGGGCGCAGGGGCATCGGCGGGCGCGACCTCGGGCCCGGCAGCGGTCGTTATCCAACGCTCGATCGAGGTGGTAGACCCCGGTTACTCCGGTGCGTCCACCACCTCTATCGTCGCGGAGGCCACCGCGTTCAACGCCCGCACCCGTCCGCTCGGCTTCCGCCCGGCCGCCGCCGACCGCAGCGGGACATCCCGATGGGTGCCCGGCGCCAGGTGGAACCAGTTGTCCGCGGGTTGCGCTCCGGCACAGTCGATCACGACGTACTGGGCGACATCTGCGGTCGCGATCCGCAGATTCCAGCCGTCGCCGTCCGGTGTGCACCGCGCCGACAGTCCGATCGAATTCTGCAGAGGTAGTCGCGGGCCGGCCACCAGGTGCACCGCCCGAGCCACCTCGACGTCGGCGGCCGAGTCGAGCACCCGCACCACGATCGCCTCGTAGCCGCGCCGACCGAAGCGGTGCGCGTGCGTGGCATCGGTGAACCGGCCGAGGACCCCGTCGACGCCGCCGGTCCAGCGGCCGTGCGCGGGTACGACGATGTCGACCGCGCCCTCGACCGGTACGAGCCCTGCCGCGGTGTGCAGTTCGACCGTCAGGCGCCCGGACAGCGGTATCGGCCGATCGTTCGGGACGGTGATCCGCAGCCCGTCGAGGCCGCGGTCGTCGAGCAGGATCGCCACCGGCGCCGCCGCGCGCGCCCACGGATACCACGGCGCCTTCGGCACCCCGAGGGCGTCCACCAGGCCCCAGCCGGCGCCGGGCGCGGTATCGCGCAGGCTGAGCACCAACGCGCCGTCGCATCCGGAATCGGCTCCCCGCCAATAGGAGTAGGTGGCGGTAACCGCCTCGCAGATCGCTGCACGACCCAGGTCGAGGTAGTACTCGGGGTCGTCGCGACGCACCAGCGACGGTTCGACACCGAAGAGGGTGCGCACATAGTGATCGCGCACGTCCTCGAAATCCCAGGAGGAGCCGCGGTCGCGGGGGACGCCGCGCTTCCATGCCGGGTCGTGTCCGGCCGGGTTCGCCGAGCCGAACAGCGCGTCGACCGAACGGCGTTCGGGCGGGATCGCGAAGGCCAGACATTCGGCGGCGAACCGCACCCCGGCGGCGCGCACGTCGTCGAGGGGTCGCAGATAGCCGCCCACTCCGAAGTAGTGCGCGACACCGGAACCCTCGTGGGTGGCGAGGTCTCCCCCGGACGGGCTGGACGGCACGCAGCCGACCGACAGTCCCTCGCGGTCGAGGATCCGCGGAAGCTCGCTGTCGGAGAAGGGCATCCGGTACTCGTCGGCGGACAGGCCGAGCATGGTGGGCTGCTGGTCGGTCTCGCTGCCCCCACTGATCACCGCGAGCGATGCCTGATGGCCGTTGTCGCCGAGGAAGGCGTCGAGTTCGGCGCGCAGCAGCGCGGTGAAGGCCTCGTCGGTCGGTGGGTCGATCGTGCCGATCATGAGGTCCTGCCAGACGAGCAGGCCCAATTCGCTGCAGATGTCGTAGAACTCGGGGGTCTCGTAGACCATGGTGCCGACGACGCGGACCATGTTCGCGCCGGCGGCGGCCACCTGTTCGAGCAGGTCGCGCACACCGGCGTCGCCGAATCCGATCGGGTCGACCGGCACCCAGCAGGCGCCGCGGCAGAAGGTGGGTATCCCGTTGACGGCGAGGGTGAATCCGCCGGTGGACCGGTCGACGGTGATGTCGCGGAAGCCGACGAGATGGTCGCTGCTGCCGTCGGTATCGGTGATCCGCACCGGATAGCGCACCGGGTCACCGTGGGTATGCGGCCACCACGGGCGCACGCCCGGTACGGCGATGGTGGTGTCGAGCTGCCCCTCGGGATCGGCGCGGGCGGTGACGGTCGTTCCGGCGACCTCGACGGTGATCTCCGCTCCGGCATCGGTATTCAGGCGTACCCCCAGGGTCGCGGCCCCGTCCTGCCATCCGCCGCGCAGGCTCGGTTGCGGGCGGGCGCCGGCCGCCGTCAGGGTGATCGGTCGCCAGGGGCCGACCGGGGCCGGCACCCCGTTGTAGACGGGCGCGCGGCCGAGCATCGTGGTGCGCACCCAGCGCAGTCCCTGCGCGGCGATCATCGATGAGCGCCACCGGCCGCGCGGGCGGCGGCGCGCCAGATGGGCGGTGAGGGAACGGAATCGCAGCGCGAGGGTGATGCGCCCGGTCTCGGAGCGCAGCGTCGCTCGCAGCGGGACGAACATCGACTCGCTCTCGGCGATCACCGTCCCGCCCGCCCAGACCTCGCAGATCGTCGCCAGGCCGGCGCATTCCAGCACCAGATCGGTATCGGTGGGCACCTCGACGGTGGTGCGAAACCACCAGGTGTCGGCGTCGTAGTCGCGCGAGCGGGCAGCCTCGTCGCCGTCGATATCGCGCATCACGGCGGCGACGGTGGTCGGCAGAGAGACCGCGGCGGCGACGGATGAACCGGGATCGGCGATCGTTCCGGGCCGGTTGTCGTTCTCCCGGAAGACCGCCCAGCCGGCGCCGGCGAGGTGGTCGACGATGCCGGTGGACGATCGGGCTTCGCCGGTTGTGGTCACAGAGCCGCGTCGAGGGCGTCGACGGCCGCGGCCCAGCCGCCGCTCATCGCGTCGACCGTTTCGGTCAGGTCGACCGCCCGGCCGCGCGCGGCGCGCGCCATGCGGAATTGGCCGGACTTGGCGGCGGTCGCCACGGCGAGGAACGGCTCGACCGCGGCGGCGGCGTCACCGATCCCGCGGTCGACGAGGTATCCGGCGACATCGGCGGCGATCTCGGCGGTGGCGCCGAGCTGTCGGAAGGTGCCGAAGGACCACAGATGGAAGGCGTCCGGCCCGGCGGACTGCACCCATTCGATGTCGGCGACGACTCGGCGGCCGAGATCGGCTGCCGGGTTGCCCGCGGGCCGGCGGGCGAAATGCTCGGCGATGCTGCGGATATCGCGGTCGTCGACCGCGGGACCGGCGTCGAGGCGGTCGACGTCGACCGCGATCTGCTCGAGGTAGGGCGGCAGCAGCGGGGCCCGCTCGCCGATACCGAGGCTGCCGTCGAAGTCCTCACCGGACACCTCGTAGCACCCGGCGTTGTGCAGGTAGGTCATCGTGCGCAGCGACGGGTCGATCGTCAGCGGAACGATCGTCGTCTTGCCGTGGCCGGACCGGTAGGTGGTGCCCGCGGTATCGGGCAGCCAATGCGAGTCGACCTCGACAGTCGACAGCCGGCCGTGGGTCAGATTCTCGATCAGGTGCTCGTGGAACGGCTTCCACACGTTCATCTCGTCGACCCGGATGCCGTAGAGATTCCGCAGGTCCTCCGATTGCGGCTTGACGAACGACCACTGGAGTCCGTCGAAACCGGCGTCGAGCACCGATGCCATGGCCGGCCGGGGATCGGCGCCGAGGACGTGGATCAGTTCGACCCACAGGTCGACGTAGCAGTTGGTCTCCGACCAGATGCGTTCCGTCGCGTGAATCGGGTGGGGGCGGAACGTCTCCGGGTGGACGTCGACCGTCCGGGGTCCGATCGGTCCGGCACCGGTGATCGCTGTGGCCTGTGCGAATACCATCGACTACTTCCGATTGTGTTCTACGAGAATCGAACCCCACCCTCTTAGAGGGTCGCGAATTCCGGTTCGAGCGTTACTGCCGCCACCCCGTAGGCCCCGCCGTCCACCAGGGTGACGCCGATTTCGGTGTCGGTGGCGAAACGGTCGCCACTGGCCCCGAAGTCCGGGTCGGACAGCCCCCACAACACGACGGACCCGACGGCCAGCGCGCTGGCGACCAGTCCGGCGATCATGGGCAACCGCGCCTTGATGCGGGCGGCGCGGGACTGTGCGCCGGCGATCGGCTTGCCCGCCTCGGCGTCCGATGCGACCGGGTCGGTGTCCGATGCGGTCGCGGTCTGCGGATCGGCGAGCAGCTGCCCGTTGCCGGAACGACCCGTCACCGGGTCCGCCAGCGGCGCGTAGTAATCCGAGACACCGGCGGCGTCGACGGCCCCGCGATCATCGATCTGCCGGACCGCGGCGGCAACCGCGCTGAGGTTCGGGCGAACGTCCGGTCCGATCGGCTCGGTCGGGCCGTCGATACCCCGTCCCACCGCGCGCGTCATCGCCGCGGGCACCTCGATGGTCGGCTCGTCGCCGGGAGGGCCCGCCACCCGGGTGGCCGCGGACTCCGGCCCCACCCCGGCGCCGTCGACCGATCGCGCCGAGGCGTCCCCGGAGGTCTCCGCCGCCAAGTCGGCTGCGGTGTCGACCCGGGCGGAGGTGAGCGGGTGGATGCCGGTCAGGTCGGTATCGGGACGCTGTTCGGCGGCGGCGACCCCGGCCGCGGTGGCCACTCCGACCGCCGCGGGGGTCACATAGCCCGCCGCTCCGGAGTCTTCCTCGCCGGCGTCGGTGCTCGCCGTTTCCGCGTCGGGCAGCTCGCCGGTGGTGGCTGCCGTGTCATCGGTCGGATCTGCGTCGACAGTCGGATCGACGTCGACAGTCGCCTCCGCGCCGTCGGGCGCGTCCGGATCGGCGGGAGTGGTCTCGGCGGCGGCGCCGGCCGGCGTCACCTCGGCGGTCTCGGCCGGGGTGGCGGCCTCGGCAACGGTCTCGGCGGCTTCCGCGGCCCCGGTGGCATCGGTCTGCTCATCGACGGCGGCCTCGGCGCCGGAATCCTCGCCGGGGATCTCCGACGTCCCGTCGCCCTCGGTCGCCGCGTCGGCATCCGCGGCCCGATCGACTACCGACTGCTCGGCTACCGACTCCTCGACGTCCTGCACGGCCTCGTCCACCGTGCCATCGGCAGCGCCGTCCTCGGCAACTTCCTCGACCAGGTCAGCAGCATCGGCGGCGTCCCGCTCGGCGCCGTCGACACCGTCGGCGCCCGGCGCCGGCTCGTCCTCGATCACGGCCGTGTCTTCGGTCTCGACTTCCACGGCTTCGGCGGCGCCGTCGAACTCGGCGGTCGGCTCGACCGTCGGGGCGGTCTCGTCGGCGAGCTCGGCCGGCACCTGGACGACATCGCCCAAACTGGTGGGCTCGGCGGACTCCGACTCCGCCTCGACGCCGGCCTCCTCGGCCACGGTCGACCACGCAGCGTCGGGCGAGTCCGCGACGGTCTCGTCGGATGCGGAATCCTCGACGTCGGAAACCTCCGCCGGGCCATCCTCGGCGGAATCCGCCGCCGGGGTCGACTCGTCGGAACCGATACCTCCCGCTACCGCCGCAGCGGCAACCGCCGCCGCACCGGCGACATGTTCGGGGGTATCGGCAAGATCTTCAGCGGCAGCCTTCTCAGCCGCTGACTTTTCGGCGCGGTCTTTTTCCTCCGCGCCCACCATGTCGAAGACCGGCTCGTCCTCATCCGGTGGTTCCGGTGGCGACTCCGGCGCCACCACATCCTCGGCCTCCGTATGCCCGAAGCCACCGGCGATCAACGCAGCGCCCTTTGCGACCACCATCTCCGGCTCGTCCGGGACGACCACCGGCAGGCTCAGGCGGCCGGCCAGAACGGTCTGCACGCTCGGGACGTACGCACCGCCGCCGATCAATACGATCCGGTCGATCGTGCGCTCGTTCGCCGCACCAAGTTCACCGACCAGATCCGCCGCCCGCTCGAGCACCGGATCCATCGCTGCGACCAGCTGATCCCTGGTCATCAACAGGATCCCGCCGCCGGGGGTCTGCGCCTTGGTCGACGTCGACAGCGACTCCTTGACCCCACGGCAGAACCGGGCCACCTCGGCCGCGGCCTCGGGGGTCTCGGGTCGCTGCAGGATGCCCTCGGCCACCAGATGGTCGAGCACCAGGCCGTCGAAAGCGTTGCCGCTGATCTCGGTGGTGCGACTCGACCCCAGCACATTCGCCGAGGGAATCTCCACCAGGCTCAGGGTCAGGCCGGAGGCCCCCAGGTCGAAGACGACCACCGCGCCGGGCATATCGGAGGTCAGATTGGATGCGCGGACGAACTCCGCGGACGCGACCGTATCGAGGACCGGGATCACCGAGGGCAGCACCTTCGGGTCGACCTCGGACAACACCGTGCCGACATCGTCCGCCACCGCGTGGGTGACCGCGACCCGCGGCGCGGGAACCTGCCCCTCGGTGACGCTCGACACCGCGCGGCCGATCAACGTGGCCGGGACCTGGCCCACCGCGTCGATTTCGCGCTTGTCGAACGTCAACGCCCCGCCTGCGCCGACCCGCGACACAGAGGTCCGTGCCATGCGCAATACGGTCGTTCCGATCGAGACGCCGAATACAGCAGTCATCGCTCGAATTCCTCCGCCTGTCGCCTGGAAGCCGTTGTCGGGCGCTCCGCTCGAATCGTGACCACTATACCCCACATACGGTACGATATTTGATCAAAACCCTACCGTATGCCGGTATTCACACGTCGGCCGCCCCGATCCCGAGACCCGGTGCGGTCCGATGGCCTGGATGCAGAGTACATGCAGGTCTGTGGTGAAGTAGAAGCAACCACAGCAGGGCGATGACCGAAACCCGAACGGGTGACCACCGTCGGTGCCGGATAGTGGAAACACCGACCGGCCCGCGGCGATAAACCGAACGGGTACCTCCCGGGCGACACCATCCACAGGACGTCGCCCCGGTGACCCGGTGGGCGCAGTACGACCACGGCGCGGGAAACCGCCGCCCGAAGGGTATGGACAGCATGTCAGGGCAGGACACGGGCGCAGGGCGACATACGAGCCCCGTGAGCACCGAAATCGTCGACAACAATCGGACCGAGACCGCCACGGTCGCGGCCGCGAGCGTCGAAACCTGGATCGGGCCCGCCGACCGCCCGATCTTCGCGTCGATCCATCGCCCCGCCGACGGGACCGCCCGCGGCGCGGTGGTGATCTGTGGTCCGCTCGGCCGCGAGCACGTCACCACCTACCGCGGGGTTCGTCAGCTCGCCGAGCGGGTCGCGGACGCCGGCCTGCTGGCCGTGCGCTTCGACTACCCGGGCCTCGGCGACTCCGCCGGCCCGCAGGACGATCCCGCGGCCCTGTCCGGCTGGCTCGACGGCATCCGGTCGGCGGTCGACTACGCCCGCTCCACCGGCGCCGGTGAGGTCACGCTGGTCGGACTGCGCGCGGGCGCGCTGTTGGCCTCCGCGGCCCTGACGCATCTGGGGCCGCTGCGGTCGGTCGTGTTGTGGGATCCGGTGGCGGCAGGCCGGCGCTATGTGCGCGAGCAGACGGCGCTGTACCGGATGACGGTCGGCGAGGACGACCCGGTCGACCCGCGGGTCTCGATCACCGGCGCCGTCTGGCATCCCGATGCGGTCACCGGACTGTCGGCGCTGTCGATCGATCCGTCCTGGGTCCGCAAGGCCGTCGAGCCGATCGATCCCGGGCAGCCGCCGCGGGTCCTCTGCGCGGTACGGATCGGCGATGCCGGCGGCCGGTGGGTGCGGGAGCTGACCGATGAGGTCCCCACCGACACGATCGAGTTGGACCGCCAGGAAGCCTTCGTCAACCCGCCGAGCTTCATCGGCAGCGTGCCGACCGCCTCGATCGACACCCTCGCGACCTGGATCGTCGACCGCCACCGCGACCTACCCGCCGCGGCGGTACGCCTCGACGTGGCGACGACCCGCCGCGTCGGTGTCACCCCCGGAGGGCAGGACATCCTCGAGACGATCAGCCGGCGCGGCCCGCACGATCTGGTGACGATCACCACCCGCGTCGACGGCCCGCCGCCGGCCGATCGCCGGCCCGAGACGATCGTGCTGCATGCGACCGGTTCGGAGCATCGCATCGGACCGTCGCGCCTCTGGGTAGACGCCGCTCGCGCCCTGGCCGGAGACGGTGTCGAGGTGGTGCGCTACGACCGACGCGGCACCGGGGACACCGGGACGGTCGCCCCGGACGAGGACTCGCCCTTCGCGTCGGCGACCTCCCGCGCCGACCTGCTCGACTTCGCCGAGACGCTGCCGAGCGCTCCGCGCGACACGATGTTGATCGGGATGTGCTCGGGTTCGTGGAACTCGGCCTTCGTCGGGGCGGCCCGCGGCGCACGCGAGGTCGTCATGATCAATACGGCGATCTGGTCGTTGCGCAAGCGGCGGGTACCGCTGCGGCGGGCGCACTTCGACGCGATGGAATCGTCGACCGCCGATCGGCTCTTCGTCGTGCTGCGGACCGTGCGCAACGCGGGCCGGGACCTGATCGACGCGCTGCCCTATCGCGCCTTCGCCGCGCTCGGCACGCTCGGGGTGACCAACAACCCCGAGAGGCTGCTGCGCACCCTGGGCAACCGGTCCGAGCACGTCACGGTGCTGTTGTCGCCGGAGGATTCCGGCGTCTTCCGCGCCGGCCGCGGGCTGCAGGCATTGCGCCGGGCGCGGGCGGGGGCCGACCGCTTCACCGTCGTGGAGTTCGACAACGGCGACCACACGTTGATCCACCGCGACCTGCGCGAGGAGACCCTGCACCATCTGACCCGGGCCGTCGATCGCGCCTTCCGCCGGCGCCCCGCCCTCAGCGACGGTGGCGCGCCGCCGCGCGTGTCCTCCACCGAGCTATGAGCCGCCGGTCTCGGGAACGTCGGACCGCGAATCGACGCCGGGCGATCGCGCTGGCCGCCGCGGTCGCCGTGCTGGCCGGCTGCGGCACCACCTCGGGGTCGACCGATGCGACCGGGACGGCCGCGCCTGAGACGGCGGCGTTGCCGCAGCTGTCGGCGGACGCGGTCGCCGGGCGCGGCACGCTGATCTCGAGCGAGCCGGTCTGGGATATCGACCCGTCGATCACCGCCGCCGGCGCGAGTGCCTACCGGGTGGTCTATCGGTCGACGTCCGGCGTCGACGGCAGCGCAACCGAGACCTCCGCGATGGTGCTCGTCCCGGACGCCCCGGCCGCCGACGGCTCCCGCCCGGTGGTCTCCTTCGCGCACGGCACCACCGGCGTCACCCCCAACTGTGGGCCGTCGTTGTACCCCGATCTGCTCGGCTACGCCGGGGCGGTCGCCCCGCTGCTGACCCTGAACTACGTGATCGTGATGCCCGACTACCAAGGGTTGGGCTTCACCGCGCCGGGGGACTCCGCGCAGCATCCCTACCTCGAACCGATCACCTCCGGCTACAACGTGATCGATGCCGTCCGCGCCGCCCGCGCGGTCGCCCCCTCGGCCGGCGAACGCTGGGCCGCCTACGGGGTCTCGCAGGGCGGCCAGGCGGCCTGGTCGGCGGGCGAACTCGCCGACAGTTACGGCGAGGGCCTCGACTACGTGGGGGCGGTCGCCCTCGCCCCGCCGGCGGCGATGTCCGAGATCCTGCCGTTGGCACAGGCGGGCTTCCTCTCGCGCGAGCAGATGGTCCTGTGGCGCATGATCATCGAGGGGATGCACGTCGCGCAGCCGCAGATCGATCCCGACGACTATCTCGGCGGGGTGCTCGCCGAGGATCGGGACGCCTGGTTTGCCTGTACCCCCGGACCGGACCTGACGCGCCGCGGCGAACTGGTCAACCGGGTCAACCCGGCCGACGCGCGGCCGGTCGACGACGCGGCGGCGGAAGCCCTGCGCGAGTGGCTCGCCCGCATCTCGCTGCCCCAACGACCCGCAGGCGGCCCGATGCTGGTGATCAACGGCGGACAGGACCGGACGGTCCGACCGCAGTGGGTCCAGCGGGCGATCGACGAGGCCTGCGCCCTCGGCGACACCGTCGCCCATATCGTGCGCCCGGACCAGGGACATGCGGACCTCGACCCGGGCGGCGAGACCGCCACCTGGCTGGAGGCTCGTTTCCGCGGCGATCCGGCACCGAATACCTGTCAATAGAGCCGGGGCCGGGGCACCCGGGGCACTGGTCGGCTCCGGGGACCCCGGTCGCTCAGGACGAGCGACTGCTGCGGAAGACGTACTGCAGGTCCTGTACGGCGGGGACCTCCTGCACCGGGTACGGCGAGGTCACCTCCGCGACCACCCGATCGTCGCGGGTCATCGTCGCCGCGATCGACCCGACCTGCAGCGGGAACGTACACGTGCCCACCCCGGCGGTGACGGCACATTCGTACTGTCGGCCGCCGGCGTCGACCCGCACCACCGCGGGCGCGGTCGCGAAGACCAGCACCTCGATCGTGTCGCGGGACGGGGTACCGCCGGCGCGCGGCAGCATCGGGTCGGCGCTGGTGAACGCCGGCCGGGCGTCGTGGAACTGGGTGCGATGCGAGAGGTAGATGGTGTCGCGCAGGATCTCCGGGGCCCGCCCGGTCTTGTAGACCGACAGGAAGTACGAGCTCAGATCGAGCAGCGCGTAGCCGTTGTGCACCGAGGGGGCGATCTGGGTGCCCTCGCTGTAGTCGTTCCAGGTGACGATCTGCACCCAGTCCGCATCCTGCTGTACCGCGGCCTGCCAGTTCTGCCGCAGTGTCGTCGAATTGGCGGCCTCGTCGTAGATCGACATGCGGGGGCGCGCGTCCTGGACCGCGATCGGCTGCATCCACCGGACGCCGAGGTCGTGGGCCCGGCGGATCAGCGCGGCCGCGCTGGTCGGCCCGGTGTCGGTGACCGGGACGAACGCCGGGTTACGTCCACCCCAGTCGCCCATGGCGTAGCTGATCGGCGCGAACGCGTCCATATGCGCGACCGGGTCGAGGAAGGTGGGTACCAGGGCGACGGTCTCGCCGCGCTCGGCGAAGATCGCGATCACCTGCGACCACCAGTCGACATCGCGTTCCTCGGCGGCGAACGCCGAGATGACCAGGCGACCGTCGGCGAGGCGGAAGACGGCGGGCGAACCGGTGTACCGGCTCAACTCGTCGACGAAGCGGGTCGGGTCGACGTCACCGAGTTCCCCGGTCATATCGGCCATCAACATGATCGGGAAGCCGCCGACGTTCTGCGCGGCGGTCATCATGTTGCCGGCGACCGGAGACTGGGAGTTCGGGGTCTCGCGCAGGGTGATGATGTTGAGGCTGAAGCCGTCGATCCCGGCGTCCTTGGCCGTGCGGATCTCGGTTTCGAGGTCGGCGACCTCCCACTGCGGGTCGGCCAGCGGGTCGCGCGGCAACGGGCGGTCGCGTTGCAGTCCCCCGACGCGCACGTGCTTGTCCTCCTCGCCGTGCGGGTTGAGGTAGTTGCGCGCGTAGTAGTCGGAATCCGGTGGTTCGTTGTCCAACGAGATCGGGTTCGGCGGAAAGTAGTGCGCGAAGACGAGCCGGTCGTCGACGGCCCGGCCCGCCACGGCCGGGTCCGGCAGATCGATCGGCAGCCGCGGCGTCGACGTGCCGCCGGCGATCGTCGGCAGGGCGTTGACGAAGTCGACGGGAAGGTCCCCCGCGTCGACCGGATCGACCGCGGCCGGGCTCGGCGGCGGGCTTGCAGCCAAGGCATTCGAGGTGGTGACCAGGGCGAGTGCGACCACCCCGGCCACGGCCACCAGGGCCACCACCTGCACGAGCACCAGGGCCCGCGACAGTCCTTTCCTCACGAGACGAACTAGCTCCCGCTCCGTCGGCTGCCCATCGCGACCGTGTCGTCATCGCCGCCGGTCGATCCGCGGTCCGCTCCGCCGCGACCCGGTCCCACCCGATCGGGGCCGGCGGGTTCACGACCGGCGGCGGCCGGGGTGGTGTCGCCGGCCGCGGGGCGAGCGCCACTCTGGTAACCGGCCGGGTCGAGACCCGGGTAGCCGGCCGAGCGCGCCGCCTCCGACGGGTTGGGGGTGCCCGACGATCCGCCGGTCCCCTCCGTCACGGTCGCGAACTCCCCGGACGGGGCGCGGTGGGCGCCATTCCCCTCCCGCGGGGCCACATAGGTGGTGCGCCAGCCGGTTGGACCCTCCTCCTCGACGTCGACCACCTCGGCGTCGATGACGTCGTGATGATCCGAGTAGGCGTGGCCATTGGTCGACCGCATCGAAGCGGCCCGCGCACCGCCGACCGACGGCGACCAGCGCATCCCGGAATCGCCCGCACCGTCGCGGGCGATCGGACCCCATCCGTCGCGTCCGGCCATATCGTCCGGTCGTTTCTGGATCGAGATCGGCTCGGTCATCGCGGAGTCGTCGACGGGGGTCGGCGGGACCTGCCGGGCCGCGGTGTCATCGGGCGACCAGCGCATCGGGTCGAGGCGCGCGAGTTCCCGCGACGGCGGTTCGGACGACGCCGCGCCGACCGGCTGCCCGTTCGCGTAGCCGACGTCGCGGGCGCCGCCGTCGCGCTGGGTCTCGGCCTGCGGCCACCAGGTGCCGTCGCCGTGCCCGCCCGCGCCGGCGGCCGCACCGACACCGTTGATGCCCGGTCCGGCGGGCGTTCCGTTGGCGCCGTTGACACCACCATGGACCGGGTCGCCGGGACCGTTGCCACCCACACCGTTCACGCCGACGCCGTTGACGCCGATCCGGCCGTCGCCGGCGGCGTAGGCCTGGCGGACCCGGTGCAGGTTCTCCAGGCCCGCGCGGCGGGCGTCCGCCTCGGGGCGGCGGTCGAGCTCGGTTCCGGCCGTGGACCGCGACCGGGAATTCTGGACCGCGGGCAGCGGGGTGCGCTGCACGACGCGGGGCTGCTTGGCGACCTTTGCGCGCAGTCCGGAGGTCAGCAGGACACCGAGCAATCGGGCACCGGCGGATCGGACCGCGACGCCGGCCTCGGTCAACGCCGCGTCGTCGGTGCTGCCGGCGCGGGCCACCAGGATCACGCCGTCGGTATTGACCGCGAGGACCGCCGCGTCGGTGTACTCGGCGGCGGCCGCCCCGAGCAGGATCACGTAGGCGTACCGGGCGTGCAGGTCGGCGATCAGCCGGCTCATCGCCGGGGACGCGATGTCCTCGGCGGGACCGGACGTCGCCGAGCCCGCGGGCAACAGTTCGAAGCGTCCGTCGGCCAGCGGGACCACGACGTCCTCGATGCTCGCGGTGCCGTGCAGCACGTCGCTGAGCCCCCGGGTGGCGTCGGCGTCGTTGGCGGTGCGCGCATCCGCGGGCAGGTAGATGTTCAGCGGCGCGGTCCGCATGTCCGCGTCGACGAGCACCACACGCCGACCCACCTCACCGAACATCAGCGCCAGATGGGCGGCGACCGCGTGGGCCCCGTCCCCCTCGTCGGCGCCGACGACCACCATCCGACGCAGCGGATGCTGAGGGTCGGTGAACTGGATCGTGGTGCGCAGTTTCCGCAGCGCCTCCGCGTATGGGGTCGACGCCTGCTGCGGCAACCGCAGCAGCGACACCTCGCGGTCGGGGTCGGCGGGCAGCAGGCCCAGGCCGGCGGCGTCGACCAGATCGGCGGCATTGTCGACGTCGTGGACGGTGGTGTCGAAGCGCCGCCGCATCCAGACGACGACCCCGCCGATCACGAGGCCGAGCACCGCGCCGCCGGCGACGTTGAGGCCGACGGACGGGCTGGACGGCGCCTCGGGGGCCTCCGCCCGGCGCACCACCGAGACCTGGGTATTCGGCGCGCTGCCGCCCTCCGGGTTCTCGAGCTGGCCGACGTAGCGGGCGAAGTTGGCCGCGTAGGCGTTGGCGATATCGGCCGCGCCCTGCGCCGAATCGGCGGTGACCGTCACGTCGAGCAGGACCGTCCGATCGACGGCGCTGGCCGAGACCTGCTCGGCCAGTTCCACGGGCGTCGTATCGAGCGAGAGATCGTCGATGACCTTGGTCGCCAGATCGTCACCGCCGAAGAGTTGCGCATAGGTCGCGGCGCGCTGCTGGGAGAACAGGTCACCCTGGTACAGGCCGGCGGAATCGCCGGCGGCCGGTGAGCCGATGAACAGCTGGGTGGTCGAGGTATAGGTCGCCGGGGTGGCCTTGGCCAACGCCCAGCCGCCCGCGCCGCCGAGCAGCAGGCAACCGACCAGGATCCAGATCGACTGGTGCCTGAAGACGAGATTGATCAAATTCCTCATGTGCTCACCGTTTCCGTGGCCTGCGCTCCCGTGCCTGCGCGTGGGCCGCGATATCCGAAATGCGCCTGCGATCCGTCGCGGCCGCGATCCGCCTTCGTGACTACGGCACCGACCAACGGTGCGCGGACACTGTCGAGCGCAGCCTTGGCTCCGACCAGTTCGTCGCGTCCGAGAATACCGGTTGAAACCGCCAACAGGACCGCATCACTGTGGGCGGCGAGGACGCGAGCATCGTCGAACCGGGCCAAATCGGGGGAATCGACGATGACGACGTCGAAGACCGTGCGCA
This sequence comes from Millisia brevis NBRC 105863, assembly GCF_001552615.1. Lineage (GTDB taxonomy): Bacteria > Actinomycetota > Actinomycetes > Mycobacteriales > Mycobacteriaceae > Millisia > Millisia brevis. The sequence continues at coordinate 119,591 of NZ_BCRN01000012.1, forward strand.
ATTGTTGGAACATCCGGCCGAACTCCGCGGACTCGAGCACGGTCGCCGGTTCGGCGGGCGCCGGTCCGCTCGGCAGCACCGCCAGCCCGATATCGGGGTCGATGACCAGGGCTTGGCCGACCGGCAGGTCCCCGGCGATCACGTTGGTCAGGCCGATCACCTCGCCGCCCGCCTGGTTGCGCAAGTCGCCATTGACGGTGACCACCAACTTTCCGGTCTGTGCGAATGCCCGGGAGAGCCCGGTGACCACCGACGTCTTGCCCTCCTCGGCGCGGGTGCTGGTGACCAGCAACACACCGGAGGTGAAGTGGGGGTCGAGGTATTCGAGGTTGTAGCGCAGCTCGTCGTACGGGGCGGTCGAGGTCACTCCGGTATGCGGGATCGACCCGAGCACCGGCCGGCCGAGCACCTCGACGACGTCCTCCGGTCGATCGATCGTGCGTCGCAGTCGCGCGGCGAAGACCGCGGCGGTCACCCCGGCGGCGAGTCCGACCGAGCCGCCGAGGGCGGTCAGATAACCGGTGCGCGGCCCATTGGTCTCGGTCGGCACGTAGGCCGACGAGACGGTGGTCGGGTCGACGGTCGGCACCCGCATCCCGGTCGGCGTCTCCAGCGCTCGGATCTCGTCGGATAGCTGGTCGGTGGCGGCCGCGGCGACATCGCGCGCCTCGGTCGGATCGGTGGTCACCGCCGCGACCTCGATCAACACGGTGTCGGGGATGACCCGGGCGGAGACCGCGTCGGACACCGTGCCCGCCAGGTCGGGGCGGCCGAGTCGGTCGGCCACCCGCGCGGCGAAGTCGTCGCCGGCCACCAACCGCACATAGGTCTGGGCTCGCTGCCGGGAGAACTGGTCGCCCTCGTAGGGGCTGGTACCGGCGGTGCTCAGCGTCGTCGGCGCGCCGCGGCCGCCGGGGGTGGTCAGGAAGATCCGCGCCGACGACCGGTACTCCGGTTCGGTGGACAGCGACCAGCCGATCGGGAGCAACAACCCGATCAGGGTCAGGACCAGCGCCAGGCGCCAATGGGCGCCGATCGTGTCGACGAACTGCCGTGGGTTCACGGGCCCTCCGTTTCGATCGAGTTCTGTCCCGCTGCGTCGGCGGAGCCCGAGGTATCGGCGGAGCCCGAGATGTCGGCAGCGCCCGAGGTGTCGGCGGGGCCCGAGGTGGAGCCCGAGACCCCGTCCGCGGTGATCTGCCCCGTCCCGTCGGCAGCCGCCGGCGGCGCGGCCGGATCGGTGGTCTGTCCCGCCCCGAACTGGACGGGGGTGCCGGAGTCGATGTCGACGGTCTGGGGCCGGTCGGTGCCGGGCGGGGCCAGACCGAGAGCGACAAATTCGGATTCGAACCGGCCGGCGAGGTAGGCGTTGCCCAGCGCGCTGGGCGACCGACCGTCGGCGGACACCAGGGTGGAGCGATCGGCGATATCCCCGAACCAGCCGAGCGCGATCGGGTCGATCACCGTGGCGCCGACGTCGGCCGCCGAGGCGTCGATCGCCGCGGACAGTTGGTAGTAGCCGGGATCGGGGCCGTAGCCGATCGCCTCGGGCACGACGACGAGGACCGTCGCCGCCGGCCAGGCCGCGCGCACCGATCGCAGGTAGCTGTCGATCGCCGCGCCGAGCTGATCGGTCGGATAGGACAGGTCCTCGTGGCCGCCGTCGACGACGATGATGTCGCCGTAGAAGTTGTCGACCGTGGCGGGCAGTCGGTCGCCGAAGGTCGCGGTCGGCAATCCCCCGACGGCGCCTGGATTACCCGGGTTGAGGAAGCCGGTGGTGTCCTGGGCGTCGACATTGCACGACCAACCGAGCCGGCGACAGACCAGGCTCGGGTAGGCGGTGGCCGGGCCGATCTCGGCGGAGCCGGTGACGTATCCGTCGCCGATCCACAGGACCGCCGGCAAGGGATCCCGATCGACCGGCTCGGCGGAGATCGGTTCCTGCGCGGCGGCGGCAGCGGCGGCCGCACGCTCCTGCTCGCTATCGGAGCGCCGTATCAGCGCGACCGTGCCGGCGACCAGAGCGGCGATCAGCACCAGGATGAGCAGGTCGAGAACGCGGGGGCGGACGGTCACCAGCCGGCGCAGCAGCCGGCCGGCGCGGCTCGGTCGCCGGGTCGGCGCCGGGTTCGGGGCGGTCATCGACCCACCCCCGGCTTTCGATCGGCCGGTGGCGCGGTCAGCATCCGTCGGGCGCGCACCGGCGTCGCCCGGCGAGCCGCCGGGATGCGCAGCCACCGCCATTGGGAGACGAAAATCGCGCTGCCGACGATGATCACCAGGAAGGACATCGCCTGCAGCAGGGAACCGCGCAGCAGGATGATCAGATAGAACGGCAGGATGCAGGCGAGGATCGTCGGGGCGCGCGCGTGCAGCAGGGAGCGTTCGATGCGGCGGTCCTGCACCCCGGCGATCAGTCCGACCACCATCATGCCGAGGATCAGAATCGGCCACCCGCCGTTGATGTAGAGCTCGCTCCACAGCGGCGCGGAGAGGTTCTCCATCTGGTACTGCCGATCCTTGGCCAGCAGCACCCCGGTGTCGGTGGCCTTGTCTTCCCAGTACTGGCGCGGCACCCAGAACAGGATCACCCCGAGCGCCTGCTTACCCGAGGTGGTGCCGTGCGAGTCGACGTAGTGGATCGTGTTGTTGACCTGTTGGAAGGCGTCGTAGTCCGGAGAGGCCAGCGACTGCAGCGGGTCGGTCGATTTGAACTGACCGGACGAGCTGTAGCGGAAGGCGTCGGCGAACGGGAAGATCAGCGCCAGCCCGACGACCGCCAGGATCGCGACGGTCCGGAACCGGCCCTTGGTGGCATAGAGCCCGAACAGTGCGGTCACCGCCAGCGCCGCGGTGCCGAAGAGGTAGCGGGCGCTCGAGATCGGATTGACGGTGATCAGCAGGGTCAATCCGAGCACCACGATCAGGGCCAGCAGCAGACGATCCTTGCGCTCGGCAGCGACGTAGTACTTGACCGTGGCGATGAACGAGACCAGCAGCGACATCATCGCCGTGGCCGAGATGATCGCGGTCACGAAGCCCTCGCCCAGCGCGGACTGCGCCTGCGCGATCGCCTCGAATCGGCTGGCGAACAGCGACCCGACGCCGACCGAGCTGACCCAGTAGGCGTTGACGGCCAGGGCGAACAGCGACAGGAAAACCGCACGGGGCAGGTTGATCGCCTGCTCGCGTTGATCGACCTCGACCAGCGCCCGCGGCAGCCGGGGCCAGACGAGCCGGGCGATCTGCAGGCCGACCAGGAAGGCGATCAGGCCGACGGTGATCAGCAGCACGGTGCGGCCGTCGAGCGAATGGTCGATGCGCGGGGTGGTGGGCGTATCGGCCTGCATCCGCAACTGCGCGATCGGCGCCAACCCCATGAACACGTAGGTGAACACCCAGAAGGACATCTCGACCAGGCGCCGGTAGCCCTCGCCGATGATCCACGCGTAGCGGGCGCCGGCGATCGTGGTGATGATCAACGGCAGATACCAGGGCCCGTGGTCGGGGTCGGGGCTGGCCAGGATGACGATCGTCGGCGCGATGACCACCAGGACGGCCGCCACCCAGATCGCGACCACCGCACCCCAGAGCTCCGGCACATTCGACGAGGGCGGGGCCGGTCGTTTCGGCGGTCGGCCTCCGGGCCGAAGCGGGGCGGTGCGCGCTACGGCCCGCCGGTCGACAACCGCGGGCAACAGGGTCATCTCGCCTGCCCGGCCAGTTCCGGCGCGCTTCCCACCGGGGGAACCGCGTGTTCGGTGGCGGCGGCGGCCAGCTGCTCCTCGGAGATGACCGGCTCCGCGTCGCCGCCGCGGCGCGCGATGCGCAGTTGACGTTCGACCATCCAGCAGGCGACCAGCGCGACCAGCGCCGAGGAGCCCGCCAGTCCGAACGCCACGGCGATCACGCTGTGGGTCAGCGCGGCGGCCGCGGTGCAGCCGATGATCACCAGCGCGGTCTGGGAGACGCGCAGGCGCAGCAGGGTGACCGAGTCGTTGCGGGCGAGGTAGAAGTTCAGGGCGGCGGCGAGCCAACAGATCGCGGCGTACTCGACGCCGAGCATCGGCAGGACGACGATCGCGTGCTGCCAGGACTCGCCGAGCAGCAGGCGGCCGATCTGTTCGGGGAGCAATGGCCCGAGGAAGCCGACGGTGATCGCCAGACAGGAGGAGATCCACGCCGCGTACCGCAGGCTCGACCACATCTGCCGTTCGTCGTGGCCCGCGCGGCGCGCCTCCGGGATGAAGACCAGCGGCAGGGCGGTGATCACCACCGCGAGGGGGCCGAGCAGCACGCCGGCGCCGCGCAGGGCCGCGGCGGCGACCGTCCCGATGAAGGCGGTGGCCACCGTGACGACGGCGATGGCGCCGACCTGGTCGAAGCCGTGTTCGATGCCGTAGCGGATGCGGTGCGAGAGGGTGGCGCGCACCCAGTCGAGCATCCCGCGCACCCTGATGCGGGCCCGCAGCCGCACGACCAGGTACAGCAGGGCGACGCCGGCGGCGACACCCCAGATGCCCACCATGTCCGGGATCGTCAGCAGGTTTCGGTTGATGATGACGGCGCCGTACACACCCAACGAGGCGACCGCCCAGATCAGGTCGCTGACGAAGGCCTCCTCGGGGCGCCCGTCGGCGATCGCGGTGAACCGCAGGATGTCCTGGGTCAGCAGCATCGGAACGGCGAAGGCATAGGCCAGGCCGACCAACGGCTCGGCCAGGATCCAGGAGATGACGAAGGCGACCGCGCCGACCACCAGGCCGATCAGCAGCGCCATCCACAGCGCATAGTCGGACTCCTCGGCGATCTCCTCGCGGGGTCTGCCCGACATCAGCAGAAGCGGTGAGCCGAGGAAGCCGCGCACGCAGCTGAGCGCGGCGATGATGATCGACATGACCAGCACCGCGGCACCGAAGGCCTCCGCAGACGAGGCCGCGGCCATCGCGAGCAGGATCACCGCGTTGCTGACCGAGGACAGCACCTGATCACCCGTGCTCGCGATCATTCGCCAGCCACGAGCCGCCACGCCGCTCACCGCCCTTCGATGCTCTCGTCTTCACGCGCGCGTACGCGTGGAGTCGGCACCCCCGACGATGCGTCCCCGATAGCTGTTACGGTCCGTAACGGCCTGCATCACTGAACCCGGAACAGTCTAGCGGACCGGTTTTGTGGGCGCGGTACGTCATGCGACCCGAAAGGAGGGTGCGATCCGAACCGGGATCGTCCCGATCACCGGTTTTTGTTACGCAACGTCCTCCGTCGGCAATCCGACCTGCCGATACGGGAACGAGTCGATGGACACGATGCGTGTGTCGAGGCTCACCTCGACCGCCTTCAGCGCGTCGTGGACCCGGTCGACGGTGATCTCCGAACCGAGATAGCCGAAGGTCATATCGGAGACCCCGGCGGTCTCGCGGGTGTTGATCGTCAGCCGGTGCGGGACCGGCGCCATCATCCCCGCCATTCGGGGGATACCGCCGGTGTCGTCGGTGGTGTCCTGTCCCTCCGGCAGCCGCACATGGGAGCAACTGGTGGTCAGCCGATCCCCGGCCGACGGGTCGCCCACCGGCCGACCCCGCAGCTTCGCTCGGGCCGCGATCACCGACCCCGCGACGATGCCGGCGGCGACCCGCACCAGGCTCTCGCCGCTGCGCACCCGCCGCGCCAGATCGGCGGCCAACTCGTTCGGATCGTCGACCCGCGGATCGGTGGTGAACGAGATCGGCCCGATCGCGTTGCCGGCGCGGCCGGCGAGCAGTGGCGAGTAGGGGCGCAGGTCGGTCAGGATGCTGTGCTGCACCTCGGGCGGCAGGTCGAGGGCGGTCAACAGGTGCGCGAAGAACGGGATCGACGGCAGTCGCCCGCTGCGACTGCTCGGCGGGGCCAGCACCCGCGCGAAGAGCACCCAACCCCCGGTGACCGCGGGTTCGTCGGCCGCGGTATGCCCGTCGTCGCGGCCCAGACGTCCGCCGGCGGTTCGCGCGCCGAGTCGGCGCACCGCGGCGAGGGTCTCGCGGGGATGGCCGGCGGCCAATCGCGTCGCGGCCGCCACGATCCGCGCGGATCCGACCCGCTCGTCGTCCGGCAGCAGAGCGGGCGCCAACTCCGGGTCCCGCCCGGACAACTCCAGCCAGAGTCGGCGGGTGATCGGGTAGATCGTCGCCTCGTCCCCGAACTTGTGCGAGTAATTCACCGCCAACGAGTTCTCCGCGACCACCAACAGGATCTCGTCGGAGTCGCGTCGACCCAGGGAGCCGAACCAGTTGTAGATGCGCGCGGCGTGCGCGGCGTCGTCGTCGATGCGGATCAGCGGCCAGTCCGCGGCGGGCTGGTGCGGATCGGGTTCGATCGGCGTGCCCGCGCGGGTGGCAAGCAGAATCCGCACGCGCGGTCGGTAACGTCCGGTGAAGCAGTGGTCCACCCACCGCGTGACCACCTCCGGGACCCGCGAGGCGGCTACCGCTCCGAACGTTGCCTGGATATGCCAGCAGTAGGCGTCTTCCCAGCGGTCCCGGCCCATATCGATCACCATTCCCCCGAGTTGGCGTTGAAAATTATCCTATCGTTCCGGATCTCCATCGCTGTCACGGGCTCCACCGCTACTTCCGGCGCGGTACCGTGCAACTGGACGGTTTTTGTTCGACCCGCTCGCCGCTCTCGACCCGCTTCCCTCGATACGGAGGAACGTCATCATCGCCTCGCAGGATCAGCCCCGGTCTTCCCTCGGCTCGGCGGCGCCGCCGGCAACCCCCGCGACGTCGGGCGCCGGGTCCGGTCGCTCATCGACGGTACGCCCGGCCCGCAGGTCGCTGGCCGGATTCACCGGCGCGGGATACGACAAGGGCCGCCCGGTTCACATCCAGGCGCTGTGGCTGGCGGTATCGGGACTGGTCCTGACCCGCTGGTGGTGCCCCGGCCGCGTGCGGGTGGCCATCCTGCGGGCCTTCGGCGCCACGATCGCCGACAACGTGCTGATCCGGCACCGGGTACGGATCCACTGGCCCTGGAAGCTGACCGTCGGCGCCGACACCTGGATCGGTGAGGACACCTGGATCCTCAACCTCGAACCGGTGACGATCGGCTCGGATGTGTGCATCTCGCAGGCGGTGCTGCTGTGCACCGGCAGCCACGATCGCCGCTCACCCACCTTCGAATTCGACAACGCGCCGATCGTCATCGAGGACGGCGCCTGGGTCGCCGCGCGCGCGACCGTGCTGCGCGGCGTCACCGTCGGGACGGACGCGGTCGTCGGTGCGACCGCGCTGGTCACCGCCGACGTTCCGGCCGGTACCACCGTGCTCGCGCCGCGCGCGGGCGAGGTCGGCCGGTGACCGCGAACCCCGACCGCCTGCGCATCCTGCAGATCGTCACCCTGATCAGCCCGGACGCTGCCTACGGCGGCCCGGAGCGGGTCGCGTTCAACCAGACCGCCGCCCTGACCCGGCTGGGGCATGCGGCCACCGTCGCCGCGGCGGTCCGCGGCTACGACGCCGCCCATCCCGCGCCCACCGAACGCGACGGGGTACCGATCGCCGGCTTCCGCGCGGTGACCGCGCTACCCGGTATCGGCTTCGCGGGCCTGTCGGCTCCCGGCATGGTCGCCTGGTTCCTGCGCCGGCGCCGGGACTTCGACGTCGTCCACGTGCACGTAGCGCGCGACCTCGTCACGCTGCCGATCGGGACGGCAGCCGCCGCGGCGGGGCTTCCGGTCGTCCTGCAATCCCACGGGATGATCGACCCGTCCGACAAGCTTGCCGCCAAGCCGCTCGACCGGATGTTGACCCTGCCGCTGCTGCGGCGGGCGCATCGGATCCTGTACCTCAACGACACCGAGCACGCGAACCTGATCGCGGTCGCCGGTCCCGATCTGCCCTATACCCATCTGATCAACGGGGTGACCCCGGACCAGCCCGCCGACCCCGGCCGCGCGGATGTCGTGCCCGAGGTGGTCATGCTCTGCCGCATGCACGCGCGCAAGCGGCCGACGGCCTTCGTCGAGGCGGCGGTGGCGCTGCTGCGCTCCGGAGCCAGGGCACGGTTCACCCTGATCGGCCCGGACGAAGGCGAGATGGACGCCGTCCAGCGGATGATCGACGCCTCGGGATTCGGCGACGCGATCACCTGGATCGGCGCGCTCGAGCAGACCGCGACCGCCGCTCGGATGCGCGAGGCCGCCGTATACGTGCTGCCGTCGGTGGACGAGCCGTATCCGATGTCGGTGCTCGAGGCGATGTCGGTCGGGCTGCCGGTGGTGGTCCTCGACGACAACGGCCTGGCCCCCACGGTGGCGCGGTACGGCGGCGGCCTGGTGGTCGATCGGTCGATCGAGGCCCTGACCGATGCGATCGGCACCCTGCTGGCCGACGCACCGATGCGGGCCCGGATGGGAGCGGCCGCCCGAGAGGCGATCGTGGAGACCCATTCGATCGACGCGGTGGCGGCACGGCTCGCCGACGTCTACCGATCCGCGGTCGTGGAGCCCGTTCGACGGTGATCAACGGGGTCTACAACCGGTCGGACGCGCTCCGATCGTTGCGCCTGCTGCGGCGCCTGATGGCCGGCATCGTGATTCTCGCGCTGATCGCGGCGGCCGGCTGGCCGGTCTACGTCGATCCGCCCCGCGACCAGTTGCACCCGGTCGACGCGATCGTCGTGCTCGGCGGCGCGCACGACGGCCGGGAGCAGTACGGCCTGCAGTTGGCGGAACAGGGCCTGGCGCCCCAGGTGGTGTTCACCGACGCCTATCCGCCGAGTGACCAGTTCATGCGCGGAATCTGCGACGGCGAGTACAGCTTTCGCGTCAGCTGCTTCCGGCCGGTGCCGTACCAAACCCGGGGCGAGGGCCGCGAGATCGCCCGACGCGCCGCGGCGGAGGGATGGACGTCGATCATCGCGATCACCTTCCTCCCGCACACGGAGCGCGCCCGTCACATCCTCGAGAAGTGCTGGGACGGCGAGATTCTGATGGCGCCGAGCCCCACCGACATTCCGCCGGGGATCTGGGCGGTCAACTACGTGTACCAGACCGCCGGGTATCTGCGGTCGGCGCTGGAGGGCTGCTGAGCCGATCCCAGCGGGGTGCCCCACGGTGGGATCACCCGGCGGTGTGGGATCGCCCGGCGGTCCCACCGTGCGGTCCGCCCGATCAGCCGGGCAGCTGCGGCAGCTGGATGGGCGGCAGGGTCGGCACCACGATCGGCGGCAGGCCGGGGATCTCGATGACCGGTGCCGGCGGCGGAGCCGGAGCGGGCGGGACGTAGACCGGCGGCGGCGTATAGGCCGGTGCCTGGGTGTAGACCGGCGCGGGCTCGGGCTCGGGAGCGGGCGGAGGCGGAGGCGCCTCGGTCGTCGTGGTGACCACGAGCGTGGTGGTCTCCCCGGTGGTCGATGCGCTGCCGACGGTCGTCTCCTGCTCGGTCACCGCGGTTGCGGTCTGCTCCGGCGACCGATTGCCGGTGTCGCCGAAGGCCAAACCGATCGCGGTCGCCGCGGCCAGAGCACCGACGACGACGGTCGCCGCGTGGATTTTGCGGCGTCCGGTGCGCTTGCGGACGCCGAGGTCCGGAGTCGACAACCAGTCGGGATGCTCGGCGCCGGCAGCGCGGCGCGGGCCCCCTTCCGGTTCGCCGCCCGTCTCGGCAGTCGGGTCCCACGCCGACGCGGGCGGCTCGCCGCCCGACCCCGGATCGGCCGGGCCCATCGACGGCTCGCCGGCCGGTCCGAAGTCGATCGGATGTGCGGCCGCCATCGCCTCGACGCCCACCGGATCCCAGGAGCCGCGGCCGCCCGGTTCCCCGACGTCGGATCGGCTCGGATCGGAGGGCACCGGCAGGTAGGCGGTCGGGTCGGCATCGGTCGCCGCCGCGCCGCGCACATCGGGCACCTCGGCATCCGGGTCGCGATAGGGACCGTCATAGCCGTAATCGGGGGCGACGACGAGGGCGGTCGTGCCGGGCTGCTCGGTCGGCGTCGCGTCGCCGTCGGCGGGCGCATCGGCCGAACGCGGCGGTCCGAGCCGCACCGGTGGCGGCGGCAGAACGACCGGCGGTACCGGCACCGGGCCGAGGCCGTGCAATCCGTTGGTCTGCCCGGCCTGCCCGGTCGACCGGGATTGCGTGGACGGGCCCGCGTCGGGCGGCCGGATCGCTTCGGTCTGTCGGCTCGCGGCCTGGCTGTACGAGTCGGGCCGGCTGTGCGGGTCGGGCTGGGCGTACGGGCCCGATGGGGCGTTGCGGTCCGAGTGGGCATACGGATCGGACGCGGCGTTGCGGTCCGAGCGGACGTACGGGTCCGATTGGGCGTACGGATCGGGCTGCCGGTAGGCGTCTGCGGGGCGATAGGCCTCGGGGCGGCTGTACGTGCGGGGATTGCCGTACGTCTCGGGACGAGCGGAGGCGTCGGAGCGGGCGTAAGTCTCGTCCCGACGGACGTCGGCGTCGTCGGTCGCCTCGGCCCGCGACGGCGGCGGGAAGGTCCCGGCGGCAAAGGCCGCGGCGCCCCGGCCGAGATCGTCGACCGGCAGCGGTTGGCCGCCGCGCGCGTCGGGCTCCCGCATCGTCCGGTCGCCATCGGTCGACCGGCCGGCCGCGTCGTCGGCCACACGGGAGCGAGCATCGTCAGCCGCACGGGCACGAGGGTCGTCGGCCACACGGGCACGGGCGTCGTCGGGCGCACCATTGCGCGCGGGCAGGCCGGAGTCGTCCGCCGGGTGGGCGTGGTGATCGGCCGGGGGGCCGACCGGCGCCGATCCGTTGGGGGCGCCCATCGCGCTGACCGGACGCGCCTCGCCGAGACCGGTCGCGCGGGGTCCCTCGTGCACTCCGGCGCCGGAGGCGGCGGTGCCCGCACCCGGCGAGACGATCGGCGGGGGCGGGAACGGGGCGGGCGAACGCTGAGCCGCGGCGGGGGCGCCGACCCGATAGGGGTTGGTCACCGGAGCCGCCAACAACGACGCGCCGCGGGCGACGACCAGTTCGGGTTCGGCCGGCATCACGATCGGGATGCCGAGCCAGTTCGACAGGGTCGCGTGAACGAGCGGGATACGACCGCCGCCGCCGATGACCGCGACGTTGTCGACGTCGCGCGGCACGCTTTCGATCAGTCGCTTGGTCAGGCGGGCGGTGCGCTCGATCGGAACGGCGAGGATCGCCTCGAGCGTCTCGCGCGAGAGCAGCACCAGGCCGGCCGGGCCCGGCACGCAGACCGCGCCGCTCGACGAGAGCTGTTCCTTGGCCTGGCGGCACCGCACCTCGAGCTCGTGCAGCGCGGCGGCGTCGAGGGGGCCGGTCTGCTTCGCGAGCTGTTCGTCACGGATCAGCCGGTCGAAGCGGTCGCCGTGGACCTCGGTGCTGCGCTCGGCGGCCAGCACACGCCCATCGGCGCTGTCGACGATGCGCACCGAGGTGCCGGAGGCGCCCAGGTCGTAGAGGGCGATCAGGCCGGCCGGCTCGATGCGTCCGGAGGTATGCAGATGGTGGAGCGCAGCGGCGGATTCCGGGATCAGTCGGTAGTTGGTGATCCGGCGCCGAGCGAGAGCACGCTGCAGTCCGGCGGCCTGACGGTCGTCCCGATAGGCCACACCGATCGAGTGCGGGGAATCCCCCTCGACCACGGCGACGATCGCGTCCGCCGCGACCTCCTCGGGCGCGGCGTTGCCCACCGGCACGGACCGGAACTGAAAGGGACCGTCCGCGTGAACCGCACTGTCGAACGCCGGCCGGGCCATGCGAACAGCACTGGCCCCCACCGACACACCGAGTATCGAGTTCATGCCTCGTCCACCATTACTTCCCGCCCCCTACCGAGTGCCGTGCAGCTCAGCCGGTCCGAGTATCGGCACCGCGCCCGCCGACGACATTCGGCAGATCCCTCCCGACTACCGTCCCCGCACGGGACCGAGCAGTTCGGACCGTTCCGTCCCGGACGGGAGTACAACGGGATAGTAACGACAGCCGGCCGGATCCGTCACCGTCCGGCGCGTTCCGATGCCCGGGTGTGGCTGACGGCGGCCCCGTCGCGACGGCTCTGCCAGGCACGACGCCCGACGATGTGACATCTTCGCGCACCGGAAAACCCCCGTACCGGTCGGTGTGCCGTAGGTCGCACCGGACCGGGCGGCGGCGACCCGACCGGCCTAGACTCCCGCCCATGTACGACGCCCCCAAACATCTCGTGTTCGTGTGCACGGGAAATATCTGTCGCTCGCCGCTGGCCGAGCGATTGGCGCTGGCCTGGGCCGCGCAGGAGGGGCTTCCCTTGACCGCCGAGAGCGCCGGGACCCGCGCGGTGGTCGGTCACGCCATGGAATCGCAGGCCGCGCGCGTCCTGCTGGACCTGGGCGGCGACCCGAACGGGTTCGTCGCCCGCCGGTTGACGCCGCCGATCGCGTCGGCCGGCGATTTGGTTCTGACGATGACGCGCAGCCATCGGGACAAGATCCTCGAGATGGCGCCGCGCCAATTGCATCGCACGTTCACGCTCGTCGAGGCCGCTCGACTCCTGGAGGTCACCGGCGAGTCCGATCCGGCCCAGTGGAGCCGCGTACGTAATACCGTCGCCCGCGAAGACCTCGACGTTCCCGATCCGATCGGAATGCCCATGGACGTTTTTGTGGATGTCGGCACGCTGATCGCCGAGACGCTGATCCCGGTGCTCTCGGCGTGGCGGTGACGGCGTCATGACGCGCGACCGCACTGTCGCCGGTGGCGTGATCGCCGGCGCGAGCCTGTTGATCGGCGCGGCGGTCCTGGCGGGGGTCACCGGATTGTTCGACACCACGCCCAAGCACATCTCACCCCCGGCGCTGGTATCGGATCCGACCGCGGTCTCGCAGGCGATCACCGCCACACCGACCGCCGCCCCGATCACGGTGCCGCCGTCGCCGACCTGGCAGATGGCCGACCTCGCGCCGCCGCCGCGCAGCATCGATCCGAATGTCGTGCCCAGCGGTCAGGAGGCCACCACCACCGCCGACGCGTCGACCACCGAGGACGGCCCCACCACCACCCGGGCCGGCCGCACCGCGGAGGCCGAGCCGACCACCGCGGCGACCCTCGAACCGAGTACGACGCGCTACCGGCCGGGTCGCCCCAGCGACGACGCGTCCGACGAAACCACAACAACCCGGACACAGCCGGGCCACAATCCCTGACGTTCGGGGTGACCTGCGCCTCGCGGCGGGCCCGTTGCCGGCCGGGCTCGCTACGCTCGGACCGGTGCCCGCCGCGTCGGCGCTAGCCCGCCTCCTGCCCACCGCCGTCGGCGGAGCCCTCGGCAGCAGCGGTACCTATCTCCTCACCCTCGCCTGGCCGCAGGCCTGGGGTGGACCGCTCCGTTCGGCGTTGGCGGCCGGGGTGATCGGCGCTCTGGTGGCCGGTATCGCGGTCGGCCTGCCCGCCGGGCGGACCGGCCACTCCGCGCGGTCGATGCTGCGGGCGTTGTTGCTCGGCGCGGGGGCCGCCGCCACCGGGCTGGGACTGTTGGTGACGCCGGGGGTCATGGAGACCACCGCCTGGCGCGGGGTCACCTATCTGGCGGTGACAGCGATCGCGACCGCCACCGTCTTCGTTGTCGGCCTGTGGATCGGCTCGCGGATCACCGATTCCGACCGGAGGGGGTCCGACGAACTGCATTCCGCACCGACAGGTCCGGTGCGGATCACCGGTCCGGGACGGAACGGTTCGCCGACGGATTCCCTCCGGTCGGAGTGGACCGATCCCGCGGGTCCGGACGCGGCTACCGGTCCCGTCCGCCGTGTCGCGCGCCCGGTGCCACTGCGCCCCGACCGATCTCCCCGACCGGACACTCGATGATCGGCCAGGTGGCGATCGAGCAGCTGGCATTGATCGCCCTCGGCGGTGCGGTCGGTGCGGTGATCCAGGCGATGGTGGTCGGACGGTTCGGCGCCCTCTGGGGCGGCGCCGGGCTGGCGGTGATCGGCGGCGCGCTCTTCGGCGCGGTATGGGCGCTGAGCGACCCGAATCCACGGGCGTATTGGGCGATGACCGACCGTGACACCGTCGCGCCCTTGCTGTTCGGGCTGCTCGCGGCGGCCGCCCCGCTCTCGGCGATCCTCGGCGACCGTCCACCGGATCGGCCTGTCACCGATCCGCTGCGGCGCCTCGTGCGCACCGCGCTGCTTGCGGCGATGGTGCTGATCGCTGCGGCCGCCACGATGATGCTCGGATACCTCGCGGTTCGCGGTGGCTACACCCTGCGCTTCCAGCTGACGATGCGGTAGCTCAGCAGCCGGTCCCGGTGAAGGCCCGGACAAACCCGCCGTACTGGTACAGATAGGTAAATTCCCAGTCCAGCAACGAGAACGGGTACGACCGCGGCACGGCGCGCATCACCGTCGTACCGTCGAAGCACTGCCCGAAGATGTACTTCGCCCGCGGCAGGTGATACCGCCAGCTGATCACCAGCACCGACGTCCACCCGCGTTGGGCGGCGAGGTCGCGTACCTCCATCGCCTCGCCGGCGGTGGTCGACGGTGACGGACGGAAGCAGATCACCGTGATGCGGTCGGTGCCGGAATCGCAGAAGCGCGTCATCGTCTTGTCGTTGGGGCTGTAAGGATTCGACATGACGACGGTGTCCGCGATGCCTTGTTCGGCGAGGTCGAGTCCGTATTGTTCGCGGCCGTCGTGCTCGCCCCCGAGGACGACGATCGCGTCGACCGGCCGAACCGGATCCTGGTGGGAGCGGGTGAACAGGAAGTAGCCCGAGACTCCGAGCACCACCATCAGCACCGGCGGCACGACCAGCAGTGTCAGAACCAACGCCCGAAACGGGCCGAATCGTCGGCGCGCCCGGGGGCGCGTGGCACCCACCGGTCCGCTCATTCCCCCAGCCTAACCGCGCGGCAGCGAGGGGTCTCGGGTCGCCGGACCGATCGTCGCGTGCACCACCGTGGGCGGTAGGACCGCAGCCGCAACGGAGGGGGCCACCGCGGCGGGTTCCGGACGGTCGTCGGCCAGGTGCCGATCGATGATCCCGGCCACCTCCGCCCGGGTGGCGGGGCCGAGCAGGTCGTTGTGCGCGGCCGCGATTCGGTGGTGGTGGGTGTCGGCCGGGAGGATCTCTCCCCAGGCGCGATCGGCGGCCGAATTCTCCGCCAGCACCAGCACGGTCGGCACAGCGATCGGCACTGCCTCGTAGGCAGCCACCAGCTCCGCCGCGGACCGCATCGGTCCGAAGGCCCGTGCCAGGTGGTCACCGGTCAGTCCCGCCAGGGCGGGATGCTGCTGCCCGATCCGCTGCGCGATCCACCCGAATTCGTTGCGCGCGAATGTTTCCGACTGGGTCGCCGGATCGGTCCGTCCGTTGTCGCCGATGTCCGACGCAGGTTGGACGGCGCCGTCCTCGGTGATCCCGAGGTGTCTCGCCAGGTCGGCCGGTCGAAACTCGGGCACATCGCCCTCGACCGCCAGCCAACTGTCGAGCAGGACGAGCAGGTCGACCGACTGCCCTAGTTCGGTCAGTCGACGGACCACCGCATGCGCGATCACCCCGCCGAGCGACCAACCCAGCACCCGGTAGGGCCCCTCGGGCTGGACGCTGCGGATCCGTTCGACATAGATCTGCGCGTACTGCTCGATGGTCGTCGGCGACGGCCCACCCGCGATCTGGGGGGCCTGCAGGCCGTAGATGGGCACCGCCGGATCGATCCCGTCGGCGAGCGCGAAGTAGCTCCACGCCAACCCGACCGCCGGATGGATACAGAACAGCGCCGACCCCGTTCCCGCCCGAATCGGCAGCAGCACATCGAGTCCGGCGGCGAGGTCGAGCGACTGCTGCCCCGCCGGGTCGGCGGTGTCGATGCGCTGCGCCAGCGCCGCCACCGTGGGATGGGTGAACAACCACGCCACCGGTACGGCGACCTCGAGTCGTCCGCGCAGCAGGTCGGTCACGCGCACCGCGGCCAGGGAATGCCCACCGCGGTCGAAGAAGTCGTCGTCGCGTCCGACCGGGGCCGACGAGTCGAGGACCTCGGCGAAAGCCTCTGCGACCGCGAGTTCGGTCGCTGAGGTCGGCGGCCGGTAGGCGGTGGTGCGCGCCTGCGGCGACGGCAGCGCCCGGTGGTCGAGTTTGCCGGATACCGTCAGGGGTACCCGGTCGATGACCTGGATCGTCGCGGGGACGAGGTAGCGCGGCAGTCGGCGCGCCAGCCGCTCCCGCAGGTCCGCGACCACGGGATCGTCGCCGCCGGGCCGCGGGGTCACATAGGCCGCCAGCGCGGTGGTGCCGTCCGGTTGGGGGATCCCGATCACGGCGGCCGCGGCGATATCCCCGTCCGCGACGAGGGCGGCCTCGATTTCCCCCGGTTCGATGCGGTGACCGCGCACCTTGATCTGGCCGTCGGCCCGACCGAGGAATTCCGGTTCGACGTCGGAAGGCGTTGTCCCCCGGCCCCCGGGAATCGGCGATGACGCGCGCAGGCGGACCAGATCGCCGGTGCGATACCGGCGCGCACCGGGCGGCCCGAACGGGTCGGCCACGAAGCGGGTGGCGGTCAACGCCGGGTTGCCGTGGTAGCCCTCGGCGAGAGTGGGCCCGGACAGGTACATCTCACCGATCGTCCCGATGCCGACCGGCCGCAACCACCCGTCGAGCACGTCCATCCGCACCCCGTCGATCGGGCGGCCGATCGACGGCGGCGCGGTCGACGGCGAAGCGATCGACGGCGGCGCGGTCGGCGACAGCGACCCGGCGGCATCGATCGGGGCGCTGCAGGTGGCCATGATCGTCGCCTCGGTGGGCCCGTAGGCGTTGAGAACGCGGCGCTGCCGACCGACGCTCGCCCAGGTGCGCAGTAGCTCCGCGTTGACCGCCTCGCCCGCGGAGATCACGGTGGTGACCGTGACCGCCGGGGTGGGATCGGTGGCCGCGAGCACCGACGGCGTCAGGCAGACGTGGGTGACCCCGGCGGCGGTGAGGACCGCGGTCAGCTCCTCGCCGGCGGTGACGTCCACGGGCGGAACCACCAGCGCCGCACCGCTGCCGAAGGCGAGCAGGATTTCGAAGATCGACGCGTCGAAACTCGGTGAGGCACCGAGCAGCACCCGCGAATGGACGCCGGCACCGAACAACTCCCGCTGACTGCACACCAGATAGGCGAGGCCGCGGTGGGTCACCCGCACCGCCTTGGGCGTGCCGGTCGATCCGGAGGTGTAGATCAGATAGGCGGGGTCGTCCGGGCACACCGGACGGTCGACATCCGCCTCCGTGCCATCGGTCGGTCCCGCTCGCACGCCGTCGCGATCGATGATCGCGACCGGACCGGTGCCGGCGATCATCTCGGCGATCCGGCCCTCCGGGATGCGCGGATCGATCGGGAGGAAGGCAGCGCCGGTCCGGGCTGTCGCCCAGAGCGCGACAACATATTCGGCGGATCGGGGGGCGATGATCGCGACCACCGTGCCCGGCCCGGCGCCGAGGGCGCGCAACGCCTCGACCATCGGGGTCGCCGCGTCGTCGAGAAGCCGGTAGGTCCAGCCCTGTTCGGGTTCGAGCAGCGCGACGGTATCCGGTGCCGCTTCGACGGCCGCCCGCAGAATGCCGCCCAGGGTCACCGGGGGCTCGATCACCGGCGCCGGGGTCGGCGGGGCGGGCGGGCCGATCGGCAGGGCGGCCATGGGTACTCGCGGATCGGCCAGCACGGCGGCCAGCACCCGATCGAAGGTGTCGACCATGCGGATGATCGCGTCGCGTCCGTAGCGCCCGGCATCGAAACGCACCTCGCCGGTGAAGCCGCCGGCAGCCTGTTCGGTGAGCACCCAGTCGATGTCGAATTGCGCGGTCGTGATCGTCACCGGGTGCACCCCCGCGTGGTGTGCTCGCTCCGGGCTCGGTGGATGCACCACGAACATCACCCCGAAGGGCACCTCGGTGCCGATCCCGGTTGCGACGGTGACCCATTCGAGGGGCACGTCCTGGTGGGCGAAGGCGTCGAGGTCCGCGTCGCGCACCCGGGTGAGGAAGGCGCCGAAGTCGACGTGGCGCGGGAGTCGGGTACGCAGCGCGACCGTGCCGGCGAACATCCCCACCACGTCGTCGAATTCCGGTTCGGTCCGCCCCGAGACGGGGGTGCCGACGATCACGTCGTCGGTACCCGCGAGCCCGGCCAGGGTCGCGGCCAGCACGGCGTGCAGCACGGTGAAGACCGTGGCGTTGGCCTGCCGGGCGATCGTGGTGACCGCGGCGCCGACCCCGGCGGGAATCCGGAAGACGACGGGTTGGTCGGCCGCCGGGTCGATGTGGCCGACCGGCAGCGCCCGGCGCTCGGGGGGATCGTGCAGGACGGTGCGCCACTGGTCGATCTGTTCGACGGCGATGGCGGTGGGACGGTTCGGGGTGCCGATCATCTCGGCGATCCAGGCGCGGTACTGGTCGTATCCGGTGGTGATCGCCGGGAAATCCGGTGCCGCACCGACCGATCGGGCGGTCAGGGCGGTGCGGAAGTCGCGGCCGAGGATCTCGATACTCGCGCCGTCGACGGCGATGTGGTGGGCGACGATCAGCAGTCGGCGTCGATCATCCGGCCCGGCCAGAACCGCCGCGCGCAGTGGGGTTCGGGTGGAGGGATCGATCGGCTCGAGCGCCAGGGAGCGCGCGGTCGCGTCGAGATCGTCGGTGTGCACATCGGGGATCGGGACGCCGGCGGATTCCACAACGGTGCGTACGGGGCCGCCGTCGCTCGGGTAGCGGGTGCGCAGGGTGGCATGTCGGTCGACGACGTCGCCGACGGCGGCGATCACGGCTGCGGCCGGCAGGTCGTTCGGCAGGTCGATCGCGACGGCGAGATTGCGGGCGGCGGAACTCGGTTCGAGTCGCTGTGCGGCCCACATGCGCATTTCGCCGGGCGACGGTGCGGGCTGCTCACCGGCCGGCAGGGGGCGGACCGGCGGGCGCGCGGCGCCGGTTGCGTTGGTACCGTCCGTGATCCGTTGGGCGAGATCCCGGGGGCGCCGGGTGTCGAGCACCTCACGGATCGGGACCCGCTGTCCGGTCGCGACGGCCAGGAGTCCGGCGATGCGGGCGGCACGCAACGAATCGCCGCCGAGCTCGAAGAAGTCGGCCTCCGGGTCGACCCGCTCGACACCGAGAACCTCGGCGTAGATCCCGCACACCACTGCCTCGTTCGCGCTTCGGGGTGCCCCGTTGATCGGCGTCTCGTCGGGTTCGAGGCCGTCGAGCAGGGCCTGCCGATCAACCTTGCCGTTGGTGGTCAACGGCAGTGCGCCGACGCGGTGTACCCGGCTGGGGATCATCCACGGCGGGAGCCGGGTGGCCACCCACTTCGAATCCGGCAACGAGCCGACCACCCAGGCGTGCAGGCGTTTACCGTCGTGTGCGACCACCGCGTCGTCGACGCCCGGGTGCCGGCGCAGGACGGCCGCCGGCTCGTCGAGTTCCACCCGTCGCCCGGATACCTGGATCTGACTGTCGACCCGACCTCGGAAGTCCAGTTCGCCGTCGGGCCGGATCCGGACGAGGTCGCCGGTGCGGTACCTCCGCGATCCCCCGGCGGCCGCGACGAAGCGGGTGGCGGTCGGTCCCGGCGATCCGAGGTAGCCGCGCGCGAGATGTGGCCCGCCCACGTACAGTTCGCCGACACCGGCGGTCGGCACGGGGCGCAGATCGTTCCCGAGGACGTCGTGCGAGACGGATGGCAATGCGGTGCCGATCGTGACGTCGGCGCCGGGGCGCAGCGGCCCGGTCAGGGTGGCCACGACGGCCGCCTCGGTCGGCCCGTACGCGTTGAGCAGCGGCCGATTCACCCCCCACCGATCGACCAGACCCGGCGGGCAGATGTCACCGCCGACCGCGGCCACCCGGACGGAGTCCACCGGTGGGACGGTCGCCAGCGCCGCCGGCGTCGACAGGAAGTGGGTGACCCGCGCCTCGACCAGCCAGTCGGCCAATTCCCGGCCGCCGAACAGGCCGTCCGGCACGATCGCCAGCCGCGCTCCGGTACTCGCCGCGAGCACCAGTTCGAGGACCGCCGCATCGAAGGCGGTCGAATAGCCCTGGGTCACGGTGGAATCCGCGGTGACGCCGTACCGGTCGACCACGTCGTCGGCCAGGGCGGCGACCGCGCGGCGGGTGACGGCCACCGGCTTGGGTTCCCCGGTCGTTCCGGAGGTGTGGATGACGTACGCGAGGGCGTCCGGGTGCGCGGCGACGGGCCGGTGGTGCCGGCGGATCGGTGCGGATGCCTCGTCCCGGCAGATCCACGAGGTGCCGGGGATTCCCGGTTCCGCATCGCCGGCGATCCCCAGCCGTGCGATGCGGGCCATCGCGATGCGGCGGGCCGCCGGGGCGTCGGGGTCGATCGGCACGAAGGCGGCGCCGGCCGCCCAGATCGCGAGGACCGCGACCACATAGTCGGCGCCGCGACGCAGGTGGATCGCGATCGGCACGTCGGGTCCGGCGCCGCGGGCGATCAGATGTGCGGCCAGGCGGTCGACGCGAGCGGCGAGATGGTCGGCGTCGAGCACCGTGCCATCGGTATCGCGGACGGACAGCCGGATCGGTCCGACCAGGGCGGCGCCGTGCCCGCCAGGTGCCGCATCGGACGGACCATCCGCGGCAGGCCGAGGCCGGGCCGCCGGCGATTCGCCGATCTCCCCCTGCGCCGCGGGCAGCGCGATCGCGCCCACCGGCTGCGTCGGGTCGGACGCCATCCGGTCGAGCGCCGCGCCGATCGCCTCGGCGAAGCTGTCGACGGTCGATCGCTCGAACCGTGCGGTCGCGTAGCGGATGCGGCCGGTCAACCGGTCGCCGATCTCACGCAGGTCGAGCACGACGTCGAATTCGACGGCGCCGGTATCGATCTCGACCATCTCGATCGGCAGGTCCGGCAGGCTCCGGTCGGAGGTGTCGAGGGTCAGCAGCAGCCGGGCGGCCGCCGCGGGGATCGCGTCGACGAGCCGCTGATAGGGCAGGTCGGCGGTGGCGATCGAGGCACGGTCGGCGTCGCGGACCGCCGTGAGGTGATCGAGGACCCGCGCCTGCGGGTCGACGCGGACCGGCAGCGCGATCGTCTCGACCAATAGGCCCACGGTGCGAGCGAATTCCGGCCGGTCGCGCCCGGATACCGGGGAGGCGACGACGGTGGCGCCGGTGCCCGACAGGGCGGCCAGCACGAGGGCGACGGCGGCGTGCAGCACCGCGAAAGGGGTTGCGCCGACGCCTGCCGCGAGGTCACGCACCCGGCGAAAGGCGTCCGCGTCGAGCGCAAACGGCAGGCTCTCGGCGGCGCCGGATTCGGCCGGCTGGGGCCGATCGGCGGGCAGTTCGGCGACTCTGTCGTTGCCGATCAGCCGGGCGAAGGTATGCCGCCGCTCGTCGAGGATCTCGGGGCCCACCGCTTCGGCCCGTTGCCGGCGCCGGGCGACGAATCGGGCCGGTCCGACCGGCGCCGCGCCCGCATCGGTCCCGTCCGTAAACAGCGCCGTCAGCAGGTCCTCGGTGAGGATGTCCGCCGACCAGCCGTCGAGATTGATGTGGTGGACGGCGACGGTCAGCAGCCACCGGTCCCCCGCGGTCCACGCGGTGATCCGCACCGGCGGGGCGGCGGTCAGATCGAAAGTGGTGCGGCCGGTTTCGGTGATCGCCCGTTCGAAGTCCTCGGCGTCCACCTCCCGCACCTCGGGCCGCGGCATCCGGTCGGCGGGGACGATGCGGCGGACCGGTTCCCCGTTGGCGACGGGATAGTAGGTCCGCAGGGCCTCGTGCCGTTCGACGACGGCGGCGACAGCGGCGAGCACAGCCTCGAGGGGCGGGGCGCCGGGGGCGGACCGAACGGCCATCGGCATGGTGAAGACGGTCGAAGCGGTGTCGAGCTGGTTGAGCACCCACAGTCTCAGTTCGGCCGGTCCCAGCGCATCGGTCACCTCGAGGGTGTCGCCGTCGGTCCGGTCGCGGGCCGCCGCGACGGCGGATGCGATGCCGGCGACCGTCGGATCGGCGAAGACCTCCGCGAGCGACGGGGCGGCGCCGAACCGGCCGTGCAGTCGTTCGATCAGCCGGGTGGCTCCGAGCGAGTCGCCGCCGAGTTCGAAGAAGGAGTGTTCGCGACCGATCGGCGGGGCGTCGGCGGGACGCGGCGGCAGCACCTCGGCCATCGCGTCGGCGACGCCGATCTCCCGCGGCCCGCGCGGTACGCCGACGTCGGTGCGCACGATCGGTTCCGGCAGGGCGGACCGATCGACCTTGCCGGCGGCGGTCAGCGGCAGCGCATCGAGGCGCACCACCCGGGTCGGCACCAACCACGTGGGCAGCACCGTGCGCAGGCCGGCGGTGGTGGCTCCGATGTCGAGGTCGGCGTCGGCGACGACGTAACCCACCAGGTGTCCGTCGCGCACCACCGTCACCGCGTCGCGCACACCCGGTCGGGTACGCAGGGCGGCGTCGACCTCGCCGGGTTCGACCCGGCGGCCGTGGATCTGCACCTGCGCATCGCTGCGTCCCAGCACCTCGGGACGGCCGTCGGCGATCCGCAGCCGCACGAGATCCCCGGTGCGGTAGCGCCTCTCACCACCGGGAGCGGCGACGAACCGCGCCGCGGTGGGCCCCGGCCGCCCGACATAGCCGTGAGCCAGCGACGGCCCTGCGATGTACAGCTCGCCGATCCCGCCGCGCGGCACCGGCCGCAGGCGACCGTCGAGGACGGCGGCCGTCACCCCCGGTAGCGGCACCCCGACGTCGGTGCCCGGGGAGTCCTGCCCATCGGGCAGTGGAGTCGACAGCACCTCGACGGTGGTTTCGGTGAGCCCGTAGGCGTTGAACACTCGCCGGCCGGCCGCGAACCGCTCGAGCAACGCGGGGTCGAGCCGGTCGCCGCCGACCTGGATTACCCGCACGGTCTCCAGATCGGCCGGGTCCAGGGAGCCGAGCACGGCGGGCACGGTCGACAGGTGGGTGATCGCACCGCGGCGTACCCACCGGCCGACCGGGCCGCCGGCGACGACGTCCCGGTCCGGGATCACCAGCGTTCCGCCGAGGTGAGCGGTCACCAGGATCTCGAGGATCGAGACGTCGAAGGTCGGCGCGGCCAGATGCAGAACGCGAATGGCGTCGTCGGTGGCCCAGCGCCGTCCGACCGCCAGGACCAGGGATGCCAGACCGGTGTGGCCGACCGAGACGGCCTTGGGCTCCCCGGTCGATCCGGAGGTGTGTAGGACGTAGGCCTCGTGGCGGTCGTGCAGCGGCGCCGGCCGTTCGGCCGCGTCGATCGGCGCGGCCGCCGGGTCGGTCGGATCGACGGAGCCGTCCGGGACCGCCAGCCACCGCACCGTCCCCGTTCGGGTGGTCGTGTCCGCCAGGCCGAGGTGCACCCCGAGCGCGGCGAGACGCTGCGCGGTCCGCTCGGTGGGGTCGGTCGGATCGATGGGAACGACCGTCGCCCCGGTGCGGGCCACGGCCCAGAAGGCCCGCACGTATCGACGTCCGCGCGGCAGCGCGATCGCGACGCGCTCCCCCGGCCCGACGCCGACGGCCAGCAGCGTGCGCGCCAGATCGTTCGCGTCGGCGTCGAGTTGGCGATAGGACAACTCGCCCTCGGCATCGAGCAGGGCGGCGCCGAGCGTCGCGGCGACGTTGTCGGTCGGCAGCAGCGCGGGCAGCAGCACGGTCGGTTCGGCCGGGGTGGCGACCGGTTCATCGGCCGGCACCAACAGGCCGAGCGCGGTGTCCGGCGCGACGGAGCCGACCACCGTCAACAGGTCGAGGAAGGCGCGGTGATGTCCGGTCAGGTCGGCATCGTCGTAGGCGCTCGGGTTGGCCAGGAAGTCGACCCGCGTCCCACCGCCGCGCACGCTGGGATAGACGTTGACCATCAGATCGTCGACCGGGCCGGACGACAGCACGTGATACTCGCCGACCGCGTCACCGAAGCGCAGGGAGTCGCCGAACATCATGATGTTGACCGTCGGTCCGAAGGCTCCGCGCCCACCCGCGCCGAGGGGTTGCCCGGTTGCTCCGGAGATCTCCTCGAGGTCGCGGAGCATGTCCTCGAAGCGGTAGCGCTGGTGGCGCAACGCGCCGGCGAGTTCGATGGTGATAGCACCGACCAATTCACCGATCGTGCCCTCGTCCGGGACCTCCACCACCAGAGGGACCACGTTGGCGAGCATCCCCGCCGAGTTGCGGAGCTTGGCGGTGACGCGACCGGATACCGGCAAACTCAGAACCACCCTGCGCCGACCCGTCATTCGCGCGATGTACACGGCGAAAGCGGCAAGGACGATCGTCACGTCGTTGTATCCGTTGATATCCCGGTTCGTCGGCGCCACCACGCTCGCGACAGTGGCGCCGACCACGGCGGTATGCGGTGCCGGCGGATGAGACCGGTCGCTCAACCGGGCCGGCGGCGGCAGATCCCGAAGCCGCTCGACCCAATGCGCGCGATCCACGGAATACCGCGTGGTCTCCACGTAATCACGTTGATAATCGACGAGTTCTCGGACCGACATACGCGGTCGAATCGCGGGAGTCTCGCCGGATATCAACGCAGAATACGTCTCGGCGATAGCCCCTAGCACCCCGATAGCACCTACACCGTCCAACACAACATGGTGAGCGATACCGAATAGGAAGAACCTGCCGTCGCCGAGATGAAGTAGTTCTTGCGAAACGAGCTGCTCGGAAAACATATCGACCAGTCGGCCTACGCGGCGAGCCATATACTCTCGCGCCGCACCATCCGCATCGGATCGATCACGAAGATCGACATATCCAACCCGCCACGGCCCATCATGGTCGATCATCTGCCACACATCGTTGCCCCGCTGCGCAATACGAGTCCCCGGCACCTCCGTCTGATGACCCACCACAGTCGATGCCGTCAAGATCGCGTCGATATCTATTTCGCCGGCGATCTCCACATATTGCGCAACTGTATACGGAACGGTCGGTTGTTCCATCTGCGCCAACCAAATACTGAGTTGCGCAGCGGACAACCGAAACTCTTCTCCGCCCTTCACGCGGTCCCCAACTTCATCTCCCCCAAAACGATGAACCCGCAGAGCACCTTTAGTATCAGTCGGCGACCCCCAAGACCGCAGCGCCGCGGATTGGGTCACGTTATCGGTAGAACCCTTCTCGCAACCAGTCGAGGGATCGCCGATGACAGTATGTCGAAGCACCGGGGGAGTTGAGTAGTCGAATATGGGGCGGGATTCGAACGGCGGCGAACGCCGTCGTAGACGCGTGCGGCGAACCGAGGCACCGGAGCCGGACAACGCGTCCGGACGCAGGCGGATCATCGTGGGCGGCATCGTCGCGTTCACGCTGGTCGCAGGCCTGGGAACGGCCTGGTTGGCGGCAAATGTCGTCAGCGCGCGTAGCGATCTGGAAACCACCCGGGATGCGGCCGTCCGCGCCCGAACGGCGCTGCTCGAAGGCGACACCACCAGCGCGCGCAGCGCCGCATCCGAGGCCGTCGATGCTGCGACCGACGCCAGGAATTCCACGAATTCGCCTATCTGGCGAATTACTGGAGCAGTTCCGTATCTCGGTAGCCCACTGAGAACTGTGAGTGACATCACCGATGTGATCTACGGCCTGGCGGCGGACGTTCTCGAACCCGCCGTGAACGCTGGTGCGAGTCTGGCGCCCAATCAACTTATTCAGGGTGGTCGGATTGATATGCAGCCGCTGATCGACGCCCGCCCAGTTCTGGCGACCACCTCCGTGGCAGCACGAAACCTCAATAGCAAGGCGCACGCGATCGAAGAACCTGCGTTGGGCGGTGCGGTCGTCAACGAGCCTCTCGCGCAACTCCGCGACCAAACCCACGAGTTGGCCGGCCTGCTTACCAATACCGAGATAGCGGCACGCCTACTACCACCGATGATCGGCGCCGAGGGACCACGCTCCTACTTCCTGGCGTTCCAAACCAACGCCGAAGCCCGCGGAACCGGCGGCCTCCTGGGCGGTTTCGGCATCGTCGATGCTGACAATGGACAGGTCACCGTACCGACTCTCGATAGCAACCAAGACCTCCCCTTCGACGCGGCGCCCATCGGTATCGACCCGCAATACGACGCGCTGTGGGCTCCCCGCAATACGACCAGCGACTTCCGCAATGCGAATGCCAGCCCCGACTTCCCGACCGCCGCCCGGATCTGGACGTCGATGTGGCAGGGCGTTTCCGGTCAACAGGTCGACGGCGCCATCGCCACCGATCCGGTGGCGCTCAGCTACATCCTCGGCGCCACAGGCCCCATCACCCTGCCGGATGGTCAGGTGATCTCCGCGGAAAACGTCGTCGAGACCACGCTCGCGACCTCCTACGCACGTTTCGGGGAGGACACCAACGGCCGCAAGCAATATCTGGTGGGTATCGCCGCGGCGGTCGTCACGGCGATGAGCTCACCGGGGAATTCGCCACAGGAACTCGCCGAAGCCGTCGGCCGAGCGGCGGCGGAAGGGCGCCTGTCGGTGTGGAGCGCGCACCCCGCCGAGCAGGAGATTCTTGCAACCACCAAGATCGGTCACGTCCTGCCGTCGGACCCGGCCCCGTATGCGGGCGTTGTCGTCAATAATGCGGGTGGAAACAAGCTCGACTACTATCTCGACCGTTCGATTACTTACAGCGGGGGGGATTGCACGGGGGCGAGCCGTACCACCACCATCACGGTAAGCCTCACGAATAACGCACCGGCCGAAGGATTGCCGCCCTATGTGGCGAATACCTTCCGGCGCGACGTGCCGTACGCGACCAACGAATCGATCGTGTATCTGTATGCCACCGTGGGCAGTACGTTCCGAGGGGTCACGGTGAACGGCTTGTCCGCATTCGGCATACAGAACGGTCTGGAAAAGGGCCATCCGGTTCAAGGTGTGTACGTCACCACCCGACCGGGCGAAACACAAACGGTGGTATGGGAAGTCGAAGAACCGACCAGTTCGGGAATTCCATCGCTGCCGGTCCAACCACTGGTCGACGATGCGCTGTCGCGAATCGAATTGCCGACCTGCGGCTGATGCTGTAACCGAACATGAACAAAACACCAGGGGGAAATATGGGAACGACGCGACGAATCGCCGCTCGACTGGCAGTCACTGCGCTCGCCGGCGCCGCAGTGGTCGGCATCTCCACCGGCACCGCCTCCGCTGCTCCGGTCGACATGGTGGTCAACACCGGCTGCTCCTGGCCGCAGGTCGTCTCCGCCACCTACGCGGTCTCTCCCGAAGAAGGTGATGCGCTGGCCAATTCGGCGATGGCCGGCCAGTTCGCACAATTCCTTGCGCTCCCGACCACGCAGCGCCGGATCGCACTGGGATACATGCCGGGTGCCGGTGACCGGATCAACCAGGTCTTCGGCGGCCCCGGCGGAGGAATCGCCTACGAGGTCTTCCGGACCTGTAGCAGCTTCTAGCGCGAGCCTCGAAGGGGCCCGGAAGCCTCACCGGTGAGCGAAGAGGTGGGTCCTTGACCGCCTGATCGACTCTTATGGGAGGCGGTTCGAAGGCGGATTCCCGGCCTTCTCACGAGCAACTCGACAGACCGATGGAGCGACGAGGTGCCGACCATGTACGGGGCTCAACCAACAAGTACTGCAACAGCGGTCGAGGATCGAAAGATCCGCAGAGCCCGCGCCGCACTGTGGTTGGGTGCGTTCATGCCGATCATCTACACGGTCGGAAAGGACGTCAGCGACGTCGGCGGGGTCGGACCGTTGGAGTTACTGCGTGGTGGCGGAGGAATCGCGTTGCTCGCCTTGGCCCACCTGACCTACCCGAGATCCGTCCGAACGCTTCGCAAGGGCTGGCCGGAAATCGGGCTCGGCCTATTCGTCCTGGTGGCCGCACTGAGTACGTTCTGGTCGGTCGACGCCAAGGTCACCATCCTGAAGTTGGTTCCCGTGGTGACGGCATATCTGTGCTTAGCGAGACTGTCCGGGTTGTACCGCAGCTTCGACGACGCACTAGCCGGCGTTGCGACCGTTGCGCACGTCATTTTGATCGGCACTATTCTCCAATTCGCCCTGTGGCCTTCCAGTGTCTACTCCAGCGACACCTTCGGCGAGGCGGCCCGTATTCACAGCTTGGTCCCGGCGATCGCGTCCAATCTGTTCGGTCTGGTCGCGGCGATAGGCATTGCCGGCATCTGCCTGAAGATCGGGCCACAATGGACCACGAGGGCTCCCTGGAACGTCGTTCTGGTGTCCGTGTATCTGTTGCTGCTGGTTGGCACGCGGTCGCGGGCGGTAACGGCCGTGGCCATCGTCATCGTCCTGATCGCGCTCATTCGCGCGGCACACAGAAGCCCAACCTCAACCGTGGTGGGTTGGGCGGGGCTTCTGGTGACGACAACGGGAGCTACCTGGGCATTCCTGAACGACAGTTCCCGCACTCTCATCACCGACTTCTTCCTGCGGGGCCAGGACGCGCGGGGGCTGTCCACTCTTACCGGGCGGACCGTTATCTGGGAGCGAGCCCTGATACACATCGAAGGCAACGAGTGGCTCGGGCTCGGGTATTACAGCGGCCACAGAATTGGCCTACCCAGGATCGATAGCCTCTTCAGCGGATACAGCAACCTCGACAACACCTGGCTGGAGAATCTGGTTGGAGTGGGGGTTTTCGGTACACTCGGAATGGCAATGTTTGTGGCGCTCGGAACCCTCCGCTGCGTCAGGTACCCCAGCGCTCTCCCTCAGGTCAAGCTCTTGGCAATCCTGATAACGACTGGAGTTGTGGCACTGTCCTTCATCAATCCGACCGTTCAGACCAATACGTCGACGCTTGTCTTCTTCTGCGTCATTGTTTTCGCCTCTCGACCCGAGCGCACACCACCGGGGGCCATCGGGACGGGCTCCGGATCGGCGATCGGAACGACCTAGGTACTCGGCTGGGCGGCCAATACTCGATGGCCTACCGGAGAGGTTAGGACGCTCGCCGCGAGCGATGCCTCCCGGCCGCTCCTGTCCGTCCGCCCCTCAGATCGTGAGTCAGCAGGCCGATGGCAGACGTTCCGTTCGCGGCAAGACTGCCCGCGGCCAGGCCCGCGGTACCGACTGCCAGCCCAGCCGCGATAGATGCGGTCGGCTCCAAGAAGGCCGCTCCCAAACGCCATCTGAGCCAGACAGCCTTGGTCAGCACGATTCGAATCCTCACCATATACAGCATCAGATAGAGGCTGAGCACTGCTCCGAGCACCAGAAGGCCCGTCGTGACATAGAAGCTCCGCGTATCGCCGAAACCCAGACTGTCGAAAACATTCCACGGATCCACCCACCGGACCGCGACCACAATTGCGCCTGCACTCCCTGCAAGGAGTCCACACAGGATCGCCCATCGCTGTACCGAGGAGAAATCCTCCGGGCGCAGACGCGGGAAGATGATGGCCTGCGCTTGAGTCGCCAGCATCGTCACCGGCACCATCAGTAGCTGCGCCGAACGAAACTCGCCGACTACGGCGATCCCGATAATGAACGCGATGCAGTATTGGCTCACGTACGGCAGCACTGAAATGACCACCGCCTCCACAAACAGGGGCTTTACGGGCGCGACCCCACTGGGATACCTTGCTCGAATCTCCCTGCGTGCCGCAAACAACATGGCCGTGGAGACGACCGCGCCGAATGTCTGAGACAGCAGAACGGCTTGGAGAGCACCGGTCTGATGGACAGCTGCGATACCGAGCCCAGCGATACCCAGGACGAACCAGGTGAGGTCCGCAACGAAAGCATGGAAAGAACGGTTGGCACCCAAGAACATATAGCGCAGGAAGTCCTGCAGCAGCGTAAACAGGCACAGCACCGGAATCAGAGCAAAGACGGTGGGCCCCGGGATCAACACAACGACACCGATCGACGCGCCCACCGACAGCACCCAGAGCGAAACGACGGCAATCGGCAGGAATTCGACCGATGCGACGTGGGCGCCACGCATGAGGTTCTGACTGAGGAGGAGCCGCTGCGCGGTCAAGCCCATCATTGTGGGTGCATAGGCCAGGGCGAAAGCCCCGAGAGTTGACAGGCCCGCAAAAGCCTGGACTCCCAGGGTCATGCCGATGTTTGTTAAACCCGTGAGCGCAACGCTCATTGCAGGTAGGAGCGCAGCGTTGACGAGCCGGTTCCTCGTCAAGTCGGGTTTCTGCCCGTACCGACGGCTACTGCCGGATGGGCATCCGTCTCCTCCTGGGCCGGGATGCGAATCCGAGCCGGGTTACCCACCGCCACAGCACCCGGCGGGACGTCCTTTGTCACGACCGCCCCGGCCCCGATGACTGCGCCCTCCCCGACCTCGATGTCCCCGAGAATGGTTGCACCGCATCCGAAAGTGACGTTGTCACCGATACGGGGAGCCGGTCCGTCGTTGACCTTGGTCCCGATGGTGACGTTGTGTCGAAGCGTCACCCCCGAGCCGATGACGGCGGAATCGTTGATAACGAGTCCGATCCCGTGGTACAGCACGAGACCGCTACCGATTCGGGTCTTCCACGGGATCTCGATGCCCAGTATCCACTCGACGACAACCCGGTACACAACGCCGTATCCGATGACCAGCGGGTTGCGACGCCAATGTTTGGTGGCCCGGAGTCGTTGGGCCAGACGAAAGCTCAACAGTACGAGCTGCGCCTTGATGTTCCCCTTGTTGGATGACCAATCCTGGAAGAGATCGTTCGCCGATGATCGAGTCGTCATACCCGAGACCTCCGTGATGAGTCGAGCGCGGCCATGATTCCCTCCGCGTACCGTCGGGCCGTGTTGTCGATGGAGAACTCGTCCGCCGAGGTCTCGCACTGCGCCTGGAGTCCTGCCAGCCTGTCGGGGTCGCGCATCAGGCGAAGGACGCCTTCGACGTAGGCATCGAGCCCGTTCTCGGTAACCACGGAGTTTTCCACCGACAGGTACTCGAATTCCGGTGCATGCCAGTCCCATTCGGTCGTAACGAGAGGAGTGCGCAAGGCGAAGGAGTCCACGGCGGCAAGCCCGACACGGCCGGGCATGAGAATCACCCGGCAGTCGCGAACCAGTTCGAACCGATCAGCCAGTGGGAAGCTCCCCAGATAGTCGCACCACGGCTCTGCTGCGAGCTCCTCGATCTTGTGCCGTTCCCGGCCATCTCCGACGACCTTCAGCACGAAGCGGGGGTCCTCGGCGTGGACCTTCTGCGCCGCTTCAATGAGGAAGTCGATGCGCTTCGTGCCGTCCAACCCTCCGACGTACAGCGCCTCCCACGTGGAGGTCTCGCGCCGCGGGTGGGAGGTACGCACCTGCCGAAGCCGCGCTGTGTCCACGGTGTTCTGCACGTTGGTACAGCGATCGGCAGGCATCCCCATCACCTGAGCGCGTTGCACGCTGCCCGCCGTGTATCCGAAGTACCAGTCGGCCCGCAGAGCCATCGTTCGCTGAAGCACGCGGGCACCCGATCCCAACGGCTTGGTAATCGTGTGCCCGTGACCCCAGATCGCCACCTTTCGCGAGGGTCGCGGCCGGTACAGCAGTCCATGGCTCTCGAGGTTCTTCACCGCATGTTCGACGATGATCAGATCCGAATCGAGGACATCGGAACCCAACCGCCGAATCTGCAGTCGCCCCTTCGGCGTGGGGATTCGCAGGGTGCCGAGAGTGCTTGTCGGATAGCCATCGGCGCGATCGTTGCGCGCTACGTCCGCCCCCTCGGGCGACCCGGTTGCGACGACCAGTTCGACGCCACCGGTAGTGAGCCGGTCATCGAGCGCGGTGAGCAGCGGGACCCGGTAATCATTGAGGTACGGCAGCACAATGCCGACGCGTCGCGCAGGAAGGCGCGCTCCAGCGACCATGTCATTCGCCCTTTCGATCCATCAGTCGAGGTTCGCGAGATAGGTCCGCCCCGGCGACCGATGTCGTCGGTTCCGGTACCTGTGGTGTCACGTTCGGACCGGGGCCGTCGTCATCAGACGCTCATAGATGGACGACACCCGCCCCAGCCAGGCCGATTCGGAGAAGTTTTCGCGATACAAGTCCCGAGCACGATCGCGATAGTCGGGGTCGGTGCCGATGTCTTCGAGGACCCGCGTCAGATCCTCGCCGCCGTCATCGACACGGAAGACCCGGCCCGCTCGCCCCGCCGTCAGGTCGGCCGCGGACGCACATCGATCGGACACCACCAGCGGCGTACCCGATGCGAGCGCTTCCAGGGCCACGGTGGGTATGCCCTCCGACCAGAGACTGGGAAGTACCAGGCCGTGCGCCTCGCCGATCGCCCGGAGCGTCTGTTCCGGCGACAATCGGCCGAGGAACTCGACGTTGGTCCGGTGCCGCACTCGATCCTCGATGCGTTCCGACATCGGACCGGAGCCGACGATGCGGAGCTTGCGGCGATCGGGCCAGTGGTCGAGCAGCCAGTCCACGCCCTTCTCCGGCACCAGCCGACCGACGTAGATCCAGGGCGAGTCCCCGTCGCGCGTCACCGGTACCTCCGGCGCTGCCGCCGCGAAGTTCGGTACGACGTCGATGGTCGCCCCGGGAGCATATTGCCGGTATCGCGCCTGCGCCTGACTGTTGAGGGCGATCAGCGACGACGCGTGCGTGAGGACCGGGGATTTCGAGCCGCGATCGCGAGCGGCCCACGCCAGCGGGAGGGTCGCGACCATTGAGCCTCGATAGCATTTGTGGGCCAAAGCGCGCGTTACGCCCCGGTCCAAGCATTCCGTGCAGTCACTACCGTCACGCCAGAGGGTGGAGCCGGCGCAAAGCGGCCGGTAATTGTGCAGAGTCGCCACGGTCCGTTTTCCCCAGGACCGCAGCCAGCCGGTTCCCCAATTCGGGAAAAGATTGTGCACGTGCACCACGTCGGGGCGAAATGCGCTCAGCGCGCCGTCCGGACTCGGACCGGCGATATTCGCCGCGGCCAGCATGGCCTGTGCCCGATAGAGCCTCCGCTGCGACTCCTGATCGGTTTCACGCGAGATCAGCTGCACATCGTGCCCCGCTCGCGCCAATGCCTCGGTCTGCGCCAGCACAACCGTATTCTCGCCGGACGGCTGAGCATTCGAATAGAAGCTGTGAACCACCGCGATCCGCACGACGCCCTACCGAGAATCCCGCAGTGCCGACCGGAGGAAACGAATGTTCCCGAATAGGTAGCGTCGCCATAGGCGGCCGGGTTCCGACGCGAGCCGATGCAGCCACTCGAGGCCCGAGTTCTGAATCCACACGGGAGCCTCGGGGGTCACGCCGGCGGTGAAGTCGAACGCCGCGCCGACCCCGGCGCACGGCATACCCGTACGGTCCGCCAACTCCTTCGCGAGGAAGTCCTGCTTGGGGGTTCCCAAAGCGACCCAGATGATTTGAGCGCGCGTACCGGAGACTGCCGCAACGCAACCCGCGTGGAACTCCTCGTCGACGGGAGCGAACGGCGGCGCGTAGCTGCCGACGATCTCGACTCCGGGATACTTCTCCCCGGCCGCCCGAACGAGTTTTTCGAGCGTGTCCTCCGTCGTGCCGAGAAGGAAGTGCCTCAATCCGACGGAACGGCCCTCATCAAGGGTCTTCTCGAAGAATGACGGACCGCGTACTCTGCCCGGAACCACATCCTCCGCGACGCGTCGCTTCATGAACCACACCACCGGCATTCCATCCGGAAAATTCAGGCCGGGACCACGGAGTAACTCCATGTAATCCGAATCTTGATCGGCGAGAGCGACACAGTAGGCATTAGACAGCCGAATGGGAACCGACCTCTCGGATTCCGCTGCCTCGATCGTCAATTGAACAGCGGAGGACAGGTTCGTGACTTCGAAGGGCACCCGACCGACCTCGACTCGAGAATTGCCAACTTCTCTGGGAAGCATTTTCTCCACTCTCCGGAAAGGTGAACCGCAGTTGGCGCCCCGACCGCTCGATGGAGACAACGCTGCTCCTGAAAGACCACACGGGACGACGCGGAATTACCCGCGCACCTGCGTAGACCCCGAATTCAACCGCGAACACCCCCGAGCGTGGAGGGCGAACCGTCACACGACGAGGCGATGCTATCGCACAGGAGCACCTATGGCGCCAGTCAAGAATTGAAACCGCCCATTCGGTCTCCTGGCGAAATGGGCACATTCGGACGCACACCATCGGTTCGGTTGCGAGGACCCGCGCCGACGGAAGGCACCCCACGTCGAACGCGCGCATCCTCGGCCAACCGGTCTCAACACCCGATATGACCCACCGAATCGGACCCGCGCCACTCTCACAAAGTTCCCCTCGGGCTCGCGGTACGAAAACGGACCCAGTATCGTCCAACGAAACATCAGATCTATCACCGGAGGGTCGTTCGTGCCTCGGGCTCTAATCACCGGAATCACCGGCCAGGACGGCTCCTACCTGGCCGAGTTGCTGCTCGCGAAGGGGTACGAGGTCCACGGGTTGATCCGCCGTTCCTCGACGTTCAACACCTCGCGGATCGACCACCTCTACCAGGATCCGCACGACCCGACGGCTCGGCTGTTCCTGCACTACGGCGACCTGTCCGATGGGGCTCGCCTCATCACACTGCTGACCAAGATCGATCCGGACGAGGTTTACAACCTCGCCGCGCAGTCGCACGTACGGGTGAGCTTCGACGAGCCGGAGCACACCGGCGATACCACCGGAATCGGGTCGATCCGCCTGCTCGAGGCGGTCCGGGTCGCAGGGGTGAAGTGCCGGTACTACCAGGCATCCAGCTCGGAGATGTTCGGCGCCACTCCTCCGCCGCAGAACGAGGACACACCGTTCTATCCGCGGTCGCCCTACGGCGCGGCAAAGGTGTACTCGTACTGGGTCACCCGCAACTACCGCGAGGCCTACGGACTCTTCGCGGTCAACGGCATCCTGTTCAACCACGAGTCCCCGCGCCGCGGAGAGACGTTCGTCACCCGCAAGGTGACGCGGGCCGTCGCCCGCATCAAGGCGGGCCTGGAACATGACCTCTACATGGGCAACCTGGACGCGGTCCGAGACTGGGGATACGCACCCGAGTACGTCGAAGGCATGTGGCGGATGCTGCAAGCCGACGAGCCGACCGACTACGTGTTGGCCACCGGCGGAAACTTCACCGTTCGCGACTTCGTGGCGGCCTCATTCGAACACGCCGGCTTGGATTGGGAGAAGTACGTCCGCTTCGACGAGCGCTACCTGCGTCCGACCGAGGTCGACGCGCTGGTCGGCGACGCTTCGAAGGCCGAGGAGAAGCTGGGGTGGACACCGCGCGTCCATACCCCGGAGCTGGCACGAATCATGGTCGACGCCGATCTCGAAGCCCTCGAACACGAAGGGCGCCCCTGGATCGACCGCCCGAACCTCCCCGACTGGAAAATACCGGTAGCCTGATCTCCATGAGCAGTTTGGGGGATTTGTCGGTTTCGCGAGACCTCGATGCGCCGATCTACGTGGCGGGGCATCGGGGCCTGGTCGGTGGTGCGGTGTGGCGCCATCTGGGCGAGAAGGGCTTCACCAACCTGATCGGGAGGTCCAGTTCCGAGCTGGACCTCCGCGACCGGGACTCCGTATTCGACTTCTTCGCCGAGGCGCGGCCCCGGCACGTCGTGCTCGCCGCGGCGAAGGTGGGCGGCATCCTCGCCAACAGCACCTACCCGGTCGAGTTTCTGTCGGACAACATCCGCATCCAGACCAATGTCATCGATGCGGCGCTGAAGTTCGACGTCGACCGGTTGCTGTTCCTGGGATCGTCGTGCATCTACCCGAAGTTCGCCGATCAGCCGATCACCGAGGACTCGCTGCTCACCGGCACCCTCGAGCCGACCAACGACGCCTACGCGATCGCCAAGATCACCGGCATCCTGCACATCCAGGCGGCCCGCCGCGAATACGGGAAGTCCTGGATCTCGGCGATGCCGACGAACCTCTACGGCCCCGGTGACAACTTCTCACCGACCGGTTCACACCTGCTGCCGGCGATGTTGCGACGCTACGACGAGGCGGTGGCCTCCGGCGCTACCAGCGTCACCAACTGGGGCACCGGCACCCCGCGCCGCGAGTTGCTGCACGTCGACGACATGGCCGCCGCGTGCCTGCATCTGCTCGACCATTTCGACGGGCCGACGCAGGTGAACGTGGGGACCGGCCGGGACCACACCATCGCGGAGATCGCCGAGATGGTGGCGACGGCCACCGGGTACACGGGCACCACGGAGTGGGACACCACGCGCCCGGACGGCACCCCGCGCAAGCTGCTCGACGTCACCACGCTGCGCGGCAGCGGTTGGGAGCCGACGATCGACCTCGCCGACGGGATCGCCGACACCCTCACCTGGTACCGCAGCCACACCCCGGCTCTGCGGAACTGACGGCGCACGCAGCAGATCGACACAGCCACCCGCAGCCGCGGCCCGTTTCCGTTCGGGCCGCGGCTGCGTCGTGTCCGGGATCACCCCGTAGGAGAAAACCGACCGACGCTTCAAAGCGGATGTACGAGACGCCTCGTCCCGCAATCGTCACGGTAACCGCTCCTATCACATGACATTCGGCGACAAAACATCGAAGCATCCGGTGACGGCAGGGTTAGTGAAGTCGCGGTCGGTTGGTTACGGTGTCCGCGTGGTCTCCCGTATCGACGCCCCGGCTGCCGACCGTAGCCGGAACTCGGACGTGCACGTGGCGCCGGTGTCGGACGAAACGGACGTCGCGCGGCACCTCTCCGCGCCCGCCCTCGAGGCCGGCCCACCGGTCCCCTCGGCCGACCCCGGCACGACCGAACCCCCGGTCGGTACGGCGGCCGGCCCAACGACGACGAGCGGTGCCGCGCCCGGTCCTCTGCGCACACCGCGACTGCCCCGGCCTGCGGCTCCCCGGATCTTGCGGCGGCTGCGGCGCGAACCCACCGACGCCTACAACCCGCTCGACTACGACCCGCGGATCGACAGCCGCGAACGCGAGCGTGTCCGCATCCGCCGGATCGCCATCGTCACGGTCTCGGCGCTGGTGCTGATGGGCCTGGCGATCGTTGGTGCCCGCTCGACGAGCCCGCTGGACCGGCTCGACCTGTCCGACCTGCGCGCCGCCACCACGTTGACCACCGAACAGGGTCGCGACCTGCGAGCCGGTCTCCCGATCACCCTCGCCGCCGACCAGACCGAACACATCGCCCTGGCCTTCCAGGACATGGCGGCGTTGAGCGTCGAACAGATCGCCGCGGTCGGCGACCGTACCGGCACCACCCCGGCGATCGCCGACGCGATCCAGTTGGTCGGCCAC
The DNA here is from genome assembly GCF_001552615.1 of Millisia brevis NBRC 105863. Taxonomy (GTDB): domain Bacteria; phylum Actinomycetota; class Actinomycetes; order Mycobacteriales; family Mycobacteriaceae; genus Millisia; species Millisia brevis. Next base: position 156,787 of record NZ_BCRN01000012.1, read on the forward strand.
CCGATGGTCGACACCGGCGACACCCGCCTTCCCGCGACCATCGACGACCTGCTGACCGCGTCGGCGACGGTTCCCGCGGTGCCCGCTCCGGGACTGCCGTCGATCGACATCCCGCGCTTCGACGACTACGGCGCGCTCGCCGCGATCCTGGCCCGCGGTACCACCGGTCTGCGCACCGGCACCGATGTCGACCGGGGGCTGATCGCCGGCGCCGCGAGCATCGCCCTGGCCGCCGCGGCGACGACCGAACTCGGCAGCGACACCCCGTACCGCCGGCTGCTGCCGGCCGAGGTCACCGGCACGATCGGCGCGATGCTCGACGTCACCTCGGACGATCTGACCGCCGTCCACGACGCCGTCGTCGGCACGAATATGCCCGCCTTCTACGAGCGGGACGCGTCGATGCTCGCGCTGCTGAGCCACGACTGGGCGGACCGTCACGACTCGATGCGCAACCTGATCGGCTGGGTCGGCGGCGACTACCGCACCCCGCTGGCCGGGCAGACCGCCAACGCGCTCGCCCACCTGATCGCCGACCGCCACGACGCGTTCGTACGCTTCCGGCCGGACGCTGGCCCGACGGCGGCCCTCGACCCCCGGGTGGCGCGGTCGGTCGCGGAGACGCTGCGCCCCTACCTGTCGGCCCTGGCCGGCGACCGGCGGACACCCACCTCGGACATCGTGATGTTCACCGGCAGCGAGCAGTACGCGAACTTCCTGGCGGTCCTCGGCGCCCAGCCGGACGCCCGTCGGGTGCTCAACAACGCCCTGATCGATGCCACGGAGTCCCTGGCCGGCGATTTCGGTACCAACCCGTACACCCCGGTCACCGCCAACGGCACGATCATCGGGCGCCTGACCACCGCGATGTACCGGGGCACCCAGTTGGCCGCCGAACGGTACGACGGCCGCGACGAACCGGTCTCCTTCGACGACGTGGCCGCGCTGGTCGAGTCGGATATCGGCCAACGGGCCTCCGGACGGACGGCCGACCTGTTCATCGCCCAGGGCCTGCTGTATTCGCGGCCGGAGCTCGCGCTCGAACCGACTCTGGCCGCGCATCTGCGGCCGGGTCAGCGCAATCAGCTCAGCTGGGAACAGGTCGACGTGATCGGCTTCGCGATGCAACGCTGGGCGCGCGCCAACGGGGTCCCGTTCGACCAATTCACCGCGGGGATCGTCGACGGCCGACAGCCCGGCTTGTGGTCGTCGACGGGCGGCCGATGATCGGCGCCCGTTCGGCCCGGGTGGCCGCCGGCGTATTGATCACCCTGCTGGCCACCGGCTGCGGGGTCTCCTGGCCCCCGGACGATCCACCGCGCTATACGGCCGCCGGGGGTGCGCGCACCGTCGTTCCCGATCTGCGCGTCGCCACGACCCTGACCGACGACCAGCACGCGACCCTGGCGGCCGGCGGGACGGTGACCCTCGACGGTCAGCAGAGCGCCGCCCTGGACGCGGCCCTGCGGGCTCTAGACGACCGCACGATCGATCAGATCGCCACCCTGACGGCCACCGACGCCGCCGCCTTCGCCGATGCGATCCAGTTGGCGGGCAACCCGCGGGTCGAGCCGCTCGACGGTGGCGACATCGCGCTGCCCACCGCGGTCGCGAGCCTGCTCACCGCACCGCCGACCCAGCCGTTGGGGATCGGCCTGCACCAGCAGGCCCGCTACAGCTGGCAGCAGGTTCGGCACGCCTCCGGGCCGATCGCGGTGCCGCGGCTGGGCGAGCTGGGCACGCTGGCCGATCTGCTCGCCGACGGCACCGCGGACCTGCAGGTGGGCACCGCGGTCGACCGGGATCTGATCGCCGTCGCCGGACAGTTGGCCGCCGCGACCGCCGATCAGCGGCTCGACCTGGTCGCCGACGCCGGGCAGCCGCCGATCGACGACCTCGCGGTGCATACGGTGCTGGTCGACCTGCTGGGCGTCGCGGGCCGGGACGCCGACGCGGCCCGCGACGCGATCACCGGGACCGACATGCCCGACGGCTACCGATCGGACGCGGTGCTCGTCGCGCTGCTCGGCCACCCCTGGGGCGCCGACCAGCAACCGCTGGTCGATCTGCTCGCGTCGGCGACCGCGGGCCCGTCCGACCGAGACTCCGAGAACCCCGAGAACTACGAGGCAGCCCGACGCGCGGACGCCACCACCAGCGCGATCGCCCACACCTTGGCCGCGAACCGTGCGACCCTCACCGACGTCCCCGCCGCCGGGTACCGCCCGATCGGCGCGCTCAACCCGGAGGTGACCCGCACGGTCACCGAGGCGATCAGCGGCCGCCTCACCGGGCTCGCCGGCACCCCACGAGCGCCCATCGACGGGGTGGAACCGCTCACCGACACCGACAGCCTCGGCGAGACGTTCCGGGTACTGCTAACCGACGGTCCGTCCGGACTGCGGCTGGCCGATGCCGTCGACGCCACGACCCGCGGGTTGGCCGTCGACTTCGGTGCGCATCCCGAAACCCCGGTCAACGGGGCGGTGATCGGCCGACTGACCGCCGGGCTGCGCGTCGCGATCGATCGCCAGTTCGCCGACGACGGGCGGGATGCGGCGGACGCGGTCTATCGCGACGATGCCCCCGACGCCGCCGCGTGGATCGACCGGGCCGAATCCGGTACGCCGCCGCTGCTGCGCGCCGAGGTGACCCGATCGTCGACCACCGACCGGTATGCGGCGGTCCTGCAGGGCCTGCTGTCGACCCGGCCCGATGTCGCCGCCGATCCCGCGCTCGCCCCCTTCATCGCCGACGGCGCGGTCCGACCGATCGACGACGGGGATTCGGCGATCTTCGAAGCCGAGGTCCGGGCCTGGTTCGCCCGCGCGAACCTGCCGCTCGACATCTTCCAACGCGACCTCTACGCCGAGATCGGCGACCGGGGCTGGCATATCTGACGGCGCCCGCCGCGCCCGGCCCCGGCTTCGGGGAGGCTTCCGATCAGGGGGTATCCGAGGGCGGTGTCCGCAGGATCGCGGAGGTGACGAAGGGCTCGACCGCGCTGCGATAGGCGGCGGGCTGCTCGTCGTGCACCAGGTGCCCGCTGTTGGAGATCAGCGTGTATCGCGACCCGGGCCGCAGCTGGTTCATGCGGATCATCTGTCCGGCCGGCGCCACCCCGCGCTCCGCCTCCAGCAGCAGCGCCGGGCAGCTCACCCGCAGCCATTCGTCCCAGAAGGCGCGCCGCCCCCACTCCTCGGCGATATCCCGGAACATGCCGAGCTCGCCGTGCAGGTGGTACCCGTCTTCGTCGCGGCGGAACGATTCGAGGAAGTACTGGCCGGCGATCGGACCGAAGTAGTCGAGCACCGCCGCGCGGGTGGGGAACGGGGTCGGCCACCGGTCGATCACCGATACCCATTCGACGGCGGTCCGGCCGCGGTAGTCGACGCCGATGTCCTCGACGACCAGCGCCCGCACCAGGTCGGGCCGCCGCGCCGCCAGACAGATGCCGTGGATCCCGCCCATCGAGTGGCCGATGACGACCAGGTCGCGAATATCGCCGCCCGCGGTCAGGTGGGCGATCAGATCGTCGACGAAGAGGTCGGTATCGGGGCGTGCCGGGGCGACCCGACCGTGGCCGAGGGCGTCGAAGGTATAAACGCGCCCCAGCTCGCGCAGCCAGGGCAGCTGCCGGCGCCAGGTGCGTGCACTGCCCATCAGACCGTGCAACAACAGAATCGATCCACCGCCGAGGACGCCGCCCTCGTCGTGCAACGGCGAGTCGCGGCGCAACGCGATCACCGAGCCGTCCACGTCCGTAGACAGTAGTAGCCTCGGCGACGTGGCAGTCGTGAAGATCAACGCAATCGACGTTCCCGAGGGCGCCGGCCCCGAGCTGGAGAAGCGGTTCGCCGCTCGCGCGCACTCGGTCGACAATTCCCCCGGATTCCTCGGATTCCAGCTCCTGCGCCCGATCAAGGGCGACACCCGCTACTTCGTGGTGACCCAGTGGGAGTCCGACGAGGCCTTCCAGGCGTGGGCGCAGGGCCCCGCGGTCGCCGCCCACTCGGGCGAGCGCGCCAAGCCGGTCGCCACCGGTGCGAGCCTGCTCGAATTCGAGGTGGTCCTCGACGTGCCGGCACCGGCCGCCGCGTCCGCCGAAGAGGCGCCCGCCTCCTGATACCCGCCGGACGACAGGTCCGGCATTTCGGTCGACGGCGCCGCCGTTGACTTTTGTCTTCCCCGGTGCGAAAGTGCGCTGAGCAGGACCGACGACGGGACGCGGTAACCCGGTGAGAATCCGGGACGGTCGCGCCACTGTGAGCACCCTCGGGTGCGAGTCAGAAAACGCCCCCGTCGTCGATACATCTCTCCGCACGCTGGGACGCGCACATCCCGGGAAGGCTTCCACCCATGGCATTGGTCCACACCGGCGAGGCACCGGCATCAGCCGCGGCCGTCGTCGCCGCCACCGCGATAACGGTGGCCATCGCATTTCTCGTGCTCTACCTCGTCGGCTTCGACCAGGGCACGATCTCCCGTAGTGGGATGTTCCTGCACGAGCTGATGCACGATGGGCGGCATCTGCTCGGGGTTCCGTGTCACTGAGCGCGGCCCCGACCAACGATCACCCCACCCCCACCCGCCACGAGCCGTTTCTGACGCTCGTGCTGCGCGGGTTGCTGGCCGGCGTCCTGGCCGGTCTTCTGGCGGGTGCGGTGGCGTTCGTGGTCGGAGAGCCGAATGTCGATTCCGCGATCGCCTACGAGGAAGCGCAGGCCGCAGCGGCCGAAAGCGCAGATCACAGCCATGACGGGGTAGCCGAGGAAGCCGCGGGCGGCCATTCCCATGGTGACGACTCCGCAGTGGAAGTCACCCGGGGGATGCAGAAGTTCGGGTTGTTCCTGGCCACCACGCTCAGTGGAGCCGCGCTCGGCGCCCTGCTCGGCGCGGTGATCTACCTGGTTCGTCGGGCCGGTTTGCTCGCTCGACACAACGAATCGGTGCGGGTGCTGCTGGTGACGGGGGCCTGCTACCTCGCAGTCGTGCTGGTGCCGTTCCTGCTCTACCCGGCGAACCCACCGGCCGTCGGCGACCCGGACACGATCAACGCGCGCACTCTGCAGTGGGTGGCCGCGGTGGTCCTGGGCGCTGTGGCCGTCATCGCCGCCGGGTACGCCGCGCGGGCGGTAGCCGGGGCGCAGCCGGCTCTGAAGCTGGCGGCCCCGGTGCTCGCCGGGGTGGTCGTTGTGGCCATCGGGTGGCTGCTGCTGCCGAACGCCGAGGCGGCTCCCGAAGGCTTCTCCGCGAGCCTGATGTGGTCGTTCCGATTGTCGTCACTGGCCACCACGGCCACGCTCTGGTTTGCGCTCGCCGTGATTTTTGCGGCGCTGACCGAGCGGACACTGTCCGCCGGCCGACGGTCCGCCGTCACACAGGACTGACCTGTGCGGGTGGGCGGGTACGCCCGTCCACCCGCGCGGGCGTCTCACCGGTGGATGAAGGACGGCCGCACGGGGGCGCGATAGAGTCGACCGCATGTCGGTTATCGCCATCGCGGGCGGCCACGGACAGATCGCCCGGCAGTTGATCAGGGATCTGCACGCCGCCGGACAACAGGTCGTCGCCATCGTTCGCAATCCGGATCACGTTCCCGACGTGGAATCCGACGGTGCCCGCGCGGTGGTGATCGATCTCGAATCCGCGAGCGTCGCCGACCTGGCCGCGGTGCTGACCGGGGCGGACGCGGTTGTCTTCGCCGCCGGCGCCGGCCCGGGCAGCGGTTCGGGTCGCAAGGACACGATGGACCGCGGCGGCTCGGTGCTGCTGGCCGATGCCGCTCTCGCCGCGGGTGTCCCCCGCTTCGTACAGATCTCCTCGATCGGCACCGACACCGCCGACGATCCGGCCGTCGATCCGGTCTTCGCCGCCTACCTGCGCGCCAAGAGGGCCGCCGAGGACGACCTGCGCACCCGCGACGGACTCGATTGGACGATCGTGCGCCCCGGGGTTCTTGTCAACGAGCCGGCCACCGGCCTGGTCACCATCTCGACCACCGACACCCGCGACGAGGTCACCCGCGCCGATGTGGCCGCTGTCCTCGCCCGCATCCTGCTGCGCGGCGGATTTGCCGGCCGCACGGTCACCGTCGTCGGCGGGGACACCCCGATCGACGCAGCTCTCGACCCGTTCGCCGGCTGACCCGGAGCGTCCCGCACGGCCCCGACACCGCGGTTCATATACCACCCATTTAACGGTCACCAATCTTGTTTGGCGCGTTTAATTGGTCATACTCCGCTGCGATGGACCATAATAAGCGGACCCTGGAGGTCGCGCGGCGAGCTCCCGTGACCGGACCGTCGGGGAAGTCCGCGGGAAAGGTTGGGTAATGGCGTCTCCGCGCACCGAGACATCCGGAGACCCCGCCACGCCCTCGTCCACCGATCAGCCACCCGCCGATCGCCCGGGTATCCGGGCGAACGCGCTCCCGTGGCGCCATCCCACCTTCGCCGTGCTCTTCGTCGCCATGATCTGGGTCGGCCACCTGACCACCGTCCCCGGCGGGTCGATCTCGACGGTGTGGCCCGCCGCCGGGGTCGCGGTGATCTGGATCTGCACCCTCGGCACCACCCTGCGCGCCCGGATCGGCATCATCGCAACGATCACGATCGTCGCCGTCCCGATGTGTGCGGCGATGGGCATCTCCCCCGAACTGATCGGACCCTTCGCCGTCGGCTTCGGCGCGCAGACCCTGGTGGCCGACGTCATCCTGCGCCGCGGCGGCCGCGACCCCCTGCGCTTCCGCGAGTCGCGCGACCTCTACCTGCTCGCGACCGCCGCGATCGTCGCCTCCGCGGTCAGCGCGACGATCCGCAGCGCCGCGTTCATCGCGCTGGGCCGCGCCGACGCCGTCGAACTGGCATGGGCCACCTGGACGCTGCGCGACTCGCTGAGCATCCTGCTGCTCGCCTCCGCCTATATGTGTCTGCGGGCGTCGCCACTGCCGCGGCCGAACGCCGGCAATCTGCGTCGCCACCTGTTGCTACTGCCGATCATCGGCCTGTTCGGCATCGTCCTGTTCGTCACCACCGAACGCACCCTCGCCGCCCCTCTGCTGGCGGCCGCGATGTGTATCTGGGTCGCCGAACGCTTCTCCACCACGGTGACCGCGGTGATCAACGTGCTGGCGTCGTCGCTGGTGATCCTGGCGTCGCTCGGCGGCGACGGCCTGTTCGGATCGTTCTCGATCGAGACCTCGATCATCGAGGCGCAGGCGCTCAGCATGATCTTCACCGTGATGACCTACGTCGTCGCCCTGCGCCGCGACGATCAGGATAGGCTCCGACTCGATCTGCGCCACCGGGAGGCGGAATTCCGGGCCGCATTCGATTCCGCGCCGGTGGGAATGGCTTCCCTGGCCGTCACCAATGGTTCGGCCCATATCGTCCGCATCAATGAACATCTCGGGTCGATGATCGCCGGACTGCCGCGGGATCCGGCCGGTGCGCCATTGGAGACCATCGTCGTCGAGGACGATCGGCCGGCGCTGCAGCATGCTATCGAATCGATCCTGTTGCTGCACCGGGAGCACAGCCGCTGCGAGGTACGGCTCGCCGGCGACGACCGGCGCGAGAGGTGGGCGTCGATCTCCCTCGCCGGACTGCCCACCGACAGCACCGAGTTGCCCGGCGGTTTGGCGGTCGTCGAGGACATCACCGCCCGCCGCGAGCAGGTCCAGACACTGGCACGCCAGGCCCGCTTCGACCCGCTGACCGGCCTGCACAACCGGCGGGAACTGCTCGATCGTCTCGCCCTCGTCGAGAAGGGCACCGAGCCCGCCGCCGTCTTCCTGCTCGATCTGGACGGCTTCAAGACGATCAACGACCGCAGCGGCCACGAGGTCGGCGATCAACTCCTGCGTACGGTGTCGGCGCGGTTGGCCGCGACCGTCCGGCCGACCGATCTGGTGGTGCGGCTCGGCGGAGACGAATTCGTGGTGGTCACCAGCGGCCGGGACGCGCCCTTCGAGGTGCGCACCATCGCCGAACGGTTGCGCTCGTCGATCTGCAGGCCCGCGAATCTCTCCGGCCGCACCATCACGATGGCGGTGTCGATCGGCGCGACGATGGCCCGCCCCGGCCGCGCACCCGAGGATGTCATCCGCGACGCCGACCGGGCGATGTATGCCGCCAAGCGGGCCGGACGCAGCCGCATCGTCGTCGACTGGTCCGCCGCCGGTCAGGCGGGCGATGTCCTGGACGTCGGCGATATCGAGCGGGCGCTGGCCTGCGACGAGTTCGAGATGTTCGGGCAGCCGATCATCGATCTGTCCACCGGGCGGCCGGCGGCGATCGAATGCCTCCTGCGATGGCGCCATCCCACGCGCGGACTGCTCGGGCCGGGCGCCTTCCTGGAGCTGGTCGAGTCGACACCGCTGGTGCACGACGTCGGCAAGCGGGTGATCGACCGATCCCTGGCGTTGGCCGCCCATACGATCGGCGACCTCGACTGCGCCGTGCACATCAACGTCTCCGGGCACCTGCTCGAGACCGGCGACCTGGCACGCATGGTCCGCTCCGCCGCCGAACGGCACTCCGTTCCGCTGGACCGCATCGTGCTGGAGCTGACCGAGTCGTACGCGCCGATGCTCGAGCTGATATCCCTCGACGACCTCGAGGCGCTGCGCCGCGACGGGGTGCGCATCGCGATCGACGACGTCGGCACTGGCTACTCGAGCCTCGCGCGCATCACCGAGCTGTCGGTGGACATGCTGAAGATCGACGGCCGGTTCACCGCCGGGATCGGCAGCGATTCGCGGTGTGACGCCGTGATCCGCGCGGTGATCAGCATCGGCCGGGCGCTGAACCTGACGGTTGTCGGCGAGGGGGTCGAGACGCACGGCCAGCACGAACTGCTCGTCGCGTCCGGCTGCGACCAGGCCCAGGGCTACACCTACTCGCGGCCGCTGAACGCCGAGGCTCTCCACGAGTGCCTGCACAGCGACTCCCGCTCCGCCGTCGGCTGACCCTCCCTCCCCCTCCCCTCGCGCCGCTCCGCCTCGCCTCGCCGCGCCTCGCGCCGCGCCGCGCCGCGAGAGTGTCACTTTCCTCGGTTCAACCGCAGAAACCGTCACTCTCGAGGCGGCCGGGGCGCCGGGCGGGAGGGTTAGCGTGGCGGTATGAGCACACGAGCACACCACCCCCGCCGTGACGCCGAGGCCCCGCACCCATCCCTGACCACCCATCCGAAGACGGCTGCGGAGCGCAGCGCGCACGCGACGTCGTTCGGGTCCGTGAGCGCCGACTACGACGCGGCCCGGCCCGAGTACCCGACCGATGCGGTCGCCTGGCTGCTGTCCTCGCAGCCGGCCCGGGTGATCGACGTCGGCGCGGGTACCGGCAAGCTGACCCGCGCTGTCGCGGCGACCGGCGCCGAGGTGATCGCGGTCGACCCGGACGCCCGGATGCTCGAACAGCTATCGGCGCGCAGCCCGCAGATCCGCACCCTGGTGGGCAGCGGCGAATCGCTGCCGGTGCCGGACGACAGCGCCGAGGCGATCGTCTACGGGCAGGCCTGGCACTGGGTCGATCCGATCGTCGCCGCCGCCGAGGCCGCCCGCGTTCTGGTTCCGGGCGGGGTGCTCGGGCTGATCTGGAATATCCGCGACGTCACCGATCCGTTCACGCGGCGGCTCTCGCTGATCATGGGCGACTCCGCCGCGGAGCGGCTCGACGCGGACGGTGGCCCGACGATCCCGGAGCCGTTCGGCCCGGCGGACGTCGAGACCTTCCATTGGGTGCGCACCATGAATGCGGACACCCTGGTGCAGTTGGTCGCCAGCCGCAGTCTCTACATCGCGGCCGGGCCGCAGGAGCGCCGGGACGTCGACGCCGCGGTACGCGATCTCGCCGGGGACGGCGACGTCGAACTGCGGTACGCCACCCGGGTCTACAAGGCGGTCCCGCTCACCTGATCGGGCTCGGCCGCACCGTGGGCCGGCGCGGGCTCAAGCGTCGATCTCGCGCCCCACCCAGTCGAGCAGTTGTCCCTGCGGCACCGCGCCGACCTGCCGGGAGACGACCTTGCCGTCGCGCAGCATCAGCAGGGTGGGGATGCTCCAGGCGTCGTAGCGCGAGGCGATCTGCGGCGCCTGATCGACATTGACCTTGATCGCCTTGAGCTTGCCGGCGTAGTCGGTCGCCGCCTTCTCCACCGCCGGCGCGATCATTCGGCAGGGGCCGCACCACGGCGCCCACAGATCGACCAGGACCGGCATCGAGGTATCGATCGCGGCGGAGAAGTCACCATCGCCGGCCGCGACCAACCAGGGCAACGGTGCCTTGCACGACGCGCACCTCGGATGCCCGGAAGCGGACACCGGCAACCGATTTCGGGTCCCACACGACGGACAGCGCACGATGTTGGCATCGGCACTCATCTCGACCTCCCGCTCTCTCCCGGATCGTTGTGCGGCCGATGGCCACGCGCGGCGCAGGGTCCGCGTCGTCGGACGCTCACCCCAGTGTGGCACCGCCGGTCACCGGGAGGTTCACGAATGTCCGGGTCCACCCCAGTAGAGCGCTTCGCGACGCCGACCGTGTCGCACCACCGCCAGGAGAACCAGCCAGATGAAACCGAAGATGCCGGTGAAGATCGCGCCGACCATCAGCAGCACACCCTGGCCGAGGGAGCCGGCCGGTGCGATGCGCACATCGACCGGCGTGGGCGACGGTGACGCACAAAGGATCTCGAACTGCGAGGGCGGGGAAACGATTCGGTCGAAGGCGTACCAACTGTTGACGGTGAGTTCGCCGCCGAGCGGCGCGGTCTGCGCGCCGGTCACGGTGCACTCGGGTCGGAAGCCGCCGTCGCGCATGAACAGCAACCGGTCACCCGGACTGTCGATCCGGACCGTGTGGGAGTTGCCGTCGGCGGGGACGATGGCGTCCTCGTCGAAGATCTGCGTGAACGTCGACACCGCCGGCGCGAGCAGCAGCAGGGGGATCACCACCATCGTGACCAGGGCGGCGATCCACCAGATCGAACGCGGCGGAGGTTTGGCGGGCGCGTACGGCGTACCGACGCTCGGTTGCGGAGCGTTCGGAGGGTGCGATCCACCCGGCGGGTACCACTGCGGTGGAAACGGCTGCCCGGGCCCCGCCCGGGGTGGTAGCGGCTGCCCCGCTCCGGACTGCGGCGCTCCGGACTGCGGCGCTCCCGACTGCGGCGTGGGCGACTGCGATGGTCCCGGCGGAAGCGGTCCCGGCTGCGGCGGAGAGAACCGGGGCGGGTACGACGGCGGATATGGGGCTCCGCCGCCGGAGCCCGGGCCGTACGGCTGATCCCCCGGATTCGCCCGGTCCGGAGGGGATCCGGACGGCGAATGCGGGGACGGTGGGTACTGCGATGGCGGGTACGGCGAAGGTGGGTATGGGGATGCGGGGTAAGCAGAGTCCGCACCGGAATCCGAGTCGGGCGCCTGCCGATACGGCCGCCCACCGGGAGGCGGCTGCCGAGAGTGATTCCACGGGTCGTCGGTCGCCATCGAGCAAGTATCGCCGATACCCGCTCCACCCGAATCCGCTCCGCACGGGCAGGCGAAATGCGGGCGCAACCGGTTTGTGCAGAATCACATTCACAGAATGAACACAGCCGCTCACCGACATCTCGAGATTCGACGAAATCAATTGAGCTCGAGGGAATTCGGGATCTCACCGGGATGACATCCGCGCAGGCCAGGGCAGCCTGACCTGGCTATCGGACACCGCCGCACCGGCCTATCGTTGGACCTGTCGGGAGCATTCAACGAAGGAGGAATTATGGCTACGCTCGCCGAGTTGCCCCAGGTTGCCGAATGTACGGTCGCCGGCTGCTCCAATAACGAACATTCCTCGTGTCACGCCGCCGCCGTGACGATCGGTGGCGCGGGCTCGGATGCCCAGTGCGCCACGTTCATTCCGCTGAGCATCAAGGGCGGCCTCGATACCGCGATGTCCAGCGTCGGTGCCTGCCAGCGCGCCGACTGCAACCACAACGAACACCTCGAGTGCACCGCTTCCTCGGTGCGCATCGGCGGCGGCTCCGATCTGGCCGACTGCCTCACCTTCGCCCGGCGCTGACGCTCCGCGACGGCTGACAGCCCTTCAGCAGCCCACCGTCTTTCCCCGGTCCCCGCACCCGATCGACGCACCGTCCGATCGGCGCATCACATACAGCGGCACCGACCGGCCCACAGATCCGCGGCGGCCGACCAGCCCCGGCCGCCGCACCACCAAACGCCGAGAGGGCGTCACCGACCAGCGGTGACGCCCTCTCGAGCGGTGTGGGGCCGGCCCTCCCGAGGAAGGGCCGGCCAACCGTTGCTACTCCTTGGCCAGGTCGACCAGATCCTTGTCGGACACGTCGGACTTGGTCTCACCCCGGAAGGTGAACTTCGCGTTCTCGCCCACTCCGGTGCCGTCCCAGCCCTCGACGTCGACCAGAACGATCTGACCCGGTCCGATCTCGTTGAAGAGGATCTTCTCGGACAGCTGGTCCTCGATCTCGCGCTGGATGGTCCGACGCAGCGGCCGAGCACCGAGCACCGGATCGAAGCCGCGCTTGGCCAGCAACGCCTTGGCGTTGTCGGTCAGCTCGAGCGCCATGTCCTTGTTCTTCAGCTGCTTCTCCACGCGGCCGATCATCAGGTCGACCATCTGGATGATCTCGTCCTGCGTCAGCTGGTGGAAGACGATGATGTCGTCGATGCGGTTGAGGAACTCCGGCCGGAAGTGCTTCTTGAGCTCGTCGTGCACCTTGAGCTTCATCCGCTCGTAGTTCGAGCCCTGGTTGTCGCTCGACGAGAAGCCGAGGCCGACAGCCTTCGAGATGTCGGAGGTGCCCAGGTTCGAGGTGAAGATCAGCACCGTGTTCTTGAAGTCGACGGTACGACCCTGACCGTCGGTGAGACGGCCGTCCTCGAGCACCTGCAGGAGGGTGTTGTAGATCTCCTGGTGCGCCTTTTCGATCTCGTCGAACAGCACCACCGAGAACGGCTTGCGGCGCACCTTCTCGGTGAGCTGGCCGCCCTCCTCGTAGCCGACGTACCCCGGAGGGGCACCGAAGAGCCGCGAGGCGGTGAAGCGGTCGTGGAACTCGCCCATGTCGATCTGGATCAGCGCGTCGTCCTCGCCGAAGAGGAAGTTCGCGAGCGCCTTCGACAGCTCGGTCTTACCGACACCGGACGGGCCGGCGAAGATGAACGAGCCCGACGGGCGCTTCGGATCCTTCAGGCCGGCGCGGGTACGACGGATCGCCTTGGCGACCGCCTTCACCGCGTCCTCCTGCCCGATGATGCGCTTGTGGAGTTCGTCCTCCATGCGCAGCAGGCGGGTGGTCTCCTCCTCGGTCAGCTTGAACACCGGGATGCCGGTCCAGTTGCCCAGGACCTCGGCGATCTGCTCGTCGTCGACCTCCGCGACGACGTCGAGGTCACCGGAACGCCACTGCTTCTCCCGCTCGGCCCGCTGGGCGACCAGCTGCTTCTCGGTGTCCCGCAGGCGGGCGGCCTTCTCGAAGTCCTGCGCGTCGATCGCGGATTCCTTCTCGCGACGAGCGTCGGCGATCTTGTCGTCGAACTCGCGCAGGTCCGGCGGCGCGGTCATCCGACGGATGCGCATCCGGGCACCGGCCTCGTCGATCAGGTCGATCGCCTTGTCCGGCAGGAAGCGGTCGTTGATGTAGCGGTCCGCGAGGGTGGCCGCCGCGACCAGGGCGCCGTCGGTGATCGAGACGCGGTGATGCGCCTCGTACCGGTCGCGCAGCCCCTTGAGGATCTCGATGGTGTGCTCGACGGTCGGCTCGCCGACCTGCACCGGCTGGAAGCGGCGCTCGAGGGCGGCGTCCTTCTCGATGTACTTGCGGTACTCGTCGAGGGTGGTCGCACCGATGGTCTGCAGCTCACCACGAGCCAGCTTCGGCTTGAGGATGCTCGCGGCGTCGATCGCGCCCTCGGCGGCGCCGGCACCCACCAGGGTGTGCAGCTCGTCGATGAACAGGATGATGTCGCCGCGGGTGTTGATCTCCTTGAGGACCTTGCGCAGCCGCTCCTCGAAGTCGCCGCGGTACCGGGAACCGGCGACCAGCGAGCCGAGATCGAGGGTGTAGAGCTGCTTGTCCTTGAGGGTCTCGGGCACCTCGCCGTTGACGATCGCCTGGGCGAGGCCTTCGACGACGGCGGTCTTGCCGACGCCGGGCTCACCGATCAGGACGGGGTTGTTCTTGGTGCGCCGGGAGAGCACCTGCATGACGCGCTCGATCTCCTTGGCGCGACCGATCACCGGGTCGAGCTTGCCCTCGCGGGCGGCCTCGGTGAGGTTGCGGCCGAACTGATCGAGCACGAGCGAGGTCGACGGGGTGCCGGACTCGCCGCGGCCGCTGCCGGACTCCGTCGGCTCCTTGCCCTGGTAGCCGGACAGCAGCTGGATGACCTGCTGGCGCACCCGCGCCAGGTCGGCGCCGAGCTTGACGAGCACCTGAGCGGCGACGCCCTCGCCCTCACGAATCAGGCCGAGCAGAATGTGCTCGGTGCCGATGTAGTTGTGTCCGAGCTGCAGCGCCTCGCGCAGGGACAGCTCCAGGACCTTCTTGGCGCGCGGGGTGAACGGGATATGCCCGGACGGCGCCTGCTGCCCCTGGCCGATGATCTCCTCGACCTGGCTGCGCACACCTTCCAACGAGATGCCCAACGACTCGAGAGACTTGGCGGCAACGCCCTCACCCTCGTGAATCAGCCCGAGCAGGATGTGCTCGGTGCCGATGTAGTTGTGATTGAGCATCCTGGCCTCTTCCTGGGCCAGCACCACAACACGACGCGCGCGATCGGTGAATCTCTCGAACATTGCGCTACTCCCTCGCACTCGTGGGAATCCGTAGGCACGGTCTCCCGGGCCGAGTCTAGTTCTCGGGGCCCCATGGTGCCGGTCTCGGACCGGCGATTTGCCACCGCCGGCAGACCGGCGGCTTGCTCTGCCGGCAACGATGCCGGCGACCTACGACAACCATCGTGCGACGGTGCCTACGAGGTTCGGCCGAGGCGGCCGAACCGATCTTCCCACCGGGTGGCGAGAACTGGTTCTCGTCGGTCCACCGCGGTTACTCCAGTCAAACGTACGTCCCCACCCCGGTGATTCCGGGCCGGCTACGCCAACAGCGAACGAATCGGCGCAGACGAAAGGACCGGGAGTCGTTCGAATGAACGACACCCGGTCCTTTTCGACCTGTGTGGCGGACGGGCCGCCTACCCGGTTGGTCGCGACGTCAGTTTGCCGCGACTTCAGTTGGCCGCATCGTAGGCCTGGACGACCTCCGTCGAGATACGACCACGATCGGAGATCTCGTAGCCGTGATCCTTCGCCCACCGCCGAACCGCGGCGCTGTGCGCCCGATCCGCCGCGCCCCGACGCTTCGGAGACGAATCGGCGTGGCCCCGGCCGGAACCGAGGAACCCCGCGGGGCGACTGTGCTCGATCCAACCCGACAGCTGGCGGCGCAGCTTGTTGGCATTGGCATCGGAAAGGTCGATCTCGTACGTCCGGCCGTCCAGCCCGAAGCGCACCGTCTCCGAGGCCGGAACCTCGTCGACATCATCGATCAGCGTTACCGTTACTTGTTTGGCCATGATGGCTCCCCCCGTTCGACCTCATGCCTATCGGCATGCTCTCAAACCGTTATGCGCCCCTCCCTGAGCGCATAGATAGAGAATACCTCACGAATGGTCGAATGTGGGTACAAATGTCGGAGGTGTCCGACACGTGCCCTATCGGCGGGGCTTCGTCAGCGGGAAGAGAATGGTTTCCCGAATGCCCAATCCGGTCAATGCCATCAGCAGCCGATCGACGCCCATGCCCGTTCCGGTCGTCGGCGGCATGCCGTACTCCATCGTGGTCAGGAAGTCCTCGTCGAGGACCATCGCCTCCTCGTCGCCCGCCGCGGCCAGCCGCGCCTGGTCGACGAAACGTTCCCGCTGGACAACCGGGTCGATCAGCTCGGAGTACCCGGTCGCCAACTCGAAGCCGCGCACGTAGAGATCCCACTTCTCGACGACTCCGGGAATGCTGCGATGCTCGCGCACCAGCGGCGACGTCTCGACCGGGAAGTTGCGTACGAACGTCGGCCGATGAAGCCGATCGCCGCAGACGTGCTCCCAGAGTTCCTCGACGAGCTTGCCGTGGCCGGCCCCGGGCGGAATGTCGATATCCGCCTTTTCCGCCAACTCCCGAAGCTGCTCGACCGGCGTCTCGGGGGTGATCTCCACCCCGATGCCCTCCGACAGGGTCGGATACATGTCCATCCAGGTCCACTCGCCGCCGAAGTCGTAGATCTCCCCATCGGCGAGGGTGATGGTGGTCGAACCGAAAACGGCGACCGCGATTTCCTGGATGAGCTCGCGGATCATCACCGCGGAATCGTCATAGGTTCCGTAGGCTTGGTACGTTTCCAGCATCGCGAACTCCGGCGAATGCGAGGAATCGACGCCCTCGTTGCGGAAGTTGCGATTGATTTCGAAGACCCGCTCAATGCCGCCGACCACCGCGCGCTTGAGGAACAGCTCCGGCGCGATCCGGAGGTAGAGGTCGATATCGAGGGCGTTGGAATGGGTGACGAACGGCCGCGCCGCCGCCCCGCCGTGCAGGGTCTGCAGCATCGGCGTCTCTACCTCGATGAAGCCGCGATCGGTCAGACCGGCGCGCAGGGCCGCGATCACCGCCGAACGGCGCCGCACCATTTCACGCGCCTGCGGACGCATGATCAGGTCGACCGGCCGCCGGCGCACCCGCGATTCCTCGTTCATGTCCTTGTAGGCGACCGGCAGCGGACGCAGCGCCTTGGCCGCCATCAACCACGAGTCGGCGAGCACGCTGAGTTCACCGCGGCGGGAGGTGATCACCTCGCCGGTGAGCCCGACGAAGTCGCCGATGTCGACCAGGGCCTTCCACTCGCTCAGTGCGTCCTCGCCGACGCGGGTCAGCGACAACATGACCTGCAACTGCGTGCCGTCGCCCTCCTGCAGCGTCGCGAAGCAGAGCTTGCCGGTATTGCGCAGGAACATGACCCGGCCGACCACCGACACGATGTCCCCGGTCGCCACATCCGACTCCAGGTCGGGGTACGCGGCCCGAATCTCCGCCAGGGAATGGGTGCGCGGCACCGACACCGGGTACGGAGAGGCACCGTCCGCGAACAGGCGAGCGCGCTTGTCCCGGCGCACGAGAACCTGTTCGGGCGCGTCGGCTACAAAATCGTCTGCTCCATCGGAGTCGGTGTCGGTCACGAGCGGTCAGCTTATTCGACCGCACTCCGCCGAACCGGGCCCGGGCGGCCCGACACGGCGGCAGCGGTCGGTCGAATCGGCTACAGCGTTGCCAGACTGGCCGTCTCGCGCCGGGAATGCGCGGCCTGCTCGGAGACCGATGCCACGCCGGCGGAGACCATCGCCCGGTAGCCACCGACGACGTCGGTGGCCCGCCACAGGCCCAATTCCTGCAGCGAGGCGGCGGCCAGCGAGGAGGAGAAGCCCTCGGAGCAGACGACGATCCAGATGACGTCGTGGTCGACGGCGGTGGCGAGACGGTCCGGCCCGGTCGGGTCCAGGCGCCACTCCAGGACGTTGCGCTCGATCGCGAGGGCGCCGGGCAGGACACCCTCGCGCACCCGCTGCTCCTGCGGGCGGATGTCGACGACGATCGCGCCGGCGGCGACGGCCGCGAGGACCTCGTGCGGGTAGAGGCGATTCAGCCCGGACCGGGCGGTCGACAGGACATCGTCGACGGTGCGGCCGCGGCGCGGGGCGGGCACGGTGGCGAGCGGACGATCAACGGCGAGGGTCATCGAACCGCCTCCGGCTCTTCGGTGAGTTCGGACCGGGTGCGGCCGATGCGGCCGTCGGGGAGGACCCGGTAATAGGACATCGCGGTCAGCGGCGGCGAGTAGGCGTGCACGCTGAGAGCGGGGAGTTCGTCGCCGGACGCGGCGGTCACGTCGTGGACCCAGCCGAGCGGGAACGCGGCCTGATCGCCCGCAGCCAACCGGCGGGTCTTCAGTTCGGTTCCCGTCCAACGGGATTCCTCTAAAGCGCCGCGGACGACGGTCAACGCTCCGAGGGAGCCGGCGTGGTCGTGCAGTTCGGTGGAACGGTCGAGCACCCAGCTGATCAGCCAGACGTCGACCTCCTCGTCCTGCCGCACCCGCAGCGACCAGCGTTCGGCGGCGGGAAGCGGGCTGGGAACGATGTCGGCGTAGTGGCCGTCCAGGACATCCGCGGCGACCTCATCGGTGATCCGGAGCAGGTCGGCCAGGCGCAGCGAGGTGGGAGGGACGCGATCGGTGGGGATGGCGGTATGCGAGCCGGCACGACGCCGGGTAGCGGCTGACGCCACCACACCAGAAGGTGAGGGCATGAGAAAGGGATTCTTTCGAATGAGGACGTACGGGAACCAGGGCGCGCGTCAGCCGCGACAACACTCCAGGTTCAACTCGTATGTACTCACCCGATAAATACTGCCACAGCCCGGTGGGCATCACAACAGATGGATGCGCATGTCCGGCCGACCCGCCTATCCGGATCCGGCGGCCGTCCGCACGGGCGCGGGCGTGCTCAGCGGCGGCGGTGTCGATCCCGCTCGAACGCCAGCCGCAGCCCCTCGAGGGTCAGGCCCGGCTCGTGGCGCTCGATCGTCGAGGTCTCCGGCACGATCAATCCGGCCTGATCGCCGGTGGCGATCACCACCGGGTCGCCGTCCCGGTCGGCGAATGTGCGACGAACTCGATCGACCAAACCGTCCACCAGCCCGGCGAATCCGAAGATCGCCCCGGCTTGCACGGCCTCGACGCTGCTCTTGCCGACCACCGAGCGGGGGCGCAGCAATTCGACGTCGCGCAGTCCGGCCCGCGAGATCAATGCCTCGGTCGCCAGTTGCAGCCCGGGCGCGATGGCGCCACCGAGGAATTCCCCGCCGGCCGAGACGGCGTCGACGCAGATCGAGGTGCTGACGTCGACGACGATGCAGGCACCGCCGCAGCTTTCGAATGCCGCCAGCGCGTTGACAATTCGGTCGGCGCCCACCTCGCGCGGGTTGTCGACCAGCAGGGGCACCCCGGTGCGCACGCCCGGTCCGATCACCACCGACGGCACGGTGCCGAAGTCCTCGGCCAGCATCGCCCGCAGCTCCCGCAGCACCGACGGCGGCGTCGAGAGCGCTCCGATCCCGGTCACCGACTCGATATGCGGGCCCAACAGCCCGCGAATGGTCATCGACAGTTCGTCGGCGGTGGCCGCCGGGTCGGTCCGCACCCGCCAGCGACGCACGAGGGACGCGTGGGATCCCTTGCCGGAGAACAGACCGACGACGGTGCCGACATGGCGCATGTCGATCGCAAGCAGCATGTCAGCCCGCGTGGCCGGCGGTGGCGGACTCATCGGTCGGCCGCGGTCCGACGTGTACCTCGATGTTGTCGATCAACCGGGCGGGACCGACGCGGGCCGCCACCAGCAGTCGCGCCGGGCCGTCGGCCGGGGCGGGACCGAGCGAGCGGGAACGCAATTCGATGTAGTCCGGCCGCACCTGCGGAACCGCATCCAATACCGACCGCGTCGCGTCGACCGCGGCGGTGTGCCCGTCGACGGCCGCGGCGGCGCCCGCGGCCAACGCCGCCGACAGGGCGACGGCGGCCTCGCGTTCCGCCGGGTCGAGATACCGGTTACGCGAGGACAGCGCCAATCCGTCGGCTTCCCGCACCGTCGGCACCCCGTGCACCGTGATCGGCATGTTGAGATCGCGCACCATCTGATCGATCGCGACCAACTGTTGGTAGTCCTTCTCGCCGAAGTAGGCGGCATTCGCGCCGACGATGTTGAACAGCTTCGCGACGACGGTCAGCACCCCGGCGAAATGGCCGGGCCGCACCGCGCCCTCCAATTCGTCGGCCATCGGGCCGGGATGCACGGTCGTGCGCATGCCGTTCGGGTACATCGTCGCCGCGGTGGGCGCGAAGACGATCGCGACGCCCTCGGCCCGCAACAATTCGACATCGGCGTCGAGGGTGCGCGGATAGCGATCGAGATCCTCGGTGGGGCCGAACTGCAGCGGGTTGACGAAGATCGACACCACGATGATCTCGGCGCTGCGCCGGGCCTGCCGCACCAGTTCGAGGTGGCCCCGGTGCAGGGCGCCCATCGTCGGGACCAGCGCGACCCGCCGGCCGGCCGCTCGCAGCGCCCGAACGGCGGTGCGAACGGCATCCGGGTCGCCGGAGACGGTGAGTTCACCGGGCCGGTAGGCGGTCGCCGGGCCGCCGACCGGCAGCGTTTCGCTTGTCACGTCGCTCATCCTCGTCCTCGTTCGCCATCGGTATCGACATCTGCATCGGACCCGGCGCCCGCATCCGACTCCGCACCGGCATCCGCATCGGCATCGGCATCGGCATCGGCATCGGCATCGGAGGGTCGCGTGGAGTCCCCGATCGATCCGCCGTCCGCCGCGGCCGCGGCGTCCAGAACCGCCCAGAGGTCCGCGCCCACACCGACCCGCTCGGCGGTGCGCGCGGCCATCTGGCGATAGGAGCGGGCGACCGCCGGATCCGCGGCGATCAGGGCGTCGAGATGTCGGGCGACCGCGGCGGCATCCGACCGTGCCACCGGGCCGGTCAGGGCCGCGCCGCCGTGCCGCAGGACGTTGTCCAGGCCGGCGGACAACATGGGGGCGAGCACCCGCTCGGCAACGCCGCCGGGGCGATCGTCGATCGGCTGCTGCCCCAGCAACTCCCCGTCGTCGCGCAGCGCGATCCGCAGCACGTCCAGGGCATCGGCGACCAGGGTGACCAGGTAGTTGCAACTGTGAACGAGCGCCGCGTGGTACAGCGGGCGCATCTGTTCGCTCACCCGCACCGGCTCGCCGCCGATCTCGAGGACCAGCGACTGGGCGATCGCGTAGCCGGTCGGGTCGGCGGCGGTGATTCCGAAACACGCCGAGGCCAGCCGGTCGGTGTCCTCGGGTCGGCCCGAGAAGGTCATCGCCGGATGGACCGCCAACGGCAGGGCTCCCACCGCGCGCAGCGGTTCCAGGATGCCGACGCCGTAGGTGCCGGAGGTGTGCAGCACCAGGGTGTCGGGTCGCACCGCGCCGGTCTCCGCCAGTCCGACGACCAGGGCGGCCAGCTCGGTATCGGGAACGGCGAGGATCAGCAGATCACAGCTCGCCGCGACCTCGGCCGCGGGCAGGATGCGGGCGTCGGGCAATCGATCGGCGGCCCGGCGCCGCGATGCCGCGGACACCGCCCCGACCGCGACAACCACGTGCCCCACCCGATCCAGGGCCTCGCCGAGGGCGGTTCCCACCCGTCCGGCCGACACGACGCCGACCGACAATCGGGCCGGCGCCGGATCGCTCGGCCCGAGCTCCGACTCATTTGTCATCCGGGCCCCTCCTGACGCGTTGACCAACGACCGGCGCAGTTGGGTCCGGCGGCGGACACCGCACCGCCGACCATCGCGCCGGCGTCGAACCTATCGGCTGCCGCGGCCCGACTCGACGGCGAGCCCCGCCATTATCTCGGCGACCGATCGCCCGGTCGAATGCGCTCCCGTCGCCGGCGCGCTGTCGTCCGATGCCGCGGCGGCGGATTCGTCGCGGTCGAGCGCGCCGTGGCGGGATTCGCCGTCCCCGGCGGAAGGCGCGCCGTGCCGTGATCCGGAATCGTCGGAGATGGTCACCCACTGCATCGGCGGGGCCGGCTCGTCCTCGGCCGGCGTGGTGGTCAAACGACGGCGGCGACGCGGAAGCGGGGCCTCCTCGCCCGAATCGTTGCGTGCGGACTCGTCCCGCGGGGAATCCGCCGACGCGGATGTCACCGGCACGGAAACAGCAGGCGCGGAAACAGCAGGCGCGGAAACGGCGGGGGTGGAAGCAGCCGGTGTGGAAACAGCGGGGGTGGAAGCAGCCGGTGTGGAAACAGCGGGGGTGGAAGCAGCCGGTGTGGAAACGGCAGGCGCGGAACCGGCCGGCGCGAAACCAGCGGATGCGGGAACGGCGGGCGAGCGATCGGCGGGCGCCGGATCGGTGGGCGCCTCGGGAAACGCGGGAGCGGCCGGCATCGGAATCGGTGCGCCGGTCGGGATCGGCATCACCACGGTCGGGTTGGACGAGGACGGATGCGGCACGGAGGACGGCCGCGGCGACCCGGGCGCCGGCGCGGCGGTCGGGCCCGCGGAGGCGGCCGGGCGAACCGTCGCGGGCGACACCGGGGCCGCCTGCGCCCAGCGGCTCGCACCGAAGCCGGCGTTCCGAGCGGCGGCCGGCTCATCGCCGGCGCCGTCCCCGGAGGGCACCACGGCGGTCTCGACGGTCACCGGCGGATCGTTCGGCGAGGCGAACGGCGGCCGGAAGGCCGGGGCCGGCTCGGACACGGCCGACGACCGCCCCCCGGCCAACTCCCGTGGCCCGTCGACGCCCAGGGCGACCTGATCCTCGGGCAGCCGACCCTCGTAGAGCATCTGGATGCTCTGCCTCAGGACGACCAATTCCGCCCGCAGCGCGCGCAGTTCGTCGCCCTCGAGCTCGTTCTCCTCGCGGACCTTCTTCTCGACCCCGAGTTCGTATTCGCGACGAGCCGCGACCTCACGCTCGAGTTCGAGCTGGTAGACGGTCTGCATATCGCGGACCCGGCTGCGATCGGCGGCCGATTCTCGGCGATAGCGCATCATCGCGAAAGCCCCCAGGACCGCCGCCCACAATGCGCACACCACCCCCACGCGCAACAGCCGTGTATCCGTACTGAGCAACATCACCAAACTTGCCGCGACCCCCAGCACGACCACGGCGGTGAGCAAGACTTCCCCCGGACCGCGTCGATCACGACGCTTCGATGCGGTCCGCCCTGCCTCCGACATGCGGACCAGAGTAACGGTGCGGTATCGACGATGCCCGGCCGCCGCCGTCGTTAGGTTTCCGGTTCCTCGGGCGGATCGTCCGGTCGCCGGCAGCAATATTCGAGAAACAGTGCGGCAGCCACCAATACGATTCCCGCGATCGCGCCGAGCACCACGCCGGTCGTGTCCGCCGCGGCGGCGGTCAACCGGGATCGTTCGGGAAGGATGATCAGCAGCATGCCCAGCCAGATCCCGGCGGCACCGGCACCCAGCAACGCCGACGCCTTCGCCAGGATCAGCGCCCGCGCCGCGGTCAGCGGATGCAACTCGCTCGGCCCCGGTCCGATACGGCGACTGCCGACCCGCGAGCGGACCAGCAACGCCAACCCGACCAGGGCGGCGGCGACGATGTACAACGAGGCGCCCGCGTACGGGGGGATATGCGGCAGCGAGCCGTAGAACGCCCGCACCAGCATCCAGGACCCGGCGACGCAGGCGCAGAACACCAACAGCAGATCGACGGGGCGGGTCGGCCGCACGGGGGGCATCAGGACCCCCGTACCGGATCCGGCACGGTCGGTGCCGTCCACCCGTCGTCGGTGCGCACGACCGAGTCGCGGTCCGCCTCCGGCAGCTCGGTCAGCAACTGCGCGATCGCCACGTCGCGGCCGTCGACCGGTAGCGCGGCGTCGGGTTGGACCTCGAGCCACGGGATCAGGACGAAGGCTCGCAGATGGGCGCGCGGATGCGGAAGCGTCAGTTCCGGGTCGTCGCTGCGCACGTCGTCGCAGGTGATCACGTCGACGTCCAGGGTGCGCGGCCCCCAGCGGGTCACGCGGACTCGTTCCGCCCGCCGCTCCAGGTCGACCGCCAACTGCAACCAGTCGCGCGGCTCTGCGCCGGTGTCGCGGGCGATGACCACCCCGTTGTGGAAATCGGCCTGGTCGACCCCGCCCCACGGTGCGGTGCGATAGATCGACGAGGCGGCCACGAGCCGGCTGCCCAGCGATTCGACGACGGTCCGCAGGTGCCCGACACTGTCGCCGACGTTCGATCCGATCGACAACACCGCGGTGCTCATCGGCCGCTCCCCACCGCGGGCGATCCGTCGCCGCCGGCCGCGGACGATCCGCCGGCGGGGCGGGCCGGGGTGCGGGTGACCACGACCGCGACATCGTCGAAGCGATGCGGGATCGGGGCGGACGGCTTGTGCAGGGTGACCCGGACGCGGCGGATCCGTCCGTCCGCGGCCAGAACCGCGGCGGCAACCCGTTCGGCGACCGTCTCGATCAGGTCGACGGGATCTCCCCCGACCACGGCGACGACCACATCGGCGAGGTTCCCGTAGTCGACTGTGTCGGCCAGGTCATCGCTCGCCGCGGCCGCCCGCAGGTCGGTCCACACGACCAGGTCGACCACGAAGTCCTGCCCGTCGCGCTTCTCGTGGGCGAAGACCCCGTGGTGTCCGCGAACGACCAGGCCGGTCAGCTCGATGTGGTCGGAACCGATGTCGTGGACACTACGGCCCGCCTGTCCCGGGCCCGCCTGTCCCGGGCCCGCCTGTCCCGGGCCCGCCTGTCCCGCGCCCGACTCAACCATCCGTGCCCCCGTCCCCCGGTTCATCCCAGCGTGCCACCGTCGCCAAGGCGTCGACGGTCGCACGCACGTCGTGGACCCGAACGCCCCATACCCCGTCGCGGGCGGCCAGCGCGGAGATCGTCGCGGTGGCGACGTCCCGTTCGCGCGGCGGCCGGGCCTCGCCCGCCGCGTCCGCGAGCAGCGACCCGAGAAAGCGTTTGCGCGATGCTCCGATCAGCAACGGAAATCCGAGCCCGACCAGTCGCGGCAGGGCGCGCAGCAGTTGCCAGTTGTGGGCGGCGGTCTTCGCGAAACCCAATCCGGGGTCCAGCACGAGGGCATCGGTCGCCACCCCGGCGGCGACGGCCCGATCGACCTGGCGCAACAGCTCGGTCGTCACGTCGGCCACGACGTCGTCGTAGCTGGTCATCGTGGTGCCGGCGGTGTGGACGTAGTCCGCGGACGACCGCCAGTGCATCAAGATCCACGGCACGGCGAGGTCGGCGACCACGGCGGCCATCTCCGGGTCGGCGCGGCCGCCGGAGACATCGTTGATCACCGCCGCCCCGGCCTCGACCGCGGCGGCGGCGACCGACGCGCGCATCGTGTCGACGCTGACGACCAGCCCCGCGTTCGACAGTTCCCGGATGACCGGCAGCACCCGCTCGCGTTCGGTGTCCGGGTCGATCCGGACCGCTCCCGGACGGGTCGACTCGCCACCGATGTCGATCAGATCGGCACCCGCGGCGCGCAGTTCGAGGGCATGCGCGACGGCGGCGCCGGTATCGAGGTAGCGGCCTCCGTCGGAGAACGAGTCGGCGGTGACGTTGAGGACCCCCATCACCACCGGTCGACCGGGACCGGGGAGCACACCGCCGGCACCGGTCACGAGCGAAGGATCAACGACAGCGCCTCGGAGCGCGAGGCGACCGACGTCTGCAGGATCCCGCGCACCGCGGAGGTCGTGGTGGTGGCTCCGGGCTTGCGGATTCCGCGCATCGCCATGCACAGATGCTCGGCCTCGATCACCACGATCGCGCCGCGCGGCTCGAGCTTGCGCATGATCGCGTTGACCACCTGGGAGGTCAGTCGCTCCTGGACCTGCGGCCGCTTGGCGTAGAGATCGACCAGGCGGGCGAGCTTGGACAGCCCGGTGATCCGACCGGATTCGCCCGGGATGTACCCGACGTGCGCGACGCCGCGGAACGACACCAGGTGATGCTCACAGGTCGAGTAGAGCGGGATATCGCGGACCAGGACCAGCTCGCTGTGCTCCTCGTCGAACGCGGTCTCGAGCACCTCGTCCGGGTTGGTGTACAGGCCGGCGAAGATCTCCCGGTAGCTGCGCGCCACCCGGGCGGGAGTCTCGCGCAGACCCTCCCGATCCGGGTCCTCGCCCACCGCGATCAACAGTTCCCGCACCGCGCGCTCGGCACGTTCGGCGTCATAAACCGCCCCGGTCGACGGCACCACTGCCGGCTCGTCGGGATCGAAGTCATCTTTCGACACGGCGACCATTCTGTCTGTCGGTGGCATCGGGATCTCCGCCGGGCCGGCCGGAGCCGCCCGGCGGGGCGACCTCCGGCCGGTGGGTGTCGTGTCCGATACGCGGCTCGATAGGCGATCGGCTCACGGATGATGCGGGCGGATCAGCTGTCGCGGGAATCCGGCGCCGGACGATTGGTCCACGGCGGTTCGGATGCGCCACGATCGCCCTCACCGCGATCACCGTCGTCGTCGGACCGACGGTGTCCACCCCCGCGGTTGCTTTCCCCGTAGGGCTCGGCGAAGCCGCCGGTTGTCTCCCCGTTCGGGGGCCACCCCGGCGCCGACCAGCCGGCGGGAGCGCCGTAGTCGGGGCGGGTGCCCTGACGGTTCGGCCGGTAGCTGCCACCGGAGTAGTCGGGGCCGTTCGATCCCCCCTGCGGCTGGTAGCCGGCCGGCGGGTACTCGCCGGGCCGCCCGTAGCCACCGCCCGGGTAACCACCGTTACCGCCGCCGTTGGGACCGCCATTGCCGTTTCCGTAACCACCGTTGCCGTTGCCGTAACCGGCCGGTCGGCCGTAGCCGCCGCCGTTGACCGGTTCGGTGGTCGGAGCGCCGCCGTTGGCCGGCGGATATACCGGCTGCGGGCCGGCGTATTCCGGCTGCGGTGTCACCCGCTCGGTCGGGCCGCCCGGGTATCCGGGCTCCTGGCCGCCGGACCCGTTGGGGTATCCGCCGTTCGAGTAGCCCGGGCCGCCCTGTCCGGAACCGCCCTGTCCGGGAGCGCTGTGCGCGGGGCCGCCGTGTCCGGAGCCGTCGTGCGCGCCACCGGTGTAGCCGTTGCCCGCGGTGACCGCCGGCTGCGGCGGCCACGGCTCACCGCGTTCGAGCGCGGATTCGCGCGGCGTCTTCACCGGCGGCTTATCGGACGGGATGCGGTCGCCGAAGTCGTCGAACGCGGTGATCCGCGGACGCTTCTCGACACCGGCGAGGATCTGCTCGAGGTCCTTGCGGGTCAACGTCTCGCGTTCGAGCAGTTCGAGGGCCAGCACGTCGAGCGCATCGCGGTACTCGCTGAGGATCGACCACGCCTCGGTATGCGCGGCCTCGATCAAGCTGCGCACCTCCTCGTCGATCTCGCGGGCCACCTCGTGCGAGTAGTCGGACTGGGTACCCATCGACCGGCCCACGAACGGATCGCCCTGTTCCTGGCCGTAGCGCACCGCACCGAGCTTGCTGGACATGCCGTACTCGGTGACCATCGCGCGGGCGATCTTGGTGGCCTGGTCGATATCCGACGACGCGCCGGTGGTCGGCTCGTGGAAGACCAACTCCTCCGCGGCGCGACCGCCCATCGCCATCACCAGGCGAGCGATCATCTCCGAACGGGTCATCAGACCCTTGTCGTCCTCGGGGACGGTCATCGCGTGACCACCGGTGCGACCACGCGCCAGGATCGTCACCTTGTAGATCGGCTCGATATCCGGCATGGCCCAGGCGGCCAGGGTGTGGCCCCCCTCGTGATACGCGGTGATCTTCTTCTCGTGCTCGCTGATGATGCGGCTCTTGCGTCGCGGTCCGCCGATCACCCGGTCGACGGATTCCTCGAGCGACGCCTCGGTGATCACCGCGCCGTTTTCACGCGCGGTCAGCAGCGCCGCCTCGTTGATCACGTTGGCCAGGTCCGCGCCGGACATACCGACGGTCCGCTTCGCGAGCCCTTCGAGATCGACCTCGTGCGCGATCGGCTTGCCCTTGGCATGCACGCGCAGGATCGCACGCCGACCGGCGAGGTCGGGTGCACCGACCGGGATCTGCCGGTCGAACCGACCGGGGCGCAGCAGGGCCGGGTCGAGGATGTCGGGTCGGTTGGTCGCGGCGATCAGAATGACGCCCTGGCGGTCGCCGAAGCCGTCCATCTCGACCAGCAACTGGTTGAGGGTCTGCTCGCGTTCGTCGTGACCGCCGCCCATACCGGCGCCGCGCTGACGACCGACCGCGTCGATCTCATCGACGAAGATGATGCAGGGGCTGTTCTGCTTCGCCTGTTCGAACAGGTCGCGCACGCGCGAGGCGCCGACCCCGACGAACATCTCGACGAAGTCGGAACCGGAGATCGTGTAGAACGGCACGCCGGCCTCACCGGCGACCGCACGCGCGAGCAGGGTCTTACCGGTTCCGGGCGGGCCGTAGAGCAGCACGCCGCGCGGGATCTTGGCACCGAGCGCCTGGTAGCGCGCCGGGTTCTGCAGGAAGTCCTTGATCTCGTAGAGCTCTTCGATCGCCTCGTCTGCGCCGGCGACGTCCGCGAAGGTCGTCTTGGGCATGTCCTTGGACAGCTGCTTGGCCTTGGACTTGCCGAAGCCCATCACCCCGCCGCGACCGCCGCCCTGCATCCGTCCCATCAGGAAGATGAACAGGCCGAGCAGGATCACCATCGGCAGGACGAAGACCAGGACCGAGGTCAGCCAGCTCTCGCGGGTGACCGAGGTGTCGTAGCTGACCGCATTGGACGCGGCGACCCGGTTGAACAGGTCACCCGCCGCGGCGGCCGGGTATTCGGTGATCACCCGGGTCTGGCCATCGGTGGAATCGCCGTTGCGCAGTTCGAGACGCAACTGCTGCTCGCGGTCGTCGAACTGGGCGGACTCGACGTTGTTCGCGTCGATCTGGGCGATCGCCGTCGAGGTGTCGATCTGATGCCAGCCGCGGGTGCTGTCCCCGAAGTAGCTGAATCCGAAGATCACCAGCAGGATGACGCCGACGAGAATCAGATTGCGGATCAGCGTGCTTCCCTTCACGACCCGATCACCTGTCCCTTCGTCTCGACGCGTTCCGTCGGCTCGACCGCAGGGCCGGCCACGGGAACGCCGTCGCAGCGACGTGGAGAAACCGAGGTCCTCGGAAGCACGGAAATCGACGCCTTTCGCAAGTATGCGTGGACAGCCGCCGGTTCGCGGGCGATCCCGGGGCAGGATGCCAGGCTACCGCGCCGGGTCGAACCTGCTCGCACACCAGTCGAACGAGCGGTCGACACGACCTGTTCCCCGGACGGCCACTATCTGCTCACTGTTCGCTCTGAGCATGACTGACCCACCACTGCCGACGGGCCCCGCCGGTCCGGGCGCGATCAGCCGCCGCAGACCCGAGGGGTCAGCCGCCGTAGACGGCGGGCGACAGGGTGCCGATATAGGGCAGGTCACGGTAGCGCTCGTCGTAGTCGAGCCCATAGCCGACGACAAATTCGTTCGGGATGTCGAAGCCGACGTAGGCGACCTCGACATCGACCTTGACCGCGTCGGGCTTGCGCAGCAGGGTGACGACCTCGAGCGAGGCCGGATGCCGCGACTGCAGGTTGCGCAACAGCCAGGACAGCGTCAGCCCGGAGTCGATGATGTCCTCGACGATCAGCACGCGGCGACCCTCGATATGCCGATCGAGATCCTTGAGGATGCGCACCACCCCGGAGGAGGTGGTCGACGAACCGTAGGACGAGACCGCCATGAACTCGAGCTGGGTGGGCAGCGGCAACGCGCGGGCGAAGTCGGTCATGAACATCACCGCACCCTTGAGCACGCCGATCAACAGCAGGTCACCCTCGGGGGCCTCCGCCGGATACCGCTCGGCGATCTCGATGGCCAGCTCCGCGATCCGCTCCTGGATGCGTTCCTCGGTCACCAGAACCGAGGCGATGTCGTCCTTGTAATAGTCGCCCGCGGTCACCGGCATCCCTTCCACCCGTCGGTCACGTCGTGCTGGTCGCACCCTGCCGATCCGGTGGCACCGGATCGGCGTGGCCATCACCGGCGGCGCCGCTGTTATCGGTCGGCCGGCTCGACGATCAGCCTGCCATGTCGACGCGTCACCACCAACCGGGCGCGCGGACCGCCACCGGCCACCGCGACCGCGCCCTGCCCGCGCCAGCGGCCGATCAGATCGTCGATCGCACGCAATTGCCGGTCGGTGAACGACGAGGTCCCCCGGTCGAGCAGCCAGCGGCGCAGAATGCGACGGCGCAGCGGCGGCGGGATCGGTTCGAGCCGCTCGATCGGCAGGTCGGCGGCGGGCTGGTCGGCGATCATTCGCAGCTGCTCGGCCGCCATCGCGTCGAGCATCCGCTCGTCTTCGTCGATGCGGATTGCGGTGCGCGCCAACGCTTCCGCCACTCCCCCACCGAGCGCGTCCTCCAGGGCGGGCAGGATCTCGTGACGCAGCCGCACCCGCGTGAACCGTCGATCACGGTTGTGCGGATCGTGCCAGGGCTCGACTCCGAGATCGGCGCACATCACGTGGGTATCGGCGCGGCGCACCCCGAGCAGCGGGCGCCCCCAGGGCGCCTCCCAGGGGCGCATCCCGGACACCGATCCCGGGCCGGAACCACGGCCGAATCCGAGCAGCACCGTCTCGGCCTGATCGTCGAGAGTGTGACCAAGCAGTACCGCTCGACCGGCCCGGCGGGCGTCGAGAGCCTCGTATCGGGCCCGCCTGGCGGCGGCTTCGAGGCCGCCGGAGCCGGCCACATCGACCGTCACCACCGTCGCCCGCGCGCCGAGGACGTCGGCGATCCGAGCGGCGGCCAGAGCGACCTCCCGCGACCCTTCCTGCAGACCGTGGTCGACGACGATCGCCTCGGTGGTGCCGGCCTCGGCCACGGCCGCGGCGAGCAGCGCGACCGAGTCGGGCCCTCCGGAGAGCGCGACCACCGGCGGGAGCGTCTCGTCCCGCTCGGCCCACCAGACGCGTACCGCCCTCCGGATCGCCAGGACGGCCGGTGTTTCCGGCAGCCGCCCCGACATCGGATCGGTCAGCCGAGCACCCGGTCGACCCATAGCTGCGGCTTCTCGATTTCGGTCAGGCGCGGCAGGGTCGTCGCGTCGGTCCACACCGTATTGAACCGCTCCATCCCCACCTGCTCGACGACGGCGTCGACGAAGACCTTGCCGCGCAGATATTGGGACATCTTGACGTCGAGCCCCAGGATCGCGCGGACCAGTCGCTGCAGCGGCGAGCGGTGCACCCGTCGACGATTGTCGAAGGCGGCGCGAATATCGCCGACCGTCGGAACCACCTGCGGGCCGACGGCGTCCATCACGTGGTCGGCGTGCCCCTCGAGCAGGGTGCCCAGCGCCAGCATGTTGTCGATCGCCTGACGCTGCTCGGGGTCGCGGGTGGCGCGCAGGATTCCGACCATCCCGCCCATGCCGTCCCCGTCGGGGTTGTCGGCGCCGGCGCGGTCGGCGCGGATCGCGGCGGTCAGCCGTTCGACGAGCTGTCCGATCGGCACGTCCACCGGTTCGACCAGGCTCTCCACCGACTCGCGCATGTAGTCGCGCAACCAGGGGGCCGCGGTGAACTGGACCCGGTGGGTGACCTCGTGCAGGCAGACCCACAGCCGGAAGTCGCTCGGCCGCACCCGCAGCGCCCGTTCGACCTGCACCACGTTCGGGGCGACCAGCAGCAGGGTGCCGTCCGGGCCGGTGAAGGGGTCGTACTGGCCGAGGATCGCCGACGACAGGTAGGCGAGCATCGCGCCGGTCGGAACGCCGGCCACCACGCCGCCGGCCTGCTCGAGTGACGACGAGATCGATCCGAACAGGGCGGACATCCGGCCGGGTTCACTCCCGTCGTCGGCCTTCTCGGCGGTGGTGTCCGCCTCGGGCGGGTTCGGGATCATATTGCGCATCGACAGCGCGGCGGCCTCGATCCACTCCGGCCGGTCGACCACCCGGGCGGGCGGGATCTCGCCGGTGGTGATCAGCCCGGTGACCTCGCGGACCGGACCTTCGGCGGTCACGGCGGCCTGCGCGAGTTCCGCGTAGACCAGACGCTCGGTATAGGCGGTCATCTTCGGTGGGGCGGGCGCCAGACGCCGTCCGACCAGGGTCGCCGAACGCCAATCGACCGCGTCGGCCAATCGGGCGGCGGCCTCGTCCTTCGCGGCGGTATCGGCGCCCGTCGGTTCGGCGGCGGTCGTCTCGACCGCGGCCGTCTCCAACGTGCTGACCTGGGGATCGACGCCGGTCATCGGGGCCTCGTTTCGGCTGGTGGACTGGTGGTCACGCGGACCCGGCCGCAGATCGGATACCGCCGACGCTACCCGTCCGGATGGCGGTGGATCAGACGCAACCGCAGCGGCGCAGGGTCTGGGCCACCGCGTCGAGTGCGGGTCGGTGCGCCTCCGGCGGCGACCCGTTGGACATCAACGCGAAGGTCAGGACCCGCCCGTTGACATCGGTGACGTACCCGACCAACGCGCCGGCCACCGTCAGGGTTCCGGTCTTGGCCCGGATCCACCCCGCCCCGGTGCGATCGGCCCCGACGTAGCGGTCCGTGAGCGTTCCGGTGGCGCCCGCGACGGGCAGCATGTCGAGCAGGGGGCGCAGGGCCGCGGTATTCGGCGCGTCCGCCCGACCGGCCGCGGCCGAGATGATCGCCCCGAGCAGGCTCGCCGAGACCCGATCGTCCTCGGACAACCCGCTGGCATCGGCCATCACAACACCGTCGACGGAGAACCCGGAGTCGCGCAATGTGCTCAGGATCGCGTCGTCGGCGCCGGCGAAGGAGGCGGGCCGGCCGGTGGCCACGGCGACCTGGCGGCCGATCGCCTCGGCGAGCACATTGTCCGAACCGCCGATCATCTGCTGCAGCCGCGTGAGCAGGGGCGCCGATTCGACCGAGGCGAGCGCCGACGCGTCCGTGGGGGCGTCGCCGAGGATGACCTGTGCCGGGTCGAGTCCGAGCGCGGTCGCCAGAGCCCGGCCGGCGTCCAGGGCCGGCGTCGCGCTGCGCGGGGATTCGTCGACGGCCGGATCGAGGCGGGCGGCGTCGAGCATCACCGGTTGGATCGGGGCGATATAGCCGCCCGCGATGTCTTCCGGGAACCAGCCGGACGCCCAGTCGGGGCCCTCGTAGTGCGAGATGTCGACGACCACCCGGGTCACCGGGGTGCCGGAGGAGCGGATGCCGGCGGCGAGATCGGCGATCCGGGCGGCGCCGGGGAAGTAGCCGGTCGGGTCGGTCGCGGTCAGCGTCGGGTCCCCCGAGCCGACCAGCACCGCGTCGCCGTTCGCGCCGGCGACCACCGAGGTGGTCAGCCGCCCGTCGGTGGGCAGGACCAGCAGCGCGGCGGCAGCGGTCAGGATCTTCGCCGTCGAGGCGGGGATCATCGGGCGGTCCGGATCGGCCGACCACAGGACCGTGCCCGCGGCGGCGTCGCCGATGATTCCGGAGAAGGTTCCGAGCGCCGGATTGGCGACCACCGGCGCCAGGGCGGCGGCCAGGGCCTGCGGATCGACGACCGGTCCGGGATCGGCGACCGGAACGATCCCCGGGGCCGGAGTCTCGTACGCCGGTTCGGCCGCGATCGTCGGTTGACCGGACGAGGGCAGCAGCACCAGACCGAGCACCGCCGCGGCGGCCACGAGAACGACGAGGGCCGCCCATATCCACCGGCGGCCGGCCCGCCGCCGGAGATCCCTGCTCATCGGCTGCACTCTAGGGCGTGTCCGTCGAACCCTCCGCCGGCGGGCGGGATCGCGTCGGACGCCCTGACCGGCTGACCAGGCAATCAACCTCCAGGTGTCGGGCATGGCCGAACCTGCGACCCACTATGGTTGACACCGATTCAGCGATCCAGCGGAGGAGTGTCGACGTGCAATTCGATGTCACCATCGAGATCCCCAAGGGCCAGCGCAACAAGTACGAGGTCGATCACGAGACCGGGCGTGTCCGGCTCGACCGGTACCTGTACACCTCGATGGCCTACCCGGCCGACTACGGATACATCGAAAACACCCTCGGCGAGGACGGCGACCCGCTCGACGCGCTGGTCCTGCTTCCCGAGTCGGTGTACCCCGGTGTGATCGTCGAGGCGCGTCCGGTGGGCATGTTCAAGATGGTCGACGAGGCCGGCGGCGACGACAAGGTTCTCGCGGTTCCCGCGGACGACCCGCGTTGGGATCACATTCAGGACATCACCGACGTTCCGAAGTTCGATCTCGACGCGATCAAGCATTTCTTTGTCCATTACAAGGACCTGGAGCCCGGAAAGCACGTCGAGGGCGCCGATTGGGTGGGCCGCAATGAGGCCGAAGCCGAGGTCAAGGCATCGATCGAACGGCTTGCCAACTCCGGCGAGGCGCATTGATCGTCGGCGGCGGACGCCTGTGAAGACGGGGCCGAATAAGCGCCCGACCAGGTCTGCGATACCACAGCGGATGCGTGCTGCGACTGCTGTTAACATCTTCGCGTGACCAACATCGGTGAACGCCGTAATCCCGCTTCGCGCCCGATTTCGCATCCGGCGCAGTTTCCGGATCTGCCGGTGAGCGTGGTGCTCGACCGGATCCCCGTGCCGGTTCTCGCTGTCGAGCACGCCGGGCACATCGTGTTCGTCAACGAGGCGTTCCGCGAGCTGATGGGTCTCGAGCCCGAGGCCGAGGCTCCCGCCCACCTCAGCGACGTCTTCCCGGAGACCGAGGAGCTGGGTGTCAACATCGCCGAGACGTTCATGACGACGGTCGCCACCCGCGCCGATTCGCTGTGGCGGATGGCCGATGCGTCCGGCGACATCCTGCAGGTGCGGGCGAGCAAGTCGATCCTCCGCCGCGCGGAGGACACCCTGGCGTTGGTCGCGCTGGAGGACTTCACCGATCAGCTGTGGAACGACCCGAAGAGCGCGTTCCGCTGATCTACCGGCTCCTCGGAGCCCACCGATAACGGCGTCGCCGATGGGCGAGGACTTCGTAGGAAGTCCTCGCCCATCGGTGTTTCTCGGACCTGCCGTCCGCCTTCGCCGGCCCTGTGGATCGGTGGACGCGGCGGGGCGTCGACGGATCGACTGGCAGGGTCTGCAGGCGCGGCGGCTCAGCGCACCGCGATGCGGTTGCCTCCGGAGCGCTTCGCGTCGTACATCGCCTGGTCGGCGGCCCGCTGCACCGCCTGGATGTGCTCGCGGCTGTACCGGCTCATCGGCGGCAGGACGGCCACCCCGACGCTGATCGTGATCGACACCGGGTCCGCGGCCTGGTCGATCGCCGAGCGCAGCCGCTCCGCGAACGACGGGATGAAGCGGTGCTCGATCGCCGCGGCGATCATGAACTCGTCACCGCCGGTGCGGGCGAGGCATTCGTCGTCGCGCACCACCGCGTGCAGCCGTTGCGCGACGGCGGTCAACACCACGTCGCCGTACTCGTGCCCGTAGAGGTCGTTGACGGCCTTGAAGTTGTCGATATCGGCCTGCACGACCGCGATCGTCAACCCGCCCGCGTGGCGCAGCAGGTCGGCGAAACGCCGCTCGAACCCCCGACGGTTGAGCAGCCCGGTCAGCGGATCGCGGATCGCCAGTTCCGACTGCACCAGCAGCCTCGACCGCGTCTCGCGCGAGGCGGTCCGGAATGCCGCCACCAGGCCGAGGTTCACCGCGATGGCGATGGCGCCGCAGGTCAGCGCGGTCACCGGACCATTACTCCAGGCGCCGATCACCAACCACACCGTCACCACCAGGACCACCGCGATGTGCACCCACAGCACCCGCGGCTGCGGCAGCACCATCGCGTAGGCGCCGGTCACCACCAGGATCGTCGAGGCCAGGAAGCCCATCGCCGGTTCGGCGGCGGTCACCGCGATCGTCGCGATCACCGCATCCCCGTAGAGGACCGAGACCGCCGCCATGCGCCCGCGCGATCGGCCCACCGCCAGCCAGCCGAGCGCCAACGCAAAGACGCCACCCAGCAGCCCCGACCACAGCGTGACCAGCCATTCCGCCCCCGGCCGAAACCGGTCGGACAACAGCGCCAGGACACCGACCGCCGTGAACAGCGTCAGCAGAAAGACCGGTATGTGCGGGCCTATCCGCTCCCGGACGCTCGTATTCGATCGGCCATTGCGAATGGAAACCGTCGTCACCACAATCGATCCCCCCGACCGAGTCTTCACACCTCGGCGAAGCCCCCCCGACCCCGCCGGGCCACACCCTACTACCGCGGCCGGGAAATCCCCGTCGATCGTGGCCGTCGGGGCGGGTGATTCAGCGTCCGGAAAAGCGCGGAGGCCGCTTTTCCATCAGCGCCGCCACCGCTTCACCCATGTCCTCGGACGGCATGAATGCGGCATTCCAGGCGGCAACAAATCGCAGCGAATCCGCCTCGGCGGGGCCGCTGGAGTGATCGAGGACCTGCTTGATGCCCTGGACGACCAGCGGCGGGTTGGCCGCCAGCTCCAGCGCGGTGGCGCGGGCGCCGGCGGCGAGCTGCTCGGCGTTGGCAAAGACCTCGGTGACCAGCCCGATCTTCTCCGCCTTGGCCGCGTCGAAGTCGCGCCCGGTCAGCGTCAACTCCCGCAGGTGGCCGTCGCCGATGATCTTCGGCAGCCGCGCGAGCGAGCCGACGTCCGCGACCATGCCGACCTTGACCTCCCGGATGCTGAACCGGGCGTCCGCGGAGGCGTAGCGGATGTCGACGGCCGAGATCAGGTCGAGCGCGCCGCCGATGCACCAGCCGGAGATCGCGGCGATCACGGGCTTGCGGCAGTTGGCGACCGCGGTGATCGAGTTCTGCATCGAACGGATCGTGTCGTGGAATCGGGTGCGCGGCTCGGCGAGGGCGCCGCCGAGGACCTCACCGAAGACCGGGCCGATGTCGGCGAGATTGAGACCATAGGAGAAGTGGTCGCCACTTCCGCGCAGGATGATTGCCCGCACCTCGCTGTCCGCGTCCAGTTCGCCGAAGACCAGCGGCAGCTCGCGCCAGAAATCGCCGCCCATCAGGTTGCCACGCCCGGAGGTCATGGTCACGGTGGCGATGTGATCGGCGGTTTCAACGGTGAAGGCTTTCCACGACGCAGTCATGGCGCGAGCGTAACAATCAGCCCCGGGGACCCCGATGCTGTCGGCTGGGCCCGCCCGGTTCGGCTGTCCGGTATTAGCCTGTTCACCATGCATCGGGTTGCTTATCCCACGGCCGCCAAGGTCGCGGAGACCTTGATCGCGCGTGGTCATCCGGGGGTGATCGTTACCCGCGACGAACCGACCGCGACGGCGGAAGAGGCGGCGACCGCCCTCGGGGTCGATATCGGCGCCATCGTGAAGTCGATCGTGTTCCTGCTCGACGACAACCCCGTGATGCTGTTGGTCTCCGGTCGCCACCGGGTGAACCTCGAGCGCACCGGCGAGCGGCTCGGCGGCACGCTGACCCCGGCGCCGCGCGAGATGGTCGAGCACGCGACGGGCCAGCCGATCGGCGGGATCGCCCCGGTGGGCCACCCGACCAACCTGCCGACCTACGTCGACTCCGCCCTGGGCACCCACGCGGTCCTCTGGGCCGCCGGCGGGCACCCGAACACCGTCTTCCGCACCACTTACCGCGAACTGCTGCGCATCACCGCCGGCCTCGCCGTCGAAGTCGACTGACCCCGCCCCCGCCCGGCCCTCACCCCGACCGCCCCGGCCCGGCCCTCACCCCGACCGCCCCGGCCCGGCCCTCACCCCGACCGCCCCGGCCCGGCCCTCACCGCGACCGCCCCGGCCCTCACCCCGACCGGCCCGCCCCACCTCGCCCACACCTCCGTCGAAGTGACAGTTTCTACGATCCAATCGCAGAAACCGTCACTTTCACGGCGTGCCCGGGGGAGCTCTCGGGGCGGCGCCGGGCGACCCCTCGCCGCCGAACCCCCACGGGCGCGCCCAGCCCCGTGGACATGCTCGCCGAAGTGACGGTTTCTACGGTTCGACCGCAGAAATCGTCACTTCGCAGATCTCGCGGGCGCGGCCGGCCAGAAGTGGTCTCGTCGGGCTTGATCTACTCCCGTGCGAGTTCTTCGAGTAGCTGCTGCAGCAGCGGAATCAGACCGGGTACGTCGATGGTGGCGGCGGCCCACACCGTACGACTGTTCACCGTCGCGTATCCGTGCACGAGAACATTTCGCATTCCAATGATCTTGTGCACATTCGGAACCCGCTGGGCAACCTCCGGATCGCACCGCCGCAGGCGCCCGAGCGCCTCCCCAAGATTCTGCAGCTGCCGCTCCGTTGCAGATTCCCTGAGCAAGTCACCTACATAGGCGTCGAACCGAATCCCGCCGATGATCTTCTCGACGTTATGTGCCGCGGGAGTGTGTCCCAGAGGTACGCGCCGATATCTCGATCAGGCGGTGAAGACACCTTCGGCAGCCTCGAACGCACGCTTCGCTACGTAGGGGTTCTTCAAGGCGTCCGCCATGACGAGGTCAACGTCGCGGTCCACGATCTGCTCGAGCTCGGACTTCAGGTCGAAGTAGTCGTGGAAGAGATTGACACGATCCGGCTGGAAATCGACCAGAAAGTCGACATCGCTCGTTTCCGGATCGAAGCGATCAGTGACGATCGATCCGAACACGCGGAGGCGCGCGACGCCATACCTTCGGCAGGCGCGAGCGATCGCGTCCGTGTCGAGAGGTGTCGCGGTCGTCATGGGTCCAGTGTCCCAGAACCTGGCAAGCACCCCCGTTCAGCGCCCGCGGCGAACCCTCGCCGCCGAACTCCCACGGGCGCGCCCAGCCCCGTGGACATGCTCGCCGAAGTGACGATTTCTACGGTTCGACCGCAGAAACCGTCACTCTGGCGGTGTCCGGGGGCTTTCGGGGCGCGGGGCCGGGCGCGCGGCAGGGGTTAGTGCGGGCCCGGGGGTCGGGCGAGTGCGTTCAGCGGGAGGCGATGACGCGGCGCAGGGCGCCGATCAGGCGGTCGATATCGGCGACGTCGGTGCCCAGGCCGATCGAGGCGCGCACGGCGCCGTCGGAGCAGCCGAGACGGTCGAGAAGCGGGTGGGCGCAGAACTTTCCGGCGCGCACGCCGATTCCGAAGCGGTCGGACAGCGCCTCGGCGACCTCGCCCGGCGCGATCCCGTCGACGGTGAACGACACGATGCCCACCGCGGAAGCGCCGTCCCAGATGCGCAACGGGTGCACCCCGTTGATGGCGTGCAGACCGCGCACCAGGCGCTCGGTCAGTCGCCGTTCGGTGCGCTCGAGCGCCTCACGGTCGGCCGATTCGAGGGCCTCGCAGGCGGCGGCCAATGCGAGCGCGCCGGGGACGTTGGGGGTACCGCCCTCGTGACGGGCCGGGCCGCAATGCCAGGTGGTCTCGTCGGTGGTCACCGCGGCGGAGGCGCCGCCGCCGGCGAGGTAAGGGTCGGCGGCATCGAGCCAGTCGGAGCGGCCGATCAGCGCGCCGGCGCCGAAGGGGGCGTAGAGCTTGTGCCCGGAGATCGCCAGGTAGTCGATATCGTCGCGGTCGACGTCGATCGCGCGGTGCGGCGCCAGCTGGGCGGCGTCGACGAAGATCCGCGCGCCGTGCCGGTGCGCCAGGCGCGCCGCGCGGGCGATGTCGACGATCTCGCCGGTGACATTGGACGCACCGGTGATGGCGAGCAGCGCGGCCGGGCGGGCCCGCAATTCCTCGTCGAGGGCGGCGAAGGTGGCGTCGAGGTTGTCCCGGGCGACCACGACACGCCGCTGATGCCACGGCAGCAGGGTGGCGTGGTGCTCGATGTCCAGGACGACAACATCGCCGGGCACGCAGCCGGCGAGCAGGTTGACCGCATCGGTGGTGTTGCGGGTGAAGACGACCTGCTGGTCGTCGGCGCAGCCGAGGAAGCGGGCGACCGTTTCGCGGGCCTGCTCGTAACGCTGGGTGGTCAGCCGGGACGGCAGCCCGGCACCGCGGTGCACGCTGGCGTAGGTGGGCAGCGCCGCGCAGACCGCGTCGACCACGCAGCGCAGCGCGGGCGCGCTGGCCGCGTAGTCGAAATTGGCGTACGCGCAGGACGTGTTGTCCGCCAGCGGAACTCGGAGACCGGCGTCAACCAGACCCAGGTGCGCGTTGGCACGGTTCGGCAATTCGACAACGTCACAGACGGTCGATTCCAGCACAGCGGTCATAACTATCCCCTTCGAGGAAAGGGACTCATTCCGATATCGGAAATGGAGTCCGCGCTTGCTGCGGTCCGGGTTGGACATCGCAACCTGGTCGTCACCCGGAGCACCCCACCGCGGAGGAGGGTTGCCGTCCAGCAAGCCGGGGCTTGATGCTGGAACTCATGACCTGCTGACGAGTCTGCCGATGGAAACGGTGAGTTGTCAAGCGCTCGACTTGACTCACCTGATCTGCCCGCGAAACACCCTCGGTGCCTCACATAGGTGTGCCCGCGAAATGGTGACCGTCGGTGGATGGGAAGCGAGTTGTCGATGCGGTCTCGCGCCGAGGTGACCAGCAGGTTCGCGCGGGCGTACGTGAAGGCACCGAAGAAGGACAAGGGTCGGATCCTCGATCAGGTGGTCGAGGTGACGGGGTGGTCGCGCGACAACGCCCGCCGCCGGTTGACTGCGGCGGCCGCCCGACCGCCCGGTG
>NZ_BCRN01000013.1 GCF_001552615.1 Millisia brevis NBRC 105863
CGGCCGCGCCCGCGCCGGCGCCCCCGGCGGCTCCGCGCACCCCCGTCCAGCAGCAGGCCCCGGCTCCGCAGCCGGCTCCCGCCCAGACTCAGGCGCCGACTCAACAGGCCCCGGCGCCGCGGCCGGCCCCCGCCCCGGCGCCCGACGACGACGACGACGATGACGACGACTTCGACGACGACTTCGATGACGACGACGACGGGGGTGACGACGATGACGACTGACACCGCACCCCGCATCATCGTTCCCGCCCGCTGGCGCATCGTCGGCTGGATCATGTTGACCGTCGTGGTCGTGCTGGTCGCGATGATCGCGCTGACCCGCAACCTGCTCTTGGTCGATGTCGACCGCACCGCCAATCTCAACGTCGCCCAGGAGATCGAGGAGTTCCGCACCTTCGCCGCCAACGGCGTCGACCCGACAACCTCGCAGCCGTTCACCTCGGTGGAGCGGATGCTCGAGATCTTCATCGACCGCCAACAGCCCGGCGAGAGCGAGCAACTGCTGGCGATCGTCGGCCAGCGCACCCACCGCGCGGTCGGGGAGATGTCCGACGGGGCCGCGGCGCAGGGCACCGTTCTGCCCGACAATGTCGAACTGCTCGACCGCATCCTGTCCTCGCCCAACAACTCCGGCATCGAGGACGTCGCCGGCGGCAAACTGCGCTGGGGCCGGGTCGAGGTGGTCGCCGGCGAGGGCGAGTCCGGCAACCTGCTGGTCGCCAATTACACCGCCGCCGGCCGGGAACGCGTCGGCGAGACGATCCGCACCATCGGCACGGTCGCCCTGATCGGCCTGGCGCTCACGGCCCTGATCGGCTGGTTGGTCTCCGGTCGGATCCTCGCCCCGATCCGCCAGGTACGGATGGTGGCCGAGGGGATCGGCGATAACGACCTGACCAGCCGGGTTCCCGCCCGCGGGCGCGACGATGTCGCCGCGCTGGCCCGCACGTTCAACGCGATGCTCGACCGCCTGGAGAACACCTGGGAGGTGCAGCGCCGCTTCGTCGACGACGCCGGTCACGAACTGCGCACCCCGATCACGGTGATCCGCGGCCACTTCGACCTGCTGAACCTCGGTGCGGTCGACGAGTCCGAGCGGGCCGACACGATGCGGCTGATCGACGACGAATTGAGCCGCATGGGCCGCATCGTCAACGACCTGCTGATCCTGGCCAAGGCGGAGCAGCCGAACTTCGTGCAGCCCACACCCGCCGACGTGCCGGCCCTGACCCTCGACATCGAGAGCAAGGCCCAGATGCTCGGCGACCGGGAATGGCAGCTGATGGAGGTCGCCGAGGGCACCGCCGAGGTCGACACCCAGCGGGTCACCCAGGCGGTCCTGCAGCTGGCCACCAATGCGGTCACCCACACCCAACCCGGCGACACCATCCAGCTCGGATCGTCCTATGTCGATACCGGCGGGCGCCGCATGCTGCGACTGTGGGTGCGCGATACCGGCCCCGGCGTCGCACCGGAGGACATCGAGCAGATCTTCGAGCGGTTCAACCGCGGCCACCACGTCGCGACCGAGAACCGCCCGGACCGGCCCGGCGCCGGATTGGGACTGTCGATCGTGCGGGCGATCGCCGACGCCCACCACGGCTCGGCGTGGGTGACCAGCGCATTCGGCGACGGTGCCACCTTCGGCATCGACCTGCCCGTCATCGGCCCGGCGGAAACGACACGAAGGGACGAATCACAATGAGTCGCATCCTGATTGCCGAAGACGATCCCGGCGTGACGTCCTTCCTCGAGAAGGGTCTGCGGTCGGTCGGCTACGCCACGGTGCACGCCTCGGACGGCGATACCGCGCTGATGTTGGCCCGCACCGGCGAATTCGAATTGGTGATCCTGGACATCGGGCTCCCCGGCATCGACGGATTCGAGGTGCTCTCTCGGCTGCGCGGTGAGGGCTCGCGGACCCCGGTGATCGTGCTGACCGCACGGGACGGCGTGCAGGACACCGTCGCCGGGCTCGAGGGCGGTGCCAACGACTACGTCTCGAAGCCATTCCACTTCGCCGAACTCCTCGCCCGGGTGCGGCTGCGCATCGGCGACGGGAGCACCTCCTCCTCCGAACCGTCCGTGGTCCTGCGCGAACGCGACCTCGAACTCGACCTGCGCACCCGCGCGGTGAAGGTCGACGGCAGGACGATCGACCTGACCGCGCGCGAGTTCGCCCTGCTCGAGGTCTTCATGCGCCACCCCGGCCACGTCCTGAGCCGCGAACAGATCCTCGGGCACGTCTGGGGGCTCGACTTCGACCCCGCGTCGAACGTCGTCGACGTCTACGTCCGCTCGCTGCGCGGCAAGGTCGGCGCCGAGCGCGTGGAAACCGTACGGGGAGCGGGGTATCGATTGCGATGACCACCATTCCTCTCGAGGCGGACACCGTACCGATACCGGTGGTGCCCGCGCACTACGCGACCACCCCGCCGCGCCGACGAGTTCCGCACCCGCCGACGCCGAGCAGACGCTGGCGGCCCAGCCGTCGCCGGCGGATCGACCTCGCCGTGCTCGCTCTGTTTCTGCTCGGCCTGATCATCGCCGCCATCGTCGACGACGGTCTGACCGCCGCCGGCGCGACCACCCTGGCGGTCTTCGCGCTCGCCGCATGGGCGTGGATGCGCAGCGACCTCGACGACACCTACGTGGCGCTGGCCGCCGCGGTCGCCCTGGTTCCGCTGGGCGGGCTGACCGCGGAGGCCTTCTACGCCGGCCTGGGCGAGGGATTGGTGTGGCTGCTGATCGCCGCGTTCATCCTCGCCGCCGTGATCACCGCCTCCGGCCTGGTCACCCGCTGCGCCGCCGTCGTCGTCGCC
Source organism: Millisia brevis NBRC 105863 (assembly GCF_001552615.1). GTDB lineage: Bacteria > Actinomycetota > Actinomycetes > Mycobacteriales > Mycobacteriaceae > Millisia > Millisia brevis. The sequence continues at coordinate 2,825 of NZ_BCRN01000013.1, forward strand.
CGGGCGCGGACACCCCGCGGACTGGTCCATCTGATCACCGCCGCGCTGATCGCGACCGCCTTCGCGGTGCCGTCGACGTCGGGGCGCGCGGCGCTGGCCGTGCCGATCTTCGTGGTGCTCGCCCGGGCGCTGGCCGACCGGCCGCAGCTGGTTCGTGTTCTCGCGCTGCTGTTCCCGACGGTGATCCTGCTGTCGGCGGTCGCCTCGCTGCTCGGGGCGGGCGCCCATCTGATCACCTCCGCCGTGGTGGCCGAGGCCACCGGCAGCGGCTTCGGATTTGCCGGCTGGGCCGTGCTGGGCGTCCCCCTGGCGGTGCTGACCTCACATCTGGCCGCCGAACTGGTGCTGTGGCTGTTCGCCGATCGGGCCGAGCGCGACCGGCCGCTGCGGGTCGAACGCTCCGACTTCGGCGGCGCCGTCGACACCCCGGTGAGCGGACCGCTGTCGGCTCTCGAAAAGCGTTGTGTCCTGCTGCTTCTGGTGGTGATCGCGCTGTGGTGCACCGAGAGTCTGCACGGCGTCGACGCCGCGGTGGTCGCGGTCGGTGCGGCGCTGGTGGCCACCGCGCCCCGATTCGGCCCCACCAGATTGCGCACCGCGCTGGCAACGGTGCCGTGGTCGCTGCTGGTCTTCATGGCCGCAACCCTGGCCCTCGGACACGCCCTGGTCACCACCGGAGCCGCACAGTGGTTGGCGCACAAGACCTTCCTTCCGGTCTCCGCGCTCGGCGCCGCCGCCGGACCGGTCTTCGTCGTCCTCGCGATCGCGGTGTCCGCGGCCGCCCACCTGGTGATCCAGTCCCGCTCCGCCCGCTCGGCCGTGCTGATCCCGATCCTGGTGGCCCTGGCGCCCACCATGGGCGTCAACCCCGCCGCCGTGGCCTTCGCCTCCACCGCCGCTGCCGGATTCTGCCATACCCTGACCAGTTCGGCGAAGCCGGTGGCGATGTTCTCGACCCTCGATGACGTCGAGACCTACAGTCGCCGAGACCTTCTCCGGCTGTCCGCCTACCTCGGACCACCGTTCGTGCTGATCGTGGTGGTCTTCTCCCGGGGCGTCTGGCCCCTGCTGGGCCTGGACCTGTTCCTGCCCTGATCCGTTCCACCGCACCCCCGACGACCGTGGGTGAGCCGCCGCATGCCCGAAATCCCTCGGCCGGCGGGTAACTACGAAGATGGGAGAATGTGATGTCCGTTCGAGTTCCGCAACGAATTCTGGTCGCCCCCAGCGGGTTCAAGGAGAGCCTCGACGCGACCACCGTCGCCGAGGCGATCGCCTGCGGGGTCCGCCGCGAACTGCCCGGAGTGATCGTCGACGCCGTCCCGATCCCCGACGGGGGAGAGGGCACCGCGCAGATTCTGGCCGAGGCGACCGGTGGAGTCCTCGAGCCCGCCACCGTGACCGGACCGGTCGGCGAACCCGTCGAATCCCATTGGGCGCGTTTGGGTGACGAGATGGACGGTACCGCGGTGATCGAGATGGCCGCCGCGGCCGGTCTGTCGTTGGTGCCCCGGGATCGGCGCGATCCGGGAGCGACGACCACCCGCGGCGTCGGCGAGCTGATCGCGCTGGCCCTCGACCGGGGGATCCGGCGCATCATCGTCGGCTGCGGCGACTCCGGCACCTCCGACGGCGGCGCCGGTGCACTGGCCGCACTCGGCGCGCGCATCCTGGACGCCGACGGCAACCCGGTGCCCGACGGTGGCGCGAACCTCGCGCTGGTGGACCGCATCGATCTGTCCGGGCTGCATCCGGCGCTCGCCGAGACCCACATCGTGCTCGCCTGCAATATGTCGAACGTGCTGTGCGGTTCGCGGGGCGTCGCGCGGGTCTTCGGGCCGCAGAAGGGCGCCGACGAGCAGCAGGTCGAACAGTTGTCGCGGGCATTGGACACCTGGGCGCGGGTGCTGCGCCGCGACGGTGTGGCCCCGGATCTCGACGTGCGCCGCGGCCCGGGTACCGGGGCCTCCGGTGGTCTCGGCGCGGGGCTGGCCGCCGGTCTCGGCGCGCGGCTCGCCTCGCGCTTCGAGGTGCTGCTGGATCGGCGCTATACGGGCGTCGACCTCGACGGTCTGATCGACGTCGCGGACCTGGTGATCACCGCGGAGGGCAGCATCGACCGCCAGACGCCGCACGGCAAGGTCCCGGCGGAGATCGCCCGACGCGCCTCGCACGTCGGCGTGCCGGTACTGGCGCTGGCCGGGTCGCTCGGCAAGGGCGCCCCCGAGGTGCACGACATCGGCATCGGCGCGATGGCCTCGATCATCCCGATTCCGATGGAATTGTCCGAGGCGGTCGCCGACGGCCGGCGCCTGCTCGTCGAGGCCGCGTCGCGCACCATGCGCCTGGTCCTCCTCGGCGCCGCGGTCTCCGGCCGCAAGCGTGGGCGCAAGCGTGCCATCCACGCCGCCTGACCCTTCGATCGGTCAATCTGCCGCTTTCTATGACCGAAGCTAGAGTTCCGCAGATCTCCATGTGTTCGGCAACGATGCAGGTCACCGACGTGACCACCCGGGCGGGCCCGCCTATCGGCAAAATATTTTGAAATCTACAGCCACGTCTAGAAAGATGAATAGATAGCTAACAAGCGGTAGCCGTCAGGCTTGTATCGGGAGTATCCGAAACTGTTGGATAAACGCTAGATTCGGATAGATCTCCTGATAGGCGGCCGCGTCACGGGGATGCCGATGGCCAGAAGGGGTCGCTCAGCCAGTCGTCGGGGATTCCCATTCCCGCGAGCGGCACCGTTGGATGCTCCCGGAGAAGGTCTTCGACGCGCAGCGCCCATCGTGACGTCGGAGCTATCGTGTGGAGCATCGTTTGAAGCGAGACGAGCACCGGGAAGAGTCGTCGGCGCCGCCAACCGTCGCGGTGGAACAGGCTCCGATCATCCAGCCATCGAATAGCCGACGAGCGGGGAGTGGCGGGATAGACCCCGAGGCCGCGATTCCAGAGTCGTCCGTGGTGCGCGCAGATGTTTCGTACGCGCCGGTAGGTGAGGAGCCACGATTCAAGGATCGGGGCGCGCGTTCCCAGGCTCTCCGCGATCGCGTTCTTCGCCGCGGGGTCGGCGAGGGCGGCGTAGACGTTCCGGACAGTGCCGAGGTTGACCTCTTCGAACGCCGGCCAGCAGGGTGGACGCTCGGGAGTTCCGTATCGGGTGACGTAGTGCTCGAGCGCGGAGACGAACGTCTCCCGATCGGTTGGCTCGTGCGGCCGCCGACGTTGTTCGCCGACGAGCCGATCGATGTCGTTCAGTAGCCGCTCGTGGACCCGCGGTACGCGGAAGCGTTCGGGATCCTCGTACCAGTGTGGACCTGCTGTTAGTGACATCCGGTCGCAGATCGCCGCTCGCACGGCGATTTCGACACGTTCGAGCGGGTCGAGAACGGTCAGCCGCAGTTTGCGGTCGAAGATGTACAGACCGAGGACGTCGTCGAAGGATGTTCCCGGTCGCATCTGGTCACGTGTTCCGGCTTCGAAGCTGCGGACATACGCCGAGAGGCGGTAGTAGCCGATATGTCTGAGGTACCGGGCCGCTCGCTCTCGGTCTCCGAGGACGAGTCCCCGTTCGACCCAGCGATCCAAGAACTCGTGCTCGGGGAGTGCGGGCTTGGAGTAGATCTCCGTGCCCCGAGCCGGAGCCGATTGGTACTTGGGCAAAGAAAATCCCCCGGTTGCGCGTCGTTGAGAGGCTCGGGGGATGTGGTAACAAAAGGTTACCACGGGTAGGTCGAGCGATCCCCGGAGCCTTTCGCTATTCGTTCGTCTGGTTGCGCAGGTACTTGCCGAAGTGCGGGACGGTGAAACCGATCGAGCCGCGCTCGGCCGAGTAGATCAGCCCCTTCTTGATCAACCCGTCGCGGGCGGGGGAGAGGGATGCGGGCTTGCGGCCCAACTCGGCGGCGATCTTGCTGGTCTGGACCGGCCCCTCGTCCCCGGCGAGGTCGGCCATCGCTCGCATGTACTCGCGCTCGGCCGGCGTCGCCCGCTCGTAGCGGGACCCGAAGAACCCCACCGCCAACTCCTCCTCGGCGGTCGGCGCGGCCCGCAGCGCGTCCTCCCCGGTGATCGGCGACCCGGCGGCGAGATCCCAGGTGGCCTTGCCGTAGGCCTGCACGAAGTAGGGATAGCCGTCGGCCAGCCGGAAGAGGGTGTCGAGCGCTTCCTCGGTGAACTCGACGTCCTCGCGCTCGGCCGGGGCGATCAGCGCCCGGTCGGCGGATTCGCGGTCGAGCCGGTCGATGCGGTGATACCCGAAGAGTCGCTCCGAGTAGCTCTTCGACGCCGACAGCACCGCCGGCAGATGCGGCAGCCCGGCGCCGACGACGATCAGCGGCGCCGCGTCCTGGCTCAACTCGTGGCAGGCACCGCAGATCGCGGAGATATCGGGAGCGGACAGGTCCTGCATCTCGTCGATGAACAGGGCGATCCCGACGCCGACGTCGCGGGCCAATGATGCCGCGTCGACCAGCAATTCGACCAGATCGATCTCGATGTCACCGGAGTCGGCGCGGCCCTTGGCCGCGGGGGCGTCGATCCCGGGCTGCCACCGCTCGCGCATCCCCTTGTCGGCGGTCGCCCGCAGCGCAAAGGCTTTGAGCACGCCGAGGAAGTCCTCGACCCGGTCGGGATCCCGGTGGGTGGCGGCGATCTCGCGGACCGCCATGTGCAGCGCCGACGACAGCGGCCGGCGCAGATCCTGCTCCGGTCGCGCCTCGATCTTGCCGGTACCCCAACGCCGTCCGATCGCGGCCGAGCGGAGATGGTTGAGCAGCACCGTCTTGCCGACGCCGCGCAGACCGGTCAGCATGACGCTGCGCTCCGGGCGGCCGCGGGCGATGCGCTCGAGGACGACGTCGAAAGCGGTCAGTTGCTTGTCGCGGCCGGCCAGCTCGGGTGGACGCTGACCGGCACCGGGGGCGTACGGATTGCGCACGGGGTCCATCGGACGACGCTACCAAGATCGTTAGGTAATTCTGCGCTCATCTAGCGCGTGTCCTAGAACCCGCTCGACGTTCCTCGACGAAGGCCGCCGAGGAACGTCGATGCGGATGGGGCGGGTCGGCCTACCAGCGACCCGGCACGGTCGCCGAGATGATCGTGCCGTCGGCGCGCATGGTGCCGGCCGGATTGCGCGGCTTGCCCTCGAGCAGCGGGCCCTGATCCTTCAGCGCGACGGACACCGGCGAGTTCGGACCGACGGTGACCTTCTCACCGCGAACGGTGAAGGTGAGCGCCTGGTCGCCGTCCTCGACGGTGAACCTGATCGACGAACGCTCCAGGTCGACCCGCACCCGGGTGCCATGCAGTGTCACCCGGTAGGTCAACGCCTCCCACTCCTCGGGCAGACGCGGGTCGAACGACCACTGCTCGTCCCCGCGGTGGGTGCCGAAGTCGCGGAAGCCGCCGAAACCGGCCGCCAGCGCACTCCAACACGCGCCGACCGAGGCGACGTGCACCCCGTCGGCGGTATTGGCATGCCTATTGGCCAGGTCGACGTACACCGCCTCGCGGAAGTAGCTCAGCGCCAGATCCTGGTAGCCCACCTCGGCGGCGATGATCGACTGCGCGACCGCCGACAGCGACGAGTCACCGGTGGTGATCGGGTCGTAGTAGGAGAAATCGGCCAGCTTCTCCTCCAACGTGAACTCCTCGCCCTGCAGGAACAGCGCGAGCACCACGTCGGCCTGCTTGAGCACCTGGAACCGGTAGATCACCAGCGGGTGGTGGTGCAGCAGCAGCGGCCGCACGTCCAGCGGGGTGTGCTCGATGTCCCACATCTCGCGGTCGAGGAAGCGGGAATCCTGCGGATGGATGCCGACCTTCTCGTCGAACGGGATCGACATCCCCTCGGCGCAGGCCCGCCATTCGACGATCTCGTCGTCCTCGAGGCCGGTCCGGCGCACCAATTCGGCGTAGGCCTCGGGGTCCGCGGCGCGGGTCTCCTCGACCGCGTCGGCGGCTCGCCGCAGGTTGAACCGGGCCATCACGTTGGTGAACATATTGTCGTTGACGACGGTCGTGTACTCGTCGGGACCGGTGACCCCGTGAATATGGAAGGTGGAGTTGCCGTTCTGGCGCAGCCAGAAGCCCAGATCCGCCCACAGCCGCGCCGTCTCGACCAGGATATCGATGCCCTCGCGGTGGAGGAAATCGAGATCGCCTGTCGCGCCCACATATTGGCTCAGGCCGTAGGAGATGTCGGCGTCGATGTGGTACTGGGCGGTGCCGGCGGCGTAGTAGGCGGAGGCCTCGTTGCCGTCGATCGTCCGCCAGGGGAACAGGGCGCCGCGCTGGCTGAGCTCACCCGCGCGCTTGCGGGCGGCCGGCAGCAGCGAATGCCGGAAACGCAGCGCATTGCGTGCGAAATTGGGCGAGGTATACGTCAGGAACGGCAGGACGTAGATCTCGGTGTCCCAGAAGTAATGCCCGCTGTATCCCGAACCGGTGACACCCTTGGCCGGGATGCCCTGCTGCTCCGCGCGAGCCGCCGCCTGGATGATGGAGAACAGGTTCCAGCGGGTCGCCTGCTGGATATCGGGCGCGCCGCGCACCTCGACGTCCGACCGCTTCCAAAACTCCTCGAGCCATTCGATCTGCTCGTCGAACTGGTACTGGATGCCCTCCTCGTCGATCGCGCGGTCGAGGGTGCGCTCGCAGCGGTCGATCAATTCGCGTGCCGGCACCCGGGTGGCCGTGTGGAACGACGCGAGCTTCTCCAGGCGAATGGTCTGGCCGGCCTCCGCCTGCATGCGGAAGATGATCTTGCCCTCGTCGTCGGAGATGCTCGACTCCGTGACGATATCGGCGGGGCCCGAAATGTGGTGGTCGACAACCGTACCGATGGTCATCCGGCTCTCCGCCGCGCGGTAGCCGAGTCGGATGCGGCCCTTCTGCTCGTCGATCGAACTGACCTGGGGCACCAGAACCCGCCGGTGGAAGCCCTCCGCCTTGCGGGGGTCGGCGATGCCGCTCTCGGCCTGCACCTCCTCGGCCAACTCCCGGTCGCGATCCTGCCGATTGATCAGCTGGCTGGAGATCTGGACCGGGGCGCTGTCGTCGAGCAGGGTCACCTCGAGGGTCATCACCGCGAGATGCTTGTCCGCGAAGGACACCATCCGCTTGCTGACCACCCGCACCCGCTTGCCGCTCGGGGTGCGCCACAACAGATCCCGCGTGAGAACGCCGGTCTTGAAGTCGAGGCGGCGCTCGTACTCGAGCAGGTCGGCCGTCGACAGTTCGAGCGGCTCGTCGTCGACGTAGAGGCGAATCACCTTCGGATCCGGGACGTTCACGATGTTCTGTCCGACCCGCGCCAGGCCGTAGGCCTCCTCGGCATGCTGGATCGGCCAGATCTCGTGGAAGCCGTTGATGAACGTGCCGTCCTCGTAGGCGTCGCGGCTCTCCTCGTAATTGCCGCGCAGGCCCAGATAGCCGTTGCCGACGCTGAACAGCGTCTCGGTAACGCCGAGATCTTCCGGCTCGAAGCGCTTTTCAACCAGTGCCCAGTCATCGAGCGGGAAGCGGTTGCGGTCCAGGGGATCGCCGGCAATGGAGGTGAACGCGCTCACAGCAGCTCCTCGAGATCCGTGACGACCAGGCCCGCGCCGGCGTCGGTCAATGCATCGGCACCCACTCCGCGGTCGACCCCGATCACGAGGCCGAAACCGCCCGCGGCGCCCGCCTTCACACCGCTGATCGCGTCCTCGAGGACGACGGAGCCCTCGACGGGGACGCCCAGATCGGCTGCGGCGGCGATGAAGGTGTCCGGCGCCGGCTTACCCGGCAGGCCGCGCTTCTCGGCCAGCGCGCCGTGCATGATCACCGGGAAGAACTTGGTGACGCCCGCGGCGTCCAGAACGGCCGGAGCGTTGCGCGAGGACGAGACCACCGCCATGGGAATGCCTGCCTCGTGGAGCTTTTCGATCAAACGCAGCGAGCCGGGGTAGGCCTGCACCCCCTCCTCGGCGAGGACGCGGTTGAATGCGTCGTTCTTGCGGTTGCCCAACCCGGCGATCGTCGAGGCGTCGGCGGGATCGGACGTTTCGCCGCGCGGAAGTTCGATGCTGCGGGATTCCAGGAACGAGGCGACCCCGTCGTAGCGCGGCTTGCCGTCGACGTACGCGAAGTAGTCCTCGTCCGTATACGGAGCGGCGTCCGGATAGTCCTCGAGGAACTCGTTGAACATGACCGCCCACGCCCGCATGTGCACCTCGGCCGTCGGGGTGATCACCCCGTCCAGGTCGAACAGTGCCGCCGCATACTTATCCCAGTTCACATCAGGTGAGGATAGGGCGCGCGGATTGCCGGCGCATGACGTCGGGGAAAAGTGTCGACCCCCCTCATTGTTGTGATTGCCCGATAGTGCTAGCGTCTGCGCCATGCGCATCGCCCTTCTTGTAGTTCGCCGCCGTAGCGGGGTCTGATTCTCGGACCGACACCCCGCTCCGGGTTGTCGTACTACCTCGTCGGTCTCACCACCACCTCCTCGCAAGGAAGATCGACCGCATCCGATGAGCACCTTCACCTTTTCCCCTGCCCCCACCACCACCGGAACATCGCCGGAGCTGCCCCTGCCGCGCGGATTGCGCGCCGAGGCCGAGCAGATGACGATGACCGGCTTCTGGAACACCTACTCACCCACCTCCGGCCCGATCGAACTCGGTTCGTGGTCGGCGTCGGCCCCCCTGGCCGGTCGTCGGCGCTACGACTTCTCGGTCGACATCCGCGGTACCCGCCAGACCTCCACGGCACGCGCCTACGGACCGGTCGAAGCGATGACCGAGAGCCTGCACAAGGCGGGCCTGCCGATCGAGATCGGCGAGTTCCACCAGCAGCTCACCGAGGCCGGCTGGGCCTCCTACATCACCTGTCGCTACCACGACCGCACCGTCTGGGCGGCCGGCGTGGGCCGGGACGGCACCGAAGCCACCCTGCGCGCGATGATCGCGGGCGCCAACCGCCTGCACGGCAGCAGATTCTGACCCGACCCACCGTCCCATCCGGTGGCCACCGTCGGCCACCGCCGCATCACCCTTCGACCTCATGAACGGCCACCGCCGCGCGCATCGGCGGTGGCCGACGTCGTTGCGGGGCCGGTGACGCTATGGGGGGTCGGTGCGGTGCAGGGGTCGGTTCAGCCCAGGACGGTGAAGGCGATCCGTCGGGAGACCTCGATCGTGTGATCGCAGAATCGCTCGTGGAACCGCGAGAGCAGGGCCACATCGATCGCCTCCGGCACGGTCAGGCCGACCGACTCGTCCTTGACGATCTCGAGGACCCGGGCATGCAGCGCGTCGACACGGGCATCGGTGGCGATCAGTTCGTCGACGATGTCGATCTGCTGCTCGAGCGCCACGACCACCCGTCCGGACATCTCGATCGCCAGCCGCCCCATCTCGCGGAACAGCGGTGCGACCGGATCGGGAACGACCGGATCGGGGAAGCGGCGCCGGACCGATTCGGCCACGTGGATCGCCAGCTCGCCCATCCGAGCCAGCGCACCGGATATCCGCAGGGTGCTCACCTGGCGGCGCAGATCGGTCGCCACGGGCGCCTGCAGCGCGAGGATCAGGCCGGTGCGTCGATCGATCTCCGAGCGCAGCATGCCCAGTTCGTCCTCGAGGGTCATGACCTCCTCGGCGCGGATCACATCGCGGTCGGTCAGCGCCGATCCGGCGCCCTGCATGACGCGGCTGGACAATTCGGCGAGATCGACCAGCAGCCCGCTCAACTCGTCGACTTCCTGGCCGTAGGCGGTACGCATCGTGGCTCTCCCGTGGTTTCAGTCGACTCGCGTTGCTCTTTTCAACGTCGTTGGTGATCGGTCGATTCCGAAAACGGTACTCCTGCTCGAAAGTAGGGGGGACTATCGACGGTGTTGTTCACCTGCCGGACAGCGTCCGTACCGCTGGCCGACATTGCGATCCGGTCGAATGCAATTCTGGCCGTCCATGGGTCCTCGACCGCAGACTGGAACCCGTTGTCCGGGTCCGTCGAATCCCGGTTCGGCGCCGTCGAGCGCTGAACCCCATCGACTCTCGGTACAAACGAGGACTCTTCGGCGAAGGTAGGGAGGGATTGTCGTGACAGTGCTCGACGTCGAAACACGCTTCGGTGGCCGCACCGGAATCGATATCGCCGTGGGAATCCTGATGGTCCGTTGTGGACATGATCGTGGTGCCGCGTCGCGGGAGTTGATCCACCGCGCCCGAACGTCGTCGCGGGGCCTCGGCGCCACCGCCGCCGACATCATCGCCGAGGCGGAGCGCGCCGCCGTCGGCTGACGCGGCATGCTGGCCGGATGGGCGGACGGTCGGCGGGAATCGGCACGGTGTTGGCGATTCCGCTCGTCGCGGTCGCCGTCCTCGGCCTGGTCCTCGCCGGCCGCGGGGCACCGTTCCCGGTTGATCTGACGGTGCTCGACGCGGCGCTCGCCCGTCGCACCCCGGACCGGACGATCGTCGCGGAGCGGATCTCCGCGGTCTGCGGCTATCTCGGCATGACCGTGATCGCGCTGCTCGCCGGAGCCGTCGTATTCGTCCGCGATCGGAACCCGCGTACCGCGCTCGCACCGGTGGTGGCCCTCGTCGCCGCCATGGCGGTCACCGAGGTGGTCAAGATGCTCGTCGCCCGACCGCGCCCGCCGATCGCGAGCCGGTTGTCGCTGACCGAGCAGACCTTCTCCTACCCGTCCGGACACGCAGCGGGGGCGTCCGCCTGTCTGGTCGCCGTGGCGTTGGTGCTCACCCGGACCCGGCCGGCGCGGGTGGTGGCGGTGGCATGTGCCGCGGTCTGGGCGACGGTCGTGGCGGGAACCCGCGTCTACCTGGGGGTGCACTGGGCGAGCGATGTCGTCGCCGGGCTGGTCCTGGGATCGGCCCTGTCGGTGCTGGTGGTCACGCTGATGGTGCCGCGGCCCGGGCGGGTGCGGACGGCCGCCGTTTCGGATACCGCGTGCGGCCATCGGCAACCCGATCGGTAAGTATGTATGCCATGTCAGCTTCCGAGCCCGCCGCCGCGCCCCCGGTGGACCCGTCGGCGACCGTGCTGATCACCGGGGCGGGATCGGGCCTGGGCAACCGCCTGCTGACGACGGTGGCGGGCGACGGGCGCTGGGCGGTGATCGCCACCGCCCGCACCCCGGAGCGCGCGGAGGAACTCCGCGAGCAGATCGAGCGGTTCGGTCCGGTGGTCGCGGCGCGGATGCGCGTCGTGGTCTGCGATCAGGAGTCGCTGGTATCGGTGCGCGCCGCCGGTCGCGAGATCCTGCGGTTGCTCGACGGCCTGCCGCCGCTGCGATCGATCGTGCTCAACGCCGGCGCGCAGTTCATGTCGACCAACGAGACCTCGGTCGACGGCTTCGAGAAGACCTTCGCGGTCAACGTCATCGCCTCCCACGTGCTGGTTCGACTGCTCAGCGAACGCCTGACCGCCCCGGTCTCGGTCGTCCAGATCGGCTCGGGGACGCACTACGGCGACCTCAAGCACTCGTTCGGGCTGATCCCCGGACCCCGCTGGGACGATCCGCACGCGCTGGCGATGCCGCGCGAGGGCGACGGCGGCGTCGGTTACTCCACCAGCAAGCTCGCCGTCGTCTACTGGACCCACCATCTGGCCCGTCGGGCGCCGAGCGGGATCATCCCGATCTGTTTCGACCCCGGCATGATGCCCGGCACCGGCCTGGCCCGTGAGCGCAGTGCCTTCCAACGGTTCGGCTGGCGCTATCTGATGCCGGTGATGCGCAGCCTGCCCGGTGTCTCCGGACCGCGCCGCTCGGCGCGATACCTGTTCGAACTGATCAACGACGGTGGCCCGGTGCCGCTGTCCCAGGCTCGCGGTGGCTACGTGCTGGTCGATCGGTCGGAGTATTCGTCGTCGGAGTCCTACGACACCGTCCGCGAACGCAGCCTCGCCCACGCACTCGACGAGATGACCGGCCCGAACGACGAGGAGCAGGTCGCTTCCTGGTGGTGAGCGCCCGGTCGGGCCGTCGCGGTGGACGGCCCGACCGGTCAGCCGATCAGTAGTCGATGACGATCGGTCCGGGGGTATACCAACCCCACCGGTCCACCACGTCCACCCGCGGCTCGATCGAGTTCGCGGCCGTCGGGTCGATCGGGGTGAACCGCTGCAGGTCGCCCCAGTCGCGGTGCCAGTCGTCCTTCAGGAAGGTCGACATCGTGTCGACGCGCAGCAGCATGTCGGTCCAGCCGAGCGGGCCGCCGCCGAAGTGGTCCTGCCACGCATTGGTCGACCGGGCGCCGGGCCGGTCGGGCAGCACGCGATAGGCGGGCACCTCGGCGATCCCGTCGTGGTGGCCGAACGGCCGCTGGCAGGGGAAGTTCAACCCGACCGCCCAGTCGAGCAGGACCGGCTGGGTGCTGCCGACCAGCTCGTTGAGCGTCACGGTCTGCGGAATGCGCGGCGGGGTGACCGCCAACCAGTAGTCCGGGTCGACATTGCTGTCTTCGGCGACGATGCGCACCACATTGGCGCCCGCGGGCACCGAGGCGGCCGGGACCCGAACGTTCCGCCACGCCGGTCGCGGCCCGATGTCGATCGGAAGCACCGTGCCGAGCGATTCGACGGACGAGCCGGTATTGCGGCCGAACTCGAACTCCAGCGAGGTGCCGGGGGTGACCAGACCGTCCGAGTCGATCGACCGGATCCGGCCGGCGACCGCGGCGGTCACCAGGTCGTAGTCGGCCGGCAGCAGGTACCAGCCCGTGGTCAACGTCGCGGTGTCGGTCACACCGGTGGTGTAGGTGCCCAGGACGGGGGTGCGCAGTGGGTCGAGGCCATAGGGCAGCGCCACCGAGCTGCCGTTGATACCGGTGGAGCCCTCGCCGCTGGTCGTACCGACCGTCGCGCGCTGGTTGCCCGCGTCGTCGGTGTCGACGGTGTTCGCGGTGCCGGTCGCGGCCTCGGCGTTCTCGTCCGGGGTCAGGTCCCGGGCGACACCGTTGGGATCGAAGCCGACGTTGTTGGCGGCGAAGGTGCCCACGACGTTGCCGTTGAGCGGGGTCAACATGTCGTCGGTCGGATTCGGTTCGACCAGGACGTCGTTCGCCAGGCCACACGAATTGCCCATCAGCGCGTCGATATTCGATCGTCCGACCGAGTACGCCGGGTACTGCGAGACCATGCCCTTGGCCAACGAGGCGACCGCGAACAGCACGATCAGACCGGCGGCGACCGGCAGCGGCGGGATATTCCACACCCGCCGCATAGGGGTGCCCTTCTTCAGATAGGGCTCTCGCACATGCCAATAGGCGGCCAGCAACAGCGCCAGGATCGTCAGCGCCATCAGCACGGTCGCGCCCCTGAACCCGGAGATCGACGGCGGCTTGTCCCACCACGGCACACCGAAGACCGAGACGTACCACCAGCCGTTGCGCGAGTGGAAGCAGATCGTCAACAGGAACAGCACCGCGGCGGCGAACAATGCCCGATTGCGACGTGACCCGCGGGCGATGGTGACCGCGAGCGCGGCGGCCGCCAGTCCGGCGATCGCGCCGCCGATGCCCGCGTAGACGCCGAAGTGATGGGTCCACTTGGTCGGCGCGAACATCATCAGCAGCGGGGCGCCCATCACGGTGCCGATCAGCCGGCGCGGCGGTCCGAGCGAGGTGCCCGGGATGCGCCCGCCCTTGCGCAGCAGGACCAGCAGGCTCACACCGACCGACAGGAACATCGCGAACACCGCAAACTTGCGGGTCAGCGAGCCGTCGGGGGAGTCCATCATCAGGTACTGGTAGCGGATGTACTCGTTCCACCAGTCGACGTCGGGGCCGACGGAGTGCGCGTGCTGCATCGCCGGCAGCGACGCCAGCGGTTGATCGGCGAAGGCCAACAGCAGTGGGACGCTACCCGCCGCGAGGATCGGCAGCACCGAGGCCAGGATGCCGACGCCGCCGCGCCGGCGGACGATCTCCTGGATGACCGGCTTGGCGCCGGCGATCAGCGGGGCGAAGCAGATCAGTCCCAGCGGTGAGGCGTTCAGGGTGACGCCCGCGACCAGGACGGCGATCGCCGCCGGCAGCAGCCGGCGGGTGGCGATCGATCGTTCCATCGACGCCCAGGTCAGCAGGACGCCGACCGCGACGACCGGCTCCGGGCGCAGACCGTTGTTGAACACCAGCCAGAACGACAGGAACACCAGGCCGGAGGTCCACAGCACCACCGGCTCCCTGCGGACCCGTGCGCCGAGCCGCGGCAGGACCTCGCGGCTGATCACCCACCAGCAGATGATGCCGAGCAGTAGCGCCGGCAGTCGCATCCACACGCTGGCGGTCGAGACCTGGGTCATCACCCGCAGCAGGTCGTAGTAGGGGGCGCCGAAGGGGGCCTCGGTGACACCCCACCAGCGGAAGTAGTTCGACATATAGCCGGCCTGATCGGCGGTGCGGGCCATGCCGAGCAGGTAGCCGTCGTCGGCGGTGTTGGCGCCGATGATGTGCCAGAGGCCGAGCGTGCCGACGACGATCACGTCGTAGCGGGTGGGGCGCCACCATCCCGGCGGGAAGGTGCGTCGATCGCTGCGGCTGTCGCGTCGATCGAGGACGTGCAGAGCGCCCAGGGCGATGACCACCGAGGCGGCGCCGAGCAGCATGGCGACCAGCTTCAGCAGGCTCGGGCTGGAGGTGAAGCGCGCGTCGAGGTCGACCGTGACGCCGAAACCGGCCGGGGTGGGTCCGGTCAGTTGGGTGAACAGTCCGACGATCTGCGGGCGCTTGTCCTCGTCGAGGGTCTGCGTGATGTCGACGCCGGCGCCGGAGACGGTCGCGGTGGTCGCCTGGTCGTTCGAGGTCACCCGCAGCGAGCAGCCCGGGTTCAGGTCCGACAGCGGGGTCGACAGGATGAGATTGTCGCGCACCAGGACCTGGAGCGATCCCGGATCGAGCAGCTCACCGGTATCGGGGTCGGTCTGGGCTCCCTCGGTGCGCACGATCATTCCGTAGCGCTGCGCATTGGGGCCGCCGACCGGGGCGGTGGTGAACAGCGTGGTCCCCTGCGCGGAGTCGACAACTGCCGAGCACGGGATCGACACGTCGATGCTCAGCGGTGCGTACCCCACCAGCGGCATGTTGACCGACTGCAGGGTGCCGCCCTCGGGCCACGACACCGTCGGCTCGTCCATGCGGACCGGTAGGAAGGGGACCGACACGATCAACAGCAGTCCGGCGATGCCGGCGATGATCGCGATCAGCCGGGCCGTTCCGGTGCGGCGTTCGGGGGGAATGGGACCGCGGGTTGCCGCCGGAGGGGCCACGTCGGTGTCAAGCACTCCGGTACCCTACCGCCGGCCGGATGGCCGACTCGTCGGGCGGCTGCCGGTGGGCGGCGGACCCGGGAGTCGGCCGTGCGAGGGCCGGCAGCGTCGTCCGGTGTCGAACCGGGCGAACCCGCCGACCCTCGCGGGGGCGCGGTCGATCGATCAGGCGGCGAGCAGGTCGTCGATCTGGTTGATCGCCATCGAGGCGCCCTCGGTGACGCCCATGTCGAGGACCTGCTGCAGCCCCTCGGCCGTCTCGTAGGTCGCGATATAGGTGGCGATCGTGCTGTCGCCGTCCGCGGTGAAGGTGTAGACGTTGTGCGACACCGGCATGCCCTCCGCCGGGGTGAAGTCCTCGTTGGCGAAACCGTCGTCGAAGGCGAACGAGTGCGGCTCGTCGACCGCGGTGATCAGCCACCAGCCCGCGAACTTCTCGCCTTCGGGGCCGGTCATGTAGTAGAGCACCTTGGCGCCGACGGTCAACGAGTGTTCGACGACGGTCGCGGGGAAGGTCGGCGGGCCCCAGATCTTCTCGAGCTGCCGCGGATCGGCGTAGACCTGCCAGACGCGCTCGACGGGAGCGGCGAACTGCGCGGTGATCGTCAGGGTGCGGTTGTCCAGGTCGGGGGTGACGGTGGTGACCGGCATGGGTCAGCTCTCCTCGGGTTGTGGTGTGGCTGGGTGTGGTGTCGCTGGGGATGATCGGTGTGGCTTGGGGGATGTCGGGCCGGTGGGACCGGACGGCGGGTCGGCGGCGAGCAGCTCGTCGATACGGGAGATCCTTCCGCGCCAGATACTTTCGAGGTCCGAGAGCATCGACGCGACCGATCGGACCGCCGCGACGTCGCCGGTCGCCAGTTGCTCGCGACCACTGCGCCGTTTGGTGATCAACCCGGCCCGCTCCAGGACCGCGACGTGTTTCTGTACCGCCGCGAAGCTCATGTCGTAGTTGCGGGCCAGGGTCGATACCGAGTGTTCACCGGCCAGAACTCGGCGCAGGATGTCGCGCCGGGTGCGGTCGGCCAGGGCGTGAAAGAACGCGTCCGCTCGCGCTTCCGGATCCTTCGTTCCCATGGACCCAAACGTACAACCGATCGGTTGTACGTGCAAGAGGGGAGCGCCGAAAACCTCGAGCGCAAATTAGTTGAGCCATCAACAAGCGTGACCTAATCGTCAGTCCGCTCGGCAGGAAATCGGGACGTTGCAGGAGGAGAATGAAGGGGTACGGAATCTCGCAATGTAGGGAGAGGCAACGATGAAGGCATTGGTGTACCACGGTCCCGGCAAGAAGGCGTGGGAGGAGGTGCCCGACCCCGTCATCCTGCATCCGACCGACGCGATCGTGAAGATCGAGCAGACCACGATCTGTGGAACAGACCTGCACATCCTCAAGGGCGACGTCCCGGCGGTGACCGACGGCCGCATCCTCGGTCACGAGGGTGTTGGCGTCATCGCCGAAGTAGGTTCTGCGGTAACGGAACTCGCCGTCGGTGATCGCGTGATCATCTCCTGTGTGTCCGCGTGCGGCAAGTGTGTCTACTGCGTGCAGGGCATGTACTCGCATTGCCAGGCCGAAGAGGGTGCCCCCGGCATCGGCTGGATCCTCGGACATCTGATCGACGGCACCCAGGCCGAGTTCGTGCGGGTCCCCTACGCGGAGACCTCGCTGCATCCGCTTCCGGAGACCGTTCCGGCGGAGGAGGGTGTGCTGATCAGCGACATCCTGCCCACCGGTCACGAGATCGGCATCAAGTACGGCGCGGTCAAGGCCGGCGACGTCATCGCCGTGATCGGTACCGGCCCTGTGGGATTGGCGGCCATCGCGACCGCCGGCCTCTACGGCCCCAGCAAGGTGATCGCGGTCGATCTCGACCCGAACCGGGTGGAGCAGGCCAAGCGTTTCGGCGCCACCGACGGAGTGGTGTCCTCCGACGCGGACTGGAAGGAGCAGGTCCTCGCGCTGACCGACGGACTCGGCGTCGATGTGGCGATCGAGGCGGTCGGCATCCCCGCCACCTGGGATATGTCGCTCGAGGTCATCCGTCCCGGCGGCCACGTCGCGAACGTCGGCGTGCACGGCAAGTCGGTCGACTTCCCGCTGGACAAGCTCTGGATCGAAAACCTCACCATCACCACCGGTTTGGTCAATACCGATACCTCTCGCATGCTGATCAAGATGCTCGCCCAGCGCAAGCTGGATGTCGGCGGCTTCATCAGCCACCACTTCGACCTCGATGACATCGAGTCGGCCTACGACACCTTCGGCCGCGCCGCCGAGACCAAGGCGCTCAAGGTCATCATGACCGCGAGCTGACCTGCCATCGCGGGCCGCGCCGGCCCGCCGCACAGCGAAATGACCTACCCGGTAGGTGATTACGGGGGTCTACTCGATGCGTCGGCGGGTGGGCCGTCGGCCGGATGATGATAGGCGTTGACCCGGGGCCGCCCCGATGGATCCACATGATGTGGTGCGATCCATTGGGTGCGGCCTCCGGTATTTCTCCGGGTGCGCCACCGGCGGCCGTCGGTGCCGATCATGCGGTGATGGGTCGGGCAGACCAGCGTGAGGTTGTCGATATCGGTGGCTCCACCGTCGGACCATTCCCGAAGATGGTGGGTTTCACAGACGGTCGCGCCGGATGGGCAGCCCGGAAAGGTGCACCCGCGGTCGGCGGCGTGCAGGGCGATCCGCTGGTCGACGGACGCGAGCCGCCGGGCCCGCCCGAGGTGCAGGGGTCGCCCGCTGTGGTCGTCGAAGATCGCCAGATACGGCAGGCTGCGCCCGGCCAGCCGGATCAATTCGCGCATCGGTAGCAGCGAACCGCAGCCGGTGGTGGCGACCCCGGCATGGTCCTGTAGCTCGCGCACCGTCGCGGTCGCGATGACCGTCACCGGCAGGCCGCGATGCGAACCCAGTCGACCGGACGCGAGGGCGTCGCGGCACAGGACGGTCAGCGCGTCGTGTCGGCGTTGGCCGGGCGTGCGCGCGTCCCGGGAGACGGCATCCGGATCGGGAACGCCGGCGACGGTCGGTTCGGCGTCCTCCGGCAGGCACATGCCGGGCGCCGCGAGCGCAGCGAAGATCGTCTCCAGGTAGGCGCCGAGCTCCGGGTCGACGCAAAAGGAACCGGAGCGCATCATGTCGACGTCCTGCGGCTTCAGATGGAAGAACCGCTTGCGGGCGCGGTCTCGCTCGGAGAACGCGTCGTCGGGATTGAGGTGCGCGGCGATGCGCTGGGCGCAGCGCTTCACCTCGTCGGGGCGCATGCGGGTGGACAGGTCGACCAGGTGCTCCTCGGCCCGCGCCCGATCCGCCGGACCGACAGCGGCGGGTAGATGATGGGAGAAGTCGCGAATCACCTTCACGTGCCCGGGTCCGATATCGCCGCGCCGCTCGGCCGCCGCGGTATGCGGCAGGCGGATGGGCAGAGGTTCGCCGTTCAGCGCGGTCAGGGGCGTCAGATCGGCCGCCTCGTGCATGCGCCGGCCCGCGTCCGCGGGGGTGATGCGGAGGCGGTCGGCGAGGATCAGCCCGAGCCGCCCGCCCCCGAACGCCTCGGTGCCCAGCTCGCCGAGACGCGCGAGCGCCGCCCGCTCGGTCCCCGGCAGCAGCCGGGCGATGCGCGCGATCCCGGCGATCGTGTCGAGCAATTCCGGGGCAAGCATGGTGTCGACGGGCAGCTCGCCGAGCGCCGCGACCGCCGTTTCGGCTGCCGCGACCGCCTCTGCGATCCGCTCGCTGTTCATGGTCAAACCATAGCGGACACCACCGACATGTTCGATGAATAATGCTTTGCAGAAACGCAATTCGACGAGCTATTCCAAGAGGTCAGGCCAGGGAGCGCCGCGGTGGCCGCTTATCACATGATGTCCTCGGCGGTCTCACTGTAGAAACGTCCCAGTTCTGCGGCGACCTCGGCTGGAGTATCGATGTCCTGGCCCTCGCGGTAGAGAACCAGCCCGACGGCTCCGGCTGTCATGGAGGACATCTGGGTGATGTCTGCAGCGAACCCGATTGTTCGGGTAACGATGACCGGCCGAACCTCCCCGTGCCATATCAGTTGGAGATGCACCGGGAAGCCGAGGTCGACCTCCAAGGCATTTTTCGGTTGGTACATAGCTTCTCGCAACAACTCGAGATCGTCGCTGGGGAAGGCCTGCACTGCATGCGAATCGGCGCCGACCATGATGAGTAGCGGATCGTTCATCACGTAGCTGTGCATGTGATAGATCGTCGGCAGAACGATCAGAGTAGTTCCCTCGCGATTGAGGACGTCCAGATGGAGTGTTGGTGGTTCGACCCCGGATGCCCGGACGATGGTGTCCGCGAGAATGCGCCGGCCGGAATCCGACCAGCGCCGCACGGTACGAGTGGAGGGCGGTTCGGGGCCGCGCGGTCGTTGTTCGTGGTGTGCCGAGGCGAACGCATTGAGCCGATCTTCCGTATTGCCGGCGTAGCCGAACCCGCCCACATGGGCCAACGCCGCGGCAACATCCCGGCTCTCGTTCCGCCGCCGGATACCGTCCAGGACGAGGTATGCCTGCTCGGCGTCGCCGTGTGCGAGCAGCGCTGAGATGGTCGGGCAGTGCACCAAGTTATCTGCCGTGATGCCGCCCGGTCGGTCGATCAGCGTATCGAGTTCGTCGGCGACGTCTTCGACGATCCCCATCGGCCCCCCTGTGTCAATTCCGTGTCACGACTTCCCTCAGCGATCCCGGGAGCCTACGTGGTGCCGGATCGGATGCGAAGGAGTGGCGGGATGGGAAGACGGAAGAAAAAGGGGGCCCGCTCGGCTGGGGAAGGGCGTACGTCGTTCTGGGATGCGATCATTGCCGCGACTGCGGCGGGTTGGTCGGCGACGATGCGCCTACTTGTGTTGCTGACTGTGCTGTGTGCTGCGCTCGTTGTGATCGCTGTCCTCAACGCTCGATTCTTCACCGCATTTACGTATGTTCTTGGTCCCTGAGGGACTCGGGCGGCGAGGGTCAGCCGACGACAGGCCGCCCTGCCCGGTACACACTCCGCACCAATGGAACTCCGGGCCGGTACGCCAGGTGGATGTGGGTCGGCGCGTCCAGCACGATCGCGTCGGCGCGTAAGCCGGGGGAGAGCAACCCGACGTCGGTGCGGCGCAGCGCCTTCGCGCCGCCGGCGGTCGCCGCCCAGATCGCCTCGTCCGGGGTCATGTGCATCTCCCGCACCGCCAGGGCGATGCAGAACGGCAGATTGGTGGTGTAGCTGGTGCCGGGATTGCAGTCGGCGCCGAGGGCGACGGTCACGCCGGCGTCGATCAGCGCGCGGGCGTCCGGGAACGGATTGCGGGTACAGAAGTCCGCCCCCGGCAGCAGGGTCGCGACGGTATCACTGTCGGCCAGGGCGGCGATGTCGTCGGCGGTCACGTGGGTGACGTGATCGACCGAGGCGGCGCCCATCTCGACCGCGAGGGTGACGCCGGGACCCTCACCGAGCTGATTGCCGTGCACCCGCGGGATCAGCCCGTGGTCCACACCGGCGGCCAACACCGCGCGCGACTGCTCCCGGTTGAAAGCGCCCCGTTCGCAGAAGACGTCGATCCACCGCGCGTACGGTGCCGCCTCCGGGATCATCTTCTCGATCGCCATCGCCACGTACGCGTCGACATCGTCGGCGTACTCCGGCGGCGGCACGTGCGCGGCGAGCAGGGTCACCTCGTCGGTGAACTGCGCGGCGATCCGGGCGCTGCGCACCTCGTCGACGACGCTCTGTCCGTACCCGGTTTTGATCTCGACGGTGGTCGACCCCGAACGTGCCGACTCGTCGAGCAGCCGGCGCACATTGGCCGCCAGCTCGTCGTCGGACGCCGTGCGGGTCGCGGCGATCGTCGTACGAATTCCTCCGGCCGCGTACGGGGTTCCCGACATGCGCGCCGCGAACTCGAGCGCCCGGTCCCCGGCGAAGACCAGGTGCGAGTGACTCTCGACGAACCCCGGCAGCACCGCCCGTCCACCGACGTCGACGCCGGAGTCCGCGGCCGGCGCGGCCGCACTGCTACCGATCCACGCCACCGTCGGGCCGTCGAAGACCACGGCGGCATCGCGCAGCAGCCCGAGCGGACCCTCGCCGAGGTTCGGGTCATTGGTGACCAGGGTGCCGATATTGGTCAGTGCGGTCGTGCCCATCGCGGAGGTGCCCTTTCGGTCGGATGGATCGGTGGAGGGTGGTTCGGCGGAGCCGCCGGACCGATCAGGCCAGGATGCCGACGGCAGCCTGCGCCGCCCGCAGCAACGCCCCGGATTCGGCCAGTTCGACGGCCGCCTCGATGTCCGGGGCGAGGAAGCGGTCGGTACCGGGACCTTCGACCCGTTCCCGCAGCGCGGCGACGACCGCACCGGTTCCGGGTCCCGGCAACAAGGGTCCGCGCAGGTCGATACCGCGTGCGGCGGCCAGGATCTCGATCGCCACCACCCGGCGCAGCCCGTCGATCGCGCGTCGCAGCTTGCGCGCGGCCGACCAGCCCATCGAGACGTGGTCCTCCTGCATCGCCGACGACGGGATCGAGTCGACGCTCGCCGGATTGGCCAGCCGCTTGAGCTCGGAGACGATCGACGCCTGGGTGTACTGGGCGATCATCAGACCGCTGTCGACACCCGGGTCGTCCGCGAGGAATGGCGGCAGGCCGTGGTTGCGCGCCTTGTCGAGCAGCCGGTCGGTGCGCCGCTCGCTGATGCTTGCCACGTCGGCGACGACGATCGCGAGGAAGTCGAGGACGTAGGCGACCGGGGCGCCGTGGAAGTTGCCATTGGAGGCCACCCGGCCGTCCGGCGTCACCACCGGATTGTCGATGGCCGAGGCCAACTCCCGGCCGGCGATCAGCCGGGCATGGTCGACCGTATCGCGGGCGCCGCCGGCGACCTGCGGTGCGCAGCGCAGCGAGTACGCGTCCTGCACCTTGGTGTCCTCGGGACCGGCGTGACTGGCGACGATCGGCGAATCGGCCAGCATCCGAGCGATATTGGATGCCGACGCCGCCTGACCGAGCTGCGGCCGCAGGGCCTGCAGGTCGGCGGCGAAGACCGCATCGGTGCCCAGCAGCGCCTCGACGCTCATCGCCGCGGAGATATCGGCCAGGCGCAGCAATTCGTCGAGGTCGGTGATCGCCAGCGACAGCATGCCGAGCATGCCGTCGGTGCCGTTGATCAGCGCGAGGCCCTCCTTCTCCTCGAGGATCACCGGTGTCAGCCCGTGGGCGGCCATCGCCTCGGCGGCGGTGGACAGCGATCCGTCCGCGGTGCGCACCGGCCCCTCGCCGATCAGCGCCAACGCCGCGTGCGCGAGCGGGGCGAGGTCGCCGGAGCAGCCCAGGCTGCCGTATTCGTGGATCACCGGGGCGATGCCGGCGTTCAGCAGACCCGCGTAGGTGGTCGCCACCTCCGGGCGCACGCCGGTGCGGCCCGTCGCCAGGGTGGACAACCGCAGCAGCATCATCGCCCGCACCACCTCGCGTTCCACCTCCGGCCCGGAGCCGGCGGCGTGCGAACGGATCAAGCTGCGCTGCAACTGCACCCGCAGCTCGACCGGGATGTGGCGGGTAGCCAGGGCGCCGAATCCGGTCGAGACGCCGTAGACCGGGTTCGGGTCGGCCGCCAGGGCCTCGATCCGCGTGCGGGAGCGCGCGATCTCGGCCAGCGATTCGTCCGTCAGGCGGATGGCCCGCCCGTCGCGGGCCACCGCGACGACGTCGGCGATCGACACCGGGCCGATGCCGACCTCGACGGGGGATGTTTCGGTGGTTACGGTCACTGCTGCCCCGCCATCGGAATGCGCACTCCGCGTTCACGAGCGGTCTGCGCCGCATGCTCGTAGCCGGCGTCGACGTGCCGGATGACGCCCATGCCGGGGTCGTTGGTCAGCACCCGCTCGAGCTTCTGCGCGGCCAGGTCGGTGCCGTCGGCGATGCACACCTGTCCGGCGTGGATCGACCGGCCCATGCCGACGCCGCCGCCGTGGTGAATCGACACCCACGAGGCGCCGGAGGCGGTATTGACCAGGGCGTTGAGCAGCGGCCAGTCGGCGATCGCGTCGGAACCGTCGGCCATCGACTCGGTCTCCCGATACGGGGAGGCCACCGACCCGGAGTCGAGGTGGTCACGGCCGATCGCGAGCGGCGCCGAGAGCTCACCGCTGGCGACCATCTCGTTGAATTTCAGTCCGGCGCGGTGCCGTTCACCGTAGCCGAGCCAACAGATCCGGGCGGGCAGGCCCTCGAAGGCGACCTTCTCCCCGGCCATCGTGATCCAGCGGCGCAGGTGCTCGTTCTCGGGGAACAGTTCGAGGATCGCCTTGTCGGTCTTGGCGATGTCCTCCGGGTCGCCCGACAATGCGGCCCACCGGAACGGGCCGAGGCCCTCCTCGAACAATGGGCGGATGTAGGCGGGCACAAATCCCGGGAAGTCGAAGGCGCGGTCGTACCCGCCCTTGCGGGCCTCGTCGCGAATCGAGTTGCCGTAGTCGAAGACCTCGGCGCCGCGATCGAGGAAGCCGACCATCGCCTCGACGTGCTTGGCCATCGCCGCGCGGGCGTCCTCGGTGAACGTCGCGGGGTCCTTGTCGGCCAACGTCTTCATGTCCTCGATGGCGATACCGAGCGGCAGATAGCTCAACGGGTCGTGTGCGGAGGTCTGGTCGGTGACGATGTCGATCGGTGCGTTCATCTCCAGCAGCTTCGGAAAGAGCTCCGCCGCATTGCCTTCCACACCGATCGACAGGGGGCGCCGCGCATCGCGGGCCTCGATCGCCAACTCCAGGGCGTGATCGAGGCTGTCGGCCTGGGTATCCAGGTACTTGTGCGCGATGCGCCGCTCGATGCGGCTCGGATCGCAGTCGACGCAGATCGCGACGCCCTCGTTCATGGTGACGGCCAACGGCTGGGCGCCGCCCATGCCGCCGAGTCCGGCGGTCAGGGTGATCGTCCCGGCGAGCGTGCCGTTGAAGCGCTTGCGGGCGACCGCGCCGAAGGTCTCGTAGGTGCCCTGCAGGATGCCCTGGGTGCCGATGTAGATCCACGATCCGGCGGTCATCTGCCCGTACATGATCAGACCGAGCTGCTCGAGGCGGCGGAATTCCTCCCAATTCGCCCAGTCGCCCACCAGATTCGAGTTCGCGAGCAGGACGCGCGGGGCCCACACATTGGTGCGGAAGACGCCGACCGGCTTGCCGGACTGCACGAGCATCGTCTCGTCGTCGGCCAGGGTCTTCAGAGTCTCGACCATCGCGTCGAACGCCGCCCAGCTGCGCGCCGCGCGGCCGGTGCCGCCGTAGACCACCAGCTGGTCCGGGTACTCGGCGACCTCGGCGTCCAGGTTGTTCATCAACATCCGCAGGGCGCCCTCCTGCTGCCACCCGCGGGTATTGAGCTGGGTACCGCGGGGAGCGCGGACCGGGCGCGCCTCGTGACCGGGTGACGTGATGTCCATGAACTTCCTCCCTGCGTCGACTACCTGAACCTGCTTGTATGGTCCTGTATATACAGGTTGCTGTCAAGGCGAGAGCGGTGACTGTCCGGCGCCCCGACGAGCGGGAAGGCCAACCGGGCCGGGCGGGGGGGGGGATCGCGGCCCGGCGACTGCCGTCAGGACGTCGTTTCGCAGAAGCGCAGCACGTTCTGGAACGGATCGGTGATCGTCATCGTCGGTCCACCGGGTGCGGTGCGGTCGATGCCGGGTCGAAGATTGCCCACCGCATCCCGGCCGCGCAGTTCCCGATGCAGGTCGGTCAGGCCGGTCACGGCAATCCACACGACGCTGCCGGGTGTTCCGTCCCCGTGATGCTCGCTCAGATCGATCTCTATGTCACCGCGGGCGACACGCAGGTACAGCGGCAGGTCGGGCGCGAACCGGTGCTCGAACTGCACCTCGAAACCCAGGTAATCACAATAGAAATGCCGCGCGACAGACTCGTCGTAGCTGCGCAGGATCGGCACGGCCAGCAGTGGCCGAGGTGTCGTCAGCGTGGCGCTGTAGGTGTCCCAGTCGCGGTATCCGGCGGTATGGGGGAGCGTTTCGAGGGCTTGCTCATGCGTCGGATTCGCCAGGCCCGCACTCGACAACGATGCACGCAGGGCGCGGGCGGCTTGTTCGGCATCATCGACGGTCAGGGGAATCATGTCGGTCTCCTTCGTGGGAATGTCGAATCGCGCGGCCCGAGGCTCTCACGTGCGTGTGATGGTCAGTCCGCTTGCACCGGTGAGCGAACCGTCGACGGTGATCTGCGGGCCGCCGGGATACCGGGGCGGACCGGCCTTGTCCTTCAGACTCGACCACCGGCTGACGCGCAGCCCGTCGTATCGGATCCGCTGGTCCGCGCCCAGGCGCACCCTGACGGTGACCAGCCACACGTCGAGTTCGAGGTGAACACTCGGCGAGGTGAACGTGGCTTCGGCGAAGTCGAGGTCGATGCCACCCCCGACGCGGCCGGTGCACGTGATGTCGGCCGGTACCTGCCACTTGCCTCCGCGGCGAACAGCATTCCAGTCCGCGTCGAGTTCGAGACGTGGGGGAGTGGCGACGGCGGTGCCCGGAGAGGGCTGCGGCTGGTCGGGAAACAGCAGTGCGGCATTCGGCAGGTTGACCAACGTGCGGCGCAGTTCGCCTCGGTTGCGGGCGGCATACACCCGGCCGGAGCGCTCCTCGAACTCGGCGATCTGCAGGTAGCCGGTGGAGAGCGCGTCGTTGATCAACGCGATGGCCCGCTCTCGCTCGGGATTTCCCACCAGGATTTCGGCGTCGGGTTGATCCGCGGACATATCTGACACTCTAGGACAGTGGATGCAGGCCGATCGGCAGTGCTGATAGCCGCGGGGACCGTTGTCACCGGTTACGAAACGATCGACGGAGGCTGGGTCGATGTCGTCGACGGGCTGATCGCGGCGGTGGGATCCGGTCGGCCGGATCGACACGTCGATGTGGACCTCGGCGCCGATGCCGTCCTCGTCCCCGGGTTCGTCGACATGCACGTCCACGGCGGCGGCGGAGGTTCGTTTCCCGACGGCGCCGAAGCGGCCACCGCATCCGCGATCGACCTGCACCGCCGTCGCGGCACCACGACGATGGTGGCCTCGCTGGTGAGCGAAAGCAGCGAACGGTTGCGGACAACCATTGAATCACTCACCGGTACAGTTGAATCCGGCGAACTCGCCGGAGTTCACCTGGAGGGTCCTTGGCTGTCCGCCCAACGGTGCGGTGCCCACGACCCGCGGGCGCTGCGCGCGCCAACGGTCGAAGAGATCGACCGGATTCTGGAGTTCGACGCAGTTCGGATGGTAACGCTGGCGCCGGAAGTGCCGGGCGCACTCGAGGCGGTAGAGCGCCTGGTGGCAGCAGGTGTGGTGGTGGCGCTCGGTCACACCGATGCGACCTACGAGCAGACCCGTGCGGCGATCGACGCCGGAGCGACGGTGGGCACGCACTTGTTCAATGCGATGCGGCCGGTACACCACCGGGAGCCGGGGCCGGTGATCGCGCTGCTCGAGGATGACCGGGTCACCGTGGAGTTGATCGTCGACGGGGTACACCTGCACCCCGCGTTGTACCGCCACGTCACCCGCGTCGTCGGGCCGGATCGGGTTGCGCTGGTCACCGATGCGATGGCCGCGGCGGGGATGCCGGACGGTGACTACCAACTCGGTCCCCTCGACGTGACCGTCACCGGCGGCACCGCCCGCGTAGCCGGGCGTGGTAACACTGCCCGCCGCGCCGGGACCGACATCACCGCGCCGGTCGCCGGTACCGACGCGATCGCCGGCAGCACCGCGACGATGGACCGGGTCTTCCGCGCCGCGGTGAGCGGCAGCGGAATCCCGCGAGCGCAGGCCCTGCAGGTCGCGGTGCGGCAGACCTCGATGAATCCCGCACGGGCGCTCCGCTTGCCCGAACCCGCGCTTGTGCCCGGGGCAACAGCGGACCTGGTCGCGCTCGACGCGGATCTACGGGTGATCGGAGTGCTTCGTCGTGGACGGTGGATCGTGACACCGGGACTGTCGCCCCCGCGGAACTGAGGTCCCGCGCCGCCGGGAGCGGATCGGCGCTGCCCACAGCAGCGCCGGCCGGCCCGCACCCGGTCGGCGCGGCAGGCTGCGACGTATGGCTGAGACCACGGCATTGGCCGCCCAGAACTCCCTCGACCAGGACCTGCACCGGCGACTGTTCGAGCAGCGCACCATCTTCCTCGGTGAACCGCTCGAGGATCGCAACAGCAACCGGCTCTGCGCCGCGCTCATCTTGCTGTCGGCGGACGACCCGGACGCAGATATCCGCTTCCTGATCAACAGCCCGGGCGGATCGGTACCCGGCATGCTCGCGATCCGCGACTGCATCCGCACGATCCCCAACGATGTCAGCACGATCAACCTCGGCATGGCCTACAGCGCCGGCCAATTCCTATTGTCGTCCGGCACCCGAGGCAAGCGGTTCGCGATGCCCCAGTCCAAGGTGCTGCTGCACCAGGGATCCGCCGGGATCGGCGGAACGGCAATGGACATCGCCATACAGGCGGACGATCTGCGACATACCCGCGACGCGGTCCTCGGCTGCATCGCGCAGGATGTCGGCCGCAGCTACGACGAGGTGGAACGCGACTCGCGGCGCGATCGGTGGTTCACCGCCGCCGAAGCGCAACGGTACGGCTTCGTCGACGACATCATCACCTCCACCGAGCCGCTGATCGCGGCGCGCCGCCGCACCGGACTGGGAGAGAACCGTTGAGCACCTATACGATTCCGTACGTCACGACCAGGAATTCGCAGGGCGAGCGCACCGTCGACATCTACAGCCGGCTGCTCGACGACCGGGTGATCTATCTGGGCACGGGCATCGACGACGGTGTCGCGAACGCGGTGATCGCCCAGTTGCTGCACCTGCAGACCGATAGTGCGGACAGCCCGATTCAGCTCTATCTCAACTCACCGGGCGGGTCGATCACCGCCACCCTGGCGATCTACGACACGATGCAATACGTCAAGCCGCCGGTCCAGACCATCTGCGTCGGACAGGCATTGGCGTCGGCGACGATGCTGCTCGCGGGCGGCGCGAAGGGTAGCCGCATGATGCTGCCGCACGGCCGCATCGTGATTCACGCTCCCGCCGCCGAGGGGCGCGGCACGATCCCCGACCTCATCCTCGAGGCCGACGAGATCGAACGCGTTCGCGCCCTCCAGGAATCGATCCTCGCCGCGCATACCGGCCGATCCCCGGAGCAGGTGCGCACCGACACCGAGCGCGACCTGATCCTCACCGCCGAGCAGGCCGTCGACTACGGCATCGTCGATCTGATCGTGCGGTGATGCCGACCCTGTCGGTGAACGGCGGTCAGAACGGGTTGCCGGCCAGCAGGTTGACCAGACCGATGGCCAGGAAGGCGGCGACGTAGAGCGGACCGCGGATCGGGTCCCCCGCGCTCGCGCCCTCGTGCAGCCAGGTCAGCAGTTCGTAGGATCCCACCGATGCGCTCCTTTGCGATATGTGTTCGTGCAGTGGGGTGATCGGGATCCGCCGTGCCGGCGTTAACACGTCGGCACGGCGGGTCGGTCCGGATGTCGCTCCGGTGTGGGTTCAGACGAGCATGCCGCGAATGAATTCCGCCTGGCCGAGATGTTTGGCGCAGTCCTCGACCACGGAGACCAGGCGGACCCCTGCGGTGACCGGCGGCGTCCACCGTCGGTCGACCACCCGGTCGAAATCGTCGAGGGCGTCGATGACGCCGATCGTCATATCGGCGACCGCGTCCTGGTAGCCGATCAACAACTCCGGCTCCACCGGCGGGAAGGCTCCGACGTCGGCCGCGGACATCCCGTAGCCGGATGCGCGCGGTGAGTACGGCAACTTCAACCGGTCGACCCAACCGTCCTGCCAGACCGTCGTCAGGTTCCCGATCGCGGCGACCTGGTCGTCCTGTTGGCGACTGAGATGCCAAACGAGCCAAGCGATGTGGTTGGCCGACGGATCGGCACGCCAGAGAATCTGTTGCTCGGTCAGCCCGTCGAGCACCGCGGGGACCTCGGTGCGGATACGGCCGAAGCCGTCGCGCAGGAGGGCCTTCGCTTCCTCGAGCCCGGGCTGCGGGTCATCGGGTTCGCTCATGGTGACAGCATGCACGGTCGGATCGGCGGCCGACACCGGGCCGGCGTCGATCGAGGTCAGGCGGCCAGGCAGGTCGGTGTCGACGTCCCCGGGCGGAGTGTCGGCGCCGCGTGGACCACCCGATCGAGGCGGGACGCGGCGCGGCGGGCGAGGTCGACCGTGCGCAGGCCCAGCGCGCCGGCGACCGCCTCCATCACCTCGGACGAGGGGTCCTTGCGCCCGCGTTCGAGCTCGGAGAGGTACTGCGGCGAGATGCCCGCCCGGTCGGCGATGTCACTGATGCGCTCCCGGCGGTCCTGCCGCTCGCGGCGCATCTCACGGCCGACCGCCTCGCGCCACAACGGCACCCGGTCGGCGTCGGGTCGGGAGGCGCGATCGCCTGCGGCCGCATCGGTGGGGCGGGCGGACTCGGCGCTCGACTGCGACCGGCCGCGGGGGCGAAACGGGACGACGTCGCTCATGGAACCAGGGTAGCGGGGTGCGGATCGCGCGGTCGGCGATCAGGGGCGGCGCAACAGCGGCGGCAGATAGGCGGCGCCGGGACCACCGGCGCGGGCGGCGGCGATGTCGTTCGGATTGGCCATCGCGCAGGTGTCCAACGACAGGCAGCCGCACCCGATGCAGGAGTCGAGATTGTCGCGCAGCTTCTCGAGCGCCTCGATGCGCTCATTGAGCCGGCCCCGCCAGTGGTTCGAAATGTCCTGCCAGTCGGATCGTTTCGGTGCGTGACCGTGGGGGAGGCGGTCGAGCTCCTCGCGGATCTCGGTGATGGTCAGGCCCACATTGCTCGCCGCGCGGATGAACGCGAGGCGGCGCAGCACATTGCGTTCGTAGCGCCGCTGGTTCCCGCCGGACCGTTGGGCATCGATCAGGCCCTCGGACTCGTAATAGCGCAGCGCGGAGGCGGCGAACCCGCTGCGGGCCGCCACCTCGCTGATCGGTAACAGATCGGTCGTGCGCACGGTTCCTCCTCGGCCGGTCATCCGGGATGTGGATCGGCTGCTCACCCTTGAGATCAAGTTTACTTTAACTTGCACTATGACCGCATGAACCCACACGACAGCCACCGACGCCCCACCGCGCTGATCACCGGCGGCAGCTCCGGTCTGGGGCTGGCACTCGCCCGCGCGCTCGACGAGCGCGGCTGGACGGTTGTGGTCGACGGGCGCGACCCTGCCCGTTTGCTGCAGGCGACCATCGACACCGACATCATCGGCATCGCCGGCAATATCGCCGATCCCGGTCACCGCGCCGACCTGATCGCCGAGGTGCGGCGCCACGGGCCGCTCGACCTGCTGGTCAACAATGCGAGCACCCTCGGCCCCTTGCCGATGCGTCCCGCCGCCGCGCTCTACTCGGTCGACCTGCGCGGCATCTGGGCGGTCAACGTCGACGCTCCACACGAATTGGCCCGTCAGCTGATGCCCGCGCTGGTGATCGGCAACGGCATCCTGATCGCCGTCACCTCCGACGCCGCGGTGCATCACTACCCGAATTGGGGCGGCTACGGCGCGTCCAAGGCCGCGCTGGAGCACCTGACGTTGACCGCCGCCACCGAGGCCGACATCACCGGCTACGCGATCGATCCCGGAGATATGCGCACCCGCATGCACGCCGACGCCGCTCCGGGGGAGGACCTCTCGCAGCTCCCCGACCCCGCCGCCGTGGTGCCGTATCTGCTCGCGGTGCTCGACCAACGTCCGCCGTCGGGGCGGTATCGGCTGGCCGACGTCCCGACGGTGCTCGATCGCGCGGCTGGTGGCGCGTCGTGAGCCCGGCGACCACGGACCGGCCGATCGTGGTGTTCCCGTCGCCGGGTCCGGCGACGGCCGCCGCCCCCGCGGAACGGCGTGGGGTGGCCCGCGATCGGGTGCGCATGCTGGTCGCCCGACGACCGGACGCGGAAACGCTGCGCCACCGGGTCTTCGCCGACCTGGCCGCCGAGCTGGCCGCCGGAGACCTCGTGGTGGTCAACACGTCCGCGACGGTGGCCGCGCAACTCGATGGCCGCCGCGCAGGTGCGCCGGTTGTGGTGCATCTCGGCAGCGCCCTCGCCGACGGCGGTCGGGTCGTCGAGATCCGTACCGCGCCGGACGCCGCCGATCCGGTGCTCGACGCGGCCCCCGGCGACCGGATCGCCGCCGGGGATGTGCGATTCACCCTGCGCGAGCCCTACCGCACGAGCGACGCGCGCCGCGGGGTTCGGCTCTGGCGCACGGATATCGACGGCGATCTCGAACGGCGCCTGCAGACGCACGGCCGGCCGATCGCGTACGGCTACCTCGATGACCGCTACCCGCTGGAGGACTACCAGACCGTCTTCTCGCGGGATCCGGGAAGCTCCGAAATGCCTTCGGCGGCGCGGCCGTTCACGACCGACGTCGTTCTCGACCTGATCGCGGCCGGGGTGGTGTTCGCGCCGATCACCCTGCACACGGGGCTGTCCTCGCTCGAGGCCGGCGAGGTTCCCCAGGCCGAGTGGTTCCGGGTGTCGGACGCGACCGCGCGGGCGGTCAACGCGGCCCGGGCCGCCGGTCGGCGGGTGGTGGCCGTCGGCACGACCGTCGCCCGCGCGCTCGAATCCGCGGAGCGCGGCGGGCGGGCGATCGCCGCCGAGGGGTGGACCGACCGCGTCATCGGCCCCGACGCGCCGGCGCGACTGGTCGACGGATTGATCACCGGCTGGCACGAACCGGACGCCTCGCACCTGCTGCTGGTCGAGTCGATCGCCGGGTCCGACCTGACCCGGGCCGCGTACGCGGCGGCCGTCGACGCCGGATACCTCTGGCACGAGTTCGGTGACTCGTGCCTGTTGCTGCCCGATCGGCGGGGGTGACCGGCGGCGGAATCACCCTGCCCTATCCTGTATAGACAGGCGGCCGGTGTGGGCCGTGATTCGGGACGAGCGGGAGCGGCGGATGACAACCGGAGGGATCGTCCGCGCCGACGGCTCGCCCGTCGACACCCTCGGTGATCTCGTCGCCGCCTACGAGGGCTCCGCGGCCTCGCCGGCTCCCGCCTACGAGCGGATCAAGACCGCCGTCGTCGACCACATCCGCACCGGGCGCTGGTCGGAGGGGTACCAACTGCCCTCGGAGAACCAACTCGTCACCGCGCTCGGTCTGTCCCGGATGACGGTCAATCGGGCGCTGCGCGAGTTGGCCGCCGACGGGCGCATCGTGCGCACCATGGGGGTCGGATCGTTTGTGGCCGAGACCACCAAGGGCGCATCGCCGCTGCTCGAGGTGCGCGATATCGCCGAGGAGATCGCCGCCCGCGGGCACTCCCACCGCGCCGAGGTGATCACCCTGGCGCAGGCCGCTCCGGACGATCCGCTGCTCCGACGCGAATTCTCCGACCGGGCATACCATTCCGTCGTCGTCCACTTCGAGGACGAGACGCCGATCCAGGTGGAGGATCGCTGGGTGGCGCCCCGGGAGGTGCCCGGATATCTCGACCAGGACTTCACCCGGATCACTCCGCACGACTATCTGCAGCGCACCGCCCCGCTGGTGCGCGGCGAGCACGTCGTCGAATCGGTGGTGGCGTCGGCCGCCGACCGCGCCCTGCTGCGGATCGACCCGGGCGAGCCCTGTCTGCTGATCAGGCGGCGCACCTGGTCGGCGCGAGCGCTGGTCAGCGCGGCGCGGCTGATCCACCCCGGCTCGCGGATCACCCTGCGCGGCACCTTCGACGTCGGCCGGTAGGCCGCGACCGGCCATGGGCGTCGCCCGGGACCGGGGTGTTCCCCGATATCCTCGCGGCATCGGTGGGGGCACGATGGACAGCAGCCGGGACGTCGGTCGGCGCGGTGCGGCGTCTCCACACACCACACGAAGGGTTCCTTGATGGGCAAGCATGCGGAGTTGGACGACAACGCCTCGGGCGAGGGGGTCCCCGCGGCACGCGCGATCGAACTGTCGAAGATCTACGGCAGCGGCCAGACCAGTGTCGCCGCGCTCGACGATGTGACGGTCACCTTCGACCAGGGACGCTTCACGGCGATCATGGGCCCCTCCGGCAGCGGCAAATCCACGCTGATGCACTGCCTGGCGGGTCTCGATTCCGCAACGAGTGGAAGGGTTCTCGTCGGCGACACCGACCTGACGGCCCTGTCGGACAAGCAGATCACCGCCCTGCGACGCGACCGGATCGGCTTCGTCTTCCAGGCGTTCAACCTCGTCCCCACGCTCACCGCGCTGGAGAACATCACGCTGCCGATGGACATCGCCGGCCGCAAGCCCGACCAGGAATGGCTCGATACCGTCATCGACCGACTCGGCCTGCGCGACCGCATCGGCCACCGGCCCAGCGAGCTGTCCGGTGGTCAGCAGCAGCGTGTCGCCTGCGCCCGGGCGCTCGCCGGCCGGCCCGAGATCATCTTCGGCGACGAGCCGACCGGCAACCTCGACTCCCGCTCGACCGAGGAGGTCCTCGGCATCCTGCGCAGCGCGGTCGACGACTTCGGGCAGACCGTCGTGATGGTCACCCACGAACCGACCGCCGCCGCCTGGTCGGACCGGGTGATCTTCCTCGCCGACGGCAAGATCAGCGGCGAACTGCTCGACCCGACCGCCGACTCGGTCCTCGACCGGATGAAGGAACTGCAGGCCCCGGCGGCCCCCGAGCACGCCGCCGTGAACGCCGACACGCAGGCACGGGTCTGAACCGATGACCGCACCGCTGGCTTCCTCGGGTTCCGCCGCGCCTATGCGCCGCGTGTCCCTACGCAACCTGTCGGCCCACAAGGGCCGACTGCTGATGACCGTGCTGTCGGTGGTCCTCGGCACCGCCTTCCTCGCCGGATCGTTTGTCTTCACCGACACCCTCAAGGCCACCTTCGACGGCATCTTCGACGAGGTCGGTCAGGGCATCGACGTCGTCGTACAGCCCGCCGAGAACTCCCCGACCCTGGTGCCGGTCACCGCCGGTGACACCCTCTCGACGCTGCCCGACGTCGCCGCGTTCTCCCCGGTGGTCTCCGGCGCGGTGGTGCTCGTCGGCGCGGACGGCAATCCCGTGCAGAGCGGCGGCGCGCCGAGCGAGGGCTTCGGCTGGGTGGGCGACGGCGTCGGCCAGGCCGAGGAGATCGTCAGCGGCGTGGCCCCCGCCGGCGACAACCAGGTGGCCCTGAACGCCTCCGCGGCGGAGAAGGCCGGCCTCGATGTCGGCTCGACCACGCGGCTGCTGTTGCCCTCGGGCGGCAGCTTCGACATCACCATCACCGGCATCTACCAGGGCTCCGGCGATACCAGCGGCTACGTCGGCGTCGCCTTCTCGCAGGACCAGGCCCTGCAGATCTTCTCCGACGGCGAGCACGTCGCCCAGTACAACGTCGCCGCCGCCGCCGGGGTGACCCCGGAACAGCTGCGCGACGAGATCTCCACCGCGCTGCCCGACCTGCGGGTCGAGACCGGCCAGGAGTTCCGCGACAGCGTGCTGTCGCAGGTCAACCAGGCGCTGAGCTTCGTCAACTACATCCTGTTGGCCTTCGCCGCGATCGGCCTGGTCGTCGGCACGTTCATCATCTACAACACCTTCTCGATGCTCGTCGCCCAGCGACTGCAGGAGTTCGCCCTGCTGCGGGCGATCGGAGCGTCGAGCCGGCAGATCGGCAGCGCCGTCCTCTTCGAGGCCTTCGTGATCGGCCTGATCGGCAGCGTGGTCGGCCTGCTCGCCGGTATCGGCTTGGCCTTCGGGCTGCGCACCGTGCTCAACGCCTTCGATCTGGGACTCCCGAGCGGCGACCTGTCGGTGCAGCCGCGCACCATCATCGTGACGCTGCTCGTCGGCATCGTCGTGACGATGGTCAGCTCGTACGCCCCGGCCCAACGGGCGTCGAAGATCCCGCCGGTCGCCGCGATGCGGGAGCAGTACTCGTCCGCGACGTCGCTGCGCACCCGCACGATCATCGGGTCGGTCCTGGGCATCGGGGGCCTCGCCGCCGTGCTGATCGCCTCCTTCTCGACCGGGTCGCGCCCGGCGACGGTGGTCGGCATCGGTGCCGTCGCCGCGATCGTCGGACTGCTGCTGGTCTCGCCGGCGTTGTCGCGCGTCCTGGTCGACGGCCTCGGGCGGGTGATCGGCGCGCCGTTCGGCACCATCGGCCGACTGGCTCGCACCAATGCGATCCGGATGCCCAAGCGCACGGCGGCCACCGCCTTCGCGTTGTCCCTCGGTCTGCTGTTGGTCGCCCTGGTCGCGACGATCGGCGCCTCGGCGCGGTCGAGCGTCGATCAGCTGATCTCGCGCGGGGTGTCCGCCGACTTCGTGCTGACCGCCGCCCAGCCGACCTTCCCGATCCCGATCGGGGCGGCCGACGCAGCCGCGGACGTGCCGGGGGTTGCCTCGGTGGTCGTCGCCCACGGACTGTCGGTCAACCTCGACGGGCAGTCGGAGTTCATCTCCGGAATCACCGGTCCGATGACCGACGTGATGGACCCCGGCTTCACCTCCGGAAACCTGCCCGAGTCGGAGGCCGCGATCATCCTGAGCACCGGTGACGCCGCGGACCTCGGCAAGCAGGTCGGCGACTCGGTGACCGTCGTCGGCGCGAGCGGGCGTCCGGTCGAACTGCCGGTGACCGGCATCTACACCGACGAGGCCCTCCTCGGCTCCGCCTCGGTCTCCGGCCCGGCCTACAACGAGCTGACCACCGATACGACCCGCACGGATCTGCTGGCACTGATCACCCTGCAGCCGGGCGCCGATCCGGAGACCGTCCGGACCGGTCTCGAGCAGGCCACCGACCCGTACCTGCTCGTGCAGGTGCAGGACGAAGCCGAGTTCCGCGGTTCGCAGGCGGCGCAGATCGACTCGGTGATCGCGATCCTCTACGGATTGCTGGCGCTGACGGTGATCATCTCGATCCTCGGCATCGTCAACACCCTGGCGTTGTCGGTGACCGAACGTCGGCGCGAGATCGGCATGATGCGCGCGGTCGGCACCCAGCGGGCGCAGATCCGGCGCACGATCTATCTCGAGTCGGCGATGATCGCGGTCTACGGCGGCATCGTCGGTGTCGCCATGGGCCTGTTCTTCGGCTGGGGGCTGGTGCGCACCCTGCGTGACGACGGCCTCGAGGTGCTCTCGCTGCCGTGGGTGCAGGTGGTGTTGATGCTGGTGGCATCCGGTGTCGTCGGTGTGGTGGCTGCGCTGCTGCCGGCGATTCGCGCCGCCCGCACCAAACCGCTCGAGGCGATCGCCGTCGACTGACCCGAGGGTCGCGATGGTGTGATCCGACGTTCGTGGCGGGCGGTGGGTGTTCCGAAGCACGATACGGAGCCCGCCGCCCGCACGAATAGGCCCGGTATCCTGGGCTGAGCCGAGCCCGGCGCAGTGGACTTTCGGCGCGGTAACCCATGTAGAGAGCAGCTCAGGAGCAATCATGTCCGTGGTCATCTTGTACGGCACCGAAACCGGGACGGCCGAGGACGTGTCCGATGCGGTTGCGGACGTGCTTGCCGAACACACCGAGGTCGAGACGTTCGATATGACCGACTACGCCATCGAGGATCTCGACCCGGCGAACTTCTACGTCGTCATCTGCTCGACCTACGGCGACGGTGAACTGCCGTCGAGCGCGCTGCCGTTCTTCGACCTGCTCGACGAGGAGACCCCCGACCTGACCGGCCTGCGGTTCGCGGTCTTCGGTCTGGGCGACCAGGTCTACGAGGACACCTTCAACCGCGGCGGCGAGATCTGCGCGGAGAAGCTGTCGGCGCTCGGCGCGACCCAGGTCGGCACCCACGGCCGCCACGACGCGTCGTCGGCCGACAAGCCGAAGGACCTCGCCTCCGACTGGGCCGGCGAGATCATCGCCCTGGCCGCCCGAGACTGACTCTCGCACGCGTCCGACGGTGTCCGCCGGTCGGGTCCCCGGCTACCGGCCGGGTGGGCGCAGCGCGGAGTGCATCTCCCAGACCAGCACCTCGGCCGTAGCGTCCGTGCTCAGGCGCAGGCCGCCGATGTCGGTCAGCCGAACGGCGTCGCCCGCCTCCACACGGCCGACGCCCTCGAGCTCCGCGGCCCCGTCGACGACGTAGACGTGCAGAAACGGCGCCTCGGGCAGGGTGACCGCCCGGTCGGGCACCATCCGGGTCACGTGCATCGCGGCATCCGAGTTGCCGATGCGGATGGCGGAATGGTCGCGGTGGCGGGGCAGCCCCGAGACAACCGCTACCAGATCTCCGGACGCGAGGGCGTCGCCGACCTCGAGCTGTTCGTAGGCCGGATCACCGCCGGGGGCGTCGGGTATGACCCACATCTGTACGAAGCGGACCGGTTCGGTGGGCGCGTCGACGTTCGGGCCCAGGGCGGTGGTGTCGTTCTTCTCCGAGTGCAGCACCCCGCTGCCGGCGCTCATCCGTTGGGCGAGGCCCGGATAGATCGCCCCGGAGTGGCCGAGGGAGTCCTGATGCACCAGCGCCCCGGACAGCACCCAGGTGACGATCTCGACGTCGCGGTGCGGGTGGGTGTCGAAGCCGGTGACCGGAGCGACGATCTCCTCGTTGTTCGCGATCAGCAGCCCGTGGTGGGTATTTGCCGGGTCGTAGTGCGCGCCGAAGGAGAAGCAGGTGCGCGATTCGAGCCAGTCGATCGAGGTGGCGAAGCGCTGGTCGGCGCGGCGGACCTCGATGTGGCCGCCGGCCTCCGCGGAGGGGCTGGGCCGATACGACATCTCCACCCTCTCGGCCGGCGCCGGGCCGGTCGGTACAGCTCGACAACGATTGCGCCATTCGGCGGCAACGGCGGCTATTCTACTCGCCGCGGCCCTGCCGGCCGGTGGATCTCTCACCGCCGCGAGGTTCGAAAGGGTGTGCGTTCCCGT
The DNA here is from genome assembly GCF_001552615.1 of Millisia brevis NBRC 105863. Classification (GTDB taxonomy): domain Bacteria; phylum Actinomycetota; class Actinomycetes; order Mycobacteriales; family Mycobacteriaceae; genus Millisia; species Millisia brevis. Next base: position 41,047 of record NZ_BCRN01000013.1, read on the forward strand.
GCGCTCCGTGCAATTCGAGCGTATGATTGATCAGTCAACTACATGCGCCGGAGGGAGGTCCAGTGTCCGAGGTTCGTTGGCTCGACACGGTTGAACAGCGGGTATGGCGCGCCTACCTCGACAGCGGAAAGCTGGTCAACCGCGCGCTCGACCGGCAGATGCGTCGGGACAGCGGCATGTCGCTGACCGACTTCGAAATCCTGGTCACGCTGATGGAATCGCCGGATCGGCGCATCCGGATGGGAACGCTCGCCGAGGCGATGTCGACCACCCGCAGTGGCGCCACCCGGGCGATCGCCCGGATGGAAGGCCTGGGCTGGGTACGGCGCACCGAATGCCGCGAGGACGGGCGTGGCACCGTCGCGGAGCTCACCGAGGCCGGTGAACTGGCTCAGGTGGCCGCCGCGCCCGGACACGTGGCCGCGGTTCGGGCGGCGATCTTCGACGATCTCGCTCCCGAGGAGTTGGCCGTTCTCGATCGGGTGTTCACCGGCATTCGCAGCCGGCTCGGAGCGCAGGACGGCGCCGCCGTGGATCGGGCGGGCAACCCCATCGGTGCCGCGGTCGACGCGTCGGTATAGGCGGAACCGGCCGGGACGGAGCCGGTCTCACCGGGGATTCCCGGGAGACCTCGAGCGGCGTGTGTTGTTGTGTTCTGAACCACGTACCCGATATGGGGGTCGGAATGGCTCTGTTTGACGTCCTATGATCGGTTGTCCGCCGACGATGAACGGGATAGTTGCTGTCGAAACGCACCGTTTGCCGGGTTCGGATCGGAGTGGAGACGGTGACAACTAGGCGGGTCGAAACGGCCGGGGAAGCTGGAGAGGTGCCGGAAACCGAGACGCGGGAGTCCTCCCGCCGGCCACGTTGGCGACGTCCCGGGCGTCCGCGATTGCGATGGATCGCGCTCGGCATGGTGCTGGTCATCGGGATCGTCGGGGTCCTCGTGATCGATGTGATCAATCAGCAAGGTGGGCCGGAGTCGTCCGCGTCATCGGCCGCAGCAATCGGGGAGACCCCGCTGACACCCGTATCGGGCGACGTCGCGGAGGAGACCGAGCAGGCCGATCTGCCGGCCGACATCAACTTCCGGGTCGGGGTGGCCACGCAGGCCGCCGCCGAACGCGGGTCCGAGGTATCGATCCTCATCGTCGACCGCACCACCGGTGAAACGGTCACCAATGGTGATGACACCCAGGTCGCCTCGGCCTCGATTTCGAAGCTATTCATCGCGGACGATCTGCTGACCCGCGACGGCACCGACATCACCCTTTCCGACGACGACCGCGACATGCTCAACGTCATGCTCCAGTCGTCGGACGACTCGGCCGCCCAGGTGCTGTGGGATGCCTACGGCGGGACCGACATCATCGATCGGGTCGCGCAGCGGTACGGCCTGACCGGCACCTACATCGATCCGGGGCAGCCGTGGTGGATGACCATGGTCACCCCGAGCGATCTGGCCACCTTCTACGAGGAAGTGCTCGACGGTCGCGGCGGCCTGCCGGCGGACCAGGCGACGCTGCTGTTGTCGGATCTGGCGACGTACACCGATAACGGCACCGACGGATACGACCAGCGCTTCGGACTGCCCGACGGGCTGCCGAACGAGCACATGCTCGCGGTCAAGCAGGGCTGGATGTGCTGCGTCGACATGGAATGGCTGCACCTGTCGACCGGGCTCGCCGGCGTCGGTTTCCGCTACGTGATCATCCTGGTCTCGCGCGAGTCGGTCGCGGCGGCCGGCGGTGGCGGCGACGAGGGCGCCGAGCATGCCCGCGAGACGATCACCCGGGTCACCCAACTGCTCTTCCCCGGCGGCCGTACCGGCGCGTAGCTGCGCCGGTCAGCGGGCCGCCACGATGCCGGTCCGCCAGCCCGGCGCCCGACCGCCCGCCGGCGGCGCGATCCGGTCGGCGTCGATATCGGTGCAGGTCAACAGCCAGGAGACCACGGAATTCGAGTTCCACATGTCGCCGATCCGGTAGACATCCCGACCCCAGGTATGGCGGGGGACGGCGTCGATCCGGTCGAGCAGGGCGCGGCCCGATTCGGCCGCCGCGGCGATCGGCACCGGCGAGTCGACCGCGTAGGCCCGATCGGGCAGCACCCCGTTCGGAGCGCACCGGATCTCGTAGCGGAAGAGGCGGGAGCGGCCCAGGATCGCCAGCCCCACCGGGCCGGTCGCGACCACGGTCGGCGCCCCGGCACCCGGACCCCAGGCCGGCGCCATCTCGATCAGCCGCGGTACGCCGTCGACGATCACCTCGAGCGCCGCGTGGAAGAGCGGCTGCGGATCGCGGTGCTCCCGACGAGCGGTGATCAGCTCCCACCACCGGCTGGTGTGCACCACGACGTGTCCGCCCGCGCCGACCGGCAGCCACCACAGCCGAATCCCCGATTCCCCCGCCGACGCGTCGTCGGGAACCGGCTCGATCACCGCACCCCTAGTCGAAGTCTCCGGCCGACCGGCGCAGTTCGGTCAACGCCTCGATGAGGGCCGCCCGCGAATCGGGGGCCAGTCCGACGTCCGCGAAGACGCGGGCGTTGAGGTCCTCGGTGGCCGCGGCGACCACCTCGCGGCCGGCGGCGGTGATGTCGACCAGGGTTGTGCGCCGGTCGGTGGGATGGGGCAGACGCCGGGCCAGGCCCGCCGCCTCCAGCCGGTCGACCGCGTTGGTGACGCTGGTCGGGTGCACCTGCAGGCGCGCGCCGGCCTTCGCCATCGGCAGTCGACCCGAGCGGGTGAACGCCAGCAGGCGCAGCAGTTCGTAGCGGGCGAAGGTCAGCCCGTGCGGTTTGAGGACGTGCTCGACCCGCGAGAGCATGATCTGCTGGGCGCGCATGATCGCGGTGACCGCGGCCATGCCGTCGGCGACGTCACCCCAGCCGTGATCGATCCACTGGCGGTGCGCCTCGCCGATCGGGTCGGCGCGGTGTGGGTGATCGGCCGGCGACGCCCCGCCGCCACCGGGCGCGGAGGCACCGGTGGCGTCGGGGGTCGTGTCGTCGGAAATCACCGGATGGGACAGTACCGAACGTCCGGGGGATCGCGCCGGATGGCGGCCGGGCGACCGGGCCGGATGGCGGCCTGCGGGTGATCGACCTCTCACGTGGGCGATCAGGCCGACCGTTCGCGGATGTCGTTGATGATCGCCGAGAAGTCCTCGCCGGCTCCGCCGTTCTCGCGGAAGGCGTGGTACAGCTCCGCCGCCCGTCGACCGAGGGTCGCGTCGACCCCGTTGGCGTCGAGGGCCGAGACCGCCAGGCCGAGGTCCTTGTCCATCAACGCGGTCGCGAATCCCGGCTTGTAGTCGTTGTTCGCCGGGCTGGTCGGCACCGGCCCGGGGACCGGGCAGTTCGTCGACAGCGCCCAACACTGGCCGGAGGCGTTGGCGGCGACGTCGAAGAGCGCCTGATGGGTCAGGCCGAGCTTCTCGCCGAGCACAAAGGCCTCGCTGACCGCGATCATCGACACCGCGAGGATCATGTTGTTGCAGACCTTCGCGGCCTGACCGTTGCCGGTGCCACCGCAGTGGACCACCTTGCGACCCATCACCTCGAGGTACGGCGACGCCTCGGCGAAGGTCTCCTCGGTGCCGCCGACCATGAAGGCCAGGGTGCCGGCGGCCGCTCCGACCACGCCACCGGAGACCGGGGCGTCGATCGCGCGGTGCCCGGCGTCGACGGCGATCCCGTTGGCGGTGCGCGCATCCGCGACGTCGATGGTCGACGAGTCGATGAACAGCGTTCCCGGCGTGGCGATATCGACGATCTCACGGTAGAGATCGATCACGAACGACCCGTTGGGCAGCATCGTGATCACCACCTCGGCGCCCTTGACCGCCGCTGCCGGGGAGTCCGCCGGGGTGATGCCGGCGGCTTCCGCGGCGGCCAGCGCCGTCGCGGAGGGGTCGTAGCCGTGCACGGTGTGACCGGCGGCGGCCAGGTTCGCCGCCATCGGCCCGCCCATATTCCCCAGCCCGAGGAAGGCGATGGTGCTCATCGAGTACTCCTAGCGTCGGTGCTCATCGAGTGCTCCTACCGTCGAGCGGGCGGCGTGCGATGTCGCGACCGATGACCACCCGCATGATGTCGTTGGCTCCCTCCAGGATCTGGTGTACCCGCAGATCCCGGACGATTTTTTCGATTCCGTATTCCTCGAGGTAGCCGTAGCCACCGTGCAGCTGCAGGGCCTGGTTCGCGACGTTGAAGCCGGAGTCGGTGGCCACGAGCTTGGCCATCGCGCACAGCTCGACCTTGTCGCGGGCCCCGGCGTCCAGCGCCGCGGCCGCGCGCCACAGCAGGGTGCGCGCCGATTCGAGCGAGGTGCGCATATCGGCCAGCTGCGCCTGGACCACCGGATTGTCGAGCAGCGGTCCACCGAAGGCGCGGCGATCGGCCAGATAGCTCACCGTCCGGTCGAACGCCTCGGCGGCGCCGCCGACCGAGCAGGCGGCGATATTGATCCGGCCGCCGTTGAGCCCGTTCATCGCGATCTTGAAGCCGTTGCCCTCGCCGCCGAGCAGGTTCGCCGCGGGCACGCGAACCTGCTCGAGGATCACCTGCCGGGTGGGCTGGGCGTTCCAGCCCATCTTCGCCTCGTTGGTGCCGAAGGACAGCCCCTCGACGCCGGCGGGCACGATGAACGCCGAGACGCCGCCGGGTCCCGGACCGCCGCTGCGGGCCATCACCACGTAGACGTCGGTGCTGCCGGCGCCGGAGATGAACTGCTTGACCCCGGACAGGACCCACTCGTCGCCGTCGCGAACGGCCTTGGTGGACAACGCTCCCGCGTCCGAGCCGGCACCCGGCTCGGTCAGGCAGTAGCTGCCCAGCGCCTCCATGGAGGTCAGCTGGGGCAGCCATGCCTTGCGCTGCTCGTCGTCACCGTAGGAGTCGATCATCCAGGCGACCATGTTGTGGATCGAGATGTACGACGCGATCGCCGGGCATCCCCGAGCGAGCTGCTCGAAGATGCGCACCGCGTCCAGACGCTGCAGTTCCGACCCGCCGACATCCTCACGGATGTAGATGCCGCCCATTCCGAGCGCACCGGCCTTGCGCAGCACGTCGACCGGAAAGTGCTTGTCCCGGTCCCATTCCGCGGCGTGCGGCGCGAGATATTCGTCGGCGAAGTCGCGGGCCATCTCGGTGATGGCACGCTGGTCCTCGGATAATTCGAACATCGCGATCAGCTCATGGTGGGGATCACGAAGTGGTCGGTCGCCTCACCGGTCGCGGCCTCGCGCAGTCCGGCGGGCCACCGCTGGGTGACCGTCTTGGTCTTGGTGTAGAAGCGGAACGCGTCCGGGCCGTGCTGGTTGAGATCGCCGAAGCCGGAACGCTTCCAGCCGCCGAAGGTGTGGTACGCGATCGGCACCGGGATCGGCACGTTGACGCCGACCATGCCCACGTTGATGCGGTTGACGAAGTTGCGGGCGGTGTCGCCGTCGCGGGTGAAGATCGCCACACCGTTGCCGTACTCGTGCTCGTGCGGCAGCTTCAGCGCTGCCTCGTAGTCATCGGCGCGGGCGATCACCAGGACCGGTCCGAAGATCTCCTCGCGGTAGATCGACATGTCGGTGGTGACCTTGTCGAACAGCGAAGCGCCGGCGAAGAATCCGTCCTCGTGTCCGTCGAGCGCGAAGCCGCGTCCGTCGACGACCAGCTCGGCGCCCTCTTCCACGCCCTGGTTGATGTAGCGGTCGACCCGCTCGACACCATCGCGGCCGACCAGCGGGCCGAAGTCCGCGTTCGGATCATCGCTGGTGCCGATGCGCAGCTTGCCGATCCGCTCGATCAGCTTCTCGCGCAGGGCTTCGGCGGTCTTCTCGCCGACCGGGACGGCGACCGACAGCGCCATGCAGCGCTCGCCGGCGGAGCCGTAGGCGGCGCCGACCAGTGCATCGGCGGCGTCGTCGAGGTCGGCGTCCGGCATGATGATCGCGTGGTTCTTCGCGCCACCGAAGCACTGGGCGCGCTTGCCGTTCTTGGCGGCGGTCTCGTAGATGTACTGCGCGATCGGGGTGGAGCCGACGAATCCGACCGCCTTGATGCGGTCGTCGTTCAGCAGCGCGTCGACCACTTCCTTGTCACCGTTGATCACGTTGAAGACGCCGGCCGGCAGGCCCGCCTCGAGGAAGAGTTCGGCCAGGCGCAGCGGCACCGAGGGGTCGCGCTCGGAGGGCTTGAGGACGAAGGCGTTGCCGGCGGCGAGTGCGGGGCCGGCCTTCCACAGCGGGATCATCGCAGGGAAGTTGAACGGGGTGATGCCGGCCACGACGCCGAGCGGCTGGCGCATCGAGTAGACGTCGATGCCGGTGCCGGCGGAGTCGGTGAACTCGCCCTTGAGCAGATGCGGTGCGGCGATGCAGAACTCGATGACCTCGAGGCCGCGCTGGATGTCGCCCTTGGCGTCGGCGATCGTCTTGCCGTGCTCGGAGGACAGGAGGGCGGCGAGCGAGTCCATCTCGCCGGCGACCAGTTCGAGGAACTTCATCAGCACGCGGGCCCGCTTCTGCGGGTTGGTCGCCGCCCAGCCGATCTGCGCGGCCTCGGCGTCGGCGATCGCGGCGTCGACTTCGGCGACCGAGGCGAGTGGCACCTTCGCGGCGACCTCTCCGGTATTGGGGTTGTAGACGTCCCCGAACCGGCCCGAGGTACCCGGCAGGCGCTTGCCCGCGACGAAGTGTGTCAGTTCCTGTGCCATGTTTTCGCTCCGGATTCTCGCGACTCCTTCGGACGGGAGATCCGCCCGAGCAATTACTTGGACATCCTACAATCGGATATCAATGGGTGTAAAGAGTCGCCTCGACGATCGGCCGACCCATGCCCCTGTACCCACGTATTTCGCAGTCTCCGCCTCCCCAACCGGCCGTTGACCCGATTCCGCGAAAGCGGGCGATCGGATCTGGGTGGCCCGCAGCAACGACGGCTTCCACGCGCTCGACCTCGGCGTGCGGGACACGCCGCCCGCGAACCGGGTCACTACCATCGGCTCGTGATCATGCGCGCCCTGCCGGCGATCGGCGCCCTACTGGTCGGCGTCATGGTCCTGGCGATCGGTTACGTCCTGGGTATGGCCCGCGAGTCGGGCCGAGCAGCCGACGTACCGGTCCCGAGCGTGGTGGACATCGGCTTTGCGCAGGACATGTCGGAGCATCACGATCAGGCGATCCTGATGGCCCGGACCCTCGCTCCCGACGTCGCCCCCGAGGTGCGGGGGCTCGCCGACCGCATCGTGGTGGCGCAGACCGCCGAAACGGCGACCATGCGCGGCTGGCTGACGTGGTTCGGCGAACCGGCCGGCGCCGCCGAGCCGATGGCCTGGATGCACGTCGACGACGGATCCGGCGCCCACGACCACGAGACCGCGGCGGACGCCGACGGGGAGCACCCGCCGATGCCGGGCACCGCCTCCACCGAACAGATCCAGCGCCTGGCGGCCGCCCGCGGCGTCGACGCGGAGGTGCTGTTCCTGCAGCTGATGATCCGCCACCACGAGGGCGGGATCGAGATGGCGACCGTCGCCCGCGACGATCCGCGAACCGGGGAGGCCACCCGACAGCTCGCCGGGTCGATGATCGGGGAGCAGAACAGCGAGATCGGGCTGATGCGGGGGCTGCTGCTCGCCCGCGGCGGGCAGGAGCTCGCCGGCTGACGGCCGGCCTCCGGCGCCGCACCGACGAGACTCGGTCAGTCGTCGGCGCGGTTGTGCAGGCGCTTCTCGAACAACTTGTTCTGCTCCGGGGTGACGCCGGTGGCCTCCGCCCCCCACATCAACCAGCGCCGGTAGAGGCCGTCCTCGTCGCCGCCCGCAGCGACGTCGATCGGTTCCTCGAGATGCCGACCGAAAGCGAACCGCAGCAGGGTCGGCACGTCCATCTGTGGCCCGGACGTGTGTTCGAGCACCTCGGTGACCCATCGCCCGACCAGCGACGAGACCAGATCCTTGAGGTCGATCAGCACCTGCTGGTCGGCGTGGTCGTCCGCCGCCAGACGCGTATAGATCTCCAGCAGCGAGGTCAGCTGCCGCACCGACATCGGCACCTCGTTGGGGCCGACCACGGTGCGCGGGGCCTCGGCGGCAGGCGCCGATCGCGAGGGGGAGCTGTCCAGCGGGATCGGATCGCCCCCGGCCCACACCCGGGCCGCGCTGCCGGGCTGCCAGCGCAGCGGTCGGTCGAGCTTGTTGCGGGTGGTCACATTCGGAGGCGGACCTTCGGCGTTCTCCACCCGGGTCTGGGTGGTGTCCGATGGACCGCCGGCGGCGGTCACGTCGTCCTGGGTGAGGCCCAACTCCTCGCGCCGCGAACGGACGAGGTGTCCGAAACGAACGCGGTCAGTGGGTGTCATTCGGCCAGCCTAGCTACTGACCTGTCCGACCCGACGGATCAGCGAATGGGGATGTTTTGTCGTTCGTTCAGTGGACAATACCGGCCGTACCATGGCAAGCCATCCGGTACGCGTCGGATACCACGCATAGAATTCGGTACGAGGCAGTCGGGTGGTCGGGCGGGGAGGAGTGGGCATGGAGTCACTGTCGTTGTCCGAGAGAATTCGGATCCTGGTGGAGACCGCCGCGGCCGCGGGCCGGACCGAGACCGACGAATCGATCGCCGCCGCGGTCGCTCCGGTGGTCGGCCGCCCGATCGAGACCTCGCTGATCCGTGAGGCGATCGAGGGCGACGCCGTTCCCGCGGACGACGTGCTCGAGGCGATCGCCGCGCATTTTTCGGCGCCCCGGTCCTACCTGCTGGGCTCGCCGGAGGAGCAGGCGCGCTATCTGCACCAGCTCGAACTGTTCACCATGTTGTCGGGCGTCCCGGTATCGCTGATGGCCCTGCGCTCCGGACGGCCGGAGCTGTCCGCGGAGTCGGTGTCGGCCGTCGGCCGACTGATCGAGTCCACTCACGAACGGTACGGCGCACCCGATCCCTATCGATCGTCGTGACACCGCCGATCGACCGCGGTGGCGACGAGGCCGTCCGGAGGGTGGTGCAGACGCTGCCCTTCCGTCGGCCCTGGTCGATCGAGGGATTCCTCGGCGACGTGGGGATTCGGCTCGGCCGCCTCATCGTGGTGGAGCCGCTCCCGGAGGAGGTCGACCGGGAGATCACCGGGCTGTGGGTTCCGACCGCCACCCGTGACGTCATCTACGTCAGTTCCCGCGCCACCGGGCGCTATCGCGAGCACATCATCTGTCACGAGGTTGCGCATATCCTGCTGGCCCACCGGGCGGGTGGGCACGCCGAGTTCCTCGACTATCTGGCGGAGAACATCCGCCGGATCGCGCCCGACCTGCCCGACTACCTGATCCAGCGGCTCGCCCGCTCCCAGGTCTGCTTCGCGCGCAGCGGCTCGGCCCTGCATCCGGTCGAGGCGGAGGCCGAGCAGGTCGCGACGCTGATCATGACGCGGGCGGAGGATCTGCGGAAGCCGCTGTTCCCGCCCGACCTGCCGCCGCGGGATCGCGAATTCCTGGGCAAGATCGCCGGGCTCTTCGGCTGGCGGGTGTGACGGCTTGTGGATGTGGTCGTGGTGGTGCTCGCGGCGGTCGCGCTCGCCGCGATCGGCGTCGCCCGGCTGGCCTACTGGCGGTCCCGCCCGTCGAGTAGGCCGCTGACGATCGTCGTCTTCGCGATGGCGGTCAGCACGGTGATCCGCATGCCCGGTGTCGCCGACGACGTGATGGATCCCTGGTTCCACGGGCTGCTCGGTGTCCACAACGGCACCGAGCTGATCGCCGCGGTCGCCGGGGTCTTCGCCTTCATGACCGTCGTCGAACTGGTGGCGGTGACCGTCTCCGATCGGCCGGCGATCTGGCGGCGGGTCTTCCGCGTCGTCACCCCGGCGGTCGCGCTCGCCACGATCGCGGGCTTCCTGTCCTCTTCCGCCTCCTGGGCGCCGAGCGGCGCGATCTTCCGCGACTTCCCTCTCGACCGGGGTCTGTTGCTCTTCTGGGGGCTCTACGTCGGCACGATGATCGCCGCCTCCTGCGGGGCGATGTTCTACCTCGTGCGGATGGTGCGCCTGCCCGGCGTGCGGGATTCGCCGATCGGTCGGCCCCTGCTGTTGATGACCGCCGGCGCGATCGCGGGGCTGCTGCCGGCCTCCAATCTGCTCTTCCGGCTGCAGATGCACTCCGGGGGGACGCCGGACTGGTATCGGGCCCACGCGGAGCTGATCGGCTGGGCCGGGGCGCTGATCCCGTTGATCTTCATCGGCGCCGGCTCGCTGTTCTACTCGGCCACCGTCCTGCCCGATCGGGTGCGGCGATACCGCGCGATCCGCCGCTCCAGCGGCATGTATGCCGAGGTCCTGCGGTCGGGGGACGACGTGATGGTCCCCCGTGACGCCCGCACCTACTCGACGCGGCGGGCCGCCTGGTGGGGCAGCAGATCGCCGATGATCACCCATCAGATGATGGTCGTCCTGGCAGACGCAGCGGTCCGTTCCGGTGATTCGGGCCGGACAAAAGCTGCTAGTCTGTAACGCTTTCACCCAAATAAGCGAAATCTGAGCCATACTGGGTGGAGAAGCGAGGGGGATGGCCAATGCAAAGCGAATACCAAGCGAATCTGGGAACGTGCACGGCCGCGCGGGGGCGCGTCTGTGACTCGGTACTCGACGCGTTCGAGTCGGACAGTGTCTCCGCCCGGGCCGGTGCGGCACGGATGTGTGCGCAGTGCCCCTTCCTGTCGTCCTGCCTGCGGCAGACGCGCGAGGAGATCATCGACCGGCGTGGACCGGTCGGGGTGGTACGGGCCGGGGTGGTCTGGGACGACGACGGGCGTCCGCACGCGGGGGTTCACGCGACGGCGACCCTGCCGGACTGGATTCCGCACGAGATGTTCGCGGACTCGACGCCCGATGTCGACGAGTACCTGGTGGAACTGGCGATCTCCGATCCGGAGCGGGTCCGCGGGACATCGTTCACCGAGGAGGAGCGCGACGCGGTGATCCGCCGGGCCGCGGCCACCGGCCGATCGATGCACTGGATCCGCACCACCCTGTCGTTGCATCCGCGCAAGGTGTCGGCGGCGGTCAACCGGTTGGGGTTGCGGGACTGCTTCGCCGCCGCCCGGTAGCGGCGGCCCGGCGGGCCGTGCCGGTCGGCCGCAATTACGATCGCCGTGGTCGTAACCGGTGACGGCGGTTGGGGTGGGCCACCACCATGACCAGCATGTCGTCGCGCGGATCGTCGAACTCTCACAGCTTCGAGATGTGAGGGGGCCCGCCGATGCCGTACTTCACCACGACCCGCGGGCGGGTGTTCTACCGCCACTGGCCGACTCGGCGTCCGCGTGCGGCGCTGATCTTCGCTCACGGCTTCGGTGAGCACAGCGGCCTCTACCGCCGCTTCGCCGAGGAGATCGGCGCGCAGGGCGTCGACCTGTGGGCCCTGGACCTGCGGGGCCACGGATTCAGCGATGGGGGCCGGGGTGCCTTCGGATCGATCGAGGATCTCGCCGACGATCTGGGCCGCCTGGCCGCCATCGCCCGCGGCCACGCACCCGGTCTGCCGTTGGCCCTCGGTGGCCACTCGTTGGGCAGCCTGGTCGCGCTCTGGGCCGCCCTGGACGCCTCCGACGACTACGCGGCGCTCGCCATCAGCGGGGCGCCGCTGTCACCGCTGGACTGGCTCACCGATATCGACGCCGGTGGCGGGCTCGACCTCGACCCGGCGGACCTGTCGTCCGACCCGGCCTACCTCGAGCAGTTGGCCGGTGACCCGCAGGTGTTCACCAGCGCCGACAACGCCGACGATCTGGCCGCGGCGTTCGCGCCGGCCTGGCAACGACTCGAGGCCGGGGCCGATCGGCTGGAGGTTCCCGTGCTCGCCGTACACGGTGCCCGCGACCGGATCGCCCCCCTCGACGGGGTGACCCCGTGGGCGCAGCGACTGCCGGATTTGCGTATTGAGGTGGTCGACGGCGCCGGACACGATGTGCTCAACGAGGTCGACCACCGACGGGTCGCCGACCGGGTCGGACGGTTTGTGGCCGTGCGCGGCGATCTGCTGGCCCGCGCACCCTGAGACCTGTCACTGGGGGCGCGTGGGTGTCGACTCCCACCCGTTCCGCAGAACCGAATGGGCGCCGAGGCACGAAGCCTCGACGCCCATTCGGTTCTGCGGGGTGTTACGCGGGTGCGGACACCCGAATCAGATAGTCGAACGCGCTGAGGGCGGCGGTGGCGCCGGAGCCCGCGGCGGTGACGATCTGCTTGTACGGCGCGGTGGTGCAGTCGCCGGCGGCAAAGACGCCGGGGACCTCGGTACGTCCCGCACCGTCGATGACGATCTCGCCGCGCTTGTTCAGCTCGACGGTCCCCTCGAGCCAGTCGGTATTGGGCAGCAGACCGATCTGCACGAAGATGCCGTCCAGGTCGGTTTTCTCCTCGGTGCTGTTCGCCCGGTCGATCCAGCTGACCGCGGTGACCTTCGAGCCGTCGCCGGCCACCTGGTTCACCTGAGCGGAGGTGTGCACGGTGGTGTTGCCCATGCTGTGCAGCTTGCGCTGCAGCACCTCGTCGGCACGCAGCTGCGAGTCGAACTCGAAGAGGGTGACCTGCTCGCAGAGCCCGGCCAGATCGATCGCCGCCTCGACGCCGGAGTTGCCGCCGCCGATCACCGCGACCTTCTTGCCCTTGAACAGCGGGCCGTCGCAGTGCGGGCAGTAGGTGACACCCTTGTTGAGGTAGTCGTCCTCACCCGGCACCGACAGCGAACGCCAGCGGGCGCCGGTCGCCAGGATCACCGAGCGGGCGGTCAGCCGCGCACCGTTGTCGAACTCGATCTCGATAGGCGCACCGGGCTCCGCGCCGGGGTGCAGGGCGATCGCCTGCTGCCGGGAGATCACGTCGACGTCGTAGTCGCGCACATGCTGTTCGAGCGCGGCACCGAAGGCGGGGCCCTCGGTATGTAGGATCGAGGTGAAGTTCTCGATGCCGCCGGTGTCGAGCACCTGGCCGCCGAGCTTACGGGCGACCAGTCCGGTGCGAATTCCCTTGCGGGCAGCGTAGATCGCCGCGGTGGTGCCGGCGGGTCCGCCGCCGATGACCAGCACGTCGTAGGTTTCGCGCTCGTTCATCTGCTCGGTCTCGCGCTCGCCGACCGAGTCGTCGAGCTTGCCGACGATCTCGGCGAGGGTCATCCGACCCTGTCCGAAGACCTCACCGTTGACGTACACGGTCGGCACGCTCATCACCTGACGCTGCTCGACCTCGTCGGCGAAGGCGCCGCCCTCGATCGCGGTGTGGGTGATGTTCGGGTTCAGCGCGCTCATCAGGTTGAGCGCCTGGACCACGTCCGGGCAGTTCTGGCAGGTCAACGAGAAGTAGGTCTCGAAGTGCAGCGGACCGCTCAGGGCCGAAACCTGCTCCAGCAGAGCGGCTTCCTCCTTGGCCGGGTGGCCGCCGACGTGCAGCAGCGCCAGCACCAGCGAGGTGAACTCGTGGCCCATCGGGACGCCCGCGAAACGCACGCCCGAGTCCTCGCCCGGTCGGGTGATCAGGAACGACGGACGCCGCACATCCAGGGTGTTGTCCTCGCGGACGGTCACCCGGTCGCTGAGGGCGGCGATATCGTCGAGCAGATCGTTCATCTGCCGAATCGTCTTGGCGCGAGCCGGTTCCGCCGTGGACGGGTCGTCCGCGGTGATCACCAGTTCGATCGGATGCCGCAGATTGGTCAGGTAGGTCGACAACTGGTTCTTGAGAGTGGCGTCCAACATCAGATCTTGCCCACCAGTTCCAGCGACGGGGCCAGGGTGTCGTCGCCCTCGTCCCACTTGGCCGGGCAGACCTGGCCGGGGTGGGCGGCGATGTACTGGGCGGCGCGCACCTTGCGCAGCAGCTCCTGGGCGTCGCGGCCGATGCCGGTGTCGTGCACCTCGATGGTCTTGATGCGGCCTTCGGGGTCGACGACGAAGGTGCCGCGCAGCGCCTGGCCGGCGTCCTCGATCAGGACCTCGAAGTCGCGGGAGAGCTGGAAGGTCATGTCGGCGAGCATCGTGTACTGGACCTTGCCGACGGCCGGGGAGGTCTCGTGCCACGCCTTGTGCGCGAAGTGGCTGTCGGTCGACACCGAGTAGACGTCGACGCCGAGCGCCTGGAAGGCGTCGTAGTTCTCGGCGATGTCCTCGAGCTCGGTCGGGCAGACGAAGGTGAAGTCGCCCGGGTAGAAGACGAAGACCGACCAGCGGCCGAGCAGATCGTCGCTGGAGACCTCGAGGAACTTGCCCTGACGGTAGGCGTTGACCTTGAACGGCTTGATGGTGGTGTTGATCAGGGACACGGCAGAACCCTCCTGGAGAACGACGGGATATCGGCACAAGTGGTGCGATGCGGGGAACGACAACGTAACCCCCGTATCTGGATTTAATCCAGAAAAGATCGGAAACGCAAATTGACCTTCGCCACGATTTTCGAGGTTTGTGACGTTCCCCATCCGAGGCGTCCCGGAGGGTGGTGTGGCGCCCCGCTGCGGGGCCGCGCGGGGTTACACTCGGGCAGGCTCACGTGTCTGGTACGGCCCGGGATCGAAGTGGCCGAACCGATTTCGGAATTCCGCCGCTCGTCCCGGCCATAGCAGCACCTGCCGACCCGAACGCGGATCGACGTACCAGTTGCTGCACCCGCTGGTCCACACCCCGCTGCGCTCGGCTATCTCGGCGGCGTACGCCTCCTCCGCCTCGGCGGTCACCTCGAGCGGCCCGCGCCGCGTCCACGGCAGCGCGCCGGTGACGTAGTCGGCCTGCGCCTCGATCATCAACACCGCCGAGTTGTGCGGCAGCGTCGCGTTCGGTCCATCGAGCACGAAGAGATTCGGGAAGCCGTGCACCGCGGTCGACGCGTAGGCGCGCATCCCCTCGGACCAGTGCTGCTCGAGGGTGCGACCACCGCGGCCGCGGATCAGGGCGGCATAGGGCTGGCGGGTGCTGCGGAAGCCGGTCGCCAGGATCACCGCATCGACCTCGTGCCGTCCGCCGTCCGCGGTGTGCACCGCATTCGCCGAGTAGCTGTCCAGCGCCTGCGGGATCAGCCGCACGTGCGGCAGGTTGAGTGACTCGTAGTAGTCGTCGCTGAAAAGAACACGCTTGCAACCGAATTCGTGGTCCGGGCGCACTGCTTCGCGGACCACCGGATCGATCACCCGGTCGGCGAGGTGGGCCAGCGCCCGGGAGCGCGCGGCCTCGCGGCCCGCGCCGGCCCGCTCGTCGAAGACCGCCTCGGCCTCGTCGAACATCGTCGAGCGCAGGTCGCGCAGGACGGTGGGGCGCTGTTCGAACAGTTCGCGCTCGGCGGCCTCGTAGCCCCGGTCGCCCTTGGGCAGGATGTAGGGGGCGCTGCGCTGCAGCACGGTCACCGACGCGGCCTTCGCGGCCAGCTCGGGTAGCAATTGGACGGCGGTCGCGCCGGTGCCGACCAGCGCCACCCGGCGGCCGGACAGGTCGATGTCGTGATCCCAGCGCGCCGAATGCACGATGGGACCGGAGAATTCGCCCGGTACCGCGGGCAGGCTCGGCTCGGTCAGCCGGCCGCAGGCCAGGATCAGTACGTCCGCGATCACGGTCCGCGCATCCCCGGCGTCCGACACCTCGCCGGTGGTCGAGGTGCGCAGCGTCCACCGTCGACCGTCCCAGGAGGCGCCGTCGAGCGAGGTGCGCAGCCGCAGCCGATCGGCCACCGGCGCCGCCGCAGTTTCCAAGTATTCGCGAATCTCGGCCCCCGGGGCGAAGACTCGGCTGAAACCGGGGTTGGGGACGTCGGCAAAACAGTAGAGGTGGGCCGGCACATCGCAGGCGACGCCGGGGTAGGTGTTGTCGTACCACGTGCCGCCGACCCCGTCGCGCCGCTCCAGGATGACGAACGACTCCCCGGCCGCGGCGAGCCGTCGGCCCATCGCGATTCCGGCGAAGCCGGCACCGACCACCGCCACCCGTACCCGCAGGGTCACCGGGCCACTCCATAGGTGGTCGTGCGGATGCGCAACTGTCGGCCGAGGGTCTTGGCGATCCGGCGGGCATCCTCGACCGGCAGCTGCCGACCGAACTCGACACCGGCCTCCGGCACCACCCGGCCGTCGAGCAAGGTGCCGCCGAGATCGTCGGCGCCGGAACGCAGTACGGTCAGCGCCCCCTCGACGCCGAGCCGCGTCCACGCCGCCTGGATATGCCGGATGCTGCCGTGCAACATCAGCCGGGCCACCGCGTGTACCGCCCGATGGTCGTCCTCGGTATGGGAGCCGCCCGGAAAGGCCATCGGCACCAGTTCGGTGAAGCCGCCGGTATCCGACTGGATTCGCCGCAGCCCCCGCAGGTGCGCGACCAGCTGTTGTGGCGTCTCGCCGTGCCCGTAGAACAGCACCGACGTCGAGCGCAGCCCCAGGCCGTGCGCCGCGCGGATCGCCTCCTCCCACCGCTGCACCGGCAGGTCGGTGGGGAAGACCCGCGCCCGGTAGGCCTCGTCGAGGATCTTGACCCCGGTGCCCGGCACGGTGTCGACCCCGGCCGCCCGCAGGGCCGCGTACTGCTCGGTCACCGAACGCCCGGTGCGCCGGGCCCCGTCGATCACATCGGCCGGGCGGAAGGCGTGCAGGTGCAGACCGGGGGCGGCCCGCTTGACCGCCGCCGCGATCCGCTCGTAGACGTCATCCGGGGCATCGGGACCGGCGGTGCCCTGGATGCACAGCTCGGTCGCGCCGAGGTCGACGGTGTCGCGGGCGACGTCGGCGACCACCGCGGGATCCCATACCCGGTCCGAGCCGAGGTTGCGGTTGCCCACCTGGGTGATCGTCGCGCCGACCATCGAGCGGCGCAGTTCGTCGGCCAGCTCGGTCAGCCGGTCCAGTTCGGCGCCGCGTGCGGTCAGCAGCGCCGCATAGTCGTCGTCCGAGAGCCCGGAGGGGTCGTCGGCGGCCCGTTCGATCGGATCGCGTCGGGTCCGGCCGGAGGTCTGTGGGTCGGCGGTCGAACCGAGCGGGGTGACCGGGCGGGCGCCGAAGCCGGCCAACCCGTCCTCGCCGGCGAGGGCGAGCACCGGCTCGTGCAGGGCCGGATCGATCCACCGGTCGCGGTCGTGGATATACGGCGGGTGCACGGTGATCCGTTCGCGCAGGGTGTACCCGGCGGCGCGGGTCGCCGCGGCCAGGGCCTCGACCTGGGGCCAGGGCCGTTCCGGGTTGACGTGATCGGCGGTCAGCGGGCTGACGCCACCCCAATCGTCGATGCCGGCGGCGACCAGTCGGGAGAACTCGGTCGGGTCGCTGAGGTTCGGCGGTACCTGCACGCGGGCGTCCGGCCCGAGCACGATCCGGGTGGTCGCGACGGTGGCGATATAGGCGTCCATATCGGCGTCGTCCGCGGCCTGCATCGCGGTTCCCGGCTTCGCCCGGAAGTTCTGCACGATGATCTCCTGCAGATTGCCGTGCCGCTGCTGGGCATCCCGCAGCGCGAGGATCGTCTCGAACCGTTCCTGCGGGGTCTCGCCGATGCCCATCAGCAGACCGGTGGTGAACGGGATGCGCAGCGTGCCGGTGTCCTCGAGGACCTGCAGCCGCACCGCCGGGTCCTTGTCGGGGGACCCGAAGTGAGCCTCGCCCGGGTCGGTGAACAGCCGGGTCGAGGTGGTCTCGAGCATCATGCCCATCGACGGCGCCGTCGGGCGCAGCGCGACCAACTCGTCGTGGCTCATCACCCCCGGGTTGAGGTGCGCGAGCATGCCGGTCTCCGCGGTGATCCGCCGCGCGAGGTGGCCGATGTAGTCGAGCGTCGAGGCCCACCCGTGTGCGTCGAGCCATTCGCGCGCGACGTCCCAGCGCTCCTCGGGGCGATCGCCCAGGGTGAGCAACGCTTCCTTGCAGCCCAGGTGCGCGCCCTGGTGGGCGGTCGCGAGGACCTGCTCCTCCGACAGATAGGGCGGGATGCCCTTGCGGGTCAGCTTGGCGGGGGTGTCGACGAAGACGCAGTAGTGGCAGCGGTCCCGGCAGAGGGTGGTCACCGGGATGAACACCTTGCGCGACCAGGTGATGACGCCGGGGCGGCCGGCTCGCTCGAGCCCCTCGTCGCGGATGCGCCCGGCCTCGGCGACCAGCTCCGCCAGCTCGTCACCGCGCGCCAACAGCATCGATACGTCGGGGGCGCGGCCACCGGAAACCACCGCGCGGGCGGGGCCGTGCGCGGGTCGCGTCGTGCCATCGACCACTGCTGCCATGGGCGGGTGCCTCCTCGTGCTGCCCGGCGGTCACCGTCGCGGAGGGGTCCGCGTGGTGCTCGACGGGCGGTTCGCGCCGACGTGCCTAGGTGGAACGCCACGACGGCACGGAATAGTCCGTCGACTCCCTCGAGGATGGCACGCCGCGCGGATCGGCGAGCGCACCCACCGCGTCTACCGCTGGTCGCTACTCGTGCACCCGGCGAGGTTGCGGTGTCCGGGTTAGCATTTTGTCCGATATCGACGCGTGCGATATCGGCGGCGGGCGCATCGGGTCCGCCGGATACGGGGCGGGCTCTGGCGTCGGTGCGGGATCCCCAGGCGAAATTCGGGAGTCTGCATGTCCTCTCTCTACGCCCGACTCGATCGGTATACCTCGGCGCAGGCGGAGGGTGCGGGCCCGGTCCGCGGCACCCTGTCCACCGGTCGCATCGGCATGATCTGGTTGGCCGCGAACCTGGTGGTCACCACCCTGCTGACCGGCACCCTGCTCGTCCCGGCGATCAGTTTCGGCACCGCGATCGCGATGATCGTCGTCGGCACCGTCATCGGGGCGATCGTGCTGGTCACCGTCGGCAATATCGGCACCCGCACCGGCCTGCCCACCATGGCGTTGACCCGCGGCTCCTTCGGCATCAACGGCAGCCTGCTGCCGGTCGCGGCCAATGTCGTCATCCTGATGGGGTGGAGCTGGGTGCAGGCGATGCTGGCCGGCCTGACCGTCGACTATCTGATCGCCGACCTGACCGGCTTCTCGAGCCCGATCCTGTTTGCGGTGCTCTGTCAGGCGATCGTGGTGGGACTGGCCATCTTCGGGCACGAGGGCATCGCCCGCGTCGAACCGTGGCTGGCCGCCATCATGCTGCTGATCATCGCGTGGGTCTTCGTCACCGCGTTCACCACCTTCAGCCCCGTTGAGTACCAGGCGATCCCGGTCGACATCGACCTCGGCTACACCCCGGTGATCGTGCTGGACATCGTCATCGCCACCGCGATGTCGTGGACGGTGTTGTCCGCGGACTTCAATCGGCTCGCCGGGTCCTCGCGGGCCGGCATCGTCGGTGGCGGCCTGGGCTATATCCTGTCGACGATCATCTCGATGTCCCTGGGCGCCACCGTCATCGGCTACGTCATCCTCAGCGGCGACGAGGCGATCTCCTTCGACCCGGGTGTGTTGGTCGCGGCCTTCGGTGCGCCGCTGGCGATCGTGATCTTCGTGTCGGTGATGGCGACCAATTCGATGGTCGTCTACGGCATGGTCACCTCGGTGGTCAACGCCCGCGTCGGCGGTCCGCTGAAGTTCCTGCCCACCGCGCTGGTTCTCGGGCTGGTGTCGATCCTCGGTGCCACCTGGTTCGGGCTGCTCGCCCAGTTCACCGACTTCCTGGTCATGATCGGCGCCCTCTTCGTGCCGGTCTTCGCGATCATGATCGTCGACTACTACCTGATCAAGCGCGGCTCGTATTCGCGCGACATCCTGCGGGCCCGCTCCGGAAAGTACTGGTACACCGCCGGAATCAACCCCCGCGCGGTGGTCGTCTGGCTGATCGGAGCGATCGTGTCCTATGTCTGGACCTATGTGTGGCCGCTGCCGATCGGCGCCACCATCCCGGCCTTCCTACTCAGCGCGGTGCTCTACGGCCTGGTGATGTTGCCCTACCGGGTGCAGCCCACCGACGCGCCCGCGGGCCACCTCGCACCGGCCACCGAGTCGGCTTCCTGAACGACTCCTGCCGAACGGTCCCTGCTGAACGACCCTCGCTGAACGACCCCCGCTACGAGCCGCCGAGCGAGGCCAGGACCTCGTCGGCGTGGGCGACGTCGGCGCGCTCGAAGGTGCTGACGCTCGCGAGGACCTCCGACGCCCCGGTGCGCTTCACCACCTGCGTGAGCGCCTCGGCCACCTGTTCGGGGGTACCGGCGATCGCCGAGTCGGTCCGGGCGCGCACGACCTCGAGCTTCCGGTCGCTCGCCTCGGTCCGCAGCAGCTCGCGGACCTCGTCGACGGGTCGCAGCGCGCGGAACTCGCCGACATCCCGCGAGTCGGCGTAGGCCCAGGAGTCGGGGAGCAGCAGGTCGCGCGCCTGCTCCTCGGAGTCGGCGACGGCGACCTCGACCCCGACCATCAGGTACGGCTCGGGTGCGTGCTCGCTGCCCCGGTAGGTACGGAAGTACGTCTCGACGGCGGCCGTATCGGTGACCAGTGGCCCGGCGATCACCGCCGGCATCCCCAATGCGGCGGCCAGGGTCAGACCGTTGCGGATGGCGAGCAGGAACAGTGGCGGCGGCGGCACGGACGGTCGGGCGGTGACCTCCGCGCGGCCGTCCAGGTAGGCGCGGACGCTCTCGATCTCGGCGGCGTACTGCTCGTCCCGCAGCTGCGTCCGCCCGAGGGCGCGGCGGATCGGGGCGGTGAAGCCGAGCGAACCGCCGAGGCCGATGTCGATGCGGCCGGGATACAGCGATTCGAGCAGCAGGGCCTGTTCGGCGATCACCAGCGGTGGGTGGTTCGGCACCATGATGCCGCCGGTGCCCAGGCGGATCCGTTGGGTGCGCGCGCCGATCGCAGCGAGCAGCACCGCCGGTGCGGCGGAGGCGATACCGGGGACCGCGTGATGTTCGGCGGTCCAGAACCGTTGGAAACCAAGCGCTTCCGCGCGCCGTGCCCGCGCGACGGTGGCGGCGACCGCTTCGGCATCCGATTCGCCCGCACGGGTGCGGGATCGGTCGAGCAGCGACACCCGCATCGGTCCGCACCCCCTCGGCTCGTCGTTCCTCATCGGGTGGAACCGGCGCGGGTGCCCCCGGATTCCCGGTGGATCGGATGCCCGGTGGAGCTAGGGGGTCTCCGACCCTCGGAAGCCGGGGACGTGGTCCGCCGCGGCGTCGATGACCGGTGCCAGCCACGGGGCGTGCGGGACGCCGTCATCGGGACGCCCGGCGACCCAGGCGAAGGCGGAGACCTCCGAGGGATCGGGATCGATCGGGGTGTCCGGTGTGATCTCGCCGACCAGGACGTGGTCGTATTCCCACTCCTCCCATCGGGAGTCGGGCATCGCGGCCTGGTACTCGAAGCGTCCGACCTCGGTCAGGGTCTCGACGGTGATCCCGAGTTCCTCCCGGACGCGGGTGCGCGCATCCTCGATCAGCGTCGCCTCGGAGGCGGGGTGGCCGCAGCAGGAGTTCGCGAGATAGCCCGGCCACCGCTCCTTGGCGCTCGACCGGATCTGCAGCAGCACCCGACCGGCGCCGTCGTGCAGGACGACGCTGAACGCGCGATGGCGGGCGGCCGGCGCGAGGTGCGCCTCGGTGACCGGGGCGGTGCCGGTCGCGCGGCCGTCCGCGTCGACCAGTTCCACCCGGGCCTCGGTCGCGCCGGTCGCCGCGCTCATTCGGTCAGGGTCGGGTCGCCCCAGGCGGCCTCACCGGCATTGCTGCACCGGCTCAGGTCGCCGTCGATGAACAGGTAGCCCAGCCGCAGGTTCTGCGTATTCGCCACCGAGATGTCGACATCCGCGGACTGTCCCTGGTCGAGATTGCCGGAGGTGTAGACCAATTCGTCGTCGGCGTAGATCTCGAAGCGCACCACCGAGCGGCTGTCGCTGTCGTCGGTGGTGCCGACGGTCGTCGCGAAGGAGCGGTAGTCGCCGCCCAGGTCGTAGGTGAACGACCCGTTGGTGTCACATCCGCCGATCCGCGTCGACAGCGAGTCGGGGAAGCTGCGCCCGTCGATCGTCGCCTCGCCGGTGGTCGGCCGCGTATCGCCGGTCGTCTGCAGGCTCGCCAACTCGGTGGTCCGCGCCGTCGTTGTGGTGGTGCTGCGGGTGGTCGTGGTCTCGCCGGTGGTGGTCGACTCGCTCGCCGAGGTGGTCGTCGACTCCTCGGTGGTCGTCTCGGCCGTGGTGGTCGACTCCGCGGTCGTGGTCTCCGCGGCGGACGTGGTGGTTTCGGCCGCGGTGGTCGTCGTGGTCGCCGACGCGGAGGTGTCGGCCGGCTCGTCGCCACCGCCGCGGGTGGCCGCGTAGGTGACCGCGCCGGCGGTCAGCAGCGCGACCAGCAGCATGACCAGGGTGGGAACGCGCGACTTCCGCCGACCGGAACCAGTAGACACGTCCGCCATCGTGCCCCGGGTGCCACCACGGGCGCCGCAGAATCGCGGCACCGCGACACAATTGTGGTGCGGTCGACGCCCCTACCGCGGAAGGCGCTCAGGCGAGAGCGAGGAACAGCTTCTCGAGTTCCTCTTCGGTGAGCGGGGCCTCCACCCCGTCGCCGTCCGCGGCGATGCACTGCCGCATGCCACTGGCGACGATCTTGAACCCGGCCCGGTCCAGGGCCCGCGAGACCGCCGCGAGTTGGGTGACGACGGCGCGGCAGTCGCGGCCGTCCTCGATCATGCCGATCACCCCGTCGAGCTGCCCCCGCGCGCGGCGCAACCGGTTGAGCACCGCGGCCATCGCCTCTTCGTTGTGCAGGGCCGGCGCGTCGGTCGGCTTGCTCTGCTCGCTCACCTGTAACTCCTCTGCGCTCATCGCGATCTGACCGCCCTCCCGTTCGAGGGCATCGTCCAGCATACCCCCGGGGGTTACTTCTCGGCGGTGGGAGGCGATACCCCATCCGGTATATCGGTCCGGTCGCCGCGCCTCCGACGGCGGGCGGCGAGGATATGCCAGAGCAGCACCGCGGCGACATACCAGGCCACCGTGGTGCCCCGGGTCTGGTCGGCGGTCGCGCCGATGATCGCCGGCAGCACGATCCCGGCGATCACCCACGGCACGAGCGACCGCCGCCGACGGTTGCCGCCCGCGACCGCCGCGATCAGTCCGACGCCGAAGTAGATCATCACCGCTGCGCACATCAACCAGCGCTGCGCGGTAGGCAGCGGCTGCCCCGCCACCTCGATCGTCTCTGCGAGCGCGGTCGCCAGCGCGGCGATCGATCCGGCGACGACGAAGTGCAACGCCAGGGTGACGCGGATGCCGAGCACCCCGGGCCGCAGATAGGGAATTCCGGCGTGCCCGTACAGCAACGACAGGGTGAACAGCCCGACCAGCAGCAGGAAGCCGACCAACCCGGCGCCGAGGAGACCCCGATCCCACGGGACCTCCCAACTGGTGCGGACCATCTGGATGATCCCCTCGCCGAGCACGATGATCACGAAGAGCCCGAGCCGTTCGGCGAGGTGTTCGGGGTCGAGACGAACGGAACCGACGCGCATCGCCTCGAGTCGGTCGAGCGCGGTGCGCCGATTGCCGCGCCGATCGTGATGCACCGGAAGCGGACCCTGCTGCGCGGATCGGTCGACACGACGGCGCATCTCGTCCGCCCGCCGCTGGTACGACGCGAGCATTCGCGAGCCGTTGATGATGATCAGACCGCCGACGTCGATCGCCAGGCCGAGGCCCCAGAGGGCCAGCTTCGCCTCGCCGTCGACCCAGAGTGACACCACCCACGGCAGGATGCCGAGGGTCTGCTGGGCGATCGGGAAGTCGGTGACCAGTTGTCCGCCGCGCCAGGACTGGGCGCCGAACCAGCGGGCGATCACATAGGCGAGGGCAAAAGCGTTGGCCGCCAACCAGGCGCCGTCGGTTGTCTCGTGGTGCAGCACCGCCTCGGTGACGCCGGGGATCGCCGCCGCCATCACCCCGAGCCCGAACATGCCGATAAGCAGCCGTACCAGCCGCAACTCGCTGCCCGCGGAATTGCCGTAGAGGGTGAAGATCAGCCACGTCATCCAGAAGGCCAGGAAGAGCGCCACGTACAGCGCGGGCGCCAACGGTCCGAACTCGCCGGCCAAGACGTGCGCCAACCCGGCCACCCCGGCGACCGCGACCAGATCGAAGAACAACTCGGCCCAACTCGCGTGCCGCTCGGTCAGCATCCCGGAATCGGGTGAGGCGGAATCCGCGGGATCCGATCCGGAGGGCTGCGGTTCGTCGGTCACATCGGTGCACGCTAGCCCCCGAATCGGGGAATGGGTGCGCAGGTGGGCCACATATGGGAAGTTGGGGAAGCTGTCGTGCAGGTCCACCGAAGCCGGAATAGGACATAAGCGATGAATCGGTCGAATACTGTTGCCTCGTCGACGGAATCGGAACCCAACCCGAGTCCCTCGACCACGCACGAAGACGGCGGTATCAGCCGCACGCAGATGAACATGGTCTTCATCACCGTGCTCTTCGGCATGCTGTTGTCGGCGCTGGATCAGACGATCGTGTCGACGGCCCTGCCGACGATCGTCGGTGATCTCGGCAGCGCCGGGCATATGAGCTGGGTGGTCACCGCCTATCTGCTCACCCAGACGGTGTCGACGGCGTTGTCCGGCAAATTCGGTGACCTCTTCGGCCGCAAACGCGTCTTCCTGATCAGCGTGGTCATCTTCATTCTCGGCTCGTTCCTCTGCGGTCTGGCCACCGATATGTCGATGCTGATCGCCAGCCGGGCCCTGCAGGGCATCGGCGGCGGCGGTCTGATGGTCACCGCCGTCGCGCTGATCGGTGAGGTCATCCCGCTGCGCGAACGCGGCAAGTACCAGGGCGCACTCGGTGCCGTCTTCGGTGTGACCACCGTGATCGGGCCGCTGCTCGGCGGATTCTTCACCGACAACCTGTCCTGGCGGTGGGCGTTCTACATCAACGTCCCGGTCGCGATCATCGTGGTGCTGCTCGCCCTGCGCACCATTCCCGACCACGGCCGGGTGGCGTCGCCGAAGGTCGACTATCTCGGCGTGATTCTGGTCGGCCTCGGCGCGACCGGCCTGACCCTGGCGACGTCGTGGGGCGGCACCCAATATGCGTGGGGGTCGGCGACGATCATCGGGCTGTTCATCGCCTCGGTGCTGGCCCTGGTGGCCTTCGTCTGGGTGGAAAGCCGCGCGGCGGAACCGATCCTGCCGTTGCGCCTGTTCCGCAGCCGGGTGGTCACCGTGTCGACGGTGCTCAGCTTCATCGTCGGATTCGCGATGATGGGATCGTTGACCTACCTGCCGGTTTTCCTGCAGTACGTCGGCGGCGCGTCGGCCACCATCTCCGGGGTGCGGACCCTGCCGATGGTGCTCGGTCTGCTGTTGACGTCGATCACGTCGGGAACGATCGTCGGACGGACGGGGCAGTACAAGGTCTTCCCGATCGCCGGTTCCGTGGTGATCGGTATCGGCCTGGTGTTGCTGTCGACCATGGATGCGAGCACACCGATCTGGCAGCAGAGCCTGTATTTGTTCGTGCTCGGCACCGGTCTGGGATTGATCATGCAGATCCTGACGATCATCGTCCAGAACACGGTCAGCCTCGCCGATCTGGGCTCCGCGACGTCGGCGATCACCTTCTTCCGCACCCTCGGCAGTTCCTTCGGTGTCGCGGTGCTCGGCTCGCTGTACAGCAACGACCTGCAACGACAACTGCCGGCGGCGATGGCGCAAGCCGGGGTGACCGAGGCTCAGATCGCCACACCTGCACTGGTGCACAGCCTTCCGGAGGCGGCGCGCGAACCGATCGTCGACGCCTACGCGACCGCGCTCAACCACCTCTTCCTGTGGGCGGCCCCGGTCGCCGTGGTCGCCTTCGTGTTCGCGCTGATCCTGCCGCAGGTCACCATGCGGTCGGTGGCGGCGAAGAACGCCAGCGATCCGGGCGGTGGATTTGCGATACCCAAGCCCGACAACGACGCCGACACCCTCGAGGACCTGGTCTGCCGCTCGATCACCGGCAGCGAGAGACATACCCTCGACGACGCGATGCGCCGCTCCGGGGTGACCACCGACCACGCCAAACTCTGGGGCGTCGCCCAGATCGCCCTGGCGGACCGCATGTTCGGCAAACATCCGACGCAGCAGCGCCTCGAGTACCGCATCGGCGTACCCGAACGCGTGCTCGACAGCTACATCACCGGCCTGATCGACGAGGGCTACCTGACCGAGGCGCCCACCGGCGAGCTGTATCTGGCCGAGCGCGGCAGTCGAGACTTCGACGCCGTCTACGCCACCTGGCGGGCAATCATCCTCGAGGACGTCCGCGACTGGGTTCCCGACGCGGGCGACCCCGGCCCGGCCCTCGACCAGGCGATCACCACCGTCGTCACCCGGCTGATCCGCGAGGACTTCGATGCGCGCCGGGACCAGAGGATGCGCAGCGCGCGGGTGTAGCGCCGATCCACTCGACGGCAGGTTGCCGACGGCCGTTCGCAGACGTCGATCAGCCGTGCGGGCCGTCATCATCGAAGTTCTGTAGACGCCTTGTGGCTTCCTTGACGAACTCGATATCGGTCATGGCAAGACGAATCGAACCGGAGATGTTGTCGTGGATCGTTCGGTACAGTTCCAGCACCGAGATCGATACCTCCGGGACCGCGAAAGGCGGAGGAGCACGGTCGTAGCCGGCGGCGGTATCGGTATACAGCTTCGCCAACGCCTCGATGGTCACGACCTCATCTCGGAAGTCCTTCAGCTTGAGCTTCGATCGCTCGAGGGAGGTCCAGAAGGGGCTGGATACCCGCTGCCCCCAATCAGCTTCCGCTTGTTTCAGAAATTCACCGGCCGCCTCGAGATGGCCCGGTAGTCTTCCGATCGCCTCCCATGCCCTTCTGTTCGAGTCCGACATCACCTCGGTCAACCGGGCATGTTGGTCCCGGCGGTTTCGTGCCTGTTCGTGGCTGATCCTCGCTGCGCGCTCGAGGTCACGATTCTTCTGCTCGACACTGTCTTCACGCTTTTTCACAGCTGCGGCCGTATACGACAATGTCACTCCCGCTGCGGTCAAGGCGAAAGCCAGGTGTATCCAGTCGTTCGGGTTGCCGTCGCTGCCGGTCGTGATCAGCAAACTGACCGGCGCGAGGAGGATCATGGTGTTGGCGATTCGGCCAGTGAATCTCGAGGTGGTCATGCTGTTTCCGTGTCGCTCGCTGCCGAATGCGGGCCGACGGGATTGCAGCTGCCGGTCCGGGTGCACCATGTGCGATGTGCCGGTGCGGGTGATGCACCAACGAGCACATGTGTAGTTCTTTTCGACCCGAATGGACGTTAACTTGGTGACGCATCGTGTCACCAGACCCGAATGGAGGGACCCCCGAGCAGGGGGCATAGTTAGTGCAGCTAATGAGATGGTTCGTTCGGGTCGCTACTCGCGCCGATTCTCGGAATCGACAGGTGTTCCGTCCGTGCCGAATTCCAGGCGGTCCGATCGTTCGCCGTGGACTGCCAATACGGTTGCCAGTCGTGTGCGTCCGGGAGGTAGAACCCGGGCGGTCACCGTGCCGGCGAAACACCGATCGAGCTGCGCGGAGATGCCGGCCAGGACGCGGGCGGTGGGCTCTTCGGCGACATGGTCGAGGCCTCCATCATCGAGCAGGACCACTTCGACACCACGCTGCCGGGCGGCGTTCGCGGCCGTCGAGACCGGCTCCGTCGCCAATTTCGGCGCGCGCAGACTATCCCGCAGCTGCGCCTCGAGAAGCGCACATTGCGTTAGCTCGGTGGTATCGAGCGGGCGGTCGGATGCGATTCGCTCGAGCAACGGACGCGTGAGAATGTCGAGTTGCTTCGCCAAGGCCTTTCGCTCGACCAGGGCCGCCCGGGCGGCCGACTCCGCGGCGGCTTGTCGAACGGTGCGTTCGCGCAGCACGAAGACCGCCCGCGCGATCGGTCGAATCTTGAACGCAAAGAAGGTGGCCATCAGCAGGGGCCCAGCTCCGGCAAGTTGGACCCCGACATTCATCAATGGCTCGCTACCGTTCATCGTGTTCCAGGCGATCAGGACGACGATGGTTGATGTCCATCCGGCCCATGCCAGTGCGGTTCGACCCCGTGCTGCCAGGAATGTCTGAGCAGGGGTTGCCGCGGTCGCAGGCCACAGGTACCAGGCGAATGTTGGTGGCCAAGCTGTAGACGCCAGGATGATCGCACTTGCGACCGGAGCCGCCAGCGCCGTGACCGTCGCGGCCGTCCGGGGCATGGGATCCCCGTCCACCGATATGACCAGGATGCTCCCGACTGCAACGACAGCAAGGGCGCTGAACGTGGCCACGGCGGAAGTCACGCCGGGCATGGTGTTGACCGCAATCAGACATATGACGGCAAAGAAGCCGGCCACCAGCACGCGTGCCGTCCACGTCTGCAAGCCGAGGAGGGTGCGGATGTCGCCGGATCGGTAGGGATCGGAGATCACGTGGTCCGCCCCCAGCCGAGTGTGACGGTGGTGCCTCGGCCCGGTGCGGAGTCGATGGCTGAAGTCGCGCCGGGGACGGTCCGCGTCCGATTGTGGATGCTGACCTGGATCCCCAGTCGGTGCGGGGGGACCGCACGCGGGTCGAACCCGCATCCGTTGTCGGTGACTCGAATACCGACCCTATCGGTATCGACGACCAGCGATATCGAGCGCTTTGCCGACCCGCCGGCATGCCGGACGCTGTTTCGGACGGCTTCGGCGGTGGCATCGACCAACACTCGCGCCGCCTCACCCGGAAGTCGAACGGCGATCGGAGCCAGGTCGAATTCGACGTTTGCATCGCCATCCAGATCACCGATGGCGGAGCGAACCGACGCTGCCAGATACGACGCATCGACGGTGCCGTCGATGTCGAAATCGGTAGACAGATCTCCCAGATCTTGGAGCGCCTTGTCGGCGCTCCGCCGAACCGTGGGTGTCGATCCTTGCCTGTTGACCGCGAGCAGTGTCGCCATGATGTGGTCGTGGACCAGTGCGTCGAGACGCTGCCGTTCGGAGGCCCGCGCCCGCGCAGCGGCCGCCCCTGCTGCAGCTGCCTCCGAGGTCGCGCGCGTTTCGTCGAGAAGACGACCCGTCCGCATGGCCATGACGGTAGCCGCGACGAACAAGGAGCTGAATGACGTGGCAAAAGCAACGTCCGTCCAGAACAAGTCATTGTTGTTGGAATTGACGAGATAGCTGAGCGTCTGAGCGGCGAGGGCTGAAACCGGCAAGTAGACGAGGCCGACCCGGTAGCCGCTGCCGGCGACGGCGGCCATCGTGCACAGCGCCGGGAACGCGGCAAGCCAGACCGGTGGTGGCGTGCTGGTTTGTGGGCCCACCCACGCAATGAAGCCGGTGGCCAGTGCGATCAGATAACCGCCCGCTGCGATATTCGCGCACCAACGCATCCGTCGTTGAGTACCGCGGAATCCTTCGACGCCGAGCCACAGTCCCGGTAGGAAGACGACCACCAACGCCAGCGGAGTCCACCACTCCGCAAATCGAGATGCATAACCGAGCGCATTCGGTACCGACAATGCCAGGTATATGACGTACCCGGCCGCAATGAACTGTACGAAGACTCGTCGAATGCGTGACTCGGCCGGCCCGGGAGTGATTGTCGCGCTCATGACCGCCGAAAGGACCGGCGTGGCACGGGAAGGTATCCGTCTTCCAATGCCCGTTTGTACAGTTCGGTCCTGGTTGGCGCCGGGCGACCGGCTTCGGCGTACCGCAGCCTGATGCGCCGAACGTAGTCGATGACCGTGTTTTCCTGCAGACCTGTCAGGCGAGCCACTCGGGACGTGGTTTCACCGGAGGCATACAACTCCAACACCTCGCGTTGTCGTGGGCTCAGGCCCACCGCGTCGAGTCCCGGGTCGCTGTCGATCGCGGCGGCCCACTCGGTGGTGATGATCCCTTCACCTCGGACCGCCATGCGGATCGCCGACACGACCGCCGCGTTCGGTTGGGACTTCCTCAACACGCCCAGGACTCCGGCCGACGCTGCGAGCCTGACCAGATATGGATCTTCCCCGCCGGTGAAGACGAGAACCGGGATACCCAGGGCTCGCAGCTGCCCGACGTTGCTAGTTGGCGAGGAGCCGTCTTCCAGGCGCAGATCCAGAATCACCAGGCTCAAGGTGGTGCTCTGTTCGAGCAATCCGTCAACGGTCGGAGCGTGCGCCGCCAGGTGGAGGTCCGGCTCGTCGGCGAGAAGCATCGATAGCCCGGCGATAACCGATTCGTGGTCCTCCACCAATCCGATCGAGTGGATGGCGTCATCGTCCGGGCTCGAGCGGTCGTCGACCACATTCTTCGCCACAATGCCTCCGCACGACGACTACTTACCGGGATCGCATCAACCTCTCGGATACGGGAGTAAGGGAGGGCGCCATTGGGTAATGCGCTGGAATGCGACCAGGGAATAATAGCCCTCGCTCGGACCAAGTGATCGAGGCCGGGAAAGTAGTTCCGGTCCGGCTGTCACTCCACCCGTTCGAGAATCGCCGAGGCCCCGATGCCCCCGGCGGCGCAGATGCCGAGCAGGGCGGTCTGCATTCCGGTGCGGTGCAGTTCGTTGGCCATGGTGGTCACCATGCGGGCGCCGGTCGCGGCGAAGGGATGGCCCAGGGAGATCGAGCCGCCGTGCACGTTGAGGCGGTCGATGTCGATGTCGCCGACGGGCTCGTCGGTGCCGAGGCGCTCGACTGCCCAGGTCTTGGAGGCCAGTGCGTCGAGCACCGACAGGGTCTGCGCGGCGAACGCTTCGTGGATGTCGACCAGATCGACGTCGGCCAGGGACATTCCGGCCTTCGCCAAGGCGCGGGGCATCGAGATCGCCGGACCGATCAGCACCTCGTCGGCCGGATCGACACCGGTGTAACTCCATGACCGGAACGCCGCGAGCGGGGTGAAGCCCAGGGCGCTGGCCTTCTCCTCGCTCATCAGCAGCACCGCGGACGCGCCGTCGGTCAGCGGGCTCGCGTTGCCCGCCGTCACCGAGCCGTTCTCCGCGAATACCGGCTTCAGCCGGGCGAGCTTCTCCACCGAGGTATCGGCCCGTACGAGACCATCGGTCGTCACCAAACCTCCGGCGGGCGTCGGAACGCTGATCACCTCGTCGTCGAAACGACCGGACGCGATCGCGGCGGCGGCCCGATGATGCGAGCGCGCGGCGAAGGCGTCCTGATCCGCGCGGCCGACGCCGTGGATGCGGGCCATCTTCTCCGCGGACTCGCCCATCACCTCACCGGTGGTGCGCTCGGCGATCTTCGGGCGCTTGGGCAGCGCATCGTAGAACGGGGCCAGCTGCCGGGCGGCCTCCAGATAGTCCTTGAATCCCGGCTTGCCCAACGCGATCGGCGCCGACGCGTGCACCACCTTCTGCGGCAGCTTCACCTCCGCATTGCTGGTCGAGTCGCTGCCGCCGGCGACCATGATGTCGTACTCGCCGCGTTCGATCGCCGCGGCCGCGCTGGTCACCGCCTGCAGGCCGGACGCGCAGGCGCGGGTGACGGTGTAGCCCTCGCAATCCGGGTCGAGCTTCAGATCGATCGCGATCTCGCGTGCGATATTTGGTGCGGCGCTGGGCAGTACGACACCACCCCAGACGATCGCCTCAATAGCGTTCGGCGCCAGGCCGGTCCGGTCGATCAAACCCTGCACCGCCGCGTCCGCCAGATCGATGCTGTCGAGGCGGGTGAAATCGGTGAACGCCCGCAGGAACGGGGTCCGAATCCCGCCGACGATGACGGCGCGCCGCCCGCTGCTCGTATTCGACCCGGCTGTGCCCGACCCACCCATATCCGACGCTCCTGTCGTGGAACCACTGGTGCGATACATGGTACGTGATGTCCCACTAAATGACCCGGGTCGGATCGGTGGAAACGGGGCGCACGCTGCGTTGTGTCCGAATCGATGCGATGAATACTCTGATGCATTCCCGGCATATGCGGCAGCATGTGTCGCGCCCGACCGCACCGATCCGGAGAAGAGATGTCCCGACGCGCCCTCGCTGCACTCGCCCTCGCCATGTCCGCCGCACTGGGATTGACCGCCTGCTCCTCCGGTTCGAGCGACAGCGCCTCGACCACCACCGACGCCGCCGATGACGGCTACGTCACCCCCGGCCGCTTCACGGTGGGAACCGGCGAACCGGCGTACTTCCCCTGGGTGATCGACGACGATCCGTCGTCGGGTGAGGGGTTCGAGTCGGCCGTCGCCTACGCCGTCGCCGACCAACTCGGCTTCGAACCCGACCAGGTCGACTGGGTGCGCACCACCTTCGACTCGGCGATCGCGCCGGGCCCCAAGGACTTCGACGTCAACCTGCAGCAGTTCTCGATCCGCGAGGAACGCCGCCAGTTCGTCGACTTCTCCAGCCCCTACTACGTGACGACCCAGGTGGTCGTCACCCGCGAGGGTTCCCCGGCCGCGGGCGCGACGTCGTTGGCGGATCTGCGCGATGTGCTGATCGGCGCCCAGTCCGGCACCACCAGCTTCCTGGCGGCGGAGCGGGCGATCGACCCGACCCGTCCGGTGGCCGCGTTCAACAACAATGACGACGTCAAGGTCGCGCTCGAGACCGGCCAGGTCGACGCCGTGGTCTTCGACCTGCCGACCGCCTTCTACGTCTCCTCCGCCGAACTGACCGGCGGCATCATCGTCGGGCAGCTGCCCGAGGCCGACGGCGAGCAGGGCGACGAACTCGGATTCGTGCTGCCCAAGGACAGCCCGCTGACCGGTGAGGTCACCGCCGCCGTCGACACCCTCCGGGAGAACGGCACTCTCGACCAGCTCGCCGACCAGTGGCTCGGCGGCGACGGCGTCGCCCCCGTACTGTCCTGAGCGTGACCGGTCCGGACCCGGCGGCGACAGGCGTCGCCGGGAACCCGCCCGCCTGGGTCCCCAGCAGTATCGAGGTGGAACGGCGGGCCTATCGCCGCCGCCAGACCGGCACTTCGGTGCTGATCGCCGCCGCGTCGACCCTGGTCTTCGCGGTGGCCATCTGGGTGCTGGTGATTCGGTCGCCCGGTTGGGAGCAGGTGCAGGACTTCTTCTTCAACCGCGACGCCCTTATCGCCGCGTGGCCGCGGGTTTTCGAGGGCCTGCTGCTCAATCTGCGGGTGCTGTTCTTCGCGGTGATCGGTGTCGCGATCCTCGGGTTGCTGCTGGCCGCGGCCCGCACGATCCGCGGCCCGATCTTCTTTCCGCTGCGCTTCCTGGCCGCCGCCTATACCGACGTCTTCCGCGGTACCCCGTTGCTGATCGTGTTGTACCTGGTTGGGTTCGGGCTCCCGGGTCTACAGATCTTCCCGCGGATGCCGATGGAATTCTGGGGCACGATCGCGCTGATCCTCACCTACTCGGCGTACGTCTCGGAGGTGCTGCGCGCCGGCATCGAGGCAGTGCACCCGTCGCAGCGGATGGCGGCCCGCTCGCTCGGTCTCTCGCACACCAAAACCATGCGGCTGGTGGTGCTTCCGCAGGCGGTGCGCAAGGTGACCCCGGCATTGATGAACGATCTGGTCGCCATGCAGAAGGATGTGGGACTGATCTCGGTGCTCGGCGCGGTCGACGCGGTGCGCGCCGCGCAGATCGAAACCTCGGCGCTGTTCAACTTCACCCCGTACGTCCTGGCGGGCCTGCTCTTCGTGGCGATCGCGTTCCCGTTGATCCGGGTGACGGACTGGCTCACCGCGCGGCAACGGCGGCGCGAACAGTTGGGAGCGGTCGTATGAGCGCGGTCCTGCGGCTCGAGGGTGTTCGCAAGGCCTACGGGTCGCGAGTGGTACTCGACGCCATCGACTTCGCGGTGGAGCAGCACGAGGTCATCGCCCTGATCGGGGCGTCCGGCTCCGGCAAGTCGACCCTGTTGAAGGTCGCCGGGCTGCTCGAACCGATCGACGACGGGCAGATCTTCCTGGGGGAGCAGGACATCTCCGATCCCCGCGTCGACGGGGACGCCGTTCGGGCGCGCATCGGCACGGTCTTCCAGCACTACAACCTGTTTCCGCATCTGAAGGTGATCGACAACGTCACCCTCGCCGCCCGACACGTCCACAAGCAGCCCGCCCGCGCCGCGAGGGCGCGCGGCCTCGAATTGCTCGAACGGATCGGCCTGGTCGACTTCGCCGACAGCTACCCCGACCGGCTCTCCGGCGGACAGCAGCAGCGGGTGGCGATCGTGCGGGCGATCATGAACTCGCCGGAACTGCTGCTGTTCGACGAGATCACCAGCGCCCTCGACCCGGAACTGGTGGGCGAAGTCCTCGACCTGGTGCGCGAACTCGCCGCCGACGGCGCCACCATCGTGATGGCCACCCACGAGATGTCCTTCGCCCGTGAGGTGGCGCATCGGGTGGTCTTCCTCGACGCCGGGGTGATCCGCGAGCAGGGGCCGCCCGAGCAGCTTTTCGGTGATCCGCAACAGGAGCGCACCCGCACCTTCCTCTCCCGGGTCCGGGTCATCGATTAGTTCCCTCGAATGTCCTTCCTCAACTTTTTCTGGTCCTTGCTGGTTGTCGGTTGGTTGTTGGCCCGAGTGTGCTTATCCAGCAATTCGCGCCGTTCCGCCGTTCGTTGAGAGGATTGGTTTGTCTTGTGATCGTTGTATTGCGCGGCGAGATGGGGAGGAAGACCGGATGCCGCATGAGTGCTGGCTGCGAACATGGCGGTCGATAGAAAGGTGTCTCCGGCTCGCTTTGCCTTCTTGCCCCAATTAGACCAACTCACTTTTTCAACTCCGAGTCCTCGACCCCTCCAGAAGAAGCCGAAAGTTGCGACAGCGTTTCAAGCTGGGAGAGGGTGGTTTCGAGGGGAACCCAGTCCAAGGTGGCCGGAGGTAGTTCGCCAACTGGTCCCGTGCCCTGATGAATCGACCGCGAATACCTGATTGTCGCGTCCTCGGGGCTGTTGATGGCCATAGAGCAACTCTTGGCTCTCAGGATCTGTCCCAGTCGTTGTCCTTCCAGGGTCAACTTCATGATGTCCTCCTCGAGAATGGCGGATAGGCGGCGAAGCGATTGGCGACTGCGGGAGTTTCGGTCAATTCCGTTGGCGTATGCATCGAGAAGCTCGGTCTCCGCAGATCCGTCGCGATACTCCGCTGCGTACACCACCCAGTTGAGGAGACCTGTAGCTGCACCCAGGACG
Source organism: Millisia brevis NBRC 105863 (assembly GCF_001552615.1). Lineage (GTDB taxonomy): Bacteria > Actinomycetota > Actinomycetes > Mycobacteriales > Mycobacteriaceae > Millisia > Millisia brevis. The sequence goes on from NZ_BCRN01000013.1 coordinate 76,125, forward strand.
ATGCCGACGACAATGGCTACGGCAAGGCTCATCCCGGCCTCGATGATGTCGTTGCCAACGCGGAAGCCCATCAGACCGGCAATTGCAATCAGGATTCCCAACGCGAGCGCCCGCTCTGCCCGAAGCTTGCGATGGTCGGCCCACTGGCCGCTATCGTTCTTGTAGGCTCGGTGATGAGAGCCGATATACTTGAGGCCTCTGGCGACGGCGATGGTCGCCAACAGGCTGATGACCACGGCGAAAACCATTCGAATTATTCCTGCCGGCGTCATCCAGAAGCTGGTGATTGGAACGTTGAGCGCGCCAGTCAGGAAGTAGACGAATAGTGGAAGATCTAGCCAAATGAGTTTCTCAACGAATTTCCGTTGACGAGGAGGGACGCGACGGTGTTTCGTAATGCCATTCGCGCCCGCCGCGGATAAGACCTGATCAATGTCCCTGTGACGCTTGCTCGCAGCTTCCAGGCTGAGTGCTTCTCCGTGAGGACCGATTACCAGGTCATCATCCATGATGTCCTGGTCTCGCTCGTATGTGTTGCGTTCCTCCACCTTTACCGCAAGGGACTTGACAACGGGCTCCAGCTTTCCCTGGACAGACTTGAGTACCTGTGAGTTGATTCTTGCCTGCATCCGATGGCGGACGATCCACTCTTCGTGTGAGAGTTGCTCGGGCGAACGACGATATCCGATTCGATTCTGTTCATTCACCATCGCCCTGGCATCCGCCAAACCGCTTCGAGGACAAGGTTTATTGAAAAGCCAGGAGCGGACAGTATCACCCGCTCTGATCTTCGCTTTGCCGACAGGCTCCGAATAGTCCAACGACTCGTACGATGTCTGGTCCGAAATTGAGGTGCCGATCCGCACCGCCCGGGGTTCGATTGTATCAGTCACCCTATCGCAGCCTTTCGTGGCCATCTTTGATTCTACTTGACTTCGACGCTGATCTCCACGCGCCGGTTCATTGCAGCCAGCGCCTCGTCGAACTGGCCATCTACGTGGTTATCGACGCGACGCTCGGTATCAGCGGCTCCTCTGATTTCCGCGAAATACCTATCAGGAACACCAAGCTCGACCAGCCGATTTCGAGCCATGTATGCGCGCTGTTCAGAGAGATCCTCCCCGTCAATTCGGTCTGGATCTACGTCCGCTGAATGTCCGACTATCCGGATCGCGACTCCGGGTGAGCATGCAGTGAACTGTCGGGCCAACGCGGATAGAGATGCGTCTGCACTTGGTAGGAGTCGTGCAGTGTCGGGCTGGAATAGCACCGAATCGGGAATTCGGATCAAACCCGAACGACAGGAGGGCTCCTCGGTCGAGAGATGAGGTACGGCAACCACAGAAACGGGCAAGGTGGCCAGTGGCACTGTGAGGGTCACTTCTTGATCGGAGATCTCGCAGCTCTCGGCGCCTGATGCGGCACACACCTCCCGCCACAATTCAATCAGCAATTGCCGCTGCGGGCGCGGAAGTGCAGGTTGTGTACCGAGGGCTGTTCCGATTCCGCTCATAGAAACGTGGCGCCCCGCAGCGTCCGGGATAAGCCCTCGTTCTGCCAGGTCGATAGCTGCCTGTCGGGGGTCGAATGACCACCCCAACGTCGATAGATTGAGTGGATCGACAGTTTGGATGCCAGATGAGAGCACCATGACGGTGCCTCCCGGTGGTGTGCGTCTAACACCGCGGTCGAGTACAGTCAGCAGGTCCAGTTCGCTGGTCCCAGCGGTAAGCCTCGAAAGCGTCGCAGTTAGATCGGCAAGCCGTGCATCCACCAGGTGTCGAGCGCGCTCTGGAATCGCCTCGACCTCCTCATTGCGCATGGGTGTCAAGTCGACCGTTGTCGTCCTGTCCTGTCCTGCTGTAATTATCTCCACAGCGCCATCGCCGGGCTGAATTGAAGAGAGGGCCCGCTCAGCGAGGAGATCTTCGATGCCATCGATGGATGGAGCAGGCTCGGCGGCAGATGATGTCGTTACAATTGTTAAGGGTGAGGCTGATGTACCGCATGCTGATGCCATGGAAACGGTCAGAATAGTTAGAGCAATTCTGCAGATTCGGGTTGTCGAGTTAATCCGAGTAGGGATTCTTTGACGATTATGCTTGTGGAACATTGGTTAACTCGGACCTTGTCTCCGTGTGAACCGAAGCCGTCGGACGAGGATGTTGGCCTCAGTTATTGGGGTGAACCGCTGGAAGTAGTAGGAAAGTCGCACCTGGCACGAGCGATGGGCGAAGGCGCCCTTGGAGATTAGCGACAGCGGCCCCCGGGGTCGCAAGACGCCATTTTGGGTCCCAAGAAGAATGGGGCGAGGGCGGACAGATCGATCTATCCGATCGATTCGTCGGTTCGACTTCCTTTGATGCCCCTATCCGACTCGAGTCCCACGCGGTTGGCCCATTCCGGGGTATGGGTACGGACAACCGTCGAACTGAACTAGGTTCCTGATGACAGGGCGGTATCGGAGATGTTTCGGTTCCGCTCCACGGTGACGTACGCCTCAGTTCGGAATCCACCTGTTCATCGGAATTGAGAATGTGCACCCATCGGCAACTTCGATTCGCGGAATCTGTTCGGCGCCCGGCACCCGCGCGACGATGGAGGGTGGCCTCGATCGATCACCGGGATCGGTCGGCGAACGACGGGAGCGGGATGTCCACCCCGACACATATTTCGGTCGACGGGATAGCGGACCTGGTGACGGGTGATGCCGTCGAGGAGCGCTACCGCACGGATCGGTCGGGGTACATCGCGCCGGGACGACCGGAAGCCGTGGTGCGAGCGCACACGGTCGAGGACGTGCAGGCGGCGGTGCGCTACGCGGCGGGCGCAGGCCTTGCAGTTGTCCCGCGGGGCGCGGGAACGGGACTGGCCGGGGGAGCGGCGGCCGGCGCCGGAAGTCTGGTGATCGACCTGACCGGGCTCAACCGGATCGCCGACATCTCACCCGGCGAGGATCTGGCCGTGGTCGAAGCCGGGGTCATCACCGCCGACCTCGACGCCGCCGCCGCGGAGGTCGGGCTGCGCTACGCCCCGGACCCGGCGAGTGCCGCGATCAGCACGATCGGCGGCAATATCGCCACCAACGCCGGTGGGCTGCGGTGCGTCAAGTACGGGGTGACCGGCGACAGCGTGCTCGGGCTGAGCGTCGTGCTCGCCGACGGCACCCTGCTGCACACCGGTCGGCGCACCGCCAAGGGGGTCGCCGGGCTCGACCTGACCAGCCTGTTCACCGGCTCCGAGGGCACCCTCGGCGTCATCGTCGGCGCGACCGTTCGGCTGCAACCGATCCCGCTGCGCACGGTGACGATCGCCGCCCGCTTCGACGACGTCGAAACCGCCGCCGCCGCGACCTCCCGCGTGCTCGCCGAACGGGTACGCCCCGCGATCATGGAACTGCTCGACGAAGCGTCCACCCGACGGGCGCAGGACCACCTCGGCCTGGACGGCGCCGCCTCCGGAGCCTTTGTTGTCGCCCAGACCGACGGCTTCGGCGCCGACACCGAAGCGCAGATCGTCGCGGATACGTTCCGCACCTTCACCTCCCGCGTCGACGTCGGGTCGGACCCGGAGACCGTCGAGCGGCTGCTCGCCGTGCGGCGCGCCGCCCTTCCGGCCCTGGAGGCGCTCGGCCGGCCACTGATCGAGGACATCGCCGTCCCGCGCCCGCGCATCGCCGACGCCGCCCGCGCGGTCACCACCATCGCGGACAGCCACCGGGTGCCGATCTTCCTGTTCGGGCACGCCGGTGACGGCAACCTGCACCCGATCATCGTCGTCCCCGACGACCCGACCGCCGACGCCCGCGCCGAGCAAGCGGCCGCCGACATCTTCGCGCTCGCCCTGGATCTCGGCGGAACGATCACCGGTGAGCACGGGATTGGTGTCCTCAAACGCCGCTGGCTCGCCAAGGAGACCGGCGAGGAGTCCCTGTCCGTGCAGCGGGCGATCCGTGCGGCCCTGGACCCGCAGCTGCTGTTCAATCCCGGCAAGGTCTTCTAGCGACCCGGTGAGTCCCTGTTCACACCCGACCGTTTTTCAGGCGCCAAGACAATAGTCTCCTCGGCGGGTCGAAAACGTCGAGGTGTGAACAGGTACCACCGTCGGCTGGGTGAATCCGGTGCGTCGGTTAGGACTGCGGAGTCAGGACTGCGGAGCGGGATCGCCCACGGCGACGGGGTTGCTCGCCTCCGAGCTCCACTGCGACCACGACCCCGGAAACAGCGCGGCCGATACGCCGCGGCTCGCCAACGCCGCGAGGACCACCGACGCGGTCACCCCCGAACCGCAGTAGGCCGTCACCGGGCCGATGCCATCGACTCCCGCCGCCGCAAAGAGCTCGTCCAGGGTGGCGTCGTCGCGGAAGCGTCCCTGCTCATCGAGCAGCGACGTGCTCGGCAGATTGCGGGCGCCCGGGATGTGGCCGGCGACCGGATCGACCGGTTCGACCTCGCCCCGATAACGCTCGGGTGCACGGGCATCCAGCAGCAGCCCTTCGATCCCGTCGACCTGCTGGGCGGTCACCGTCGGCAGGCCGCCGGCGTAGAGGTCGGTGTGGGGGAGTGTCACATCGCCGGGATCGGTGGTGCCGGTGCCGGATTCGAGGGCGCCGCCCGCCGCCTTCCAGGCCGCCAGGCCGCCGTCGAGGATGCGGACGTTTGGCAGGCCCGCGGCGGTCAGGACCCACCACGCCCGCGCCGAACCGGCCCGGTTCCAGTCGTCGTAGACCACGACCGGGACACCGTCGCGCACCCCGGCGGCCCGCAACGCGTCCTGCAGGGCGGCGCCGGACGGCAGCGGATGCCGCCCGCGGCCGGTAACGGCATGATCGGACAGCGCGCCATCCAGATCGAGATAGCGTGCCCCCGGAAGGTGTTCGGCGGCAAACTCGTCGCTGCCGTCGGGCTTGTCGAGCCGCCACCGCACATCGAGCAGTACGGGGGCGGTGCCGCCGTCGATGGCCGCGGCCAGGTCGGCGGGGGTGATCAGGACATCGGTACGGGAGCCGGCAGTCAAGGCTCGTTCCTCTCGGTTGTCAGGCCGCGCCGGTGACCGAGCGGATCACCTCGGGGCGGTTGTGCAGGCGATGGGCGGCGACCTCGGCGAAGTGCTGGGCCACCGCGTCGACGGCGACACGTTCGAGCGCGACCGACAGTCCCCGCCGGGCGACGATACGCACGTCGATGGTGCCCATCGGGGGGAGGCTGTCGATCTGGACCAGGCCGTCGGGAACCGATCCGGAGATCGGCAGCAGCGCGATGCCCAGGCCGGCGCGGGTGGCGGCGAGAACGCCGTCCAGGCTGGTGGATTCGGCGGACACGATCACCTCGTGCCCCAGGTCGGTCAGCTGGCGGGTCGCGCGATCGCGCAGCCCGCAGGGTGCTTCGAAGGCGACCAGGTGCACCGGTTCGCCCGCGGTGGTTGCGCGCGCCGACGAGGACACCCACGTCAACGCCAGGCGTCCGACCTCGGCCCCGGTCGCGGTGGCGTTCCCACCCAGCACGACCGCCAGGTCGAGGGCGCCCTTGTCGACCGCATCGGCCAGCGAGGTCGACCGGTCGAGGCGGAACTGGATCTCGACGTTGTCGTAGGCGGTGCGGATTGCGCGCAACATGTTGGGCAGCAGCCGGTCGGCGGCGTGCTCGGTCGACCCGATCGTGATGCGCGTCGGCTCCGAGATACTCAGCCGATCGAGCATCTCCTCGTGCGCCGACAGCAACGCCTGCGCTTCGCGCACCAACGCGGTACCGGCCTCGGTGAACCGTGAATTGCGCCCGTCCTTGACCACCAGGGACTGCTTGAGACGCTTCTCGAGCAGCCGAACGTGCTGGCTGACGGTGGGTTGACTCAGGTGCAGGGCGTCGGCGGCGCGCCGGAAACCTCCGGTATCCGCGATCGCGACCAGCGTCTTGAGGTGCACCAGGTCGAGGGGGTCGGCCATGTGAATCGTGGCTCCTGTCCGATCTCGACAACTCTGGCGAGGCCAGTCTGGCCGAGACCGGACAATTGTCACAGGGTTGCGGTCCCCACGATCGGAACCGTTCCCATACCTATCGGTCTTCCCGGCGGCGGCTGTGGTCACGACAGCAGACGGGTGCCCGCGGCCAGCAGGGCGGCGTCCTCCTGTGGAGGGTGGACCCGGGCGCAGAGCACATCGCGCAGCAGCCGTTCGAACGGCTGGTGGCGGGTCAGCCCGGCGTTGCCCAGGGCCGCCGACGCGGCGCTGACCGCGGCGATCGCGGAGCGCACGATCTGCACCTTGATCACCGACGCCTGCGCCAGGTGGCTGTCGTCCCCGGACTGCGCGCGCAACAGACTGCCGAACAGCAGCGTCTCCGCCTGCGCGATCTGGGCCTCGATCTCGCCGGCGACCCCGCGGATGCGTTCGGTCTGCGCGATCGGCCGACCGAGAGCGGTGGGGACCCGCTCGCGGGCGTACCGCACGAACGCCGCCCGCGCCGCCCGCGCGACCCCGATATAGAGGGCGGGGTGACCGAGGCCCGAAATGCTCGCCGCCACGGCCGGATCGACATAGCGCCCGTCGGCACCGCGCGGAATCTCCAGGAACGCCGCCGCGGGGACATGCACATCGCGGTAGGTCACGTCGTGGGTATTCGACGCCCGCAACCCCAGGTGATCCCAGGTCTCGGTCCACGCGATTCCCGGTGCGTCGCCGGGCACCAGGATGTGGCCGACCCGCGGTGCGTCGGGATCGCCGCCCGGCTCGTCGGCGGTCACCCACACCACGTGATAGGCCAGACCCGTACCTCCGGTGGCGAAGGCCTTGTGCCCGTTGACCACCCACCCGTCGGAGGTGCGGGTCGCCACCGTCTTCGGCAGACCGCCGCGCGCCGGCGCGCCGAGCTCCGGTTCCGCGCGAATCGCGTTGACCAGGGTCGGCTCGACGGCGCTGCGCGCGACGATGTCGCGGTAGAGCTCGTCGGGCCAGGTGTGATCGATCGCCTGACGTTGGTGGACCGACAGGGTATTGGCCGCCAGCAAGGCGACCGATGCGTCGCCCTCGCCCAGCGCGATCAGGATGCGCAGCGCGTCGATCGCCGAGACCTCCGGGCCGCCGTAACGTCTGCCGATCGTGGCGGTCAGCAGCCCCGCGCGATGTGCCACCTCGATCCCCGGCCACGGCAAGGCGCCGGACCGGTCGAACGTCGGTGCGGCATCGGCGAGTTGCCGGGTCACCTCCGCCAGGGCCGCCTCGGACAGATCCGGCACGGGCAGATCCGGCACGGGCAGATCCGATACAGCCAGATCCGGGGCGGGCAGCGGCGCCCGGTCGGCGGCGTCGACGGTCATCGGGCGCCGGCCAGTTCCGCGGCGTCGAAGCCGGGCGCGAGGGCGCCGGGATGATCGCCCTGCAGGCTGCCCCGATGGCCCGTGGCCGCCCGGTGCGCGAGCTCCTGGCGAACCAGCGGCAGAACGTAACGCCCGTAATCGATCACGTCGTTGAGCGTGTCGTAGCCACGGATCGACACCAGCGACGCACCGAGATCGATGTAGTCGAGGATCGCCGCCGCCACCGTCTCCGGGCTGCCCACCAACGCCGTCGCCGACCCGGCGCCGTTGGTCGCCGCCGCGGTCCGGGTCCACAACGCCCGGTCGTAGACGTCCGACTTGTCGGCGAAGCTCAGGGCGCGCTGCGAGCCGACGTTCTGCGGGGCCGCGGCGATACCGGGGCGCTGCCCGGCCACCGACCGGAAGGTGTTGCCGATCCGATCGACGTAGTCGTAGGCCTTGCGCCAGGCGAGCTCGTCGGTCGGCGCGATGATCGGCCGGAACGTCACCCAGATCCGGGGACGATCGGTGCGCCCCGCCCGCTCGGCGATGCCGTTCACCCGATCGATCTCGGAGCGCAGATCGGCGAGCGGCTCACCCCAGAAGCTGAAGATATCGGCCTTGGCGCCGCCGACCTGGAAGGCGGCGTCCGACTGGCCCCCGATCGAGATCGGAATCGTCTTCCCGTACGGCGCGAATCCGGGGCCGAACCCCTCGAAGCGGTAGAACTCGCCGTCGTGATCGAACGGTTCGGTCTCGGTCCAGGCGCGACGCAGCAGGTCGATGAACTCCGAGGTCCGCGCATAGCGGCGATCCTTGGGCAGGTAGTCGCCCTGGCGGGCCTGCTCGGCGTCGCTGCCTCCGGAGATGAGGTGCACGACCGCCCGGCCGTCGGTCAGCTGGTCGAGGGTCGCCAACTGCTGGGCGGCGACCAGCGGAAAGACCGTATTGGGCCGGACCGCGACGATGGTGCGCAACCGCTCGGTCAACTGTCCGACCGCCGAGGCCAGCACAAACGAATCCGCCGAGCCGGACCCGTACGGCAGCAGCGTGTAGTCGAACTCGGCGTCCTCGAGCGCGCGGACGTAGCGGCGGAAGTAGGCCGGGTCGACACCGCGGGTCGGGATCGGGTTCAGCTCCGTCGACGGATTGAGATGCGACATGCTGATGAACTCGACCGTGGGAGACGCGGTGAGGGGAAGCGGGCTCGGGGAGGTCATGGGTCGATTCTTCGGTCGACCCGGGGCACTGGTCCAACAACGGATCGGAATGGGTACCGATCGGGTTCGGTTATCAAAGCCGGTCCGGCGACGAACGGCTCGTATCGGCTGTACAGCAGCATTATTCGAGAGCCTGCGCGGCGCCGGTATCGATCGGGATCGGCGGTCGGCTTCGACTCGAGATGAGCGAAATCGGCTCTCGATGATCCTCCCGGCAGTTCGGTCCGTGTCGTCACTGTGTGTGGTGAGGCCCGCTCGGGCGTGGTGCTGCTTCGTGCTGTGGATAGCCACGTTCGTGCGAGTGGCCTCTGGGCAACCTGTTTGACAGGCCTCGTGGAACGTGCATCGCCATGCTCGAATTATGTTGCCGCAATCCATGACTCGAGAAACATGTCGGTGGGTGTCGACTATCGTTTGTGGCATGTACTCGGGGGAGATCGATCGGGCGTACGCCGCGGCCGAACAGGCCGTCGCGGCGCTGGCCGCTCTGCCCACGCACCGGATGACCGCCACGGAACTGCTCGGCGCCCGCGCCCGCCACGAACGGTTGCTGCGCCTACTGGTCGCCGCGGACCGGGAGCCGCTCGCCCGGCTGGTGGAACGGGGCACCGACGATTTCGGTGGCGGCGCACTGAAGGCGATCCTGGCCGACCGGCTGCGCATCACCCGGACCGAAGCCGGACGACGTTTGGCGCAGGCTGCCGAGTTGGCGTCGCGCATTCTGACCAGCGGGCAGGACGTGCCGCCGGTTCTGCCCCTGGTCGCCGAAGCCGAGGCGCGGGGCGCGATCGGGACCGAACATGTGCAGGTGATCCGGACGTTCCTGCACCATCTTCCCGAAACGGTCGACGCACAGGAACGGTCGAATGCCGAGCGGGATCTGGTCGGGTACGCGGAGTATCTACGGCCGGACCAGCTGCAGAGATGCGCCGAACACCTGGCCGCGCTTCTGAACCCGGACGGTGAGTTCTCCGACCGGGATCGGGCCCGGAAGCGGTCGTTCACCATGCGGCCGCAGGGTCCGGACAAGATGCGATCGGGCCGGTTCTGCGCCGACCCCGAACTTGCCGCCTACCTCGAGGTCATCTTCGCGAAGCTCGCCGCACCGGGCATGTGCCATCCGGATGACATGCGGCCGGTGGTCGACGGCAGATCTGATGGCGATGGCCCGGACCGGGACGCAGCCGCCCGGGACACCCGCACCCCCGGTCAACGTCGCCACGATGCGCTGTCCACCCTCTGCCGGGATTCGCTGGCGTCCGGGCGGCTGGGGTCCCATCGGGGACTACCGGTCACCGTGATCGCCACCGCCACCATCGGTGAATTGCAGCGGTACGCCGGAATCGGCTCCGGCAGTGGGCCGGTCGAGGTGGCAGAAGAGCGCACCGACATCTCGGCACCGCCTGCCGACCGCGGATACGCGACCACCGGTGGCGGATCACTACTGCCGATCCGCGATCTGATCCGCATGGCCGGTCGTGCCCTGCCGTACCTGTGCATGTTCGACGACGACACCGGCAGGCCGTTGTACTTCGGGCGGGCCACGCGTCTGGCCACCCCCGACCAGCGTCTGGTCCTGCACGCCACCGACCGCGGCTGCACCTACCCGAGCTGCCCCGCGCCCGGATACATCTGCGAGACCCACCACGTGCACGAGTGGGCCGATGGCGGCAACACCGACATCACGAACCTGACCTTCGTCTGCCCGGCGCATCACCGACTGGTCGGCACCGATCCCACCCGGTGGCGCACCACCAAGAGTCGGGCCGGGCGCACGCAATGGACACCGCCGCACCACGTCGACCCCACCGCAACCCCGCGGATCAGCAGCTATCACCACGCCGACGATCACATCGGGAACCCGACGGGACCCGCCGCCGCACAACCTCCGTGACCCGGCGGTACCCGAGCCTTCGGGCCCGAGACGCCCCGGCCCGCGCCGCTCCGGTCCGCGGGATACGTCGGGGCGCGTGACATGTCGGTGCGTTCGGAACACTGCATTCGCGGCATGTTCTACCGTGGCGGACATGCATGACGACCGGCAGATCGTCGAGGCGCGAATCAACAGGTTCGCCGACCAATACCTGGCCCCGGCGGTGTACACGCGGTACGCACCGGTGGATCTGACCTCGTGGGATGTACCGGACGAACCGGTGCCGTTCGCCGAGGCGACCGCGCAGGACTTCGAGCCGATCGGCGTCGGCACCGCCTGGGGGCGGCCGTGGAGCACCATGTGGGTGCACGTCACCGGGGCCATCCCCGCCGACTGGTTCGACGCCGGCGGCGCACTCCCCGCCGACACGGTGCCCGAACTGCTGATCGACCTCGGCTTCACCGGCGGTCCGGGGTTCAACGCCGAGGGTATGGTGTTCCGGCCGGACGGCACGATCGTCAAGGCGGTGGCGCCCTTCAACGCCTACGTTCCCCTGGACCCGGACCATCCGGGCGTCGATTTCTACGTCGAATGCGCCGCCAACCCCGACGTCGCCAACAGCTTCGGTTTCCGGCCGACGAACCTCGGCGACAAAGCCACCGCCGGCGACACCCCGATCTACCGGCTCTCCCGCGTCGAGATCGCGCTGCGCAACGTCGAGGTATGGAAACTGCAGCAGGACATCGCCGTGCTGTCGTCGCTGATGCACGCCCTCCCGATGGACCTACCGCGCCGCTACGACATCCTGCGCGCCCTCGAACGGATGCTCGACATCGTCGACCCCGACGACATTCCGGGAACCGCCGCGATCGGTCGAGCCCAACTTGCCGGCGTCCTGGCGCAACCGGCCTACGCCAGCGCCCACCACATCGTCGCGACCGGCCACGCGCATATCGACTCGGCGTGGCTGTGGCCGACCCGCGAGACGGTCCGCAAGTGCGCCCGCACCTTCTCGAATGTGGTCGCGCTCATGGACGAGCACCCAGACTTCGTCTTCGCCTGCTCGTCGGCGCAGCAATTCGCCTGGGTACGCGATCACTACCCGGAGCTGTTCGAACGCATCCGCGCCAAAGTGGCGGCCGGGCAGTTCGTTCCGGTCGGCGGCATGTGGGTCGAGTCCGACACCAATATGCCGGGCGGGGAGGCGATGGCCCGCCAATTTGTCGAGGGCAAACAGTTCTTCCTCGACGAATTCGGTTTCGAGACCGACGAATGTTGGCTGCCGGACTCCTTCGGCTACTCCGCCGCGCTCCCGCAGATCGTGGCCGCCTCGCAGTCGGAAAACTTTCTCACCCAGAAGATCTCCTGGAATCAGACCAACCGGATGCCACACCACACCTTCCTCTGGGAGGGGATCGACGGCACCCGGGTGTTCACCCATTTTCCGCCGGTCGACAAGTACAACTCCGACCTCGGCGGCAGCGACCTCGGCCACGCCCAGCGCAACTACCGCGACTCCGGCAACGGTTCGATCTCGCTGGTCCCCTACGGTTGGGGCGACGGCGGAGGCGGCCCGACCCGCGAGATGATCGCCGCCGCCCACCGCACCCACTCCCTCGAGGGTTCGCCGACCGTCGACTTGGACAGCCCCCGCATCTTTTTCGATCAGGCGCGCGCCGACTATCCGCATCCACCGGTGTGGTCGGGAGAGCTCTACCTCGAACTGCATCGCGGCACCTACACCACCCAGGCGAAGACCAAGCAGGGCAATCGTCGCAGCGAACATCTACTGCGCGAGGCGGAACTGTGGGCGGCGACCGCGGCGCTGCGCACCGGCGGCGCCTACCCGTACGACGACCTCGAGGAACTGTGGCAACTGGTGCTGCTGCAGCAATTCCACGACATCCTGCCCGGCAGTTCGATCGCCTGGGTCCATCAGGACGCCGAGCGCAACTACGCGGCGATCGCCCGCCGCCTCGAGGCGATCATCGCCGACGCCCAGAAGCAGTTGGCCGGGCCCGGCGCCGAGCCGACCGTCTTCAACGCCGCCCCGATCGCCCGCGCCGGGGTGCCCGCCCTCGGCGCCGCGGTGGCCGAGCCGCCGCGCCGGCATGTGCGGGTCGACGGCGACGGCTGGATCCTGGACAACGGCATCGTCAGCGCTCGCGTCGACCGGCGCGGCCTGCTGGTCTCGCTGATCGACGCCGACACCGGCCGCGAGGCTATCGCACCCGGAGCTGCGGGCAACCTCCTGCAACTGCACCGCGACATCCCCAACCAATGGGATGCCTGGGATATCGACGAGTTCTACCGGCACGTCGTCACCGATCTGACCGACGTCGACGAGATCGCGATCGCCGACGACGCCCTGGTGATCACCCGCAGCTTCAGCGACTCGACCATCGTCCAACGCCTCACCGTCGAGGACGGGGCGGCGGCGCTGCACATCGTCAACGAGATCGACTGGCACGAAACACGCAAACTACTCAAACTCGCCTTCCCGGTCGACGTGCACGCCGACCGCAGCGCCGGCGAGATCCAGTTCGGCCACGTCTACCGCCCCACCCACTCCAATACCTCCTGGGACTTCGCGAAGTTCGAGATCTGCGCGCACCGGTGGGTGCACGTCGGCGAGGTCGGCTACGGGGTTGCCGTCGCCAACGACTCCACCTACGGACACGACATCGGGCGCACCACCCGCGACGGCGGCGGCACGACCACCACCATCCGACTGTCGCTGCTGCGTGCCCCGACCTACCCCGACCCGCACGCCGACCGGGGCCATCACACTCTGGCGGTGTCGATCCGACCCGCCGCGGACATCGGCGCCGCCGTCGAGGAGGGCTATCGCATCAACCTGCCCACCCGCACGGTGCCCGGCTCGGGCGATCCCGTCGTCCCGCTGGTCGAGGTGTCGAACCCCGCCGTGATCGTCGAGTCGGTCAAGCTCGCCCGCGACCGCAGCGGCGATGTGGTGGTGCGCCTCTACGAGTCGAGGGGCGGCCGGGCCACCGCCCGCGTCACCCCCGGATTCGACTACGAGGACGCCATTTTCACCGATCTGCTGGAACGCCCCCTGCGCCCGGAATCGTCGTACACCTCGACGGTTCCCGCATCGACGCAGCAGTTCGAACTGCGCCCCTTCCAGGTGGTGACGCTGCGCTACCGTCTGCGACCCGGCCCCGATACCCAGCCGATACGCTGAACTCCCGTGTCCGCACCCGACGATGTCACCGAGCCCGACCCTCGCCCGGCCGATATGTTGTGGTTCCTGGCCGGCGGCCTGCCGTGGATTCTGTCGCCGCGGGATCGGCTGCGGTCGATGGGATCTCGAACCACCCCCTTCCTGTCGTCGATGCTCGTGGTGGCGTTGCTGCTCTGGGTGATCGCGCTGTTGTTCGACGTCCCGGAAGCCGAACTCGACCGGCGATTGCAGGAGACAGGCTGGCTGCTGGCACTGCTCGGTTGCACGTTGGCCCTCGCCGTTCTGCCGATCGTCACGGGATTCGCGGTCGACCGCCATGTCGACGGTCCGGCCGGCCAGTCGCTGGTGGTCGCCACATATATCGGTGCGGCGGTGGGGCTTCCGGTGCTCGACGTGGCGACCGGCAGTCGGCTCTACGGCCAGTCGCTGTGGCCGACGCTGATGTGGTCGGTCGTCGGGTGCGCGCTGGTGGTGGCGTTGACCTATGCCGGGATCGGTTCGATTCTGGCGTGGTCGGCCAAGTTTGCGCTGTCGCGTCTCGGGGCGGTCGGTGCGACCGGTGGCCGGATGCTGCCGCTGCTGATGATCGTGGTGGTCATCTACTTCACCGGCGAACTGTGGCAGTGGGCCGCCGGGGTCAACCGCACCCGGGTATGGATGGCGATCGGCGTGCTCGCGGTCGTCGCGCTCGGATTCATCGCGGCGACGACCCGTGACGAGTTCGAGCGGATTCTCGACCTGCGCGAGGATTCCGATCGACACCGCGACCTGCTGGTCGGCACGCCCTTCGAACACCGCACCGGTAGCTCCGCCGACGTTGCGGGTGGTGGTCCCGGCGCGGCGATCCCGCTGCGGCGCAGCGAGCAGCTCAATCTGCAGGGCAAGCTGATGGTCGCCCAAACCTTGCAGGCGGTCGCGATCACCGTCGCCACGTTCATCTTCTTCCTGATCCTGGGCGGTGTGATGCTGCCGGACGGGATCGTCGAGACCTGGTCGGGCGCCCCCGTGGTCGACACGGTCTGGTTGGGCGTCCCCATTCCCGTGCCGCAGGCGGGGATCAACGTGGCGTTGTTCGTGGCGGTGCTGGCCGGGCTCAACTTCGTGGTCTCCGCCCGCAGCGATCCGGAGTACCGCGAGCACTATCTCGATCCGCTGGTCATCGATGTGCTGATCGGTCTGGCCGCCCGCAACGTCTATCGCGGCGCCGGCGCGCGTCCGGACGCCCCGCAATCGACCCCCGAGACGCCTCCCGGGCCCGCGCCGGAACCGACCGGATAGGCGACGATCACCGGAGTGGCCCCCACATTGTCGCCCAATCGAGATGACGGGGACCGTGTCGCGCGGCGATAGCGTGATCTAGGGTGCGGACATGTACCCGCGCCGCGCTCCCGCCCGGACGGGACAGCCGTGCGGGCGCCCGATCGTGTCGGCGGGGGCTCGATGACCGCGACGATCCGTCCGGCGCGCGGTGACGACGCGCTAGCCGTGGCCCGAGTCCACGTGCGGGCCTGGCAGCTTGGATACGCCAACATCCTGCCCGCCGACCGGCTCGCGGCCATGGATCCCGAGGAGCGGGCCAAGCGGTACACCTTCGACGATCCCGAGGATCCGCATACCTACGTCACCGACGAGGACGGCGAGATCACCGGCTTCGTCACCATCATGATCGACCCGGAGCCGGCGGTGATCGCCTCCCTCTACGTCGACCCGGACCACTGGCGCACCGGCGTGGGCACCCTGCTGCTAGGCAGTGCGCGGCGTGAACTGACCGCTGCCGGTCGCAATGAAGCGGAGCTGTGGGTGCTGGCCGGCAATATCCGAGCCGACCACTTCTACCGTCGCCGGGGTTGGCAGCGCACCGGCCGCACCAAACGCGACGAGGTCTGGGGGATGGAAGCGGAGATGGAGGAGTACCGCACCGCCCTCGGCTGATTCGGCCTAGCTGTTTCGGCCCAGCTGTTTCGGCCTGGCTGTGGGGGGCTCCAACTCCGCGGCCCGACGGGCGGCGGTGACGAATGCCGCCTTGACCCGCGGCCAGCCGTCGAGATATCCGCCGACCAGGGCGGCGTCGCGCAGCAGCACCAACTGTCCCGCGACCAGTTGCGGGTCGGCCACGCCGGTCGCCGCGACCAGATCTGCCAACGTGCCTCGAAACCACTCGCGATGCCGTGTCACGGTCGCTCGCACCGGGCTCCGCGCGTCCGGGTACTCCGCGGCGGCATTGATGAACGGGCAGCCGCGGGTGTGCAGCCGCTGCACGTCCTGGCCGATCGCGTCGATTACCAGAGCCAACAGTTCGCGCGGGCCGGCATCGGTCCCGGCCGCGGCGGCGAAGAGGGCCCGAATGCGTGCGTCCTCATCATCGAGATAGGCCACCACCAGGTCTTCCTTGCCGGGGAAGTGGCGGTAGAAGGTGCTGCGCGTCACCCCGGCCTCGGCGATGATCCGATCGACGCCGACCGGGTGGATGCCCTCCGTGTAGAAGAGGCGCACGGCGGTTTCGAGCACCCTCGTGCGGGCGCGCGAGTTGCCGTTCGCATCCTTGCGTCGCCGTTCGGGCTCCGCGGTCGGGGCCTGTGCCATCCAGCAATAGTAGAACGTTCGTTCCTCCTGTTGACAAATAACGGTCCGCGCAGTCTCATTATAGAGACGGAACGATCTGTCTACTTAAATGAGAGCGAGAGAGCGATGACAACCCCGCCGATCCTGTTGGTGCACGGACTGTGGATGACCCCGAAGAGTTGGGATCCCTGGGTGCAGATGTACCGCGACCTGGGGCACGAGGTGATCGTGCCCGCGTGGCCGGGAATCGGGGATCGCAGTCCCGAGGAGGTTCGTGCCGATCCCACCGCGTTGCGCGGCATCGGGCTGGGAGCCGTCATCGACAGCATCGCCGACGTGGCGGCCGCCCTGCCGGAGCGGCCGATCATCATGGGCCACTCCTTCGGCGGCCTGATCACCCAGGTGCTCGCCGATCGCGGGCTGGGGTCGGTGTACGTCGGTGTGGCTCCCGGTCAGCCCGCCGGGATTCCGGTGCTGCCGCCGTCGACCTTCCGCTCGGGTCTACCGGTGCTGTCCAACCCGTTCGGGATCAATTCCGCATCGCAGATCAGCAAGGGGCACTTCCACTACACCTTCGGCAACGACCTGACCCGCGCCGAGTCGGACGTCATCTGGCAGGAGCAGGCCATCCCGTCGTACAACCGACTGTTCTTCGAGGGCGTCGCCGGGGCGGTCACCGGCCGCGGCGCGAGCCGGGTGGACTTCGGGAAGGCCGATCGGGCCCCGCTGCTCATCATCGCCGGTACCCGCGACCACGTCGTTCCGCCGTCGATCGCGCGCGCCATCGCCCGCCGATACCAGTCCTCGGGGACGGCGCTTGTGGAGTATCGCGAGTTCGAGGGACGCACCCACCGGTTGGTCAGTCAGGACGGATGGCAGGAGATCGCCGCCGCGGCGCTCGAGTGGGCCGTCGAGCACCGGGTCGGCTGACCTGCCGGCTGGGTGTGGAGCGGTCAGCCGAGTTCGTCGAGGAACTCCTTGGCGGTCACCGGGCGCGAGAACATCGGGTAGTCGTAGGTGATCGCGTTGTCGTGCTCCTCCTGGCTGGTGCCGGCGACGCAGTCCGACAGCGTGATCACCTGGTAGCCGTTCTCGTAGCCGCTGCGCATGGTCGACTCGACGCAACAGTTGGTCAGGAAGCCGCCGAGGACCAGCGTGGTGATGCCCTTGCTGCGCAGGATGAAGTCGAGGTTGGTGCTCGCGAAGGTGTCCAAACCGCGCTTGCCCTCGATGACGATGTCGCCGGCCACCGGGGTCAGATCGTCGACGATCGCCGCGCCCCAGGTCCCCTTGACGAAGGCGTTGCCGTCGACGACGCCCTTGAGGATGCCGTACGGGTGCTTGGTGATCTCGTTGTAGCCCGGCGCGAAGGTGATCGGCGCGTGCATGATCGCGACGCCCTTCGCGCGGGCCGCCTCGACGACGTCCTTGGTCTTGTCGAGCATCCCGGTCGAGTCCATGACGCCGGCGACCGCGTCGTGCAAAACCCCTCCGGGGCTGGTGAATTCGTTCTGGTACTCGATCAGTACCAGGGCGGTGGTCGACGGATCGATGGCCATGGTGGACTCCCTTGTTCTCGCGACCCGCCGGCCGATACGGCTATCTTTGCGGGCAGCCTCCTCGTACGGTCAAGCCTATGACCATCAGGCTCGAAAACGTCGGGATCGCGGTGGAAGATCTCGAGGCGACCATCGCGTTCTTCACCGACCTGGGGCTCGAGGTTCTCGGGCGCGACACCGTCAGCGGCGAATGGACCGACACCGCCGTCGGCCTCGACGGCAACCACGCCAAGATCGCGATGCTCCAGACCCCGGACGGCAACGGGCGCCTCGAACTGTTCGAGTACATCCACCCCGACGCGATCCCCACGAAGCCGACGCTGCCCAACGAGATCGGCATGCACCGCGTCGCCTTCTCCGTCGACGACATCGACGAAGCCCTCCGCATCGCCGCAACCCACGGCTGCCGGCCGCTGCGCGGCGTCGCCAATTACCAGGACGTCTACAAACTGACCTACGTGCGCGGCCCCAGCGGAATCATCGTCATGTTCGCCGAGGACCTCACCAAGAGCTAGTTGCCGGCGCGGCCGATCTCGACCGGGCTTCCGGTGGAGTGACGATTTCTGCGGCTCGACCGTAGGAACCGTCACTTTCGCGGCGGTGGAGAAGGGGAGGGGTCAGGGGGCGTTGCAGGCGTCGGGGACGGGCAGGCCGGCGAAGCGGTCGAGGACGAATTGCAGGCCGGCGGGGTAGCCGGCGACGGCGGGCAGGGCGTGGTTCGGACCATTGCCGGGGCTGATCGGCGGCAGCGGGTCGACGCTCAACACGGCGGTCGCGCCGGCGGCGCACCAATCGGACACCAACGCCGCCGACTGGTCGAACGGGATGAAGTCGTCCACCGGCGAGGCGTGCACCATCACCGGGGCGTTCGGCACGAGCCGGCCGATGCGCTGCTGATCGGCCAGCGCCACCGCCTGCGGGGCGTCCGGGAACAGGTTGACCAGGCGGCGTCCGTCGACGGTCCAGGTGGACGAGTCCTCCCGGCCGAAGGTGCGCTGCGAGTCGAGGATGCACTGCTCCGCGACGGTCGCGAGCATCTCCCGGCCCCGATCGTTGAGCTGCGGCAGGATCTCCGCGCGCGTCTGCGGATACCGCTCCATCAGGCCGTTGAGCGCGTACCCGATCACCGGGGCGAGGGCGGTGCCGTCCAGATGTTCGACCACCGACAGCAGATCTCCCGGCGGGGCGCTGGAGAAACTGCCCGCCACCTGCAACTCCGGGGCGTACTGCTGCGCGAGTTCCGCCGCACCGCCGGACGCGGCGCCACCCTGGGAGTGACCCCAGAACGCCACCTGCCG
Organism: Millisia brevis NBRC 105863; assembly: GCF_001552615.1. Lineage (GTDB taxonomy): Bacteria > Actinomycetota > Actinomycetes > Mycobacteriales > Mycobacteriaceae > Millisia > Millisia brevis. The sequence goes on from NZ_BCRN01000013.1 coordinate 95,132, forward strand.
CTGCGCCCCGCCGGCGGCGCGGGCCGCGTCGAGCATGGCGTGCGACTGATCGAGCCGGTTGATATAGGTGTGCACCCCCGGCGTGCCCAGGCCGATGTAATCGGTGACGAATACATCGAGGCCCTGCGCGAGGAAGGAGTTGATGAACAGCAGGTCGTAGTTGACCCGGAAGCCGCGTTCGGACTGCTCGACGCCGTTTTCCATCAGCCGCGACGGTGCGCACTGGTCGCCCTGGCCCTGCGAGCCGGGGCCCATCACGATCGCCGGGCGCGCCCCGCCCCGCGTCCACGCGGCGTGCGGTCGCAGCATCGTGCCCGACACCGCCACGGGGGTACCGTTGGCGTCGATCGATGAATAGATGACCCGCTCGCCGGTCCCGAAGTTGCCCAGGGGCCGAATCGGCTCGCTGCGCAGGATCGAACCGGGCTCGCCCACCGCCAACCCGGTGGTGTCGTAGAAGCTCGCGGAGTCATCGGGATCCGCTGCCGCCGGTGTCGCCGGCACGAGAACCAACCACAGCGTGATGGCCAGGACGCGGCTCGCCAGTGAGCGGAGCGGGTTCACCATGTCTCGCACCGTACCGGTAGGGAATACCACAGCCCGGCCGTTGTTGATTGAAGTGTCAACTACTTGGCTTTAGCATGGGAGGCGTGATGAGCGGCATGCAGTTCGGAATCTTCACCGTTGGTGACGTCACCACGGACCCGACCACGGGCAAGACTCCGACCGAGAACGAGCGGATCAAGGCGACGATCGCGATCGCCAAGAAGGCCGAGGAGGTGGGCCTGGACGTCTTCGCGACCGGTGAGCATCACAACCCGCCGTTCATCGCGTCCGCGCCGACCACCACCCTCGCCTACATCGGTGCGCAGACCGAGCGCATCATCCTGTCGACGGCGACCACCCTGATCACCACCACCGATCCGGTGCTGATCGCGGAGAACTACGCGAAGTTGCAGCATCTGGTCGACGGTCGCCTGGACCTGACGCTCGGTCGCGGCAACACCGGCCCGGTCTACCCGTGGTTCGGCAAGGACATTCGTCAGGGCATCAACCTGGCGATCGAGAACTACGCCCTGCTGCACCAACTGTGGAGCGAGGACGTCGTCAACTGGAAGGGGCGTTTCCGCACGCCTCTGCAGGGCTTCACCTCGACCCCGCGTCCGCTCGACGGCGTCGCGCCGTTCGTCTGGCACGGATCGATCCGGTCGCCCGAAATCGCCGAGCAGGCCGCCTATTACGGCGACGGCTTCTTCCACAATCACATCTTCTGGCCGCCGGAGCATACCCAGCAGATGGTCGAGCTCTACCGGCGTCGCTTCGCCCACTACGGGCATGGCACCGAGGAGCAGGCGATCGTCGGCCTCGGCGGGCAGGTCTTCATGCGCAAGAACAGCCAGGACGCGATCCGGGAGTTCCGGCCGTACTTCGACAACGCGCCGGTCTACGGACACGGGCCGTCGTTGGAGGACTTCATGGCGCAGACCCCGCTGACGGTGGGTTCGCCGCAGCAGGTGATCGACCGGACCCTGTCGTTCCGCGACTACGTCGGCGACTACCAGCGCCAGCTGTTCCTGATGGACCATGCCGGGCTGCCCCTGAAGACCGTGCTCGAGCAGCTCGACCTGCTCGGTGAGGAAGTTGTCCCGGTGCTGCGCAAGGAGTTCGCGGCGCTGCGCAAGCCGGGCGTGCCGGATGCGCCCACCCACGCGTCTCTGGTCGCGGCCGCCGGCGGTGGACACGACTCCACCGTGTACGGCGAGCCCGATGCGGCCACCGGCACCTCGGATCGCGACGAGATTTCAGCGGGAGCGCAGCGATGAGCACCACCGATCGGCCGCGGCGGATCGCCGTGGTCAGTGCCGGACTGAGCAATCCGTCCTCGACGACGCTGCTGGCCGACCGTCTCGCGTCCGCGGTGACGCGGGCGGCGGCCGGCCGCGGCGGCGCGGTGGAACTCCACCGCATCGAATTGCGCCCGCTGGCACACGCTTTGGCCGATCACATGTTGACCGGCTTCCCCGGCGGCGACCTGGCGACCGCGATAGCTGCGGTGCGCGATGCCGATGGGCTGATCGTGGTGACGCCGGTGTTCTCGGCGTCCTATAGCGGGCTGTTCAAGTCGTTCTTCGACGTCCTCGAACCGGGAACGATCGACGGAAAGCCGACGATCATCGCCGCCACCGCGGGCACCGCGCGCCACCAATTGGCGCTCGACCACGAGCTGCGGCCGCTGCTGTCGTATCTGCGCGCGGTCGTGATGCCGACCGGTGTCTTCGCCGCGTCCGAGGACTTCGGACACGAGGGACTCGACCAACGGATCGACCGGGCCGCAACGGAATTGGCCGCCGCGGCGATCGGAACGCCGCCCGCGTACGGCGCCGCCGGTGCGGCGCCCGAAGCCGTCGCCCCCACCTCGACTCGGCGTGACGAATTCGCCGATCCCACACCGTTCGAGGCCCTGCTGCGGCAGGCGTCGGGGGACACCATCCGCTGATCGCTCGCGATCAGCGGACGGCCGTGAGCCGCACCTCGAGGGCGTCGAGTATCAGATCGAGCCCGAAGGCGAACTCGTCGGCGTAGGTATACCGGGCACCGACCACCAGTTCGGCGAACATCTCCGCCATATGTGGATACTCCTGCGCCGGAAGATGCAGCGTCTCCACGAACTGCTCGGTGTCCTCGGCGGTCTCGATCGGTACCGACAGCTCGGTCAGCACAAATCCGTGCACATAGGAGTCGATCGCCGAGAACGTACTGGTCGCCAGTGCGACCGGAAAGCCGTTGTACCGCAGGCATCCCAGGATCGTGTCGTGATGGCGCAGCAACGCCGGACCCGGGTTGCTGCGCGACTCGGTCAACCCGAGCGCCCACGAATGCGCCGACAGGACCGCGCGTGCCGACTCCGCCCGCAACACCATCTCCGCCCGCCACGGCTTCTCGATCGTCGGCAACTCGATCTGCGCGAAGATCCAGTCGGCCAACAGATCGAGCAACGCCTCCTTACCGCGGATGTGGTGATAGAGCGACATCGCCTCGACGCCGAGCTCCGCGCCGACATGACGCATGCTCACCGCCGCCAACCCGCCCCGATCGGCGACCGCCACGGCCGCATCGACGATGCGCTCGACGGTCAACGCCGGCCGCCGCGCCATATGTCCCCCTTCTCCGGGTTTCCCCCCATTGCGAACTTACGCCTGTAAGTCTAACGTCATGCACGGCGGCTTACAGGTGTAAGGAGACATCATGGACAACGGCACAATGCGAGCCGCGGTGGTCGAGCGGTACGGACCACCCGAGGTCGCCGAGGTGCGAGACGTAGCTCGGCCCACGCCGGGACCGGGCGAGGCGCTGGTCCGCGTGCGAGCGACGGCGGTGACCACCGGGGATGCCCGCATTCGCGCGGCGCGCTTCCCGACCGGCATGGGACCGATGGCGCGGCTGGGGCTCGGACTGACCAAACCACGGCGTCCGATCCTCGGCGGCACCTTCTCCGGTGAGGTCGAATCGGTCGGCGCGAAGGTCACCACCGTGGCCCCCGGCGATCGGGTTTGCGGGATGAATGGCATCCGCATGGGCGCCCACGCGCAGTACGTAACGGTTCCGGCGGCGCGTCTGGTGACGGTGCCGGACTCGGTCAGCCACGAGCAGGCCGCCGGAGTGCTCTTCGGCGGCACGACGGCGCTGTACTTCCTGCGCGACCGCGCGTCGGTGCGTGAGGGGGCAACGGTGCTGGTCAACGGCGCTTCCGGCGCGATCGGCACCAACGCTGTGCAGATCGCGGCCCGCCAGGGCGCGGTCGTCACCGGGGTCTGTTCCGCGGCGAACGCGGAGTTGGTGATGAAGCTCGGCGCCACTCGCACCATCGACCATCGCGACGGTGGCCTCGACCGGCTGACCGATCGGTTCGACATCGTGCTCGACACCGTCGGCAATCTGTCGGTCGCGAGCGGCCGGGCGCTGCTGGCCGACGGCGGCGTACTGCTGCTGGCGGCGGCCGGTCTGCCGGACATGTTGCGGGCGCGTGGGAATGTGCGGGTGGGCACCTCCAAGGAGACCGCCGAAGCCTTCGCGACCCTGGTGCATCAGGTGGCCGACGGCACGCTCGAGGTGATCGTCGAGGAGAGCTTCCCGCTCGACCGGATCGCCGACGCGTATCGCCGGGTCGACACCGGCCGCAAGGTGGGCAACGTGCTGATCACCCCCTGACAGCAATCGAGTGCGAACGCCCGTCGAGCAGGACCGAATGGACCCGGTGGGCATCGACCGCCATCGACGCGCTGCCTGCCGATGCCGTCGGCGCGGATCGTCCGTCACGCCGTACGTGAGACGGACGATCCACGCGACGGCGTCAGCCTCCGAGCACGCGGGCCAGCTTGTCCTGATGGGTCGCGAACCACGCAGCTTCCTCGCCGGGCGCCGGCATGATCACGCCGGCTTCCATGGTCGAGGTCGCGTCGATCTCCACCAGGCCGAGAACGACTTCGGCCGGGTCCTGTCCGGTGATGTCGTGCCAGGCCTGCGACAAACCCGACAACAGCGCGGCGCGGGTCTCCCGATCACGTCCGGCCCGAATGTACCCGGAGATGATGCTGTGCTGCGACGGTCCACCCGCGGTGAACATCATGCCTTCCTGCCGGTCGACGAAGGCGACGCTCACGAAGGCCGCGGGTGCCCCGGTAACCTCCGTATGGATCCGGGTGAATTCGGTGGCGATATGGGACCGCCGATCCGCGTCGAGAAGATTCGGCGCGGGAAGGCAATGGTAGAACGGCACGGGTGTCTCCTCTACGCGATCGGTCCGACGCCTCGATCATGTCCGCCGAGACGTTCTCGATAGGACGGGCCGAGTCGGCGATGGGCGGGTCTCGGAGATCGTCATCGTTGGGCCACAATCCCTCCGTCCACCGGGATCACCGCTCCGGTGATATAAGTGCTGCCCGGACCCAGGAGGAACTCGACAACTCCGGAGATATCGGCCGGGCGGCCGGCGCGACGCAGCGGGATCTGCTTGGCGACGGCCTCTTCGCCGAAGGCCATGATCGACGCGGTCATCTTGGTCGGAAACAGGCCAGGCGCGATCGCGTTGACCAGGATCTCCGGCGCCAACTCTCCGGAAAGCTGTTGGGTGAGCATGTGAACGGCCGCCTTTGAGGCGCTGTACGAGAAGTTGTTGATGCCGGGGGTGGGCGCTCGCAAACCGTCGATGCTGCCGATGTTGATCACCCGAGCGGGATCGTTCTCGGTCGCCGCGGACCGAAGCAGCGGCAGCAGTGCCTGCGTCAGTAGGAAGACCCCGGTGACGTTGACCGACAGCACCCGCTGCCAGGCGGCGGCCGGGAAGGTGTCGAGCGGCGCTCCCCAGTTGGCCCCGGCGTTGTTGATCAGGGCATCCACCCGAATATGCCGTTCGGAGATCGCGTCCACCAGCGTGGCGATACCCGCCTCGGTGCCCAGGTCGGCGGGGACGGCGAATACCTCGCCCAGGGTGGACATCTCGCCGGCGGCCGCCCGCAGATCGGATTCCTTGCGGCTGCTGATGTAGACGGTGGCGCCGGCGCGCAGCAGTCCCTCGGTGATCATCCGACCGATCCCGCGGCCGCCGCCGGTGACCACGACGACCTTCCCGGTCAATGTGCCGGAACCGACGGTCATCGAATTCTCCTGCCGGACAGCGAGCTGGCGATCATCAGCCGCTGGATCTCGCTGGTGCCCTCGTAGATGGTGAAGATCTTCGCGTCGCGGGCCCATCGCTCCACCGGATAGTCGCGGGTGTAGCCGTTTCCGCCGAGGATCTGGATCGCCTTTTCGGTGGCACGGACCGCGACTTCGCTGCCCGCCAGCTTCGCCATGCTGCCCTCGCCCCGGGTGAACCGACGGCCGGTTGCGGCGAGGTTTGCGGCGCGCCAGGTCAGCAGGCGGGCGGCGTCGATGTCGGTTGCCATGTCGGCCAACATGAACGCGATCGCCTGGTTGTCGATGATCGGCCGGCCGAACTGCTCCCGCAACAACGCGTAGTCGAGGGCGTACTCGTAGGCCGCCCGGGCCACACCGATCGCCATCGCGCCGATGCTGGGTCGGGTCGATTCGAAGGTGGCCATGGCGGCCGGCACGCGAATCCGGCGACCCTCGCGCACCGCGGCGAGCCGCTCGTCGAGTTGTTCCTTGCCGCCCAGGACGTGGTCCGCCGGTATCCGCACGTCCTCGAGGACCACCTCCGCGGTATGCGAGGCGCGCAATCCGTGCTTCGAGAACTTCTGTCCCTGCGACAGTCCGGGGGTATTCGGCGGGATGTAGAACAGCGCGTGACCGCGCGCGCCGAGGTCGGGGTCGGTCATCGCGTTCACCACGTGCACGGCGGCGATGCCGCCATTTGTCGCCCAGGTCTTGACGCCGTTGAGCACCCATTCGCCGCTCGCCTCGTCGTACCGGGCGCGGGTGCGGATGGCCGCGGCATCGCTACCGGCCTGCGGTTCGCTGGCGCACAGGGCCGCGACGGCCGGTTCGGACTCGCTGCCGAAGAACGACGGCAGCCAGGCGTCGATCTGCTCCGCAGTCGCGGCGCCGAAGAGGGCGAAGGCCGGCAGGTAGGTGCCCATCAGCGCCTGCCCCATGCCGCCGTCGCCCCAGAAGATCTCCTCGGAGACAACCGGTCCCAGCAGCCCCGTCGGGTCGTTGCGCATCTGGAGCGCGAAGTCGGCCGAGTACAGTCCAGCCTTCGCGGCCTCCCGGATCACCGGCCACGGTGTCTCCTCGCGCTCGTCGTATTCGGCGGCGACAGGTCGCACGTACCGCTCGGCGAAGTCGTGGGCCCACGACCGGGCTTCGACGATCTCCTCGGGAAGGTCGAACAATCCGGCGGACGTGCCGGTGAACGTGGTGGTTTCGGTCATCTCAGCGTCCCGCGAAGACGGCGTCGCGACGTTCGACGAACGAGGCGACGCCTTCGGCGCCGTCGGCGCTGCCGAAGAGGCGCACCACATCCGGTCGCAACCGGTCGATCGCCGCCTGCTGCCCTTCCTCGAGGGCGGTGTGCGCGGATCGCAGGGTCGCCCGGACGCCCAGCGGCGCACATCGGTCGGCGATGGTGTGCGCGATTGCGGTCGCCTCGGCACGCGCGGACGCGGCGTCGGGCGTCACCTGCTGGATCAGGCCGATGCGATAGGCCTCGGCGGCGTCGAATTCGTCGCCGGTCAGAATCCAACGCATCGCATTGCCCCAGCCCGCCGTGCGGGGGAAGCGGAAGCTGGCACCGCCGAACGGGTAGATACCGCGGCGGTTTTCGATCTGCGCGAACCGGGAGTCGGCGGCGCCGACCGTGATGTCCGCGGCGAGCGCCAATTCGATGCCGAGGGTCATCACCCACCCGTGCACGGCGGCCACGATCGGGGTGGTCCACGTGCCGTCGAGCCGCCAGGGGTCGCGGGCCCCGTCGGGCAGCGCGGTGTTCCCGGACATCAGATCGCCCGCGACGTCGGCCAGGTCGAGGCCGGAGGTGAAATGATCGCCGTGCGCGAAGAGCACGCCGCACCACAGGTCGTCGTCCGATTCCAACAGACCGTAGGCCTGCGCCAGTTCCGAGAGCATGGCTCGGTTGAACGAATTGCGCTTGGTCGGCCGGTTGAGGCCTATCAGCAGAACATGGCCGTCACGTTCGACCGTTACCGTCCGGTCGGCTTGATCGTCAACCACCTGAACTCCTTCGTTGCATGATGAGACTTACCGCACAGTACGGTCCGAATGCGGATCGGGCGATAGTCTCATCATGAAACTGATATGGTCTTAGGTGTGAAAACGCGTTCCTTCGCCTCGTGGCCGTGCACGGTCGCCCGCACCGTGGACATCCTCGGTGACGCGTGGAGCGTGCTGATCCTCCGGGAGGCCTTCTACGGACTACGCCGGTTCGACGAGTTTGTGGTGTCGCTGAGCATTCCGCGCAATACCCTCACCGCTCGACTGAACGCGCTGATCGAGCACGGGCTGGTCCGCAAGGTGCAATATCAGAGCGAGCCGGTGCGTCACGAGTACGAGCTCACCGAATCCGGCCGCGATTTCTTCCCGGTGATGGTGGCGATGAAGACCTGGGGCGACAAGTGGACCGCGCATGCGGAACCGCTGCCGATCATCCTGCGGCACAACATCTGTGGCCACGAGCTGCACGCCACCGTCGTCTGCGACGAGTGTGGTCGCGAGGTGCGCCTCGACGACACCACGCCGCACGCGGGCCCCGGCTTCCCTCAGCGGTTGTTGGACAATCCCGCGATCGCGGCCCGCCTGCATCACACGGCGGCGCAGGCCACCGATCACCCCGCGGCGCCGGACACGCCCTAGTTGTCGCCGGACCCCGGCGGATCCGTGTCCCGTACCCGGTACGCGCCGGCCTCGGGATCGTTGCAGTCGACCGTGCTCCCCAGCGCCGCGCGCGGCCCGGTGAGAGCGGCCTGCATCCGCGCCACCTGGCCCGCGGTGAACATGACCATCGCCGCGTCGTCGAGATAGTTCATGAACATGTCGCCATTGGGGCCGTTGCTGCAGGAGATGGTCGGAAACGTGGGGACCCCGTAGTTCGGACCACCCTGATTCGGGGTATCGGCGACGAAGTCGCTTCCGCTGCAACCGTCGCCGTCGTCACCCCAGATATGGCGCAGATCGAGCCAATGGCCGACCTCGTGCGTGGCGGTGCGGCCGCGGTCGAAGGGGGCGGTCGCGGTGCCGGTGGTGCCGAACGCCGAGGTGGTCACCACCACCCCGTCGGTGGCGGCCGGGCCGCCGGGGAACTGTGCGTAGCCGAGCAGACCTCCGCGCAGCCGGCCGACCCAGATATTGAGGTATCGATCGGTGGGCCACGGTGAACTTCCCCCCGCGGCATCGGATTTGATGGCGTCGCCGCTGTCGAAATCCGCCCGGGTGCTGCGGACCCGGACGATCCCGTCGGTCGGGTCGCCGTCGGGGTCGGTGTCGGCCAGCGCGAAGCGGATCCGCGCGTCCGCGGCAATCGGCGCGAAGACCTCCGGTACGTCGGCGAGATCGGCATTGCGCATCCGGAAGTCGCGGTTGAGGACCTCGATCTGGCCGTCGATCTGTCCGCGGGAGATGTTGTGTTCGGCGGAATTCCAGATCACGTGCACCACCACCGGGATCAGGGTGCACCCCGGTCGCTCGACCACGCGGGCGCCGTGTTCGATGCGAAACGCCTGATCCTCGATGCGATCGCGGGCCTCCACATAGGGCGGGGAGGTGTCGAGCAGCCGATGGTGCAGGGCCATCGTGGCGCAGGTACGCCGTTGTGGCAGTGGATCGTCCGCCATATCGTTCCCCCTCGATGGTGTGCGGGTCGGTCAGCTTCGCTTGCGGATGACCAGGATGTCCTCGCCGAGCTGGGCGATGCCGTAGCAGCCGGCCCAACCGGGACCGTCCAGGGTCAGCTCGTCCCCCTCGGCCGACCAGGTACCGGACCGGGTCGCGGTGGCATCGGTCGGCCCCGGATGCCCGACCAGCAACTCCGACGGTGGGATCAGGTCGATCTGCCGACGCCCACGCGCGGGAGGGATATCGGCGCTGTCGGGTCGCAGAACGATCCGATCCGCGGTGGACTCCTCCCGAATCTCGACCCAGCAGCCGGGCAGCTTCGACAGGTCGGGTTGCTCGTCGTCGGTCCGGTCGTCGGTCACGACGGATCTCCGTCCGCCGTCGGGGTGCGGCGATATCCGGCGATATCGGCGACCACCGCGCCGACCGCGGTGAGGATGTCGGCGGCGAAGGTCGGGTCGATCCGGTCGGCGGTATCGCGGGCGGTATGCACGGCGTCGTTGGCGCCGTCGCCGCCCTCGATCGCCAGGACGGCCGGGATGCCCGCCTCGATGAAGGGGACATGGTCGCTGGCATAGGGGATCAGCGAGGTTTCCACGGCCGGCGACGTCTGGGCGGCCGCCGCGTCGGCGAGCCGGTCGATCAGGTCGGCGCTGATCGGTGCCCCCTCGAACAGTACGGTGGGCGGCTCGGTGTTCACCCGTCCGATCATGTCCATATTGAGCACCGCCCGGATGCGGGCCCGGTCGGCGGGGGACAGGTCCGCGACGTAGGCGCGGCTGCCGTACAGCCCCTGCTCCTCGCCGCCGAAGAGCACGATCGTCACATCGTGTTCGGTGTCCCCTCGGGTGAGCCGGCGGGCGATCTCCAGGGCGCCGCAGGACCCGCTCGCATTGTCGTCCGCGCCGGGGGCCCGCGCCCGCGGGCCGTCCTCGTGGTTGATCGCGTCGAGATGAGCGGTCACGAGGATCTCGCCCCGGTCGTCGCCCGTCCCGATCCGTCGGCCGACCACGTTGACACTGGAACCGGCGGTGCCGACGGCAAATTCGGGCATCTCGACCGTATAGCCGAGGTCGCGCAGTCGGCCCGCGGTGTAGTCGGCGGCCTGCCGGTAGAGCGGATCGGTCGACAGTCGGGTGAACAGGTCGGTCAGATGGCTCAGGTCCGCGGTGAAGGCCTGCCGGTCGACCGGCCCCAACGGGGTGCCGAGGCGGCCGGTGGTGGGCTCATGCGGCGGGCATGCGGTGTGGACGACGCGGCCATTCCCGAGCGGTTCGATGCCGTAGTCACCGTCGCGGCTGGTCTCGACCGAAGCCGGGTCGATCGCCACCACCAGGTGGCGTCCGGCGTCGAGCAGGACCGGGACCCACGGACACGCCCGCTGGAAGCTGCGCCCCTTCTGGACGACCAGGTGGAACTCGTCGCGCCCCACATCGGTCCCGCTCGACCCGGTGTCCCTTGTCCCCGCCGCGCGCGCGAACCGCGGGGGAGATCAGCCGCGCGCGGCGACCTTCGCCAGTCCCTTGGTCATCTGACCGAAGGCCAGCTTCAGGGCGGGGACGACGACGGGACCGGCGATATTGAGTCGGCCGAGGTCGACCGCGACGGTCCAGGCCAGCGCCGAACCGGTCGGGGTCTCGCTGAGCACGTAGTCCTCGGAGAATCGTCGGATACCGGGCCGATTGGCCGACAGCACCGTAAAGGTGGCCCGCTCGTTGACATCCCACCGGTAGAACCGCTCCCGGACGGTCACCACGCCGCCGATCGTGACCTCGCGGGTGGTGCCGACACCGCGCGGCTGCCCGCTCCACACCGCCTTGGTGACGGCGGGCGACCAGGACGTCAGGGCGTTGTCGGCGACGATCAACTCCCACAGTCGTTCGATGGGGACCGGGACCTCCACGTGCACGGTGGCCTTGATCGGTGCGGACGCCAGGAACTCGTCATCGGTCGGCGTCAGCGGGGTCCAGCTCGTCATTCACAGGCTCCGGTCGTCGGGGGCTTCGAGTATAGGCGCGCCGACGTCAGGCGCCGATATCGTCGACCTCGCGGTACCGGGCAGCCGGCAGGACACCGAGATCGTCGAGGATGTGGCGGGCGATCGCATCGTTCTGCCGGAACGACGGCGCGTTCGTCCGCGGTCGCGAGAAGGTGCCCGCCGCCGGACGGCTGGTGAAGACGCCGACCGCATAGCGCCGCGGATGCGAGGAGCCGTCCGCGCGCAACGGTTGCAGCCGCGAGCCGCGGACGACGACCTTTCCGGTATTCGCCTGCCAGGCGCCCTCTTCGGCGATCTCCTCGACCACCTCACCGCGCTCGAAGAGGGTGCGTAGCAGCCGGTCGCGCGAGCGGGACGTCGTCGGGGCGGCGATCCGCGCGTCGACCAGGACCCGCGCCCGGATCGTCTCCGGATGCGCGGAACTGCCGGCGACGAAGCCGTCCGGCTCGGTGGTCACCGTCATGCCGGGGCCGACGAAGCGGACCACTCCGGCGTCCGCCAATGCCAGCAGTTGGCGCAGCCGCGCCGGCGGCGGTCCACTGGCGAAGTAGGAGAACCGGCCCAGCCATGCCGAGAGGTCCTCGACCCGCGACCGGGGTGAAAGCCGTTCGGCGAGCGCGCCGATCGCCGTGAAGGCGGACAACAATGCCTCGAAGGCGCCGAGATCCGCGCTGAACGACGGGTCGGTACGCCGGGCGAGGTCCTCGCGAATGTGCGCCTCCACGGCGCCGCCCAGCTCGTCGAGGCCGGCGAAGGTGCGCCCGGCAAAGGGCTGATCCAGGGTGTCGAAGTCGAGGATGTCCCGAGGATCGGGGACCGCCGCGGCGATCCACCGGCTGCGGGTCAGGCCGTCCGGGGCGCTCGCGTCATCGGGGCGCGCGTCGAGTCCGGCGGCGAACTCGTTCCAGGGCAGCGTCGTTCGGTCGGGGTGGGCCAGGAACAGCTCGTGGTAGTAGCCCCACTCGGTCTCCTGCCGGATCAGGGGGGCGACATCGCGGCCGAAGTCGAGATCCTCGGCGCGGGCGAGCAGCCGGGCGATCGTCGGCCGGTCGAGGGCGTGCGGGTACTGCGCCCGCGGCCCGATGCGCTCGTAGTCGATCTTGGACCGGTAGGGCACGCCACGCCGTGACCCGACGAACAGGATCGGCTCGTCGCCGGACGCGCTGTAGCGGGTCTGCTCGCCGTCGGTCTCGAAGCGCCCGCCGCGCCCCTCGGTGAGCAGCACGACCAGGTCGGTGAACGCCTGGCCGAAGCCCCGCACGATCACCGGCTCGCCGGATTCGATGCCGCCCCATTCCAATTCGGCGGTATGCCCGGCCGGGATGTGCAGCAGCGGTGCAGGGGGCGGCTCCGGAGCCTGCGCGTCGAGGTGGCCCAGGGCGAGCACGACCGCGTCCGCCTCGACCGAGCCGCCGTCGGCGAGGTCGATGCGCTGCCGCCCGCCCGGGATGTCGTGCAGATCGACCGCGACGCCCCGCACCGTCAGCACCCGCACACCGTCGGGTAGATCGGCCAGGGTGTGGGCGAAGAACCAATCGAGGTAGGCGGATTGCACGCGGCGGCTCGGAAAGCTGGTTCCGCTGAGACCCCGGATCTCGGCGGTCAGGTCGGCGTCCGCCCGGCCGACCAGATCCTCGTCGCTCACCTCGGCGGCCCACTCCTCGAGGGTGGGCCCGGGTCGGATCGGCCCGTCGATCGTCGAGGTGTCGTCGGTGAACATCGTGACATCTCGTGCCAATGAGTTCATCCACAGTCCGGGGTGGTTCTGCGCGCTCCACACCCGCCCGGAGCCGGGACGATGCGGATCGATCAGCACCACCCGGATCGGCCGTGCGACGGGCGCGCTCGACAGGTTGGCGACCAGCCGCTCCAGCAGCGACGACGCGGATGGCCCCGCGCCGACCACGCCGATGACCAGAGGATCGGATCCGCTCATCGAGCGGCGTGGATCGTCGGCGTTCGACCGTCCCGGACGGCGGCGGAGGCATTCATGCGCCCACCTTTACCACCGCGGGGTGGCGCTGCCCGGGGTTGCGATCAGGCGGATGCTGTCGGCGGTAGGCCGGTGACGTGCCGATCCTCGAGCAGGCGCAGCACGTAGCCTGCGGTCTTGCGCGGTCGCTCGCTCTGCGGGCAGTGGCCGGTGTGCGACATCACCACCACATCGGTGTCCGCTCCCAGAGCGGCGGCGGCCTCCTGCGCCCGTTCGACGGTGACCAACCGATCGTGATCGCCCACCACCAGCAGCACCGGTGTGCGGCTCGCCGGAACGTCGGTCGACCGGGCGCCGGGCGCCGGGAGGTCGGGGGTGGGGAAGTCGGAGACCGACTCGGCGATGATGCGCCGGGCGATCGCGAGTTGGTGGCGCATCCGGGCGGCGCCCATGTGATTGCTGAACATCCAGCCCTGCCGCAGCCCGGTCAGGCGCGCGGGGTGGGCGGGAATGGTCATCGCGACCGCCGCCGCCTCGAAGGGCCGGGTCAACGGGTGCGGCAGCGGAAGCCGGGCCACCCGCTTCGCCCCGGACAGCAGCGGCCCGCCGAGCCAACCGCGCAGCCCGATATTGGCCGGCGCCAGCGCGATCGCCGCCGCCAGGTCGGGGCGGCGGCGCGCCGCGCGCAGGGTCAGTGCGCCGCCGAGTGAGTTGCCGATCAGGACCACAGGACCGGGTGTCGACGCGTCGACGTGGTCGAGCACCGCGTCGACCACCCGATCCAGTTCCGGGTAGACCGGCGCGGGGGTATCCGGGGTGGCGCGCCCGACCTGCAGCTGCTCGCTGCGTCCGAAGCTCGGCAGGTCGACCGCGACCAGGTGGGCGCGATGACGCAGATAGCGCGCCATCGGACGCCAGGTATCCGCCGAATCGGAGAACCCGTGCAGCATGACCAGCGTCGGGGCGCCATCCAGGCCGCATTCGCTCGAAAGCCTGCGCAGGCGATAGCCGCCGATCGTCGGAAAGTCGGTGGTCAGCTGCCGCCCGGCATCCGGGGGGTGTGGTCCGACATCACGCCCGGAACGACCGGATATGCGGGGCAGGGACGTGGACGCCATACCGGGTTCCTCCTCGACCGGGGCCGGGAGTCGGCGCCGATGTATCGGTCCTGCGGTTGAACGGCCGGTCGGTATCTGAGCCGAGTCGGTAGCCGCATGCGGTCACCTGTGACCAGCCGAGACTAGGGGAGTTTTCCGGTGCGAGCGTACCGTTTGTGAGTGCCCTCACGAGGTGGGATCGACTGTGACCTCGCGGTTCAGCGCCGCCTGCCCGCGCGGTGAGAGCCGGTAGCCGACGTCGAGGGATTCGGTCAGCCCCATCGCCTTGAGCCGGCGGATGCGGGTCTTGAGTTCCGGGCGGGGCAGCCCGATCGCCTCCGCCAGAACGGTCGACACCACCGCGGGATTATCGCGGATCAGGCCGAGTACCTCGCGGGTCCACGGGCCGGTCGCCGAGCGGGCGTCCATCCGGTCCAGGCGGGCCGTCAGCGCCGACCACTGCGCATCGGTCAGGTCGACCTCCTCGCGCAGGGCGATGCGCGGATCGTCCCCACCGAGATGAAAGCCGATCCGATAAACCCGGCGCCCCTCGCCGGCTCGCAACCCCGCGCGAGCAGCGTCCGGATGGGCATAACCGGCGCGCAGCGCGTCCTCGGCGGTGATCGTCGCCGGATCGATCGGGTCGACGCTGTCGATCGCCAGGGCCCCGATCCGCGTGATCAGCGTGCCGCCCGCCTTGACCGTGGGCCGCAGCCACGCCCGAAAGGCGACGGTGACCTCACCGGTGGCCACCCGCGCGAGGATCGGGCCCGGAATCAGCATGCGGTCATGGTGGCACGTTCCGGTGGGCGCGCGGGTCGGTGGAGGCAAGCTCGTGCGCGGTCGAGGTGAGGGTGTCGTGCGAGCCGCGACCGAGCATGCGGGTGCGGGTGACCGCGCGGGATCCGAAGCGCCGGCGGATCTCGTCGAGGGTGTCGTCGAGCGTGGCCGGGGCCTCGGCGAAGGGCAGTTCGAGCTGGTCGGCCGAGTCCCCGAGATTCGTCACCGCGATGCCCACCAGGGTGATCCCGCGATCGCAGATCATCGACCACGACTCGGTGACCAGGCGGCGGGCGGCGTCGAGCACATCGGTGGTGCGGGCGGTCGGATCGGGCAGCGTCCGCGACCGGGTGGCGCGGGTGTAGTCGTCGAAACGCAGGCGCAGCACCACCGTACGACCGCGGTGGCCGCCGTCGCGCATCCGGCTGGTCACCCGTTCGACCAGGCCGGTGACCACGGCGTCGATGTCCTCGGCGCTGCGTCGCCCGCGGCCGAGCGCCCGCTGCGCGCCGACGCTGCGCCGCCCCCGACCGGTGACCACCGGCCTCGGATCGTGCCCCACGGCCAGGGCGTGCAAATGGTGCCCGGCGGCGGGCCCGAGCAGCGACACCAACGTCACCGCGTCGATCCGCGCGACATCGCCCACCGTCCGCAGCCCGACCGCGTGCAGCTTGGCCGCGGTCTTGGCACCGACACCCCAGAGCCGCTCGATCGGCAGGGGGTGCAGGAATTCGAGCTCGCGATCGGGCTCGACCAGCAGCAGGCCGTTCGGCTTCGCGACTCCGCTGGCGACCTTGGCCAGGAACTTCGTGCGCGCGACTCCGACGGTGATGTCGAGGCCGACCTGCGCGGCGACCCGCGCGCGCAGCGCCGCCGCGATGGTGACCGGATCACCCGCGGTCCGCCGCAGGCCGCCGACGTCGAGGAACGCCTCGTCGATCGAGATGCCCTCGACGATGGGGGTGGTGTCCCGGAAGATCGCGAAGACGTCCTTGCTCGCCCGGGTATAGGCGGCGAAGCGCGGCGTCACCACGATCGCCTCCGGGCACAGCAGCAGGGCGGTGCGCACCCCCATCGCGGTGCGCACGCCGCGGCGCTTGGCGGCATAACTCGCGGCCAGGACCACCCCGGGCCCGACGATCACCGGCCGTCCGCGCAGCGTCGGGTCGTCGCGTTGGTGAACCGACGCGAAGAAGGCGTCCAGGTCGGCATGCAGGATGCAGGCTCCCCGGTCGGACGATGCAGGCGACACGAACATATGTTCGCATCCACCACCGACATGCGCGGGTGAAACGGCGCCGGCGCGAGCGGGGCGGGCGGTGGAATAGTGGGATTATCGGAACGGATCGGAGGAGGGGCTGTGGACACCGTCGAGACCGATGTCCTGATCATCGGGGCGGGGCTGTCGGGTATCAACATCGCCTACCGCCTGCAGGAGGCGTTCCCGGACCTGTCGTACCTGATCCTCGAACGGCGGGAGAACCTCGGCGGCACCTGGGATCTCTTCCGCTACCCGGGCGTGCGCTCCGACTCCGACGTCTACACCCTGAGCTTCCCGTTCCATCCCTTCCCCGGCCGCGACACGATCGTCGCCGGCGGCGAGCTTCTCGACTATCTGGCCGACACCGCGCAGCGCTTCGGGATCGATCGCCACATCCGCTACTCGACCGAGGTGCGCGCGGCGAACTGGTCGTCGGCCGAGCAGCGGTGGACGGTCACCGTCGCGGGCCCGGACGGTATCGGCGAACTGCGGACCCGATTCCTGATCAGCGCCACCGGGTACTACGACTACGACCACCCGCACGATCCGCGGTTCCCCGGTATCGAGGACTTCACCGGGACGGTGGTGCATCCGCAGTTCTGGCCGAGCGATCTCGACTACCGCGACAAGAGGGTGGTGGTGATCGGCAGCGGCGCGACGGCGATCACGATCGTCCCGGCGATCGCCGAGGACGCCGCCGAGGTGACGATGCTGCAGCGCACGCCGACGTATGTGCTGTCCCGGCCGCGTCGCGATCCATCGGACGGACTGCTGCGGCGGCTGCTGCCCGCGGGGCCCGCGCACCGGGCCGCGACGGTGAAGAACATCGTCGGTAACTGGGCGTTGTTCCAACTGGCCCGGCACTTTCCGGCGAAGGTGCGCGCGCTGCTGCTCGGGCGGGCCCGCCGCCAGGTCGGTCCCGAGGCGGTCGAGGAGCACTTCACCCCGCCGTACAACCCCTGGGAGCAGCGGCTCTGCGTCGCCTCCGACGGTGACCTGTTCCGGGCGGTGCGCAACGGTTCGGTGCGCATGGTGACCGATACCGTCGACCGGGTGGTCCCCGAGGGGATCGTCACCGGCTCCGGCGAGCTGATTCCGGCGGACATCATCATCACGGCAACCGGCTTGTCCATCAAGATCTTCGGTGATATCGACATGATCGTCGACGGCGAGCCGGTGCGGGTGGGCGAGCGCTTCGCCTACCTGGGCGCCCTGCTGAGCGGAGTGCCGAACTTCGGCTACTGCATCGGGTACATCAACCTGTCGTGGACGGTGCGCTCCGATGCGACCGCCCGCCTGCTGACCCGGGTGATCGGGCGCCTGCGCGACGGCGACGCCGCCGTGGTGACACCGCGGCTGTCCGAGGTTCGGGACTCACATCCGTTGATGGACATGAAGTCCGGCTACCTCGCCCGGTCGGTCGACCGCATGCCCCGCACCACCGGGCGCTACCCGTGGGCGATGGACAAGAACGTGGTGCGCGACCTGTGGGCGGTATCGCGCGCCTCCCTGGACAACGGCCTGGAGTGGTCCGGCACGCGGGAGAGCGACCCCGCCGCGGTCAGATCTTCGCGAGTTCGCGGGCCAGCTTCGTCGAGGTCATCCGGCATTTGAGCAGCAGCTCGCCCAGGGTGACCTCGGCGACCGCCGCTGCCAGGACCAGCTCACCGAAGTCGGGGTGCTCGAAGGTGATCGACAGCAGCAGCGTCCTGCCGGCCTGGACCGACACGACGTCGAGCGGTTCGGCCTCCTTCTCGCCCGGCAGCGCGCCGACCGAGGCGCTCGACACCGCGTGCAGCGAGCTCGACAGCGCCGCAAAGCGTCCGACGGCCTCCTCGGTCAATCCGACCGCGCACAGGTTGAACCCGGCGCCGGTGCAGACCATGGCGACGATCGACTCCGGGAACTCGTCCAGGAGATCCTCGAGCAGCGGGGTGGCGGCCACGCCGATGCGTTCGGCGCGATCCTCCCAGTCCTCGCCGGTCGGCCAGTCGGGGTCGGGGCGGGAATGCCGGCCCCGCGTGGTCCACCGGGGTGCGGATGTTGCGGTCATGGTCTACCCCACCTCCTCGCGCACGACGTGCAGAGTCGTGGTCGGCTGTTTCGGACGTCGAAGTGCCGGAAGTCGTAGCGCGGACATGACAACCCGTGCGATGTCGTCCCTGTTCCGGGGGTCCGCCGACTCGAGCGCGATGTCGGTGTCGTAGCGGTCGAGGACGTCCCGGAAGTCGTCGAGATCGCGATCGGCGGCATCCTGCAGGCGGGTGACGGCGACGGTGAGCTTGATGCCCAGCTCACCGGCGTCCAGACGTTCGAGCCAGCGGTCGGCCTCGTCGAGCGCGTTGTCGATGTGCCCGAATACCAACAGCACCAGGCTGGTCGACGCGGATACCGCCTGGTTGCGGATCGTGTCGAAACGCTCCTGGCCGGGCGTTCCGTAGAGTCCGACGACGCCCTCGGGTCCGCGCCACTGCCCGTAGTCGATGCCGACGGTGGTGGAGGACTTGGTATCCGGCTGCGCGGCGCCGCGGACCCCGATGGTGCGGACCTCGGTGCTGACCACCGGCAGATCCGAGAGGCTGCGCACGGCGGTGGTCTTGCCCACCCCGTACGGTCCGACGAAGGCGACCTGACGACGCGCGCGATTGCCGATGACGACCGGACGCTCTTTCATCACTGTTCCCTTCGACTGTTGTCCAATTCGGCCGTGATCTCGGCCAGCCGGGCATCGCGCTCGGACAGGAACTGCTCGAGCGTCTCCGATCGCCGCGTCCAGTACTCGATCTGGCCCTGCATCAGGCGGCTGCGCTTGCGCATCTCGTCGAGGGCGTCCCCCAGCTCGATCGCGCGCGCGTTGCCCTTGGCGATCGCCCCGTCCAGGGCGGCGAGCGCACCGGATTCCAAACGGCCGAACTCGATCTGATGGCGCTTGTTCTCCGACTCGAGCCGGCCGGCCAGGACGGCGATCCGTTCCTCGGCCGCCACGAGTTGCTCGGCGAGGTCCGGCTGTTCCGGGAAGGTCGTCGGCTCCTCGGGCCCGTCCTGCGGCGCGGATTCCGCCGCATCGGGTGCGGCCGGCGCCGCGACGGGCAGCACCGCGGTCGGCGTGTCGTCGGGGGCGACCGCCGCCGTGGCGGCCGGGTCGGACCGCCGCAGTCCGCGCCCGATCCATATGCCGAGCAGCACTGCGAGGATTGCCGTGATGGTGAGGGGGACCGCCGCCATCGTGAAGGTGTGCATCCAGCCTGACATCAATTCAGCCTTACCCGAAAGAGAATTCGACACGACGGTTGGCCGCTCGGCCGGCTTCGGTGGCGTTGTCGGCCACGTTCCGCGTGGTGGACAGGCCGACGACGGTGATCCGATCGGGCGCCACTCCGTGCGCCTCGAGGACGCCGGCGACCGACCGTGCCCGCTGTTCCGAGAGCCACTGGTTCACCGCTTCCTCACCGCTCGAGTCGGTATGGCCCTCGACCCGCACCGGCACGTTCGGATGGGCCAGCAGGTAGTCGGCGACCCGCTGCACACCCGGCACCTGCTGCGGATCGACCGCGCCGACCCCGACGCGGAAGAGCACGTGTTCCTGTGGCGGTGCTCCGAGCCCCGACTCGGGGAGCTGGTCCGGGCCGGGCGGAACGGGAACGGGATTCGGCTGGGCGGTGGCCGGATCCGGCTGCGTCGTGGTGGGCGGAGTGGTCGGTTCCGGGGCTGGGGATACCGATGTCGTACCGCCGGTCGACGACGCGGACGTTGTAGTGGTGGACTCGGCCGACACTCGTTCGGCCGTCCATGCCGACCCGGCCGCGATCACCGCGACCAGAATCGCGACGGCCGCGGTGATCCGGGCGGATACCGAGACCCGCACGCGATCTCCTTTCGGACCGATTACTCGAACCGCTTCCGCCCCAGTTGTTCTCGGGCGGTGGACAGTTCACGGGAGATTTCCTGGTTGCGCAGCCGGTGGAGCAGTTCGACCGGCATACCGGCGACGTCGTAGAGCGCCTTCTCGATCGCCATGTCGTAGCCGTAGGTGATCACGGACGAGACGGTGGCGGTCAGGCGTCGGTAGGCCTCGCTGAGGGCGGCGACGTCGTCGTGGGTCAGGGCGCCGCGGGCCAGTTCCTCCACGGCGCGCGAGACGAAGTCCGACATCCCCAGCATCATGGGGTTCGAGACGCCGCGGATGACGTGCACCAGACCGACCATCGCCATCCAGGCGAAGTAGTCATCGTCGTGCGGGCCCTCCACCGTCCGCTGCCACCAGTCCGACAGCGTCTTCTCACGATTGGGCCGCTCGCCCTCGATGAAGACCTCGGCGGTCGGGGGATGCGCGAACAGCGTGTCGTAGAACGCCTTGACCAGCGTGTCCTCCAGACCGGCGAGGAACTCGCGGTTGGCCGCGAGGACCACCTCGTCCTCGTCGCGGAAGGCGGTATGCGGCGGCATCTGCTCGCGGGCGGTCCGGGCCACCTCGTGCATGTCCTTGATTTCCACGATCGCCTACCGAAGGGTCGTGGCGATGTGCGCCGACGCCGAGCGTGCCTCGATACGCATCAGGCCGAGGTTGCTGTTCGACGGGCCGGCCAGCACCAGGACGGCGTTCTCGCCGGCGGCGTATACGACCAGATATCCCTGGGAGCCTCGGATCACGGTCTCGGCCATCTCGCCGAGGTTGGTCCGCTCCGAGACCCTCTTGCCGAGACCGAGGGCGGTGGCCGCCATGGCGGCGATCCGCTCGGCATCGGCCTCGGGGAAGTCGTGCGCGATCGCCAAACCGTCGACGGAGGCGATCATCACACCCGTCAATTCGGGAATCGAGCGCCTGATGGCCCAGATGACCTGGGTCAAGTCTTCCTGCGTGCTCACTGGTGGGCTGTCCCTTCTCAAGCCATTGTCTGGCTTTGTCGGCGTCACCGCGGAACAGGTGCCCACACCATTCGGGGGGTGCCATCGATCCGCCGTGCGGACGGCACATGGAGTCGTCCGCCCCCCGTTCGGCGACCCTGCGCGATCCAGCATGCACGCTAGCGCACGGACGGCCGAAAATCGAACCGGACGCCCGTTAAGATTGCTCGTTCGGGAACTGACCTCCCGTATACCGGGAATTTCCGGGAACCCGGTGACGGCTTCGCCGCACGGACGCAGTCGAATGCATCAATACATACCTGTCCGTGCAGCAATACAAACGGCGGGTGAACCGGCCTGTCGAACCCGCCGATCCGCTGCCGGTCACCCCACTGCGGGAGGTTGGGTCGCCCGTGGCGGCGGGTCGGGTCACAGGACAGCGCCCGGGTTGAGAATCCCGCTCGGATCGAGCGCGGACTTGATGCGTCGACTCAACTCCATCACGTCCTCGCCCACCTGATCCGGCAGCCACGCCTTCTTGAGTCGGCCTACACCGTGCTCTCCGGTTATGGTGCCCCCCAGTGAGATTGCGAGATCCATGATGTCGCCGAAGGCGCGCTGGGCCCGCGCCGTCTGCTCCGGATCGGTCGGATCGTGCACGATCAGCGGGTGGGTATTGCCGTCGCCGGCGTGGGCGATCACCGCGCAGGTGACCGCGTGACGTTCCGCGATCTGCTCGATGCCGTCGATCAGGGTGGGCAACGCCGGCAGCGGCACCCCGACGTCCTCGAGGAGGAGCGGCCCGATCTTCTCCATGGCGGGAATCGCAAAACGCCTTGCCGCGGTGAAGCTCTCGCCATCCGCGGGGTCGTCGGTCGCGAAGACCTCGCTCGCGCCGCCGGCGGTGAACAGTTCGGTCATCCGCGTCGTCTCCCGAGCGCGATCGTCGCCCGGGGAATCCGATTGGGCGATCAACAACGCGCCCGCCGTGGTGTCCAGGCCCATATTCAGGACGGATTCCACGGCGCGGATGCTCGTTCTGTCCATGAATTCCAGCATTGCCGGCCGCATTTCGCGAACAATGGCAAGAACGGCTTCGGTGGCGGCATCAACGCTTTCAAAGGTTGCAACAATGGTGCTGCGCGGTGGCTGCGGTGGGATAAGCCGCACCGTTACTTCGGTAATGACGCCGAGGGTTCCCTCGCTACCGACGAAGAGCTTCGTCAACGACAGACCGGCCGAATCCTTCAGGCGCGGACCACCGAGGCGGATGGCCGTCCCGTCCGCCAGGACCACCTCGAGTCCCAGGACGTAGTCGGTGGTCATGCCGTACTTCACACAGCACAGGCCGCCGGCGTTGGTGGCCGCGTTGCCGCCGATCGAGCAGATCTCGAACGACGACGGATCCGGCGGGTACCACAGGCCGTGTTCGGCGACGGCCGCCTTGACCTCGGCGTTGAGCAAACCGGGACCGACGGTGGCCGTGCGGGTCACCGGGTCGACCGCCAATGCGCGCATGCGTTCGGTGGTCAGGACGATCCCGCCCTCGACCGCGCTCGCCCCACCGGACAGTCCGGTCCCGGCGCCGCGGGGTACCACCGCGATCGTGTGTTCGTTCGCCCATCGCAGCGCGATCCGGACGTGCTCGGTGGTGGTCGGGCGGACGACCGCCAGCGGAACGCCCGCGTCGGGATCGGCGGCCCGGTCGCGTCGGTAGCCCTCGATGATGTCCGGATCGGTGACGACCATGCCGTCGGGTAGGCGATCGACCAGCGCGTCGAGTCGAGCGTCCCGGTCGGTGGCGGTCATCGCGGATCCTCTCGCCGGCGGCGGCTGCCTCCCGCGCGGCTGCGCGGTCTCCGACGTACTCGGGTCGACGGATGCCCTGTCACCCTAGCCCGGTCCGCCGGTCCGTCGGCACGGTTCTGGCGAACCGTGCTGCTGCGGGATACCGGCCAATCAGGACTGGGCGCTGAGGATGTCGGAGACCAACCGCGGGCTGTGCACGCTGCGCCGGGTCGGCGGGGCGGGACGGCCGCGCATCAGATAGAGCGCGGCGGTGGCGGCCGCGCGGGTGATCGCGGTGTCGTCGATCAGCCGGGCGAGGGCGGCGGGGTCGTCGCTGCGCAGCAGCAGGCTGCCGCTGCGGCCGCTGTGATGTGCCACCGGGGCCTGCTCGACGGTGGGGTGGTGCATCCGCAGGTAGGAGGCGTCGGTGGTCCGCGGAGGATCGCCGATCAGTTCGGTTCCGTCGATCAGCAGCGTCCCGTGCAGTGCGCCGGTCGTGTGGTCGAGGACGATCGAGATCGCCTCGGTCCATCCGATCGACAGGGCCGCGACCACCACCTGCGAGCCGCGTCCGCGGGTCTCGCCGGGCAGGCCCGAGAGGGTCCAGAAGTCGTACTCGGTACGCAGCGGGAAGGGCAGGCAGTACCGCAGGTAGCCGCCGAGGAAGTCGATGACGGCGTCGGCGATCCCGCCGTGCTGTTCCCGGATCAGCGCCGCGTCGGCGGTGGCGGCCGCGAAGATCGGATTGGCCGGGTCGATCCGGCGTTCGCCGTCGAGGTCGCCGCGATTGACCAGGTCGGGATGCTCGAACCACCGTTCCTGCAGCTCGCGGCCGACCAGTCCGCTCAGTCCATTGGTCGATGGGGTGTCGCCGTACGGATCGACGTCGAGCCGGCGGACCAGGTGGCTTTCGGAATCGGTGTCGGCGTACTCGAGCTCGAAGGCGACCAACTCGTCCAACGGCGGCGCGGCGCCGGTCGGGTCCGGACCGAAGCGGACCCCGGCGATATCGCGGTGAGCGGCGAGATGCCGTCGCAGCCGGCCGGGCAGCTTGTCGGTGCGGTCGACGTAGCAGCTGCCGTCCTCGAATTCGAGGAGATAGCGCCCGTCCTCACCCTCGCCGAGGGAGTCGAGAACCTCCTGCAGGCGGCGCGGATCGGCGGGGCGCACCTCGTGCACCAGGCCGTGCCGATTCGCCCACAGGCGCAGAGCGGCACGCCGCCGGTCGATCTCGTCGGAGTCCGTATCGGCGGCCGGAATCGCCGCCGAAAGGGGATGCCGCGGCGGCGGGCAGAGGCCGCCGTTCGAATGCAGGGTGGGTGCGGCCGCGGGCCCGCGCCGGTCGGGGCGCCTCGAATGGCGGCTGTCGATCCGGTCGCCGGCGGGATCGGTGCGCTCGACGGGGCGCTGCGGCCGGGCGGCGGCCGTGGGTGACGATGCGGGTCGGGCGGCGTCGAGACGTTTGGCCAGCAGCGCGGTGAGGCGCGCGTGCCGCGCGCCGAACCGTGGTTCCGCTGCCATGTCGTCTCTGCCTCACCGAATCGTTCCATCGGGTCTGTGATCGAGCGACAGTATTGCACCGATGGTCGCACCGTGATCGGAAAGGAGGCGATAAACCTGTTTACGGAGGACTTCGGAAGCGGATCGGCCGGATCCGAGGCTAACTGATATCGGCCGGTCGGATGCCCCAGGAGCCCTGCCAGCGGTCGCCGGGGTTGAGCACCACCAGGGCCTCGCCGCTGTTGAAGGCGTTCGCGGGGCAACTCATCGGTTCGATCGCGACCGCAGGCCCCGATCCGCCGAGGTCGTCGACGGTGAAGATCTGGGTGAAGGGGAATGCGGAATCCCACCACAGTTCGGTGGTCGATCCGCCGGCGGTCATCGCCGCGGTGGCGGTGCCGTCGACGAAGCGGACGGCGCCGAAGCCGGTGTCGAAGCGGCGTGCGCCGAGTGGGCGGCCGTCGAGGGCGTCGTCGCCGTCGGCCGGAGCGACGCCGATCGGGATCGCGGCATCGTCGACGACGATCCGCGCGTCCGCGGGAACGGTGAGTTCCACGTCGTCGAGCGGGGTTTCGCCGGTGGTGAGGAAGGGGTGCGCGCCGGCGCCGAAGGGGGCGGCGGTCGTGCCGATATTGCGGGCGGTCATCGTCACGGTCAGACCGCTCGGACCGAGGGCGTACGTGACGCCCGCACGGATCTCGAAGGGATATCCCTTCTGCGGAACGATATCCAGACTGAGGCTGACCGACGAGGAGTCGTCGGCGATGACCGACCAACGATCCCACCGACCGAAGCCGTGGATGGCGTTGCGCTTGTCCGGCTCGGTCAGCGGGAGTTGCTGGGCGACACCGTCGAAGGTGTATCGCCCACCGGCCACCCGGTTGGGCCAGGGCACCAGGATGGCGCCACTTCCCTTGGGAGGCAGTTCATCATCGGGATAATCGGGGCAAATCACCCGCGTGCCGACCGAGTAGGCGGCCAGCGAGGCGCCCACCTCGGCAATCGTGGCGCGCTGGCCGCCATCGACGATCGTCAGGTGCTTGCCGGAGAGCGCCATGGGGGGAGCATAACTCCCCACCGGGGGCGCGCCGTCGTTGCGGCCCCCGGGTCCTGCGATCACCGAATCGGTGGTGCCGAATCGGTGGTGCGGGCCGGATCAGGCCTGGGCGACAACCTCGATCTCGAGGTTGAGGGTGATCTTGTCGCCGACGACCGCGCCGCCGCCCTCGAGCGGCATTTCGATGCTGATGCCGAAGTCCTTGCGGTTGATGACGGTGGTGGCCTCGAAGCCGGCAACCGCGCCGTGGCCCATGCCCGGGTTGACGCCGTTGAACTCCAGCGCCAGCTCGACCGGCTTGGTCACGCCGTGCAGGGTGAAGTCGCCCTCGAGGACGTAGCCGTCCTTGCCGGCGGTCAGGCCGGTCGAGACGAACTTCGCGGTCGGGTAGGTCTCGGCGTCGAAGAAGTCGGCCGAACGGATGTGGGCGTCACGATCGGGGTTCTTGGTGCTGATCGACGCGACGTCGATCTCGGCCTCGACGGACGGCACGCCCGACTCGGGAACGGTGACGGTTCCGCTGAAAACGTCGAAGGTGCCGCGGACCTTGCTCACCACGAGGTGGCGAACGGTGAATCCGACGGTCGAGTGGACCGGGTCGATGGCCCAGGTGCCGGTGCTCAGGCCGGGCAGGGTGATGGTGCTGGTCATAGTGGCCTCCGCCATGGGATCGCAGGTGGTTGAGAGTTGTACGGAAGTGACTCTACGAGGAGATCCTTGACAGCGCAACTAAATTCTTCGATCGATCCGGAGTGGCGCCGGTCACGGCTGTGGGACAGGGGTTGTCGGAGGACTAGTTGCGCTGTCAATTATAAAGTCTAGGCTGAACAGGGTGACGAATACGCAGGACGGTCGGGCGAGCGACCCGGCCGTGTCATCGGGATCCGCAATCGACGACATCACGATCGTGCACAATCCCGAACGGAATCGCTACGAGATTCGCGAGGGTGGGTCGGTCATCGGACTGACCGAGTATCGCCCCGGCGACACCGATCGTCGGGTCTTTGTACATACCGAAGTCGATCCGGCCTACGGCGGACGTGGATTGGCCGGACGTTTGGTGCATTTCGCCCTCGACGACGTCGCCGCGGCCGGACTGCGGATCGTGCCGGTCTGCCCCTACGTCGCCAAGTACGTGAGCACCCATCACGACTGGGACGACCTGATCGATCAGCCGCGCCCCGGCGGCTGACCGAGGTGTCGGCGGCCCCAACCCGTCGGCCGTCAGCGGGCGGTCCGCGCCGCCCGCAGGTGCTCACTGCCGTCGCCGGTGGTGTCCGCCAGGCCCGCCATCCGGCCGGTCAGAATCAGGGCCAGCGCGATCGCCGGTCCGGTGACCGCCGGACCCGAGCCGTGCGCCCAGTCCAGATCGGTGGCCTCCCACCGCAGGGGAATGCCGAAACGCGGGCGCTCGGTCGAGTCGCCGCGGGCCGCGTAGTCCAGCACCGCGGCCAGGGGTTCGGGATCGAGCGCGATGGTCAACCCCAGCGGCCGCAGGATGTCCTGGCCGTGAATGATCACGTCGGTCAACGGCGCGAGCGGGCCGTGGCCGGGCGGGGTGAAACGCTTGTCGGCGTGCTCGGTCAGCAGTTCCGGCAACCGATCGCCCCGGGTGTCGGCGATATGCCGCGTCATCGCGACGTTCGCGCGGTCGAAGTTGCCGCGAGCCAGCGCCATCGCGACCCCGAACCGCCACATCGGAACCACCAGCGGAACGACCAGGTGGGCGGCGACGTCGTGCACCGACCAGCCCGCGCACAGTGACGGCGTCGCCCATTGGTCGGAAGTGAATTCTTCGAAAACAGTTGCCAATCGCCGTCGTTCATCGCTGATCGCGGCGAATGTCGCGTCGTCGGACATCATGAGGGAAGCCTCCCGGTGGCGGGTGTTGTCGATCGGTCGGGTGCGGCGGTCGGGCCCGGACGGGGGACCATGCGGCGGACCGCCGCCATCGATCCCGACACGACCAGTCCGCCGTCGATCGCTCCGGCGATATCGGTCATGCCGGTGAACAGGGCGACCAGGATCTCCGGGGGGCCGTCGACGACGGCGTCGGGTTCCCGATCGGTCGAGCAGGCGACGACCTCGACGCTGCCGTCGGCGATCAGCGCGTCGCAGCCGTCGGACAGGCTCCCGAACCGGACGGTCGCCGGCTGTGCCTCGGGCGTGTTGTCCCGAGCCAGGAACCGCATCGGCATGGAGAACCAGTGCATCCGGAAAGCGGCGTCGCCCTGCGGGGTCAGCATCAGCGGCGCCCCCCAGCGGATCAGCTCGCGGGCCACGCCGGCCAGATCGCGGCCGCGTTCGGTCAGCCGGATCAGCGTCGTCCCGATGGGCGGCGGCTCCTCGCGACGCTCGACGATGCCGGAGGCCTCCATATCGCGCAGTCGGTCGGCGAGCAGGTTGCTGGCGATGCCCGGCAGCCCGCGCTGCAGGTCCGAATAGCGACAGGGCCCTTGCGTCAACAACTCTCGCACGATCAGTAGCGTCCACCGGTCGCCGACCACGTCGAGGGCTCGCGCCATCGCGCAGAACTGGTTGTAGGAGCGCACCGCCCGGTCCTTGTCTCAATGGTTGATATGTTCCAGTTGTAACTTTAGATTATCAAGCACTATCGAGTGAGACGGGGTAACACGGCCGACTACCGCCACGGGCGGCGCCCGATCGTCCGGGCGGCGGCTCACCCGGCGAGGACGGACCACCGCGCCGGGATCTCGGCGGGCACCAGGGGAAGCCGCACCGCCGGCGACGGGATGCGACCGGCCGCGTGCAGGACGGCCTTGATCACCGTCGGATTGGGCGCGGACATCAGCGCCGCCGCCGCGGGTGCCAACCGATCGCCCAGCGCCCGCGCCTCGGCGATGCGACCGTCAGACCACAGGCGCAGCAGCTCGGCGAACCGTTCCGGGAAGACGTTGGCGGTCGCCAGAATCGCGCCCGGCGCGCCGAGTGCGAACATCGGGGACGCCAGTATGTCCTCGCCGGTCAGTACGGCGAAGTCGGTATCGCGCCGGCCGAGAAGGCGCAGGGTGTCGGTGTCCAGGACGCCGACCGCCTGCTTGATCCCCACGACGGTCGGGTGATCGGCCAACTCCGCGATCGCGGTCGCACCCAGCGTCTGTCCGGTCCGGTAGGGAACGTTGTAGATGATCACCGGGACCGGGCTGCGGTCGGCGACGTAACGGATGTGCGCCACGACGCCGGCCTCGGAGGGGCGGACGTAGTACGGAACGACCACGAGGGCGGCCGTCACCGTCGACTGCCCGGCCAGACGGTCGATCGATCGCACGGTATCGGCGGTGTTGTTCGTCCCGGCGCCGACGATCAGCGGCGCGCCGCGGTCGCGGCATACCCGGTCGCAGATGCTCAACACCAGGCGTCGCTCGGAATCGTCGAGGGCGGAGGGCTCCCCGGTGGTTCCGAAGGCGACGATGCCCGTCGCGCCCCGATCGAGGATGTCGGCGGTCAGCGATTCGAGAGCATCCGCGGCGATGCGATCGTCGTCGGTGAAGGGGGTGATCTGGGGGACCAGAATCCCCGAGGGGCGATACGTCATGGTCCGAGTGTCCGAGCAGGCATTCGTAAGATCCAGTTACTGTTTCTGAATTCGACCCTAAGCTGTGCTGATGCTGGATGTCCGCCGCCTGCGCCTGCTGCGCGAATTGCACCACCGCGGGACCATCGTCGCCGTCGCCGAAGCGCTCGCCTACACACCGCCCGCGGTCTCCCAGCAGCTGACCGCACTCGAACGCGAGGTGGGGCGACCGCTGTTGCGGCGCACCGGACGTCGGGTCGAGCTGACGCCGCTCGGGCGGGAACTGGCCGAGCGGACCGAGGCGGTCCTCGCCGCCCTGGAACGTGCGGAAGCCGTCGTCACCGACGAACAAGCACCGGCCGTTCCGGTGCGATTGGCGGCCTTCTCCACCGCGCTGGGGCCGATCGTCCTGCCCGCGTTGCGTGCGCTCGAGAGCGTCGAGCCGCGGCCGTCCGTCGAGGTGACCGAGGTCGATCCGGCGGGGGTGCCCGCCGGACTTCGCGCCGACCGCTGGGATCTGGCGCTGGTGCACGACTACGACAACGTGCCGTCGGTCATCGGCCCGGGGGTGGAGGTGGAGCCGCTGCTCGACGAGGTGGTCTACTTCGCCTCGACCCGGCCCGTCGGGGAGACCGCCGACGTGCTGCGCGAGCACCGCGACAGCGGATGGATCCTCGGCTCACCGGGGACGTTGTGTCACGCCATGGCGGTGGGCACCTGCAGGGCCGCCGGATTCGATCCTCGGCAGGCGCATACCGTCGACGACTTCGGCGTCGTCCTGCGCCTGGTCGCCGCCGGGGCCGGGGTGGCTCTCGTTCCCGAACTCGGGGTGGCCGACCTGCCCGATACCGTCGTGCTCACCGCCCTACCGATCGGCCGCCGCACCCGGATCGCCTTCCGTGCCGGCAGCCGGGACCGTGCGGCGCCCGCCGCCGTCCGCGCGGCCCTCCACCGGGCCGCCGCAGCACTACGCACCCCGCCCAACGGCGACCAGGGCGCCTTCGGGGAGTTCGACAGCCACTCGGTGGCTTCCGGACTCCCCAGAGTGCGATCCCGGGCAGGTCGGTGACCCTGCTCACCGCCCGGGTCAGCGGCCCGCGAGGCAGAGGGCGGCCACGGCGACCTT
Organism: Millisia brevis NBRC 105863; assembly: GCF_001552615.1. Classification (GTDB taxonomy): domain Bacteria; phylum Actinomycetota; class Actinomycetes; order Mycobacteriales; family Mycobacteriaceae; genus Millisia; species Millisia brevis. Next base: position 125,362 of record NZ_BCRN01000013.1, read on the forward strand.
GCGGCCGGTGGGGACGCGCGCCCGGTCGGTGAAGACGTCGTAGTCGGCTTCCTCGATCCGGTCGAGGATCTCCGCGTAGAGCCGGTGCGCGGCTCGCACGCAACGGGCGGAAGGGCCGGGTAGCAAGGGGATTCCGGCCTCGGCGCGCCGGTAGAGCTCGCGATTGCGCTCGATCTGGAAGGCCATCAGGCGTTTCCACTCGGGCGTGACCTCCCGCGACGCGATATCGACGCCGAAGCGGTCGAGGTCCTCGCGGGGGAGATAGACCCGGCCGCGGTCGAGGTCCTCCCCGACGTCGCGCAGGAAGTTGGTCAGTTGGAAGGCGAACCCCAGTTGCCGAGCCGGTTCGGTCGCCGCCTCGAGGCGGGCGCGGGAACCGCCGGCCAGCAGGACCGGCAACATCATCTCGCCGATCACCGCCGCGGAGCCCTCCATATAGGCGAGCAGATCGTCCCAGGTCTCGTACGCGGAGTCGGTCAGGTCGCGCGACATCGCGGCGAAGAACCGCTCGAAGTTCTCGCGCGGAACATCCCGTTCGCGAACGGAATTCGCTGCGGCGAGCAGGACCTCCGAGCCACCGGGGGCCGGCGCCTCGCAGGCTCGGTAGAACTCGTCGGCCAGGTCCTGCAGACGTCGGCGCACCTCGTCGCGATCGGCGTCGGGGCCGGCATCGTCGACGACGTCGTCCGCGAGTCGGCAGACCGAGTAGATCGCGTGCACGTGCCGACGGTCGCGCAGCGGCAACAGCGCCGCACCCCAGAAGTAGGTCGTGCCGAATCGGCGGGTAATGCGTGCGCACTCGCGATAGCCGCGCTCGAGCGCGACGTCGTAGGCCGACTCGTCACCGGCCGCCGTCGAACGGGGAGGATCGTCCGGTGACGTTCTGCGCCAACCGAATACACCCACCGCCGCCCGGTCCTTCCCGCCGCATGGCCGCCCGCACGCCCCGATGAGGGCAAGCGGTCTGTCAGCGCCGACAGTACCGGTGGATCACCACTGCCCGCGCGGCGGCGGGTTGTCTTCGAGGGGGTCGGCTTTCAGGTCGCGCAGGATGTCCGCTGTCGGTCGCACCCGCGCTCCGACCCTGGCTGCCTGTTCGAGGCCCTCGCGATGCCGTTCCTCGTCCAGATCGGCGGTCGCGTCGGGGACCAGGAACGGTTCGATGTTGTCGATAGCCGCCGCCGTCGCGGTCGCCAGGCAGCCGATATGGGCGTAGACGCCGGTGACGATCAGTTGATCGCGGCGCCATCCGCGTACCCGGTGTCGCAGATCGGTACCGGTGAACGCGCTGTGGTGGGACCGGGAGAGCACGGTGTCCCCGCGGACCGGGGCCAGATCGGGGAACGCCGGCGGAGCGCTCTCGTGGTCGCCGGCGTCCGCCCGCTCGGCGCCCGACCGCCTGGCGCCCGACCGTCCGCCACCGGGACGGTGGGCACCGGGCCGCTCGACGTCGGGCCGCCACAACTGCGCCAGCAGGGCCGCCCCACCGGTCGATCCGTCCGCGGCGTCGACGTAGACCACCGGCACTCCCGCATTGCGGGCGGCGTCGGCCAGTCGGGTGATTCGTCGCACGGCGATCGAGAACTGGGCGGTGGACGCCGACAGGTCGAAGGGCGCGATCAGCGGTCCGGTCATGTCCTGAATCAGCAGCACCGCCCGATGCGGATCGACCGAGGCCTCCGGGCCGAACCCGGGAATCGGGTCGAGGGTATAGGGCGACACCGCGGCGAGCGGGGTACGTCCTCGGCGTCGTTGCCGATCGTTTGCCACGTGACACTCCCGAAGGTCCAGCGGTCGTCCAAGGATGCTGAGCCTACCCTCAATTGTGTCGACGACGTGCGGGATCGAACGGGTCCCGAGGCCGGCCGGCGCGCGGAACGCGCTGTTGTGATCGACGTGATTCGATCCATTGTCCGCGCGCCGCACCCGTGCGAATCCGCCCGGGCGTGCGATGCTTTCCCGTCCGCGTGAATGGACATCGTGCATTATTGGCCAATGCCTACGACCGAGCCATCCCGCTCCGTGCGGGAGAACGTCATCCTGATTCACTGGCATGACCTCGGACGACATCTGGCGTGTTACGGCGCGGACGACGTGACCAGCCCGCATCTCGACGCTCTCGCCGCGGAGGGAATCCGCTTCACCGACGCCCACGCGACCGCCCCGCTCTGCTCCCCGGCGCGCGGCTCGATCTTCACCGGCCGCTATCCGCACGGCAACGGATTGGTCGGCCTGGCTCACCACGGCTTCGAGTACGTGCCCGGGGTGCGCACCCTGCCGGCGGTGCTGTCGGAGGTCGGCTACCGTACCGCGCTGTTCGGGATGCAGCACGAGAGCGCCAACCCGGAGTCGCTCGGTTTCGACACCGTCGACGTCTCCGACTCGCTGTGCGACTACGTCGTCGACCGGTCGCAGGACTGGCTGCGCGAGCACGCCGGCGACCGGCCGTTCCTGCTGACCGCGGGCTTCTTCGAGACCCATCGGCCCTATCCGGTCGACCGGTACCTGCCCGCGGATACCGCCGCGATCACGGTGCCCGCGTTCCTGCCGGACACCCCGGACGTGCGCGATGACCTCGCCGGTCTCTACGGCAGCATCGAGAAGGCCGACGCGGCGGTAGGAAGGCTGCTCGCGACCGTCGACGAACTGGGGTTGGCCGACTCGACCTGGATCGTCTTCTTCACCGATCACGGCCTGGCGTTCCCGCGGGCGAAGTCGACCCTCTACGCCGAGGGCACCGGCATCGCCTTTATCGCCCGCCCGCCGCGCGACCGGGACCTCGCGCCGCGGGTCTACGACGACCTGTTCTCCGGCGTCGACCTGACCCCGACGCTGCTCGACCTGCTGGATGTCGCCGTGCCGGCGGCGGTCGACGGCACCTCCCACGCCGCCGCGCTCGTCGAGGGTTCGACCCAGCCGGTGCGCTCGGAAGTGTTCAGCGAGAAGACCTATCACGACGCCTTCGACCCGATCCGGGCCGTGCGCACCAAGCGGTTCAGTTATATCGAGAACTACGTCGAGGGCCCGGCCCTGCTGCTCCCGCTCGACATCGCGGAAAGCTCCTCGGCGCGGTCGCTCGATGCCGGACAGACCCGCGACCCCCGGCCGGCCCGCGAACTGTACGACCTGGCGGCGGACCCGAACGAACGGGTCAATCTGGCGGATGATCCGCAGTACAGTGCGGTCGTCGCGGAGATGGGCGAGCTGCTGGCGCGGTGGCGTCGGTCGACCGGGGACGTGCTGCCGGATCCGGAGATCGGCGAGGCGATCGCGCGCCGGTTCATGGCGCGCTTCCACGCCAAGGCCGCCGAGGCCGACCGCCTCGAGGAAGCTCTGCCCTCGCGGCAGCCCGAGGGGGCGCGGCGCGACCTGTCCCTGGGGCGTGGACGCTCCGATAGTCGGCCCAGTCGATACATATCGGGTCAAAAAAGTAAAGAGTTCCACTCGCAAAGGGTCTAAAGCGCCTGGTTGCGGGGCCTTTTCGCGCCGCTACACTGGCCGCCGTGACGCGGAATTACCTGGTGTGCGCGAGTCAGCGCAGTGGCAGCACGCTGCTCGTCGAGTCCTTGGGTGCGACCGGCGTCGCCGGCCGTCCCGGAGAGTTCTTCCAGTACTTCGCGTCGTCGTCCCTGGCGCCGCAGCCTCGGGAGTGGTTCGCGGGTGTCGACAACCCGGAGATCCTCGAATTGCTCGCCCCGATCCGGGACGGTGAGGTCGACAAGCGCGGCTACGACGAGTGGAGGGCGGACGTCCTCGCGGCCGGTCGCACCGACAACGGTGTCTGGGGCGGCAAGCTGATGTGGAACCAGACGCCCCTGCTGGTCGGGCATACGCGGGTCGGTTCGGGCAGTCTGCGCACCGCGATCCGCGGGCTCTTCGACGGCGTCGATCCGCTCTACGTCTACGTCCACCGCGAGGATCTGGTGCCGCAGGCGGTCTCGATGTGGCGGGCGGTCCAGACCCAGGTGTGGCGCGACGAGTCGGGCACCGAATCGGCCGACGACGGCGCGGTCTATCACGCCGAGGGCATCGCCCATCTGGCCCGCATCCTTCGCCATCAGGACCGTTCCTGGCGATCCTGGTTCGCCGAGGAGTCGATCGAGCCGATGGTGATTCCGTTCACCCACCTGGTGTCCGATCCGGTGGAGTCGACCGCCTCGGTGCTCGCCGCGATCGGCCAGGACCCCGCCCTGGCCCCGCCGCCGCCGCTCAAGCCCCAGTCCAATGCGCGCTCGAAGGAGTGGGCGCACCGCTACCGACAGGACGCCGCGCGTTTCGGGTATCCCTCCTAGCGCTGATCCGACATGACCCCGCGGACGCCCCCGCACCGATCCACACCGCACGAGAGAAGGTTCACCAGCCGATGACTGTGCCCTCCCCGACCGAGACCACCGAGACCCCCGTCGACGGTGCGGCCACTCGTCATCGGCAGATGCTCCGCCTGACCACCGCCGGCAGCGTCGACGACGGCAAGTCGACCCTGATCGGACGACTGCTGCACGACACCGGCAGCCTGCCGACCGACCACCTGTCCGCGGTGACCGCCGAGGACGGCGACGTCGACCTCGCCGCGCTGTCCGACGGGCTGCGGGCCGAACGCGAGCAGGGCATCACCATCGATGTCGCCTACCGGTTCTTCTCGACGCAGACCCGCAACTACATCCTCGCCGACACCCCCGGCCACGAGCGCTATACCCGCAATACCTTCACCGGCGCCTCGAACGCCCACGTCGCGGTGCTGCTGGTGGACGCCCGACACGGGCTGCTGCTGCAGACGCGTCGACATGCGCGCATCGCCACGCTGCTCGGGGTCCCGCACGTCATCGCGGCGATCAACAAGATCGACCTGATCGACTACTCGCAGGAGCGTTTCGACGAACTGCAGGCCGATCTCAACGATCTGGCCCGGCAGGTGGGCATCGAGGGCGACGAGGGCATTCCGGCGATCCCGGTCGCCGCCAAGCACGGCGACAATGTGGTCTTCCGCTCCGACAACACACCCTGGTACACCGGCCCGACGCTGCTCGAATACCTCGAGGCGGTCGAGCTGCGGGCCCCGGCGCCCGAGGCGCGCGAACTGCGGCTTCCGATCCAGTGGGTCTCGCGCCCCAGCGACACCGACAAGCGCAACTACACCGGCCGCCTCGCCGCCGGGACCCTGCAGGTCGGCGACCCGATTCAGGTCTTGCCCTCCGGCAGTCGCAGCGTCGTGACCTCCCTGGACACCCTCGACGACGATCGCACCGTCGGGGTGGCGCCGCTGTCGGTGTCGATCCAGATCGCCGACAACATCGACATCGGTCGCGGCGACGTCGTCATCTCCGGAATCGACAACCCGCACCTGCCGCAGTCGGCCCGCGAGATCGAGGCATCGGTCTGCTGGTTCTCCGAGACGCCGCTGCGCCCCGGTGACCGGTTCACCCTCAAGCACGGTCCGACCGTGGTCCGCGCGACCGTGGCGAGCCTGGCCCGGCGACTCGACCCGGAGACGCTGCTCGAGGACGACGATCCGGCCGAGCTGGTGCTCAACGACATCGCGACGGTCACCCTGCGGACCTCCGCGCCCGTGGTGGTCGACCTGTACCGGGAGAACCGGGACACCGGCGCGTTCATCCTGATCGACGAGGCCACCAACGACACCGTCGGCGCCGGTGCGATCCTCGAGGCCCGCGAGGCGGTCGATCGGCGTGCCCCGCGCGGCGATATCCGTTGGCACCCCAGCTCGCTCGATCGGTCCCAGCGCTGGGAGCTGACCGGTCAGCGCGGCGCGACCGTCTGGCTGACCGGATTGCCGGCGTCGGGCAAGTCGACCGTGGCGGTGGCCCTCGAACGGCTGCTGGTCGAACGCGGCCGGGTCGCCTACCTCGTCGACGGGGACAACATCCGCCACGGCATCTCCGACGACCTCGGCTTCTCGCCGGCGGACCGCGCGGAGAACATCCGCCGGGTCGGGCACCTCGCCCGGCTGTTCGCCGACGCCGGCGTCATCGCGATCGCCTCGCTGGTCTCGCCGCTGCAGGCCGACCGCGAGGTCGCCCGCGAACTGCACCGGGCGGCCGACCTCGAATTCGTGGAGGTCCACGTCAGCACCCCGCTCGAGGAGTGCGAACGTCGGGATCCCAAGGGGCTCTACGAGCGCGCCCGCAACGGCACCCTCGCCGGGCTGACCGGTGTCGACAGCCCCTACGAGCCGCCGACCGACCCGGACCTGAGCTTCGACACCACCGGTGCCGATACCGACGAGTTGGCGTTGCGCGTGCTCAAGGTGCTCGTCGAGCGCGGCATCGTCGACGGCTGATCCGACCCCCGCGTCGCCCCGATCCGCGTCGCCCCGATCGCTCATGGCGGTCGGGGCGACGTCGTGTCGGCGGCGCGGCGGCGGTCAGCGCGCCGAGGGCTGGTGCTGGGTGATGCAGTGGATACCGCCGCCGCGTTCGAACAGCGGCCGCGCGTCGACGGTCACCACCTCGCGGCCGGGATACTGTTCGGCCAGGATCGCGGCGGCGTCCGCGTCGCGCGGATCGCCGAAGCTGCAGGCGATCACGCCGCCGTTGACCACCAGATGGTTGATGTAGCTGTAGTCGACGAATCCGCCCGCATCCTTCAGCGTCTCGGGCGCCGGCACCTCGACGATCTCCCATTCGCGGCCGGCGACGTCGGTGGACTCCTCGAGGACCGCGCGAATCTCCTTGCACACCTGAAAGTCCGGGTGGGATTCGTCGCGTTGGCTGTGCAGCACGATCCGGCCGGGCGCGGTGATCGCGGCGACGATGTCGACGTGTCCGCGGGTGCCGAACTGTTCGTAGTCGCGGGTCAGGCCGCGCGGCAGCCATACCGCGTGGGTGGCGCCGATCGTGCGGGCCAGCTCCGCCTCGACCGCCTCGCGGGTCAGGCCGGGGTTGCGGCCGAGGTCGAGTTGTACGGTCTCGGTGACCAATACGGTGCCCAGGCCGTCGACCTGGATGCCGCCGCCCTCGTTGACCAGCGCCGAGGACACCACGGGGATGTCGGCCTGCTCGGCGACGAAGGTACCGATCTTCGCGTCCTTGTCCCAGCGGGTCCAGCCCTGGCCGCCCCAGCCGTTGAAGACCCAGTCGACCGCGCGCACGCTGCCGTCCGCGGCGTGCACGAACGTCGGTCCGATATCGCGCATCCAGGCGTCGTTCAGCGGTGCCTCGACCACCTCGACGTCCGCCGACAGGTAACGCGCGGCGTCGGCGGCTCCGGCCGGGTCGACCACCACCGTCACCGGTTCGAATCGGGCGACGGCGTGTGCCACCGCCGCCCACGTCGAGCGCGCCTCGTGCTTGGCCTTCTCGGAGTCGCCGAGCGAATAGCCGTCGGGCGGAAAGGCGATCCAGACCCGATCCTGGGGCGCCGACTCCGCGGGCATCCGGAACGTCTCGGTTGAGGGGTGGTCGGTCATGGCATTACCTCTCGATCGGGAGACTCGGCCGGGGATCAGGCCAACGGGGGAGTGCGCGGCGGCGAGGTGCGTCGGCGGCCGGTCGCTTCGAAGGCTGCCGCCGCGGTGAGCAGAGCGACGTCGTCGTAGGCGCGGCCGGCGAAGGTCAGCCCGACCGGCATGCCGATGTCGGCCATGGTCCCCATCGGCACGGTCACGGTCGGTATGCCGAGGTGGCGCGGTACGAGATTGCCGTTGGCGACCCAGACGCCGTTGCGCCAGCCGAGGTCCGCGGATGCCGGCTCGACGTCCGTATCCGCCGGCCCGACATCGGCGACGGTCGGGAAGATGACCGCGTCGAGCCCGAGATCGTCCATCCAGACCTCCAGGTCGACCCGGCGGGTCTCCTCGAGACCGCGTACCCCATCCTCCAGATGGGGGATATCGGTGAACGTCTCGATCGGGTGCTCGCGGATGAACACCGGATAGGTGTCGATGCTGTCGCCGAAGCCGTCCGCCCGGTCCGGCAGTGCCCCTTCCGGATGCACCCAGATCAACGAACCGTCGACGTCGGCGAGGCGGTTGAGTGTCGGGTCGCCGTTGGCGGCGAGGAAATCGTCCCAGGCCCACGCGGACAGGTCGCGGATTTCGACAGCCAGGAACTCCGGCGAGACGAGCCCGCGCGTGCGGATCGTCGGGGCGCCCGGTCGGTCGCCCTCGTAGTTCGACACCACGGGGAAGTCGACCTCTATCACCGTGGCGCCGGCCGCCTCCAGATCGGCGCGGGCGGCGCGGTAGAGGTCGATGATCGACGCGCGGGTCTCGATCGCGCGACCGGTCGCCCCACCGATACCGGGGTCCGGTGCGGTTCCCGCGTCGGCATCGGCGTTGATGTACATGCGCGGAACCCCGAACCGTTTGCCCGCGAGAATCTTTCGGGCATCGTCGAGATCACCCGGTGCCAGGGTGGGGTAGGACGGCGGGCGGCCGGTGGAGGCGAGCGGAATGGCCACCCACGGTTGGCTGCGCCAGAAGTCGCCGCGGGTATCGGGGTCGTCGGCGACGATCACGTCGAGCACTTCGAACATGTCGGCCATCGACCGGGTATGCGGGACGACGACGTCCATCGTCGGGACCAGCGGCCAGTTGCCGCGCACCGAGATCACGCCGCGCGACGGGGTGTACGCGCAGAGCGCGTTGTTCGTCGCGGGGGCGCGGCCGCTCGACCAGGTCTCCTCACCGAGGCCGAAGGCCGCATAGCTCGCCGCGGTGGCCGTACCCGAGCCGTTGGATGATCCCGAGCCGAAAGCCGACGTCAAATAGTCGGCGTTGTAGGGGCTTTCGGCGCGACCGTAGAGACCGCGCTGCATCCCGCCGTTGGCCATCGGCGGCATATTCGTCAGGCCGAGCAGGATCGCGCCGGCAGCCCGCAGGCGTTCGATGGTGAAGGCATCCTTCTGGGCGACAAGGTGTTCGAAGGCGTGCGAGCCCGCGGCCGCGGTCAGGCCCGCCGCCAGGTAGCTGTCCTTGGCGGTGTACGGGATGCCGTCGAGGGGGCCGAGCACCGCCCCGTCGGCTCGGCGGCGGTCGGCGGCCCGCGCCTGCTCGACGGCGTCGGGGTTCATCACGACCATCGCGTTGAGCCGCGGGCCGCGCCCGTCGTAGGCGTCGATGCGGGCCAGATAGGCCTCGACCAGGCCGACGCTGGTGACCGCCCCACGCTCGAGGGCATCGCGCAGTTCGGCGATGCTCGCCTCGACAACATCCCAGCCGGTCATCGCCACGCCCTCTCGCCGCCCGGAAGCCGCCGCCGACCCGCCACCGAGCAGGCGGTGGCCGAGCCGGCGATATCCGTCGCCCACGGTATCCGAAAGGTCGGATTTCGGTGCGGGATCAGATCTTCATCGCCGCCCGGACGTCCTCTTCGGAGTCGGCGCCGCCGCTGCCCGTCGAGGTGACCCGCCCGGATTCGAGGATGTAGTACTGCTGCGCCGATTCGAGGGCGAAGCCGATGTGCTGCTCGACCAGCAGCACCCCGAGATCCCCGCGCGCGGTCAGCGCCGTGATCGTCTCCTCGATCTCCGCGACCACGGAGGGCTGGATACCTTCGGTCGGCTCGTCGAGGATCAGGATCTTCGGTTCGGTGATCAGCGCGCGGGCGATCGCCAGCTGCTGGCGTTGACCGCCGGACAGCAGACCGGCCCGCCGCTGCAGCAACTCCTTGAGCGCCGGGAAGAGATCGAGTTGCTCGTCGATCAGCGCCTTGCCGTTCTTGCGGCCGTCGGCCACCACCTGCAGGTTCTCCGCGGTGGTCAACTGCCCGAACGACTGTTGGCCCTGCGGCACGTAGGCCAGGCCGAGCGCGACGCGGGCGCTCGGCCGCAGCTTGGTGATGTCGCGGCCCTCGAACAGCACCGATCCTCGCGTGCAGCGCAGCAGACCGACCGCCGCGCGCAGCAGGGTGGTCTTGCCGGCGCCGTTGTGTCCCATCACCGCGGCGACACCGTCGGACGGCACGGTGATCGAGACGCCGTGGATCACCTCGGTGCGGCCGTAGCCGGTGGTCACATCCACCAGTTCGAGCATTACCCATCACCTTTCGTCAGCGACGGACCGTCCGATTCCTCGGACGGGGAGTCCTCGGACGACGGGGTGGCCGGAGTGTCGACCGGACCGATCGCATCCTCGGCGCCCGCCGCGGCGGTGCCGAGGTAGACCTCCTGGACCTTCGGGTTGGCCTGGACCTCGGCCACCGAACCCTCGGCGATCACCTGGCCGCGGGCCAGCACGGTCACCGAGGTGGCGAACGCCCGCATGAAGTCCATGTCGTGTTCGACGACCACCACCGTCCGCTCGCTGCCGATGCGGCGCAGGAGGTTTCCGGTCTCCTCCCGCTCCTCGGCGCTCATACCGGCCACCGGTTCGTCCAGGAGCAGGACATCGGCGTTCTGCACCAACAGCATCCCGATCTCGAGCCACTGCTTCTGACCGTGGGCGAGGATGCCCGCCGGGGAATCGGCCAGGGCGGTCAGGCCGATCGTCTCGAGGGCCTCCTCGATCACCGGCAGCACCCCGTGTCGTCGACGCAGCATCGTCCACACCGACCGGCCGGAGCCTGCGGCGATGTCGAGGTTCTGCAGGACGGTGAGCTGCTCGAAGACGCTGGCGGTCTGGAAGGTTCGACCGACGCCCGCGCGGGCGATCTGGTGCACCTTCTTGCCGAGCAGTTCGACCCCGGACTTGCTGATCGAGCCGCTGCCCTTCACCAGGCCGGTGACCGCGTCGATCACCGTGGTCTTGCCGGCGCCGTTCGGGCCGATCAGGAACCGCAGATCGCCCTGGAAAAGGGTCAGGTCGACCCCGTTGACCGCCTTGAATCCGTCGAAATCGACGGTCAGATCGCGGATCTGGAGATACTCGGTGCCCATACCGAGGTTGCCGCCGACCACCGGTTCGGCGTGGGCCGCGGTGGGCAAGGTGCCCTCTCCGGTCATGACGCCCCCTCGGAAAGTTTCGCCTCGACCCGCTCGGTATCGGCGGCGGGCGGATCGGCCGCTCGCTTGCGGCGTCGCAGGAAGACCGCGAGGCCGGCCAGTCCGGCGGGGAAGAAGCCGATGACGATGATGAACAACAGGCCCTGCCCGTAGGTCCACGCGGACGGGAAGCGTTCGGAGAACAGCGACTGTGCCCAGGCGACGCCGATCGCCCCGAGGACCGGGCCGAGCAGGGTGGTCCGTCCGCCGATGGCCACCCCGATCAGGAAGGCGATCGACGGCAGGATGCCGACCTGGGAGGGGGTGATGAAGCCGACGATCGGCGCGAAGAGCGCGCCGGCGATCGAGGCGAAGAGCGCGGCGACCGCGTAGGCGAAGACCTTGATATTGGCGGGGTCGTAGCCGAGGAAGCGCACCCGTTCCTCGCTGTCGCGCACCGCGACGAGCAGTTCGCCGTACCGGCTGTACATCAGCTGGCGGACGATCGCCACGACCGCGAGCAGGGTGCCGGCGGCGATGAAGTACAGCATCTGCTTGTTGACCGGGTCCGACAGGCGGAAGCCGAAGAAGGTCTGGAATCCGTTGAGCCCGTTGGAACCACCCAGGCCGGTTTGGCCGACCAGCAGGATCGCCATCGCCGCGGCCAGGGCCTGCGACAGGATGGCGAAGTAGGCGCCCTTGACGCGCCGCTTGAAGACGCCGAAGCCGAGGGCTGCGGCGATCCCGGCCGGAATGAACAGAATGGCCAGCAGGGTGACCAGCGGCGAGGTGAACGGCACCCAGTAGCCGGGCAGTTCGTTGCGCCCGGAGATCGACATGAAGTCGGGGACGTCCGAACCGGCGATTTGGGCGTCGGCGATCTTCAGATGCATGCCCATCATGTATCCGCCGAGGCCGAAGAAGACGCCCTGACCCAGAACCAGCATGCCGCCGCGACCCCACACCAGACCGATGCCGACCGCGACGATCGCGTAGCACAGGAATTGGCCGAAGAGGCCGAGCCGGAAGGTGGACAGCATCGCCGGAGCGGCGACGAACAGCAGCAGGGCCGCGACACCGAAACCGGCCCAGGTCTGCCAGCGACCCAAGAGGGTTCTCATACGAGACTCCTTGTGCGCACCGAGAACAGGCCCTGCGGACGGACCTGAAGGAAGATCACGATGAGGATGAACAGGATCACCTTGGCCAGCGATGCGGTCGTGTTGTACTCGATGAACGAGTTGAGGAAGCCGATGCCGAAGGCGGCGATCACCGTGCCCTTGATCTGCCCGAGACCGCCGACGACCACCACCAGGAAGGCGTCGATCAGATAGCTCTGACCGATCGTCGGGCTGGTCGACCCGATCAGGGTCAGCGCAACGCCGGCGACCGAGGCGAGACCGGACCCGATGAAGAAGGTCGTGATGTCGGTCCGGCGCGACGAGATACCGCTGGTCTCCGCCAGATCGCGGTTCTGTACCACCGCTCGGATCCGTCGACCCATCGGGCTGACCTTGAGCATGATCGCCAGCGCGATGACGCAGGCGATCGCCAGGAAGAGGATGAAGATACGGGTTCGGGGGACCACCGCACCGAAGATCTCGACGCCACCGGCCAGCCAGGACGGCGCGACGACGTTGACCGCCGGGGCGCCGAAGATGTCCCGGGCGACCTGCTGCAGGACCAGGCCCACGCCGAAGGTCACCAACAGGGTGTCGAGCGGTCGGTGGTACATCCGGTTGATCAGGGTGACCTCGAGCAGCACCCCGAGCAGGCCGCCGACCAGGAAGCCGACGATCAGCGAGATGAACAGGGACACACCCGCGGTGGTGAAGACTTGCTGCACCACGTAAGCGGTGTAGCAACCGGCCATGATGAACTCGCCGTGCGCCATGTTGATGACGCCCATTTGCCCGAAGGTCAGCGACAGGCCGAGCGCGGCCAGCAACAGGATCGAGCCGAGGCTCAATCCTGTTGCCAGCTGTCCGATCAGGACATCCATGCGTCCGCGCCGATTATCCCGAGAGTCCTTCGGCCCAATCGTAGGACTCGAGGTACGGGTCCGGTTCGATCGGACCGGGCGACTCCCAGATCGTGTAGATCAGGCCGTCACCACGGATCTCGCCGATGCGGGCGGTCTTGGTGATGTGGTTGTTGTCGCCGTCGATGGTGACCAGACCCTCGGGGGCCTCGAAGGTCACGCCGCCGGCGGCGTCCTGGATCGCGGCGACATCGAACGAATCCGCCGCCTCGACGGTGTTGCGCCACAGGTAGACCGAGACGTAGGCCGCTTCCATCGGATCGGAGGTCGGCTTGTCCTGGCCGTACTTGTCCTTGTACGCCTGGACGAAGGTGTTGTTCACCGGGGTGTCGATCGTCTGGTAGTAGTTCCAGGCGGTCAGCTGGCCCTCGATGTTCTCGACACCGATACCGCCGACCTCTTCCTCGGCGATCGACACCGAGACGACCGGCATCTCCTGCGGGGTCAGACCGACGTTGCGGTATTCGCGGAAGAACGCGACGTTGGAGTCGCCGTTGAGGGTATTGAAGACCGCGTCGGCGCCGGCGGTGCGCACCTTGTTGACGATGGTGGAGAAGTCGGTCGAGCCGAGCGGGGTGTAATCCTCACCGAGGATCTCGATCCCGTTGGCCTCCGCGTACGCCTTGATGATGCGGTTGGCGGTCTGCGGGAAGACGTAGTCGCTGCCGACCAGGTAGAGCGAGGTGATTCCCTGCTCCTTGAGATAGTCGAGAGCGGGCACGATCTGCTGGTTGGTCGTCGCGCCGGTGTAGAAGATATTCGGCGACGATTCGAGGCCCTCGTACTGCACCGGGTAGTAGAGCAGCGAGTTGTTGTTCTCGAAGACCGGCAGCATCGCCTTGCGGCTCGATGAGGTCCAGCCGCCGAATACCGCTGCGACACAGTCGCTGCTGATCAGCTTCTCGGCCTTCTCCGCGAAGACCGCGGGCTCGGAGGCGCCGTCCTCCCCGATCAGATCGATCTGCTTGCCGAGCACACCACCGTCGGCGTTGATCTCCTCGACGGCCAGGGCGATCGCGTCGCGGACGGTGACCTCCGAGATGGCCATCGTGCCGGACAGGGAGTTGAGGGAGCCGACCTTGATCGTCGAACCCTCGGTGTCGACGCAGGATTCGGCGCTGGAGGCGGACGATGATTCGTCGCCGGCGCGGCTGCCGCAGCCGGCCAGGGTGAGTACGGAGACCAGGGTGAGCGCTCCGGCGCCGAGCACCGACTTTCTCAACTGCGGGCGAGCAGAACCTAACATCGAAAGCCTTTCATGGATAACGGTGCGGCCCTTGAGGCGTGCGTTGTGACAGAGGAGTGCGTTGTGACAAGCGGGATGGCGCGGGAGTTGCTGGTGAACATGCGAGGTAAAGGGCGTCATCGCCGACCGGATCATGTGACGTCTGCCGCCGACGCCGACCCGGACATTAGGACCAATCTGTTGCTGCTACATATCCACGTGTAACGGCAGCATTAACGACCTGTTCGCCCGCTGGAAGCCGCGATTTCACCCGGTTCGATACCTCAGATGCGAAGGAAAGCCCAGGTGGGTAACGTATACAGGTATGTCGACGGCATCGCGCACAGCTCCGAGTACCGCTGTGAATGCAAACCTGTGCGAATTGGTGTACTCGACGCTGCGCTCGGAACTCATGAACGGCGAAATCCCGTTCGGGCACCGGCTCACCGAACCCAAAGTGGCGGGTCGGTTTCGTATATCCCGGACCCCGGTACGCGAGGCGCTCACCCGGCTCTGCGCGGACGGTCTGGTTCAGCGCGAGGAGTTCGGCTACAGCCCGGTTCGGCCGAGCATTCCCCTGATTCGCGACCTGTACGAGTTGCGAATCACTCTGGAACTGGCCGGTATTCAGCGCGCTATCGGTAATCCCGGAGTCACGCACGATCGGGAATTGCTCGAGTCGGAATACCGCCGTTGGAAGGATCTCGAGGCCGACCCCCCGCCGCAGGAACCGGGATTCGTCGCGACCGACGAGGAGTTCCACGTCGCCCTGTTGACCGCGGCGGGCAATGCCGAGATGGTGCGAGCGCTGCGCGGGGTCAACGCGCGGATTCGGCACGTTCGGATGTACGACTTCATCGTCAACAACCGGGTGGAAGTGACGATCGCCGAGCACCTGGCGATCCTCGAGGCGGTCCTCGCCGACCGGCTTCCGCTCGCGTTGTCGTTGTTGCACAAGCATATCGGCGAATCGCTGGACGTGGTCCTCGACCGGGTCAGCCGGGCGATCGTCGCGATGTCCCTGGCGACCGGATCGGAATAGGTCCGTGACCTCCATGAAGACCCACCCCCGGTCGAACCGGGGCCACCCTCGACTGCGATGGGAGATGAGGACGTGACCGTGTCCACGGAAGGCGGGGCAGCCGTCGTGAGGGTGTCACCGACACAGCGTGTCGAGGCCGCCTATCGGCGCATCGCCGAGGTCGACCGCCCGGAGGTGTGGATCACCCTGCGGTCGAAGGACGAGGTCCTGGCCGACGCAGAGGAGGTCGAGCGCCGACTGGCGGACGGCGAGAGTCTGCCGCTGGCCGGGCGGCTGGTCGCGGTCAAGGACAACGTCGATGTCGCCGGCCTGCCGACCACCTCCGCCTGCCCCGAGTACTCCTACCTGCCGGACGTCACCGCCGTGGCGGTCGAGCGGCTCACCGACGCGGGCGCGGTCGTGATCGGCAAGACCAATCTCGATCAATTCGCCACCGGACTGGTCGGCACCCGCAGCCCCTACGGGGCGGTGCGCAATGCCCACCACCCCGAGCTGGTGTCCGGTGGATCGAGCTCCGGATCGGCGGTCGCCGTCGCCCTGGACCTCGTCGACATCGGGATCGGTACCGACACCGCCGGATCCGGCCGGGTGCCGGCGGCCCTGCACGGAATCGTGGGGATCAAGACGACGTTGGGCATCATTCCGGTGCACGGCCTCGTCCCCGCCTGCGTCGACTATGACGCGCTGACGGTCTTCGCGCGTGACCTCGCCGAGGCCGTGGTGGCCACGGCGATCATGTCGGGGCCGGATCCGCGCGATCCGCGCGGCCGCGACTGGCCGAGCGACGTGCTGGTGTCCGCGCCCGACCGGCCGCGGATCGCGGTCCCGGTCGCCGAGAATCTGATCAACCTGTCCGATGACTATCGGGATGCCTTCGACCGGACCGTGCGCGCGGCCGCCGACGACGGGTTCGAGATCGCCGAGGTCGACATCTCCGAGTTGTTGGACGCCGCCCGGCTGCTCTACGACGGCGCGATCGTCGCCGAGCGGTACGCCGCGGTCGGTCCCTTCCTCGACGGCGCCCCGGCCGGCGCCGATCCGACCGTCTCGGCGATCATCCGCTCGGCCCACGACGTCGCCGGCTACAGCTTCGTCAACGATCTCGACACGTTGACCCGGATCCGGGCCGCGGCGCTCGAGCTGCTCGCGGGCTTCGACGGGCTGCTGCTGCCCACCACGACCGAGCACCCGTCCCTGGTCGCCGTCGCCGCCGAGCCGGTCGCGATCAACCGGCGGATGGGCACGTTCACCAACTTCTGCAATCTGCTCGACCTCGCCGCGGTGGCGGTGCCGGGTGCCGACACCGCCGCGGGCCTGCCCTTCGGCGTCATGTTCGTCGTACCCGCGTTCGCCGATCAGGTCGCGGTGGACCTCGCCGGCCGCTTGGCGGGACAGTCGGCGCCGCCGCTGGTCGGCCGCGGCGTCGAACTGGCCGTCTTCGGCGCCCACCTCAAGGGGCAGCCGCTGCACGGGCAGTTGCAGGACCTCGGGGCCCGCTTCGTGGCGTCGATCGTCACCAGCGACGCCTATCGGCTGACCGCGCTGAACACCACACCGCCCAAGCCGGGGCTGGTCCGTTCCGCACCGGGTGCCGGCCGTCCGATCGCCGGGGAGCTCTATCGGCTCTCGGAGGCCGGGCTGGGCCGCTTTCTCGCGGCGCTCCCGGCGCCGATGGCGCTGACCTCGGTGGAACTGGCCGACGGTCGGTGGGTGGTCGGGTTCACCGCCACGCACGACGCGACCTCCGATGGCACCGACATCACCTCGTTCGGGGGCTGGCCGGCGTATCTGGCGTCGCTGGCCTGATCGGTCGTCCCGCCTGCCGGCGGTGCGCACCGACCGACGGCGAGGTGCGATCCCTTCGGGGGTGACCGGCCCTCCGCTATCGTGCTTCATCGGCGAGCCACCGGCGCCGCCGAGGGATGGGGACGCACTGTGGGGGAGCGGAACACCACCGCCGACGTGTCGGTGGCGGGGTCGGCGGTCGACCGCGCGCTGACCACCGCCGACCGCATCCTGCGCAGCTACGGGCGCATCGCCACCGCCGATCTGGCCGCCCAGAAGGCCGCCGCGACCGACCGGCCCCGCACCGTGGTGGTGGTCGGTGAGCTCAACCGCGGCAAGAGCTCCCTGGTCAACGCGCTGATCGGCGGGCCATATGCGCCGGTCGATGTCGACGTGACCACCTCCGCGACGGTCGCCTTCGTGCCGGCGAGCGAACGGCGGCCGGTCGGCTCGGCGGAACTGGTGTTCCCCGGACACACCGCGACGATCGATGCCACAGACCTGGCGGACTGGGTGACCGTCGACGGTCGGCACGTCGCCGATGCCGGTGGCGAGGCGCTACCGACCCGGGCGATCGTCCCGGTCGACTCGCCGCATCTGCGGGACATGATCGTCGTCGATACCCCCGGCGCCGGCGGCCTCGACGCCACCCGCGCCCGGCTGTCGGCGCTCGCCGCCCAGACCGCGACCGTGCTGGTGGTGGCCACCGACGCGGCCGGCCCGCTGACCGCCCCCGAGATGGCCTTCGTACGGGATGCGGTGGCCACCGTCGAGAAGGTGATCGTGGTGGTCACCAAGACCGACAAGAACCTGCGGCGCCGACGTGCCGTCGCCGAGGAGAACGAGCGGCTGCTGCGCGAACATCTGCACCGCGAGGTCCCGGTGATCGGGGTGTCGAGCGTGCGGTCGCTCGCCGCGGCCGGCAGCGATCGGACCGAACGTGTCGACCTCGCCGCGGGTATCACCGGCTTGCGTCGATTGATCGCCGCGGCGGCGGCCGGCCCGAACGACCGGCCCGCCGCCGACGCGATGCGCACCGCGCTCGAGGGGCTGCGCGCCGTGGCGACCACCATCGACGGGGACCTCATCGCCACCCGCGACGGCGTCGACGCTCTGCCGGAACTGACCGCCCAGCGCGATCGGCTGACCGCCCTCAAACAGCAGAGCGCCCAATGGGAACAGTGGCTCGGGCGCGACCTGACCCTGGCCCGCCGCCGCGCCCTCGACGACCTGGACCGGCGCTGCGAACGCATCTCCGGAACCTGGACCGATCGGATCAGCCGATCCGGAATCGACGTGCTGCGCAAGAACTCCCAGGTCTTCACCGCGGAGATCGAGGCCGAACTGCTCGCCGCGATGAGCGAGACGGTCGACGGCTTCATCGGCGAACTGCGCCGGGTCGCCGAACCGCTCTTCGACGACCCGAGCGCGTGGCCGGATATCGAGGCGACGATCGTCGACGCGGTGCGCGGCGGCACGCTGGTCACCGGGGACGTCGCCCGCAAACGGCAGGACCTGCTGGACCCGAGCATCCTGACGATGGGAATGATCGGCACCTCGATGCTCGGAGCCCTGATCGGCGTGGGCGCGATCGCCGGGGTCGTGTGGGTCGGGGTCAACCTCGGCTACAAAGCGATGCGCGCGGGGAAGTCCCACCTGTTGACCTGGCTGCGGGAGACCGTGGCGACCGCACGTACCGCCACCGGCCGGATGCTCGAGGCGGCCCTGGCCGTCGGACGACCCGAGATCGTCGTGCGCTACCGCGACGACCTGCGGACCGGAATCGAGCAGGTGCAGCGGCAGATCACCGAGGCCGGTGAGGCCGCCCGACTCGACGCCGCCGACCGGGAGGCGACCATCGCCCGGTTGACCAAGAATCGACGCGTGGTCGACGCTTCCCGCGCCGAGCTCGAACGCTTGCTGGCGGACCCGCTCCGCGATACGGCGACGGTGACCGCGTGACCGGCGGCGTGGCCGGGTCGCCGGCCCCCTTCGTACCGGCCGGGGCCGACCCCGCTGCGGAGACCGCCGCGATGTACGCGACGCTCGACCACGCCCTGCACCGCTTGGCCGCGATCGGTCCCGACCTGATCGAGCACGCCAACCGGATCGGCGAGATCCTGTGGACCCCGCCGCGCATCGTCGTCGTCGGTCGGCTCAAGGCGGGCAAGTCGACCCTGGTCAACGCGCTGATCGGCGTTCCGGTCGCCGAGACCGCGGCGCTCGAGGCCACCCACGTGGTCACCGTGTACCGCAACGGCGCCCCGTCGCGGGCGGAGCTGGTCGCCCTCGACGGCCGGCGCGAGACCGTTCCGATCGTCGTCGGCCGGACCGGTCCGATCACGGTGTCCGACAACGATATCGCCTATATCGACCGCATTCTGCCGTCGGATGCGTTGAGCAGGTTGACCCTGATCGATACCCCCGGCCTCGCCACCCTGACCGAGAGCAACGAGCGGGCCACCCGCCGCGCGCTGATCGACGGCGTCGAACAGACCCGGGCGGCCGGTGTCGACGCCGACGCCGCCGTCTTCCTCTTCGACGGGGCGCCGCGCGCCGACGAGGTCGAGTTTCTGCGGGAACTGGGCTTCACCCCGCTCAATACCCTCGGCGTCCTGTCGCGGGCGGACGCCTTCGGCGCGGGCGCGCTCGGCGCCCGCGACCCGATCGATCACGCCCGGGCGCACGCCGACGTCCTGGCGACCCGGCTCGCCGGATACGTCGCCGCGGTCGTACCGGTCAGCGGACTGATCGCGCAGACCAGCCACACCGGCGGGTTCACCGAACGCGATGCCCGACTGCTGCATGCGCTGGCGGACCTCGACGCGATCGACCTGTTCGAGATCCTGGAGTCCGACGATCCGGCCCCGCTCTCGCCCGACGACCGCGACCGGCTGCTCGACCTGATCGGCGAATACGGGGTGCTGCACGGACGCGACCGGGCGGGCGCCGGCGCCGCCGCGGTGACCGATTGGCTGGTCGATCGGTCCGGCATCGGGTACCTGCATCACCTGCTGAACACCGCGGTCCACCGCTACGCCGTCCTGCACCGGGCCGACCGGGTGCTGCGCGAGATCGAGGCGCTGGCGTACTCCCACCCGGCGCGCGACCGCATCCGCACGATCGCCGACGACAGCCGTCGCGACCCCGGCGGCCGAGCGATCCCGCTCTACCGCGGCCTGCGGGCGCTGTTGGCGGCCGACCCCGACTCGCCGCTGGTCGCCGACCTGAAGCGGATGCTGTTGGGCCGCAACGATGCCGAACGTCTCGGCCTACCCATCGATGCCGACGACGAGCGCATCAGCGCGGCGGCCACCGAACATCTCGTCCGCGCCCAGTCCCTGGCGCTGACCACCCGGACGGCCGCCGAGGACGCCGCGCTGACCGACCTGACCCGCACCCTGACCCTCCTGCGGAGCCGCCGATGACCAGCCCGAACCCGATGCGCGACTGGACCCTGTCGGTCGACTTCGGCACCTCCAACACCACGGCCGCGCACCGGACCGCCCGCGGTATCGAGGTGCTCCCGCTGACCCACCACGGCAACTCGATGGTGTCCTCGATCTTCATCGAATCGCCGGACCGGATCGAGGTCGGCGCCGCCGCGATCGACCGGGCGGCCGTCGACCCGACGGGTTTGGTGATCGCGCCGAAGCGGCTGATCGGTCAGGGTATGGTCTACGCATCCGGTTATGATGTTCCGCTTGACCTTTCGATTGCGGCTCTGCTGATGGCGGTCATCGAGCGCGGCCGGGCCGCGCATCGCGGTGAGCCGCCCGCCCGGCTGGTGGTGACCCACCCCGAGGGATGGTCACCCCGCGAGATCGGCGTGCTGCTCGCCGCCGCGGTCCGCGTCGGCTACGACCGCTCCCGGGTGGCGACAGTCTCCGAGCCGCGGGCCGCCGCGCACTTCTACGCCGACACCACGCCGGTGGGACCCGGCGAACGGATCGCGGTCTTCGACTTCGGCGGCGGCACCCTCGACGTCGCCGTGCTGGTGGCCGACGCCGACGGCGGCTTCCGGGTGATCGCCGCGCGCGGAGACAACGCGCTGGGCGGCAAGAACTTCGACGCCGCGATCCGACGCTGGGTCGACGCGACGCTCGCGGAGACGCATCCCGATCTGCTCGCCTTCCTGCGTTCGGGTGCGGCGCCGCACGCCGCGCTCGCCCTGGACGACTCGGTGCGGCGGGCCAAGGAGTTGCTGTCGGGATCGGCCGCCGCGACCGTCACGGTGCCCGATCCACGCGCGGACACCGTCGTCACCCTGAGCCTGACCCGCGACGAATTCGAAACGGCGATCGCCCCGGATGTCGAGCGCGCGGCAGCGCTGGCGGCCGCCTGCTTCGCCGACGCCGGCTCGCCCCCGGTGAGCGCGATCTACCTCACCGGCGGATCATCTCGTATTCCATTGGTGCACCGAATGATCGGCGCCATCGGACCGGTCGCGACCCTCGACGATCCCAAGACCGTGGTAGCCCGCGGGGCGCTGATCGCCGCGGCGACGGGAGACGCATCGGGCGGCGGATCCGAACCGGGAGAGGGGCGCTCCGCGGCCGCGTTCGACGGGCGCGTCGAGGCGCCACGGGGAGCGGCCCTCCGTACACCGGTCGGTCGCGGCCGCATCCTGCTCGGCGCCGGCGCCGCCGGTGCGATCGTCGTGGCCGCCGTCGTGATTGCCCTCCAGGTGCTCGGCGGCACCGACGATGCGGTGGTCGCCACGGCCGCGGACGACCCGGTTGCCGCCGCGACCGAGTCCGCGGCGCCGCTCGCAGCGAGTTTCCCCGACGACGCCGAGTCGGTCGAGGTCGCCACGACCCTCTACCTGGCCGTCCTGGGCACCGGCGACGAACAGATCATCGGACCGATGCGCTGTTCGACGTCGACCCGGGCCGCCGACGATCTGCCGCCGCGCTCCGGGCCGGCCGGCGAGCTCACGATGACCCCGCGGGCGTTCCTGTCGACGACGATCGACGGGGACACCGCGACCAGTACGGTGCGCATCAGCGTCGCGGTCGACGGGGTGCTCAGCGCGGCGGACGGCGATGGCAGCATCGTGACGGTCGACCTGAGCCGGGAGAACGGGGCATGGAAGATTTGCGGCACCCGGGAGGGGTGATCGTTCGAGTGGAAAGCCGCAGGGTGGGGACAGTTTCGGTGAACAGCGTGATCGACGACGAGGTCGGAGTGCGGACATGACCGATTGGGTACTCGGGATCGACTTCGGTACCTCGTTCACGGCGGCGGCGCATACCGCGCCGGCGACCGGGAATGTCGAGGCCCTCGCCCTCAACCATGACGGCAATCTGATGGCGTCCGCGGTCCTGGTGCACTCTCCGGAACAGATCGACGTCGGCGACCTCGCCCTCAACCGGGCGTCGACCAATCCCGGCGCGTTCATCGCCTCGCCCAAGCGCAGCATCGGGCAGGGTTCGGTCTGGATCAACGGCTACGACCTCCCGATGTCGACGGTGGTCGCCGCCGTGCTGCGCGAGGTGACCGATCGGGCGATCGCCGCCCACGACGGTGTTGCACCCGCTCATCTCGTCCTGACCCATCCCGAGCGGTGGACATCCGCCGCTGTCGATGTGCTGGTCGACGCCGCCCGGCTGATCGGGTTCGCGCCGGACCGGATCGAGACGATCTCCGAGCCGGAGGCGGCCGCGCGGTTCTACACCCGCACCCGCGCCGCAGCGCCCGGCAGCCGCATCGTGGTCTTCGACTTCGGCGGCGGCACGGTCGATGTCGCGGTCCTGGCGGGTGGCACGGAAGGTTTCACCGTGCTGGCCTCGGACGGTGAACCGGGCCTCGGCGGCAAGAGCCTCGACGCCTCGCTGCGGCGCTGGGTGGACGCCCGACTGCAGGAGAGCAACCCGGACCTGCTCGACTATCTGCGTCGCGACGCTCCTCCGCACGTCCTGCGCGACCTGGACGACTCGATCCGCCGCGCCAAGGAATTGCTGTCGACCGCACAGTCGGCGACGATCGGCGTCGTCGGCGCCGGCATCCGCGAGAACCTCACGATCACCCGCCGGGAGTTCGAGGACGTCATCGCCGGTGATGTCGACCGAGCGGTCGAACTGACCCGGTACACCGTCCGGGCGGCCGCCGAGCGGGCCGGGCCGGACGCCGGGGTGACCGAGATCTACCTGACCGGTGGGTCGTCCCAGATCCCGCTGGTCCAACACCGGTTGGCGCAGATCGCCCCGATCGCCACGCTCGACGATCCGAAGACCGTCGTCGTGCGCGGCGCGGTCCTGCAGCACCTCGCGACCGCCGAGTCGGCGGCGGCCGACGGTTCCGGTCCGTCCGCGGCCCGGCGGACGGGCGGTGGGTTGATCGGGTTGTCGTCCGGCAGGTCGGAGGCCGGTGCGGGGAGGTCGGTCGGCGCCGCGCGCGGTCCGATCCGATGGTGGATGGTCTCGGCCTTCGCGATCGTCGCGCTGGTGGTGATCGGGTTCGGCGCGCGCGCCGCGCTCGGGTCCGATGGCGGCACGGTCACCGGTCGGGCGGCCCCGGCGACAACCAGCGCCGCCGCGGACGGTGAGGGGACCGATACCGCCGGCACCGCGACCGGGACGGCGGCGGCATCGACCGGCGCGGCCCCCGCCGACGGGGTTGCCGCCTCGTTTCCGTCCGGCCTGGTCGCGGCGACCTCCGATTGCCGTCCGGTCGGATCCACCGGCACCGGTGCGCCGCAGGTGCTCTGCACCATCCGGCCCGACAACCCGGCCACCGCCCACTTCGATACCCCGACGATGGCCGCCTACTACGCGTCCGTCGACGTACCGACCACCAGCGGGATGTTCCGCGGTTGGCAACAGCAGGGACCGTGGTTCGGGTACCGGTTCGTCGAAAACGCGGACGGGCGCTCCGGGGCGATCCTCTCCGCGGACGAGACCAGCCCCGGGATGGGCTACTACGCCAACGCGGACAGCGGACTGACCGTCTCGCTGCTCGGGGTCACCCCCGGCTCCGGAAACCTCACCGAGGTCTTCACCCAACTCGGGCTGATCTGACCGCTGACTCCACTGCCCGCACCTGCGACCGAGCCACACCAGCCGTCGGCGGCGACGCCGAGCCGGCACGACCGAAAGCGAGATCACGATGCGCCCGAATACCGCGGCAGCGGCCGAGACCACCGGCCGCGCGGCAGGCTCCGCCCACCCGTCGTCCGCTCCCGATATCGCGCACGCACCGAAGCCCTACGACACCTCGACCGAGCCGCCTGCGACGCGGCCCTACGACGACGGCTTCGGCCCCCGGGTGACGCCGCGCGATCTGAACGGTGACGGGATCGTCGACACCACCGCCGTCGATCTCGACGGGGACGGTCTCGCCGACCAGGTCCTGCACGATCTCGATGGGGACGGACGAGTCGACGCCGTCGAGGTCTCCTCCGCCGACGACGGGCGCTACGACGCGCTGCGCGTCGACACCGACGGCGACGGCCGCCTCGACACCACCCGGGTCGATCTCGACGGGGACGGGTGGTTCGACGGATCGGTGGTCGACACCGACGGCGACGGGCGGCCGGATGTCGCCAACCTCGATCTCGACGGCGACGGGATCGTCGAGACCGTGGTGGTCGATACCGACGGCGACGGCGTCCTCGACACCGCCGGTGTCGACACCGACGGCGACGGCTACGCCGACGTCACCCTGGTCGACCCGGCGGGCGACGGCACCTGGACCGAGGTGAATCTCGACCCGGCCGGCGGCGGCCATGCCCCCGGCTGCGGCGCGACCGATACCTTCTGAGGCCGCGTCAGGCCGGGGCGACCTCGGCCGCCGCGGCCCGGTGGGCGGCGATGCGGAAGGGGGCGAGGGCGAACTCGGCCGGGCCCTCGGTCGCGAGGTCGGCCAACGTCTCACCCCAGATCGGTGCGAACTTGAACCCGTTGCCGCTCATGGCAGATGCGACGATCACCGAGCCGTCGGCGGTCGTATCGAGGATCGGCATCTTGGTATCGCTCCACGAATCGGAGTGCAGCGACCACCGGGAGACATCGGGGATCAGGTCCGGCATCATGCGCTGCGCCTGCTCGCCTGCCCAGACCAGCTGTTCGCGGGTCAACCCGGTCGGCCGATCGGCCCACTCGTGCACCGGGTCGAAGTCGATATGCGGGCAGATCTTGATGCTGTACCCATCGAGGGTCGGCACCCCGAAGGCGTGCACCTCGTCGAGATCGCGCATGAACCCCGGCATCAGTTCCGGTGCGAAACGCTCCACGTGCCGCGGCATCGCCCAGGTCAGGGCGAAGGTGCGGATCGACACCAGGTCCGCGATCTCCGGCAGCACCCGCGTCGTCCACGGTCCGGCGGTGACCACCACCTTCCGCGCGTGGTACTCGCCGTCGGTGGTGACCACCCGCACCCCGGTATCGTCCGGCTCGATCGCCGTTACCGTTGTGTGGTACCGGAAGTCGGCACCATTCGCGGCGGCCTGCTCGGTGGCGGCGGCGACCGCCATCTCCGGACGAACCGCGCCGCCGGAGAGGTCGAGAATACCGATATCGTCGTCGTCGACGTGGAATTGCGGATACCGCGCGCGGATCCCGTCCGCGTCGAAGACCTCGTGCGGCAGGTCGAACTGCTCGATCGCCCGCAGGGTCGGCTTCAGATCGGGGTGGTCACCGGGCGCCAAACTCAGCGCCCCGACCGGCAGCAGGACGTCGCGTCCATAGCCGGCGGACAGCTCCTGCCAGAGGTGACGCGCACGAATCAGCGCGGGGGTGAACAGTTCCCCCTCCTTCGCCGCGACCCGGAACAACCGGGACTCGCCGGCGTAGGCGCCCTCGGTGTGAATGCGGCCGTACTGCTCGATGCCCAGGACATCGACACCACGTTCGGCCAACCGCCACAACGCCATCGATCCGATCGATCCGAGCCCGATCACGATGACGGAACGCTCGACGACGGTGCTCATGCCAGCGCCGGGCTTTCCCAGAGGTTGAGCGAGACCCCGATACCCTGGTCGACCGCGCGCCGGTAGACCGTCGTGCCCCAGGCGACATCCTCGATCGGCATGCCGCCGACGGAGAAGATGACGATCTCGTCGTCGCTGCGCCGACCGGGGACGTCACCGGCGGCGATCGCGCCGATGTCGACCAGTTCGTCTCGGTCGAGCTTGCCGTCGTGCACCATGTCGATGAACTTGCAGCCGACCATAGGCACCTCGTGGTGGGACGGGTAACCCTCCTCCTCGAGCCAGGTGTTGTAGAGGCCGTAGCTGTCGAGGACCTTGCGGACGTCGGGCTCGCAGAGGCCGCTGTCGACCTCGCACAGCGACGGCATGCTCAGAAAGGCGCCGGGTTTGACCCACTCGCGCTTCGCGGTCGGATAGCCGGACGGGTCGCCGCTCGGACCGGAGGTGCAGAAGGTGACGATGTCGCTGTCGCGCACGGTGGCTTCGATCGAGTCCGTCTCGATCACGGTGATGTCGGGGAACTGCTCGCCGACCCACTTCTCGAACTTCTCCAGCGACTCGCGTCCGCGGCCGAGGATCTTGACCGTCTCGATTCCCGGTCGGGCGGCGACGAATGCGGCCAACGAGGTGCGGGCCATGACGCCGGGACCCACGATGCCCACGGTGGTCGCATCCGGCCGGGCCAGGTGGCGCGCGCCGACCCCGGGGACCGCGCCGGTGCGGTAGGCGGACAACAGATTCGCCGACATCAGTGCCAGCGGGGCGCCGGTATCGACATCCGAGAGCAGGAACATGAGAATCGAACGCGGAAGCCCTTTTTCGCGATTCGCGATATTCGAGCCGTACCACTTGACGCCGCAGGTGCCGAAGCTTCCGCCGAGGTAGGCGGGCATGGCCATCAGCCGGCGGTCGGGGGTATTGGTCGGCATGCCCGGGAAGGTGGCCTCCTCGGGGAAGACGACCATCGAACCGTGGGAGTCGTTGCCGGCCCCCGCCATTCGGTAGTCGCCGCGGTGCAGGAGGACCAGCGCCTCCTCCATCGCGTCGACGCACGCCGGCATATCGGTGACGCCGGCGGCGATCATGTCGGGCTCGGAGAGATACCGGAAGTCGATCTCGGTGCTCATGGTGTGTCCTTCACACTCTGGGGGTTCGGATCGGGTGGCCGTTGCCGGGATGCGGT
Source organism: Millisia brevis NBRC 105863 (assembly GCF_001552615.1). GTDB lineage: Bacteria > Actinomycetota > Actinomycetes > Mycobacteriales > Mycobacteriaceae > Millisia > Millisia brevis. The sequence continues at coordinate 152,445 of NZ_BCRN01000013.1, forward strand.
CGTCCACCAAGAACGTTACGTTTGTAATGTTTCCGGTTGCGTTAGTCGTATTTCGTTCGCGTAACGTCGGCAGGGGTGGCGAGGTGGTGGAGATGAACACGATGCTGAACGACAGCGCGCGATCACGGCACGGCGATCGGCCGGGCGACGAGGGGCAGTCGCGGCCGCGTTACGGGCGGGGTCGAGAGGCGTTGATCGACGCGACGATCCACATCGTCGCCGAGCGCGGAGTGCGCAAGCTGACCTATCGCGCGGTCGCCGCGGCGGCCGGGGTGACCCACGGCACCGTGCAACACCACTTCGCCGATCTGGACGCGCTGCTGGAAGCCGCGCTCGAACACTGTGTACAGCTGAGCATCGATCGTTCGTGGCTGGCGACCGGGACGACCGAGGTTTCCGACTTCGTGGCGAACCTCGGTGCGGCTATTCGGGAAACCGTCAACGAGCAGGTCTTCCAGTACGAGTTGGTTCTCGAGTCGCGCCGTCGACCCGAACTGCGCCCGCACGTCGACCGCTACTACCGGGCGTACTACGACGCGACGCGAACATCGTTGCGACGCATGAACTTACCGGACGATCACAATACGGTGGTCGTCGTCTTCTCCGCGATCGACGGACTGGTCTTCCGAGCGTTGACCACCGACGACGGTGGGATGGGGACGTTGGACGACTATCTCGATCGGGTCCGTGAGGTCCTCGACGGGCTGCCTCGGGTGGATTCCGGGCGCGGGACCTGATCGACTTCCCCTTCCACCATACCTCCGACCCCCGGGCTTGCGGCAAGGCCCCGGGTATACCGCACAATCGCCTCTTCGGTGCTTTCACCTGCGCAAATGACGGTTGACATGCCGGGCGGATATCGGCTGTGGACGTGCGGGTGAGTACCGAGGAAAGGCAGGGGCAGATGTCCGACCGGGATTACACCGAGGAATTGCGATCCGAGCAGCACTATGTGGCGATGCTGCACGAACGGCTCGACGCCGAACGGGCCGAGGCGGCCACACGGTTTCGGGCGGCGCTCGCCGGTGAGGGAGAGTCACTGGTCGACCGGGATGCTCGGGTGCGTGCATTGATGCGCGAGGTCAAGAGGTTGAGCATCACCGACAGCGGGCTGTGCTTCGGACGGCTCGATGCGCTGTCCGGCGAGCATGCCTATATCGGCCGCATCGGCATCCTCGACGACGGACCGGACGCCGGAGGCGATTTCGAGAGCCTGCTGATCGACTGGCGGGCACCGCTGGCCCGACCGTTCTACACGGCGACCGCTATCGCGACCCAGGGCATGCATCGCCGGCGGCAGTTTCATTCCCGCGGCAGGGAAGTCGTCGAGTTCACCGACGAGATTTTCGGTCGGCCGGGGGCCGACGAACGCGGCGACGCCGCGCTGCTCGCGGCGGTCAACGCGCCGCGCGGCACCGGGATGCGCGACATCGTCAGCACGATCCAGGTCGAACAGGACGAGATCATCCGTCTCGACGCCCCCGGCATCGTGGTGATCGAAGGGGGGCCGGGCACCGGGAAGACCGCGGTCGCGCTGCACCGGGTCGCGTACCTGCTCTACACCCATCGGCAGCGCATCGAGCGGCACGGCGTCCTGGTGGTCGGGCCGAACCCGGCGTTCCTGACGTATATCGGCCGGGTTCTGCCGTCGTTGGGTGAATCGGAGGTGGTCTTCGCGACCGTCGGCGATCTGCTGCCCGGTCTGCATGCCACCGCCGAGGACGCCCCCGAACCGGCCCGGATCAAGGGGGCGCTGTCGATCCTCGACGTCCTGGCGGCGGCGATCGCCGACCGTCAGCGACTGCCGGAGGAGCCGATCCCGATCGACCTGGCCGGGGTCGCGCTGACGATCGGCGCCGACACCGCGCAGTGGGCGCGGCAGGAGGCCCGCGACAGCGGCAAGCCGCACAACGAGGCGCGGGCGATCTTCGTCGATGTGGTGTCGTACGTGCTGGTCGAGCGGGCCGTCGGGCGGTTGGTACGCAGTTCGCCGCTGCCGGTGGACGACCGGGACAAGGAGCAACTGCGGGTGGACGCCCGCGCGGAGTTGGCGCAGCACGACGGCTTCGCGGCGGCGATCGCACAGCTGTGGCCGCGGCTCGAACCGGCGCGGTTGCTGGCGCAGCTGTTGGGGTCGCACGAGCGGTTGGCCGCCGCCGGTGCCTCCGAGGCGCTGTGGCGGGCCGACGGGAGCGCGTGGACGGTGTCGGACGTGCCGCTGCTCGACGAGCTGGCCGAGCTGCTGGGCCGCGACGACTCGGCGGTGCGCGCGGCCGCCGCGGCCGAGGGGCGACGGCAGGCCGCCTATGCCGAGGAGGTACTCGACATGCTGGTCGGTCGGGCGGACTCGATGGACGACGAGGATCACCTCTACGCCACCGACCTGCTCTACGCCGAGGACCTCGCGGAGCGGTTCAGCGAGCAGGACAACCGGGATCTCGCGGAGCGGGCCGCGGCCGACCGGGAGTGGACCTACCGGCACGTCGTGGTCGACGAGGCGCAGGAGTTGTCCGAGATGGACTGGCGGGTGCTGATGCGGCGCTGCCCGGCGCATTCGTTCACCATCGTCGGTGATCTGGCGCAGCGGCGTTCGCCGGCCGGGGCGCGGTCCTGGGCGGCGATGATCGACCGCTACGCGCCCGGCCGCTGGAAGCATCGCGCGTTGACCGTCAACTACCGAACGCCGGCGGAGATCATGGAGCTCGCGTCCGGGCTGCTGGCCGAGTTCGCTCCGCAGATCGAGGCGCCGGTGTCGGTGCGCTCGTCCGGGGTCGAGCCGGTGATCCGCCGGGTCGACGCCGACGGGATCGCCGGGGTCATCGCGGAATTCGAGGCCGAGGAGGCCGACCGTCCGGGAACCAGCGTGGTGATCGGGCCGGCGGATGTGCCCGGTGCGGTGACGCCCGCGCGGACCAAGGGCCTCGAATACGACGCGGTGTTGGTGATCGAGCCGGAACGGATTCTCGCCGACGGGCCCGCCGGGGCGGCGGAACTCTACGTCGCGCTGACCCGCGCCACGCAGCGGCTGACCGTGGCGCACGTCGGTGACCTGCCCGCGGCGCTCACCGCGCGGTCGTCGGTCGGCTGATCGCCGGAAGCGGCCGGACGGTGTGACCATGTCGGTGGTGTGACGGCCCGGTCGTGTGACAGCCCGATGGTGTGACCGGCCCGGGTGGTGTCGTCGGTGGTGGTGTGGCGGTGTCGGCCGGGATCAGCCCGGTCGGCCCGCCGCACCCCCGGCCCGTCCGTCCTGCGCGCCGTCCTCGCCGTCTGTGCTGCCCGGCCCGTCGAGCAGGGCGAGCGAGTCGACCACCGTCTGCACCGGGCCGGGCAGGGCCAGCTGGGTCGGCTCGGAAGCCGGCGCGTCGATCAGTCCGCGGATGGTGAGCGACGAGCCCCACGCCCACAGCCCGCCGTCCCGGTCGATCGCGAACGCGGTGAAGCCGGCGGCGGCGACCCGCGCGATCGGGGGAAGCCCCGCGACCTCGAGCGGTATCGCGGAACTGTGCTGTTCCATATCGCCGTCGCCCAGGGTGCCGGTCGCTCCTCGACCCCACGCTCGGACGACACCGTCCTCGTCGAGGGCGAGGGCGAAATCGCTGCCGCCGGCGACCTGCACGATGCGGTCGAGATCCGCCACCCGCACCGGCCGCGTGGTCTGACCGCCGGTCGGCTCGACGCCGAGCAGGCCGTGCACATTGTTGCCCCACGCGCAGACCTGGCCGGCCCCGGTCGCGGTGACGGCGGCACCACCGGCATTGGCGAGGCTGGTCGCCCCCGGCGGTTCGCGCAGGGTGCGCACCGCGGTGCCGTCGGGATCGCCGAGGCTGTCGACCAGATTGATCCCCCACCCGGTGACCCGGCCGTCGGAACGCAGGGCCAGCACGTTGAGCGCGCCGCCGGGGATGTCGACGATCCGCTCGACTCCCGGCACCTGCTGCGGCGTCGGCTGGTCGGCATCGCGGCCCGCGCCACTGCGGTCGCGCCGCTTGCCGCCGTCGGTGATGAAGGAATCCCCCCAGGCGACGACGGTGCCGTCGCCGCGCACGACGAGCAGGGCGCCGGCGGCGGCATGCACCGACACCGCGTCGGTGATGCCGACCACCGGCTGCGGAATCGTGATCCCTTGTGGCTGTTCGGATCCCGATCCCAGTAGCCCGCCCTGGTTCGAGCCGACCACCGAGACGGTGCCGTCGGCGTGGACCGCGGCGGCCGTAGTGACCGTCGAGGCGGCGGAGACGACGTCGTCCCATCCCGGCACCGGACCGGTCGGCAGCGTCGAACCCACCAGCGGCGCCATCAGCACCACCTGGCCGGGGGAGAAGCGGACGGGCGTCGGCGCGGCGGAGGCGTCGGCGCAGATCGGTGCGCCCATCAGTGCGCGGTCGGCGGCGCTGCAGCCCGTCGCGACCAGTGCCAGCGCCGCGGCGGTCGCCAGGAGTCGGCGGCCTCGATGCGGGAACGGGCGCCGGGACATGCGCCGATCCTGGCATACCGGGCGTCCGTCACCGCCACGGCGGACGCATACGGCCCACCCGCCCCGGTCCGGGGTGGGTGGGCCGTTGGGCGCGGGTCGGTCCTCAGTCCTCGACGGTCAGTCTTCGACGGTCAGGGGAAAGGCGAGGGTGGGCATCCACTTGTCCCACTGCGATTGCAGCGAACCGTCGGCGATCACCGAGGTGAGGGCCGCGTCGAGTTCGGCGAGCAACGCATCGTTGCCCGGCGCGACGCAGGCGCCCCACTTGTTGCGGGTGGCGACGGTGAAGGCCACCGCCAGGTCCGGCTCGTCGCCGACCGGGACCAGGGCTACATCGTCGTCGACAAATCCGTCGATCGAGCCGTCGCGCAGCGCCTGGATCATCTCGCCGAAGACGTCGTCGGTCGTACCGCCGAAGGGGACGGCGATGACGCCCGGAAACGTCTCGGTCAGCGTCATATTGGTGCTGCCGGCGATCGCGCCGATCCGCTTGCCCGCCACATCCTCGATCGAGGTGATGCCGCTGTCGGCGCGCACCAGCAACGATTCGTCGAAGATCCCGTACGGCCGAGTGAAATCGACGATCTCCTTGCGGGCGTCGGTGATGCCCTGGCCGCACCACAGCACGTCGCCGCGGCCGTCGAGAACAGCGGGGACCATGTCGCTCCAGGCGGTGTAGACCCATCGCACGGTGCGACCCATCCGCTCGGCCACCAACTCCGCGGCCGACGGCTCGTACCCGACGCGGGTGCCGTCCGGTGCGGCCTTCTCGAACAACGGCAGCGCCGAGATATCGGCACAGATCACACGCAATTCACTGGTCACAGGGACTTCACATACCTCTCACGGTCGAAATCTGGCACGGCACCCGCAGGAGCGGGGTCCGGTCGCTGCGGGTCTACGCCCCGGCGCGGTCGAAGGCGATCGGCAGACGGATCGGTCCGGTATTGCCGCTGAGCGGTAGCGAGACGACCTCTCCGGACACCCGCGGGTTGAGCAGTCGCTGTGCCAACAGCGGCAGCGCCTCGCTCATATCGCTGCGGGCGACGAAGTGGCCCAGGCAGTGATGGATGCCGCCGCCGAATCCGATGTGCGCCACCCGTTCCGCGGTCAGGTCGAAGGCCTTGCCCTCGATGACCCGCGGGTCGGTACCCGCCGACTCGGCGAGCAGGTGGATCGTCGTGCCACCGGCGATCTCGACCCCGGCGAATTCGAAGTCGGCGATCGCCTCGCGGGTGACCCAGGTCGTCGTCGGGTTGACCCGCATGACCTCCTCGACCGCCGCGCCGCCGAGTTCCGGCTGCCGGCCGAGCAGATCCCACTGGTCGGGATAGCGCATGAAGGTCTGCATCGCCAGGCCGAGCTGATTGCGCGTGGTGTCCATGCCGCCGAAGATCAGCAGTACCAACGACACCCGCAGCTCGTCATGGCTGAGCTTGTGGCCGGAGGTCTCCGCCTGCACCAGGGCGCTGACGAAGTCGTCACCCGGGTTGGCCCGGCGGTCGGCGATCAACTCGTCGGCGTAGCCGTAGAGCCCCTCGAGCGCGGCCTCGATCGTCGGGAGATCCTGCTTGAACGTCACGCCGAGTGCCAGGCCCATGTCCGAGGACCACTTCGCGATCGTCTCCCATTCCGACTCCGGGATGCCGAGCATGATCGCGATGACCCGGGCGGCATAGGGCTCGGCGAACTCGGAGACGAATTCGCACTCGCCGCGGTCGTAGAAGGCGTCGATCAACTCGCCGGCCAGCGCCTGGAAGCGGGGCACGAGACTGCCGAGCAGCCGCGGCTTGAAGGCCGGGTTCATCAGCCGGCGCAGGCGCAGGTGGTCGGCACCCTCCAGGTTGAGCAGCGCCTTCGACCACCAATGCGCGAAGGGGGTATCGGCGACCCCGTTGTGCGCCGGCCACGCCCAGCTGCCCTGGCGCAGATTCTTGTCGCGCAGCATCGCGGTCGCCTCGTTGTAGCGCAGGACCGCCAGCCCGTAGGGCGTGCGCGCGTACCAACTGCGGTCGCGTGCCTCTCGGACCTCCGGCGACTGGACGGAAAAGTCCGGGTCGGCGAAGTCCAGGTACGGAACATCGGTCACCTGTTCAGCGGACACCGGGCCTCCCGCGGTCAGCGTCGTCGATGGGCAGTGGCACGTCGGTGTGCCGAGGTCTAAAACATATAATTTCATAGTTTTACACGTGCTGCGTCGCTATGACGATTGTGTAAGCGCGTGGCGGTCGGCCGCAACGTCTGAGCCGGGTGCCGGCAGCGCCGAGCCCGGCGAGCGTCGATGCGCTCGCCGGGCTCGGCGCATGCGAGGTCTGCCGTTCGCGCCGGTCGGGGTTTACTGGAACTCCGGCACAACGTGCTTGATGAACAGTTCGAGCGATTCGCGCTTCTGCTCGTGACCGAGGCTGTTGTCGATCCAGAAGCTGAATTCGTCGATGCCGAGGTCGCGGTAGGCGTGCAGGCGCGCGATCACCTCGTCGGGGGTGCCGATCATCGCCGTGCGGTGCAGCGACTCGAGCGCGAACTCCGGCCGTCCCTCGAACTTCGCCTCCGGGCTCGGCTCGAGGAAGCCGTCGGTCGCGGTGGTCGTGTTACCGAACCACGCGTCGAAGGTGCGGTAGTACTTCGCGATTCCCTCGGCGGCGACCCGCCAGCCGTCGGGATCGTCCGCGGAGTGGACGTGCGTATGGCGCAGCACCATGATCTGCGGCCGCGGCACCTCGGGATGGTCGGCGACGGCGGTGTCGAACTTCTCCTTGAGGGCCACGACCTCTTCGTCGCCCTTCATCAGCGGGGTGACCATGACGTTACAGCCCTCGCGGACGGCGAAATCGTGCGAATTCGGGTCGCGTGCGGCCACCCACATCGGCGGATGCGGCTGCTGGATCGGCTTGGGCGTGCTGGTCGAGGTGGGGAACTGCCAGATCTCGCCGTCGTGCGCGTAGTCGCCCGCCCAGAGCTTGCGGACCGCGGGAACCAGCTCGCGCAGATGGGCGCCACCGTCGGAGGCGGCCAGTCCGGGTGTCATGCGGTCGAACTCGTACTGGTAGGCGCCGCGGGCCAGACCGATCTCCGCGCGACCGTTGCTGATGACGTCCAGCAGGGCGGCTTCACCGGCGGCGCGGATCGGGTTCCAGAACGGGGCGATGATCGTGCCCGCGCCCAGGCGGATCGTCGTGGTGCGGGCGGCCAGGAACGACAGCAGCGGAATCGGGTTGGGGGACACGACGTACTCCATCGAGTGGTGTTCGCCGATCCACACGGTGCCGAAGCCGCCTGCCTCCGCGATCTCGGTCAGCTCCGCGAGATTCTCGAAGTGTTCGCGATGGCTGAGCGACTCGTCCCAACGCTCCATGTGGACGAACAGGGAAAAACGCATGTCATGTCTCCTTGCTGGTGGGTTACGTTGCGGTCGACCGTCTTTCGTTGATGGTCGGACGGGGTTGGGTCAGCTGCGCATCACGAAGGGATCGGCGACCGGTTCCTCGCTGGTGTTGATCCACACGCTCTTGAGGCGGGTGTACTCCTTGATGGTCTCGGTGCCGTGTTCGACGCCGACGCCACTGCTCTTGAATCCCTGGCGCGGCGACATCGGCGACATCGCCCGGTAGGTGTTCACCCAGATCGTCCCGGCCTCGAGGCGGGACGCCATCCGGTGGGCGCGGGACAGATCGGTCGTCCATACCCCCGCCGCCAGGCCGTACTCGGTATCGTTCGCGAGCCGGACCACCTCGTCCTCGCTGTCGAAGGGCATGATCGCGGCGACCGGGCCGAAGATCTCCTCGCGCACGACCCGCATCTCGTTGTGGACGTCGACCAGGACGGTGGGCTCGTAGTAGTAGCCGCCGAGGCCGCCGTCGCTGGGGCTGCCCCCGGTCAGCACCCGCGCGCCCTCGCTGCGGCCGAGGTCGACATAGGAGGCGACCTTGTCGCGCTGCGCCTCGAAGGCGAGCGGCCCGAGTTCGGTGGCGTCGTCGAGGGGGTCGCCGATGCGGATGCTGCGCGCCCGCTCGGTCACCCGCTCGAGCAGTTCGTCGTAGACCGAGCGATGGGCGAAGACGCGGCTGCCGGCGATACAGGTTTGGCCGGCGGCGGCGAAGATCCCCGCCACCACACCCATCGCGGCGTTGGCGACGTTCGCGTCCCCGAAGACGATATTCGGTGACTTGCCGCCCAGTTCGAGTGTCGACCCGATGAACCGGGAGGCCGCCGCCGCGGCGATGCGCGATCCGGTGGCGGTGCTGCCGGTGAAGGAGATCTTCGCCAACCCCGGATGGTCGACGAGCGCCTGCCCGGCCTCGGCTCCGAACCCGGTGACCACGTTGACCGCGCCCGGCGGGAAGCCGGCCTCCACGACGAGCTCCGCCAGTCGCAGGATCGTCGCGGAGGTGTACTCCGAGGGCTTGATCACCACGGTATTGCCGACCGCGAGGGCCGGCGCGATCTTGCTGGTGGTCAACGTCAGCGGGGAGTTCCACGGCGTGATCGCGCCGACGACGCCGAGCGGCTCGCGGCAGGTGTAGTTGAGCACCGTGCGATCCGACGTCGGGATCACATCGCCCTGAATCTTGTCGGCCAACCCGGCGTAATAGTAGTAGTACTCGGGCAACGAGGTCAGCTGGCCGCGCATCTCGCGCAACAGCTTTCCGTTGTCGCGACTCTCCGAGCGGGCCAGATCCTCGGCGTTGTCGGCGATCAGATCACCCAATCGCCGCAGCAGATGGCCGCGGCGGGTCTGACTGAGATCCCGCCACCGCGGATCGTCGAAGGCCGCCCGGGCCGCCGCCATCGCGGCGTCGATATCGGTGGCGTCGCCGCGGGCGGCCCCGTAGAGCAGCTCGCCGGTCGCGGGATTCGTACTGGCGAAGTAGGTGCCGGACGCCGGCGGCGTCGCCTGCCCGCCGATGAAGTGCTGCAGCCGCGCCGGCTCGGGCTGGGTGGAATGCTCAGGCATGGGCGTGTTCTCCAATGAATGCGATCAGATGGTCCGCCAGGACCGAGGGGTACTGCACCGGCAGCATGTGCCGGGCGCCGTCGACGACGATGGCGCGGCAGCCCGGAATCGAGGCCGCCAATCGATGGGTCATCTCGGGCGTCGAGCCGGGGTCGAGAGCCCCGGTGATCGCCAGCGACGGCAGGTCGATCCGCCCCAAGTGCGGGCCGATCCGGGCGTCCCCGGTCGCGAAGACCCGGTAGCAGTTGACGAAGCCGGCGTGATCGGTCGCCCGCAGGACCCGCTCGGTCCGCCCGACCACATCGTCGGGCACGTCCGTACCGTCGTACCACCGGTGCAACGACGCGCGCACGGTCGCATCGAAGTCGTGCTCCGCCATCGCGAGTCGGCCCAGGACCGCCGAACGCTCGTCCGGGGTGCGCTTGCAGACCGAGGCGACCGACGTCAGCGAGACGATACGACCGGGGTGATATCGCGCGATATATTGCGCGACAAGGGCGCCCAACGAGAAGCCCACCAGATGGGCGCCGGACGGGATCTGCGCGGCGACCTCGGCGGCCAGGTCGTCGAGGGTGACGTCCGCTGGCGCGGGCGGGTTGACCCCGTGCCCCGGCAGATCCGGACACCGGATATCCATGTGGTCGCCGAGCCGCTCGGCGACCGGCGACCACATGGACCCGTCGAGACCCACACCGTGCAGCAGGACGACCGTCGGAGGTGTCATGGTGACGGATTCCTTCCCGACAGGACCCGGGTCAGCGCTCGGTCGACAGGTCCGCCAGGCGCTGCTGGGGGCGCCCCTGCGCCGCGGCGGCCAGCGCGATGACGATCTCGTCCGGGTGCGGCGCGTCGGCGATCCGCACCTCGATCGTCTGGTGATGCGAACGGATCGTGGCGTCGGTGATGTGCTTGAGCGGGATATCGAACAGCACCCCGGCCGGGCCGCGCTTCTCGACCGCCGGCAGCAGGGTGGTCGCCTCGGCGGCCTTGCGGAAGTGGTCGCCGAACTTCAGCGTGTGCACCAGGCCCGAGCCGTGCTCGATCTCCCCGTCGATCCCGACGATCGCGGCCTTGCCGTAGGCCTCGACCGTCTCGCCCAGGGCCTCGATCACCGAGGGCGCCAGGAGGGCGCCCAGGTCGGAGGCGTGCGCGTCGATACCGGGCGCCAGATCCTCGACGAAACCCGCACCCGCCCAGGGGTTCTTGATGACGGCGGCGACGATAGCGACCCGCGCGGCCGGTGTGACCGGTCGGCCACCCTCGGTGCGGATCTCCTCGACGATGGTCACGATCTTGCGAATGCTCAGCATGAGGCACCTTCCAGAATATGAGCGGTAACAGCGGGATCGGTGGTGCGGTCACCGATGCGGGGGTGAGGCCGCGGACCGGTCGAGCCCGCGGCGACGATCACCAGCTCGTCGGCTCGGGGCGCGTCGGAGACCCGGGTGGTGACGGTCTGATAGTGGCTGCGGGTGGCGGCCACGGTCTTGTGCCACATCGGCACCACCAGTGTCTCCCCGGCATCGGCCCGGGTGTCGGCGAAGCAGATGATCGACTCGCCGCCCAGGAACTCCCGCATCAGGTTGCCGAAGTAGGGGGTGTGGATCAATGCCGCCCCGTGCTCGATCTCGCCGGCGGTGCCGACGATCGCGGCCTTGCCGAAGGCCTCGATCGCGTCGACGCCACCGAGCATCTCGATCAGGGTGTCCGAGACCAGACGCGCGATCCCGGGGGCGATGCGCTCGACCTCCGGGCCGAGGTCCCGGCCCGCGGGCGTCCTCGCCCAGGGGTTGCGAATGACAACCGCGACGCTGGCCTGCTGTGCCGGTCGGGCGGGGCCGACGCCGGATTCGGTGACAAGTTGTTCGCGATACACCACCACCTTCCGTACATCAGTTGGTAGCTGCGATTCATTCTGTTGCATGGCACAGACGCTAAGGGATTCGCTCTGGTCGGTCAAGGGTGGTCGGGAATTTCTCGGCCTCCCTATCTCGCAGGATGGTGAATGTTCCAAGTAGTAGCTGTTAAAACTATGTTTCTACTCGCTGGATGGATCGAAGCGCAGGTCGAAGGACGCTCCCTGTTGACAGCAATTGAGACCCGCCTTACATTTCTGTTGTATGCCACAGGGTGGTGGAAAACTCGGTTCTTGCATTCCAATGAAAGGAATGAGCATGAGCACTCGAACCCCTCCCAACGCCGCGACACAGACCGCGGCATCCGGTTCGGATGACGACACACCCGACTGTCCGGACGCGGAAGCACCGACCGTCGCCGACGCGTCGAGCCACCGCCTCGGATCGGTCTTCTGGACCTCCGTCGCGGTCTCGGCGATCTTCGTCGCGTGGGCGGTGATCTTCACCGACAACCTCAATACCGTCACGACCGCATCCCTCGACTGGGTGACCGGCACCTTCGGGTGGCTGTATCTGGTTGTGACGCTCTGCATTCTGCTATCGCTGGTCTTCCTGGCGTTCAGTCCGCTGGGGAGCCGGCGGCTCGGCCGCGACGACGAGCGGCCCGAATTCGGCACCCTGTCGTGGTTGATGATGATCCTGAGCGCGGTGATGGGGATCGGCCTGATCTCCTATGGCGTCGCCGAACCGATTTCCCATCTCGCCACCCCACCGCGCGGATTGGCCGAGCCCGGCACGCCCGAGGCGGCGGTGCGGGCCCTGCAGTACTCCTATTTCGACTGGGGGCTGCACGCCTGGGCGATCTTCGCGATCTTCGGGCTCGCCATCGCCTACTCGACCTACCGCAAGGGCCGGCGCACCCTGGTCAGCCAGCTCTTTTACCCGATCCTGGGCGAGCGGGTCAACGGTCCGATCGGCAAGACGATCGACGTGCTGGCGGTCTTCGCCACGCTCTTCGGGACGACCACCTCGCTCGGCCTCGGCGCCCTCCAGATCAACAACGGCCTGTTCACGCTGTTCGGGTTGCCGGTGTCGAGCGCCACCCAGGTCGCGATCATCGCCGCCGTCACCGCGATCTTCACCATGTCGGCGGTGACCGGCGTCAACAAGGGCATCAAGTTCCTCAGCCACGTCAGTTCGTGGGGCGCGGTGGCGCTGTTCGTCTTCATCCTGATCGTCGGCCCGACGATCTTCGTGGTCAACCTGTACATCGAGTCGATCGGTACCTGGGCGACCGACTTCTTCCGAATGAGTTTGCAGGGCTCCGCGTTCGGTGATCTGGCCTGGATGCAGGGGTGGACCTACTTCATGATGGCGTGGTGGGTGTCCTGGGGCGCCTTCGTCGGGGTCTTCCTGGCGCGCATCTCCCGCGGCCGCACCATCCGCGGCTTCGTCCTCGGCGTGATGGTGGTGCCCAGTGTGGTGTTCTTCACCTGGTTCTCGGTCTTCGGCGGTACCGCCATCCACGTCGACATGTACGAGGGCGGCACGATCGCCGAGCGCACCGCGCAGGACATCAACAGCGCCTTCTTCGCCACCCTCGAGTACTTCCCGCTCGCCGGCGTCACCACCGCGATCGCGATCTTCCTGGTGCTGCTCTTCTTCATCTCCGGCGCGGACGCGAATACCTATGTGCTGTCGATGATGACCACCGACGGTGCGCTGCTGCCGCCGCGGTCGGTGCTGATCCTGTGGGGCGTGCTGACCGGCGTCATTGCGGTCGTGCTGATGTTCGCCGGCGGACTCAACGCCCTGCAGAACACGGTGATCGTCGCATCGTTGCCGTTCCTGGTGATCATCGCCGGTGTCGCGCTGTCGTTCTGGCTGGAGTTGTTGCGCGACGCGTACCCGCACCGCGGCTACCAGCGCCGCACCTTCGAACCGGACGACCTGCCGACGTCGGACAGCGAGGCACTCCCGTGACCGCCCGCGAGCGCGAAGCGACGATCCGATCGGCCTGGGCCGCCGCCTGGGATCGGGGGGACGTCGAAGTGCTGGACGAGCTGCTCGGTGCGGACTACCGGCGGATCGGCGACGGACACGTCCGCGATCGCGAGCAGTTCAAGGCGACGATCCGCGATACCCGCGCCGCCTTCCCGGAGCTGGTGACCACGATCGACGAGATCCTGGTCGACGGCGATCGCGCCGCGATCCGGTGGCACAGCGCCGGCACCCACGAGCACCGCTACCTCGGCGTTCCGGCCACCGGGCGGCGGGTGGCGGTCAGCGGGGCGACCTTCGCGCGGTTCGTCGACGATCGGATCGTCGAGGAGCACGTCACCTGGGATCCGCGAGCCCTGCTGGCCGGTCTGGGGATCCACCCGATCGGGCAGGACCGGTGACGACGATGGCCGACAACGATGTCGCGACGAACGAGGCCGGCGCCCCGGATATCGACCGGATGAAGGCGGTCAACCGGCTTTTCGTCACCGGGGTGACCGTGGTGACCACCATGGATGGCGGCACCCCGCGCGGGCTGGCGGTCAACGCGTTCACCAGCATCTCCCTGGAGCCGCCGACCGTGCTCGTCGCCGTGCAGCACACCTCGTCGACCCACGAATCTCTTTTCCGGGCCGAGTATCTCGCGATCAACATCCTGTCGGTGGATCAGCGGAACGTCGTCGGGGTCTTCGCGACGAAGTCCCCCGACAAGTTCGCGGCCCTCGACTGGAGTGCCGGACCGTTCGGCAGCCCGTTGATCGCCGACAGCAGCGCACGGATGGAGGTGCGAATTCTGGAGCGCCTGCAGGCGAGCACCCACACCCTGTTCGTCTGCCGGGTGGTCCACGCGCAGGTCGATGACCGGCCGCCGATGGTGTACAGCGCGGGTAAGTTCTACGACGGGGGTGCGCTGAACTCGATCGGGTGACGCCAAGGCCGGTGTCGAGGAATGAGGGATTACGCGGTGGGAACCAACGGGACGACAAACGGCTCGATCCAGGGGCGTCTGGTCGGCGAAATCCGACGTCGGATCATCGCCGGCGACATCCCGCCCAACGTGAACATCTCCGAATCGGCGCTGGCCGAGGAGTTCGGTGTCAGCCGCACCCCGGTCCGCGAGGCGTTCAAGCAACTGCAGACCGAGGGCCTGGTCGAGATCCGGCCCCGGGTGGGCACCTTCGTCACCACCCCGTCGCGGCGCGAGATCACCGAACTGTTCGAGATGAAGGAACTGCTCGAGGGAGCGGCGGCGCGCCTGCTGGCACAGCGCGGGCGCGTTGCCGAACTCGATCAACTCGAGGCGAACCTGCGGGAGGCGGACGCCGCCGTCGCCCGCGACGACCGCGCCCGCTACGCCGAGCTGGTCGAGGAGTTCCACAACCTGCTGATCGTCGGCGCCGACAATACGAAGCTCGAGGCCCACTACCGGACGTTGATGAACCAGCTGGCCTATGCCCGGTTGGTGCAGACCTCACTGAGCAGGCCGGGGCGGGCGTTGCAGTCCGACCGCGAGCACCATCGAGTGGTCGAGCTGATCGTCGCGAAGGACGGCGACAGCGCGGAGCGGGTGATGCGCGAACACGTCCGGGCCAGCCGGCAGGCCTTGATGATCGGGCTCGATTCGGTCGAGGGGCAGATCTGATTCGTCCGTAGCCGGGCGTATTCCCGGGCGAGTGCCGGCCGACGTTGTCATGCGGCGGTTAGGCTGCCCTATGACCACTTTTGCGTACGGTGAACCGCTGACCGAGGTGCTCACGGGGCTGTACCGGCGTGCGGCGGACCAACGCTCGCGACGCGGGCCCGGCCCGGGGCGCCCATCGCGCGGCGCGGACGGCGGCGATGCCCGCGAGCGGGCGGTGGCCGCGCAGGACATGTACATGCCGATCAGCCCCAGCACGGGGGTGCTCGCCTATTCGCTGGTCCGGGCGGCGCGACCGACCACGGTGGTCGAGTTCGGCATGTCGTACGGCATCTCGACCCTGCATCTGGCGGCGGCGGTCCGCGACAACGGGATCGGCGCCATCCATACCAGCGAGCTGAGCGACAAGAAGATCGCCGCCGCATCCGCGAGCTTCGCCGAGGCCGGGGTCGCCGACCTGATCACCGTCCACGACGGCGATGCGCTCGAGACCCTGGCCGCCATCGAGGGCCCGATCGGCTTCCTGCTGCTCGACGGCTGGAAGGACCTCTACGTGCCGGTGCTGCGGTTGCTCGAGGATCGACTGGTCCCCGGCTCGCTGATCCTCGCCGACAACGCCGATCACGCGGGCACCGCCCCGTACCTCGAGTACGTGCGCGATGCCCGAAATGGTTATACCGGTGTATATCTCGATTCCGACCGGATCGGCGCCATCGAGCTGAGCTGCCGCATCTAGGCGGCGCCGCCCGCCACGGCGACCACCTTGATCTCGACCACCGCGCCCGGATAGGCCAGTTCGGTGACGCCGACGGCCGTCCAGGCGGGGAAGTCCGCCGCGATGAACGCGTCCTTGACCGCCATGAAGTCGCCGATGTCCGCACGCAGGTCGGTGTGGAAGGAGGTGATGTCGACGATATCGGCCATCGAGGCGCCCGCCGCCGCCAACACCGTGCGGATCTTCTCGAAGGCGAGCGTCGCCTGGGCGCGCATCCCGTCCGCCGGAAGCCCGGTGGTCGGGTCGAGTCCGACCTGCCCGGACACCCACACCAGGCCGCCGGCCGAAACCGCCTGCGAGAAGTGGAAGGTGTCGTAATCCTGCTGGGAGGCAGGGGGATTGATCAGATTTCGGGTCACCGACCCGCCGTCCGGCGCCACGTCACAGACGCCCGAGCAGGTCCGCCTTCTTGGCGGCGAACTCGGTATCGGTCAGGATGCCGCGCGAATGCAGGTCGGCCAGCTTCTCGATCGCGGCGAGGATGTCCGCGGACCCCTCGATGGTCGGCGCGACCGGTGGGGGGACAGCCGCGGGTGCCGGGCCGGCCGCGGGGGAGGCCGGTGTGGGCCCGGCCGCGGGGGGCGGCGGTGGTGTCGCCGACGCGGGAGCGGCCGGGGCCGGCCCACGTTCGGAGACCGGTTCGCCGGCCGGTGCCGAGGTCTCGCCGACCGGTCGCAGCGAGGAGACGTCGAAGGTGCCGAGTTGGCTGGTGAAGGTGAGCGTTCCGGGGCGGCCGCCCTGCTGTTGCTGGACGCCGGTCACCCGGTGGTCGCCGGTGTCGTAGATCGTCACGACCCCGTTCGCGGAGATCGCGAGGCGACCGGTCGCCGGAAAGACCGCGTAGCGGGTGTCGTTCTGGCCGCCAGACGAACTCGGCGTACCGAGGTCCTCCGGCCACCAGTTGCCCATCGGGGCGAAGGCGGGGAACCCCGACATGGCTGGGCGGCTCGCGGCGGGAGCCGGCGTCGACCCACCGGTGGGGGCGGCGACGAAGGTACCGGGCGTATCGACAAGGCCCGCAAGCTCGTTGCACAGACCGTCGACACGGGCCTTCAGCGCGTTGTCGAACATATTGCCGACCATGGTCATTCCGCCGCGCATCCACTGACCGGAGCCGCCGAGCTCCGGAATGTTGAACTGCGCCATACGACCCTGACCGGCGACAACCGCGGCGAGCATGGCGGTCGCCGCCTCGACCGAGATGCCGTACCGCGTCGCGATCTCGTCGAGGGCGCGGCGGCCCTCCGGGCTGATGGCAGACGGCATGACGCGGCATCCTTCGTCGGTGGGCGGACCCGACCAGCCTACGTCCCGGGCGCCGGGCGGGGGAGACGACGTTGGCGCGATCGGCAAGTGGTGTGGCGCCTCGGGCCAGGATTCACCGGCCGCCCGGCCCGAAGCTGGGGATATCGGTTCGACAGCCGACGACGGACCCCGGCACCGCCCGGAACGTCCCCCAACAAAGATCCGAGGTGGCTGGAAATGACACGGGTGGCACTGGTGACCGGAGCGTCATCGGGTATCGGCGAAGCGACCGCCGTCGAGCTGAGCGCGGCAGGATTCGTCGTCTACGCGGCCGCCCGCCGCGTCGAACGCATGGCTCATCTGACCGAGCAGGGCATCCGCCCCATCGCGCTGGACGTGACCGACGACAACTCGATGCGCGGGGTTGTGCAGGACATCCTCGCCGCGGAGGGCCGGATCGACGTGCTGGTCAACAACGCCGGCTACGGCTCCTACGGTGCGCTCGAGGACGTTCCGATGCAGGAGGCGCGCGCCCAGTTCGAGGTCAACGTCTTCGGCGCCGCCCGCCTGACCCAGCTGGTGCTGCCGACGATGCGGGCCCAGCGGTCCGGGAAGGTCGTCAACGTCACCTCGATGGGCGGCAAGATCCCCACCCCGCTCGGCGCCTGGTACCACGCGACCAAGTACGCCCTGGAAGCGATCAGCGACTGCCTGCGCATGGAGGTCGAACCCTTCGGCATCGACGTGATCGTCATCGAACCCGGCGGCATCCGCACCGAGTGGCCGCAGATCGCTGCCGAGAAGGTGCGGGCGGTGTCCGGCTCCGGCCCCTACGGCCCCCAGGGTCGGGCGGTCGCGACGTCGCTGACCTCCGAGTCCACCCGGAAACGATCGTCGGAACCCGCGCTGATCGGCAGGACGATCACCCGGTCGGTCACCGCCCGTCGACCGAAGACCCGCTACGCGGTCGGCTACGGCGCCAAGCCGATGATCCTGCTGCACGATGTGCTGCCCGACCGCGGCTTCGACGCGTTCATCCGGCGCGCCACCGGCATCCCCACCGGGGAGGTCGGCGAGTCGGTCGGTTCCCCCGCGACCGAGGCGCACTGACGCCGCCCGCGGGCCGACAACCAGCGGTGACAACCGATCGCACGACAGTAGGGTGGCGCGCATGAGCGGTGGGCGATTCACGGTCGACCCGGCGATGCGGGCGTTCATCGCCGACCTGCGCCTGTCCGCCCGCGCCGTCCTGCGGTCGGCCGACCTGCCCGACGACCTGTTCACCCGCGAACCGGTCGAACTGTCACCGGACGAGTACTACCGGCTGTGGTCGGCGCTCGACCGCGAATCCGGTGATCGCCGGCTGGCGGTCGACGTCGGTGCCGCCATCTCGGTGGAGACCTTCAGCCCACCGATCCTCGCCGCGCTCAGCAGCCCGAACCTGGCGGTCGCCGCTCGGCGGGTCGCCGACTTCAAACCACTGATCGGACCGCTGCGCCTCGACCTGGCCGAAACCGCCGACGATCTGGTGATCACCTACCACTGGCCCGACCGGTCGGAGCCCCCGGAACTTTTGGCCACCTCGGAGCTCGTCTTCTGGACGGCCTTGGCGCGCATCGGAACCCGGCGTCGGATTCGCCCGGCCGGGGTCACCGTGCCGCGGATGCCGTCCGATCGCGTGGCGCTCGAGGAGTACTTCGGTGCCCGGCTCACCGGCGGCGATGCGTATGCGATCGGGTTCCGCGCCGCCGACATCCGGGCGCCGTTCCTGACCGAAAGCGAGACGATGTGGCGGATCCTGGCGCCGGAGCTGCGGCGCCGATTGGCGGACGTCGAAGCGGCGGACCGGGTCTCCCAGCAGGTGCGGGCGGTGCTGGTAGAGACCCTGGCCGCCGGGGACAGCTCGATGGGCACGATCGCCGCCCGCCTGGCCGTCAGCCCGCGGACACTGCAACGACAGTTGCGTGACGAGGGGCGGACCTATTCGTCCGTCCTCGCGGCCACCCGCGAGGAGTTGGCGCGGACCTACCTGCACCGCGACGGCCTGCGCACCGCGGAGATCGCGTACCTGCTCGGCTACGACGACACCACGTCCTTCTACCGCGCGTTCCGCGGATGGACCGGGACGACCCCGGAATCCGTACGGGCCGAGGCACTATCGGACAGCTGATCGGCTGCGCCGAATCGGGCGGTTACTCGGCGGCCGAGGTGGTCGGTGCCGCCGGCACCACCTTGAGGGTGCCCGGCCACGCCGACCGCCCGGTGATCGCACCGACCGGCCCGCGGCCGTAGCGGTCGTACTTGGCGTGCAGGGCCGTGTCGATCGCCGGGTGGACGCGCTCGGCCGGGCGCACATAGGTCACGTCGGTCTCGACCCCGCCGGCGCTGATCCGCCCGCTTCCGGACGCCGTCGCCCGGCGAAACCACGGGTTGTCGACCCCGTGCGCGGAACGCACATAGATATCGTCACCGCTGCGCGCGACCCAGATGGTGACATAGGGCCGCAGGCTGCCGTCCGCGCGGCGGGAGCTGATCCGCAGCTCGTCGGCGCCGCCTATGCTCTTCAGTTGCTTCTCGGTCCAGGTGGACATCAAACTCCCTCACTCGCGTCGCGGGAGTCCCGTCGCGCCGCTCGCGGTGGTGGCTCCTCGACATCGAGCAAACACCCCGGCTCCGGTCGGCGGGAGTGCCTGATCTTCGGGGTACCGGCGGAACCCCTTTCGAGGACGGTCGTACCGCCTGTGCAGGTGGGCCCGGGGCCGCACATGGCGCGGGAACATGCTCGGTAGCTTGCTCGTAATTTCGTAGTGGCACAACAAGATCTGCTGCGCGAACGGCCGCCGTCACACCAGGGACCATTCGGCGCACAGTACTTCCAGCCTATGGAGGAGCTCTCAATGAAACTCGTCGAGTAGCGCCCCGATCTCGGCTACGTTGGTACCGGTCCCACGCTCGGTCCACATCGGTCTACCCGAGATCACGGTAGGAGTGAGATGAACTCCCTCTCGGTACGGCCATCGGATGCCGAAATCGGCAAGCCAATCCTGCGTAGCCTCCGCAACGGCGACCGTCGCCTCGGCCGAAGTGCAATTTCGGTTGAATCCGAACCGATACCCTGACGCCTCATAGCTACCGGCCAGTGTGTCCGTGGCGTCCAGGCCTATCAGCAGGCCCTCGCTTTGTGGTCGACCGTCTCTGATGGTCCAGCGAACTGGAACGATTCGCCGACTCTCGACGTAGAACTCCAAGTCGTCGCCAACCGCGCAGCAGGCTGCCACGTAGATATCCCTTACAGACTCCTCTATCAGCCCTGCGGGACCCGACCGAATGGGGAACGTCCACTCGCTGGACGAGTTCACACGCTCGACCGCCAGTACTTATCCCCGCGCCATGTCGACGAAGCGCGACAGGTGCAGCTGATGGGCGACGGTGACCGTGGCGGTGGGGCCGTTGCGGTGTTTGCCGAGGATCAGGTCGGCCTCGCCGCCGCGGGGGTCGTCGCGCTCGAAGGCGTCCGGGCGGTGCAGCAGGATGACCATGTCGGCGTCCTGCTCGAGAGAGCCGGACTCGCGCAGGTCGGAGACCATGGGGCGCTTGTCGGTTCGCTGCTCCGGACCACGGTTGAGCTGGCTGATCGCGACCACGGGAACCTCGAGCTCCTTCGCGAGCAGCTTGAGGCTTCGGGAGAACTCGGAGACCTCCTGCTGGCGGGACTCGACCTTCTTGCCGGAGGTCATCAGCTGAAGGTAGTCGACCACAACAAGTTTCAGGTCGTGCCGCTGCTTGAGGCGGCGCGCCTTGGCGCGGATCTCCATCATCGTCATATTCGGCGAGTCGTCGATGAACAGCGGGGCCTCGCTGATCTCGCTCATCCGGCGCGCCAGGCGCGTCCAGTCCTCGTCGGTCATCCGGCCCGCGCGCATATCGGCGAGCTTGATCTTCGCCTCGGCGCTCAGCAGGCGCATCACGATCTCGGTACGCCCCATTTCCAGCGAGAACATCACGCTGGCCATGCCATGCGTCACCGAGCAGGAACGCAGGAAATCCATTCCCAGAGTGGACTTTCCGACGCCGGGTCGAGCGGCGACGATGATCATCTGGCCGGGGTGCAGGCCATTGGTCACCTCGTCGAGGTCGGTGAAGCCGGTGGGCACACCGGTCGAGATGCCGCCGCGGCTGGCGATGGAGTCGATCTCGTCCATCGTCGGCTGGAGCAGTTCCTCGAGCGGGACGTAGTCCTCGGCCGCGCGTCGCTCGGTGACCTCGTAGACCTCGGCCTGGGCCCGGTCGACCACCTCGGCGACATCCTGGCCGTCGGCGCCGGCGTACCCGTACTGCACGATGCGGGTACCCGCCTCGACCAGGCGGCGCAGAATCGCCTTCTCGACGACGATCTCGGCGTAGAACGACGCATTGGCCGCGGTGGGCACCGTCTGGGTCAAGGTGATCAGATACGGCGCCCCTCCGATCCGCCCGAGGGCGCCGTGGCGCTCGAGTTCGGCGGCGACGGTGATCGGATCGGCGGGCTCGCCGCGGCTGTAGAGGTCGAGGATCGCGTCGTAGATGCTCTCGTGGGCGGGGCGGTAGAAGTCGCCGGGCCGCAGGATCTCGAGGACGTCCGCGATCGCGTCCTTGCTCAGCAGCATGCCGCCGAGGACCGATTGCTCGGCAGCGAGGTCCTGGGGCGGCTTACGGCCGAAGTCCTCGCCCGAGGCGTCGTAGTCCGATCCGTTGCCGGAGCGACGCGCGCCGATATCCGCGGGACCACGCCCACCGAAGTCGGCATGACCCCTGTCGTCGACAACTGCCAATTCCCGCTCCACCCCTCGTCTACTCCGATCCACCCGCGGGTGCTCGCGCGCCGTCCCGAGGGCGTCGAGCGTCCAGCCGCCCGCGCGGAAGGCCGCGCGAGGGTCGACTGAAGACCCGTTGTCCGTCCGGCCGCCCCGAGGCGTACCGCACGTCCACCGCCGTTGGTTGGCTGCTGTCAGTAGACCGGAAGGCTCCGACAAGTCCTGCCGTCGCGATGTCGTTCGGGGAACGCTAGGCGTCCCGGTGCCGGTCGCCAAATCGAGATGTGGACAGGCCCGGGGACGTGCGGTGGATATCCGGTGGATCGATGGGGAGCACCCGGGGACAACATGGGGATGGAGCAGCGGAGTGGGAGGCATCGCTCCAGGTCAGCGTCTCCACAGGCCACGGATCTGCTGTGGATGAATCTTCTTGCGGCGTGTCCGCCGACTTGACATCCCGGGCGTGTCGCCCCTCGACGCAATACCTGATCCGGTGATACGGGTCACATGTTGCGCCTATCGCGATCCAGTTATCCACACCTCTGGATACATCTGGGTATAACAGACCATTCTCCTGGTGGGGAATGGAGTCCGCGGATGGGAAGATGTTTATCGTTCCCATTCGTTCCCACGGTATTGGGAATCCATTCAATGAGTCCCGCCGGAACGGTCGCCGCGCCGGATTCGGCCGGCGGGTCCGGACATCCGCGCCGAAAGACCGTCCTGCGTACGGGTAGGGAGGCGCTGTCCTCGAGGTCCCGGGCCGACGACGGTGTGCGGCCACCGCCCCGGCCCTGTCGACTGCGGCCACGGCGGGTTGAGCGCCCCCGGGCGGGGAATGGAACGATGGGTTCGAATGGCCGGCGGGTGCGGCGCCAATGGCGCGTGCCGTCGACGGAGCCGGAAATCGCGCCGTGCGGAAATGCCGATGGTCGGCCCACATACGCGAGAAGCCGGGTTCCCTCAGCGGGAACCCGGCTTCTCGACGGAACACGGTGAGCGCGGCACGAGGCCGCACGACTCACTCGGCGGTGACAACCTCGATCGTCAGCGCGGCAACCACATCGGGATGCAGGTTGACGGTGACATCGTGCTTGCCGGTCGCCTTGATGTGCGCCTTCGGCAGCTCGATGGCGCGCTTGTCGACCACGGGTCCACCGGCGGCCTTGATCGCCGAAGCGACGTCGGACGTGGTGACCGAGCCGAACAGCTTGCCGGAGCCGGCCGCGGAGCGAACCGCGAGCTGGACCCCTTCGAGGCCTTCGATGGCCTGCTTGAGCTCGTTGGCGTGGTCGAGGTTGCGCACCGCGCGGGCCTGCTGGGACCGGCGGATACCCTCGACCTGCTTGAGCGCACCACGGGTGGCCGGGATGGCCAGGCCGCGGGGCAGCAGGTAGTTGCGGCCGTAGCCGTCCTTGACCTCGACGGTGTCACCCGGGGCTCCGAGGTTGTCGACGTCGGCGGTGAGAATCAGCTTCATCGTCTCGTCTCCCTTCGGGTCAGCGGGCCGTCGCCGCGTACGGCAGCAGAGCCACCTCGCGGGAGTTCTTGACTGCCATCGCGATATCGCGCTGGTGCTGGACGCAGTTTCCGGTGACCCGCCGGGCCCGGATCTTGCCGCGGTCGCTGACGTACTTACGCAGCAGCGCGGTGTCCTTGTAGTCGATTACGGTGTTCTTTTCCTTGCAGAAGGCACAAACTTTCTTCTTGATGACCTTCTCGCGGGCCGGTGCCTTGGCCATGAGTTACTCCAAAATTCTTGCCGAAAAGCGTGTGAACTAGCTGGACACGGTCAGAACGGCGGATCGTCGTCGGCGCCACCGAACGAGGAGACCGACGACGCCTGCGGGGCGCTGCCCCACGGATCGTCGTTGCCCCCGCGCGAGCCGCCGCCCGAGGACGAGGAACCGGAGGAGCCGAAGCCGCCCCCGCCTCCACCGCCGCCGCGACCGGTGGTCTTGGTGATCTTCGCGGTGGCGTAGCGCAGCGACGGGCCGATCTCGTCGACCTCGAGCTCCACGACCGTGCGCTTCTCACCCTCACGGGTTTCGTACGAGCGCTGCCTGAGACGTCCGGAAACGATCACTCGCGAGCCGCGGGTGAGCGTTTCGGCGACGTTCTCTGCCGCTTCGCGCCAAATATTGCACCGCATGAACAGTGCCTCGCCGTCCTTCCACTCGTTCGACTGACGGTCGAACGTGCGGGGGGTGGAGGCAACGGTGAAGTTGGCAACGGCCGCACCCGCCGGGGTGAAGCGCAGTTCCGGATCGGCGGTGAGATTGCCGATGACCGTGATTACGGTTTCGCCTGCCATGATCTACTCCCATTTCGCGAACGGGTGTCCGAATGTCACCAATCGGATCGAGCCTAGGGTCGAGCACCGACAACCTGGTCGGCGCAGTGCCGATCAGCCCCCGGGAACGACCGCACGGCCGATCAGGCCCGACGCATCACCTTGGTGCGCAGAACCGACTCGTTGAGTCCGAGCTGGCGATCGAGTTCGCTGACCGTGGCCGGCTGGGCCGAGATCGCGACGACCGCGTAGATGCCCTCGGCATGCTTGGCGATCTCGTAAGCAAGGCGGCGCTTGCCCCAGATATCGACGTTGTCAACCTTGCCGCCGTCCTGACGAACGACGTTGAGGAAGGTATCCAGCGATGGGGCGACGGTGCGCTCGTCCAGATTGGGATCGAGAATGACCATCAGTTCGTATTGACGCATAAGACCTCATCACCTCCTATGGACTGTGAACGGCTACGGACTATCCGCAGCAGGAGGGTCGCCTGCGTCGGCAACCGCACGATCGTACCGGTCGGGGTGGTCAAAGGTGAAATCGGCCTCGAACGGCAACCGGGCAGGTCACCGGCGGCGCGGCGGGCTCGCCCATCGGGGTGGGCGTCGCACGCGGCCGCGATCGCACTACGGTGGCCGGTATGCGTCTGCGTTCGTCGACCGGATGGGGCTCGTCGACCGGAGCCGCGGTACCGACGGTGGTGGCGACCGCGGCGGTCTTCCTGGTGTTGGGCTACCTGAACAAGGCGCGGTGTGCGGCCCCGCCGTTCGGGAGTGCCGGCTTCACCGTCGACGGGCGCACCACCTTCTACGACAGTGTCAAGGACACCGCGGTCTGCTACTCCGATATCCAGCATCTGTGGCTCGGCCGCGAGATCAACAACCACATTTTTCCGTACCTGACCGGCGGGATCACCCCCGACGGGGCGCTCTTCGGCGGCACGGTCGAGTACCCGGTCCTCGGCGGCCTGCTGATGTGGCTCGCGGCGATCCCGTCGTCGAACGACGCGCAGTTCCTGCTCTGGTCGGCCCTGCTGATGGCGCCCTTCGGACTGCTGACCGCCTGGATGCTGGGTCGGATGTCCGGGTGGGCGGCGATGCTCTGGTCCGCCGGGCCGCCGCTGGTGATGTACGCCTTCCACAACTGGGAACTGCCGGTGGTCGCCTGCGCGGTCGGGGCGATCGCGATCATGACGCTGCTGCCGGCGATGCCGCTGCGCCGCCGGGCGATCCTCGCGTCGGTGGTGTTGGCCATCGGCTTCTGTCTGAAGCTCTACCCGGGCATGTTCGTCGCGCCGCTGGCGCTCTACGTGCTCACGCAGGGGTACGACGGGCACCCGATCGCCGGGCCGACGCGCGTCCGCGACGTCACCCGTGCGGCGACCGGCCCCATCCCGATCGGGGGACGCCCGCGCTACGACATCGCCGGCGCCCTGGCGGTGATCGGTGCGGCGGTCGCGACGGTGGTGGTCATCAATCTGCCGTTCGCCCTGCTCGGCCCGCGCGGCTGGTGGGCGTCGTTCGAATTCCAGAGCCTGCGGCAGGCGGACATAACCACCAACTCGATCTGGTACTGGGGTCTGCGGCCGATCATGGCCTCCGGCGGGTGGACCGACCAGACCGAGCAGAGCTACAACAACCTCGTCTCGGTGCTCTCGCCCGCGCTGCTGATCCTCGGCTTCGCCGCGGCGTTGGCGATCGGGTGGCGGCGGCGCGCGGTGGTGGGCGCCTACCCGTGGGTCGCGGTCAGCGCGATGATGCTGTGCGCCTTCCTGCTGCTGCACAAGGTGCACTCGCCGCAGTACACGCTGTGGCTGGTGCCCTTCCTGGTGCTGCTGCGGGTGCCGTGGACGCTCGTCGGGCTGTACCTCGTCGCCGACCTGGTGATGGGGATCGGTGTCTTCCGCTACTTCGCGGCCATCGGGACCGGGGACTACCAGTTGGAGCAGGACATCGTCCAGGTCGGCGTGTGGGGTCGGGCGATCCTGTTGGTGATCCTGTTCGCGGTATTCGCGCGGGCCCGACTGCGTCGCGAGGCGCCGCTCGAACGGCTCCGGCCGCATCCGGCGGCGATGGCAGACTGATCCGATGAGTTCGTGGGCACCGCAGGTGTTGACCGGTCGACGGGTGCGCCTGGAGGCGCTGGGATCGCACCATGCCGACGCTCTGGTCGAGGCCGCCGACGATCCGGCGCTGTTCATCTGGACGGGGATCACCCCGCTGCCGACCGACCGGGCCGGCGCCGCCGCCTTCGTCGACGCCGCCCTCGCCACACCCCACCGGCAGGCGTATCTGCAGGTCGACGCGGTCACCGGCCGGCCGGTCGGAACGACGTCGTACTACCAGATCACCCCGGCCCTGCGATTCGTCACCATCGGGTACACCTGGCTATCGGCGCGGGCACAGGGCACCGGCATCAACACCGAGTCGAAGTACCTGATGCTGCGGCACGCCTTCGAGGAGCAGGGCGCGGTCCGCGTCGAATGGCATACCCACGAGCACAACGCCCGCTCGCGGGCCGCGATCGAGAAACTCGGTGCGCGCTTCGAGGGCCTGCTGCGCAAGCATCGGCCGCTGCCGGACGGTTCGTGGCGGACGACCGCGCTCTACGCGATGGTCGACGACGACTGGCCCGGGGTGCGGCTCGAACTGGAACGGTCCCTCGCCGCCGGATGAACGCGACCCTGCCGAAGGCGACCGGTAGTAGACTCCTGTTCGGCGGTGGAGCAGACCTTTTCTAACAGATCGGACACGACCGCAACATTCGGGCGGTGGCCGGCGATAGGACTGGTGGCGGGGGACGCACTCACGCACAATCGACTATCGATGGCTCGCGGAGTGCACTCGATAGAGGTGCGTTCCCCCTCGTTTCAGACCATTGGACCCGTAACAATCGGGCCGGGCCGAGAGGTGCACTATGACGACAACTCCTGCCGAACCTGCCACCGGAGCCCTCCGCGCGTTGCATCCGATCCTGCCCGTCGATTCGGCCGCCGACAGCCGTCCGCAGTTCGTGCGGCCGTCGCTGAGCGCTCGTGAACGCGAAGTCCTGCTCGCCTGGCTGCGCTCGGACTCCAAGTCGCGGGTGGCCGAGGAACTGGTCCTCTCGCTCGGCACGGTCAACACCCACCTGACCCGCATCCGGGCCAAGTACGCGGAGGTCAATCGCCCGGCCTCGTCCAAGGCGGCCCTGGTCGCCCGCGCTCTGCAGGACGGCCTGGTCACCGTCGACGAACTCTGAGTCGACCGGAGACCCGGACGAACTCCGCGCCCGACCCGGTCGGGGGTATCACCGGGTCGGAGCCGTGCATATCGGACCGATGCCGGCGGATGCTGGAATAAACCGGTCGCGCCCTGGTTGGCTACCGATGTGACGACCACTGCGGAATCCCACGAAACTGCCGTTGCGGACTTGCCGGGCGGCCCCTACGACGTCGAATTCTTCTTCGATCCGGGTTGTCCCTTCGCCTGGCAGACCTCGGTGTGGATCCGACGGGTGAGCGAACTGCGCGGTATCGCGGTCGGCTGGCGGTTCATCTCCCTGCGATTCATCAACGAGAAGAACGATCTGCCCGAGGGCATGGTGCGCTCCCAGGAGCGGACCCTGAGCTATCTGCGGATCTGCGCCGCGGCCCGCGAGCGGCTCGGAAACGATGCGGTCGCCAAGCTGTACCGCACCTTCGGTGAGCACTACTGGTACCGCAAGGACCTCACCGGTGATCTCTTCGAGCGGTTGGCCGAGGCATCGCAGTCGGTCGATTTCGCCGAACTGATCGCGTCGGCGGACCTGCCCGCCGATCTGATCGACGCCGCCGACGACACCTCCTACGACACGCTGATCCGCGCCGAGAGCGACGAGGCCTTCCGCCGCACCGGCCCGGACGTCGGCACCCCGATCCTGACCTACGACCCGCCGACCGGTAACTCGCTGTTCGGTCCGGTGATCTCCAAGGTTCCCGACGACGAGACCGCGGTGAAGTTCTACGACGCGCTGCGCACCTTCGTCGACTTCCCCGAGTTCTCCGAACTCAAGCGGACCAAGCGGGCCGATATCGACCTGCCGATCTTCGGCTGACAGACCTTCCACCCCCTGCACGGGCGACCGCCCGGGTGCCACGAGAATCGTGTGGCACCCGGGCGGTCTTGCGTGCGTCGCCCGTCGGATATCGGCCGGTCAGATGTCCGCGGAGGCCCGCTGCCGCAGACGCGACCACACCATCCAGCCCAGGCCCAGCAGAATCAGCCCGTAGAGGCTCAGCGAGACCGGCGAGTCGAACAGCGCCCCGACGTGCCCCTCGCTGATCGCGAGCGTGCGCCGCAGGCTGGTCTCGGCGAGCGGACCGAGGATCACCGCGATCAGAACCGGCGCCAACGGAAGCCCGTAGCGGCGCAGCACGTAGCCGAGCAGACCGATCAGGATCAACAGCACCAGATCGGTGATCGACGACGACGCCGCGTACACCCCCAACACGGCGAAGACCGTGATGCCCGCGTAGAGGTAGGGCTTCGGGATCAGCAGCAGCTTCGCCCACATCGGCGCGAACGGCAGGTTGATGATCAGCAGCACGATCATGCCGATGAACAAGCTGGCCAGCAGCGCCCACACCAGGTCGGCGTTGCGGTCGAACAGCAGCGGGCCCGGTTGCATGCCGTACTGCTGGAAGGCGGCGAGCATGATCGCCGCGGTCGCCGACGTCGGCAGACCCAGCGCCAGCAGCGAACCCATCGCCGAGCCGGCGGTCGCATTGGCCGCGGCCTCCGGTGCGGCGAGGCCGCGGATCGCGCCGGTGCCGAACTTCGGGTTGCCCGACCGCTGATCGAGTCGGCGTTCGAGGCCGAACGCCAGGAACGTCGGGATCTCGGCGCCGCCGGCGGGGATCGCCCCGAACGGCACACCGAACGAGGCGCCGCGCAACCAGGCGGGCAGTGCCTCGCGGAACTCCGGACCCGACAGGTACGGGCGCTTGCCGATCTGCATCGCGGTCGCGGCGGGATCCTTGTGGATGCGCGAGGCGACGTGCAGGACCTCCCCGACGGCGAGCAGGCCGACGGTGATCACCACGATGTCGATGCCGTCGAGCATCGACGGGATGTCGAAGGTGTACCGGGCGGCGCCGGAGATCGCGTCGATGCCGACCAGCGCCAGCGCCAGGCCGATGCCCAGGGCCGCGAGGCCCTTGACCACCGAATCGGCGACCACCGCGGAGGTGGCCAGGAAGGCGGCCACGGCCAGCGCGAAGTATTCGGCGGGACCGAAGACCGTCGCCAGGTCGGCGAGGATCGGCGCGAAGAAGACCACCAGGATCGTCGCGAGCAGGCCGCCGGTGAACGCGCCGATCGCCGCGGTGGCCAGCGCCTGCGAGGCGCGTCCGCGTTTGGCCATGCGATGGCCCTCGAAGGTCGACGCGATCGCCGTCGAGTTGCCCGGCGTATTCATCAGGATGGCGGTGGTCGAGTCGCCGAACAGGCCGCCGTAATAGATGCCGGCGAACATGATGAACGCGCCGATCGGGTCGAGTGCGAAGGTCACCGGCAACAGCAGGGCCACCGCCATCGCCGAGCCGAGGCCCGGCAGGACGCCGACCGCGGTGCCCAGCAGACAACCGACGACCACCCACAGCAGGTTCATCGGGGTCAGGACGGCGGCGAAGCCGTCCATCAGATTGGCGAGTTGATCCATTTACAGCACCCCCTCCAGGAATCCGGCCGGCAGGCCGATGCCCAGGACCGTGCCGAAGATCAGTTGGATCAGCGACGACAGCACCAGGGCCACCGAGATATCGAAGATCGGTCGCCGCGACCCCAGGGCCCACGCCACACCCCAGAACAGGACCGCCGCAGCCAGAATCCAGCCGAACGGACGGAGCAGGACCACAAAAGCCACCAGCGCGCCGAGCACGGTCAGGAACGCCTTCCAATCGCTGAAGGCGTGGGTCGGCCAGGGCTCACGGCCCGGCGGCGGTTCGGCGACGACCTCGTTGACCGGGTTGCCGAAGGCGTCGACCGGATTGCCGTTCTCGTCGAGGCCGACGATGTCGTCGGCGGTGGCTCCCCGGTCGAGCGGGGTCATCTCGAGGGCGGCGGTCTCGCGCCGGGTCCGCAGGATCAACACCGTCGAAGCGGCCGCCATCGTCAGCAGCAGACCGATCACGATCGCGGGGAAGAACATCGGCCCGGGCCGCTGGTCGCTCGGTGGCACATCCATCGTCAGCGTGCCGACGATCAGGAAGACCGCGACGGCCACCAGGATCGCCGGCACCACCAGCTGACCCAAACCCGTACTGCGCACGGTCGATTCGGCCGGGCCCGAATGGGGCTCGCGGGGAGTTGTTGCGCTTTCGGTCATGTCAGCCACCGATTCCCAGTCGTTGTGCGATGTCCCCGATCCGGGCCATCTCCTCGTCGATGAAGGCGCCGAATTCGTCACCGGTGATGAAGGTGTCCCGCCAGCGGTTGCGCTCGAGGGTGTCGGTCCAGGCGGCGCCGTTGTGCATCTCGGTGACGATCTCGATCAGCACATTGCGCTGCTCCTCGGTCAGCCCCGGGGGAGCGACCAGACCGCGCCAGTTGGTCAGCTCGACGTCGATGCCCTGTTCGCCGAGGCTGGGAATGTCGAATCCGTCGACGCGTTCGCGGGTACCGATCGCGAGGACCCGCACGTTGCCGGCCTCGATCTGGTCGGCGAAGTCGTTGTAGCCGGAGATGCCGGCGGCGACGGTATTCGACAGCAGCGCGTTGAGCGCCTCTCCGCCGCCGGAGAAGGCGATGTAGTTGACCGCCGACGGGTCGATGCCGACGTCCTCGGCGATCATGCCGGCCAATAGGTGGTCGGTGCCGCCCTTGGAACCGCCGCCGATCGGCATACCGTGCGGGTTCGCCCGCCAGGCCTCCACAAATTGGTCGAGGGTGGTGTGCGGAGACCCTCGCGGGACCACGATCACCTCGAAGTCCTCCGCGAGCCGGGCGATCGGGGTGACGTCGGCGAGGGTGGTGTGGCTGTTGTTGGCGATGACGCCGCCGACCATCACCGTGCCGGTGACCATCATCGTTCCGGCCTGCCCGGCCATGTCGGCGACCTGGCCGAGGCCGATGGTGCCGGCGGCGCCGGGGATGTTGACCACCTGGACGTTGTTGACCACGCCGTCGGCCTTGAGGGCCTGTTGTGCCTCGCGGGCGACCAGGTCCCAGCCGCCGCCGGGGGCCGCGGGCGCGACCAGGGCGAGCCGGCTGCGCGCCTCGTCGCCGCTGCCGCCGCGGGCGGTGCTGACGAAGGCCGCCGAGACGATCAGCGCCGCGACGACCAGCCAGATGATCATCGGCAGGCTCGGGCGCCGGGCCGCCTCCGGCCGGGTCGGGGTCTGCGTGGTCATGTCGATTCCCCGCTCGTGTCCGCGTGTCGTTCGTGTCGGTTCACGGCGGTCAGTCCAGGGTCCGGATCGCGAGCACCGGGACGGTCGCGTTGAGCAGGACCTCCTGGGCGGCCGAGCCGAGGAACAGCTTGCCGACGGGCGAGCGGCGACGCAGTCCGATGACGATCATGTCGACGTCGAGTTCGGTTCCCAGATCGACGATTTCGTCGGCCAGGTGGTCGTTGCGGACCGGGTGGCGGACCACGATCTCCAGATCGGAGGCGCCGCCGATCAACGCGTCGAGTTCGCCGACATTGCCCGCGCCGGGGGTTGGTGGTGCCGCCGCCATCACCACCACATCGGTCGAGCGCAGGCGGGCCTCCTCGAAGGCTCGTTCCACCGCCGCGCGCCCTTCCGTGGTCTCCTGATACGCCGCCAGAATCGTCATTCCCTCTCCCGGGTGTCTGCCCAGAGCCGGTGATCCGGATCTCTTGGTGTGGGGACAGTAAGGCGGGTCACACCCGCTTCCGGGCTTTCGTCGGTTTGCTGAATGTTCTGCGCGTTTTGCGCGGCCGGCGTTACCGTTTTCTGATGCGGCCGCGCCTCCGTTTCGCCACGCAGCTGCTCGTTCTGCAGCTCGCGCTGGTCGCCGTCGTGGTGCTGGTCGGATTCGCGCTGTTCGGGTGGCAACTGGCACACCATCGTTCGATCGAGTACGGCGAGCGGGCGTTGGCGATCGGCCGCACCGTCGCCGCCGACACCGAGGTCCGCTCCGAGGTCGCGCGGTGGAGCGCCGCAGATACCGCCGGCCTCGCGGTACAGGAGGAGTTGGCGGCCGGCCAGGTGCAGGCGGTCGCGCAGCGGGTGCGGGAGAGCACCGGCGCGCTGTTCGTGGTGATCGTCGACGACCGCGGCATCCGACTGGCCCATCCGGACAACGACGAGGTCGGCCGGCCGGTCTCGACCGACCCGTCGGCGGCGCTGGCCGGACGCGAGGAGGTCATCCAGCAGGTCGGCACGCTCGGCGAATCCGCGCGGGCCAAGGTGCCGGTCTTCGCCCCCGGCTCCGATACCTCGGTGGTCGGCGCGGTCAGCGTCGGCATCTCGACCACCGTCATCGACGCGGTCTGGCGCGACGACCTGCTGCTGGCCGCCGCCTTCGCCGCGGGCTCCCTCGGCCTCGGCGCGGCCTGCTCGATCCTGCTGACCCGCCGCTCGCGGCGGCTGACCCTGGGGCTGGAACCGGAGGAGATGGTCACCCTGGTCGTCGAACACGAGGCCGTCCTGGGCGGCATCGCCGACGCGGTGGTCGCGGTCGACCCGGCCGGCCGAATCACCGTCGCCAATACCGAGGCACAGCGCCTGCTCGGCGACCGGGTGCTACCGGGACACCTGCTCGGCGAGGTCGGCCTGCCCGCGGATCTGGTCGAGCGGGTGACCCGGTTGCTCGGATCGGGAGCGGGCGAACCCGGCACCGCGGACGGGCCCCACCACCTTCTGGCGGGCAATCGCCTGCTGGTGTGGACCGCCCGGCGGGTGCGCCGCCGGCAACGCGAACTCGGGGTGGTGGTGTCGTTGCGCGATCGGACCGACCTCGAGGCGCTGTCGCGGGAGTTGGAGGTCGCCCGCACGGCCGGCTTCGAATTGCGCGCCGAGCGACACGAATTCGCCAACCGGCTGCACGTCGTGCACGGACTGGTCGACGGCGGGCGCACCGCGGAGGCCACCGAATACCTCGAGCAGGTCCTCGGCTCCGGACCCTTGGGGATCAGCCCGCACGACCTGGACACGATCGCCGACCCCACCCTGCAGGCCTTTCTGACCGCCAAGGCCGGGCGCCTCCACGAGCGCGGGCTGACCCTGCGCATCGGCCCGGATACCTGGCTGCCGACCACGCTCGAGGACCCGATGCCGGCGACGGTCGTGCTCGGCAATCTGGTGGACAACGCCGCGAACGCAGCGGCCGAACGGGACACCGCGGCGGGGTACGTCGAAGTGGAGATCCAGGAAGCGGAGGGTGTCATCCATCTGACGGTGACCGACTCGGGCGCCGGCATCCCGGAGGGATTGGCGCAGCGGATCTTCGAGCCGGGGGTATCGGGGTCGGACGACCCGGGCCGCGGCCTCGGGCTCGCCCTGGTCCGCCAGGTGACCACCCAGTTCGGTGGGGATGTGCGACTGATCGACCGCGGTGGCGCCGAACACGGGGCGATCCTGCACGCCACGCTGCGCCGGTCGGCGCTGCGCCGCCGCTTGCCGGTCGCGCAGCGGGAGCCGCGATGACCATCCGCACCCTCATCGTCGACGACGACTTCCGCGTCGCGCGGATACATGCCGAGATCGTCTCGACCGTAGCGGGTTTCAGCGTCACCCAGACGGTGGGCAGCGTCGCGGCCGCCGGTCGCATACCGGGCTCGGCGGTCGACCTGCTGCTGGTCGACCTCTACCTGCCGGACGGTGACGGGCGCGATCTGGCCCGCCGGATCGGCTGCGACTTCATGGTGCTCAGCGCCTCGGCCGAGCCGGAGACCGTCTCGGTCAGTCTGGCGCGCGGCGCGCTCGGGTACATCATCAAGCCGTTCGATCCGGCGGTGCTGCGCGGCCGGCTGGAGGCCTATCGCCGCTTCCGCGGCGCGCTCGATCGCACCGGGGTGCTCGTCCAGGCGGACATCGACCGCGCGTTTCAGATCCTGCACGGCGCCCCATCGGGATCGACACGCGCCAAGGGGCATTCGGCGCCCACCGAGACCGCGGTGGAGCGGGCGGTCGCCGACGCGGGCGGCCCGGTCTCGGCGTCCGAGGTCGCCGAATTGGTGGGGATCTCGCGGGCGACCGCCAACCGGTACCTCAGCCACCTGGCCGATCTCGGGCGCATCGAGATGCAGCTGCGGTACGGCGCCACCGGTCGCCCCGAGCACCGGTTCGTCGCCGCCGACACTGCCTGAG
>NZ_BCRN01000014.1 GCF_001552615.1 Millisia brevis NBRC 105863
GGCGAGGCTATGGCGTATGCGGCGCACGCGAAAGCTCTCAGCGAACTTGGGAACCGCGAAGATCCGATGCAGTCATTCGCCGCAGCAGTGGAGGCGCTTCGTCGGGCACGGGTCGAGGTCGTGGATCCCGGCCGGCGTGCCGACCACGACTTCGCGCTGCGCGACGTCACCACAACGTTGCTGACCGTCGGGGCCGCGGTTGGTGGTGCCGTCGCCGAGCGGGCGTGCTCCAATCTTCTGCTCGACTCGGCACCATTGGGGTTGCGGGCGGACCTCACGGCTCGTTCGCCGGGTCCCGCCATCTCCGACTTCATCTCGAGAGTCGCCGATCTTCCCCGTAGTCGCGGCATCGATACGGCCGTTCGGCGCGCCCTTCTGCAGCAGCTGTCGGCGACAGTCGCCGTGATCGGCACGCACTCCCGGGTCCCATGGTTCGACTTCTCCGACATCCGGACCAACCACCCCGATCACGCGCTGCTGGTGATCGGCGCACCGCAGCACGATGCCACACTTCCGCTTGCTTGGGCGGTGCCGACCGCGACCGGTCCCAGCTTCGTACTCGTGCCGCTGGATCAGGAGGTGGTGGACAGCCTCGACGGTCTGGGGTCCGCGATAGGCTCCGATCGCTCCGCCCCGTTGTGGGAAGAGTTGGCACGTCAGTGGCAGGTCCAGCTAACCGAGGTGCTGCTGCCGGCGGAGCTGCAACGATGGGTGATGCATCCGGGTGGCCGGCTCGCGGTCATCTTGCCGTCCGTACTGGCACACCTACCTATCGAGGCTCTGCTGATCGATGACGTACCACTCGGGGTGCGCGCAGCGGTGAGCCGGATACCCGCGCCCAATGGAGCGCCCCTCGGACCGGCGCAGTCAATGGCCGACATCAACGGCTACCTGGATCCTGCGTTTTCGTGGGCCCCCGAGAAGGCGGCGCTCGGTGCGGAGGATGCACATTGTGTTGGTGATGTGGCGCAGGTTCCCGAGTTGCTTGGCACCGACACCCTTACGCTTGTCGGCTGCCACGGAACTGCCGATACACGTCTCGACGGGGCCCTGGTGTCCACAGCAGGAGAGCGGGTCCTCGATGCGATCGATCTCCTGCGCCGACCGCTCACCGATAGTGTGGTCGTCTTCGAATCCTGCTACTCGGGCCGCTACATGGGCGAGCGAACCGGGGAGCAGTTGACGCTCGCCACCTCTGCTCTGATTGCAGGTGCGACCGCTGCGGTCGCCGGGCTATTCAGCCTCCCCGCCGACGACCACACGACCGGCATCATTGTGGCGGCGCTGATCAGAGCCGTCGCAGGGGGTGAGGACGCTGCCGAGGCGCTCCGCCAGGCACGGGAGATCTATTGGGAGAGTCGTCCCGAGCGCGTCCGACGCCCTGGAGGGGAGTCGGATTCGATGCCGTCCGATGCTCCGTGGGCATGGGCAGGGCTCGTAGTGTTTACGTCGTGAGTAAGGGGCGCCTGGTACGGCGCCGGTGCTGTCTGCGCACGAGAGGGCCACAGGTCCGCACGGTGGAAGTCGACCCCGGGACGTCGCGTACCGGCCTAATGGAATCTCAGAAGCACAGGTCCCGAATCGCGTGCAGGTCGATTCCGTGGTGAGTGCAGATCGTGGGGTGTTCTCGCCGGTGAAGCCGGTGCGGCTGTTCGATCGTCAGACGTCGATGCAGGTCACATCTCCGGCCAATCGTGTTCGAGTCCGGTCAGAATGAACTCGACCTTGGTGTCCATCGCCGACCGGGTTGCCCAGGATTCCTCCGGGCGAAATGCGCCGTCTGCCTCACCGACGGCGCCGCGAACCCGGTCGAGTCCGCTGGTGCCGCTGTCATCGACGGCCCGCATGCTGTCGACACCCAGGTGTGACGCGAAGACGGTGTCACCGATGAAGTCGAGGGCGAACATCGCCTGCCGCGGCGTCCTGCCCTGCGCGGCAAGGTTGTCCGCGTAGGCGGCGAAGACGTGGGCGATCCGGGTGGGCGCAATCGGGAAGGCGTACACCAGGCGGCTCAGCCCTGGATAGTCCTCGCAGACGCGCCAGCATTCGTCGGCCCACAGCCGCAATGTGCTGCGCCAGTGCATATCCGGCTGAGGGAGGGCGATCGACGCGCCGGCGGCGTCCAGGCAGGCGATCACCAGGTCCTCCCGCGAGGGGAACAGCCGGTAGATCGCGGTGGTGACCACGCCGAGGCGTTCGGCCACCGCGGCGAGGGTGAAGCGGTCGATGCCCTCGGCCACGGCGGCGCCCACCACCTCGGCGGCGGTGAAGGCCGGTTTGCGTCCGACCTTGCGGCCACCCCGCACCGCGCCACCCCGACTCGCGCCGCCACGTGCCGCCACCGAGTCGCTCACCGCATCAACCCTTCGCGTCGGCCAATTGCCACCCCTGTGCCTGGTGCAGGCGCTCCCAGAATCGCGCATAGGTGCCGCCCGCGGCGACCAACTCGCCGTGCGTACCCTGCGCTTCGACACCGCCGTCGTCGTCCAGGGACACGATCAGGTCGGCGGCGGCGATGGTGTCGAGCCGGTGCGCGATGATCAGAATGGTTGCCTGCCTGCGCAACTGTTCCACCGCGGCGACGATATTCGCTTCGTTCTCCACGTCGAGCGCCGAGGTGGCCTCGTCGAGCAGCACGATCGGCGACCGCTTGAGCAACGCCCGGGCGATCGCAACCCGTTGGCGTTCGCCACCGGAGAGGGCGCGCCCGCCTTCGCCGACCCGCGACTGCCACCCGTCGGGCAGCCGCTCGGCGATCTCGGTGACACCGGCCAGATCGGCGGCCCGCCGAATCTCCTCGGGACTCGCGTCCTCCCGGCCGACGGCCACATTGGTCTCCAGGGTGTCGTCGAAGAGGTAGACGTCCTGGAAGACCATCGACAGCTGACTCATCAACTGTTCGGTCGTTTGCTCGGTGACCGGCACGCCGCCGACCTTCACCGTTCCCGAATCGGCGTCGTGGAAGCGACTGATCAGCCGAGCGATCGTCGTCTTTCCGCTGCCGGACGGCCCGACCAGGGCGACCATCGCCCCCGCCGGAACCGACAGCGAGACCCCGCGCAGCACCGGTTCGGCGTTCGGTGAATATGCGAAGGTGACGTCTTCCAGTTCGACGGTTCCCGGTGCGGACAGCTCGGCCGCGGATGTCGGCTCGGGCAGCGGCTCGGCCGTGAGCACCTCGTCGATCGCGTCCAGTAGCGGCCGTCGCGATTCGAGACCCATCGCGCTTTCGGTGATGGTCGACAGCGTCGACGAAAAGCGCAGGGCCAGGCCGATGAACGCCAACGCCGGGATCGGCTCCAGGGTGCCGGCCACGGCGAGGGAGCCGGTGACGGTGATCAGCGCGACGATGACACCCTGAGTGGCGGCACCGCTGAGCAACAACCCGACGGTCTCGATCCACTGGGCGCGGGTCTTCGCGGCCCGGGTGTCCTCCAACGCCGCCGCCAGCGGCGGGAAGTTGTCGCTGCGACCGCAGGAGCGCAGGGCGCCCTGGCACTGCGCGAACTCGACGATGCGGTTCGCCAGGTTGACCTCCTCCGGCTCGTGAATGGCGCTGCCCCGCCGCATCAGATGGGTGGAGGCCAGGGTGATCAGGACGAAGACCGGGATCGAGACGGTCAGCACCAGACCCAGCAACGGGTTCCAGAACCACGCGGCGATCACGATGGTCAAAGCGGCGGTCACGCGGCTGACCAGCGGCCCCATCATGTGCGCAAAGATCTCGCCGGACATCATCAGTTCCGACGAGACCATCCGCGACAGGCGTCCGGCCAACGGTCGAGCGAACCAGCCGAGCGGCTGCTTGGCCACCTGGTCACCGACCAGACGGTGGATGCTGTTGAGGAAGTCCAGTGCGACGGCGTAGGTGCGCTGCTGTTGCAGGTAGTACAGGCCGAAGCTGGCGACGGCGAGTATCGCGAGCACCCATAGCCAGCCGCCGATGGTCAACCCCCACACGGGCTCACCGGATGCGAGCGAACTGATCGCGGGCAGCAGCGCCGCCAGGGCGAGGCCCTCGGCCAGGCCGGTGACGGCGGCGATCCCGAGGGCCGGACCCAGCCGTTCGGGCCGAGAGGTCATGCGCCGCAGGCGCGGAACGATATCGATCAGAGGCAGATTCATGCGTCCACTCCTCGATTCGCAGGTGCCGTCGTCGATGTCCACAGATGCGCATAGCCGGGGTGATCACGCAACTGGTCGTGGGTCCCGGTGGCGACGACGCGGCCGTGGTCGACCAGCACGATCTGGTCGGCGCCCGCGACCACCTCCGCGCGGTGGCCGATCAACAGAACCGTCTTGCCCCGCGCCAGATCCGACAACGCCTGCTGGATCTGATGTTGTGATTCCGGATCGGTCAATGCGGTCGCCTCGTCCAGGATGAGCACCGGGGCGTCGACCAGGATCGCGCGCGCGATCGCGATGCGCTGCGCCTGACCGCCCGACAATCCGGTATCGGCTCCGTAGACCGTGTCGAATCCGCCTGGCAGTGCCTCGATCTCGTCGAGAATCCGGGCGGTGCGCGCCGCCTCGCGGACCTGTTCATCGGTTGCGTCGGGGCGGCCCAGGGCGATGTTGTCGCGGATGCTGATCGAGGGCAGTTGCGGATCCTGCAGCACGAAGCCGACGTGCGCGTACAGTTCGCCGATCCGGTCGATCGGGACACCGCCGATGCGGATCCGTCCGCGCAGTGGATCGTCGAAGCGGGCGAGCAGGGTGGCGATGGTCGATTTCCCGGACCCGGACGGACCGATCAGCGCCGTGATGGTGCCCTCGCGCAGGGTGAAGGACACGTCGTCGAGGGCGAGTTCGGCATCGGTGCCCGTGCGGTAGGAGTAGCTGACGCCGTCGAAGACGACGTCGTGCCCGTTCGGAGTCAACTGCTCGGAGGTGTCGGGGAGGATCGGCGTTTCCAGAAGGTCGGTGAGACGCCGAGCGGAGGCGCCGGCCATCTGCTGGGCCCACATCGAGTTCATCAGAACCTCGAGGCCGTACGGAATGAGCAGAGCGATCAGCGAAGTCGCCAGCACGTCCGCCGCGGTGACCCAGCCGCGATCGACCATCCACGCACCGCCGCCGATGTTGACCAGCAGGATCAGCGGCACCGCGAGCAGGGAGTTACCCAGCGCGCTCACCGTGATCAACGGCCGCACCCAGTCGTAGTAGAAACTCTGGAACTCCTCGGCGGCATCCTGATACGCGCCGTGTGCGCGGCCGACCCGTCCGAAGGCTTTCACCACGGTGATCCCGGTGACGAACTCGACCATGCGGGCCGAGACGACGCCCAACTTCGCGTCCATCTGCACGGTCTTGGCGCCCATGCCACGCATCGACAGCGCCATCGCCGCGACGTACAACGGAAGTGTCGCGATCGCGAGAAGTCCGAGCCGCCAATCGATGACGAAGGCATAGACCATCAGCGCCACCGGCATCACGATCGCGTTGGTTGCCTCGACCGGCCGGTGTGCGATCAGGTTGTGGATCGTGCCGATGTCGTCCTGCAAGGCCTTGCGCACGCGTCCGGAGTTGGTCGAGGTGAACCACACGAGCGGCACCCGCGAGAAGCGTTGCACCATGCGCCCGCGGATCAGATGGCCGAGTTTGATGTCGGCCAGGTGGGTGATCAGCAGAGCCAGGAAGTAGACCGCGAGCCGAAGGGCGAAGGCGATCAACAGGATACGCAACCACCGGTCGACCTCGTCACCATCGACGCCGGTGCCCGTTCGCGCCGCGGCGAGAAGCAGGTCTCCGATCTGTACGAGCGCGACATACGGAACCACTGCCAGGCCGGCCGAGACCACGGCCAGCAGGCGGCCGAGGGTGAGGTTCCACGCGACCGGCCGCATCAGATTCTTCAGCGCGACCGCATCGGCCTTCTGCTGAGCTTTCGGGTCGACGGGATCGTCGTCGGGTGTGGCCCCCGTAGTGGCGTCGGTCGGCGCCTCCGTCGTGGTCAAATCTCTCCTCGGTCGATCCATAGCCGAAGGGCCATTGGTCGGGAAGCTAAGGCTATCCATAATCAATGATGAATGACGTTCAGATTAGAGGCGGTGGGAAGACGGCACAAGTCCTCCGCGACGGCCGACCACACGATCGCGCGGGTGCTCGAGGGGCGGATTCGGAAGGGACGGCCGATTCTTCGAGATTCCTTGGAACCACCGGAGTGAGGTGAGGCTAAACGTCCCGGCTCTGAGAGCGGTGCACCGTGTTGGCGAACTATCTGATCGGCTTTCGAGAGGGTCTCGAGGCGGCGTTGATCGTCGGGATCCTGGTGGCCTACGTCATCCGGGTGGGTCGCCGCGACCTGTTGCCGGGTATCTGGTTCGGCGTCGGTATCGCGGTCGCGCTGTCCTTCGGCTTCGGCGCCGCGCTCACCTGGGGACCGTACGGGCTGACCTTCCAGGCGCAGGAGACGATCGGCGGCGTGCTCTCGCTGATCG
The DNA here is from genome assembly GCF_001552615.1 of Millisia brevis NBRC 105863. Lineage (GTDB taxonomy): Bacteria > Actinomycetota > Actinomycetes > Mycobacteriales > Mycobacteriaceae > Millisia > Millisia brevis. The sequence continues at coordinate 6,441 of NZ_BCRN01000014.1, forward strand.
CCGTCGGCTTCGCCACCTGGATGGTGTTCTGGATGGGCGCGACCGCCCGCACGCTCAAGGGTGATCTCGAAGGGCGGATGGCGCGGGCCGTGCAGGGCGCCGGGTGGGCGATCGTCCTGTTGGCATTTCTGAGCGTCATCCGCGAGGGCCTGGAGGCCTCGCTCTTCGTCTGGGCCACCGTCAATTCCGCCGCGGACGGGTGGTTTCCCCTCATCGGCGCGCTGCTCGGGATCGCCACCGCCGTCGGGCTGGGGGTACTGCTCTTCCGCGGCGTCGTGCGGATCAACCTCGCGGTCTTCTTCCGGTGGAGCGGAGCGTTCCTGATCCTGGTCGCCGCCGGCGTCCTCGCCTACGGCATCGGCGAATTGCAGAACGTCGGGCTGCTGCCGGGAGCCGGTCGCATCGCCTACAACATCGCCGACGTCGTCCCGCCGACGAGTTGGTACGGCACGGTCGCCCAGGGCATCGTCAACTTCAACGCCGCCCCCACCGTGCTGCAGGTGGCGTCCTGGTTGCTCTTCGTCGCGGTCGTCGGGGTGCTGTACGCGCGCCGACAATGGCCGACCCGAAGGGCGCCGAGCGCGGCGGGCACCGTCCGCGTCGACTCGCAGGAGCGCACCGCATGAAGCGCCGACTGCCGGTGGTCGTCGCCGCCCTGCCGCTGACCATGGCCTCGCTGCTGACCGGATGTGGTGCCTTCGTGGCGAATACCCCCGGCGGCGGCGACGCCGCGGCCCCCACGGTTGTTGTCACCGACGACGCCTGCGATGTCTCCACCGACTCGGCCCCCAGCGGAACGGTCACCTTCTCGGTCACCAACTCCGGAAGCCGGCTCAACGAATTCGAAATCCTGGCCGAGGATCAGCTGCGGATCGTGGGGGAGAAGGAAAACCTCGGCCCCGGCGTCTCCTCGGAACTGGTCGTCCAACTCGCCCCCGGCACCTACTTCACCGCCTGCAAGCCCGGCATGGTCGGCGACCCGGTCCACCTCGCCGCCTTCACCGTCACCCCCGCCGGCGACGGCTCCGCCGCCACGGCCGATCCCTTCCTCGGCCAGGCCGTGCAGGATGCGGAGGCCAACTACCTCGGCTACGTGCGCGACCAGGCCGGACGGCTGTTGACCGCGACGCAGACGTTCGCGGCGGCTTTCGCGGCCGGCGACACCGCGACCGCGCGGGACCTCTACCCCCGGACCCGGGCGTTCTTCGAGCGGATCGAACCGACCGCGGAATCGTTCGGCGACCTCGATCCGCTGCTCGACCGCCGCGAGGCCGACCTGCAGCCGGGCGAGGTGTGGAGCGGCTGGCACCTGATCGAAAAGGACCTCTGGGCGCCGGCCGGGTACACCCCGATGTCGGCCCCGCAGCGCGCCGCCGCGGCCGCCGACCTGGTGACCAATACCCAGAGCCTCTACAACCTGGTCTACGAGCCGTCGTTCACCCTGAGCCTCGACGCGATCGGCAACGGCGCGGCCGGCCTGCTCGAGGAGGTGGCCCGCACCAAGGTCACCGGCGAGGAGGAGGTCTTCTCGCATACCGATCTCTGGGACTTCCAGGCGAACGTCGAGGGCGCCCGGGTCGCCTACGGCACGGTCAGGGACATCCTGGCCGCCAAGGGCAACGCCGGCACCGCCCTCATCGCCCGGATCGAACCGTCCCTCGACGCGATCACCGCCGAACTGGCCGGCTACGGCTCGATCGACGGCGGATTCCCGAGCTACGACACGATCGACGACGCGCAACGGCGGACCCTGTCCAATCACGTGAACGCCCTGTCGGAACCGCTGTCCCGGCTGACCGGAGTGCTCGTGGGCTGAACCGATTGCCGGCACTCTGAGAACGGCCCACCCACCCGATGTGGCAACCGAGCGGAGGACCCGTGGCAGCACCCGCGTCGCCCCGACTGCTGCTGGTCGAGGACGATCCGCGACTCGGCCCGATCATGGTCGACTACCTGTCGGATACCTACGCGGTGACCCACTGCGCGGACGGGGAGTCGGGGCTGAGCGCCGCCATCGAGGAGCCCTTCGCCGTGATGGTCGTCGACCGCCGACTGCCCGGCCGGGACGGCATCGATCTGGTGCGGGCGGTGCGGCGCGCCCGGATCGCCACGCCGATCCTCATCCTCACCGCCCTGGGCACCGTGCCGGACAAGGTGGTGGGGCTGGACGCGGGAGCGAACGACTACCTGGTCAAACCGTTCGAGTTCGACGAGCTGCTCGCCCGGCTGCGGGCGTTGCTGCGCACGTACGACGACGAACGGTCCATCCCGGTTGGGACCTGGGACTTCTATCCGGAGAGCCGCTGCATCTACTCGCCGTACATGGGACCGGTCGTGCTCACCCCGAAGGAGAACGAACTGCTCGCGCTGCTCGCCGGCTCACCGCACCGCACCTTCTCGCGCGAGCGGATCGTCGACGCCGTCTTCTCCGGCTCCGAGCAGTCCGGCACCGTCGACACCTATGTGCACTATCTGCGCCGCAAGACCGAGCCCGGCATCATCGTGACCGTTCGCGGGCAGGGGTACCGGCTGGGGGCGCTGTGAGCGGTGACCTCGACACCGATGCCCGCTCCGTCCGGCGCGCGGCCCGGGTGGTCAGCGTGCAGATCACGGTCGCGTCGTGCCTGCTGGTGCTGGCGATCGTCGTCGTCGCGATCCTGGTGGTCATCGATCAGTCGCGACCGGAGGAGTTGCTCGAACCCCGCGACCCGGGACAGAGCATCTACGTCGACGTCAACGAGATCCTGACCGCGCTCGTGATCGCCGGCGTCCTGGCGATCTGCTTCGCCGGAGTCGTCAGTTGGCTGATCGCCCGTCGTGCGGTGCACCCCCTCGGTGAGGCCCTACGGGTGCAGCGCGCCTTCGTCGCCGATGCGAGCCACGAGCTGCGGACTCCGCTGGCTGTACTCGACGCGCGTATTCAGTTGCTGCAGCACCGCGCCCCGCCGCAGTCCGATGTCGCCGCGGGGTTGGGCGAACTGCGCGCCGACTCGCGCGCCCTGATCGAGATCGTCAATGATCTGCTGCTCGCGGCCGGCGGCGATCCCGGCGACCCGGCGGCGGCACCCACCGACGCCATCGCTGCGGCCGACAGCGCCGTCGACGCGCTGCGGGTGCTTGCCGACGCGCGGGATATCCGCCTGGTGTTCGAACACGGCGACGCGGCGCCGGTACGGATGCCGGAGGCGAGCTTCCGACGCTGTGTGACCGCACTGGTCGACAATGCGATCGCCCACTCCAACGACGGAGCCGACGTCGTCGTCCGGGTGCTGGTCGAGGGTGGCTACGTCACCCTGCGGGTCGTCGACCACGGAAGCGGCATTCGGGGCATTCCACCGAGCCGCATTTTCGATCGCTTCGCCCACACCGACGCGTCGGCGGCGTCGAGCGGCGTGCGGCGCACCGGATTCGGCATCGGCCTCGCCCTGGTCCGCGACCTCGCGGTGCGGCACGGCGGCGACGTCACGGTCACCGACACCTCCGAGCGGGGCACCACCATCGTTCTGCGTCTTCCCGTCGCTGCCTGACCCCCGGCGGTGACTGCCGCATCACACCGAGGCCCGGGAGGCGGCCTTCTTCGACGTTTCTTGGAGACTGCGGCGCAGTATCGGAGATGACCGAAGGGAAGTCCAACCGATGTACACGGCTCTCGCGCTCACCGCCGCCTCCGCCAATCCGCTCGATCCGACCGCGCTGCTGCACAGCTTCGGATCCTGGGCCCTGGCCGGCATCGCCGTGGTGGTGTTCATCGAGTCCGGTGTCCTGTTCCCTTTCCTCCCCGGCGACTCGCTGCTCGTCACCGCCGCGATCCTCGCCCCGGCGCTCGGGCTCTCGTCGCCGACCATCGCGATCGTCGCCACGCTCGCGGCGATCGCCGGCGATCAGGTGGGCTACACCCTGGGGCGCCGCTTCGGACGCCGGCTCTTCACCCCCGACGCCCGGGTGCTGAAAACGTCGCGACTCGAGGAGGCGGAGCGGTTCTTCGAACGCTACGGGCCCGCCGCGCTGGTGCTCGGCCGGTTCGTACCGGTCGTGCGCACCTATGTGCCGCTCGCGGCCGGTACCGCCGGCCTGCACTATCCGCGATTCCTGATGTGGAACGCCCTCGGCGGCAGCCTCTGGGCGTGCGGAATGGTCGCCGCCGGCGTCTTCCTGGGCGGTATTCCACTGGTCGCCAACCATATCGACGTGCTGATGATCGTCATCGTCGCCGTCTCGGTTCTGCCGATCGTGATCAACATCCTGCTGCGTCGGCGACGCGGACACACGACGGTTGCGAGCGATCTGAGCCGGTGAGGGCCGGCCCTCCCGACGCGGATAGTTGATTACAGTCGGGTTTCTGGCCGATGGGCGACGCGCGGAGTTGTGTTAAGTCGCGTGAAAAGGCGGTAAATCAGCGGGCTTCGAGTTGTGGGCATGGCCGATTTCGAGAAAAGCTGACTGTAGTCAAGATTTCGGATCAGCTCCTCGGAAGGAACCGTCATGACCGATCCAGTAGGGGATTCCTCACTGTCGTTTCTCTATCTCGATGAAGCCGCCATGATCGAGGCAGGGGCCACCGACATCGCCGCGTGCATCGACGTCATGGAGGAGACCTTTGTTCTCCTGCGCGACGGCGACTTTCGCATGGCCGGCGCCAATGGCTCCTCCCACGGCGCGATGATCGAATTTCCGCAGAACCCGACGTTTCCCGGAATGCCCGCCGACGGACCGGACCGCCGCTTCATGGCGATGCCCGCCTACCTCGGCGGGCGTTTCCAGATGACCGGCATGAAGTGGTACGGGTCGAATGTGGACAACCGCGAGCACGGACTGCCGCGCTCGCTGCATCTGGTCGTCCTGAACGACAAGGACACCGGCGCTCCGCTCGCCCTGATGGCCGGCAACCTGATCAGTGCCTACCGCACGGCGGCCGTGCCGGGGCTCGGCGTCAAGCATCTCGCCGCCCGGGATGCGACCACGGTGGCGGTGATCGGCCCGGGTGTCATGGCCAAGACCACGGTCGAGGCGATTCTGGCGGTGCGGCCGGGTGTGCACACCCTGAAGATCAAGGGGCGCAGCCGCGCTTCGATCGACAGCTTCCGCGAGTACTTCACCGCCACGTACCCGCAGATCACCACGATCGAGGTCGTCGACAGCATCGAGGCGGCGATCGAGGACGCCGACGTGATCATCTCGGCCGTCACCACCGGCAGCGGTGGGCCCACGACGTTCCCGCACTATCGCGAGGAGTGGATCAAGCCGGGCGCGATCGTACTCTGTCTGGCCGCAGCGCATTTCGACGACGACTTCCTGATCGAACGGGCCCGCAATGTCGTCGACAGCCACGGGCTCTACGAAGCCTGGCACGAGGAATACGGCGTCACCGGCTACCAGGCCTTCGGCATCATCGGCTGCCATATGTACGACCTCGCGCACGCGGGCCGCCTCGACCTGTCGACGATCGAGCAGATCGCGGACATCGCACAGGCGGAGGGACCGAAACGACGCAGCGAGGACGAGATCATCGTCTACTCGGTCGGCGGCATGCCGGTCGAGGATGTCGCCTGGGGCACAACGGTATACCGCAACGCTCTGGAACGGGGAATCGGACAACGGCTGCGCTACTGGGACAGTCCGACGCTGGTCTGATTCGACCGCGACCGTCGAATACGGAAGGGCAGGAGGTTACCGTGATGAAGCAGGTGGACATCGTCGTGATCGGTGCCGGCAGCCTCGGTGCGATGGCGCTGTGGCAACTCGGCCACCGATCCGATCTGCGGGTGCTCGGTATCGAGCGATACGGCCCGGTCAATAGGCACGGCTCGTACGCCGGCGAATCCCGGCTGTTCCGCACCGCCGTCAAGGAGGGGCGGATCTTCAACGACCTCGCCGACCGCTCGGTGGGGCTGTGGCAGGACCTGGAGGAGCGGACGGGTCGCTCGATCCGGCTGCCCTGCGGGGCCTTGAGTATCGGCCCACCCGACATCGCACCGATGGCCGCCACCGCGCGGGTGATCGACGAGTTCGGCATACCGCATCGGATGCTCGACGAACGGCAGTTGCGCGACGAGTACCCGCAATTCGCCATCGACGCGGGGGATATCGGCATCCTCGACATTCGCGGTGGGGCGCTGCGGCCCGAGGTGGCCGTCTTCTCCGCGCTCCAGGTCGCCGAGGAGCATGGCGTTGACATGTGGTACGGGACAGAGGTTGTCGATATCGCTCCCGAGGAGACCGGCGTCGTGGTGACCACGGGGACCACGACGGTGCGGGCCGATCGGGTGATCGTCACCGCCGGCTCGTGGACGACCGAGCTGCTCCCCGAATTGGCCGGGCTGATCGACGTTCGGCCGATCGGGCTGACCTGGGCGATGCCCACGGACATCGCCCGGTACACACCGGAGTATCTGCCGGTGTTCCTGCGGGATCGGGTCGAGCCGGACGGCTCGATCGTCCACTGGTTCGGCACCCCGACCCTCGACGGGTACAGCATCAAGATCGGCCTGTATCCGGAACGGTGGGATGTCGTATCGGCCGTGTCGGACGTCCCGAAGGCCTATACCGAGGAGCGGCTCGACGAGATCGGGCCGCGCTTGGTCGAGTGCATGCCGGGGCTGATGGGTGCGCCGGTGCGCGCGTCGGTGCACCACGACGGCTATACCGGCAACGCGGTGCCCGTCGTCGAACGGTTCGGGGGAGGCCGGGTCATCGTCGCCGCCGGCCTGTCGGGCAACGGGTTCAAGTTCGCACCCGCCTACGGGCTGATGCTTGCCCAGCTGGCCATCGGCGACGAATCGGATCTGCTGCGACCGGAGTTTGCCGCCGACCGACATCCGGAGCGCGGCCCCGTCGCGGGATGACCGCCGCCCGGGTTCGCCGGCTCGGGGTGTTCCGGCCGACCGTTGCGTGGCGAAGGTTGCGGCGCTGACGTACGCGGGCGGCAGGTCAGGGGCCGGGGGTGGCGATCACGGTGGCGAGGTAGGCGCGGGTGGCCCGCTTCGCCCGATCGACGAGGACCGGGTCCGGAGTGGCAGCGCGTCCGTCGACGTGCGCGAACCGGGTGAGGCGATCGGCGATCTCCACCAGCACCAGCAGGTCGTTGTCGTCGCCGAGGAAGGTCATGCCCAGCTGCTCGACCGTCTCGCGCACGAGCAGGCCCAGGTAGCGGTTGGCTTCGAGTTCGGTGATCCGGACCGGCGTCGGCAGTTGGTGGACCATCCACAACATCCGGGCCGACGGCGCCTCGAAGAATCGCACGATCGCGTCGACGAGACGGTCGGCGGCGTCCTGCCACACGGCGCTCGGCTGCGCGAACTCCCGATCGCCGACACCGTAGATCCGTCGGATGCCCAACTGCCGCAGACACTGGACGACCGCTTCGGAGTTCTCGAAGTAGCTGTAGAAGGTGCCGGTGGGCATCCCGGCCCGTTCGGCGATCAGGTGCGGACCGTGCAGGACCGCCTCGAGGCCCTGCTCCTCGAGGACCGCCTGGGCCGCCTGCAGGACATCCAGTACGCGTTGCCAACTGCGCGACTGTTCGGGCGTGCGCCGCAGCAGCGGAAGCAGCGACGCGCGCTCGTCGTCGCCGAGGCGATCGGAGACCACCCGCTGGGCCGGTGCCTCCGTCGGTTCCGCCGCACACATGGCGCTCATGCTAACCCCGGCCCCGGACGCCGAATAGTCGATTACAGCCGGGTTCGTCGGGTGTGACCAGGGTCCCCTCGTCGTGTTACGTCCGGTGACAAGGATGTAAACCCAGTCATCTCGGCTTGTGCCGGACGAATCGGACATTGAAACTTGACCACGGTCAATATTCGACAACCGCTGCCGGCGCCGATCACGAGGAAGCAGACACCATCACCGGCACCGCGGCCGTTGGTCGCGCGTATTGACCCGGATGAAGCCGCCATGATCGAGGCGGGGGACCGATCGCTGCGCAGCGAAATCCGTCCACCGCCGTACTCTTCACCTCGAACGGAAACTCAATGCCTGCAGCTGATCTCGCATGGATGCTGGCCGCTTTCGGCCTGGTCCTGCTGATGTTCCCCGGGCTGGCGCTGTTCTACAGCGGCATGCTCAACGGTCGTAGCGTCCTGAACATGTTCATGATGGTCCTCGGGGCCGCGGCGGTCACGAGCGTGCTGTACGTGCTGTTCGTGCACGGCATGGTCGTCGGCAACTCGGTCGGCGGCTGGGGAATCATCGGTAATCCGTTGGAATTCCTCGGCTTCCACGACTTCATGACCGACTCCGGCGAGGGCGACATCATCGGCGCCGACGCCTTCTGGGGTGCCTTCTACCTTCTCTTCGCCGCGATCAGCATCGGCATCGTCGCCTCGGGCGCGGCCGGTCGCATGAAGTTCGGTGCGTGGCTGGTCTTCTCGGGCCTGTGGATCATCCTGGTCTACGCACCCCTCGCGCACTGGGTCTTCACCTTCAGCGACCCGGACGCCGGCTACGTCGGCGGTTGGATGCGCAATGTCCTCGGTCTGCACGACTATGCCGGCGGCACCGCGGTGCACATGAACGCCGGTGCCTCGGCCGTCGCGCTCGCCCTGGTGCTCGGACCCCGCACGGCCCCCGTCGGCCGCCCGCACAGCCTGCCCCTGGTCCTCATCGGTGGCGGCATCCTGTTCTTCGGCTGGATCGGCTTCAACGGCGGTACCGCCGGCGGCGCCAACTTCCTGGCCAACTACGTCGTGCTGACCACGCTGCTCGCCGGCTTCGCGGGCATCCTCGGCTACGTTCTCGTCGAGCGGATCCGCCGCGGATACTCCACCGTCCTGGGCCTGGTCACCGGCATGATCTCCGGCCTGGTGGGCATCACCCCGTCGGCCGACGCGGTCAGCCCCATCGGCGCGATCGCGGTCGGCTTCCTGTCCGCCGCGGTGGTCGCTCTGATCATCACCTGGAAGGAGCGCGCCAAGATCGACGACTCGCTGGACGCGTTCTCGGTGCACGGCATCGGCGGCATCGTCGGTGCGCTGTTCGTGGTCTTCTTCGGTGCCGCCGCGGCTCCGGGCGGGGTCCAGGGCGTCTTCTTCGGCGGTGACTGGGCGCTGCTCGGCAAGGAACTGGTGGCGATCGCGGTCACGCTGATCTATGCCTTCGGCGTCACCTGGTTGATCGCGACGGTCATGAACCGGATCTCGCCGATTCGCGTCAGCGACGAGGTGGAGAGTGCGGGTCTCGACGCGAGCCTGCACGCCGAGACCGCCTACGACCTCAGCCCGCGCTGACCTGTCGTTCGACCCGACAGTCTTTCGACCCGGCAGTCTTTCGACCCGACACCGACGCGTGCGGCACCGTTTCGATCCGGTGCCGCACGCGTTCGGCGTTGTCGGGGTCGGGCCGATGCGCCGGCGGCTTACTCGCGCATGATCAGGCAGGTCGTCACCGCGTGCGCGATCGTCCGCTCGGCGGCGTCGACGATGCGTCCCTCGGCTGTGGCCGTGCGCCGGCCGATCGTGATCACGGTGCCGGTGCAGGTCAACCGGCCCGCGGCGAGCGTCGCCGCCCGGGTGAACTTGATCGTCAGGTCGAGCGAGGTGTAGCGGGCACCGGCCGGCAGCTTGGTGTGCACGGCGCAGCCGAGGGCGGTATCGGCGAGCGTCGAGAGGATGCCGCCGTGGACCGATCCGATCGGGTTGTAGTGCCACTCCTGCGGGGCCAGCTCGAAGGTCGCCCAGCCGTCGCCGACCGCGACCGGTTCGATGCCGGTGGTGGACGCGACCGGCGCCGCCGGATACTCGCCGCTGCCGATCTTGTTGAGGAACTCCAGGCCGGACTCCCCGGCTGCGGCCGTCGCCAGCACGGTCGGATCCGCCCAGGTGTAGGTGCGCGCTCGGGCGGTGTCGGTCACGGCGCGACTCGCTGCAGCTGCGGATAGAGCGCCTCGAGCGGTCCGGCGAGCCCGGCCTTGAGTCCGCGGCTGACCTCGTCGACCAGGATCTCGTAGTCGCCGCGCTCGATGCCCTCGTAGGCCGCGCGCACCACGTCCGCCGGATCGAGCTTCGGCGCATCCGTTCCGCTGGTCATCGGGGTGTCGGCGTAGCCGAGGTGCAGCGAGGCGACGTGGATGCCCTCGGGGACCAGCGTGGCGCGCTGGGTATTGGTCGCCGACCACAGCGCCGCCTTGGTCGCGCTGTAGGCGTCGCCCATGCCGTGCCAGCTCAGCGCCGACAGGACGTTGAGGATCACCCCACCCGTCGGCAGAACCGGACGAAAGCCGTTGGTCACCTGCAGGGCGCCCCAGAAGTTGGTCTCGAACAGCTCGCGCGCTCCGGTCAGGTCGCCCAGCACGCTCGAACCGTTGACCGCGCCCGCGTTGTTGATCAGCACGGTGACGTCCCCCGCGGCCGCCACCGCTTCGGCGATCGAATCGAGCGAGGTCACGTCGAGACGCAGCGGAACGATTCGCTCGTCGTCCCAGTCCCGTGGGGTGCGTGCGGCCGCGTAGACCTTGGCCGCACCGCGGTCGAGTGCCTGACGAACGAAGTGGGCGCCGAGACCACCGTTGGCGCCGGTGACCAGGACCACGGAGTCGGGGAGTGAGGGCATCGCAGTGCCTTTCGGTGCGGGCGCGGGCGGAAGGGCCGCGCCGATCATCTGACTGACCTAAACACTAGCCAGACTCTCACACTGACTATCGAAAAGGCGAGCCAGGGGTACCATGCAGGGATGGTGGACGACGAAGGGGCGAACGGCGCTCGGCCGATCGTGCGTCGGCTGGGCGCCTTCGAGGAGCGCGACGACTGGTCGGCGGCCGGGTGGTGTCGCGTCGAGCGTGCGCTCGAGGTCGTCGGCACCCGCTCGGCGATGGTGCTGGTACGCGAACTCTTCTACGGCGGAACCCGTTTCGACGATCTCGCGCGCCGCGCCGGGATCAGCGAGGCGGTCGCCGCCCGCCGGCTGCGGCAGCTACTCGACGACGGGATCGTCGAACGGGTGCCCTATCGCGAGCCGGGGCAGCGCACCCGGGAGGGCTATCGGCTGACCGATCGTGGACGAGCGCTCTTCCCGATCGTCGTCGCACTGACCCGCTGGGGCGACACGTTGAAGGACGACCACCGCACCGGCCTCGAATTTGTCCACGACTCCTGCGGGGCGCCCCTCGACGTCGAGGTGCGGTGTGCCGACGGTCACGTCGTCGACCTCGCCGAGAGCGCCGTCCGCTTCACGGACGAGGAATTCGCCTTGCGCTACAAGGCCGCCCACCGCCCATAACGCGCGCGGTGCCACACTTCTGTGCACAATCTGCTGCGACGGAACGTCACGACAGCGCGTGCGAAGAGGTGTGGGATGAGCGTTCGTGCCCTGGCCCGGTCCGGGCCGCATCGGTCCGAGGTCGGCCCGGTCGAGCTGTTCTTCGACCTGGTGTACGTCTTCGCGATCATCCAGCTCTCGCACTTGTTGATCGACGACCTCACCGCGACCGGCGCCGCCCGCACGGTGGTGGTCTTCGCCGCCGTCTGGTGGGGCTGGAACTACACCGCCTGGGCGATGAACTGGCTCGATCCCGGCCGAACACCGGTACAGCTGTTCACCGGGGTGCTGATGCTCGCCGCATTGGGCATGTCGATCGCCATCCCGAACGCATTCGACAGCGCGGCATGGCTCTTCGTCGGGTGCTATCTGTTCATGGGCATCGCCCGGCCGGTGTTCATGATGGTGAGCTACCGGGGTACACAGCTGGCGACCAACTACCGGATGCTGCTGATGTGGACGCTGCTGGCCGGTGTCTTCTGGGTCATCGGCGCGGCCCTCGAACCAGAATGGCGTCTGGCGGTCTGGCTGATCGCCGTGCTGATCGACTACGCCGCGCCGCTCGCGCATTTCCGCGTCCCCGGGGTCGGGGCGGCCCCGATGCACCTATGGGACACCGATGCCGAGCATCTCGCCGAACGCAATCGGCTGGTCTTCATCATCGCGCTCGGCGAATCGATCCTGCTGATGGGCGGCTCGATCGTCTACCAGGGGCAGCTGACGACGTCGTCGGCGATCGGGCTGGTCGTCGGCTTCGCGACGCTGTTCGTCCTGTGGTGGAACTACTTCGCCGTCGCCGGTCACGACGCGCACGGCGGTGACTCGTCGACCGGCGCGCTGCGCTCGGCCTACGCCTACGCCCACGCGCTGATGGTGCTCGGCGCGATCCTGGTCGCGGTGTCGATCGAGGTGCGCCTGACCCACGAACACCTCACTCCGGCGATGATCGCGGTGACCATCGCCGGACCGGTGGTCTACCTGGCCGGCAACCTGCTGTTCCTGCGATCGAGATTCGGGGGCCTGGCGCGATCCCGGGGTGCCGCTGCGGTGGTGTTGATCGCGATCGGCGCGGTGCTGCTGCCGATCCACGAGAACGTTCCGGTGGTGGTCGCGGGCCTGGCGGTACTCGCCGTCCTGACCGCTCTGGCGGCCTATACCGCCCACTCGCGTTCGACGGTGGTCGCCGGCCGAGCCGCGGGGTAGCTGTGGTCAGCCCGCCGTGATCCGTGGGCCGGGATCGCCGAGGTTCGGATTCGCCTGCAGGTACGCCTCGAAGACGTCGAGATCCGGTCGGCCGACCACCTCGTCGGTGCCGGAGGTGAACACCGTGAAGCCGTCACCGCCGGAGGCGAGGAAGTTGTTGGTCGCCACCGGGTAGACCGCGACGGGATTGAGCGGGGCGCCGCCGACCAGCACGCTCGCCCGATCGACCTTCGCGCCGGCGTCCGCGGCCGGGTCGTAGCGATAGGTCATCCCGGCCACGTCGAGGATCGCGACGTCCTGCGGGTCCTGCCACTGCTGCTCGAGCAGGTCGAGGATCTGCGTGCCGGTCAGCGAGACCGTGACGATCTGATTGCCGAACGGCTGGACGGTGTACGCGTCACCGAAGGTGACCTCCCCGGCGGTCAGGTCGGCCCGGACGCCGCCGGGGTTCATGAACGCGATCACCGCCTCGGCGGGGTCGGGGGCCCTGGTGGCGGCGAGCATCGCATCGGCGATCACATTGCCCAGGGGAGTGTCGCCGCCCGGGTACTCGTCGCGGGTCAGATCGACCGCGATCGAGCCGACCGGGCGGGAGGCGCGCGGGGCGGCCTCGGCGGCGTAGAAGTCGATCAGCTGCCGGGTCTCGACATCGGGGGCGACCGTGCGGGTCACCGCCCGATTGACCGCGGACGCCTGCACGCCGTCGCTCCCGAAATGCAGGGTGAGGTCGGTGATCAGCCGCCCGTAGGAGGCGGCCTGGGTGAGCGGTCGCCCGTCGACGGTGCACGCATAGAACTGGTGGGTATGCGCGCTGAGAACCGCGGTGACCGCCGGGTCGAGCCGCTGGTTGATCCCGACGATCGGGCCGTCGAGGTTGTCGCAGCTGTTGGGGTCGGCGGTGGTGCCCTCGGACGGTTCCTGCGCTCCGCCCTCGTGGATATAGGCGACGATCGCCTCCGCGCCCGCTGCCCGCATGTCCGGGACGTACCGGTTGATCGCGTCGGCCTCGTCGCCGAAGGTGTATCCGCGAATACCCTCGGGGAAGACGATGCGCGGCGTCTCGGTGGTCACCGCGCCGACCACGGCGATCCGCCGACCGTCGATCTCGAGCATCGTCCACGGCTGCAGCCCCACGGGAGGTTGCCCCTGATCGTTGGTGACATTCGCCGCCAGGTACTGGAATGCCGCCCCGGTGAAGGGCTCACCCGGCTCGCAGCCGGACGGCGCGCAGCCACCCGCCTGGAGTCGTTCGAGTTCGAGCACGCCCCGGTCGAATTCGTGATTGCCGACCGTCGAAGCCGAGACCCCCTGCATGTTCAGGAAGTCGATCGTCGGTTCGTCGGCGAACAGCGACGAGATCAGCGGGCTCGCACCGACGTTGTCGCCACCGGCGATCACGGCGCTGTTCGGATACGCCTCGCGCAGCCGCTTCAGGTGCGTGGCCAGGTAGGCGGCGCCACCGGCCTCGACGTCGCCGATCCGCCCGGTCGACCCCGACGGCGGCTCGAGGTTGCCGTGGAAGTCGTTGAAGGCGAACAGGTGCACCTCGTCGGGCCCCGCCTCGGGCAGGTCGTCGGTCGAGGGGAGCCCCGTGCCGGTGGTGCTCGACTGCGCGGAGGTGCCCGACTGCTCGGCGGCCGACTGCTCGGCGGAACCGCACGCGGGGACCAGGACCAGTATCGCGGCGGTGGCGGCCGCAAGGATTCCGTGACGTCGCACGGCACGAACACTGCCGTCTCCGCCCACCCGGGTGGTGATCGCGGGATGTCATTCGGGTGAACTCCGGCGTGCGGCATAGGTCCGACATGGAGCGCACTCCAGTAAAGACTCCGCTGCCCGCCGTCGCCGGTTCGGTTGCCCTCGCGTCGCGGTACGGTCGCCGCGTTGTGGCGTGCATCTCATGATGTGGGAACTCGATTTCATTATTCGGCGGAGTCGGCGCATGATGGAGGTCGGCTCGGCGAGGAACCCGCACGAGCGCTTGTATCGTCACGCAGCACCGCCCCGCGGACCCGGGACGCGATACGGACGAACCCACGTCGTCATCAGCGCACCCCGGAGACCGCCATGCCCGATCAGGATTCGATAGCCCCCGCCGCCCCGCTCGCCCGCCGTCTCGACGGGGTGTCCAGTTCGGCGATCCGCGACCTGCTCGCGATCACCCAGCGGCCCGACATCATCAGCCTTGCGGGCGGACTACCCGATCCGTCGCTGATGCCGGCCGACCGCATCTCCACCGTGGTCGCCGAGGCCCTGTCCGAGCGCACCACGCTGCAGTACACCGCGACGGTCGGGACCACCCCGTTGCGCGAGACGATCGCCGCCCGTGCCGGAGCGCATCCGGACGCCGTTGTGGTGACCCACGGTTCGCAGCAGGCACTGAGCCTGCTGTCGCAGGTGCTGCTCGACGCGCCGGGGGAGGGCGGCAGCGACGTCGTCGTCGAGGACCCGGCCTATACCGGCGCCCTGCAATGCTTCGACCTGATCGGGGCCCGCCTGCACCGGGTGCCGCTGACCGCCGACGGCCTGGACACCGACGCCCTCGAGGGGATGCTCGCCGCCGGGCTGCGCCCGACGGTCGTGCACACCGTCTCGACCTTCCACAACCCCGGCGGGGTGACGCTGTCCCCGCGTCGTCGCCGGCACCTCGCCGATCTGGCCGAGCGCTACGGCTTCTGGATGATCGAGGACAACCCCTACGCCGACCTCTGGTACGACACCCCGCCGCCGGCCGCCCTGGCGACCTACTCCGACCGGGTGATCTCGCTCGGATCGACCTCGAAGATCCTGGCGCCGACCCTGCGCGTCGGGTGGATGATCGCACCGGAACCGGTCCGCGCGGCGGTCGAATTGGTCAAGCAATCGGCGGATCTGTGCGGATCGACCCTCACTCAGACGGTCGCCGCCCGGCTGCTGGCCGACGACGGTTGGCTCGAGGAACACCTGACCGGACTGCGACGGGTGTACGGCGAGCGGGCCCGGGCGCTGTCCGCGGCCCTCGCCGAGCGAATCCCGCGGCTGTCGACCACCCACCCGGACGGCGGCATGTTCGTCTGGGGCACCTTCACGGACGGAACGACGACCTCCGACCTGCTGGAACGGGCGGTCGACGAGGGGGTGGCGTTCGTGCCGGGCGCTGCCTTCGGACCGGCCCACCGGTCGTCGCTGCGGGTCTGCTTCGCCACCGCCGATCCGCGGACGCTCACCGAAGGTGTCGACCGGCTCGCACGCGCGGTCGACGCTTCGGCGGTGCGGTAGCCGTGGGCGACGGTCACCCGGAGCCGGCGACCGACCCGATCTCGCGGAGATGGACCCGAGCGTTGCCGATCCGGTCGAGCACGCGTTTCCGCTTGATCAGCGGCAGACGTTCGAAGAAGAGCATGTCGACGGGATGCCAGAGGGCGATCCACCCGACGATCACGAGACCCTCGCCGATGAAGTCGCGCAGCCAGTCCGGGCCGACCTCGAAAGCTGTCAGCGCGCTGCCGCCCAGCAGGCACAGCGCCAGAAAGGTGAGGCCGAAGACCAGTTCCTGTTGCCCGAGGCGACGGATGCGCAGCATGTCCCGTTCGGCCCGGGCGGTCTGCGCGGCCGCATAGCCGGCGAGGGCACGCTCGAGGAGCTCGTCGGTATGGCGGGCATCCGGGCTCTCGGTCACCGTGATGTCGATGTGCAGGGGATCGCGCGAGGCGTCGACATCGTCGAGAAGGCGTTCGACCCCCGACCGGTCGTCGAACCGGCCGCGCAGCGGATCGGCGGGGCGTGCGGCGAAGAGGTCCTCGACCTCGTCCAGTACCAACGATATCGATCCGGGCCCTGCGGTCATCACGGCCTCCCCGGCGGGATCGGTTGGGAAGCAAGGATATCGAGCCCGAGCTCCTCGGACAGCGCGCGGGCGCACAGCCGGCCGCGCACGCTATTGCCCTCGGCGTCGAGGCGCGGCGAGAACGTGCCGAGCGCCCCCTTGCCGGGCGATACCGTCACGATCCCGCCACCGATACCGCTCTTGCCGGGCAGGCCGACGTCCATCAGCCAGGACCCCGACGTCTCGTAGAGCCCCGCGATCGTCATCACCGCCAGAGTCGCCCGCGCCGCCTCGGGGCCGACCACCCGCTCACCGGTGACCGGATTGACGCCGCCGTCGGCGAGCGTCGCGCCCATGACGGCGAGGTCGATCGCGGTGACGCTCAGGCAGCTCTGCCGGGTGTAGAGCTCCGTCGCGGCCAGTGGATCGCCCTCGATCGCGCCGGCGTCGGCCAGCAGCAGCGACAGCGCCCGATTGCGGAGATTGGTCGCCCGGGCGGAGTCCAGCATCTCCTCGTCGATGTCGAGTCGGCGCCCCGCGAATCGGCTCAGGCCGTCGGCCAACGTCTCCCAGCGCCGCTCCACCGACGAACCGGGCAGCAGGCTCGTGGTGGCGATCGCGCCCGCGTTCACCATCGGATTGGTCCGGCCACCGGCGTTGCGCTCGACCGCATGGGCGGAGTTGAAGGGCAGACCCGTGGCGTCCACCCCGACGAATCTGCGGACCCGATCGGTCCCGATCCGCTCGCCGACCAGGGCGAAGACAAATGGCTTCGCGACGCTCATGATCGTGAACGGCACCCGCGCATCCCCGGCCTCGTGGATCGCACCGTTGGCGCCGACCAGGGCGAGACCGAAACACAGCGGATCGGCGCGACCGAGAGCCGGGTAGACCGTCGAGAGGCGTCCGTCGTCGATCGTGGCGAATCTGCGTCGGGTCCGGTCGAGTACCCCGGCGACGGTCGCCGAATCCGGCAGCAGGCCCGTCGAGACATACCGCCGATCCGGCCGGTGGACGTCGTCGATCGTCATCGGCCGCCGCTTCGGTGATGCCGGGTCACGGAGCGACTACCCACGCCGCGGCGGCCGGAAGTTCAGGACGAGTCGGATCAGCAGCCGCACGCCGAAGGCGGTCGGACCGCGGTTGATCCACCGCCGCGCGCTCGAGGACTGCGCCGTGCCCGCGATATCGATATGCGCCCACGGGGTGCCGTCGACGAACTCCTCGAGGAAGAGCCCCGCGGTGATCGAGCCGGCGTTCGGGCCGCCGATGTTCTTGATGTCCGCGATATCGGAGTCGAGCTCCGCCCGATAGCTGCGGACGAGCGGCAGCCGCCAGACCGGCTCGTCGACCGCATCGGCGGCCGCGGTCACCTGCCCGGCGAAGTCGTCGGAGTTCGCCATGAGCGCCGCGACGTCCTCGCCGAGAGTGCGCAGAGCCTGCCCGGTCAGGGTGGCGATGTCCAGAATGGCGTCGACGCCCTCCTCGACCGCCAGGACCAGTGCGTCCGACATGACGAGGCGGCCCTCGGCGTCGGTGTTGAGCACCTCTACCGTCTTGCCGCCGCGGGTGGTCAGCACGTCGCCGAGCTGCATCGCCGAGCCGGACGGCATGTTGTCGGTACACATCAGGTAGCCGGTCACCGCTGCCGTCGCGCCGAGTTCCCCGAGCACCGACATCGCGGCGAGCACATTCCCGGCGCCGGTCATGTCGTTCTTCATCTGGGAGTGCGACAGGTCGCCGGGCTTGAGGCTGATGCCGCCCGAGTCGTACATGATGCCCTTGCCGACCAGGGCGAGATGGCCGGTCGGTTCCGCGGCCGGAACGTACTTCAGCACGATCATGCGCGGCTCCTCCACGGAGCCCCGGTTGACACCGAGCAATCCGCCGAGCCCCATCTCGACCACGGCTGCCTTGTCGAAGACCTCGACCTGCAGGCCGGTCGCCGCGCCGACCTCGATGGCGAGGTCGCCGAGGCGGCCGGCGGTCAGGAGGCCGGCCGGGCAGGTGGCGAGATCACGGCCGAAGGACGCCGCGCGTGCGGTCGCCAATCCGGTCTTCGCGCCGGCCGCCACCGCATCCTGATCGCCGTCGGGGGCCACCAGCACCAGCGAGGTCACCGCGGCGGGGCCGTGATCCTCGCTGCGCAACGAGAAGCGGTACCGCGCGAGCAGGATCCCCTCGACGATCGCCGCGGCCGCCGCACCCGGGTCCGCCCCCGCGGGTACCCGGGTGGCCAGCTTCGCGTCGTTCGGGACCGCCCGCGCGAACGCCGCGGCCGCATCGCGCAGCCGGGTCGTATCGAGATCCGTCACCGTGCCGACCCCGACGGCCACCAGCACCGGCGCCACCGACGCCGGAAAGGCGATCGCCTGCCCCACCTTGGGGGTGAAGCCGGCCTTCTCGAGCGCCGGCAGGTCGACGCCCAGAATCTCCGGTACCGCGCCGTCGCTGGTGACCGGGATGGCGAGGGCATCGGCATCGATCTGCTCGCCGCCGGCGACATCGCCGGCCGAGACGACCCGGATGGCGACCTCGGTGTAGAGGGACGGGGCGACCGTGGGGGTGCTCACAACACTGTCCTTTCGCTGGCGGATGTCGGGCGGCGCAGGGGCGCTCAGCCGGTCGGGATGTCGACAGGGGAGCCGGGACCCCACGGGATGCCGAGCAGGAACCAGATCACGTAGAGACCCGTCCAGGACAGCAGCACCGCGATCGAGTACGGCAGCATCAGGGCGATCACCGTGCCGATGCCGGCGTCCTTCTTGTACCGCTGCGCGATCGTCACGATGAACGCCAGATAGACCATCAACGGGGTGATCACGTTGAAGGGCGAGTCGCCGACGCGGTAGGCGGCCAGCAGGGTCTGCGGTGCGACGTCGAGGGTGGCGAAGATCGGGATGAACACCGGTGCGAAGATCACCCACTTGGGCACCAGCCCCGGCAGAATGATGTCGAGTACGACGATCACGAAGATGAAGGCGACCAGCAGCACGATCGCGGGAACGTTCGCCTGTTGGAGCAACTCCGCGGCGGAGACGGCGGCGACGGTGGGCAGGTTGGTCCAATTGAAGACCGCGATGAACTGGGCGATCATCAGGAACATCAGCAGCAACCCGCCGAGGCTGCCGAAGGTCTTGGCCACCGCGCCGACGGTCTCTTCACCGCCGGAGAGGGTCTTGGCGCCCGCGCCGTAGGCGACGCCGCAGACCAGGAAGGCCAGCGAGATCACGAAGATCAGGCTCGCCATGAACGGCGTTGTCCCGATGATGTTTCCGGTTTCGGGATCGCGCAGCGGAGCGCCGGGGGGCGCGGTCAGCAGTGCGATGATCACGATGTACCCCAGCATCGCCCAGCCCGCGAACTTCAGGCCGCGCCCCTCGGCACTGTGGTCGATCTGCTCGTCGGGATCGGTATAGCTCCCGCTCGTGGTGTCCCACGGCCCGAGACGCTTCTCGGTGATGAAGACGGTCACCAACAGGACCACCAGCGCCATCAGCACGCCGGAGACCGCGGCGAAGTAGAAGTTGTGGGTCACCTCGATCGTTGCCATACCGGCCGACGAGAGCACCTCGTTGGTGATCTCGGTGAGCATGCTGTCCGATGGGGTGATCAGCAGGTTCGCGCCGAAGATCGCCCCGACGGCAGCGAAGGCGGCCGCCATGCCCGCCAAGGGATTTCGTCCGACGGTCTTGAAGGCGATCGCCGCGAGCGGGACGAGGATCAGATAGCCGGCGTCGGTCGCGACCGACGAGAGCACGCCGACGAAGATCAGGATGAAGGCGAGCAGGCGCGGCGGAGCGACCGTGACGGTCTTGCGGATCAGCGCACCCATCAATCCGGCGACCTCCGCCACGCCGACACCGGCCATCGCGACGAGCGTGACCGCCACGACTCCGAATCCGGCGAAGTTGTCGACAAATGACGTGAAGACGAAGCGGATTCCGTCGATGGACAACAGGTTGCGAACCGCGAAGGTCTCCTCGGAGACGATCAGATCCGGCACCTCGGCCGGCTCACCGGTGGTCGAATCGTAGATCGACCAGGTGCCGCCGAGGTGCTCGTTGATCTGGTTGAACTCGTCGCGGGGCACCGGGGTGACCACCTCGTCGGTCACGCTGATGTCGAACCAGGAGAGCACCGCCGACAGGGCGGCGACAAAGAGGATCAGATACAGGAACATGATGGTCGGGCTGGGCACGGCATTGCCGATCCGTTCGACCCGGTCCAGCAGCCCCTTGTTCGGCGCCTTTTCCGGTTGCGCTTCAGCAGTCGATGACATGTCCCGCCCAATCCGCCCGGTTTTCGGGCCGATGCGTATACCTGTGGTCGAGTGGCACGGCGCGAGCCGCGGGGTGCCGCCGCCGTCACAGTAATCGCGGGTCGGCCTCCGAATTCACCCCCGGAAGTGGGGGATTCGCGATGCCGGCGGATCTCAGAGGGGGAGCAATATCGGCACCCAGAGGACGGCGACGACCAGGTACAGCAGCAACAGCGGCAGGCCGAGTTTCCAGTAGTCGCCGAACCGGTAGCCGCCGGGCTCCATCACCATCGTGTTGGCCGGCGTCGCGACCGGGGTGAGGAACGAGGCCGCCCCGGCGATCGCCAGCGCCATCATGAACGGCAGCACCGACGCCCCGAGATCGGCCGCGACGGAGATCGCCACCGGCGCGACGATCAGCACGGTCGCGGTATTCGAGATCAGTTGGCCCAGAACCATCGTCAGTACACAAATCGCCAACAGCGCGACGGTGGGCGAGGCGTCGCCGGTCAACCGCAACAACCCGTCGGCGATCACGTCGGCCGTTCCGGTGGTGACGAAAGCCGTGGAGAGCGGGATCATTCCGGCGATCAGAACGACCGTCGTCCAGGAGATGCTGCGGTACGCCTGCTCCGGGGTGACCACGCGCAGCAGGATCAGCGCGGCCGCCGCGAGCAGTCCGGCTATCGCGGCCGGCACCGCGCCGGTCGCCAGCAGCGCCACCATCACGACGAGCACCCCGATCGCCCGCTTCGCCCCGTGTCCCAGCGGGACCCCACGCCGCAACTGCGCGGGCGGGGTGACCACCACGACCTCGGTACCGGCCGTATGGCGTTCGAGGTCGTCCCACGATCCGCTCAGCAGCAGGGTGTCGCCCGCCCGCAGCACCGCCTCCGGGCCGGTGACATCGAAGCCTCCGCGTTGCAGTCCGACGACGACGAGATCTCCGCTCGGCGTGGTCATTCCGGGGAACAGTCGCAGTCCGATCAGGGTGGAGCGCGGCGCGACGAGCACCTCGGCGACGCCCTGCTCGGGACCGGTCAGTTGCTGCCCGTCGGTCAGTTCGTACTGGGTGCGCAACTCGGCGGTATGAGCGGCGAGGTCCATCGGCAACTCGGCGGGGGTGCGGGTGGGCAGCAGCAGCCGGCCGAATACCAGCACGATCACCAGAGTGCCGATCAGCAGCGGGATTCCCGCGAGCGCGAACTCGAAGAACCCGAACGGCCGGGCACCGGAATCGCGCGCCAATTCGCTGACGATGATGTTGACCGGACTGCCGGTGAGCGCGAGCAACGAGCCGGCGTGCGCGGCGAACGCGAGGGGCAGCAACATATGCGAGGCCGGGATCCGCGCGCGCATGGCGACGACCACGACCATCGGGATCAGCGCGGCCACCGCGCCGTTGACGCTGATGAACGCGGTCACCACCGCGACCAGCAGGCAGATCACGGCCAACAGCACCGCCCGCGCCCCGCCGGCGCGGCGGATCACCCGGCTGCCGGCCCAGGCGGTGACCCCGGTCGCGTCGAGGGCCTCGCTGACCACGAAGAGGGTCGCTATGAAGATGACCGTCGGGTCGCCGAAACCGGCCAGGGCCTGCTCGAGCTCGAGCACGCCGGTGAACCAGAGCGCGACCGCGACGCCGATCGCGACCATGCCGATCGGTACCCGGCCGGACATGAAACCGACGACCGCGACGGCGAGGATGACCAGGGTGGCGACCATGACGCTGCCGGGTCCCGCTTCTAGACCGCGTAGCGCAGGATGCCCGCGGCCCGCACCCCGTCCGGCAGATCCGCGGCGCGCACCGCGAGGACCCGAGCGCCGGTCGCGAGCGCGCGACGGGCGATCTCCTCGAGCGCGTCGTGTCCGGGTGGCGCCGGGGTTCGGGAGTCGTCGGTGCCGGGGTCGTCCGCGGCGGGGTGGTCGCCGAGGACGAGGGCACCGTCATCGGTGACCGTGCCGTGCACGACGGCGTCCATGTCGACCGCGAGGGTGGCAAGAGCTCCGAAGGTCGCCGCTCGGGCGAGGTCGCTGAGGTCGGTTGTCGCGCGGCCGCTGTTCTTCCGGTCGGCGAAAACCTCGGTGAGCGAGGCCAGCTCCTCGGCGTGGAGGTCGTCGAGGATCGTATGCGCGGCGGTGGCCAGTTGCGCCTCGGTCAGTTCGTCGGGGTTGCCGTCGATGCCCGCCGCGACCAGCCCGGAGTAGCCATTGACCCCGCGGTAGATCGATGCCAACGGCTCGGCCGCAGCGACGATGAGCGGGAGCGACTCGCCGTTGAGCAGCGGTCGCACGGCGTGGTCGACGGCGCGGGCATACTGCGTCAGCCGCACCTTGCGCCCCTCGTCCCCCTGCAGGCGGCCGTACGGGGATCGTCCACCGATCGAGCGCAGGCCGATCGACCGTTCCGCGCTGCGGGGAAGGCCGGGAACGTCGACCTCCCGCGCGGGTAGATCGGCGCCGACCTCCACCAGGCGTGCCCCGTTCTGCGAGATCGCCAGGACGAACGCGGCGCGCGGAAAGGTGACTGCGCGCAGCAGCGGTGTGATCGCGAAACGGTCCGCGACCGTGACGGATTCGGTGAGCTCGTTCGCGAGCCTGAACTCCACGATTCCCGACGGGGTGACGAAGACGGCCAGGCTGCGGCCGAGATCGGCCCAGAAGTCGTCGTCGTCCAGCAGGGAGTACAGGTTCTCTTCGACGGTCTTGGCGGTGCTCGTGTCGGCGAGGATCCGCACCCGCTCGATCGCCTGATCGAATAGCGCCCGCGCGCGGAGGCGGTTCTGCTCGTCGCGGTCCGGAAGGGGGCTCGTCGGCAGGTAGACAGTCACGCTCGGGGAGTGGCGGGCGACCGCCAAACGCTCGATATCGGCGCGCGTGGGCATGTCTATGTGCACAATTCACCTTCCGGTCGGGGTACGGGCCCCACGACCATAGGAGCCGGCCGCGCGGTCCGTATGCCCCAAGATGCGGGGGAATCTCCGCAGCCCGATGTCGCGTGTTCGTGATCACGTGCCCGTGGTCAGGAGCGGGAGAGCACCCGGCCGTCGGGGGCGAGGTGCACCTGCTCCGAGGTGTTCCCGGTCTGCACGACGACGCTCATCGCGGCCGCGCGCCCCGCGGGCAGGCTGCGAACGGTGATGCGCCCCTCGGTCGTCGGGGAAATGAGCTCGACGATCCGCAGGGCCACCGCGGCGGGTATCACCGGGTCGCCCGCCGGCGGTTCGCCGAGGACGACGACGGCGACCCCACGCGCGCGCAGCCGCGCGAGTTCCTCGACGAGCAGCGGATGCTGCAGATGCGGCGCCCGGATGCGGTCCCGGATGGCGGCCTCGACCACGGCCAGCTGCGTGCGCATCGTCTCGTCGATCGATTCACCCGCCCCGATCCGGGCGAGCAGCGGTCCGACTTCGGCACGGATATCGGCGAATTCGCGGCGGGACGCGTCGATCGCCTCGTCGGCCGCCGCCGCTCGGTCCGCCGCGAGTGCGCCCGCATCGCGATGGGCGCGCTCCCTGCGGACGATCCACCGCAGGGCGAGTCGCCAGACGATACCGGCCGCGACGCTGCCGACCGGGACTCCGAGCAGGAAGACGAGACCGGCGCCCGAGGGATCCGCGGTCAGCCCCCAGCCGAGGGCGTAGCCGATCACGAGCGAACCGCCGACCGCGCCGGCGACGATATTGCCCCGCGGGATCACGAAGGCGACCAGATAGGTCGCGAACGTCAGAGCCGGAACATTCGCGACGACGGGGGAGCGGTGCAGGGCGATCACCGCGACGTACAGCGCAAGGACCACCAATGCGGTCACCCGGCGGCGGGTGAGGGGGGCCGCCCCCGGGGTGGTCAACAGCAGCCCGCCGGCGAGACCGGCGAGATAGGCCGACGCGTTGAGCGGATCGAGCGGGGTCAGGTCGGTGAAAACGCCGAACCAGACGCCGCACGACCACACGAAGACGAAGACCCACCGCGCCGGGCGGGTACCGAGTCCGCCGGCTCCGGTGGCCGCCGAGATCACGTCGGCCACGTCAGCGCCACCTTCGTGCCGTGTCCCGGCCGGGACCGGAGCAGGACCGAGCCGCCGAGCTCCGACATGCGGCGCTCCATGCTGTCCGGAATCCCCATCCCGTGGTGCACGGTCCCCGGGACGAAGCCGATGCCGTCGTCCTCGACGGTGACTCGCACCCGCTCCGACGACACGGTCAATCGCACGTGGCGCGAGGCCCGACCGCCGGCGTGGCGCACGCTGTTGCGCAGCGCCTCACCGGCCGCCAGCGCCGTCGCCTCGGCGACATCCCGCCGGATCGGGCCCTCGAAGACGCAGGTCTCCAGCGTGACCGTGTCGTCGATCAGGCGGAGGTTCCCGGCGATGATCCCGACGGCCTCGTCCGCCGGGATGAGGGCCACCCCGGCCGGATCGGCCCGGGCCGCGCCGCCGAGCGCGCTCATCGCGCGTCCGGCCGCGGCACGCAGCACCGCCGGCGGCGGTCCGTCGGTGTGCATCGCGGTCGACAGCACCGACAGCACCTCGTCGTGGACGACCCGCGCGAGCCGGGTGTGCTGCTCGGCGAGCACCGCGGTGCGGATGCGCCGACGTTCCTGGGCCCTCGCCTCGCCCTCGACGATGCGCAGCCGCTCGAGTTGCAGGTGGACACCGATGAAGATGACGACGTACAGCACATTGCCGAGCTGGTTGGGCGTCTCGCGCAGGACCGCCTGCGGGATCGCGCCGAGCACGATCAGGCTCGCCAACGCAGGGGTGGACGAGATCACCAGGGACGCCGCGACCGCCGCGACCGGGCGCAGGACCAGCAGCAACATCGTGATGATCGGTGGTTCGACCGTCCACAGCCAGGGGATCGCGGCGTCCGGATCCTCTCCCCGATAGCCGTACATCCAGGTGGCCTGCAGCGTCACGAAGAGAATCGGAAGGATCCACCATGCCGCGCCGAGCACTCGCTGCGGTAGGACCAGGCCGCCGACCGCGAGCAGGACGATTCCCGCGACGACGACCAACGATCCGGCGTTCCACCAGACCGACCACTCGTCGAACTCGGAGATTCGGAAGATCGTCTGGTCGAGGATGACGATGCAGCCGCCGAGGGCGATCAGCCATCCGAGTTGGCGGTCGATCAACCGGCGGGTGCGCCGATCAGGCTCCCGGGTCATGCCCGGCGGGGATCAGTCCGTCCTCCAGCGCGCGGCGATGCAGGTCGATCTTCGTGCGGGCGGGCCGATTGGCGTCGGCGTACTTGATGCGGATGCGCCGGATGTGGTCGAGGACGGTCTCGCGCGAGATGAACAGCAGAGCGGCGACCCGCTCGGCGGTCTCGCCCGATGCGTAGTGTCCGAGGACCTCGGCCTCGCGTGGTGAGAGGTGCACGTCGACGAAGTCCGGATCGACGTCGATCGCCGCGGCCCAGTCCGCCGATGCCGCGACCTCGCCGCGCAACATGGCACGCACGGCCTCGACGATCGCAGTGGGGAACTCCGACTTGCGCACCATGCCGACCGCTCCGGCTCGGGCCGCTTCGCGGATGAGGTCCGGTCGATCCCCGGAGGTGTAGACGAGTACGGGGACCCGCAAATCGGCGAGCGCTCGCAGATTGGCCTCCGGCGTCGACCCGTCGTCCAGGGCCAGATCGAGCAGGATGCCGTCGACCCGCTGATCGAGCGCGAGCAGTTCGGCCACCGTGGTCGCCGTCGCCGTCACCATGAGGTCGTCCTGCGCGTTGAGGATCGAAGCGACCCCGAGCATGACCGCCGGATGGTCGTCGATGATGCCGATCGGTGCCTTCATTCCCCCGCCTGCAGATCGTCGGTTGCGCAAAGGTTATCGGAGCGAAAGATCGCCCGCGAAGCGGAGTATCGCACTTCACCTCGGGGTGGGAATTGTTGCCCAATACGGCCGGGCGCCATTTATCGCGCCCGGTCGTGAGGTGAATGCTCCTCCCGGAAACCAGTTTTCGTTCCTTTTGTGGGCGGGTATGTGGCGATGATCGAATCAATGTCGACACCCGGTTCGGCGGAATACCCCCATTCGTACCGCAGGTAGGAAATGGTGTCCTCCGGCGGGCGTCGGGACCGTTGATTTCCGCGGATTACGACGCGGCGGACCGGGCTATCGTCCGCTCGCGGTGACCGATTCCGAACGGGCACGCGACGGTGGTCAGCCGGCAGACCGCCAGGAGGATCACCGCGATCAGCCCGATCGCGCCGACCGCGATCGCGCCGGCGGCGGGCAATTCCAGCGCGAGGACGACCGCGCCGGTGACCAGGACGAAGACTCCGAAGCCCCGTTGCAGGGTGGCGGCCGGGACCCGACCGGAGATCCGGGCGCCGACGAGTGCGCCGAGGACCGCCATCGCCGTCACGGCGGCGACCACCGGCCAGTTCAGCGACACCGTGGTCAGATAGCCGGCGGCACCGGCGAAGGACTTCATCGCGATCACCAGCAGCGACGTGCCGACGGCGATCGGCATGCTCAGTCCGCCGAGCAGCACCAGCGCGGGGACGATCAGGAAGCCGCCCCCGGCGCCGACGACGCCGGTGACCAGGCCGACGACCACCCCGTCGATCAGGGTGCGGACCACCGGCAGGTCGTGGCTACCCCCGGTCGAGCCGTCATCATCGGCGGTCCCGGCGCCGGGAGTATCGGTGTGGGGGGCCGGCGACGATCGGGTGATCATCGCGAGCGCGGTCGCGATCATCACCAGCGCGAACGCCACCATCAGAACCGCGCCCGGCAGATGCCCGCCGATCATTCCGCCGGCGAAGGCGCCCACCATGCCCGCGGCGCCGAAGATCAGGCCGGTGCGCCACCGCACCCGACGATGCCGGGCGTGTACCCCCAGGCTGAACAGCGAGGTCACCCCGACGACCACCAGCGACGTCGCGATCGCCTCCTTGGGGGGCATGCCCGCGACGTAGGTGAGCAGCGGCACGGTGAGGATCGATCCGCCGCCGCCCAATGCTCCGAGCGCGACGCCGACCAGGGCGGCCAGGACCAGGGTCGGGATCAGGGATGCGGTCATCGCTCGTGCCCCGGACAGTCGAGGTGGTGGGGGAGAGCCGGCCGGTCGGGGTGGCCCGGGCGATCGTGCCCCCGGCGGTTGGTGGTCACAGCCGGATCGAGGTGACGGGGAGCGAACCGATCGCGCCGGCCATGCTCGGGGTGGCCTTCGCCCGGTTCCACGGCATGCGGGAGAGGGCTTGGCCCATCAGACAGGAATCGGTGAGCGCGGCGACCACCAGGCCGCCGCTGATCGCGAACGCCCCGAAGCGCAGGGCCGGTCGGACGAATTCCGCGCCGAGCAGGCTGGTCAGTACGATCGCGCCGGCGGTGAAGCGGACCTGCCGCTCGATCGCCCAGCGTTGGACGCCGCGCACCACCCGACCGCCGGCGGCCTCGTAGGCTCCCACCCCGCCGGTCAGCACCGTCGCGGTCGTGACGCCTGCCGCAGCCAGGCGATCCTGCGCTTGGGTCGCCCGGTTGCTGGACTGGCAGACCAACACCGCGCGCAGGCCGAGTCGATCGGCGAGTTCCGAGGTGTGCTCGGACAGTATCGGCAACGGCACATTGTAGGAGCCGTGGATGTGGACCGATTCGAATTCGGCGGAGGAGCGGACGTCGATGATCGTCACATCGTCGTGGTGATGCTGCCAGTCGCGCAGCTCCTCGGCGGAGATGGTGCGCAGGTCGGTGGACTGATCGGCCATGGGGAATCCTTCTGTGCGGGACAGGATCTGTCGAGTGGAGCGAGGTCGCGCCGGCGGAGCCCGGTCGGGCGGTTGTGGTCAGGTGAGGGCAGGCGAGGCCGCGGCCGAGTTTCGGCGGGACTGTTGTGCCGCCGACCAGGCCGCGTAACTTCCCTCGAGTTCGACGACGTCGAATCCGGCGCGGCGCAGGGCGCTCGAGGCGACGGTATTGCGTGTACCCGACTGGCAATAGGTCACGATCGTGCCGGACCGGGGAAGCCGGTCGAGATGCCACAGAACCCGTGCGGCACTGAGCTGCTCGGCGCCGGGAATGTGGCCGGCCGCATATTCGGTGCGCTGTCGCACATCCAGGAGCAGGGCGGCGTCGACGTCCGGCAATCCCTCCGGCGTGACCATCGGCGGAACGAACGCCGGCAGCCCCTCGATCGTCGTGACGTATCCGGCGGTCCGATCGATGCCGACCCGCAGCAGGCGGTCCGCGATCGACTGTGCGGCAGCCTGATCGGGCGCGAGCAGCACCAATGGACGGGCGTCGCGCTGCGGGTCGTAGGCCCACGCGGCGTGGGTGACGGTCTTCGGGCCGTCGGGGACGTTCAACGATCCGGCGACCGTGCCGAGATGGGCTTCGTCGGGAGATCGGGTGTCCACGAAGGTGATCGCGTCGCGCTCGAGCCCGTCCGCCACCGCCTCGACCGTCAGCTCGGCGACCGGTGCGCGGTCGCCGAGGATGGCCGGACCCTCGCGGTTCTGCATCTTCATCCGCGCGAAGTAGGCATGGGCGTCGGGCTGTCCGTCGAGGAGTTCGTCGATGAAGCCCTGCTCGTCGCCGGCCGTCAGGTAGCGACTCCACCACGCGTTGCGCCGCTCGTATCCGACCGTGGTCGACGGCAGCGCGCCGAGCGCCTTGCCGCAGGCGCTTCCCGAGCCGTGTCCGGGGAAGACCTGCAGGTGATCGGGCATCGTCAGGAAGACGTCGCGCAGCCCGGCAAAGAGCTGCCGGGCACCCTCGAAGCGGGTGTCGATGCCGCCGGCGGCCTCGTCGAGCAGGTCGGGACGGCCCAGATCACCGGCGAAGACGAAGTCTCCGGAGATCATGTAGCCGGGCTCGTCGCTGAAGGCGCCGTCGGTCACCAGGAAGACCAGGTGTTCCGGGGTATGCCCCGGGGTGTGGCGGGCACGGATCGTGATATTGCCGACCGTGATCGTGTCGCCGTCGTGGAGGCGTTCGGCGTCGAAGCCGTACTGCCAGTCGGCGCCGCCCTCGCCGGAGACGTACATCCGCGCCCCGGTAGCCGCGGCGAGTTCCCGTGTACCCGACAGGTAGTCGGCGTGGATGTGGGTCTCGGTCACCGCGGCGATCCGCATGCCGTGCCGGGCGGCGAGCGCCAGGTACTCGGCGATATCGCGGCGGGCGTCGATGACCACGGCCTCGCCGGTCGCCTGACAGCCGATCACGTACCCGGCCTGCGCCAGGTCTTCGTCGTAGATCCGTTCGAGGAGCATGTGCACCCTTCCGTCGCCTGCTGACCATCCAACTGCTTGATACCCCGTGGGGTATCTACACCGTGACATACCCCTGGGGGTATTGCAAATGGTTGCGGGTGCCCGGCTTCGGATGCGTCGTCGGGTCGGGTTCTACCGTGGGTCGGGGGAGTGGAATCTGCCGATACCCGGCACGAAGCGGCCGACCCGGGCACCGTACTCGCGGTAGCTCGCGCCGTGCGTGGCAAGCAGATATGGCTCCTCCACGACGCGGACCTGCACCTCGATGGCGACCGTGAGGGCGAGCACCGCGGCGACGGCGATCGGGTTGGGGACGAGCAGGGCCAGTCCGATCGCGGTGAGCATCAGGGCGGTGAAGAACGGATTTCGGACGAACCCGAACAGGCCGGCCCGCACCAGGTCGGTCGTCTCGTCGTCGCGGACACCGACCCGCCAGTTGCGTCCCATCGCCGTCTGGGCGAGCAGCGACAGGGCCGTGCCGAGCAGCATCACCCCGACGCCGAGCGCGGGGGCCGCGGTCGGCATCGGCGCCGGATCGATGACGCCGAGCATCTGGAGGATCGGTGCGGCCAGGCCGAGCAGGAGTGCGGCGATGAATCCGACACCGCCCCACCAGCCGGCCGAGCCGACCGGCCCGGACAGTCCCCGATACCCGGTGGAGCCCGTCCGTCGGTACATCAGCCACGCCCGCACTCCGAACGCGGCGACGAGATAGCCCGCGTAGAGACAGAGGGCCAGGGCGGCCGGGCTCATCGCCGCGAACCCGTCACGGGACGGGTCGCCTCGAGCCGGGCTCGGGCAGTGCGGGCACGGAGGTGCTGATTGGTCAGCGATCGCTGTATAGTCATTGTGTGCTGACTATAGCGTCCCGGCTCGACGCGATGAACCGTCTGGGCCGTGCGATGGCCGACCCCACACGCTCACGAATTCTGTTGTCCCTCTTGGAGAAGCCGGGATACCCGGCGGTGCTCGCGCGCGAGCTCGGGCTCTCCCGCACCAACGTCTCGAATCACCTCGCCTGTCTGCGGGGGTG
This sequence comes from Millisia brevis NBRC 105863, assembly GCF_001552615.1. Taxonomy (GTDB): domain Bacteria; phylum Actinomycetota; class Actinomycetes; order Mycobacteriales; family Mycobacteriaceae; genus Millisia; species Millisia brevis. The sequence goes on from NZ_BCRN01000014.1 coordinate 37,212, forward strand.
CGGGATCGTCGTCGCGGAGGCCGAGGGTCGGCAGACTCGCTACGAGATCGCCGATCCGCACCTGACCCGCGCGCTCGAGGCCCTGGTCGAGGTGGTCCTGGCCGTCGACGACGGGGCGCCGTGTCTCGACGCCGCCTGCGTCGTCCCCACCTGCTGTGGATCCGGGGCGACCGAGCCCGGCGACGCCGGTACCCGGTCGCCGTGAGCCGGGAGTGCTGCGGGCCGGACCCGGTGGTGGCGCCCGAGGCCGTCTCCTACAACCCGGACGCCGAGCGGGACCGGATGCCCTGGTGGCGGGATCGCGCCCTGGCCCTGCCGGTCGGCGCCGGCCTGTTGTGGCTGCTCGGAATGATCCTGGAACGCACCGGACCCGAGGTGATCGCATCGGCGGTTTATGCGCTCGCCCTGGCCGTCGTAGGCGCGACCTTCGTGCCGGAGGCGCTGCGCCGCCTGATCCGGCGGCGCGGTGGCGATCGGCTCGGTGTGGGATTGCTGATGACGATCGCGGCGGCCGGCGCGGTCCTGCTCGGCCACATCGGTGAGGCCGCGGCACTCGCCTTTCTCTTCTCGATCGCCGAGGCCCTCGAGGAGCGGGCGATGGAGCGGGCGCGCCGCGGTCTGCGAGCCCTGCTGTCCCTGATCCCGGACACCGCACGCATCGCTCGCCCGGACGGCGCGCATACCGTCCGCGCCGCCGACGTGCGGCGTGGCGACATCCTTGTCGTCGGCGCCGGCGATCGGATCGCCACCGACGGCGTGACGGTCACCGGGCGGTCCTGGGTCGACACCTCGGCGATCACCGGCGAGTCGATCCCCGTCGAGGTCGGCCCCGGCGACGAGGTCGCGGCCGGCTCGGTCAACGGCTCGGGCACGATCACGATCGAGGCGACCGCCGACGGGTACGACAACTCCGTGACCCGCATCGTGCACCTCGTCGAACAGGCGCACGCGGCGAAGGGGGAGCGGGCTCGGCTGGCCGATCGCATCGCGCGCCCCCTGGTGCCGCTGGTGTTGATCGCCGCCGCGCTGACCGCGGGTTTCGGTGTGCTGCTGGGTGATCCGGTGATCTGGATCGAGCGGGCCCTCGTCGTGCTGGTGGCGGCTTCGCCCTGCGCACTCGCGATCGCGGTGCCGGTCACGGTGATCTCCGCGATCGGTTCGGCGAGCCGCTTCGGCGTGGCGATCACCTCGGGCGTCGCCTTCGAGCAATTGGGCACGATCCGCACCGTCGCGGTCGACAAGACCGGCACCCTCACCCGCAACGACCCTCGTGTGGTGACCACGCGCGTCGCCCCCGGCCACACCGCCGACGACCTGCTGCGCGTCGCAGCAGCGGTCGAAGCGACCAGCAGTCACCCGCTGGCACGAGCACTGCTCGCGGCGGCTCCCGGACACCCGCGGGCGGTCGACGTGTCCGAAGTACCCGGTCGCGGCCTCACCGGCAGCGTCGAGGGGCGCCGGGTACGCGTCGGGAGCGACCGCTGGATCGCACTCGGCGAACTCGCCGAGGAGGCGGCCGATCTCGCCGACGAGGGGATGACGATCATCGTCGTCGAGATCGACGGGGCCACCGTCGGCGTCGTCGGGGTGCGCGACGAACCGCGCCCCGAGGCGGCCGAGGCGATCGCGGCGCTGCACGCGCAGGGCATCGACACCGTGATGCTCACCGGTGACAACGCCCGCACCGCGCGAGCGATCGCCGCCCGCACCGGGATCGAGACCGTACACGCCGAGCAACTCCCCGCGCAGAAGGCGGAGCGGATCCGCCGGCTCGCACAACGCCGGCCGACCGCGATGATCGGCGACGGCATCAACGACGCCCCGGCACTCGCCTCGGCAACGGTCGGCATCGCCATGGGCGTCGGTGGCTCGGCCGCGGCGATCGAGTCCGCCGACATCGCCTTCACCGGCAGTGACCTGCGCCTGATCCCCGACGCGATCGCGCACGCCCGTCGCGGTCGAGCGATCATGACCGGCAATATCGCCCTGGCGGTGGCGATCATCGTGGTGCTCTTTCCCCTGGCCCTGACCGGGGTGCTCGGCCTGGCTGCGGTCGTGCTCATCCACGAGATCGCGGAGATCGTCATCATCGGCAACGGACTGCGGGCCGCCCGAACCGGTGGACGCCGCGCGGCCCCGCTGCCGGATTACCCGATCGGTCGAGTCCCCGAGGCTGGAAAGGGGCAAACTAGGCTGTCCGCGTGACTTCGAACGTGACCGTGATCGATCAACGGTTCCAACTGATCGAACAGTTGGGCAGCGGTGGCATGGGCACCGTGTGGCGGGCGTTCGACCTGGCTCTGCACCGGGAGGTCGCCCTCAAGGAGGTGCGGGCCGATACCGACTCGCCCACCGATGCGAGCGTCCACCGCGAGCGGGTGCTGCGCGAGGCGCGGGCGCTCGCCCGCATCCGCCACCCCAACGTCGTCGCCATCCACCACATCGTCGACACCCCGCAGCAGCCGCATCCGTGGATCGTCATGGAACTGGTCCGCGGACATGCGCTCTCGGACGTGCTGACCGACGGTGCGCTGCCGGCCGGGCAGGTGGCCCAACTCGGCCGGGGCATCCTCGCGGCGCTGCGGGCCGCGCATTCGGTCGGCGTCCTGCACCGGGACGTCAAGCCGGCCAACGTCCTCGTTCGGGACGACGGGTCGCCCGTGCTGACCGATTTCGGTATCGCGGCGGTCAACGACATGACCGGCCTGACCGCCACCGGCAGCGTGGTCGGATCGCTCAGCTACGTGGCCCCGGAGCGACTCGGCGGCGTCGAGGGCAACCCCGCGTCCGACCTCTGGTCACTCGGGTTGGTGATGTTCGTCGCGGTCGAGGGCTACAACCCGATGCGCCGCGATACCTCCGTGGAGACCCTCGCGGCGGTCCTGCGAGCGGACATCCCGCCCGCGCAACGCGCCGGCCCGCTGGCCCCGGTGCTGCGGGCGCTCCTGGTCGCCGATCCGGCCGCCCGGCCGTCCGCCGATCGTCTCGACGCCATGCTCGCCGATGCCGCCCGAGCCGGGGGCGCGGCAGCGATGTGGGCGGGTAGCCCCTCGGACTACACCTCCCTGCACCCGCCGACGCCGGCCCCGAGCGTCCCCGACAACCCGCGGACCGGACCATCGGGACCGATGACGTTCCCGCCCGGTCCAGCCAACCCTTCGGATGCACCCGCCGGTCCGCCTCCCGGATGGAACCGGTCCGCCGCCCAGCCGGCCGCCTACAGCGCTCCCGGTCCCACGGCGCACGGATACCCCACCCAACAGGGACATCCGAACCAGCAGGGACATCCGAACCAGCAGGGATATCCCCACCAGCAGGGACATCCGAACGGGCGGGGATATCCGGCCGGCGGTCAACGACCCGCCGGCGCGTACGGCTATGTCCCGGAACGGTCGTCCGGGTCGTCGCGCGGACCGCTGATCGCGATCGGCGCCGTGGTGGTCGGCGTCGTGGCGGCCGCGGCCGGGGTGGTCGCCCTCTGGCCGGAGCGCACCGCGAGCACCACCGATACCGCGGCGGCCACGTCGATAGCGATGCCCGCCGCGATCGACACGTCGGCGGCGGCGCCGACCACAGCGATCGAGGACACCCCCCGGACCACCGCACCCGCGGCACCGGAGATCAACCTGGTGGCCGGGGAGGGGATGGACACCGCGATCGCGGCGCTCGAACAGGCCAGCGGCACATCGCAGTTCGGCCGGACCACGGTTTACCCCGATTTCATCAATACCGAGGCTCCGCTACCGGACAATCCGACGCTCTACGACGACTACTCGTATCGCAACGGTGTCGCGTCCCGCAACGGTGCGGGCGGAATGCTCGATGGGGCGACCGTCGACCTCGGCGCGATCGACTGGAGCATCCTGCCCGGCCTGTACGCGACCGCGGAGGCGGAGTTGGGGATTCCCGCCCCCACGAACCGGTACTTCATCGTCGATCCGGCCTGGGTCTTCAACGACGACAAGCCGACGGTCCTGGTGTACCTGTCCGACGACTACGGCGGCGCCTACCTGTCGGCCAACCTCGACGGGACGGTTGTCAGCATCCTGCCGCGCAACTGATCCGCGGGCGTCGAGGTCGGCCGACCGGCGTCAGCGGCCGACGAGCGGCGCGAGGACCTTGCCGGCGCGCGCGACGGCACCGGGCTCGTGACCGTTGCGCACCATGTTGATCACGACACCGTCGACGCCGGCGTCGAGGACCCGCTTCTGGATCTGCTCGGCGACATCGTCGGGGGTACCGGCGAAGATGCGGTCGGTGGCGGCCGCGTACTCCTCGGGGGAGAGGTTCGTCGGATCCTGCCCGATCGACCGGAGGAAGTCGTCGATCTGGCCGCGGGCGACGTCACCGTTGTCGTCCATCATCACGAAGGCCAGGAAGCTGGTCTCCAGGGTGGCCGGGTCGCGCCCGATCTCCTCGCAGCGCAGCCGCACCGCCTCGACCTTCCGTGGCAGTTCCGATGCGTTGCAGATGATGTTGAGATGGTCCGCGTACCGGGCGGCCAGGCCGAAGGTCTTCTTCTCACCGCCGCCGCCGAGCATGATCGGCAACGAATCGCGGATGCGCGGCTCGTTGATCGTGTCCTTGGCGGTGTACCACTGCCCGTCGACGTTCGGCCGGCGGCCGCGCAGCATCGGTTCGATGATCTGCAGGGCCTCGTCGAGGCGGACGAATCGATCGGTGAACGTACCGAATTCGTAGCCCATCTGCTCGTGTTCGAGCTGATACCAGCCGGCACCGATCGCCAGCACCGCGCGACCACCGCTGACCACGTCGAGGGTGGTGACCGTCTTGGCGAGCATCGCCGGATTGCGATAGGTATTGCCGGTGACCAGCGTCGAGAGCTGGATCGTCGAGGTGGCCGTCGCCAGCGCGCCGAGCGTCGTGTACGCCTCGAGCATGGGCTCGTCCGGGCGACCGAGGCTGGGCAGCTGATAGAAGTGGTCCATCACCAGGACGGTGTCGAATCCGTTGGCCTCCGCCTCGACGGCCTGTGCGGCGACGGTCGGGAAGATGCGGGCGGGATCGCCGCCGGGGTAGGTGAAGTTGGGGATCTGGTACCCGAGCCGAATGCCGGACGAGTTTCGGATTCCTGCCGATGTCATGACTCCACCGTAGGACTGTGAGTTCACTCTAAGTCAAGGCCCAAGCGGGACTTGTTCGTTCGGTCCGATTTCGAATCCTCGGTAACGCGACGAACCGGACATCGCTCGAGTCGGGACGTTCGAGTCGGAGCGATCGAGTCAGAGCAGTGCCGCGACCTTTTCGGCGGTCTCCTTCGCCGACCCCGGATTCTGTCCGGTCACCAGATTGCCGTCGACCACCGCATAGGACACGAACGGCAGCAGCGCCTTCTCGTAGCGGGCTCCGCGGTCCGTGACCACCTGCTCGGCGTTGTAGGGAACCAGCTTGTCCACCCGCGCGAGAACCTCCTCGTTCCAGGAGAATCCGGTCATCCGACGGCCGGCGACCAGATAGGAACCGTCGGAGAGGGTGGTATCGAGCAGCCCGCAGTATCCGTGGCAGACCGCGCCGACGATACCGCCGCGCTCGAAGATCTCCCGGGTGATGCGCTGCAGTCCCTCGCTGGCCGGGAAGTCGAACATCACCCCGTGGCCGCCGGTGAAGTAGATCGCGTCGTAGTCGGCCGAATCGATCCGATCGGGTCCGACCGTGTTCTCCAGCAGCAGCATTCGAGCCGGGTCGGCATGCCACGCCTTGGCGGACCGGTCGTAGCCGGGGAACTTCAGGGAACGCGGCTCGAGGGGCGAGATGCCGCCGGCCGGGCTGACGAGGGTCTGCTCGAAGCCGTGCTCGTCGAAGACCTCCCATGCGTGGGTCAACTCCGACAACCACAACCCGGTGGGGTGGGAGGCGTCGGCATAGTGCCCGACGTTCGTGACCACGTTCAGGATGCGCTTCGGCGCACCGCCCGGCATGTTTACGTTGCTCACATCGGTGAGGGTAGGGCCGCGATGTGACGGCTGTCAACACCGCGGGTTGGGGGCGCCGCGACGGCATCGCCGCGCCCGCCGGGAATCGCACGGGGGGATCGGCAGACCGTGGATAGCCGGCGGTCGGGCGGGTAGAAACGGCCGCAGGGCTTCATACGTTGCGGGTTTCATACGTTGCGCGACGACGGCGAACCGACGGAGGACGGGGCATGGAGATCGATAGGGACGGGCTGGCGGAGTTTCTGCGCCACCGCCGCGAGTCGTTGCAGCCCGAGGACGTCGGCATGCCGCGCGGCCGCAGACGCCGCACGAGCGGGTTGCGCCGCGAGGAGGTCGCGGCACTGTGCCATATGTCGACCGACTACTACGCCCGCCTCGAGCGGGCCCGCGGTCCGCAGCCATCGGAACAGATGATCGCTTCGGTCGCACAGGGTTTGCACCTGTCGCTGGACGAACGCGATCACCTCTTCCGGCTGGCCGGACACAACCCGCCCGCGCGGGGCAGCGGTGGCAGCCATCACGTGGGGCCGGGACTGCTGCGCATCCTCGATCGTCTGCAGGACACGCCCGCCGAGGTGGTCAACGACCTCGGCGAGACGCTCCTGCAGACCCCTTTGGGGGTGGCCCTCGTCGGGGATCTGACCGCGTTCGCCGGTCCCTCCCGCAGCATCGTCTACCGGTGGTTCACCGATCCGGCCGCCCGCACCATCTATCGCCGCGCGGATCACCCGGAGTTGTCCCGGATCTGGGTATCCCACGCCCGGGCGATGGCCACCATGCGCGGACCGGGTTCGCGGGCTGCCGAGATCGCCGAGATGCTGCTCGCCGACAGCGCGGAGTTCCGGGAGCTCTGGGAGCGCCACGAGGTCGGTCTGCGCGCCGGCCCGGTCAAGCACTTCGTGCACCCGGAACTCGGATCGTTGGAGCTGACCTGCCAGACCCTGGTCGATCCCGACCAGCAGCACTTCCTGCTCGTGTACACCGCGATCCCGGGCACCGAGAGCTACGACAAGCTCCAATTGCTCTCGGTGATCGGTACCCAGACCATCGGCTGACCCGCCGAACCCGACGGGATCACCCGTGTGCGGGAGACCCGAGCGTCAGCCGCGGCCAGTGCGCGACATCGCGGAGCAGACGCCGGTCGTGGGTGGAGACCACCACCGCGGCCGGGGTGGCGCACAACGCCTCGGTCAACTCGTCGACCAGCGCGATCGACAGGTGGTTGGTCGGTTCGTCGAGCAGCAGCAGGTTCGGCCGGCCCGCCAGGGCGAGGGCCAGATCGAGCCGGCGGCGCTGCCCGGTCGACAGATCGCCGACCCGCTTGTTCACCTCCGCGGTGTGCAGCAGCCCCAGCGCGGACAGTCCGACCACCTCGCCGGCCGCCACCCGGCCGGCGGTGACCAGCTGCGCGGTCCGACGCCGATAGATCTCCGCGGCGCGCAACTCGCCGGGCAGGTCGGACTCCTGCCGCAGCAGCGCGATCCGCGCCGCGGCCGGGCGATGGACGTGTCCGGTGCTCGCGCCGATATCGCCCGCGAGGACCGCGAGCAGCGTCGACTTGCCGGACCCGTTCGGCCCGGTCACCACCAGACGCGATGCGCCGTGCAGCCGGGCCGACACCGGGTTGACCAGCCGGTCGGCGACGGTCACCCCCTCGGCGGACAGGACCGGCAGGCCCGGGCGGGTCGGCAGGTCGGGGAATCGGAGCACCAGCGGCGGATCGGGCACGGTGACCGGGGCTGCGTCGAGCGCCGCCTGCCGCCGATGGACCGCGCGTACGAGCCCACCGGCGCGCGTGGCGCGTTGATGCTTCGCGGTGCCCTTGTCGGGGCGCCAGCCGGACACCAACCGGTCCTGCGCGGCCGACAGATCGTTGCGCAGTCGGGCGCGTTCGCGCTGCTGGTCGGCGTAGTCCTGTTCCCAGCGTTCGCGTTCGGCGCGGCGGCCGTCGCGGTAGCCGGCGTAGCCGCCGCCGTGGACGCGAGGCCTGCGGTCGGGGCTCGGGTCGAGATCGACGAAGGTCTCCGCCACGTCGGCCAGCAAGGCGCGATCGTGGCTGACGATCACCACCCCGCCGGGTCGGGCCCGCAAACGTTCGGTCAGGAAGTCGAGGCCGCTGCGATCGAGATGGTTGGTCGGCTCGTCGAGCAGTAGAAAGTCGGCGTCGCCGCCGAGCAGACAGGCCAGTCGCACCCGATAGCGTTGGCCGACCGACAGCTCCGATAGTGGCCGGTTGCCGTCGGTTTCGGCGCGCAAGGCGTCGAGCGCGAGGCGCACCCGCCGCTCGGCATCCCACGCATCGAGCATCTCGGCGTGCTCGAGAGCGCGCGCATAGCGGTCGGCGACCTCGGCCGAGGCGTGGGCGGCGGCCAGGGCGCGGCCGGAGTCCTCGAGTTCGTGCAGGGCCGTGCGTGATTCGGCTACGGCATCGGCGATCACCGCGTCGACGGTGCGGCCGTCGGTGATCGACATCTCCTGCTCGGCCAGGCCGAGAGTGCCGGTCCGGGCGACGGTTCCGGAGTCGGGCCGCAGCGTTCCGGCGATCAGGCGAAGCAGCGTCGACTTGCCGCGACCGTTCTCCCCGACGAGCGCGATGCGCGATCGTGGGCCGACGACCAGGTCGACGCGGTGCAGAACCTCGATGTCTCCGAGGGTGATCGATGCGGCGGACACCGCGATGTGGGCGCGCGAGCGCGCGGATACGACGGAGTGGGAGGACATGGGAATCCTTCGGGGAGGGCGCGCACCGCTCACTTGTGTCGAAGGCGTGCACACCTGACGGCGACCCGTCGACGGGTCATGACGACGTCGACCGCCGGCCCTCGGAATGACTCGACGAGGGCGGCGATCGGTCGGGGACCGTCAGAGGTAGTACAGGTGCACGCATGCACGGTAGCGCGGACCCGGCGCGCGACGCATCCGAATATCGGCGGTTGGCCGCCCCGACGGGATCGCGGCCGGGGCACCTCGTATGGTCACGACCATGGACGACAACGGTGTCTCGGCCATCCACGGCGGCGCCGACCTGCGGACCGGCGCCGATGTCACGGGTGTGGTGGAGGCGTACGGCGCCGCCCTGGGCGTCGGTGCTCCGCCCGGCACGATCACCGTCGCACCGAATGCCGGCTTCCTTTCCGCGCGGCTACCGGTCGCCGACCTCGCCCTCGGCTCGATCGGGGCACTCGCCACGGCGATCGACCGACTGCGCCTCGCCCGGAAGCTGCCGAACCGCCCCTGGCGGCTCGACCCCGAGCGGGTCGCCGCCTCGTTCGGCAGCGACAAACTGATCCGCATCGACGGCGCCCCGGTCAACGGATTCGCACCGTTGTCCGGATTCTTCGCCACCGCGGACGGCTGGATTCGGACGCACGCGAATTACCCACACCATCATCGGCGATTGCTCACGGTTCTCGATCTGCCCGACAACTCCGTCGCGGCGGACCTGGCGGCGGCCGTGGCGAACCTGTCGGCCGACGACGTCGAGCAGCGGGCGACCGCGGCCGGCGCCCTCGCCGTGCGGGTTCGGACCGAATCGCAGTGGCGCGCCTCGATGCCGGAGACGTCCGCGCCGATCGTCGAGTACACCGCGACCGGATCGATCGACCGCGCCGCCATCATCGCGGACGATCCGGCGTTGCCGTTGGCGGGAATTCGGGTGCTCGATCTCACCCGGGTACTCGCGGGCCCGGTGGCCGGGCGTGACCTGGCCCTGCTGGGAGCCGATGTCCTGCGGGTGGATCCGCCGCAGCTGCCCGAGATCGAGTGGCAACATACCCTGACGGGCGAGGGCAAGCGCAGCACCCGGCTGGATCTGCGGTCGAGCGACGATCATCAACTCTTCGACGAATTGCTGGCCGGCGCGGACGTGCTGCTGACCGGATATCGACCCGGTGCACTCGAAACATGGGGTGTCGACATCGAACGCCCCGGGCTCGTACACGGCAGCGTGTGCGCTCACGATCCGCGTGGACCGCGGGCCGGGCGGCGCGGCTTCGACAGTCTGGTGCAGGCCGCGACGGGAATCTCGCTGATCGAGGGGGATGCGGACAGGCCGGGAGCCCTACCGGTGCAAGCGCTCGATCACGCCAGTGGGCATCTGCTGGCCGCCGGGGTGATCGACGCGCTGGCTCGGCGGCTCGCCGACGGTCGAGGCGCACAGGTAGCGGTGATCCTGGAGCGGACCGCGGAATATCTGCTCGACGCGCCGGGCCGGATCGCTTCCGCCGCACCGGCTCGGATACCGGGGGAGCGGACCCTGGTCACGACCGGTGGTCTGACCACCGAACGTCCCGCCCTGGTCGAATACGACACGTATCCCTTTGCGGCGCGTCCCCTCGGTGGTGACGCGCCCCGCTGGGCGCAGTGACAGCCGGTGGTCAGTGCGCGGCTTCGAAGGCCCGCTCGATCTCGGCGGGGATTCGCCCACGCGCGGAAACGTTCATTCCGTTCGCGGTGGCCCACTCACGAATTGCCTTTGTCTGTGCCGGATCTCGCTGAATCGCGGAACGCGCCGCGTCGCTCTCGGCCGATTGCTTGGCAGAGCTATTGCGGACCCGCTTCGACTTGGAGATGTAGTAGTCGAACTTGCGGCGGAACTCCACCGCGTGATCGTCGCGCAGATCGATCTCGTACGAGTTGCCGTTCACCGCGAAGGTGATGTGCTCACCGCCGCTTTCGATCGGCTGATCGTCGATATCGTCCACGAGTTGCACCAGGACGCGCTTGGCCATCGGTCTTCCGTCACTTCCACGTAGTTCGTCGGATTGCTGGTCGGGTCGCGGCGCGCGATCGACCGCTAATGTGCGGCGTTGTAAGCCTCTTCGATATTCGCGGGAATGCGGCCCCGTGCGGAGACCTCGTACCCGTTCTCGACCGCCCACTCGCGGACCGCCTTGGTGTTGCCCGGGTCTGCGGACGGACGGCGACCCGAGGGCTTGCGGCCGCGGCGGCTGTTGACCTTGGTCGCGTAATCGATGTAGTAGCCGATTTTGCGGTGGAACTCACGAGCGTTCTTGTCGTTCAGATCGATCTCGTACTCGACACCATCGACGGCAAAGGTGATGTGTTCGCCGCCCGAGGTGATCGGCTTATCGTCGATGTCGTCGACGAACTGAACAACTACCTTTTTCGCCATGGTCGGCTGCTCCAATGTTACTGGTTAGTCAATCAGCGGTGTGCTGTCGTTCGGGAGTATACGCGCACATTCGGAGCCGGCCATTCATTACACACGCCGCGTCTATTTTTATATAACAGACACGAAGTCACGGGTGCGACCCCGACCGTGTTCGGAACCCTTGCTCCTCACCCTAAAAGGTATGTTCAGCCTACCTTCCGGCGGGAGGTGCGATCATTGTCACCATGCCCTGAGCAACTGCTCGCAATTGATTCGAAAGTCAACCAATTGTCCTGGAGTCCGATACAGCAAAAGCATGTGACAAGTGTCTACCGTACAGGGTGATCCGCGTCGCCGGAAATCTGCGCCAACAAATGATCGAGAATGGGATCGAGGACCGCGATTCCGTCCGCCACGCCGCCGGGGGAGCCCGGCAGGTTGACCACGAGGGTGTCTCCCGCGAGTCCGGCCAGACCGCGACCGATCACCGCGAACGGCGTCGTACGCTCGCCGTACCGCCGAATCGATTCGGCTATTCCCGGCAATTCGCGATCGAGAATCCGCGCGGTCGCGTCGGCGGTCGCATCGGTGGGGGAGACCCCCGTGCCGCCGGTGGTCACCAGCAGCCGGGGCCGCCCGCGCAGCGCGGCACGCAGACCTTCGGCGATATCGGCGTCGGCGACGATCACGGGGTCGGCCACCACGAAGCCGCGCGAGCGCAGCCAGTCGACGAGAACCGGTCCGGTCCGGTCGACGCGGGTGCCCGCCGCGCCGGCGGTCGATGCGACGAGCACGACGCCCCGACGCACGTCGTCGACGTCGGCGGCGGAGATCTCCTCGCCGGCGGTCGTGATCGTCTCGGGATCGGCTCCGAGAGCCGGAGCGGTCCAGCTACCGGAGCGGCCGCCGGTCTTCTCGATCAGCCGCATATCGGTCATCCGGGCGGCCGGGTCGACCGCCTTGACCATGTCGTGCAGGGTCAGGCCGGCAACGGCGACGGCGGTCAGCGCCTCCATCTCGACCCCGGTCGGGCCGGTGGTGGCCGCCCGCGCCTCCACGAGGATCGAGGTGTCGTCGAGCTCGAACGACACCTGCACCGAGGACAGTGCCACGTGGTGGCACAGCGGAATCAGCTCCGGGGTGCGTTTGGCGGCGGCGATGCCTGCGATTCGGGCGGTCGCCAGGACGTCCGCCTTGGGCAGATCGTCGCCGCGTACCAGTGCGATGACGTCGGGACGGGTGACGAAGCGGCCGGTCGCGATGGCCACGCGCTTGGTCGACGGCTTGTCCCCGACGTCGACCATCCGGACCCGGCCGTCCGGAGCCAGATGGCTCAGCTCGCTCATATCGCCCACACGCGTACCTTGTCACCCTTCGCGACCGCGACGACGTCCGCGGGGATATCTATCAGGACGTTCGCCGACGCCATCGTCGCCAACAGATGCGACCCCGGACCACCGACCGGTTCGACGACGCCGTCGGCCACCCGGCCGCGCAGGAACTGCCGCCGACCGGCGATCGAGGAGATATCGCGACCGGCTGCGGCCGTGGTCCGCGGCGTCGCCGGCCGACCGGCCAGTTCCCGCAGAACAGGGGCGATGAAGACCGCATAGGACACCAGGGAACTGACCGGGTTGCCCGGCAGGCTGATCACCGGGGTGTCGTCGACGATGCTCAGCCCCTGGGGACCGCCGGGCTGCATCGCGACCTTGCCGAATCGACCGCCGCGCGGCTCCAGGACATCGCGGACGACCTCGAAGTCGCCCATCGACACCCCGCCCGAGGTCACGATCAGATCCGCGGCCGCGGCGGCGGCCGTCAGCAGGTGCAGGAAACGGTCCGGGCGATCGTCGCTGCGGTCGACCAGGGTGACCTCGGCGCCGTCGGTACGCAGCGCCGCCGCCAGCATCGGGGCGTTCGAGTCGTAGACATGGCCGAAGGGCAACGGTCCGCCACGCGGGGCGAGCTCGTCGCCGGTTGCGATCACCGCCACCCGGGGGCGTCGCCGGACCGGGATCGTCGTGAGGCCGAGCGCGGCGATCGCACCGATCCGCGCCGGATTGAGATGCCCGCCCGCGCCGAGCACCACCTCGTCGAGCCGGATGTCCTCACCGCGGCGACGAATGAAGCTGCCCGGCCCCGCGGCGGTACCGATCGTGACCGCGTCGGGGCCGGCGGGGGTGGTGTCCTCGACCGGAACGATCGCGTCCGCGCCCTCCGGTAGGGGAGCGCCGGTCATGATCCGCGTGACGGAGCCCTCGGGCAGCCGCGTCGGCCGCCCGTCACCGGCGGCGATCGTCGTATGGACCGGCAGCGTCACCGGCGCGGCGCGCACATCGACGCTGCGCACGGCGAAGCCGTCCATCTGCGAGTTGTCGAAACCGGGGAGGTCGATCGGTGCGATCAGGTCGACGGCGAGCGCCCGACCCACCGCGTCCGCGACATCGAGATCCTCCGATCCCGATCCGACCGCCGCGAGTATCGCCTCGCGCACCGCACCGGCGTGCTGTTCCACCGACCGAGCGAAGGGTTCCGCCACCGGCCGCGCAGAGGCGGGGGGTCCTTCCATGGGTGCCATCGTAGGCGTCCCCGCGGGGAGCTCTCTTAGACGCGCCCGACTCCGCCGCGGGCCGAACGCTGCCGGCCCCTCCTGCCCGGGCGTGTCCATACTGAATACATGCAATCGCGTGTCGTGGCCCTCGGACTGCCGACGGCCTCGGTCCGGTCCGCCCCGGTCCGGGGTTCCACCGCGACCCTCGACGACGGTCGCCCCGACCGCCCGGAGCTGATCGATCGGTACGGCCGAATCGCCCGGGACCTGCGGGTATCGATCACCGAGCGATGCTCGCTGCGCTGTACCTATTGCATGCCCGAGGAAGGGCTGCCGGTCATCCCCGAGCAGCTTCTGCTCTCGACCGACGAGATCGTCCGGTTGGTCGGGATCGCGGTCGACGACCTGGGCGTGCGCGAGATGCGGCTGACCGGCGGCGAGCCGCTGATGCGTCGGGACCTGGTCGACATCGTCGCCGGATGCCGTCGACGGTGCCCGGATCTGCGGATCTCGATGACGAGCAACGCCGTCGGCCTGGCCCGCCGGGCGGACGCCCTGGCCCGCGCCGGTCTCGACCGCATCAACATCTCCCTCGACACCGTCGACCGGGTGCGATTCGCCGACATCACCCGCCGCGACCGGCTGCCGGCGGTGCTGGCCGGCATCCGCGCCGCCGTCGCCGCCGGCCTCGATCCGGTCAAGGTCAACGCCGTCGCCCACCGGGCGACCCTGCGCGACGCCTCCGACCTGTTGCGCTGGTGCATCGCCGAGGGCGCATCCCTGCGCTTCATCGAACAGATGCCGCTCGACGCCGAGCACGGGTGGCAGCGCGCCGAGATGATCACCGCCCGCGATGTGCTCGACGAGCTGTCCCGCAGTTTCCGGCTCGAGCCGATCGGCCGCGACGACCCGTCCGCCCCCGCCGAACTGTGGCAGGTCGACGGGGGACCGGCGGTCGTCGGCATCATCGGGTCGGTCACCCGGCCGTTCTGCGACGATTGCGACCGCACCCGGCTGACCGCCGAGGGCACCGTCCGGTCGTGCCTCTTCGGCGACGACGAGGTCGATCTGCGGGCCGCGCTGCGATCCGGCGCGGACGATGCGACGGTGGCGGACCTGTGGCGCGGGGCGATGTGGCGCAAGCCGGCGGGACACGGCATCGACGAGATCGGCTTCGTACCGCCGGAGCGGTCGATGGGACAGATCGGAGGGTGATCGGTGACTAGCGGGGGCCATCGTCTCGACGGTGACAATCGTCTTGACGGGGACAATCGGATCGACGGGGACCACCGGGTCGGTGGGGTCGACCGCGCGGCTGCGGTCGAGGTCGCGGCGACGACGGTCGCGGTGAACTACTTCGCCTCCGCGGCGGAGCTGGTCGGACTCTCGCGCGAGACGCTCGAGGTCGACCGGCGAACCGTCGGCGACCTGCGGCGGAGCATCATCGCCGCACATCCGGCGCTGGCCGAACTCCTGCCGGTGTGCACCTTCCTGGTCGACGACGCGCTCGTGCGGGCCGAGGAGGAGCCGATCGGCGACAGCGTCGACGTGCTGCCACCCTTCTCCGGCGGCTGAGCTACGCGCCGGGCTCAGCCGCGGTCGGTCGCCCGGACGTCGAGGATGCCGCTCGCCAGGTCGATCCAGGCCGCCCCGATGTGGTCGATCGACATGCCGAGGCGCTCGGTCTGGTGCAGCACCAGACCCGCCTCCAGGGGACTCATCAGGGCATAGGCCAGCGGTTCGACGTCGCCGACCACGCCCGCGTCGCGCAGCAGGATCGACAGATGGCGGATCGCCAGGAGATAGGGCGGCGCGGTGAAGCGCATCTCCGAGGACTGCTCGACGGCCTGCTGGACGCGGGCCTGCACCTCGACCAGCGCGAGGCGGGCCGGGCCGAAGGCGAGCAGCCGGGTGCGCGGATCGGCCGGCGGACCCAGCGGCGCGGGGCCGAACATGTAGGCATTCTGGAAATGACGCTCGGAGTGATCGAGCAGTTCGAGCATCAGCCCGGACCGGCTGCCGAAATGCCGGAAGACGGTGCCCTTGCCGACACCGGCCCGCTGAGCGACCGCGTCGGTGCTGAGCCGGTCGACGCCGACCTCCTCGACCAGGGCGGCGGCCGCCTCCAACAGCAGGCGGCGGTTGCGCGATGCATCGGAGCGTTGCGGGGTTGCCGCCTGCAGCACCGGCAGGGCCTTGATCGGTCGGGGAGAGGCGGGGGTGTCGTGCCCGGGACGGGCGGGGGTGTCGTGCCCGGGACGGGCGGGGCCGTCGGGCTCGGGACAGGCACGTTCGCCGGCCGCGTCCGGTGCCGACGGGGGCTCGTCGGCCGACGCGTCGGGCCCCGTCGTCGTTTTGTTCCCGGTCGATGGCGAAATGCTCGTCACAGTCGCAACCCTACCGCCGGGAATGTAATCGGACTAGAGTCCGTTTAAGATCTCGACCAAGAGCATGCGAGCGCAACGGCGCGGTCGGAATGCCGAATGTGAACTGTCAAGCGATGTAAAGGGTGGGAACGATGTCGGATGCCAAGGTAGTCGTACTGATCGGGAGTCTGCGGGATCAGTCGGTCAGCAAGCAGATCGCCGAGGCCGCGGTGGAGAACTCGCCCGCCGGCGTCGTGCTCGAGGTGCGCGACGGGCTCGAGAACCTGCCCTTCTACTCCGAGGAGACCGACAACGCGGACGCGCTGCCGGCCGCGGTTGCCGATGTGCGCGCGACGATCGCCGACGCGGATGCCGTGCTGGTCGTCACCCCCGAGTACAACGGCACAATCCCGGCCGTCCTGAAGAACGTCATCGACTGGGGCTCGCGGCCCTACGGCGCCGGCGCCCTCAAGGGCAAGCCGGTCGCGGTGATCTCGCATTCGATCAGCGGTCGCGGCGGCCAGTGGGCCAACGCCGATACCCGCCGTTCGGCCGAGGTCGCCGGCGCGCTGGTCTCCGAGGAGCTGCGCCTGGAGCTCGGCCCGACCGGTGAGCTGTTCGACGGCATCCACCCGCGCGAGCACGGCGAGGTTGTCGCCAACATCGGCACGCTGGTGACCGATCTGCTGCGCGTCGAGGCCCCCGCCGCGGTCTGATCACCAACCGCTTCGTTCGTGCCCCGTCCGGTCCGCCGGGCGGGGCACGGTCGTATTCCGGGGTATGGTGCACAGCCCGCCCGCAGGCGCCTCCACGGGGCGCTGCGCGGCCGTTTCGGGGCCCTCGGGCGACGGGATCCGCCGATCCGCGCGGCGACACGCCCGACGGGCCGCAACACGCCGGCAATCGCCGGGCGGGCGGGCCGCCCACCTTGGATTACGTGCTCGGAACTACATCCGTGTGACACAACGCGTTGTGGTCGCTTGTCTTGTCGGCCACTAGGTGTAGTGTCTACCCCGTTGCCAACAGCCCGATCCGCAACTCACGCACCACGAGGTGGGAAGCCGGAAACGGAAGCCTCGGCGACGTGAGTTGGGGAAGGGTGGGACACCGATTTCGGTGCCCGATAACGACACAGCGATCGGTCGCCCGTCGATCGACATCGCGCTCACGGATTGGGGAAGATCCATGACTGTCACCGTCTACACCAAGCCCGCCTGCATGCAGTGCAAGGCGACGTACCGTGCCCTCGACAAGGAAGGCATCGAGTACGCGGTCATCGATATCACCGAGGATGACGAGGCGCGTGACTACGTGATGGCCCTCGGGCACCTGCAGGCGCCGATCGTGGTGGCCGGCGACGACCACTGGTCGGGCTTCCGCCCCGACCGCATCCGGGCATTGGTGGCATCGGCGGCCTGACACGGGCTGCCTCGATCCGAAACGGGGAGGCGGTGGCGGGTGAGTATCGAGACGGGGAATCTCGACGAGCGGGCAGCGGAGCGGATCGTTTACTTTTCGTCGACATCCGCCAATACGCACCGTTTCGTCCAGAAGTTGGAGCTCCCCGCCCGCCGTATCCCGATTCGTGAGGCCGAGTCGATTCGCGTCGCCGAGCCCTATGTGTTGATCGTGCCGACCTACGGCGGTGGCCTCACCCCGAACGGCAGGGATCGCAAGCACGTTCCTCGGCAGGTGATTCGTTTTCTCAACGACGTACACAACCGATCGCTCATCCGGGGGGTGATCGCGGCGGGAAATACCAACTTCGGTGAATCCTTCTGCATCGCCGGCGACATTATCGCGCGCAAGTGCGAGGTCCCATTTCTTTACCGTTTCGAGCTGATGGGCACACCGGACGATGTGGTTCGGGTGCGGCAGGGTCTCGCCCGGTTCTGGGCCGGCGTCGACTCCGGTGTCGGCGCTCGTTAATACCTCTTTCGCCTTCGAACTTCTAGGACTCACCATGGTTTCGACCGTCATCCAGCCCTCCGCCGGGCGGCATCTCGACGAAGACTCCGATCTGGACTACCACGCGCTCAACGCGATGCTGAATCTCTACGGACCCAATGGTGAGATCCAGTTCGACAAGGATCGCGCCGCGGCTCGGCAGTATTTCCTGCAGCACGTCAACCAGAACACGGTCTTCTTCCACAATCTGGACGAGAAGCTCGACTATCTGGTCGAGGAGAACTACTACGAGACCGAGGTCCTCGACCAGTATTCGCGCGACTTCGTCAAGCGTCTCTTCGAGCACGCCTATACCAAGAAGTTCCGCTTCCCGACCTTCCTCGGGGCGTTCAAGTACTACACCTCGTACACGCTGAAGACGTTCGACGGAAAGCGTTACCTGGAGCGGTTCGAGGACCGGGTCTGCATGGTCGCGCTGACCCTGGCCGCCGGTGACGAGGACCTGGCCACCGGCCTGGTCGACGAGATCATCACCGGCCGCTTCCAGCCCGCGACGCCGACCTTCCTCAACTCCGGCAAGAAGCAGCGCGGCGAGCCGGTCTCCTGCTTCCTGCTGCGCATCGAGGACAACATGGAGTCGATCGGTCGCGCGATCAACTCCGCCCTCCAGCTGTCGAAGCGTGGCGGCGGAGTTGCCCTGCTGCTGAGCAATATTCGCGAATCCGGAGCGCCGATCAAGCGGATCGAGAACCAGAGCTCCGGCGTCATCCCGATCATGAAGCTGCTCGAGGACTCGTTCTCCTACGCCAACCAGCTCGGAGCGCGGCAGGGCGCGGGCGCGGTCTACCTACACGCCCACCACCCGGACATCTACCGCTTCCTCGACACCAAGCGCGAGAACGCCGACGAGAAGATCCGCATCAAGACGCTGTCGCTGGGCGTCGTGATCCCGGACATCACCTTCGAGCTGGCCAAGCGCAACGACGACATGTACCTGTTCTCGCCGTACGACGTCGAGCGCATCTACGGCAAGCCCTTCGCCGACATCGACGTCACCGAGAAGTACTACGAGATGGTCGACGACAAGCGGATCCGCAAGACCAAGATCAAGGCCCGCGAGTTCTTCCAGACCATCGCCGAGCTGCAGTTCGAGTCCGGGTACCCGTACATCATGTTCGAGGACACCGTGAATCGGGCGAACCCGATCGCGGGCAAGGTGACCCACTCGAACCTGTGCTCGGAGATCCTGCAGGTCTCCACCCCGTCCGAGTACAACGACGATCTGTCCTATTCCCATGTGGGCAGCGATATCTCGTGCAACCTCGGCTCGATGAACATCGCCAAGGCGGTGGATTCGCCGGACTTCGCGCAGACCGTCGAGCTGGCCATCCGCGGTCTGACCGCCGTCTCCGACCAGACGCATATCGACTCGGTGCCCTCGATCGAGCGGGGCAACAACGAATCCCACGCCATCGGCCTGGGCCAGATGAACCTGCACGGCTTCCTCGCCCGCGAGCGGATCCACTACGGCTCGGAGGAGGGGGTGGACTTCACCAATATCTACTTCTACACCGTGCTGTTCCACGCGCTGCGCGCCTCGAACCGGATCGCCCGCGAACGCGGCAGTTCGTTCGTCGGCTTCGAGAAGTCGGCGTATGCGTCGGGGGAGTTCTTCGACAAGTACATCGACAAGACCTGGGAGCCGGCGACCGAGCGGGTGCGCACGCTGTTCGCCGACGCGAACATCGCCATCCCGACCGTCGACGACTGGGTGACGCTGCGCGACGACATCCGCGAAGGCGGCCTGTACAACCGCAACCTGCAGGCGGTCCCGCCGACCGGCTCGATCTCGTACATCAACCACTCCACCTCGTCGATCCACCCGGTGGCGTCGAAGATCGAGATCCGCAAGGAAGGCAAGATCGGGCGCGTCTACTACCCGGCGCCCTATATGACCAACGACAACCTCGAATACTTCGAGGACGCGTACGAGATCGGCTACGAGAAGATCATCGACACCTACGCCGCGGCCACCCAGCACGTGGACCAGGGGCTGTCGCTGACGCTGTTCTTCAAGGACACCGCCACCACGCGCGACCTGAACAAGGCGCAGATCTACGCCTGGCGCAAGGGAATCAAGACGCTCTACTACATCCGACTGCGGCAGATGGCCCTGGAAGGCACCGAGGTGGAGGGTTGCGTGTCGTGCATGCTGTGACCGCCACCGCAGCCGGCACCCGACCGGCAGTCACGTGTCCGCCCGTCCCCACGGTTACGAGGTTTCAGCGATGAGCACGAGCGTTCCCCACTCCCCGGCTGCCCACAATCGGGTGAAGCTGATCGACCGGGTGACGGCGATCAACTGGAACCGGGTACCCGACGAGAAGGATGCCGAGGTCTGGGACCGCCTGACCGGCAACTTCTGGCTGCCCGAAAAGGTGCCGGTGTCGAACGACATCCCGTCGTGGAACACCCTGACCGCATACGAAAAGCAGCTGACTATGCGGGTTTTCACCGGCCTGACGCTGCTGGATACCATTCAGGGCACCGTCGGCGCGGTCAGCCTGATCCCGGATGCGCTCACCCCGCACGAGGAGGCGGTGTACACCAACATCGCGTTCATGGAGTCGGTGCACGCCAAGAGCTACAGCTCGATCTTCTCGACGCTGTGCTCCACCCGCGAGATCGACGACGCCTTCCGCTGGTCGGAGGAGAACGAGAACCTCCAGCGCAAGGCGCAGATCGTCCTGGACTTCTACCGCGGTGACGACCCGCTCAAGAAGAAGGTCGCCTCGACCCTGCTCGAGTCGTTCCTCTTCTACTCGGGCTTCTACCTGCCGATGTACTGGTCGTCGCGGGCCAAGCTGACCAACACCGCCGACCTGATCCGGCTGATCATCCGCGACGAGGCGGTGCACGGTTACTACATCGGCTACAAGTACCAGCGCGGCCTCGAGACCCTGAGCCAGGAGCGGCGCGACGAGCTGAAGGACTACACCTTCGAGCTGCTGTTCGAGCTGTACGACAACGAGGTCGACTACACCAGCGACCTCTACGACGAGGTCGGCCTGTCCGAGGACGTCAAGAAGTTCCTGCGCTACAACGCGAACAAGGCGCTGATGAACCTCGGCTACGAGGCGATGTTCCCGTCCGACGAGGCGACGGTGAATCCGGCGATCCTGTCGGCCCTCTCGCCGAACGCCGACGAGAATCACGACTTCTTCTCCGGCTCGGGCAGCTCCTACGTCATCGGCAAGGCGGTCAACACCGAGGACGAGGACTGGGACTTCTGACGTCCCGGGCGCACGCGCCCTACCGGGAGGCTCGGATCTGCAGATCGATGCAGGTCCGGGCCTTTCTCGTTCCCGCCAACACGAGGCTGCTCGTCGGGATGGCGGGCGGCCGGATGGCCGATGGTCAGCAGTCGAGCAGGTTGGCGTCCGAGTGAACCAGGGCGAGCACCTCATCGAAGCTCGGCGGTGCTTCGGCGCCGTAGTACAAGTCCTGCATGGCGTTGTCGTGCGCGGCGCGGAGACGATTCGCGAACGGTGAGTGCGGGTCGAACGCCGGCGATTCGGCGAACCCTCCAACAGGCGTCGGAAGGTCGGGCTTGCCGAAAGCGTCCGATACCTTTCTGGCGCTGAACAAGATGTTGGTGACCAATGCCTTGTCGGCGAGTAGCTCTCGTACGGTGGGGTCGCGCAGAAGCGCGTAGATGTCGTAGAACTGGCGGCCGATGCGCGGCCAGCCGTGCGGCCCGGCAACGGTGTCGGGGGAGGCAGTGAAGTTGTTCACCCGCAGCAGCTTTTCCAACAGTGTCCGGCCGGGGTGCAGGATCGGCACGGTGAAGGAGGCGAGGTCGGGCCATGCGTCCGCGTCGAAGTCCGCCTTCCTCAACTCCCGGGACAGGAGTGAGGTAATGGGGTAGTCGGAGTGCGGATTCGGTCCACCGGACTGACCGAGTTCCACGAGAATCGCGGCGGGGTCGGCGATCGTGCCGGACTCCCCACGGTGTGCCAACGGCGGGCCGAGGTAGCCGGATCGGTGGAAGGACCCGGAGCTACCGCCCGCCCTGACGTCGGTCGGATCTGTCCCGGTCACCTTGGCTGCGGTGTCGAGAAGGTGCCGCAGTGCGCGCTTCTCGGCGTTCACCGACGGGTATCGGCCGATGACGAGTAGGTCGAGATCTTCGGAGAATCGACGGATGATCCGCAGCTTTTCCAGGCTTGTTCCGCCCTTGAAGACGACCTCTCCCACATGCACGGTAGTAATCGCGCGTAGCGCTTCGCACACCCAATAGTCCTTCTCGATCGCGAGTGGCTGCACGCCAAGGCGTTCCGCCGCAATGAGGATAGTGCCGCGGAAAACCTCCGGATCGTCGTCCCGCCACAGCCTCGCAGCGGATAGGGAATCGGTCACGCCTCGACTCCCAGGGGGGCGAGAGCCTGCCGGCGTGTGCGGGGATCGGGCGTTGGAACCCGGTCTGCGAGGTCGTCCATTCCAGCTGCCGTCAGCAAGGCGGCGAGTCGGGCGCGGGTGCGTCCCGGTTCGGTGGCCGAGGCCCGAACCATCCGGTCGGCCCTGAGTGACTCGGAGCGCAGTAGATCGGCGAGCCGCGCAACGGCCTCTGTCGGAGTGACCTCGAGCACGTTCTGCCACGCCTCGAGGACTTCGAGTGCGGCAACCTCGACGGCACTCAATCCAGCTGTCGTCCGGCCGTTGCGTGCCGCCCGGGAGACGAACGCGACCGATCCGGTATCCGATGGTGCTCGTTCGGGAACAGCCACCAGCGCACGGCGGGGGATCTGGGTCGACAGATGTAGCAGGTTCGCCGCAGACAGGCCGGCCGGGCCGACCCCGGGGCCGGGAGCGAGAGCCTCGACGAGCCGCTCGGTCGAAGGAGGAGCCATGCCCAACGGCGTTCTTGTGCCGCGCCAATAGAGACCGCGCCGCACACGTCGAAGCTCGCCTCGATCCTCCAGTTCCCCGAGCAGGTGGTGCGCGGTTGAGGCGGGCAGTGCGAGGTCGCTCGGCTTCCAGAAACGTTCCCGAGAGGCAAGCACCGAACGCCGGGAATCGGCAGCTCCCTTGAAATTGCGCCGGGGCGCGAGCGAAGTTGTCATCACGTTCTCCTCGAGGCATTTGGATACGAGAACCTGCTTAATTCACTCTACATAACGCAACGAGAAGCTGCGGTATGCCCTTGGCTGTCGACAGGGAGGGCCTCGATGTCGAAGAGGTGGTCATCGCATCGACGTACCGCGATCGGATACACGCTCCCCGGAGGCTGTTCGTCCGGCAGACTCAATCCCGCGCGGCTTCGCCCGAAGGCGGAGTGCTTCGGGTCTGGAACGCGGAATGAATCGGACTCGAGGAGGATCGCCCATGGCCGACACAGCGAACACCGACTGGCTGCGAGCACGTCCGAACGTCGACGGGGAGCGAGCCGCGACGATCGCCCGGGAGCGCTACGGCGTGCTCGGCGACGTCACCGAACTCGGCAGCCAGCAGGACCGCAACTACCGCATCGTCCCGACGGGCGCCGGCAGCGGCGCGCCGACCGGCGGCATCATGCTCAAGATCAATCACCCGTCGATCTCCGAGGACGAGCTCGACCTGCAGTTCGTCGTCTCCGACACCCTGCTGGCCGCCGGGGTGACCACGCCGGCGGTGGTACCCACCGTCGACGGCGAGCGGCGGTTCGGGCTGCCGCTCGGAGAGGACACCTCGTCGTGGGTATGCGCCTTCGAGGTGGTGTCGGGTCAGTCCCTGCTCGACGCGGGCGACCTGACCGGCGCGCGCGCCGAGGAACTCGGCCGACTGTGCGCCCGCACCGATGCCGCACTGGCACCGGTGCACCGACCGGCCGCGAACCGGAACCTGCAGTGGGAGATGGGGCAGGCCGCCGAGGTGGTCACCACGCTCGCGCCCAGCGTCCCCGACGCGGAGCGCGCCATCGTGATCGCCCGAGCCGAAGCGGCGTGGAGTGCGCTCGAGCGGCTGCGCGACGACCTGCCCCGCCAACTCATCCACGGCGACCTGACCACCGACAATGTCATGGTCGACGCCTCGGGGCGGCTCTGGGTGATCGACCTCGGCGACGCGGTCGACTCGTGGCGCGTGGCGGATCTGGCGATCCTCGCCGCCGACGTCTTCGGGCGCACCGGAAGCCTCGCGATCACCGGACGCGTCGTGCGCGGGTACGCCGCCGTGATGCCGTTGTCGGACAGCGAGATCGACGCGATCTGGCCGATGGTCGTGCTGCGCGGCGCCGTGCTCGCGGTCAGCGGGTGGAGCCAGCAGCAGATCGATCCGGGCAACGAATACGCCCGGGTGCGCATGCAGCACGAATGGAATCTGTTCGTGCGGTCCGCCGACCTGGACGCCGAACAGGTCGCCGCGCAGCTGCGGGTGGCCGTCGGGCTGCCGCACCGTGCGGACATCCCGCCCTACGTACCGCTGATCGACGGCCTCGACGTGGCGGCGGTGGTCGATCTCGAGGTGCGCAGCCCCCTGCTGGACCGTGGTGAATGGACCGACCCGGCCACCGAGGACGCTCTGGCCCGCGCGGCCGCCGGATCGGGCGCCGCGATCTTCCGCTTCGGAGAGACCCGCCTGACCCGGGTCGCCTGGGACGTCTCGACCCCCGCACCGGCCCGTGCCCGACTGGTCGAACTGTGGACCCGGCCGGGCGTGGTCGTGCGCGCCCCGTTCGCGGGCGAGGCTCGTGCCGACGGCGACGCGGTCGAGCTGACCGCCGCCGGCATCACGCTGCGCATCGACGGCGTCGAGGCGCCCGCGACCGGACCGGTGGACGGCGGACAGTCGCTGGGCCACGTGGCCGCCGCGGCGCCCGGCGTCGGACGGCTGCGGGTGACGCGGCGCATCCTCGACGCGCCGGCCGACGCATCGTTCACCGGCGCCGAGGGGGAGTACGAAACCGACGGCGCCGCGGATCCCTCACCGCTGCTGGGGATCTCGTCGGTCGCCGATCCCGTGCTCGCCACCCGCGATCAGCAGCGCCGACGCGACCGAGTGCTCGGCAGCGCCGCCGAACGGTTCTACGACGACCCGCCCCAGTTCGAGCGGGGCTGGGGGACCCGGCTGGTCTCGACGCAGGGCCGCGCCTACCTCGACCTGGTCAACAACGTCACCGCGATCGGACATTCGCACCCGCGCCTGGCCGACGCCGTCGGGCGCCAGATGCACGTGCTCAACACCAATTCCCGATTCCTTTACCAGGCGTACGCCGATCTGGCCGACAAGCTGCTCGCGCACTCGCCCGACCCGTCCCTGGACGTCGTCATCCCGGTCAACAGCGGTTCGGAGGCGATCGAACTCGCGCTGCGACTGGCCCGGGTGGCTACCGGCCGCCGGGACGTGATCGCCCTGCGGGAGGCCTATCACGGGTGGACCACGGGAGCGGACGCGGTGAGCACGTCGGTCTTCGACAATCCGAACGCCCTGGCCTCCCGCCCGGACTGGGTGCACCTGGTCGACGCTCCCAACGCCTATCGCGGGCCCTTCCGCGGCCCCGACGCCGGCGCCCGCTACGCCGCACAGGTCGCGCAGCTCGCCGCCCGACTCGGCGACGAGGGCGCCGGCGTGGCCGCGTTCCTCAGCGAACCGGTCCTCGGCAACGCCGGGGGAGTGATCCCGCCCGACGGCTACCTCGCCGCGGCCTACGACGCGGTCCGGGCCGCCGGCGGGCTCGCGATCGCCGACGAGGTGCAGGTCGGCTACGGCCGGTTGGGTGCCGCGTTCTGGGGGTCGACGATGTTGGGAGCGGTGCCGGACATCATCGCGACCGCCAAGGCGGCGGGCAACGCCTTCCCGTTCGGCGCGGTGATCACCCGCCGCGAGATCGTCGACGCCCTGGCCCGCGAGGGCATGTTCTTCTCGTCCGCCGCCGGCGCGCCGGCCAGTGCGGTCGCCGGCTCGGTGGTGCTCGACGTGATCCGCGACGAGCGGTTGCAGGACAACGCCGCGCGGGTGGGCGCGCATCTGAAGGGTCTGCTCGAGGATGTGGCGCGGCGGCGCCCGCTGATCGGCGCCGTACACGGCACCGGCCTCTATATGGGGGTCGAACTGGTGCGTAATCGGGAGACCCGGGAGCCGGCCGGTCGGGAGGCCGCCGAGGTCTCGCGCCGGCTGCTCGACCACGGCATCATCGTGCAGCCCGCGTCCGAACGGCAGAACGTGCTGAAGGTCAAGCCGCCGCTGACCTTCTCGATCGACGATGCGCGGGCATTCGCCGCCGCGCTGGACGCCGTGCTCGGCGGGCCGGACCTGGCGCCGACGGGGGAGTGACGTACGGCCGGGCGGGGTTCGCCGCGCCCGGCCGGCCCGCTCAGGTGCGGAACCACGCCCGTTCGTCGCCCGCGAGCGCCTTCTCGATGCGCAGCACCGACGTCTCGGTCATATCGGCGGGCAGATCGTCGGGGGAGAACCAGCGCACCTCGAGGTTCTCGTCGTCGTTGACCCGCGCGTCGGTGCTGCCGAGCGGATGCGCCAGGAAGCACAGATCGAGGAAGCGGGTGCGATCACCGTTCGGGTAGATGTTCGTCGCGGTCACATCGACGCTCGTCAATCGATCGACCCGGACCGTCAGACCGGTCTCCTCGGCAACCTCGCGGACGACGGCGGTCGCGGGCTCCTCGCCAGGTTCGAGAATCCCGGAGATCACCGCCCACAGGTTGTTGTCGGCGCGGCGGGCCAGCAGGATCCGGCCGTCGTGATCGATCACCACCGCACTGACGCCGCTGAGCCACAGCTCCGCGGTACCGATATGCGCGCGCAGGTCGACGATGAAGTCAGGGATAGGCATCGGCGGTGAGCCTACCGGCGCGGATCAGGACGCGTAGATATCGATCGAGCCGACCACGTCGGCGACGATCGCCCGGGCGGCGGTCGGGCCGTAGCCGGTCCAGACCTGCGGGTCGACCGCGAAGGTGCGATTGTCGGAGACCGCACCCAGATCGAGCCACGGTGTGCTGCGCATCACCGACTCGCCGAACGTCTTGCCCGCGTCACCGTCGAAGATGATCCAGATCAGGTCGGCGTCGACCACCCGCGGATCGACGGTGTCGACATCGACGGTGTCGGTGGGGGCGATCGAGGGGCGGCGCACCCCGATATCGGCCAGCACACCGCCGGCGAAGCTGTCGGTGCCGAGCAGGCGGGCGGAGTCGGGTGCGAACTCGACCACCGACGCGAGGGTATTGCGGGCGATCACCCGATTACCGGCGTCGAGCGCGTCCGCGCGATACCGGTCGAGGGCCGCCAGCGACGCGTCCCGGCGTCCGGTCGCGGCCCCCAGTTCGAGGAAGCCGGCCTGCCAGGACCCCTCGACCCGCACGACCGCGGTCGGAGCGATCGCGCTCAACTCCCGGTAGAGCGCCTCGTCGATCGCCCCGGAGCCGATGATCACGTCCGGCCGTACTTCTGCGATGCGGCCGAGGTCGAGCCCGTCGAGGGGGCCCATCGTGGGGATATCGGAGATGCCGGTGCCCAGATACTCCGGTCGTGCCACCCCGTCGGGCAGGCCGACCACCCGCTCCCATATGCCGAGCGCGCACATCGCGTCCAGGCTGGTGGTGTCCAGGACCAGGATCCGACCCGGATCGGCGGGGACCTCGACCGGCCCGGCGGCGCCGCCCACCACGCCCGGTTGGTCGGAATCCGGGGTCGACGGCGCCGGGCAGGCATCGGTGGTGTCCCGCTCGATCCCCAGCACCGCGGCGCCCGCGATATTCGTGGTGGTGACCTCGATGGTCGACGGATCGTCGCTGCTCGTATCGGCCGAGCACCCCGCGGCCACCACGACCAGCAGCAGGACGCCCGCCGACGACACGAAACGACGGCGATGTCGGGGGCGGCCACGCAGCGCGAACATGAGTCTGGAGGGTACTGGTCGGCCGCCGACGACCGCGGCCGGCGGTGCCCCCGGGTCGCCCGAACTCCGGCCGGCTCGGGCGGTCCCGAGGCCCCGCCGCCGACGCAACTACGACACTGGGTAGGACCAAGGGGGCAAAGCGTAGGGGGAGGGTTTACGATCAGGGAGGCGCCGACGGGATCAGCCCTGTGCCCGGTGCCGTACCGGACGACGTTTACACGTCGCGACCGCGCGGAACGCCCGGCGTGACCGGGTGAACGATTAGCAGGAGGACCGTTGACTGCCGTAGCGCCCAGGCCAGTCCCCGAGCTGACGCCCTCGCGGCCGTACCCCGATCGGGTAGGGCGCAAGGGGTCGTTCATCTATCGACTGATCACCACGACCGATCCGAAGGATCTCGGGGTGATGTACCTGTTCACATCCTTCGTGTTCTTCATGATCGGCGGCCTGATGGCCCTGCTGATGCGTGCGGAACTCGCGGTGCCGGGACTGCAGTTCCTGTCGAACGAGCAGTTCAATCAGCTCTTCACCATGCACGGCACGATCATGCTGCTGTTCTACGCGACGGCGATCGTGTTCGGCTTCGCGAACTACCTGGTGCCCCTCCAGATCGGCGCACCGGACGTCGCCTTCCCGCGACTGAACTCCTTCAGCTACTGGCTGTACGTCTTCGGTGGCACGATGGCCACCGCCGGCTTCCTGACGCCGGGTGGCGCCGCCGACTTCGGCTGGACCGCCTACACCCCGCTGTCGGACTCCCTGCACTCGCCGGGCCTCGGTGCCGACCTGTGGATCCTGGGTCTGACCATCTCGGGTCTCGGCACGATCCTCGGTGGCGTCAACTTCACCACCACGATCATCTGCCTGCGCGCCCCCGGCATGACGATGTTCCGGATGCCGATCTTCACCTGGAACATCCTGATCACCAGCCTGCTGATCCTGCTGGCCTTCCCGCTGCTCGCCGCCGCCCTGATGGGTCTGGCGATCGACCGGCACCTCGGCGCTCACCTGTTCGACCCGGCCAACGGCGGTGTGCTGCTCTGGCAGCATCTGTTCTGGTTCTTCGGGCATCCCGAGGTCTACATCATCGCGCTACCGTTCTTCGGCATCGTCTCGGAGATCTACCCGGTCTTCAGCCGTAAGCCGATCTTCGGATACTCGAACCTGGTCTTCGCGACGATCGCCATCGCCGCCCTGTCGATCGCCGTGTGGGCGCACCACATGTACGCGACCGGCGCGGTGCTGCTGCCGTTCTTCTCGTTCATGACCTTCCTGATCGCGGTACCGACAGGCGTGAAGTTCTTCAACTGGATTCTGACGATGTGGAAGGGCCACATAACCCTGGAGACACCGATGTTGTTCTCCATCGGCTTCATCGTCACCTTCCTCCTGGGTGGTCTGTCCGGCGTCCTGCTCGCCAGCCCGCCGATCGACTTCCACGTCACGGACACCTACTTCGTGGTCGCGCACTTCCACTACGTGCTCTTCGGCACGATCGTGTTCGCCACCTACGCCGGTATCTACTTCTGGTTCCCGAAGATGACCGGCCGGTTGATGGACGAGAAGCTCGGCCGGATCCACTTCTGGACCACGATGGTCGGCTTCCACACCACCTTCCTGGTGCAGCACTGGCTCGGCGCCGAGGGCATGCCGCGTCGCTACGCGGACTACCTGCCGTCCGACGGGTTCACCACGCTGAACACGATCTCCACGATCGGCGCGTTCATCCTCGGTGCCTCGACGCTCCCGTTCATCTGGAACGTCTTCAAGAGCTACCGCTACGGCGAGGTTGTGACCGTCGACGATCCGTGGGGCTACGGCAACTCCCTGGAATGGGCCACCAGCTGCCCGCCGCCGCGTCACAACTTCACCGAGTTGCCGCGGATTCGTTCCGAGCGGCCGGCGTTCGAACTGCACTACCCGCACATGGTCGAGCGGATGCGAGCCGAGGCTCACGTCGGGCCCGGTTCGGCCAAGAAGCACGGCACCACCGAGGCCATCGCGGCCGGGGAGGCCGAGCGGAAGTAGTATTTGCCGCGACACGCACAAGAATCGGGAGCTCTCCCGCCGACCCGGCGGAGGGCTCCCGTTCTGTGGAAGGGAACCTACAGTGGGGCAGTGGACCAGATGCTGATCACCGTGACCGGAGTTGACCGACCGGGTGTCACCTCGGTGCTGTTCGGCACCTTGTCCCGGTATCGCAGCCGGTTGCTCGATGTCGAACAGGTCGTCATCCGGGGGCGCCTGACCCTGGGTGTGCTGGCCGAGGTCGACGCTGCGGCCGAGGAGATCGGTCGGGAGTTGACCGAGGCGCTCGGCCCGATGGGCATGCGCGTCGACATCGAAACCGCGGCGAACGCGCCCGGTAAGCGGGCGTTGTCCACCCATGCGGTCGTGGTCCTGGGCAGCCCGGTCACCGCCACCGCGATCAGTGCGTTGGCCGCGGCGATGGCCGAGCGCGGCGCCAATATCGACACGATCCGTGGGGTGGCCGACTACCCGGTGACCGGCCTGGAACTGTCGGTCTCGGCCCGCCATCTCACCGACAGCGCGGACGCCGAGATGCGGCGCGCGTTGGCCGCGGTGGCAGCCGAACAGGGCGTGGACGTCGCCGTCGAACGCGGCGGGCTGGCCCGCCGCGCCAAGCGCCTGATCGTCTTCGACGTCGACTCGACCCTGATCCAGGGCGAGGTCATCGAGATGCTCGCCGAATGCGCCGGAGTCAGCGAGCAGGTTCGCGAGGTCACCGAAGCGGCGATGCGCGGGGAACTCGACTTCTCCGAGTCGCTCGAGCGGCGGGTGGCGACGCTCGCCGGGCTGCCCGCGTCCGTGATCGACGATGTCGCCGAACGGATCGAACTGACCCCGGGCGCCCGCACGACGCTGCGCACCCTGCGTCGCCTCGGCTACCACTGCGGTGTCGTGTCCGGCGGCTTCCGGCAGGTGATCGACCCGCTCGCGCACGAACTGGAACTCGACTTCGTGCGCGCCAATACCCTCGAGGTGATCGACGGCAAGCTCACCGGCCGCGTGGTCGGCGAGATCGTCGACCGGGCCGGCAAGGCCGTAGCGCTGCGGGAATTTGCCGGTCTGGTCGGCATTCCGATGGAGCAGACCATCGCCGTCGGCGACGGAGCGAACGACATCGACATGCTCACCGCTGCCGGCCTGGGCGTCGCGTTCAACGCCAAGCCGGCCCTGCGCGAGGTGGCCGACGCGGCGCTGACCCATCCCTTCCTCGACACCCTGCTGTACGTCATCGGGGTCACCCGCGACGAGATCGAAGCCGCCGACGCCGAGGAAGGTCTGGTCCGGCGAGTACCGATCCCATGACCGCACCGAGCCCGAAGTTCGGCGACGAAACGGCCGCCGATCGGCCGGGGCGGGCTCCGGCGGACTTCCCGGATGGCCCCGACGACTTCGCCGATGGCAGTGACGATTTCGCCGATGGCAGTGACGATTTCGCCGATGGCAGTGACGACTTCGTCCACCGCTTCGCGCGGGTTGCGGCCGGCTACGGCGGACGGCCCGATCCGGACGATCCGGCGGAGGTGCGGGCCATGCCGATCGTCCTGCACATCCCCAAGGTCGACCCGCCGTCGCCGCCGGAGTTGCTGGCCGCGGCCGCGAGCGCGAGCATCCTGGTCTGCCTGGCGCCCGCCGCGGGTGCCGGCGGTGACTGGTTCGAACCGGTGACCACGTGGATGTCCGGGCGGATCCGCAAGATCGCGCGGCGCGCCCGCGGCTCGCATTGGACCGCGGTCCAATCCGTTCCCGGCGTGACGGTCACCGGACCGACCGGCGCGGCCGCGCGGGCCTTCGTCCCCGGGCCGGTCGGCATGGTCGATCGCCGGATCGGGCGCCTCCAGATCGGCGGCACCGCGCTTCCCGACGCGGTCGACGTCGGTAGCACCGCGCTCGACGGACAGTGGGCGCCGACCCTCTGGGTGCGCGACTCGTTGCACATGACCGTCGGCAAGGCCGCCGCCCAGGTCGGGCACGCGTCGATGCTCATCGCCGCGACCCTCGATCCGGTAGCGGCGCACCGTTGGTACGACGACGGTTGCCCGTGCACGGTCCGGTATGCCGACGAACCGGCCTGGGCGCAGCTCGAACAGCGGGTGACAGCGGGAACGGCGGTCGCGGTGCGCGACGCCGGCTATACCGAGGTCGATCCGGGGGCACGAACGGTGATCGCCACCGCGGACGCACCTCCCACCGACTGATCGACCGCCGCCTCGGTCCTCGTCTCGGCCGTCGTCTCAGTCGTCGCCGAGCAGCACGATCACACAGGGGCCGGAGACCTCGATGGCGTCGCCGGGCTTGAGGATCTCCGACTCGTGGACCGTTCCGGTCGGGGCGGTGGAGTCGAAGACCTTCCGCAGGCCCGCGACCTCGCCTTCGGGTTCCGGCAGGATCAGGTCCGCATCGTCGCCGGCGTGCAGGATCGCGACCATCGTCGGGTTGGCGCCCGAGGTGGCGTGCAAACCGGCCCCCTGGGCCTCCGGCAGCGGGTGATACCAGGCCTGGATCGTCGGGATCGTGTGGTCGTTCCACCCGTCGACGGTCATCGGATTGCCGTGTGCGTCGAACCATTCGAGATCGTCCGAGCCGGTGAAGAAGTCGTGCCGCTGCAGGGCGGGCACCCGGCGGCGGATCCGCAACGCCTCCGCCACGGTCGCCGCCAGGTCGTGATCGGCGGACTCCCAGTCGATCGCGTAGGCTTCCTCGGCCGGGGTGGCCAACGGGACGCAGTAGGCGTTGTTGTTGCCGCCCTGGGAATGTCCGAGTTCGTCGCCGGCCAGCAGCATCGGGGTGCCCGCCGACAGCGCCAGACTCGCCAGCAGGGCCCGCACATGCCGATCGCGTTCCTCGAGAATCTCGGGGTCGGAGGTCGGCCCCTCGACGCCGTGGTTGACCGAGGTGTTGTTCGTCGTCCCGTCCCGGTTGTTCTCCCCGTTGGCGTCGTTGTGCTTCTCCTTGTAGGACACCAGGTCGCGGACGGTGAAGCCGTCGTGCGCGGTCACGAAGTTCAGCGATGCCCAGGGGTGGCGGCCGCCGGCGGCGAAGATGTCGGCGGAGCCGGCCAGGCGGGAGGCGATCCGATCGACACCGGATCCGGATGCCCAGAAGCTGCGCACCACATCGCGATAGCGGTCGTTCCATTCCGACCAGCGGGTGTCGAAGCCGCCGGTCCGGTAGCCCTCGGCGGTCGCGTCCCAGGGCTCGGCGATCAACTTGCAGTCCGACAGGATCGGATCGGCGGCGATGGCGACCAGCAGCGCCGCCTGCGGGTCGAAGGCGCCGCCGCCGGGCCGTCCGAGTACCGAGGCCAGGTCGAAGCGGAAGCCATCGACATCGAAAACCGTTGCCCAGTACCGCAAGCTGTCGCAGACCAGGCGGGCGGTGGTCACGGTCGCCGGATTGACCGTGTTACCGCAGCCGGTGATGTCGATATCGCGGCCCTTGTCGTCGAGCAGGTAGTAGCCGGGTGCGTCGAAGCCGCGCAGGGACAGCGACGGCCCGCTGACCCCGGCCTCGCAGGTGTGGTTGTAGACGACGTCCATGATCACTTCGATCCCGGCCGCGTGCAGTTCGGCGACCATCCGGCCGAACTCCTCGACCTCGCGGCCCGGCGCGGTCGCGTACCGCGGATGCGGGGCGAACCAGGCGGCCGGCGAGTATCCCCAGTGGTTGCGCATTCCGCGCTCGAGCACCGAGGGCTCGGTCAGAAAGGCCTGGACCGGCAGCAACTCCACGGCGGTGACCCCGAGTTCGAGCATGTGCTCGACCATCGGTGCCGAACTGACCCCCAGGAAAGTGCCGCGCAGATGCTCGGGAACGTCGGGGTGGCGGGCGGTCAACGAACCGACGTGCACCTCGTAGACCACCGTCCGCGACCAGGGGATGTGCAGGCGTCCGTCGCCGGGAGCCAAGCGGGGCTCCGGGGTGACGACGCCGAGCGCCGCGTCCTGCAGGGAGTCGGTCGTCGAGCGGGGGCCGAACGGATCGTCACCGGCGTAGGCGTAGGTGCTGGGCGCGGTGGTGTCGCCGCCCTCGATCCGACGGGCGTACGGGTCGAGCAGCACCTTGTGCGGGTTGAAGCGCAGCCCGCGGCGCGGATCCCAGGGGCCGTCGACCCGGTAGCCGTACCGCTGGCCCGGGCCGACGTCGGGAACGTCGACATGCCAGACCCCGAAGGTGTGGTCGGTGACCGGGACGCGTCGCTCCACTCGATCGGCCGTGCCCGGGGTGTCGATCGGATGCGGACCGTCACCGTCGATCAGGCACAGCTCGACCGATGTCGCCTGTGGTGCATGCACCGCGAATCGGGTTCCGAGGGGATGTGCGTGCGCTCCCAGGGGAAACGCGGCGCCGGCGGTGGGAGAATACGAAGCACACACGGGATCCATGGTGCCCGAACCGGGCGGTTCCGCGCTTGTCGTGCGATGTTGACCACTCCCGTACTGATCGGTCGGTTGTGCTCGACGGCTGCCGACACGAGGTGAGCCGGGGTTATCCGCAACGGACCGCGGTCGGTGCGACAAGATGGGGGCGTGGCCAAGCATCGTGCTGAAGTTTCCGTCGCCCCGTCCGCCGGTCCCGCCCGCCGCTTCGCGGCCACCGCGGAATTCCCCGGGAGCGGCGGCAGTTGGGGGAGCGCGGTGACCGCCGCGGGTCCGACCGAGGTCGAGGTGGAAACCGACCCGGACCTGTTGATCGACTTTCGGGACGTTCGCGTGCGCCGCGGCGCGACCACGCTGGTCGGTCCGGTGTCCTGGCAGGTCGAACTCGACGAGCGGTGGGTCGTGCTCGGGCCCAATGGTGTCGGCAAGACGACGCTGATGCGCCTGGCCGCCGCGGACCTGCACCCCTCGGACGGGGTGGCCTTCGTCCTCGGGGAACGCCTCGGCCGTGTCGACATCGCCGAACTCAAACCGCGCATCGGTCTGTCGTCGGCGGCGACCGCGGCCCGGGTGCCCGGCGAGGAGAAGGTGGTCGACCTGGTGCTCTCCGCGGGCTACGGGGTGCTCGGCCGCTGGCGGGAACGCTACGACGAACTCGACACCGAACGGGCCCTCGAGGTGCTGCGCCTCCTCGGTGCCGACCACCTCGGCGATCGCCTCTTCGGCACCCTGTCCGAGGGGGAGCGCAAGCGGGCGCTGATCGCCCGCGCGCTGATGCCGGACCCGGAACTGCTGCTGCTCGACGAACCGGCCGCCGGCCTCGACCTCGGCGGCCGCGAGGATCTGGTCGCGGTGCTGTCCGACCTGGCCCACGATCCGGACGCGCCCGCTCTCGTGCTGGTCACCCACCACGTCGAGGAGATCCCGCCCGGCTTCACCCATGCCCTCGTTCTCGGGCACGACGGCGTGGTTGCCGCCGGCCCGGTGGAGGAGGTCATCACCGCCGAGGTGCTCGGGAGCGCCTTCGAACAGCCGATCCGGGTCGAACGGCTCGACGACCGCTGGTTCGCCCGGCGCGCCCCGATCGAGCGTCGGCGATGACCGCCGGTCTCGACCTGGTCGACCACGACGTCCCCACCCGCGATGCGGCCACGGTCGTGCTGGTGCGCGACGGTGTCGAGGGGCTCGAGGTCTTCCTGCAGCACCGGCAGTCGTCGATGGCGTTCGCTCCGGGGATGACGGTTTTCCCCGGTGGTGGCGTCGACCCGTCCGACGGGACCCCGCCGAGCCGCTGGTTCGGCTCGGAGCCGGCCGCGATCGCCGCGATCCTCGATGTCCCCCTGGAGCGGTCGGTCGGCTGGATCTGTGCGGCGGTGCGCGAGACATTCGAGGAATGCGGCGTCCTGCTGGCGGGCGCCGGCGCGGACGAGGTGGTCTCCGATACCGCACCGATGGCCGGTCAACGCGCCACGCTCGGTCGACACGGTGATTCGTTGGCCGCCCTGCTCGACGGTCACGGACTGGGCCTGCGCGGCGATCTGCTCGTGCCGGTCGCCCGGTGGATCACCCCGCGCGGCGAGCGGCGCCGCTACGACACGCTCTTCTTCGGTGCGGTGCTCCCGCCCGCGCAGGCCGCCGACGCGGAGAACACCGAGGTCACCCACGCCGGGTGGCGCCGTCCGGTCGATGCGCTGGCCGACTGGACCGCGGGCAAGGTGCTGCTGATGCCGCCCACCTGGGCGCAGTTGACCCACCTGGCCACCCTGGAATCGGCGGCCCAGCTCGCCGAGTCCGAGGTCGATCTGCGGCCGATCGAGCCGCGCCTGGTGCGGACCGAGGCGGGGCGGCGGGTCGACTTCCCCGGCTGCGAGGACTACTACCGGGACCTGCCCACCTACGGCTGACCATCGGGCACGGCCTGCCTCGGGTGACCATCGGGTGGGTGACCAGTCGGCACGGGGCGGGCTACCGGCCCGGAACGAAGTCGGGATTGGCCAGCTCGAACCCGGCGAACTCGAACGCCGGTGTCACCGTGCAGCTGACCAGCGTCCAGGCGCCGAGCGGCCACGCCGCCTGCCACCAGTGCGCCGGCACCCGCAGCTGCGGATGCTGGTCGTCGTCGAGGTCGATGCCCAGCACCCGGTCGGTCGGCGCGGTCGCGTCGTTCGGGCTGGTGGCCAGTACCAGCGGCGCCCCGGCGTGGAAATGCCAGATCTCGTCGGCGTCGACCCGATGCCAGTGCGAGCGCTCGCCCGCCGCGAGCAGGAAGTGGATCGCGGTACCGGCCCCGCGCCCCTCGGCGGGCCGGTCGCGCCAGGTCTCCCGGAAATGGCCGCCCTCCGGATGAGGCTGGAGTTGCAATCGGTCGATGACGTCCTGAGCGGACAGCGAAGAGATACCGGAGGTCATCCGCCGATTCTGGCCCCTGTGGACCCGATCCGGCGCGGCCGGCCGCGGCATCGACGTTAGGCTCGGCGGGCGGAAGCGCCGGCGAGGGGAGTGGAATGGCCGAGTTCGTGCACGTCACCTCGACGACCGATGGGGTGGCGATCCTGCTGATCGACAACCCGCCGTGGAACACCCTGAGCCGTCAGGTCGACGACGAACTGGTCGACGCCGCGGCGTCGATCGCCGCCGACCCCGCGATCCGGGTCGCGATCGTCCACGGCGGCCCGAAACTGTTCTGCGCGGGAGCGGACCTGGCCGAGCGCGCCGACCTGACCGTCGAGCAGTACGACCGTATCGGTGGCCTCGAGCGCGGTATCGAGGCGATCGCGGCCCTGCGGATCCCGACGATCGCCGCGATCACCGGCCACGCGATCGGCACCGGCCTGCACCTGGCCGCCGCGACCGACCATCGGGTCGCCGGCGACAACGTGCGCTTCGGGCTGCCGGAGATCCGCTACGCCGCGATCCCCTCGACGGCGGCGCTGCGCCGCCTCGCCGACCTGATCGGCCCATCCGCCACCACCGACCTCGCTCGCGCCGGCACCCCCTTCGGCGCCGCCGAGGCGCTGCGCCTGGGCCTGCTCGACGCCGTCGTCGCCCCCGACGACGTGCTGTCCGCGGCCCTGACGGTCGCCGGGCGCTACCGGGGCCGACCCGACCTGCTCGCCGCGATCGCCGACGCCGTCGCCGACCGGCGGGAGCCGTCCGCGCCGCAGGTCGATCCCGTCCGGGCCCTGCTCGCCGACCCGGACCACGGCGAGCGGATCCGCGCCTATCTGGCGGGCGGACCCGCCGCGGTCGGTACGTCCCGCTAGGGCGCCTCGACCCGGCGGCCCCTCCGAACGGCGGGTTGCGCCCGGGTGTCGGTCGGGTGGCACCCGGCGCGAGGGGTGATGAGGCTGCCATTACTCTGCTGCTATGACTGCCGGCTCCACACCCGTACCCCACCCGTCGACCGAGGCCGAGGAGGTCGTGGTGGACACCGTCGAGGACGCGACCATCGATCCCGCCCCGCGGCCGCACGCCACCGCGGAGGAGGTCGCCGCGGCGCTCGAGGACACGAAGCTGGCGCAGGTGCTTTACCACGACTGGGAAGCCGAGACCTACGACGAGAAGTGGTCGATCTCCTACGATGAGCGGTGCATCGACTACGCCCGCGGCCGCTTCGACGCCGTCGCCGGTGACCAGCCCCTGCCCTACGGGCGCGCCCTGGAACTGGGCTGCGGTACCGGCTTCTTCCTGCTCAACCTGATGCAGGCCGGCGTCGCGGAGAAGGGCTCGGTCACCGACCTGTCGCCCGGCATGGTCAAGGTCGCCCTGCGCAACGCCGAGAACCTCGGCCTGGACGTCGACGGACGCGTCGCGGACGCCGAGACCATCCCGTACGAGGACAACACCTTCGACCTGGTCGTCGGCCACGCGGTGCTCCACCACATCCCCGACGTCGAGCAGTCGCTGCGCGAGGTGCTGCGCGTGCTCAAGCCGGGCGGGCGCTTCGTCTTCGCCGGCGAGCCGTCGACCGTCGGCAACTTCTACGCCCGCTGGCTCGGCCGCGCGACCTGGGAGGTCACCACCCGGGTCACCAAGATCCCGGCCCTGTCGAGCTGGCGGCGCCCGCAGGAGGAGCTCGACGAGTCGTCGCGCGCCGCCGCGCTCGAGGCCGTCGTCGACCTGCACACCTTCGACCCGTCGGATCTCGAACTGATCGCGCGCAGTGCCGGCGCGCGCAATGTGCACGCCGAGACCGAGGAATTCGCCGCCGCCCTGCTCGGCTGGCCGGTGCGCACCTTCGAAGCGGCCGTCCCCGCCGACAAGCTCGGCTGGGGTTGGGCGAAGTTCGCCTTCGGCGGGTGGAAGACGCTCAGCAAGCTCGACGAGCGGGTCCTGCGCCACGTCGTGCCGCGGCGGTTCTTCTACAACGTCGCGATCACCGGGACCAAGCCCGTCTCCTGACCGGCCGGCCCCGCATCGACTCGTGTCCTACCGGTACACCCCTG
Source organism: Millisia brevis NBRC 105863 (assembly GCF_001552615.1). Lineage (GTDB taxonomy): Bacteria > Actinomycetota > Actinomycetes > Mycobacteriales > Mycobacteriaceae > Millisia > Millisia brevis. The sequence continues at coordinate 75,851 of NZ_BCRN01000014.1, forward strand.
CCGACGTCGCGTACCTGACCTCACCGGATGGTGTGGCCGCTGCGGCCGACCTCGCCGCATCCCTGGCGCTGACGCCGGCCTCCCTGGTCGGCGACATCGCCCGGGCCGGCAAACGGTACGGGCAGTTCGGAGCGGCCCTGGTCGACACGGTCGCGCTGCGGCGTCGCGCGCTGGCCAAGATGCCGGCCGCCGACGCCGAGCGCAGGCTGTTCACCGACGACGGCCTCCAGCAGGCGACCCCGCATATCGTCGCCCGGCACCGGGCGGTGCGGCTGACCGGTCGGCGGGTGCACGACGTCACCTGCTCGATCGGCGCCGACCTGGCCGCTGCGGCGTGCACCGCCGATTTGGTGGTCGGCAGCGACCTCGACCCGGTGCGCCTGCTGATGGCGCGGCACAATGTGCCCGGCGTCGAGGTGCTGCGGGCCGACGCGCTGACGCCGACCACCCGGGGCACCACGGTGGTCGCCGACCCGGCGCGCCGCTCCGATGGGCGCCGCACCGTCGACCCCGCCGCCCTCGAGCCGTCCCTGCCGAGCCTGCTGGAGATCTATCGCGGCCGGGACCTGGTGATCAAATGTGCCCCCGGGCTGCACCCCGAACGGTTGGATTTCGACGGGGAGGCCGAGGTCGTCTCGCTCGACGGCGGGGTGCGGGAGATGTGCCTGTGGTCGCCGGGCCTCGCCGGACCCGGGGTGCGCTCGCGCGCGACCATCCTGCGGTCCAACGGATTTGTCGAGCAGGTCACCGACCTCGACCCGGACGACTGCGGCGTCGGCGAACCCGGCGCCTACGTGATCGACCCGGACGGGGCCATCGTCCGCGCCGGACTGGTCCGCCACTGGGCGAAGCGGCACGGCCTGCGGCAACTCGACCCACGGATCGCGCACCTCACCGGCGACGCGATCCCACCCGGCGCGAGCGGCTTCCCCTTCCTCGAGATGCTGCCGATGCGACCCAAACCGCTGCGCGCGCGGCTGCGCTCCCTCGACTGCGGGCCCCTCGAAATCCTGGTGCGCGGCGCGGACGTCGACCCGGATCACCTGCGCAAACAGATCAAGCCCACCGGTTCGACCCCGCTGACCGTCGTGGTGACCCGCATCGGCAGCCGGGTCACCGCGCTGATCTGCGGTGCGCGGGAGTTCGCGGGGTCGCTGTCCTAGGGAGCGTGTGCAATCAACGCCCTCGGCGGGCCGCCGAGGCGATAGTCTCCTCGGGGCTCGCCGAGGGCGAGGAACGCACATCGGTCGAGGGGTATGCGAGCCTGGGGGCATGGGACTTTTCGGAAATGGACGGTCCACCGGCGATATCGAACGTCTCGAACGGCGGGTCGGTGAACTCGAGCGGCAGGTCGCGCAACTGCGCGCTGCCGCGGGCTTCGGTACCGCCGCCGCCCCGCTCGAGGAGTGGGAGCAGCAGGTCCGGCAGCTGAACGACGCGGGCAAGAAGATCGAGGCGATCAAATCCGTGCGGGAAGCCACCGGCTGGGGCCTGCGCGAAGCCAAGGAATACGTCGACCGGATCTAGGGTGCACCCCGGCCGTTCCTACGGCGCGGCGTCGCCGGAGTTCTCCACCCGGCTCAGGATCACCACCGCGGTGTCTCCGGACCGCAGGGCGGCGTAGCGGTCCAAGCCCTTTCCCCATCCCGTGGTCGTCCCGCACAGGTCCCACAACTCGGCCGCATCGTCGGCCGCCGCGCGGCGCGCCAGCACCTCGCCTGTGCCGTCGGCCAGATCGACCCGGGCACGCGGCTGGGTCTGCAGGTTCAACCACCACGCCGGGTCGGCGGTGTCCCAGCCGTTCATCGCCAGGGTCACCAGATCATCGCCGCTTGCGACGTAGCGGAGCAGAACGTCGCGCGGTAGTCCGCTGCGCCGCCCCGTGGTCCACAGTCTCAGCAGTCCGGCGTGCCCCGGGGCCGGCGTGCTCAGGCTCCAACGGCCGCCGCGCAACCTGCCGGCGAGGGCTCGGTGGATCGACCAGATCGTGCGAATGACGCGGCGCGGGGGCAGTCGAGGGGTGCGGTGGTCGGAGTGGGCCATGGGTGGCTCCTATCGGGATGCCGGCCGGAGGTCGATGGGGTCCGCACAAGCGACGTAGACGCTGTACGTATACGTAGTATATTCCAGAAGCCCGCTTCCCGCCCAGTAACCTCGGCGCATGCCCGCGAATCCCGGTCGGACCTCGGCGCCACGCCCTCGGGGGACCGCACGGTTGACCCGGGAGGCGATCGTCGCGACGGCGGTCGGCGTGGCGGACCGCGACGGCTTGGCCGCCGTCACGATGCGCCGGGTCGCGCAGGAACTCGATGCCAACCCGATGGCGCTCTACCGGCACGTCGGAGACAAGGGTGGTCTGGTCGAGGCGATCGCCGATCATGTGATCGCCTCGATCCCGTCGGAGCTACCGGATGGACCGGCATCCGTTGTGCCGGAAACGATTCCGGTAGAGCAGCCCGCCACCGCTTCGGGCTCGGGGGACGGTCCGCCGCCCTGGCCGGAACAACTGCGGTCGCTTGTCCTGGCGGCGCGCGGAGTCGCGGTGGCGCACCCGTGGGTCGCCGATGTCCTGGTCGGCCTGCCGGTGCCGACGCCGGCGATCCTGCGCCACCTCGACCGGATTGTCGGCGTCCTGCGCGAGGCCGGGTTGTCGATCGGACTCGCGCACCATGCGCTGCATCTCCTGGGAAGTCGGGCCTTCGGCTTCAGCCAGGATCTCTTCGACGACTCGCCGCCGACCGCGCCGGTCTCGATCGACACGCGGGATCTCCCCGACCTGTCCGAGCTGCCGCATCTGGCCGAACTCGCGATCGCGGCCTCGCATCAGGGCGCGCTGGGCGGCTGCGACGACGATGCCGAATTCGACCTCGCGCTGACGGTATTGATCGACGGGCTCGTCCGCCTCGCCGAACAGGAGCGGCCCGCCTGACCACGGCCGCGGGCGTCGCCGACGCGGTCGACCGAAGAGCATCGACGCCGCTTGCGCGGTGCCCGAGGGGCTACCGCAGGACTCGCACCTCGCCCAGGGCCGAGGTCACCACGACCTCGCCGTCCGGACCCACCGCGACGCCGGTCGCGTAGCCCGCGTCGTCGGGCAGGCCGACCGTCCACAGCGTGTCGCCGGTGGCGACGTCCAGGCCGACCAGCGCCTGCGAACCGGCGCCGCCGACCACCTGCAGCAGGGTGGAGTCGGCGACCGCCATGGCGCCGCGCTGGCTCAGGTCGTACCGATCCCAGGCCGATTCGAGGCTCTCGCCGGTATCGCGCAGTGCGCGCAGGTGGGTGTTGTCACCGGTGGACGGGATGATCAGGTGGTCGGCGGTCACCACCGGGGAGTCGGTGCCACCGACCGAGGGAATCGCCCAGCGCCGAGCGCCGGACTCGGTGTCGAAGGCCAGCAGGTTCCCGTCGGTGTCGGCCAGATAGACGGTGCCGGCGTCCGCGGACAGCACCGGACTCGACGACACCGCTGCCGGCAGCAGGTCCGACGACCACCGTTCGGTCAGCGTCGGGTTCGCTCCGCCCGTGTACTGCAGCGACACCAGCTGCGGGGCGATCGCGCCGGCCCGCCAGAGGACGAGATAGAGGGTTCCGGAGGTCGCGTCGAAGGCCGGCGCGGCAGCGACCGGGCAGGCGGCGCCTCCGTCCGCACAGTCCTGCACGCCGGCGGTCGGATCGCCGAATTCGACCGGGCCATCGGAGTAACTCGGCGATGGCAGCAGATCGAGGATCGGCATGCTGTGCTGTCCCGAGGTCGTATCGAGCACGTTGACCTGACCGATATGGGTGACCACCAGGACGTTGCCGTCCTTCAGATCAACCGCGGGGCGCGGCGTCCCGTAGACGCGGGCACTCCACCGGATTTGGCCGTGCTCGTTCATCGACCGGGACTCGCCCGCGAAGCCGGTGTAGACGTTCGCCACCGAGTCGGTGGTCGGCGGGGTGACCGCGGGGCCGAGGTTCGAACAGAAACGTTTGCGGCCGGACTCCATGTCGAGGCCGTAGAGATTGCAGTAGGGCGCGTCGACGGCGACGAAGATCTGGCCGGTCGAGGCGATCACCGCCGGGCTGGGCGTCGGCTCGCCGAAGGTGCGCGACCACGCGGTCTCCGGCGACACGATCGCCTCGCGGGCGACGGCCGAACTGTTGTGACCACCCGCTCCGGCGGAGAGCCAGGCGGCGCCCTCCGGCGGCTGCGGCGATCCCGAACAGGCGGCCAGGGCGGTCAACAGGACCACCGCGGCTGCCGACCGCACACCCCGACGACCACGATCAGCGGCGTATCGGTCGAACATCGGTCTCCGTCGTCGGGGCCACAGGCCGTTCGGTCATCGGCAGTCGGTCGTCGGCAACGGGGTGTCGACGGATGGACGCCGCGAGGGCGCCCCGAGGCAGACTATCGGCAACCCGCGACGTACTCGTCACGACCCGACACTCCCGGCCCGTCGAGGGGGCCTGCCCGGAGGGGCGATCCGGCCGCCTACTCTGACGGACCATGACGTCGATGTGGAATGCGCCACTGCACGAGCGGGTGCGATTCGCCCAGCGCGATCCCGAGCAGGCCCGGTTCCTGACGCTCGCCTCGCTGCAGTGGGTGCTGGCCAACAAGGCGTACACCCCCTGGTACCTGGTGCGGTACTTCCGGCTGCTGCGCTTCCGGCTGGCCAATCCGCACGTCATCCTGCGCGGGATGGTCTTCCTGGGCAAGAACGTCGAGATCCACGCGACACCCGGCCTGGCGCGGCTGGAGATCGGCCGGTGGGTCCACATCGGCGACGGCAACGCCATCCGCTGTCACGAGGGGTCGCTGCGCATCGGCGACAAGGTCGTCTTCGGCAAGGACAACGTCGTCAATACCTACCTCGACATCGAGATCGGGGAGTCGACGCTGGTCGCCGACTGGTGCTATATCTGCGACTTCGACCACCGCATGGACGACATCACCCTGCCGATCAAGGATCAGGGCATCGTCAAGGGACCGGTCCGCATCGGTCCCGATACCTGGGTCGCCGCCAAGGTGACCGTGCTGCGAGGCACGCGCATCGGGCGCGGCTGCGTGCTCGGCGCCCACGCGGTGGTGCGCGGCGATGTCGAGGACTACGGCATCGCCGTGGGCGCCCCGGCCAAGGTCGTGCGGAACCGCAAGGCGGACTGGGAGGCCGGGGCCGCCGACCGCGCCGCCTACGTCGTCGCCCTCGAGGACATCGCGCGCAAGAAGGCCGGTCTGCCCGCCACCGTCGACGCCGGCGTCAACGGCCGCCCCTGACCGAACGCCTCGCCGCGCTCCCGCCCCGCCCCACCCCGCCGCCTCCCGCCGCCGCCTCCCGCGAGAGTGCCGTTACCCGCGGTTCAATCGCAGTTTCCGTCACTCTCGCGAACCGGTTGACGGAGCAACGATGTGCGCGATGCGGTCGGTGGGGCGGGGGTCGACTGTTGGTACGAGGCAGTCTGTTTCGGCGGGTGCCGGCCGGGTTTTCGGTGCGAGGCCCCGCGCCGAGCGCCGGGACAGGGGCACCTCTAAGCTGCGCGCATGGCACAACTCCAGACCCACACCAGGCGGGTCGTCAAAGCCTTTCTGCAAGGCACGAGCGTGCGGGCGCTCAACGGGTCCATGGTCGCCTACGAGGGGGACGTGTCGTTCAAATCCGCCGGCTTCGGCGGAGGTGACGGCATCGCCGCCGGACTCAAGCGGCGGGTCGCGGGCGAAGGTCTGAAGTTGATGGAATGCAACGGAAACGGCGTGGTCTACTTCGCCGTCGACGGCCAGGAGGTCGTCGTGATCGACCTCAACAACGAGACGTTGTCGATCGAGTCCGAGCACCTGTTGGTCTTCGCCGGAAACCTGCGCACCGACGTGGCCTTCTCCGGAATGCACGGCATGGCCTCCGGGCAGGGCTTGGCCACCACGACGGTCACCGGTCAGGGGCAGGTCGCCATTCTCTCGTCCGGTGGTCCGTTGATCCACCTCGAGGTCACCCCGCAGACGCCACTGGTGGTCGATCCGGACGCCTTCGTCGCCGCTCGCGGGAATCTGCAGCAGTCGATCCGCACCGACGTCGGCTGGCGCAATATGGTCGGCCGCGGAAACGACGAGGCGTTCTCGATCCTGTGGCAGGGCTCGGGTGTGGTGTCGATTCAGCCGGCGGAACGGTAGGCGGGGCAATGGTTTTCGAGAAGGTCAACAGTAAGGTCGTCAGCGTCGACGTCGCCCGCGCCGGCGGCGTTGTCGCCCGCAAGGGAGCGATGCTCTTCTACCAGGGGGATCTCCAGTTCTCGCCGCACCAGGTCCCCGGCCTCGGACAGGGCGGCGGTGGCGGCGGTCTGATCCGGATGGCCACCCGCATGATGCAGGGCGAGCACGAGGCCACGATGCTCGCGCAGGGGCACGGGGCCGTGCACTACGGACTCGCCGGGCTCGAGGTGCACCCGATCGAGGTGGTCCCCGGCGCGGTGTTGACGATCGAGATGTCCCGGCTGCTGGCCCATACCGCGGGGCTCGGATCGTCGGTGGTCAGCGTCAATTCGTCCGGCGGCGGAGGTGGGGGTGGGCTCGGTGGCCTGCTTCGCGGGGCCGCGCAGGGCATGAGTTCCGGGACCGGCTTCTTCACCACCCAGCTGCAGGGCCACGGTGCCGCGGTGCTGCTGGGGCACGGCGGGGTTTTCGAGGTCACGGTGGGCAACCACCCCGTCGTCGTCGACCCGCAGGCATTTGTCGGCACCTACGGCAACGTCACCACCCGACTCAGCGCGGCGATCGGCTGGCGCGATGCCGTCGGCCGCGGATCCGGCGAGGCGATGCAATTGCAGTGTGCCGGGCAGGGTGTCGTTTTTGTGCAGGCCTCCGAAGAGAAACTGTGAGCGGCAATATGGACATTCTGAATCCCTCGATGCTCGGTACCGACAATGTGCCCGGCAATCACTACGCCTTCTCCATCGACATGAGCGGCAATCGCCCGTACATCATTCGCAATGGCGCCATGATCGCCTACTACGGGCAGATTCAGCTGACCGCGCTGCATCAGGGCATGTCCGGAAACATGATGCACATGATCGCCTCGACGTTCTCCGCTCCGCTGTACATGGGGGAGTACACCCTCGCCGAGGGGTTCGGGAAGCTGATCATCGGCGACCGCGGCTACAACATCAACTCCTTCGATCTGGACGACGGCAACCTGACGGTGCGGGCGGCGAACCTGCTCGGTTTCGATCCGGGGTTGAAGGTCAACCAGTCGATCGTCCCGGGCTACCTGACCCTGATCGGAACGGGGAAGTTCCTCGCATCCTCCAACGGTGAGGTCATCTTCGTCGAACCGCCGGTGCGGGTCGATCCGGAGGCCCTGATCGGCTGGGCGGACTGCCCGTCGCCGAGCCACCACTATGACCAGGGCTGGGTATCGAACTTCATGGCCGCCGGCGCCGCGCGTTTCGGAGTGAACAGCGGCGAGGAGCGGCAGTTCGACTTCACCGGCGCCGGAACGGTTCTCGTGCAGTCGAGCGAGAAGGTCATCAACGACTGGGCGACGGTGCGGATGATCGAGAGCCAGATTCACGGCCTGTCCGCCGGTGGTCTGCAACGGATCATGGGGGTAATCCAGACCAAGCTGGGGGAGAACCGGTAGGTCCGTCCTGGTGCGGGGTGGGCGGCGGATTGGTTGGGCCTGCGCGCCGACTTGGTCCCCTCCGGAGGTCGGCCGGGTCTGGCAGTCAGCGGTCAGCGGTCAGCGGCGAACGACAATGGCAGGTTGCAGGTTATGGACCTTCCAGGTCCGGGTTGGGATCCTCCACGCGAATCTCGAGGATCACGCCCGCTCCATACCTGTCGGGAAAGAATAGGCGACCGTCTGCGTCGGCGAACTTGAAGTACGCGATTGACGAGCCGGCAAGCACATGAGCCCGACATTCCACCCGCAGATCGACCGTCTCTCCAGGGGCAGTGTCCGGAACGGGAGTCGAACGAGGCGAGTGAATCTGGCCCACGGCGCCCGTCGAGCCTTGTCTTCGCAAATATCGTCCCACCCACGGGACCGACCCTGAATTGCGGACGCGCCAGATCTTGATAAACGGATGCATCGGTGCCATGACGGTTCCGTCCGGAATGGTCACGTCACTTACCCACTCGGAGGCATCGCCGTCGAGTGGGTAGTCCGATGCATCAACCGAACTCGCCACCCGCTCCTCGATCGTCCGGCCTCGCTTCTCGCGATCATCCGCCAGGATGTCCTCGTAGAGCGCGAGCAGGAGACCGCCAGCGTCCAGATTGTGGTCCCACCCGATCACTACACGCTCGCTCGGTACCGTCAGACCGCGTTCCGCATGGCTGATCGTCGTCTGGGAGCACCCGAGACGGGTTGCGGCCTCTGCCTGGGTTCGACACCCCTTCGATTTGCGCAAGACCCTCAGCTGATAGCCGAATCGTTCGCGCGGTGTCAAATGGCTGTTCGATTTTTCCGGCCGTCCAGAGTGCCTCGACCCCATAGTGCCTTCCTCGAAGAATATTGCCTCTCGCCACTAAATCGGGAACCCACTGATCCTGTTCGTATCTGAGAAACTCTGCCGCCGAGCACGGCGGCCTCACGAAGTGCACGAAGGGATCGCGATGAACAGATTACTGATGGCGTTGGCCATCCTCATGATGACTGTTGTGTCTACTCTGGGTCTGGCCGGGCAGGCTTCGGCGGCACCGACCTCCGGTGACCCGCTGAGCACAGGTTGCGCGAACGGTGCGCAGACGATATGGCAACAGCAGGTGCTAGGTGGCGGGACCATCCAGGTTCGCTACAGCCCTGCATGCGGCACCAATTGGGTCAGGATCAGCGGCGCAACCAATCGCCAGAGTGAGGCCGGGATCTACTCGGCGCGCACCGGCTGGCGCTATTCTCCTTCGTATGGGCGCAGCCCCAGTACGTACTGGACTCCAATGGTCTGGGCCCCAGGCAGCGAATGCGTGTTCTTCTACGCGAAGATCCAACCGGTCAATGGAGCCCTCTACGACACGGGCCAGAAGAAGCTCTGCTGATCCGCTCCCAGTCCGACGGTAGAGTGGGTCCCGCCAAGTCGGGGTTCACTCCACCGTCGCACTCGGCTCGATCACACTCGGTAACGTGCCACGTCCCGACCGTACTGGGTCGTCGAAACCTCGTCCGACAGGCTCAGGCGGTCGCGCCAACCTTCGTCGCCTCCGGAATCTCGACCAGGCGCCCGGTGGTCACGTCGTAGACGTAGCCGTAGATCGGGATGCGCGCCGGCACCAGCGGGTGATTGCGGATGCGGCGCACATCGTCGACGACGGCACCTGCCTGGTCGGAGATGGTCAGCCAGTCGATGTACGCGGCTTCCTGCGAGCCCGGGCCGGTGCCGACGTCGTGGAAGCCCGTCTCATCGAGGGCCGCGGTCTCCAGGCTGTTGGCGAGCAGGCCGCGGATCACCTCGTCGGTGAAAAACTCCATGCCGCAGTCGGAGTGGTGGATGACGAACCACTCCTTGGTGCCCAGCAGCTTGTAGGAGATCACCAGGCTGCGGATCGCGTCGTCGCTGGCCCGGCCGCCCGCATTGCGAATCACGTGCGCGTCGCCCTCCGACAGGCCGGCGTACTTCGCCGGGTCGAGGCGGGCGTCCATGCAGGTGAGGATCGCGAACCCGCGGGCCGGTGGCAGCGCGAGCGATCCCCGTTCCCCGAACTCCGCGGCGTAGGTGTCGTTGGCGGCAAGGACTTCGGGCAAAACAGACATGAGCGACCTTCGGGGATGCGTGAGCGAGGTGGTGCCGGGGCGGCGCCAGCCCAGCTTTTCGGCGGTGACGGGCCGCGTCCAGGTTTTCGAGCCTGCCGCGCGGAAGGCTTGCGGGGGTCCTGCGGTCGCCGTCATTGCCCGAGGGCGGGCTCGACGGTGAAGCCCCCGGCGAGGGCGGTCACGATGGTCGGCGGCGTCAGCACGACCAGCCGGGTATCGGCGGCGGGTGTCGCGATCGGCGCATAGCCGCGCTCCGGATCCCACCGATGCATACCGCTGTCCCAGAGCAGGGCGGGCTGTCCGGCGTGGACGACGAAAGCGCCGTCCGGGAGCGATCCGATGACGGCCACCTGCCGTTCGGCACCGGTGCGCTGCTCGTGCAGCCGGCGATCGATCGCGGCAACCGACGTGGTCACGGCGAATCCGGCGGCCACCTTGAAGTCGCGCAGTCGGTGGTGCTGACATTCGCCGCAGGGCCGGTGACCGGCCGCGAGGGCATGCGTCTCGTCGAAGAAGAACAGCTCGGTATAGCGCCGTCCGGGTTCGCGGAAGACCCGCCGGCGCCCGTTGAAGTCGAGCCTGCAGTAGATCCAGGCGCGGCTCGCCCACGGGCGTCGACCGGGATCATCGGGCAGCGGTCCGCCGCGATTGCCCATCCACCGCCCGCGGTAGGGCGCGCGAACGATCGTTGCGTCCGGCGCGACCCGATTGCGATGCGGCATTCCTCCGGCCCGTCTCAGGGCACGATCAGGGCCTTGACCACCCGCTGGGCGGCGACGTCGTCGAGGGCGGCCTGGGCATGCGCGAGGTCGTATTCGGCGCTGATCAGCTCGGTCCAGGGGAATTGGTCGGCGTAGCGGGACATCACGCGCACCGAGCGGTAGACGTGGCCGGCGTCGCTGCCCCAGCAGCCGCGGACGTCGAGGTGCTTGCGGTTGAGGTCGAGGTGCGGGTTGAACGTCGCCGAACCGGTGTCGGTGTACTGGCCGACGACGACGTACCGCCCGGCGTCGCGGGTCAGGCGCATGCCCTCGGGCACCGCGGCGGGTACGCCGGTGGCCTCGATGGTGATGTCGGCCCCTCGCCCACCGGTCAGATCCCGGATCGCTTCGAGCCGTTCCGCTTCCGTGGTCGACGCGATATCGATGGTGGTGTCCGCGCCGAAGGTGCGGGCGGCGGCCAAACGGACCTCGGGTCCGCCGATCACGATCACGCGTCCGGCGCCGCGCAACTGCGCCAGCGCCGCGGCCGACAGCCCGACCGGCCCGGCGCCCTGCACGACCACGGTATCCCCGAAGTCGATCTCGGCCAGGGTCACCGCGTGCAGCGCGGTCGGCATCCCGCAGCCCGCGGCGAGGAAGGCGCGCCAGTCGAGGTTCTCCGGCAGCGGCACGATGTGCACCCCGGCGCGCAGATGGATGTACTGCGCCCAGCCGCCGAGCAGACCGTCGTCGGCGGACAGGGTGATGCCGTAGACCTTCCGATACGGGCACCGCGTCGTCGCATGCCCCACCGTGCAGTACCAACACCGCCCGCAGGTGCCGTAGACGTCGAGGAAGGTCACCACCTGCCCGACCTCGACCGGCCGCCCGTCGACATCCAATGGCGCCGCGCCGGGGCCGATCTCGTCGATCACCCCGACGCTGACATGCCCCGGAATGATCGGATACGGCACCCCGGACAGCTGACCCTTCGCCAGGTGGGTATCGGTCCCGCAGACCTCGCTGCCGAGGGTCTTCAGCAGCACCGCGCCCGGCTCGAGGACCGGCCGCTCGAAGGTGCGCAACTCGATCGGCCGGTGCGGCTGCGGCATGACGGCGGCGGAGATCATCGCGGGCCTACTTTACGAGTTGTGTTGTCGGTCAGGGAATATCGCGCTCGGGAAGCGGGCGCTCGATCACGGTGGGGCGCGGCAGCGGCTCGCGGACCCGCCGCTTGGCGCCGCGCAGGACACCGACGGTCGCTTCGGCGACGGTGCCCCAGTCGAAGTCCTCCTCCAGCCGGTCGCGGGCGGCGCGCGCCATGTCGGTCGCGGCGGCCGGGTCGTCGAGCGTTGCGGTCACCGCCGCGGCGAGCCCGACGGCGTCACCGGGGGTGAAGGTGCGACCGGTCCGGCCGTCGATCACCGCTTCGGCCAGCCCGCCGGTGCGGGCCGCGATCACCGGGGTGCCGGCGGCCGCCGCTTCGAGCGCCACCAGGCCGAACGGCTCGTAGCGGCTCGGTACGATCAGCGCGTCGGCGCGGTGCAGGTGATCGAGAATGGCAGCGCGGTCCAGGATTCCGGTGAACTCCACCGCCCGAACCACCCGGTGGCGTCGGACGATCTCCCGCAGCCACGTCTCCTGGGTGCCGCCGCCGACGATGGTCAGCGTCGTGCCGGGGTAGGCCCGCCGGATGCGGGGGAGCGCGGCGATCGCGTCGTGGATGCCCTTCTCGTATTCGAGGCGCCCCACGAACAGCAGCCGCGGCGGGCCGGTGCGTCCGCGGCGTTCCCGGTAGGGCCAGGCGTCGGGTTCGATTCCGTTGTGGATCAACACCACCGGGGCATGGAACGGCCCGAACAGGCGGGTGATCTCGTCGCGCATCGACTCCGAGCAGACGATCAGGGCGTCCGATTCGTTGGCCAGCCACCACTCGATCGAGTGGACCTGCCGATTGATCCGGCCCGATACCCACCCGCTGTGCCGGCCCGCTTCGGTGGCGTGGATGGTCGACACCAGCGGCACATCGTAGAACTCGGCCAACGCGATCGCCGGATGGGCGACGAGCCAGTCGTGCGCGTGGACGACATCCGGATGCCAGCCGTCACCCAAACCTGGCTTCCCCAAAGCGATTCCGGCGCGCACCATCGCGTGGCCCATCGCGAGCGTCCACGGCACCATATCGGAGCCGAACTCGAAGACCGGGGGATCCTCGGCCACCGCGACCACCAGGACGCCCTCGTCGAAGTGCGCGGTGGTCGGGTGGGTTGTGGCGTCGGTACCGGTCGGACGGCGGGTCAACACCACCACCTCGTGACCGGCGGCGGCCGCCGCGGTCGCCAGGTGCCCCACGTGTCGACCCAATCCGCCGACGACCACCGGCGGGTACTCCCAGGACACGAGCAGGATGCGCATCGCTCACTCCCTCATTCGAGTCGATCGGCGGTACGGCGCAGGGCAACCGCGTCGCTCGGTGCGAGGCGGCGGGCATCGAGACCCGGGAACGGGCCGTCGGCCACCTGCCATCGGGTCGCGACATCGCAGGCCCGTTCCGATGTTGCCCGCAAAGCGGTTTCGGCGATCTCGCGGGCGGCGTGCGCGTGGGTGCGGGCGCGATCGCGGGCATAGCTCGCGGCGCTGTCCTTGCTGACCATGAACGCCCAGTCGCTCGAGACCGCCAGAACCAGTTCGCGCACGATCTGATCGCGCACCCGGTCGCGCAGCAGCACGCCGTCGCGGTGGCGTGCGGTGTGGTGCTCCTTGTCCAGGATCGCCATCGTCTCGGTCACCACCGAGGCGTTCAGATCGACCAGGTCCGTCACCTGCGGGCCGTTCCACACCCGCCAGTCCTTGCCGGACCCCCAGGAGCTGTCCGCCAGCTCGAAGGGCGCGCCGACGTAGCCGGCGGTCGCGGCATCGGCGAGGGTGCCGACCTCGATCCCGGCGGCCGGCAGCGCCCGCAGCACCCGTTCGAGCCAGACCGGACCCTCGTGCCACCAGTGGCCGAACAGTTCGGTGTCGAAGGCGGCGACCACGTGGGCGGGGCGCCCGATCCGCTCGGACTCGGCGATCAGCCGGCCGCGCACCGTGTTCACGAAGTCGGCGACATGCCGGTCGACGGCGGCGTCGGCGCGGGCCGGGTCGTAGGCGGCCTTGTCCGCCGAATCGACCGTGCGTCCGGTGACCCGGGCCGGCTTGATGCCGGTCATGTGGTCGTAGGTGTGGAAGTCGCGGTAGTCGGCATGCCCCGGATATCCCGACTTCGGTGACCAGACGCGGTAGCTGACCGTCAGGTCGCGGCCGAAGGCCAGTACCCCCGAGTTGCGCACCGGACGGGCCAGGGACGTATCGCCGTGCAGCGCCGGGCCGTCGACCATGAACCGTTCGACGCCCGCCCGCGCGTAGCCGTGCTCCATGCCGACCCGATAGCCGCATTCCGGCGCCCAGATGCCGGTCGGCCGGGTCCCCCAGTGCTGCTGGGCGGTTCGCAGGCCTTCGTCCAACGAGAAGGCGCGCAGCCGGTCATCCAGCAGGGGTTGGAAGGGGTGGGCGAGGGGACCGCCGAGCAGTTCGACGGTGCCCGCGTCGATCAACGGTCGCAGGACCGGCGACAGGCCGTGCCGCCAGCGGCCCTCGAACTCGTCGAGCGCCGCGGCCGCACGGCGACATTCGTAGGCCGCGATCGACCGGGTGCGCGGATCGGGGGAGTCGATCGCCTCGCGGCTGCGCAGCGCCCAGTCGCCCAGCCAGTGGTGCATGCCGCGCAGGCAGTGCGGGTCGTCGAGCTGTTCGGCGAGGATCGGCGTGATCCCCAGCGAGATCGGCGCCGCGGTCTCGTCGCCGGACATCCGGTCGAGCACCCGCAGCACCGGCAGGTAGCAGTCCGCCCAGGATTGGTAGAGCCACTCCTCGCCGACCGGCCACCGGCCGTGGTGGGCCAACCAGGGCAGATGCGAATGCAGGACCAGGGTGAACAGGCCGGGGACGCGGTCGCCCATCAGCGACCCGTCGGCCGGTGGGCGACGGTGAGCAGGTCGAGGCTGGTGGGCAGATCGGTACCGGTGATCGCGAAATCGGCCGTGGTGACGCCGGCGACGTCGGCCACCAGGTCGTCCGGCCAGGGCTCGCCGGCGAGCGCGCGTTCGAGCTGCGCGTCGATGATCGACCCGCCGTGCCGGGCGTCGAGCCGGGCCAGGGTCGGAGCGTGCCGCACGCCGAGCTCCTCGGCGACCGCGAAGCCCGCCTCGATCAGCAGCTCGGTCAGCTCCTCGGGAGCCAGTTCGCGGGTATGGAAGGGGTTGAGCGGCGTATCGCGGCCGGGGGAGAAGGTCAACCGGTTGGGGGTGCTGACGATCAGCGAGCCGCCGGGACGCAGGACGCGCAGGCATTCGCGCAGGAAGCCGACCTGATCCCAGAGATGTTCGATCACTTGGAGATTGACCACCACGTCCACCGCGTCGTCCGGCAGCGGCAGACCGGCGAGGTTGCCGCGCACCGGGTGCACCCGCGGGTAGACCTCGCGGATGTGGGCGATGGCACTGCGGTCGTAGTCGAGCGCGATCACCCGCTCGGCGACGTCGGCGATCATCGCCGCGCCGTAGCCCTCACCGGCGCCGGCCTCGAGGACCCGCGCGTCTCGGCACCGCTCGAGCAGCCACTCGTAGACGACCTCGTGGCGGCGGAACCAGTAGTTCTCCTCGGGGATGCCCGGAATCGTCCGTTCGCCGGTCAGCGGCAACGACCAGTCGCCCGTGGCGGACACCACCGCCGTCCCGATCCCGAGGTCGGCGTCGTCGACCCGATCGATCGAGAACGTGTTCCCGTTTTTGGGGTCGCTCATCCGGGTGACTCTAGTCGTACCGGCCAAAAGGGCGGCAGGCCCCGCTGTCGGCAATGCCACACGCTAAGTTACTCACGAGTAACTTGGGATGGGGTAACGTCGCCCCAGATCGTCGCTCGAGTGATGCATCTCGCACCTCGGGTGTTCACACCCCGGGCGCTACCACCGACACAGGAGGTCGACGCAGACCCATGCCCAATATCGTTGTATTGATCAAGCAGGTTCCGGATACGTGGTCCGAGCGCAAGCTTTCCGATGGCGACTTCACTCTTGACCGTGAGGCGGCGGACGCGGTCCTCGATGAGATCAACGAGCGCGCCGTCGAAGAGGCCCTGTTGATCAAGGAGCGCGACGGCGGCGAGGTCAAGGTCGTCTCGGCCGGACCGGAGCGGGCCGGCGAGGCCATCCGCAAGGCCTTGTCGATGGGCGCCGACAGTGCGGTGCACATCAGCGACGAGGCGCTGCACGGCTCCGACGCCATCCAGACCGCCTACGCCCTGGCGGCGGCCCTCGGCCAGGTCACCTTCGAGGACGGGGAGTCCGCCTCCCTGGTCATCGCGGGCAACGAGGCCACCGACGGTCGTGTCGGCGCGGTCCCGGCGATCATCGCCGAGTACCTGGGCCTGCCGGCGCTGACCCAGGTCCGCAAGGTCGAGATCTCCGGCACCACGATCACCGCCGAGCGCGAGACCGACGAGGGCGTCTTCGGCCTCGAGGCCGAGCTGCCCGCCGTGGTCAGCGTGACCGAGAAGATCAACGAGCCGCGCTTCCCCTCCTTCAAGGGGATCATGGCGGCCAAGAAGAAGCCGGTGCAGACCCTGACCCTGGCCGATATCGGCGTCGACCCGAGCATCGTGGGCGTCGCCAATTCGAGCACGCAGGTTGTCTCCTCGACGCCGAAGCCCCCGAAGGCTGCCGGTGAGAAGGTCGCGGACGACGGTGACGGCGGCATCAAGATCGCCGAGTACCTGATCGCGCAGAAGATCATCTAGCGCCCGTCCGCCCAGCTCACCGCACTTCACTCACACGGAAAGAACTAGAGGAATGGCTGAAGTACTCGTTCTCGTCGAGCAGGCCGACGGGGCACTGAAGAAGTCGACGGCGGAACTGTTGACCGCCGCACGCGTCCTCGGCGAGCCGTCCGCGGTCGTCGTCGGGGCCCCCGGCACCGCCGATCCGTTGGTCGAGGCCCTCACCGCGGCAGGCGCCGAGAAGATCTACGTCGCCGAGTCGGCGGAAGTCCCGCAGTACCTGATCACCCCCAAGGTCGGCGCGCTCGCCGGACTGGTCGAGGGTGTCGCCCCCGCCGCGGTGCTGACCTCCGCGACGATCGAGGGCAAGGAGGTCGCCGGTCGGCTGGCCGCCCGCCTCGGCGCCGCGCTGCACAGCGACGTTGTCGGCATCGAGGGTGACGGCAAGACCCTCTACTCGATCTTCGGCGGCGCGTTCACCGTCGAGGCCGCGACCGCCAACGACGCCGCGCCGGTGATCTCGCTGCGCCCCGGTGCGATCGAGGCGGCCCCGGCCGCCGGCGCCGGCGAGCGTGTCGACATCGAGCTCCCCGACTTCTCCGAGGCCGCGGTCAAGATCACCTCGTCCGACCCGATCGTCGGTGGCGATCGCCCGGAACTGACCGAGGCATCGGTCGTCGTCTCCGGTGGTCGTGGCGTGGGCAGCGCCGACAACTTCGCGGTTGTCGAGTCCCTGGCCGACGCCCTCGGCGGTGCCGTCGGTGCCTCCCGCGCGGCGGTCGACTCCGGCTACTACCCGGGCCAGTTCCAGGTGGGTCAGACCGGCAAGACCGTCTCCCCGCAGCTGTACATCGCGCTGGGTATTTCCGGCGCCATCCAGCACCGGGCCGGCATGCAGACGTCCAAGACCATCGTCGCGGTCAACAAGGACGAAGAGGCCCCGATCTTCGAGATCGCCGACTACGGCATCGTGGGCGATCTGTTCAACGTCGCCCCGCAGCTGACCGAGCAGGTCAAGAAGCACAAGGGCTGATCGGCCGACACGCCGATCGACATCGATCGACACCGATCCCCGCGATCGGTCGCCGCGGACCCGGGTCTCCTCGACCCGGGTCCGCGGTCGTTTCCGGACCCCGCGGCGGCGTGCGCACCGGGCGTGATCGGGATCCCCGCAGGCCCGGGCGGTACCCTGGACCGGCTATGACCGGAAATCCCGCACAATCCCGGGGCGCCGAATCCTCGGCGATCTACCTCGACCACGCCGCGACCACCCCGATGGTCCCCGCGGCCGTCGAGGCGATGGTCGACGTCATGGCTCGGGTGGGCAACGCCTCGTCGGTGCACGGGGCCGGTCGCGCGGCGCGCCGCCGCCTGGAGGAGGCGCGTGAATCGATCGCCCGGGATCTCGGTGCCCGCCCGTCCGAGGTGATCTTCACCACCGGCGGCACCGAGAGCCTCAACCTCGCGCTCAAGGGGATCTTCTGGGCGCGCCGTGACGCCGACCCGCGCCGTCGACGCATCCTCGCGAGCAGCGTCGAGCATCACGCGGTCATCGACACCGTCGAATGGCTGGTCGCGCACGAGGGCGCCGAGGTCACCTGGCTGCCCGTCGACGCGCGGGGAGTGGTCACACCCGAGACCCTGGCCGCCGAATTGGCGGCACACGCGGACGAGATCGCCCTGGTGACGATCATGTGGGCCAACAACGAGGTCGGCTCGATCATGCCGATCGCCGAACTCGCCGAGCTGACCCGCGCCGCCGGCATCCCGTTCCACACCGACGCCGTGCAGGCGGTCGGCATCCTGCCGGTCGACTTCGGCTCCGGAGCCTTCTCCGCCCTGTCGTTGACCGCACACAAGTTCGGCGGGCCGACCGGGGTCGGTGCGCTGCTGCTGCGCCGCGATGTCGCCTGCGTGCCGCTGCTGCACGGGGGCGGCCAGGAGCGCGACGTGCGTTCCGGCACTCTCGACGTCGCCGGCGCCGCATCGATGGCCGCGGCCCTGCACCAGGCGGTCGACCGCCGGGAGGCCGCGGCCGCCGAACTGTCCCGCCTGCGCGATGCGTTGATCGCCGGGATCGTACGGGTGGCTCCCGACGCGGTGATCAACGGCCCGCTGACCGATCGACTGCCCGGGAACGTCCACGTGTCGTTCCCCGGGTGTGAGGGAGATTCGTTGTTGATGTTGCTCGACGCCGCCGGGGTCGAGGTCTCGACCGGCTCCGCGTGCACCTCCGGTGTCGCGACCCCGAGCCACGTGCTGTCCGCGATGGGTATCGAGCGTGCCGCGGCGCGCGGTTCCCTGCGACTGTCGCTCGGCCACACCTCGACCGACGCCGATGTCGCCGGCGCGGTGGCGGCCCTGCCGTCGGTGCTGGCGCGGGCCCGGGCCGCCGGTCTCGCCGCGGTGGGAGGTCGATGATGCGCGTTCTGGTGGCGATGAGTGGTGGCGTCGATTCCTCGGTCGCGGCCGCCCGCCTGGTGCGCGCCGGGCACGACGTGGTCGGCGTTCATCTCGCCCTGTCGACCGTCGCCGGCGCCCTGCGCACCGGCTCGCGCGGGTGCTGCACGCGCGAGGACGCCGGCGATGCCCGCCGGGTGGCCGATCTGCTCGGGATCCCCTTCTACGTCTGGGATTTCGCGGACCGGTTCAAGGAGGACGTCATCGACGACTTCGTCGAGTCCTATGCCGCCGGCGAGACGCCGAACCCCTGCCTGCGCTGCAACGAGAAGATCAAGTTCACCGCGCTCGCCGACCGGGCCTATGCGCTCGGCTTCGAGGCGGTCGCCACCGGGCACTACGCCCGACTGGCGGACGGGAAGCTGCGGCGCGCGGTCGACGCCGACAAGGACCAGTCCTATGTGCTGGGTGTCCTGGACGCGCAGCGACTTTCGCGGGCGATGTTCCCCATCGGTGACACCCCCAAGCCGCAGATCCGCGCGGAGGCAGCGGAACTCGGCCTCGCGGTCGCCGACAAGCCGGACAGCCACGACATCTGCTTCATCCCGTCCGGCGATACCCGCGCCTTCCTCGGCGCTCGCATCGGGCTGCGGCCCGGCGCCGTCGTCGACGACCGCACCGGCGCCCCGCTGGCGGAACACTCCGGCGTGCACGGGTTCACGATCGGCCAGCGTCGCGGCCTCGGCCTGGCCGGCCCCGGTCCCGATGGCGGCGCGCGGTACGTGACCGGCATCGACGCGGACACCGGAACGGTCCGGGTCGGTTCGGCCGATCGTCTCGACATGTGGTCGATCGAAACCGGTCCCGCGGTGTGGGCGATCGCAGACGGAGCTCCGGACGAGTCGATCGATTGCCTCGTTCAGGTGCGCGCGCACGGTGCGCCGGTCGAGGCGACGGTCTCGGTGACCGAGGACGGCGGCCTGCTCGCCCGACTGCACACGCCGATCCGCGGCGTCGCGCCCGGCCAGGCGATGGTGATCTATCGGCCGGACGTCGACGGCGACATCGTGCTCGGCAGCGGCACCATCCGCGTGGCCCGGCCCGCGGAATCGGTCGCGGCACGGTGACCGAGGCGCCGATACTCGATGGTCCGCCGACGGCGTCGGGAGTCGGCTCCTGGCCCGGCACCGATCCGCTGGCCGCCGCCGAGGTGATCCTCGGCGAACTCGACCGCCTGCCCTATCTGCCGGAGTTGCCGGCGCGCGGTATCGGTGCCGACATGATCGGCCGGTGCGCCGCGGTGCTGGTCGACATCGAATTCGACACCTCGACCACCGGATATCGGGTGGCGTCACGGCCGGGCCCGGTCGGTCGGCGCGCCCGCGACCTGCTCTCCCGCGACCTCGACGCCTTCGAGGAAGCCCTGGAGAAGGCCGGCGGCATCGGCGGCCGCGAGCGACCGACGCTCAAGGTGCAGTGGGCCGGGCCCTGGACGCTGGCCGCCACCCTCGAGCTGAGCGGCGGCCACCGCGTCCTGACCGACCGCGGCGCCGCCCGGGACATCGCCGCGTCGCTGGCCGAGGGCATCGCCGAACACAGCGCCCGGCTCGAGAAGCGCTTCGGCGTCTCGGTGGTCGTCCAACTCGACGAACCGGAACTGCCGTCGGTGCTGGCGGGCTCGCTCGGGGCGGTCAGCATCCTCGACTCGGTGGCCGCGGTCCGCGAGCCCCGGGTACAGGACGTCCTCGAGACCGTCATCGCGCGTATCGGTCGGCCAGTGGTGCTGCATTGTTGTGCGCGAAGGGATTCCACGCCCGACTCGCGGGTCGGCGGGGTTCCGTTCGCGCTGCTGGGGCGCACCGGTGCCGCCGGTATCGGCTTCGATGCCACCGGCCTGACCACCGAGGACCTCGACGGGGTCGCCGAGGTGGTCGACGGCGGTACCCGCCTCTTCCTCGGGTTGGTGCCCTCGACCGCCCCGGCGCGTCCGGCGGACTGGAAGACCGTCGTGCGTCCGGCCCTCGACCTGGTCGACCGCATCGGATTTTCGCGCACCCTGCTCGGTACCGCCGTCGACGTCACCCCCACCTGCGGCCTGGCCGGGGCGACGACCGCCTGGGCGCGGCGGGCCACCGACCTGTCGGTCGAGGTGGCGCGGGCGCTCGCCGAGGAACCGGAAACCCTCGGTCGCTGAACCGGGGCTCGCACGGGTCGCGGGCGGTCGGCGTTCGGGAAAGACGTCGGAGGCGTCCGTTAACCTGCCTGAGTGAGCGATCCCGACGTGTCCGCAGCCGCCGGACCGGTCCCGGAAGCCGGTGACCTGCCCGACGATGTGCGCCGTGAGTGGCAGGACGTGGCCGACGAGGTGCGCGGCCACCAGTTCCGGTACTACGTCAAGGACGCACCGGTCATCAGTGACGGTGAGTTCGACGCGCTGCTCGGACGCCTGCAGGACCTCGAGGATCGCTATCCCGGGCTGCGGGTGCCCGATTCGCCGACCAAGCTGGTCGGCGGCGGATTCGCGACCGAGTTCACCACCGTCGACCACATCGAACCGATGCTCAGCCTCGACAACGTCTTCTCCGAGGACGAGATGCGCGGCTGGGTCGAGAAGGTCACCCGCGAGGTCGGCGGCTCGGACCTGCACTTCCTCTGCGAGATCAAGATCGACGGCGTCGCGCTGTCGCTGGTCTACCGCGACGGTCGGCTCGTGCGCGGCGCCACCCGCGGCGACGGCCGCGCGGGGGAGGACGTCACCCTCAACGCACGCACCATCGAGGACATCCCCGAGGTGCTCACCGCGTCGGACGAGTACCCGACGCCGAGCCTGTTGGAGGTGCGCGGCGAGGTGTTCTTCGAACTCGCCGACTTCGAGGCCCTCAACGCCTCGCTGACCGCGGAGGGCAAGGCGCCGTTCGCCAATCCCCGCAACTCCGCCGCCGGGTCGCTGCGCCAGAAGAACCCGGCGGTGACCGCCCGTCGCCGGCTGCGGATGACCTGCCACGGCCTCGGCGCCGCGGAAGGCTTCGATCCGGCCTCGCAGCACGAGATCTACCTGGCCTTCGCCGCCTGGGGGCTGCCGGTCTCGCGCCACACCACCCGCGAGAAGGGGATCGACGGCGTCCTCGATCGGGTGCGGTACTGGCACGAGAATCGGCATTCGATCGAGCACGAACTCGACGGCCAGGTGGTCAAGATCGACGAGATGGCGCTGCACCGCCGCCTCGGCGCGACCTCGCGGGCACCCCGGTGGGCGATCGCCTACAAGTATCCGCCCGAGGAGGTCACCACCAAGCTGCTCGACATCCGGGTCAACGTCGGGCGCACCGGCCGGGTCACCCCGTTCGCCTATATGGAACCGGTCCTGGTGGCCGGCTCGACGGTCGGCCTGGCCACCCTGCACAACGCCGAGGAGGTCGAGCGCAAGGGCGTGCTGATCGGCGACACGGTGGTCATCCGCAAGGCCGGCGACGTGATCCCCGAGGTGGTCGGCCCGGTGGTCGACCTGCGCGACGGCACCGAACGCCCCTTCGTCATGCCGGCGAACTGCCCGGAATGCGGCACCCCTCTGGCGCCGTCGAAGGAGAGCGACGTCGACATCCGCTGCCCGAACGCGCGCAGCTGCCCCGCCCAATTGCGGGAGCGGGTCTTCCACGTCGCCGGACGCGGCGCCTTCGACATCGAAGGCCTGGGCTACGAGGCGGCGACCGCCCTGCTCAAGGCCGAGGTGATCACCGACGAGGGCGATCTGTTCGGGTTGACCGAGGACGACCTGCTGCGCACCGACCTGTTCACCACCAAGGCCGGGGCCGTGTCGGCCAACGGGGCGAGGCTGCTGGCGAACCTGCACGCGGTGCTCGACCGGCCGCTGTGGCGGGTGCTGGTGGCCCTGTCGATCCGGCACGTCGGACCGACCGCGGCCCGGGCGCTGGCCGCGGCCTTCGGCAGCGTCGAGGCGATCCGGGCGGCGACCGAGGAACAACTCGCCGATACCGAGGGGGTCGGGCCGACGATCGCGCACGCGGTGATCGACTGGTTCACCGTCGACTGGCACAACGAGATCGTCCGCAAATGGGCCGAGGCCGGCGTCCGCATGGCCGACGAGCGGGATGCGTCGATCGATCGCAACCTCGAGGGCCTGTCGATCGTGGTGACCGGGTCGTTGCGCACGTACTCGCGCGACGGGGCCAAGGAGGCGATCCTGCAGCGCGGCGGCAAGGCGGCCGGTTCGGTGTCGAAGAAGACCGCCTTCGTGGTGGTCGGCGACGCCCCGGGATCGAAATACGACAAGGCGGTCTCGCTCGGCGTACCGGTGCTCGACGAGGACGGGTTCACCGTCCTGCTCACCGAGGGGCCGGAGGCGGTGACCCCGCTGCCGACCGAGGAGCCGGAGGCGCTCATCCCGCCGCCGAGCGCGCAGCCGTCCGCCGAGTCCGCCGGGTCGGCTGGGTCGGCGGAGGATGCGCCGGCCGGGGAGGCGCCGCCGGAGGGACAGGTCGACACCGAGCAGTCCACTCCCGCCGACGGGTAGCATTGCCGGGGAAGGTATTCGGCTGCCGGTATCTCGGCGGTGGTGTGTGACCGGAACGTGAGGTGACCGATGACCGCGGGTGCGGAGCTCGATCCGACCGCGGTCGAGGTGGGCAACTTCCTGCCGCATCCGCCGGAGGCGGTATGGCGGATGCTGTCCGAGGCGGAGCTGCTCGAACGATGGCTGTTGCCGTCCAACGGATTCGATACCCGGGTCGGGGCGCACTTCGTCTTCACCCTGCCGCCGCCGCGGGTGGGGGAGATCGCCTGTGAGGTGCTCGACTGTCGGCCGGTCGAACAGTTGACGATCACCTGGGTCGACCTGCGCGCGGATCAGCCCGCCCGGTGGGTTCTGGACTGGACCCTGCGCGGCGAGGGGCGAGGCAGCCGACTACTGGTGACGCACAGCGGATTCGATATCACCGACCGTCGGCAGAAGATGGCGCGCAATGCGATGGAACGCGGCTGGCGGGCTACCTTCGCGCCGCTGCGGGCGGTGCTGGACAGCGGCGCCGCCGACGGCTGAGCCTGTGACCGAGCGCCGGGGGTGACGCGTCAGCCGTGCTCGATCGCCCGGCCGAGGGCCCGGATGAACCCTCCTGCAGCGGTTTCCGGTAGTCGGGCGTAGCCGACCACGATGCCCGGCGGCTGCCGGTTCGGGCTGTAGCGGGCGAGGCCGGAGACCAGAAAGCCGCCGGCCTCCAGACCGTCGAGTACCTCGCGTTCGGAGCGTGCGGGCGCCCCGGCGCCACCCTCGGGTAGCAGCAGCGTGCAATGCAGTCCGGCGGCGGCGCCCACCACCCGCACCGCCGGCAGCCGAGCGTGCAGCGGCTCGATCAGGGCTCGTCGCCGCGCGGCGTAGGTGCGCATCGCCCGCGCCCGATGCCGAGCCAGCGCCCCGGTGGTGATCAGGTGGGTCAACGCCCGCATGGCGGGACCGGAGACGTCGGTCAGCTCCCGGGCGCCGGGCGGATCGAGAGTCCCGGCCGGCGCCACCACCCACGCCACCCGCATCTCGGGGGTGAGGATCTTCGAGGTGGTGCCCAGATAGATCACCCGATCGGCACCGCTGTGCATCGTCCGCATCGCCGGCAGCGGGGTTGTGTCGTAGCGGAACTCGCCGTCGTAGTCGTCCTCGATGATCAATCCGCCGGTGGCGTGCGCCCATTCGAGCAGGCGGCGCCGCCGATCGAGGGTCAGCGGCACCCCCAGCGGATACTGGTGCGGGGGTGTGACGTACACCGCGTCGACCCCGTTCGGGATGCGGTCGACCACCAGCCCGTCGTCATCCACCGGCACCGGGACCACCCGCATCCCGTGATGGGCGAACTCCCTGAACGCCTCCGGATAGCCGGGATCCTCCATGGCGATCGTTCGACCGGCCAGCCGGGACGAGACGGCCAGCGCCGCACAGGCCGCCGAGACGCTCGGCATCAGGGTCACCAGATCCGGATCGGCGGTGATCCCGCGAAAGGTCCGAAGATGTTCGAGCACCGCCACTTTGGCCGCGGCCGGCGCGTGGCCGGTCGGCTGCAGGTCGGTGACCTCCGCCGTTGCGGCCCGCCAGGCACGACGCCATTGCGGGCGATCGATCAGGCCGATATCCGGTACCCCCGGCCGAAGATCGAGGACCGGTCGTCCCGACCGAAGCGGGATGTCCGGGATCGAGGGATCGTCGTCGGCGACGGCGGGCACCGCGGTGCGCGCTCCCGCCCGAGCGAGGGCGCCGGCGCCCGGCGCCACCCAGGTGCCACCGCCGGGTCGACTGGTCAGCACCCCGGCACCGGTCAACGATTCGTACGCCGCGACCACCGCGGAGCGGGCGAAGCCGTGGGTTCCGGCCAGGGTGCGGGTGGCCGGGAGTCGGTCGCCGTCGAGGAGCAGACCATCGGCCAGCGACCGCCAGATCAGATCCGTCGGCGACTCCGGGCCACCGCTGCCGCCCGACGGGTCGCCGGGCAGGGGAAGGGCTGCGGTCACCGCCGAGGTACGCACCCTCCCACCATAGTGGTCTCGAGGTATCGCTGCTTTGTGGTCTGGCAGGACGACCGCATTACCGGGAAGGTGGTGATATGAGCACACAGCCACGCCAGTTGACCCGCAAGAAGGATCGCGGGCTGACCGACCGCACCGAGTTGTACGACATCCTCGACTCGACCCTGGTGGGGACGTTGACCACCGTCGATGCGGACGGTCTGCCGGTGTCGGTGCCGGTGCTCTACGCCCGCGACGGCGATCGCATCCTCGTGCACGGATCTACCGGCGCCGGAGCCTTCCGTCGGGCCGCCCATGGTGCGCCGGTGGCCTTCTGCGTCGCCGAGATGGATGCCCTCGTCGTGGCGGCCACCCTCTTCGACTCCTCCGCGAACTACCGATCCGCCGTGGTCAACGGGGTCGCGCGGACCCTCGACGGCGACAGTGCGGTCGTCGCCCTGACCACCCTGAGCGAGGTCCTGCTGCCCGGCCGGACGACCGAGGTGCGCGGTCACCTGCCCAAGGAGGTCGCCGCCACCCTGGTGCTCGCCCTGGACATCGTCGACGGCGAGTGGACCGCCAAGCGCCGGGTCGGCGGAGCGGGCGACGGGCCCGAACCAGGGGTCTGGCGCGGTGTGGTGCCGGTGGTGCGGGGCTGGGGTGCCCCGATCGCCGAGGCCGGCACCGACGCGGAGGTGCCCGCCTCCGTGCGCGACCTGATCGCCGGCTGACCGGACGCCGCGTCAGCTCGCGGCGCTGGCGGCGGTACCGGCGGACGCCCGCAGAATCGAGTCGAGGATCTCCCCGGAGCGGATGGCGATATTCGACAACAACGACGACGACATGCCGTGGGTGTGCTCGGTGCCGCCCTGCAGGTAGATGCCGCCCGACGTCGGACGGCGGGTGACCAGTCGGTAGTCGCGGGTGACCGCCGGCGCGCCCGGGTGACGGTCGTCGTAGAGGTCGCCGAGCAGGCCGCCGAGTGGCATCGGGCGGAAGCCGGTGGCGTAGACGACCGCGTCGCAGGTCAGCACGTCGGTGTGCCGGGTGGGGCCGTGTCGGACGGTCAGATCCACCCCGGCGTCGTCCGCGGCGATCGCCTCGACATCGGACGCGCCGCGCATGAACAGTCGGCGGTCGTCGGCGACCCGTTCGGCGTACTCCCGCCGGTACAACTCCTCGATCAGCGGCAGGTCGACGCAGGAGTAGTTGGTCGAGCGGTGGTAGCTCAGCAGGCGTCGGCGCACCGGCTCGTCGGCGGCGTAGAAGTCGTCGACCGCGGCCGGGTCGAAGATCCGATTGGCGTACGGGCTGTCGTCGGCGGGGGAGTAGCCGTACCGCGCGAAGATCCCGTGCACCTCGGCATCCGGGAAGGTCTCGTGCAGGTGGGCAACAACTTCCGCCGCGCTCTGGCCCGCGCCCACCACCGCGAACCGCCGGTGGCGCTGCTCGGGAAGGGCCTCGAGGCGCTCGAGCAGACGATGGTTGTGGAAGACCCGGTCGGATTCGGTGATCCCGGCCGGCAGGTGCGGGACCAACCCACCGGCGACGACGACATGCCGTGCGCGCAGTGGTGTCTCGCCGTCCGCCGTCGCGACCTCGAAGAAGTCGCCACAATCCCGAATGGAGACAACCGATGTCGAGTAGCGCACGTCCGCCTCGACCTTGTCCGCCGCCCACCGCAGATAGTCGTGGAATTCCAGTCGGGTCGGGAAAAACGTTTGGTGATTGATGAATTCCGATAAACGCGACTTTTCGGACAAATAGTTCACGAAGGTGAAGGCGCTGGTGGCCGACCGCTGCGTCGCGAGATCCTTGAGGAACGAGATCTGCATGGTCGTCCCCGGCAGCAGCATGCCGGTATGCCAACCGAACTCGCTCTTCGACTCGACGAAGGCGGCGCGGATGCGGCGGTCGCCGGTCCGGTCGACGTCGGCATTGTGTTCGGCGACCGCTATCGCCAAACCCAGGTTGGAGGGCCCGAATCCGAGTCCGACGATGTCGAACGGGTCGCGATCGGGATGATGAGCGACGGTGCCGCGGCCGGAAAGGGTGGCGGTCGAACTGACGGCTGGCATAGGGCCTTCCCGGTCGAGACGTCGAAACAGTAGCTATCGAGACAGTAGCTTAGGTTAGGCTACGTTCTGCTACTAAGTCGAGGCGAGGGCCGCATTCGTGTACAGGTCGGCGTCGGGACTGCCGCCTTCCTCGCGGGCCGTCGGCCGGCGGCTCAGCGGGCGAGATGCTCGTCGAGCAGGCGCCAGGTGGTGTCCGCGGCCGTCGGGCCGGTCAGGATGCCGAGATGGCCACCGGGCACCCGTTCGAACCGCACCGAGGTGCCGGTGAGCACCCGGGTGATCGCCTCGACCGCCGCGGCCGGGGCGATCGCGTCCGCGTCACTGCCGATCGCGAGGACCGGCGGCGTGATCGCCGCCAGATCGATCGTCCGGTCGCCGAGGTGCAGCGTTCCGGAATTGAGGTCGTTCGCGACGATCAGCCGCCGCCAGATCTGATCGAAGGCGCGACCGGGATAGCCGGGCATCGTGCCCATGAACCGGTCGACGGCGGCCAGATGCCGCATCTTGGCCTCGTCGTCGGCGTGCCGCAGGACGTAGAGCGGCCGTTCCAGCTCGCGGTTGATCGCCGAGAGGCGATACATCATCTGCACGCCCAGCGGGGGCACCCCACCCAGCAGTCGGCCGAGCCCGGCGACCACTCGGCCGCCGTCGATGCGCGCCGCGGTGCGGGCGGGGGCGAGTGCCGGGATGCGGCGATAGTCGATCGGGGTGCCCACCGCCGCGATCGAGCGGATCGGCAGGTCGGGATGGGCGGCGGCGGTCAGCAGGGACATTGTGCCGCCCAGGCTCCAGCCCACCACCGGCATCGGTGCGCCGCCGTGGTCCGCGGCGGTGGAAATCGCCCGCGGGATGATCCGATCGATCCAGTCCTCCAAGCCCATCCCGCGGTCCGCCGCGTCGACGTGACCGTAGTCGGCCAGGTAGACCGGATGGCCGCGGTCGACCAGGTGGGACAGCAAGCTGCACCCCGGTCGCAGATCGAAGGCGGACGCGGGCGCAGCGAGCGGCGGGATCAGGATCACCGGCGGCCGGGTCGCGGGACCGGCCGGTGCGTATCGATCGAGGCGCAGATGATGCTCGTCGATCAGGGTCTCGGTCGCCGGCCGCCGGGTCGGGGCCGGCAGCCGGCCGAAGAGTGCTGCGCGGGCGGTCCCGGCGGAGTCGCCACGCACGAACGGCACAGTTGTCATCGGTCACGCACCCCTTCGGCAGCGCCCGGCATCCGGGCATCCCGCGTCATGGTAAACGGGACAACGCGTACCGCTCACCGCCGCACCACGTTCGGGGTGCGGCGGTGAGGGGGTGCGGGCTACTCCAGCCAGCGGTGCACGGCCGGCACCACCCCGGAACCCTCGCCCGCGGCGGCGGCGACGCGCTTCATCGAACCGGCGCGAATATCGCCGACCGCGAAGATGCCCGGCACGCTGGTCGCCAGACTGGACGGCGGGCGTCCCTCGACCCACGACTCCGGAGCCGTATCGCGACCGGTCAGGACGAAGGAGTGGCTGTCGAGCTGGATGGTGTCCGGTAGCCACTCGCAATGCGGAGCGGCGCCGAGCAGCAGGAACAGCCCGGCCGCGTCCATCCGATCGACGGTGCCGGTGACCGTATCGCGCAGGTCGACCCAGGCGAGTCGGTCCTCGCCGCCGGCGTCGATCACCTCGCAGCACGGCCGCACGTCGATCCGCGGGTTGTAGGTGATCTGCTGGATCAGGTAGTCCGACATGGTCGCGGCCAGGTCGGTGCGGCGGATCAGGATCGTCACCGACGAGGCATACCGGGCCAGGTGCATCGCCGCCTGCCCGGCGGAGTTGCCGCCGCCGACCACGAAGACGTGCCGGCCGTGCATCTCGCTGGCGGCGCCCATCGCCGCGCCGTAGTAGACCCCGCGGCCGACCAGATCCTCGACCCCGGCCACCGGCAGCCGCCGATAGGCGACGCCGGAGGCGATCACCACGGCCTTCGCCCGGATATCGCCACCCTCGGTGCACAGGGTGTGCGGCTCGCCGTCGGTGCCCGGAATCAGCTCGGTGACCGGCCAGCCGCTGAAGAAGCGGGTCCCGAAGTTGATCGCCTGCATGCGGGCGCGCTGGGCGAGCCGCATACCGGAGATCCCGCGCGGGAAGCCGAGATAGTTGCGGATCATCGAGCTGGTGCCCGCCTGGCCGCCGATCACCTCCGACTCGACGACGACGGTGTTGAGGCCCTCCGAGGAGCCGTAGACCGCCGCGGCGAGGCCCGCGGGCCCCGCGCCGACGATCGCCAGGTCGACCTCGGTGGTCACGTCGATCTCGTCCGGCCGACCGAAGAAGGCGGTCAGGATCTGACGCGGATCGCTGGCCGAACTGACGAAGCGGCCGCGCGACCAGCAGACCGGGTACACCGGCTCGCCGAGGCCGGCCTCCGCGTAGTCGTCGAGGACCTCCCGCCCCTCCGGCGAATCCGGCGACACCACGCTGTAGGCCATGCCCATCCGGTCGAGGTAGTCGCGGACGGTCACCGTCGCCAGGTCGGTGGTCGGGGTGACCACCCGCGCGAATTCGACGTCCGGCGCCGGCACGGTCGAGCCCCAGTCCGACAGCAATTCGGTGACCGCATAGTGGAATTCCTCGTCGCGGGAGCCCTGCGGGATCAGCAGCCGCGCGTCGATCTTGCCGGTGGCCATACCGAGGCGCAGCATCTCGCTGTCCTCGGTGAAGTTCGAAATATGGGAGACGACCAGCCGTCTGGCGGTCGGAACGAATTCGCGGACCTTGCCGATCGCCGCGAAGAGCGGGAAATCGGGCATACGGGATTCGAAGACGATCAACGCGATCTTCTTGTGGGCGTCGCGAAAGTCGATGGCGGTGGTCTTGGCCTCGCCGGCCGACTTGACCAGCACGACGTTGTAGTCGCGACGGTAGCGGTCGAATTCGCTGCACAGGATGTCGTGGTGTTCCGGAGCAACCAGAACGATGACCGGTCGATCCGACTCAGGTGACGTAGGGCTCACCGACCAAGCCTGGCATACCGCCGGCCGGCCGTCACCCCGGTTTCGCCGGTAGAAAACGTCCGGCGATCAGGGAATAGCCGCGATGTACTCCACCAATGCGCCGAAGCCCGACGAATCGGGCAGATCGTCGATGGGCCACCACTTCAGGTCGATCGACTCGTCGCTGCGCTCGATGATCGCATCGGCCGGCGCGATCGCCCGGAAGTAGAGATCGATATGCCGGGTCGGCACGCCCAGCGAGCAGGTCAGCGCGAAGACGCGCAGCGCCAACGCCCGTGGCTCGACGGTGAGGTCCGCGATCCCGGATTCCTCTCTGGCCTCGCGGGCCGCGGCGGCCGCGACGTCGACATCCTCGGGCTCGCAATGTCCCCCGAGCTGTACCCACCGGCCCAGGCGCGGATGCAGCGTCAGCAGTACCCGCGAGCGGGTGTGGTCGAAGATCATGGTCGAGGCGGTGACATGGCCGGGCACGTTCGCCCGCGCGCAGGCGAGCGGCTGCGCCACCAGATAGGCGGAGATCGCCTGGCGCAGGGACAATTCCACCGCATCGGTCGACTCGGGCAGGTCTGCGACGGCGGCGACCGCGGAGTCGTGCAGGGTGGCGAAGCTCATCGCTCGATCACCGCCTCGCCCGGATCACCGGCCGGTCGCGGGCCGACGGCCTGCGCGGGATGGCCGACCGCGACCGCGCCGAGCGGTTGCCAGGTCGGCCCGAGGTCCAATTCGGTGCGCACCACGTCGGCCGCGAAGATCGTCGAGCCGACCCACAGGCTGCCCAGATCCCTGGCCGCCAGGGCGATCAGCAGACTCTGCACCGCGGCCCCGCCGGCGACGGTGAACATCGTGCGCTCGTTCGCTCGCCGCCGCTCGTCCGGATAGTCGTGTGCGCCCGCATCGGTGACCAGGAACGGCAGGATCAGTTCCGGTGCGCGCCAGAGAATATCGCCGCGGGACAGGCGCCGGGTGATCATCTCGTCGGTGAAGCCGTCCTCCGACAGATCGTTGCGCCAGGCCGAACGCATCGCGGTCAACAGTCGTTCGCGCACCTCGCGGGTGCGCACCCAGACGAATCGGATCGGATGCGAGTGATGCGGGGCCGGGGCGGTCCACGCATCGGCGATCGCCGCGCGCAGGACGGCCGGATCGACCGGCTCGTCGGCGAAGTCGCGCACCGACCGACGGTGGGGGACCGCCGCGCGCAGGCCGGCGGCGAAGGCCTCGTCGGCGCCGAGACGGAACATGTCCTCGTCCTCGGTGCGCAGCAGGTCGGCCGCGCGGCTGCCGTCGTCGACGATCGGCAGGCCGCGCACGATAGCCATCGGACGACCGGTGGTCTTGCCCTTGACCAGATCCGCGGCGGCCGCGATCTCGTCGGCGATCGCGGTATTGGTCACCTCCAGCACGTTCCCGTGCGGGTCGGTCTGGCCCGCATAGGGTTTGAGCACCGTCAGGCCTGCCGCCCCCAGGGCGGCGTCGGTCTGGCCGACGCGCCACGCACGTCCCATCGTGTCGGTGATCACCACCGCAACGCGGACGCCGAGGCGGTCGGCGATCTCCTTGCGCAGGGTCTGCGCACTGCCGTCCGGGTCGACCGGCAGCAGAGCCAACTGCCCGGCGCCGACGTTGGAGGCGTCGATCCCGGACGCCGCGGCGACCACGCCGAGGCGGCTGCGGGTGATCATGGTGTTCCCGCGGCGCGCGACAACCGAACGCGCTTCCCGTTCGACGAGATCGCGGCGGAAGGCGTCGCGGTCGACCCCCGCCGGTACGTCGACCAGTCGGCCCTCGGCCTTGGAGATCACCTTGCTGGTGACGACCAGTACATCGCCGTCGCGCAGGTCGACCCCGGTCGCCAGCAGCGCACCGACCAGGTCGGTCCCGGCGGTCACCTCCGGCAACCCGTCGATCGGCAGGACGGTCAGGGCGTCCGCGGTGCTCACGGCAGGCTCACCCCGGCCGCCTCGAGCGCGTCGCGGGCCATCCGGGCGGTCGTGTCGACGTCGGTCATCAGCAGGGGCCGTTCGACGACGTCGAGGGGCTCCGAGCGGTATCCGTCGCCGGTGTGCACCATCCACGCGTCGAGCAGGCCGGCTTCCTTGCGGGAGCCGTACCAGTCGCCGACCGCCCGAGCGGAGGTCTCCACGCCGATCACCTGCAGGCATTCGTCGGCCATGCCGCGCAGATGCTTGCCGCCGATGATCGGCGAAATCCCTACGACGCCTGCCGATGTCGTGCGAAGGGCGCCGCGGATACCGGGTACGGCGAGGATCGCGCCGATGCTGACCACCGGATTCGACGGCGCCAGCACGACGGCGTCCGCGCCGGTGATCGCGTCGAGCACGCCGGGGGCGGGCGTCGCCTGCTCCGCGCCGACGTGGATGAACGATTCGGTCGGGATGCCGGCCCGGTACCGGACCCACCACTCCTGGAAGTGGATCGCCCGCTTGCCCTCCGCGTCGCCCGGGTCGACCACCACGTGGGTCTCCGACCGGTCGTCGGTCACCGGGATCAGGGACACGCCCGGCTGCCATCGGGCGCAGAGCGCCTCGGTGACCTGCGAGAGCGGATAACCGGCGCGCAGCATGCGGCTGCGGACCAGGTGGGTGGCGACGTCGCGGTCGCCGAGGCCGAACCAGTCCGGGTCGACCCCGTAACCGGCGAGCTCCTCCTTGACCGACCAGGTCTCGTCGCGGCGCCCCCAGCCCTTTTCGGTGTCGATCCCGTCGCCGAGGGTGTACATGCACGTATCGAGATCCGGGCAGATGCGCAGTCCGTGCATCCAGACGTCGTCGCCGACGTTGACCACCGCCGTGATCGTGTCGTCGGGCCCGAGCGCAGCGCGCATGCCGAGCAGGAATCGAGCGCCGCCGACCCCGCCGACCAGAACGGTTACCTTCACGTCCTCGAGCCTAGGAGCCGGCCGGCGGCGGGCGCAGGCGGGGCCGACCGCGCCGGCCGGGGCGTCGCGGTGCCGACGCGCGCGTGTCGCCTCCCCGACACGCGGCGTGTCGCTGCGACGCGCCGGGGAGGCGAGGCGCAATACTGGACGACCCCTCCTCCGGCTTGACGCCGTACCGCCGCTGCGTGTCTAATCACAGGCGTGTCATTCGATATTCGTTCGGCGACGCTCTCGGGTGGTAATTCGTCCGTCGAATATATGTTCGAACGCTGAAAACCTGTACGTCGGTTCGGGGCAAACATCGGGAATTCCGTTCGCGGTGTCGATGAGCCGAAGGTGCTGAGGGTTTCCGGGTTCGGTGGCATCGGGTCGGTGAAACATGTTGTGACACAACAGGCGAGGAGGCGAAGCCGGTGATGGAGAACCATTCGTCGCAGGACCTCGAACCGACGGGGGACGAGGCCGATCCCGAGGTGGATCAGGTGCGGCAGTTACGCCCGGTCGATGATTTCGACTATCTCTTCGACGGTGCCGAGGAAGAATGGCAGGAGCGCGCATTGTGCGCTCAGACCGACCCCGAGGCGTTTTTCCCGGAGAAGGGTGGTTCCACCCGCGAGGCGAAACGTATCTGCCTCGGTTGCGAGGTCAAGGACGAGTGCCTGGAGTACGCCCTCGCCAACGACGAGCGTTTCGGTATCTGGGGTGGCCTCTCCGAGCGAGAGCGTCGCCGCCTCAAGCGCGGCATCATCTGACGCGTCCCGCGACGGTCATCGGGCCGCAGGGGGATCGACGGCATTCGGACGGCGTCGGGGGCGGGTCGACCGCCGCCCCGGCGCCGTTCGTGTCCGCACTGACGTTCGTGTCTGCACTGATTTGGCGTCCGGCGCGGTTTGCGTCGACGGTGGTCCCGGCAAGCGGTCCCGCCGGCCGCATCGGCCGGAAGGGAAACCCGGCAGGTGCGATCGGGCAGGGGCGATCAGGCGCCGTCCGGCGGATCGATCAACTCGGGGTCGATGACCTCCGGATCGACTCCCAGGTAGGACGCGACCTGCGCCACCAGAACCTCGTGAATCAGCTCCATCAACATCTCGGGCTGCCGGGCGCGGCGCTCCAGCGGCCGCCGAAACAGCACGATCCGCGCGCGGGTGGGCTCGCCCCGAGCATCGACCCCGGCCGGAACCAGGCGGGACAGCGGGATCGCCCCCTCGGTCACCACATCATCGGCCCATACCGGAAGGTCCGGTCCCACCGACTTGATCGGCGGCACCTCGTCGACGGCGATGTCGAGCGCGGTGAGCCGCTCGTGCCACTGGTTGTCGATCCGCGCGAACGCGTCGACGGCCAGCTGATCGAAACGCTGCGCGCGCGTGCGGTACGCGGGCACGGACGTGGGTATGACGGGGCCGCGCATCCCGCGACCCCGCCGACCTGCGCTGCGTGAGCCGTGTCGAGACCTGCCACCCATGACGGCCCAGGATACCGACATCCCGCGGCGCCCGGCGGCCGACCGTCGGTGTGTCCCTGCCGAGTCGAACGGCCGACGAGCGCTAGGGTCGGGAGCGTGAGATCTCCCCGCGCGTGCAGTCGCCCCGGATGCAGCAGGCCGGCGGTGGCGACCCTGACGTACGTGTACTCGGAATCGACGGCCGTGGTCGGACCGCTCGCCACCGTCGACGAGCCGCATTCCTGGGACCTGTGCGACGTACACGGCACGCGCATCACCGCCCCGAAGGGGTGGGAGATGGTTCGTTACCAAGCCGCCTTCGACAGTCCCGGCCCCGACGACGCGGATCTGACCGCGCTGGCGGAAGCGGTCCGCGACGCCGGCAAGGGCGAGCGGGCGCCGGCGACCGTGGTCGTCGAGAGCGATTCCGACTCCTCGCCGGGCATCGTGAGCACCCACCGCACCGGGCGGCGCGGACACCTGCGGGTCCTGCCCGACCCCAGCCATTAGCGGCAGCGCCGAACGAGAGTCGGCTCCGGCACTCCGGTGCCCGGGATCGCGGCGGTGTGGGTATCGTCGTGCGCACCCGGGTGGGGGACCCGGCTCGTCGACATCGATCGACGTTCTCATCCGCGTCGTCATCCTCGATCCACCGTGATCGGAGCGACGCCAATCATGCAGGGAGGGCCACGTGTCCGTGCCTCGAACCGCTGAAGCCATCGACGCGGTCGTCAAGGCCTACGACGTGCGCGGCATCGTCGGTGAGCAGATCGACGCCGGGTTCGTCCGGGACGTCGGAACCGCATTCGCCCGTCTGATGGCCGCCGAGGGGGCGCCGCGTCGGGTCGTGATCGGTCACGACATGCGCGGTTCCTCGCCGGAACTCGCCGCCGCCTTCGCCGAGGGCGTCACCGCCACCGGCAGCGACGTCACCGCGATCGGCCTCGCCTCGACCGACGAGCTCTACTTCGCGTCGGGCCGGCTCGACTGCCCGGGCGCGATGTTCACCGCGAGCCACAATCCGGCCGCCTACAACGGCATCAAGCTGTGCCGGGCGGGCGCGAAGCCCGTCGGCACGCAGACCGGTCTCGCCGCCATCCGGCAGGCGCTGATCGATGGGGTCGAGGCGCCGGCCGGACCGGTGGGCACCGTCGAGACGATCGACCTGCTCGACGACTACGCCACGTTCGTGCGCGACCTGGTCGGGGTGCCGACCCGCCGCCGGCTGACCGTCGCGGTCGACGCCGGCAACGGCATGGCCGGACACACGGTGCCCGCCGTCTTCGCGACGCTGCCGATCGACCTACGGCCGCTCTACTTCGAGCTCGATGGCACCTTCCCGAACCACGAGGCCAATCCGCTCGACCCGAAGAATCTGGTCGATCTGCAGCGCCTGGTGGTCGAGACCAAGGCCGACATCGGGCTGGCCTTCGACGGCGACGCGGACCGCTGCTTCGTCGTCGACGAGACCGGCGCCGCGGTGTCGCCGTCGACGATCACCTCGCTGGTCGCCGATCGCGAACTCGCCCGACATCCCGGATCGACGATCATCCACAACCTGATCACCTCGCGCGCGGTCCCGGAGTTGGTGACCGAACAGGGCGGCAAGCCGCTGCGCACCCGGGTCGGCCACTCCTACATCAAGCAGGCGATGGCCGAGTCGGGGGCCGTCTTCGGCGGTGAACACTCCGCCCACTACTACTTCCGCGACTTCTGGGGCGCCGACTCCGGCATGGTCGCCGCCCTGCACGTGCTGTCCGCGCTCGAGCAGACCGACGGGACGCTCTCGGAGCTGACCAACGGCTACGTGCGCTACGCCGCATCGGGGGAGATCAACTCGACGGTCACCGACCAGAAGGCCGCGGTCGACGCGGTCCTCGCGGCGTTCGCCGATCGGACCGTCGATGTCGACACCCTCGACGGCCACACCGTGACGCTCGACTCCGGCGCCTGGTTCAATCTGCGCCCGTCCAATACCGAACCGCTGCTGCGGCTCAACGTCGAGGCGGCCGACGACACCGCGGTCGCCGCGATCGTGGACGAGGTGCTCGGCATCATCCGTCGATAGGGTGGTACCCGTGGTTGGCGTGTGCGGGTCCGCAATTCCGGCGGGACGGGACCACCGAGAGGAGCGCGGAGACTGATGACGGTTCCGGTTCCGCGTCCCGATCTCGACGACACCGACGGGCTGCTCGCGGTCGATCGCGCCGGCGCGCTGCGTTCGGCGGCGATGGCGGGTGCCCAGGTGCGGGCGGTCTCCACCGCCATCGAGGAGGGCGTGCTCGGGCGGCTGCGGGGTATGCAACCGCGCGCGATCACCTTCGTCGACTCCGGCGCCGCCGCCTCGCGAGCGATGGCCCTGGTCGAGGCGACCGTCGGTGCGGCGTCGCGCTATCCGCTCTCGAGGGTGCGGGCCACGCCGGCGCGGGTCGGACCGCTCGATGTGGTCGTCGTCGCAGGCGACGACCCGGGCGATCCGCTGGCCGCCGAATCGATCCACGCCGCGGTGCGCCGCGGCGCGGAGGTCGTGGTGGTGGCCCCGCTGGACGGCCCGCTGCGCGATGCCGGCGCCGGTCGGGCGCTCGAGTTGCCGCCGCGCATCCCGGTCGCGCCCCGCAATCGGATGATCGGCCACGTCGCGGCGATCCTGGGGGTCCTCGCGGTCCTGGATGCCGGACCGGTCGATATCGACCTGCTCGCTCGCACCGCCGACGCGCTCGACGCCGAGGCGCTGTCCGGGCAGCCTTCGGCCGACGTGACGGTCAATCCCGCCAAGCAGCTGGCCGCCCGGCTGGCCAATCGCCGCTTCGTGCTCGTCGGCGGCGATCCGGCCGCGATCGAGGTCGCCGGACACGGCTGCGCGGTCATCCTGTCGGCCACCGGAATCGCCGGTGCGTCCGCGGAACTGCCCGAGGTCCTCGCGGCGGTGCACGAGCATCGCGCGATCGGCTCGACCGGAGCGCTGTCCGATGTCGACGCGCTCTTCCACGACGAGGAACTCGACGGTCCGCTGCCGACCGAGGCGGATCGACTGATTCTGATCGACACCACCGGTGACCCGCACCTGCTGCGGCGCCGCGCCGCATCCCTCGGCGAGCCCGATCTGGTCGCCGTCGACGACGCGGTCGACCTGCCCCTGCAGCGAGCACTGCTGATCGCCGAACGATTCGACATGGCCGCCGCCTATCTGCGGCTGACCGGAGGCTGACGCGTGGATCTGCTCGAAGGTGCCGTCCGGGCGTACGCCTGGGGCTCGCGCACCGACCTGGCCGACCTACAGGGGCGGACGACACCGACCGAGCACCCCGAAGCGGAGATCTGGTATGGCGCGCACCCCGCCGATCCGGCGATGTTGGTGCGCCCGGAGTCCGGTGATCCCAAGGAACGTTCGCTGCTGGCGGTCATCGACTCCGACCCGGTCGGCTGCCTCGGCGCGTCGACCGCCGGGACCTTCCACAACCGGTTGCCCTTCCTGCTGAAGCTGCTGGCCGCCGCCGAACCGCTGTCGTTGCAGGCCCATCCGAGCGCCCTGCAGGCGGCTCAGGGCTTCGCCGCGGACAACTCCCGCGGCATCCCGCTCGATTCCCCGGTGCGCAACTACAAGGACGACAGCCACAAGCCCGAGCTGATCGTGGCGATCGGCGAATTCCACGCGCTCGCCGGCTTCCGCGACCCGGCGCGCACGCTCGACTTCCTCTCCGCCCTCGCCGTCGACGAGATGGCGCCCTATGTGGACATGCTCGGCCGCCAACCGGACGAGCACGGCCTGCGCATGCTGTTCACCTCGTGGATCACCCTGCCGCAGGCGCGGCTGCGCGAGCTGCTGCCCGCCCTGCTCGACGGGTGCGAGCGCCACGTCGCGGCGGGCGCGGCGGTACCGTTCGCGCGCGAGGCGGCGACGATCGTCGAACTCGGCGCCGCCTATCCCGGCGACCAGGGGGTGCTGGCCGCGACACTGCTCAATCGGGTGGTCCTGCAGCCGGGGGAAGGGATGTTCCTCGACGCGGGCAACCTGCACGCCTACCTCTCGGGCGTCGGCGTGGAGATCATGGCCAACTCCGACAACGTGCTGCGCGGCGGCCTCACCCCGAAACACGTCGACGTCCCCGAACTGCTGCGCGTCCTCGACTTCCGTCCGATCGACGCCTCGGCGCTGGTGCCGGAGGGGCCGGCGCCCGCCTGGTTCGATACCCCGGCGTCCGAGTTTCGGCTGGGCGCGATCGTCTTCGACCCGGCGATGACCGCTGAGGTCGGTGAGGTCGGCAAGGCCGGTGAGGTCGGTGAGGTCGGCAAGGTCGGGGGGACCGGGGAGGCCGGGGGACGGGTGCCCGTCGGGGCGGATGTCGCGTTGCCGGTCGGACGTCCGCAGATCGTGCTCTGCACGGCGGGCCGCGGTCTGCTGCGCTCCGGGGACGCCGAACTCGAGGTCCCGCGTGGGGGAGCCGCCTGGCTCGACGCCGGGGACGTGGTGGTGGCCTCGGCCGCCCAGACCGCAGAACCGACCTGCCTGTACGTCGCGGCTGCGGGCTGACTTCCGGAAGTGTATGGAATTCCGGGTCACATCAATCTTGCTGTGGTAGTCCGGTCACACCTTTAACGGCGAGCAGTTTCGATCACAGCGTGTCGATGGGGTACGGTCGCCGCGGAGTGTGATGCACCCGTTGCGACCCGCGGAAACGTGGCTCGACCACCATGGATGTGACTCCAGTATGGACATTGTGGTCCGATTTCGACACGGTCGGAGCAGTCCTTTTCGGAGACCGGCAGGTGTAGTGTCCGCTCGGAATGGCCGGTATTTGTACCTTTCACAGTACGAGCCCGCAAGTCTGTATTCGGGGGAGCAGGCTGGGTCCGGTCGATGCATACGTACGTCGTGGAAGGAGGCCGATGGCTTCGCCGGCATCGGAGGATGTACCGACAACGACCGCCCGCGCACCCCAGCAGGCCGAAAACCCCCGCTCCCGCCGGTCCGAGGGACCGATCGCCTCGGTCGGACGTCGGGTTCGACCGGATGCCAAACGGTATCTGTGGATGCTGGGCATCCTGGCGCCGGCCAGCGCGCTGCTGCCCTCGCAACTGGTGATGCAGACCGGATTGTCCATCTTCTGGTGGACCGGTCCGATGATCTTCTTCATCCTGATCCCGGTGGTCGACGGGCTGGTCGGCGAGGACGGCAACAACCCGCCGGACGAGGCGATCGAGACGCTGCAGAACGACCACTACTACCGGTGGCTGACGTACCTGTTCATTCCGGTGCAGTACATCAGCCTGTGGGTGGTGTGCTGGCTGTGGACCTACGGCACGCTCTCGCCGATCGACAAGCTCGGTCAGGCGATATCGCTCGGCCTGGTCGCCGGCATTTCGATCAACGCCGCCCACGAGATCGGCCATCGGTCGGACACCCTCGAGGGCTGGCTGGCCAAGATCGCCCTGGCGCAGACCTTCTACGGCCACTTCTACGTCGAGCACAACCGTGGACATCACGTCCGAGTCGCGACCCCGGAGGATCCGGCGAGCGCGCGCATGGGCGAGACGATCTACCGGTTCTTCCCGCGCACGGTCGCCGGTTCGATGCGCTCGGGCTGGATCCTCGAAACCCGTCGGCTCGCGTTGGCGGGCCGCAAGTGGTGGAGCCCGCGCAATCACATCCTGCAGGCCTGGATGTTCAGTCTGCTGATCTTCGCCGGGCTGATCGCCTTCTTCGGTTGGGGCATCCTGCCGCTGATCCTCATTCAGGCGGTCGTCGGGATCATGCTGCTCGAGGCGGTCAACTACGTCGAGCACTACGGGTTGCTGCGCAAGCGGGACGACAAGGGGCGCTACGAGTCGATCCGGCCCGCCCACAGTTGGAACAGCGACCGGCTGGTCACCAACATCTTCCTGTACCACCTGCAGCGGCACAGCGACCATCACGCCTACCCGGGGCGGCGGTACCAGACGCTGCGCTCCTGGAAGGAAGCGCCGCAGCTGCCGTACGGCTACGCGACCATGGTCGTCGCGGCGTTGTTCCCGCCGCTGTGGCGCCGGGTGATGGATCACCGGCTGCTCGACCACGTCGACGGCCGCATCGAGGACCTCAATCTGGCCCCGCACAAGCGGCGACGGTTGATCGCCCGCTACGGCGTCGACCGGTAGGTCGGGGCCACCCGCTAGCCTGGCTGTCGGTCCGATACCGTCGCCGCCTTCGCGCGCTGCGACGGTGCGGGCTCGATCGAATCGACACCGATCTGTTCGACAGCGATCGCTTCGACATCGATCGCCTCGATACCGTACGAACGACTGGAGGTCAGAGTCCGTGACACAGAGCGAGTCCGTGACGCAGGGTGGTAGGGATTCCGCGTCCGGTGGCCGCCTCGACTACGAGGTCGCCGACCTGTCGCTGGCGGACTTCGGCCGCCGCGAGATTCGCCTCGCCGAGCACGAGATGCCCGGACTGATGGCGTTGCGCCGCGAATACGCGGAGATCCAGCCGCTCGCGGGTGCCCGGATCACCGGGTCGCTGCATATGACGGTGCAGACCGCCGTGCTGATCGAGACGCTGGTCAGCCTCGGCGCCGAGGTTCGCTGGGCGTCCTGCAACATCTTCTCCACGCAGGACCACGCCGCCGCCGCGGTGGTGGTCGGACCGACCGGTTCGGTCGACGATCCGCGCGGTGTGCCGGTCTTCGCTTGGAAGGGCGAATCCCTCGAGGAGTACTGGTGGGCCGCCGATCGCGCGCTGAGCTGGCCCGACGCCGAGGACGGCACGCCGCGCCCGGCGAACATGATCCTCGACGACGGCGGTGACGCCACGATGCTGGTGCTGCGCGGCGCCCAGTTCGAGAAGGCCGGTGTCGTTCCCCCGGTCGACGAGGACGAGGACTCGCACGAGTACATCGTCTTCCTGACCCTGCTGCGGCAGAGCCTCGAGGAGCATCCCGGCAAGTGGACCGCGGTCGCCGAGTCGGTGCGCGGCGTCACCGAGGAGACGACCACCGGTGTGCTGCGGCTCTACCAGTTCGCCGCCGCCGGCGAGCTGGCGTTTCCGGCGATCAACGTCAACGACTCGGTCACCAAGAGCAAGTTCGACAACAAGTACGGCACCCGCCACTCGCTGCTCGACGGCATCAACCGCGGTACCGACGTGCTGATCGGCGGCAAGAAGGTGCTCGTCTGCGGCTACGGCGACGTCGGCAAGGGCTGCGCCGAAGCGCTGGCCGGCCAGGGCGCGCGGGTGACGGTCTCCGAGATCGATCCGATCAACGCCCTGCAGGCGCTGATGGACGGGTTCGACGTGCGGACGGTCGAGGAGGCGATCGGCTCGGCCGACATCGTGATCACCGCGACCGGCAACAAGGACGTCATCACCTTCGAGCACATGGCGCGGATGAAGGACCAGGCGATCCTGGGCAATATCGGCCATTTCGACAACGAGATCGACATGGCGGCCCTCGACCGCTCGACGAAGGTCACCCGCCAGGAGATCAAGCCGCAGGTCGACCAGTTCTTCTTCGACGACGGCCACTCGATCATCGTGTTGTCCGAGGGGCGACTGCTCAATCTCGGCAATGCCACCGGGCACCCCTCGTTCGTGATGAGCAACAGCTTCTCGAACCAGGTGATCGCCCAGATCGAGTTGTGGACCAAGCCCGACGAGTACGACAACGAGGTCTACCGGCTTCCCAAGGTGCTCGACGAAAAGGTCGCGCGCATCCACGTGCAGGCGCTCGGCGGTGAGCTGACCAAGCTGACCAAGGAGCAGGCCGAGTACATCAACGTCGATGTCGAGGGCCCGTACAAGCCCGAGCACTACCGGTACTGAGACGCACGCGGTCGGATGGCGGTCGCCGCGGCACCGGGGCACGGGCGTAAGGTCCGTGTTCCGGGACGCGGCGTCGCCGTCGGCCCGGCCGAGGCCGCGGTCGACGCAGGGGAGTGGACGATGGGTGAAGGAGTGCTCGTCGCCGTCGAGGGAGTCGACGGTGTCGGCAAGCAGACGCTGACGCGTGCCCTCACCCGCATCTGGGAGCAGGCGGGCGTCCGCGTCGCGCGGGTCGCGTTCCCGCGCTACGGGGAGTCGACCACCGCCGATCTCGCGGCCGAGGCGCTCACCGGTGACCACGGCGGGCTCGCCGACAGCCCGGAGGCGATGGCGGTGCTCTTCGCGCTCGACCGGGCGGCCGCGGCCACCGATCTGCGGCGGCTGCGCGCCGAACACGAGGTCGTTCTGCTCGATCGCTACGTCGCATCGAATGCGGCCTTCACCGCGGCCCGGTTGCACGAGTCCGCCGACGGGTCCGCGGTGCGCTGGATCGAACGGCTCGAACTCGGGCGATTCGCGCTGCCGGTGCCCGATATCCAGATCCTGCTCGACATCTCGATCGACGAGGCGGCCCGCCGGGTGCAGAAGCGATCGAACGAGGACGCCGGTCGGGCCCGCGATGCGTACGAGCGCGATCTCGACCTTCAGGAGCGCACGGCGGAGGTCTACCGCGACTTGGCCCGGCGCTCCTGGCTCTCCCCGTGGCGTCTCGTGGGCGCCGATCCGGACGTCCCACAACTCGCCACCGAGCTACTCCCTGTACAGACCCTCGACACGGAGATGACACGATAACCCCATGAAGCCCCGGATACTGGTAGTCGATGATGACGCGGCGCTGGCCGAGATGCTCACGATCGTGCTGCGTGGCGAAGGCTTCGAGCCGTACGTGGTCGGCGACGGCACCCAGGCGCTGGCCGCCGCTCGCGAGACGCGACCGGACCTGGTCCTGCTCGATCTGATGTTGCCCGGCATGAACGGGATCGACGTCTGCCGCGTGCTGCGCGCGGACTCCGGGGTCCCGATCGTGATGCTGACGGCCAAGACCGACACCGTCGACGTGGTCCTCGGCCTCGAATCGGGTGCCGACGACTACATCATGAAGCCCTTCAAGCCGAAGGAGCTCGTGGCGCGGGTGCGCGCCCGGCTGCGTCGCAACGAGGAGGAGCCGGCGGAGCTGCTGTCGATCGGCGACGTCGCGATCGATGTGCCCGCGCACAAGGTGACCCGCTCGGGCGTCCCGGTGCCGCTGACCCCGCTCGAATTCGACCTGCTGGTCGCGCTGGCCCGCAAGCCGCGGCAGGTGTTCACCCGTGAGGTCCTGCTCGAACAGGTCTGGGGCTACCGGCACGCCGCCGACACCCGCCTGGTCAACGTCCACGTCCAGCGCCTGCGC
This sequence comes from Millisia brevis NBRC 105863, assembly GCF_001552615.1. Classification (GTDB taxonomy): domain Bacteria; phylum Actinomycetota; class Actinomycetes; order Mycobacteriales; family Mycobacteriaceae; genus Millisia; species Millisia brevis. Next base: position 119,602 of record NZ_BCRN01000014.1, read on the forward strand.
GCGAAGGTGGAGAAGGATCCCGAGAATCCCGAAGTCGTGCTGACCGTCAGAGGGGTCGGGTACAAAGCCGGACCCCCGTGAGCCCCCTTCGCCTACGACGTCGGCTGGCGAGCCTCTACGCACCGATCGGACAGTGGTCGCGTGCGCTGAGCGCGACGGCCGCACGCACCTGGCGGCAGTCGCTGCAGTTGCGGGTTGTCGTCTCGACGCTGAGCCTGTCGTTGATCGTGATCTCGATCCTCGGCATGGTGCTGACCAGTCAGATCACCGACCGGCTGACCGAGTCGAAGATCGACGCCGCCACCGAGGAGCTCGGCCGTGCCCGCAATACGGTCGACTCGCAGCTGGCGGGCGCCGAGAACGCGGCGACCCTGGCGAACCGGATCCAGTTGGCCCGATCGGCGCTGACCAACCGGGAGACCAGCAACGGCACCGACGAGTCGACCGCTGCCGGCACCTTCGACCCGGTGTTGATCGTGCCCGCCGACGGTCCGCGCGCCCAGGTGACCAGCGGCCCGGCCGAGCAGATCCCCGACCAGCTGCGGGCCTATATCCAGGCCGGGCAGGTCAGCTACCAGTTCGCCACCGTCACCGACGCCAACGGCAATCCCGGGCGGGTGCTGATCGTCGGCAGCCCGACCACCGGGGTCGATCCGTCGACCCTCGAGCTCTACCTGGTCTTCCCGCTCGCCGGTGAGGAGCAGACCCTCTCGCTGGTGCGCGGCACGCTGCTGATCGGCGGCGCCGTGCTGTTGGTGCTGCTGGCGGCGATCTCGCTGCTGGTGGCGCGGCAGGTGGTGCTGCCGATCCGGTCGGCCTCGCGGATCGCGGTGCGCTTCGCCGACGGGCGGCTGCGCGAACGGATGGCGGTACGCGGCGAGGACGATATGGCCCGCCTGGCGATGTCGTTCAACGAGATGGCCGAGAGCCTCTCGCGGCAGATCTCCCAGCTCGAGGACTTCGGCAATCTGCAACGACAGTTCACCTCCGACGTCTCCCACGAACTGCGCACCCCGCTCACGACGGTGCGGATGGCCGCCGACCTGATTCACGATTCCTCCGACGAACTCGACCCGACCCTGCGGCGGGCCTCGGAGTTGTTGGTCGCCGAACTCGACCGCTTCGAAACGTTGCTCGGCGATCTTCTCGAGATCAGCCGACACGACGCCGGCGTCGCGGAACTGTCGGTCGAGCAGCTCGACGTGCGGGCCTGCGTGCGGGCGGCGCTGTCGACGGTGCGGCACCTGGCGAAGGACAGCGGTACGGAACTGATCGTCGATCTCCCCGACGACGAGGTGATCGCCCAGGTCGATCCGCGTCGTGTCGAGCGGATCCTGCGCAACCTGCTCGCCAACGCGATCGACCACGGCGAGGGCAAGCCGGTGCTGATCCGGATGCGCGCCGACGACCAGGCGCTCGCGATCATCGTGCGCGACCAGGGCGTCGGCCTGCGCCCCGGCGAGGACAAGCTCGTCTTCAACCGTTTCTGGCGGTCGGATCCCTCCCGGGTGCGCCGCTCCGGCGGTACCGGCCTGGGCCTGGCGATCAGCCTGGAGGACGCGCGGCTGCACAACGGTCGTCTCGAGGCCTGGGGCGAGATCGGTTCCGGTGCCTGCTTCCGGCTGACCCTGCCGCGGATGCGTGGACGCCGGGTGACCAGCAGCCCACTGCCGCTGAGCCCGACCAAGCGGCGTCTGCCCGTCGGGATGGTGGATACCTTCTCCGACGAGCTGCCCGCCGACGCGTCCGCGCGCGCCGCCGACCTGGCGATCGTCGACACCTCGGGATCCGACGGCGCCGCTCGGCCCGAGCCGACTGCCGGAGCAGACCCGGACCTCGACTCCGGCACTGCCGCAGATATCGATACCGAGCGGAGCCCGTCGACCGCGGTGGTGCTCCAGGCGGTCCCGAGCAACGGCCGCTCGGACGTGGCGGCCCCGGATGTCGCGGCGTCCGACGGGACGGCGGCGGACCCGAAGGCCGCCGATGTGAGGGAGTCCGACCGGACGGCCGCGGAGGTGACGGCGGCGGGCGAGGACGCCGCGACGTCCGCGGAGCGGGCGCCGTGACGGTCGGTCCGGCCGGTCGGGTGCTGGCGCTGGTCGCGGTACTGCTGCTCGCGGCCGGTTGTGCGCGGCTGCCCAGCTCCTCGACGCCCCAGGCGTTGGGCACCCTGGCGAATGAGCACCCCCGCCCGGTTGTGCCGTACCCGGAGCCCGGTCAGGATCCCGATTCCCTCGTGCGGGACTTCCTGCAGGCGGGGATCGACCCGGTCGACTCGCATGCGGCGGCCCGCGCCTTCCTGACCCCGGACGCCTCGGCGGACTGGGACGACACCGCCGCCACCTCGATCGTCGACAAGGTCGAGGTCGTCGAGGATTCGCGCACCACGACCGATGCCTCGTACACGATCCGGGCCAATCAGGTCGGGTCGTTGGCGGCCGGTGGTCGATACCAGTCCGAGAACGGCCAGTTCCAGGCGACGATCACCCTGACGCGGGTCGACGGGGAATGGCGCGTCGATTCGGTGCCGGACGGGACGATCCTCGAGCGCGCGCAGTTCCGCAGCGCCTATCAGAGCAAGTCGATCTACTTCTTCGACACCTTGGGCCGCCAGTTGGTCCCCGATCCGCGCTGGATCAACGCGCCGCCCGAGCAGACCGTGCGCCGCATGATCGACCTGCTGCTCGAGGGGCCGAATACCACCCTGGCGCCGTCGGTCTCCCGTCCGCCGACCGGTGTGACGCTGCTCGCCGATCCGGTCAAGGCCGACGGCACCGAGGGACCGGTCGGGGTCGGCTTCGGCGGGGTTCGGCTCAACTTCGGCGGCCTGGAATCCCTCGATGAGCAGGCCCGCACCCGCTTCGCCGCCCAGGTGATCTGGACGTTGGCGCGCGCGGATATCGCCGGGCCCTACCAACTCGACGTCAACGGCGCGCCGATCGACCCGCAGCGGGAAGCCGGCTGGACCACCGAGGATGTCGCAAGCTTCGATCCCGGGGCGAGCACCGGCCCGAACGTCGGCCTGCACGCCCTGGTCAACGGGGCCCTCGCCACGGTCGACGAATCGGGCACCGTCACCCGCGTCGGCGGCTACTTCGGTGCGGACGGCAGCAACCTGACCTCCGCCGCGCTCTCCCGCGACGGGAGTCTGGTCGCCGGCGTCTGGGATACCGGGCAGGCCGGCGCAACGCCGGTCGACGTCCTGGTGATCGGTTCCTACGGCGGCAACGACGCGTTGACCGTCGCCCAGGGCACCTCGATCGGGCGGCCCACCTGGCAGCCGGACGGCGACGCGGTGTGGGCGGTGATCGACTCCGAGCGGGTGATCCGCGCGGTCGCGAACCGGGACACCGGAGAGGTGACGGTCGCCGACGTCGAGGCTGCGGCGATCACCGCGCTCGGCGGTCCGATCACCGAACTGCGGCTCTCGCGCGACGGGGTGCGGGCGGCGCTGATCGTCAACGGCGCGGCCTATATCGCGCTGGTCTCGGCCGGGCCGGGGGGCCGCTACGTGCTGCGCGATCCGCGCCCCGCCGCGGTCGGCTACGGCAGCGACGCGATCTCGGTCGACTGGGCGGGCGCGAGCTCGGTGGTGATCGCCCGGGCGACCGGTGAGGTCCCGGTGGTCCAGGCGGCGATCGACGGGTCCGGGGTCGACGCGCTGCCCAGCCTGAGCCTGGCGACCCCGCTGGTCACCATCGAAGCGTCGCCCAGCCGCATCTACGTCGCGGACTCGCGGACGGTGTTCAGCCTCGATCTGACCCTGCCCGCCACCGAGCGCATGTGGTTCCAGGTACCCGGCCTCGTCGGCGGCGCCGTCGTCCCCGTCCTGCCGGGCTGACCGGTGGGGGCGGCCGATCCGGTGCTCGCCCTGCTCGACCTCGTGCTGCCCCGCACCTGCGGAGGGTGCCGCATGCCGGGTACCCCGCTCTGCCCGCGATGCCGCGGACATCTCGAGGCCGGGCCGATCCGGCTGGCCCCGCGGGTCGACCCCGGCGTGCCCTGCTGGGCGCTCGGCGACTACAGCGAGGGGCGCCGGGCGACGGTTCTGGCGATCAAGGAGCATGGCCGTCGTGACCTCTGCCGCCCGGTCGGATCCGCTCTCGCCGGCGCGATCGGGCGGCTGCGCGTCGCCGGTGACCTCGACGAGGATCTCGCGGGACCCCTGCTGATCGTCCCCGCGCCGACCCGCGCGGTGGCCGCCCGACGACGCGGCGGCGATCCGGTGGTGGCGATCTGCCGGGCGGTCGCCGCCGAGCTGGGCCGTCCGCCGCGTCACCGGGTCGGCCGCGGCGGTGCATCGGTCGCGGTCGCGCCGATCCTGTCGCTCGATCGCGGTGCGCACGATTCCGTCGGCTTGACCGCGGCGCAGCGGCGCGCCAACCTCGCCGGCCGTCTGCGGATTCGCGCGCGGGAGGCGCGGCGGGCGATCGACTGGAGCCGGCAGCGCGCTCCCGGGATGGACCCGACGATCGTGCTGATCGACGATGTCCTGACGACCGGCGCGACGGCATCGGAATCGGTTGCACTCCTGCATGATTCGAATCTTCCGGTCGGCGCGGTGCTCGTGGTGGCCTCCGGCGCGCGCCGCCGCGTCGACCCCGAACGGTCAATTCGCCCGACACGCTGGTAAGCGGGCCCGGCAACGACTAACGTCGAGAGACCACCCGCACGAGCGGATGTTGCCAGGAGGTGTTGCTCATACATCTGGGGCGTCGGGTGCGGCGATTGTGTCGCTCGGCGCCTGTCGTATTCGCGCACGTGCCCGAATGATCGGGCACCGAAGAGGATTCAACGGAGGTACCGATGACTGCAGCCCCCGAGCGTTCGATCTTTGTGGACGACGGAACGGAGGAACGTCCGCTCGCCACGGTCGAAGTGGTGGTAACCGGACGCAACGTGTCCATTCCCGACCACTTTCGAGTTCATGTCAACGAGCGCCTCGGCCGCGTGGAGCGCTTCGACTCGGCGATTCATCTGATAAACGTCGAGCTGTACCACGAGCGCAACCGGCGCCAGGCCAAGAACTGCCAGCGCGTGGAGATCACCGCCAGGCGCAAGGGACCGGTCGTTCGCGCCGAAGCGGTTGCCGAGAACTTCTACGCCGCACTGGAAGCGGCGGTCACCAAGCTCGAAACGCGGCTGCGCCGTTCCAAGGAGCGCCGCCGGGTCAGTCACGGTGACAAGCGCCCGACGTCGGTGGCGGAGGCCACCGCTCCGCTGGCCGAGCCCACCGGCGACGCCGACGACTTCGCCCTGACCGAGGTCAGCGAGCGATACGAGCAGACCGCCGAGGACGGTCCGGGTCAGGTGGTGCGCACCAAGGAGCACTCCGCGATCCCGATGACGGTCGACGACGCCCTCTACCAGATGGAGCTCGTCGGTCACGATTTCTTCCTCTTCCACGACAAGGAACGCGGCGTACCCGCCGTGGTGTATCGCCGGCATGCCTTCGACTACGGCTTGATCACCCTGGTCTGACCCGACCGGTCCGACCCGAGGGGAACCGGTCGCGGTGATACCCCGACCGGTCCTCTCGAAGCCCTGTCCGCGATGGTCGCGGGGTGTCCGATCGCACGGATCGGCACCCCGCGATCGCACCGGTTCCCCGACGCTTTGTCGGCAACGCCTACCATGGGATGAGCCGGTCCCTCGTGTGCCGGCACCGCGCGGGGTCCGAAGGACCGGCATTCCCGAGTTCCTCGTCACCGCCCGGGCCCGTACGGCCGCTCCACGTGGGGCGACCGGAACAGACCACAGTAAGGACGAGTAGAGCCAGTGGCGTCGCTGTCGTTTTCCAAACTCCTCCGCGTCGGTGAGGGCCGGATGGTCAAACGGCTCGGTCACATCGCCGACCACGTCTCCTCGCTGGAGGAGGATTACCGGGATCTCGGCGACGAGGAGCTGCAGGCCCAGACCGCCATCTTCCGCGAGCGGCTCGACAACGGCGAGTCCCTCGACGACCTGCTCGGCGAGGCCTTTGCCGTCGCCCGCGAGGCCTCCCGCCGCGTCCTGGGTCAGCGTCACTTCGACGTACAGGTCATGGGCGGCGCGGCGCTGCATCTGGGCAATATCGCCGAGATGAAGACCGGTGAGGGCAAGACCCTGACCTGTGTGCTGCCGGCCTACCTCAACGCGCTGTCCGGTGAGGGCGTGCACGTCGTCACCGTCAACGACTACCTCGCCAAGCGCGACGCGGAGTGGATGGGCCGCGTCCACCGCTTCCTCGGGCTGGACGTCGGCGTGATCCTCTCGGGCCTCAACTCCGCCGAGCGTCGCGCCGGCTACGCCGCCGACATCACCTACGGCACCAACAACGAGTTCGGCTTCGACTACCTGCGCGACAATATGGCGCACAGCCTGGACGATTTGGTCCAGCGCGGACACAGCTTCGCGATCGTCGACGAGGTCGACTCGATCCTCATCGACGAGGCGCGGACCCCGCTGATCATCTCCGGACCGGTCGATACCTCGATCGAGTGGTACTCCGAGTTCGCGCGGATCGCTCCGCTGCTGAAGCCGGATGTGCACTACGAGGTCGACCCGAAGAAGCGCACCATCGGCGTGCACGACGCGGGTGTCGAGCTGGTCGAGGATCAGCTCGGTATCGACAACCTCTACGAGGCCGCGAACTCGGCGCTGGTCAGCTACCTGAACAACTCGATCAAAGCCAAGGAACTCTTCCACCGGGACAAGGACTACATCGTCCGCAACGGTGAGGTCATCATCGTCGACGAGTTCACCGGCCGCGTGCTGTCGGGTCGTCGGTACAACGAGGGCATCCACCAGGCGATCGAGGCCAAGGAAGGCGTCGAGATCAAGGCGGAGAGCCAGACCCGCGCCACGATCACCCTGCAGAACTACTTCCGTCTCTACGACAAGCTCTCCGGGATGACCGGCACGGCCGAGACCGAGGCCGCCGAGCTGCACCAGATCTACAAGCTCGGCGTGCTGCCGATCCCGACGAACCGCCCGATGGTCCGTACCGATCAGGGCGACCTGATCTACAAGACCGAGGAAGCCAAGTTCAACGCGGTCATCGACGACATCGTCGAACGCAATGACAAGAAGCAGCCGGTGCTGATCGGTACCACCAGCGTCGAGCGCTCGGAATACCTGTCGAAGCAGCTGACCAAGCGCGGTATCGCCCACCAGGTCCTCAACGCGAAGTTCCACGAGCAGGAGGCGACGATCATCGCCGAGGCCGGGCGCCTCGGAGCGGTGACGGTCGCGACCAATATGGCCGGCCGCGGTACCGACATCGTGCTCGGTGGCAACCCGGACATCCTCGCGGACGCCGAACTGCGGGAGAAGGGGCTCGACCCGGTCGAGACGCCGGACGAGTACCAGGAGGCGTGGAACTCGACGATCGCCGACCTGAAGAAGCAGGTCGCCGAGGAGGCCGACCTGGTGCGCGATGCCGGCGGCCTCTACGTGCTGGGTACCGAGCGCCACGACTCGCGCCGCATCGACAACCAGCTGCGCGGTCGCGCCGGCCGTCAGGGTGACCCGGGCGAGTCGCGCTTCTACCTCTCGCTCGGCGACGAGTTGATGCGCCGCTTCAACGGCCCGTGGGTCAACTCGATCATGAACCGCCTGAACATGCCCGATGACATGCCCATCGAGGCCAAGATGGTCTCCAAGGCGGTCAAGAGCGCGCAGACGCAGGTCGAGCAGCTCAACTTCGAGCAGCGCAAGGACGTCCTCAAGTACGACGAGGTAATGAACCAGCAGCGCCGCGTCATCTACGACGAGCGCAAGCGGATCCTGCGCGGCGAGAACATGGAGGGTCAGGTCGAGGAGATGATCACCGACGTGATCACCGCCTACGTCGACGGCGCGACCGCCGACGGCTACGTCGAGGACTGGGATCTCGCCCAGCTGTGGTCGGCCCTGCGCACCCTGTACCCGGTGTCGGTCGACCTGGACGAGTACCTCTACGACTCGACCGGCGAGCACAACGACATCTCCCGCGACGACCTGCTCGACACGCTGTTGACCGATGCGCGCGATCAGTACGCCAAGCGCAGCGAGGCGGTCAACGCGGTGATCGGCGAGGACGGCATCCGCAAGCTCGAGCGCGGCATCCTGCTACAGGTCCTCGACGAGCGGTGGCGCGAGCACCTCTACGAGATGGACTACCTGCGCGCCGGTATCGGCCTGCGGGGAATGGCGCAGCGCGACCCGGTGGTCGAGTACCAGCGCGAGGGCTACGACATGTTCTCCGGGATGCTCGACGGGGTGCGGGAGCAGTCGGTCAGCCAGCTGTTCAACTTCCCGGTCGATCGCTTGGCCCAGCAGGCCGCTCAGCAGGCGGCCGCGACCCGGGTCAACGTCACCGCGGCCAGCGCCGCGACGGCGGCCCGCGGCGGTGGCATCGCGGCACGGGCGGCCGCCCCGACGACCTCCCGTCCCGGCCCGACGAGGGTGGCGGTCGCGAAGACCCCGCCGGCCGATCTCGCGCCGGCCGCGCTGCGCGCCGAGGGACCGGGGACCCGCACCGGCGGCGCCGCCGCGGCGGCCAACGGCTCCGCGGGCAACGGTGCAGCGGGCAACGGTGCGGCGACTCGGGCCGAGGAGTCGGCGACCGACGTGGACGACGACGAGGAGCAGTTGACCTTCACCGGACCGTCCGAGGACGGCTCGGGCGTGGTCCGTCGGACCGGAGCGATCCCGAAGGTCGATGCCGCTGTGGCCGGCGGCACCCGTCGGCAGCGTCGTGAAGCGGCCCGCAAGGCGGCCAAGGCCTCGCGCGGTAAGGGGCGGTGACCCCCGGGGCGAGCCCCGGGCCGTCGATCGCGCCCGGGGCAAGCGCCCCGGCGGCGATCGAGGTCCTGCGCACCACCTTCGGATACGACGGTTTCCGGGGGGTGCAGGCGGACATCGTCGAGCATGTGATCGACGGCGGCGATGCGGTGGTGCTGATGCCGACCGGCGGCGGCAAGTCGCTGTGCTACCAGATCCCGGCCCTGGTGCGGCCGGGTACCGGCGTGGTGATCTCGCCGCTGATCGCGCTGATGCAGGACCAGGTCGACGCGCTGGCCGCCGTCGGTGTGCGCGCCGCCTATCTCAATTCCTCCCAGACCCCCGACGAACGCTCGCTGGTCGTTTCGGAGCTGCGGGCGGGGCGGATCGATCTGCTCTACCTCGCGCCCGAACGACTCACCGCCCCGGGAACTCTCGACCTGCTCGACGAGATTCCGTTGGCGCTCTTCGCGATCGACGAGGCGCACTGCGTCTCCCAGTGGGGCCACGACTTCCGGCCCGAATACCTGCGGCTATCGGTGCTGGGGGAGCGGCGTCCGGATGTTCCGCGTATCGCCTTGACCGCCACCGCTACTCGGCGTACCCGCGAGGAGATCGTCGAACGGCTCGGCCTCGCCGACGCCCGACGCTTCGTATCGAGTTTCGACCGGCCGAATATCGAGTACCGGATCGAACCGAAGGACGGCGCGGTCAAGCAGTTGCTGTCGTTCCTGCGCACCGAGCAGGCCGGCAACGCGGGCATCGTCTACTGCCTCTCGCGCGCCTCGGTCGACAAGACGGCACAACAGTTGCGGGCCAACGGAATCGACGCCCTGCCCTATCACGCCGGGATGGATGTCCGGGAGCGCGCCCAGAACCAGAGCCGATTCCTGCGCGAGGACGGCATCGTCATGGTCGCCACGATCGCCTTCGGCATGGGCATCGACAAGCCCGACGTACGCTTCGTCGCGCACCTCGACCTGCCGCGCAGCGTCGAGGGGTACTACCAGGAGACCGGCCGCGCCGGCCGCGACGGGGCCCCGTCGACCGCCTGGATGGCCTACGGACTGCAGGACGTCATCCAGCAGCGGCGGATGATCGAACAGTCGCAGGGCGACCAGACCCATCGGCGGCAATTGCAGCTGCACCTGGACGCGATGCTCGCGCTCTGCGAGACCGTCGACTGCCGACGGGTGCGCCTGCTCGACTACTTCGGTGAGGCCATCGAGCCCTGCGGCAATTGCGATACCTGCCGCACCCCTCCGGAGACCGTCGACGGCACGATCCCCGCCCAGAAAATCCTCTCGACCGTCGTCCGGCTGGACCGGGAGAAGGGCCGCAAGGTCGGCGCCGGACAGGTGATCGACATCCTGCTCGGCAACGAGACCGAACGCGTCCGCAGCGGGGGATACGCGAGCCTGTCGACCTTCGGCATCGGCGGTGAGATGGACGCCGCGCGCTGGCGCGGGGTCGTCCGGCAGCTGCTGGCGGCCGGATTGCTCGCCGCGCGTGGGGATTACGGGGTCCTGACGCTCACCGAGGCCAGCGGCGACGTATTGCGCGGTCGGCGGGAGGTGCGGCTTCGCCACGATCCGGTCCCGACGCGGCGCAGCCGCGGGTCCGGCGGCTCGAAGGCCGCGGCGTCGGTGCCGCAGCAGGACGCCGACCTGTTCGAACGGTTGCGGCGGTGGCGGACCGGCGTCGCCAAGGAGCAGGCCGTCCCGCCCTATGTGGTCTTCTCCGACGCGACGCTGCGTGCGATCGCGGCCGATCGTCCCCGGACGCTCGACGCGATGTCGGCGATCTCCGGGGTCGGCGCCAAGAAGCTGGACAGCTACGGCGCCGCGGTGCTCGCCGTCGTTGCCCGGGAGGACGGCGAGCAGGGCGACGGTGCTCCCGAGGACGGTGCTCCCGAGGACGGTGCGCGGGACGAGGGCGTGCGGGACAGCCGTGCGCAGGGGTCCCGTGGGCAGCGTGGCGGCGGGCGGCGTGCCGGTGTGCGCAGGACCCGCGCGCAGGACCCCGGAACGGGGCAGTTCGGCGGGCGGGACGATGACGACCCGGGGTTCTTCGACCGGGAACCGCCCGACGACTACGCGGACCCCGGCTTCCCGGAGGACTACTAGCGACGTTCGGCCGAACCCGGCGCTCGTGATCCGGCGGTCGTCGTGATCCGGTGCCGGAGGTGATCCGGCGTCGGTGGTGGTCCGCCCGCGGTGATCCGGCGTCGGTGGTGATCTGCCCCCGGGGTGATCCTCAGCCGAGCCGCAGGGCGGTGATCGCCCATTCCGGTCGCGACCGCACCCGCAATCGGCGGGCGGGCAGCGCCGCGCAGTACGGCGCCGCGGCGGGCGATGGATCCGCTGGGGTGCGACCGGCCGGCGGGGTGGGCGGTACGAGGCGGGGGCGATGGCGCTCGGCTATCGGTTGGACACATCCGGCGAAGGCGTGCAGCCGCCGACCGCGGGTGTAACTGCCGAACACCTCGGCCGCGCCGGCGGCCGTCCACTGCACGCGCACCCGGTGGACGCGGGCCGGCGTGGCGCAGGCCTGCGCCGGCCGATGGCGGCTGTGGGCCAGCACCGCGGCGATCGCCGGCTCGGAGAGATACCCGGTCAACTGGGCAACGGGCCGTCGGCGATCGACGACCTCGAGGACCATGCGCAGCGTCGACTCGGTGAAGGCGATGACGGCGCTGTCGGGTGCGACCGGCCGAGAACCGACCGGTGGGCACGACAGGGCGTCCGGGTAGGGGCGGTGCCGCCGCGCCGCGGGCATCCGGCCGGGGTCGTCCGGCTCGCAGGCGGGCGCGGGAATCACCAGGTGAGCGTCCTCGATTCCGTCAATCGCCGCCTCGACGCTCATCGCCGACCGTCCGCGCGGGCGGTGCATGCGATCCGCCGGCCCGATCCCCGGAATCCGCGGACACGACCCGGGTAGGCTGCAGAGGTTCGTGCGCGGATCTCGCTGTCGGTGCACGATGGGTAGCGACCGGCGGCGGCGGAAAGGCGGATGCTCGGAGCATGACCACGAGGCTGACGGTCCAGGACGCATCCTTCTTCTTCCTCGAGGGTGGCGCCACTCCGATGCATATCGGGTCGCTGGCCGTCTTCCGTACGCCCCGTGCCGGATTCAGTTATGACGACCTGCTCAATCTGGTCGAGAGTCGACTCCCGCTCGTGCCTCGCTATCGGCAGAAGGTGCGGCAGGTCGCCCTCGGATTGACCCGACCGGTATGGATCGACGACACCGACTTCGACATCACGTACCACATCCGGCGCTCGGCCCTGCCCAAACCGGGATCCGACGAACAGTTGCACGATCTGATCGCCCGGTTGATGTCCCGGCCGCTCGATCAGAGCAGGCCGCTGTGGGAGATCTATCTGGTCGAGGGCCTCGCCCGCAACCGCTTCGCGATCTTCGCGAAGTCGCACTCGTCGCTGGTCGACGGCGAAAAAGCTCTGGAAATCACGCATGTCATCTTCGACGCGCGTCGCACACGGCCGGTTCCCACCGACGAGGTGTGGGTGCCGGCGCGCGAGCCCGGCGATGCGGAACTGGTTTTCGAGGCCGTGGCCGAGATGGTGTCCCGACCGGGCGAGGCGGTCGCCCGTGCCCGCGAGGCGGTCGACGGGGTCGCCTCCGGCGTGGCCTCCGGGATCGGCGAGGCCGGTCGCGTGGTCGGCCGGTTGGCGGCCGTCGTGCGCACCGCCGCCCAGGTCGCCCCGGTCAGCCCGCTCAACGCGGTGGTCAGCCGGCACCGGCGCTACGCGGTGGCGGCGACCAATCTGGACGACTACCGGCTGATCAAGGCACGGCGCGGCGGCACGATCAACGACGTGATCCTCGCGGTGGTCGCCGGGGCGCTGCGCTCGTGGCTGCTCTCGCGCGGTGAGCCGATCACCGCCTCGACCACGGTGCGCGCGCTGGTGCCGATGTCGGTCTACGTCGCCGGGGAGACGGCGCCCGGAGCGATCCGGGATACCAGCGGGGTGTCCTCGATACTGGTGGATCTTCCGGTGGGGGAACCCAATCCGATGCTTCGGTTGTCCCATATCGCGCATTCGACCGCCGTGACCACCGGGCAATCCCCGGTCACCGCCGCGACGCTGGTGGCGCTGTCCGGATTCGCCTCGAATACCTTGCACGCCATGGGCGCCCGGGTGGCCAGCGGTTTCACCCAGCGGGTGTTCAACGTCCTGGTCACCAACGCTCCCGGCCCCCAGTCGCCGCTCTACGTCGGGCAGGCCCGGATGGTCGAGATGTATCCGGTACCCCCGCTGTTGCGCAACCAGGCGCTCGCGATCGGCCTGACGTCCTACGACGGGCACGTCTTCTACGGCCTGAACGCCGATCGGGAGGCGATGGCCGACGTCGAGGTGCTGCCCGGCATGTTGATCGAATCGCTCGAGGAACTCGCCGAGGTCGCCGGCATCACCGGGGATCGGCGATAGCGCCGCGCCGCCGCGGCGGGGTGGGCTGCGCCGTCGCCGTCGAGCCACCCATACTTGGCGCGGAGAACACGAGCGGCGTGTTCCCCGAGCGATCGGAGACTCGACGGTGAGGGTGTACCTGCCTGCCACGGTGCGCATACTGCGCGACCTGGTCGATCGGTCCGAGTTTCGACCGCTGGGCGGAACCGCCTTCGCGGTGACGCCGGCGCTGCGGGAGGCCTACGTCTCGGGTGACGACGAGGAACTCGCCGAGGTGGCGATGGCGGAGGCCGCGCGGGCGGCGATCCGGTTGCTCGCCGCCGAGGCCGACGGGCCCGAGCCGGCAGCGGCGGACACCGCCGCCGAGGCCGACGGTGCGCCCCTGGTCGTCGACCCCGACGGCGCTCCGGTGACCGGGGACACCCGAACGTCCGGCGACACCCCCGAGGGCGGGCGCTGGCGGCGTGCGGTGATCGCCGCGGATATCGACGAGGTCACCGCCCGGCCCGACCTCGACGACGCGGTGGTCAGGATCGCGGGCGTCGTGCCCTTCTCCGCGGTCGCCTCGGTCCATCTCGACCTCGCGGACGCCCGCGATGCGGTGCGCCGGGCGGCGGAGGTGATCGACGCGGCCGACCTGGGCGACGTGGATGCCGAGTTCGTTCTCGGCGACGCGGAGGATCATCAGTTGGCGTGGTATGCCCCGCAGGAACTGCAATTCGTCCTCGACCTGATGTGAGCGTGCGCGCGATGGGGTTCCGCGTCCCGAAGGGTGGGTGGTGACGGTGGGAGTTATGCGCTGGCTCGCCGGACCGGTCGGTCGTGCGGCGTCGACCCGTTCGCCACTGTTCGACGCGATCCGCGGTGCGGCCGCACGCGTGACCACGCCGCTGCTGCCGGACGACTACCTGCAGCTGGCCAATCCGCTGTGGTCCGCCCGCGAACTGCGCGGTCGCATCGTCGAGGTGCGTCGCGAGACCGAGGACTCGGCGACCCTGGTCGTTCGGCCCGGGTGGGGATTCGACTTCGACTATCGACCCGGTCAGTACGTCGGGATCGGTGTGGGCGTCGAGGGGCGGTGGCATTGGCGGTCCTATTCGCTGACCTCGGTGCCGCGCCGCAACGACAAGCTGATCTCGATCGCGGTCAAGGCGATGCCCGATGGGTTCCTGTCCGGCCACCTCGTCGACGGGCTGCCCGCGGGCACCGTCGTACGGCTGGCCGCCCCCGCCGGGAACTTTCAGTTGCCGGAGCCGCCGCCGCGCCGGGTGTTGTTCCTCACAGCCGGCAGCGGGATCACCCCGGTGATCGCGATGTTGCGCAGTCTCGATCGGCATCGGGAGATGCCCGATGTCGCGCACGTGCACTCCGCCCCGCGCCCCGTGGACGTGATGTTCGCGGACGAACTCGACGACTACTCCCGCCGCTACCACGGTGAACGGCCGGACGAGGGGCGCTACCGCCTCCACGTCCAGCTGACGCGGTCGACGGGGCAGTTCACCCCGGCCGATCTGGACGCGACCTTCCCCGACTGGCGGACCAGGGAGACGTGGGCCTGTGGTCCGGCGGCCCTGCTCGACACCATCGAGGTCTTCTGGGCGGCCAACGGTTTGCGAGATCGCCTGCACACCGAGCGATTCGAGCTCTCACGCGCCGACGTCTCCGGCCGGGGTGGCACGGTCGAGTTCGGGGTCAGCGATCGGTCGACCACCGTCGACGGGGCGACCACCCTGCTCGAGGCGGGGGAGGCGATCGGGGTACGGATGCCTTTCGGCTGCCGCATGGGTATCTGCCAGACCTGCGTGGTGCCGTTGGCCGCCGGACACGTCACGGACCTGCGATCCGGGCGTCAACATGCTGCGGGCGAGTTGATCCAGACCTGCGTGTGTTCGCCGGCGGGGGATTGCCGGCTCGATCTGTGAGCGGGCGCCGACATATCGATCGGCCCCGGCGTTGGCCGTTAGGCGTGGTTACTCACCGGTAGCCTCAGCTCGTCTACCCTGGATCACGCACGCGGCAGCTACCGCGCTCACCGTGAACGAACACCACGCCGGCGTCCCCGTCGGGGCGTGTGGTTCGGCCCTCGAGAGAAGAGCAGTTCGGTTGGCGATTACCGATATCAAGGCGTATGCACATCTCAGCGAGGATGATGTTCGGCAGCTCGGCGCCGCGCTCGACGCGATCCGGGCAGATGTCGAGGCCTCCCGTGGGCTGCGCGATCACCGCTACATCCACAACACGATCCGCCTGCAGCGCGTGCTCGAGGTGGCCGGTCGGTGCGCACTGCAATTCGCGCACAAGCGCCCGACCCGCGTCGCCGGTACCACGCTGCTGACCTTCGCCAAGATCATCGAGAACATGGAGCTCGGGCACAACATCAGCCACGGGCAGTGGGACTGGATGAACGATCCGGAGATCCACTCCACCAGCTGGGAGTGGGATATGTCCGGGACCTCGGCCCAGTGGCGGACGGCCCACAACTACTCGCATCACGTCTACACGAATATCGTCGGGATGGACGAGGATGTGGGCTTCGGCATCCTGCGGATGACCCGGGACGAGCCGTGGCGCCCGATCAATCTCGCCCAACCGGTGGCGAACGTCATTCTGGCGCTCGGCTTCGAGTGGGGTATCGCGCTGCACGATCTCGGGGCGCAAAAGGAGCGCGACGGCGTTCCGCGCAATGACGTGCTGTCCGAGCCGAATCTGCAGTTCTGGCGCAAGGCCGGTCGGCAGCTCAGCAAGGACTTCCTGCTGTTCCCGCTGCTGGCCGGACGCAACTTCCGAGCGACGTTCACCGCGAACCTGACCGCGAATGTGCTGCGCAATCTGTGGACCTACGCGGTGATCTTCTGCGGACACTTCCCCGATGGCGCGGAGAAGTTCACCGTCGAGCAGTACGCGACCGAAACCCGCGCGGAGTGGTATCTGCGGCAGATGCTCGGCAGCGCGAACTTCAGGGCCGGCCCGGTGATGGCGTTCCTGAGCGGCAATCTCTGCTACCAGATCGAGCATCATCTGTTCCCGGATCTGCCCAGCAACCGGCTGGCGGAGATCTCGGTGCGCGTGCGTGCCCTCTGCGAGCAGTACGACCTGCCGTACACCACCGGATCGCTCGCCAAGCAGTACGTGCTGGCCTTCCGCACCATCCACAAGCTCGCCCTCCCGGACGAGTGGCTGTGGCGGACGTCGGACGATGCCCCGGAGACCGCCTCCGAACTGCGCTTCGCCGGGGAGCGGACCGACGGGGTCGGCGGCGGCCGGCGGCGTGGTCTGGCGTCGGCGCTGCGCGAACTGCGCACCTCCCGTCGCGGCGGCCGCCGGCGGAGGCGCGGACCGGATGTCGGGGTGGATGCGCCCGGCGCCGGGATCGCGACGGCACCGTCGTCCGTCGACCCCGCGGCGGCCCGCGCCACCCACTGATCGATACCGCGTCGCGGCCCACCGGGTCCGCTCGGAAGGTCTGCCCGTGTCGGTGGGTGGGTCAGCCGTGTGGGTTGACCGAACTCAGCGCGACCAGCAGTCGACGGGCCGCGGCCACCCGTCGCCGGGCCGCCGGCTCGGTCAGATCGTCGAGGGCGCATTCCGGGTCCGCCGGCGGCCCCAGGTGGCCGCAGCCGCGGGGGCAGTCGCGGGCTGCCAGCGCCAGGTCGTCGAAGGCGGCCAGCACATCGTCGGCGGTCACGTGCGCCAGACCGAGCGAGCGGATCCCGGGGGTGTCGATCACCCAACCGCCGTCGGTATCCGGACCGCTCGCGGGCAGCGGCAGCGCCACCGACTGGGTGGAGGTATGCCGCCCCTTGCCGACGCCGGAGACGTCGCCGGTCGCCCGGTCGGCGTCCGGGACCAGCCGGTTGACCAGCGTCGACTTGCCGACACCGGAATGCCCCAGCAGGACGGTGGTCTTGCCGTCGATGCGTTCGTACAGATCGTCCAGGGGGCGTTCCCTGCCCACCAGGAAGATCGGCACCTCGAGGTCGGCGAACTGGGCGGCGAAGGCCTCCGGATCGCCGAGGTCGTCCTTGGTCAGCCCCAACATCGGTACGACACCACCGGCAACGGCCGCGACCAGGGCGCGATCGACCAGCCCGGCGCGCGGTGGGGGATCGGCCAGCGCGACCACGATCAGCAGCAGATCGGCGTTGGCGACCACCACCCGCTCCGTGGGGTCGGTGTCGTCCGCCGTGCGCCGCAGCACCGATGTCCGCTCCTCGACCCGCACGATCCGCGCGAGGGTGTCCCGGTCACCGGACAGGTCCCCGACCAGGGCGACCCGGTCGCCGACCACGATCGGGGTGCGGCCGAGTTCGCGGGCGCGCATCGCGACCACCACATGATCGGGCCGCCCGCCCGGAGCGCATCCCCAGCGACCGCGATCGACGCTGATCACCATCGCCTCGGTGGCATCGGCGTGCGCCGGTCGGCGCTTGGTGCGCGGACGCGAGCCCTTACCCGGTCGGACCCGCACATCGGATTCGTCGAAACGATGACTCATGATGGGCGGGTACGCGCGCGGCTCAGTGCGACCCCGGGGTGCCGGCCGGCACCTCGTCGGCGCGGATCAACGGCACCCACAGGTCGGCGAAGCCGGGGAGGGTCTTGCCGGTCGAGTCGATGTCGTCGACCAGGACGCCCGGTACCGCGGTACCGATGATCGCGCCGGCGGTCGCCATCCGATGGTCGGCGTAGGCGTGCCAGACCCCGCCGGTCAGCGGGCGCGGGCGGATCTCGAGGCCATCCTCGAGCTCGGTGACATCGCCACCGAGCAGGTTGATCTCGGTCGCCAGGGCGTGCAGCCGGTCGGTCTCGTGGCCGCGCAGGTGGGCGATACCGGTCAGCCGGGAGGGGCCCTCCGCCAGCGCCGCGAGCGCCGCGACCGAGGGCGTCAGTTCGCCGACGTCGTGCAGATCGATCCGGATGCCGCGCAACCGCTTCGGCCCGCGCACCAGCAGACCGCGGTCGGTCAGTCCCACCTCGGCGCCCATCCGCGCCAGGATGTCGCCGAAGACGTCACCCGGCTGCGAGGTCTCCTCGGGCCAGCGCGGGATCAGCACCTCGCCGCCGGTCACCGCGGCCGCCGCGAGGAACGGTGTCGCATTGGACAGGTCGGGTTCGATCGTGCGGTCGATCGCCCGAATCGGGCCGGGCAGCACCGTCCAGGCATCCGGTACCGAGGTATCGGCCGGGGTGAGCACCTCGACGCCGCTCTCGCGCAGCATCGCGATCGTCATCTCGATATGCGGCAGCGACGGCAGACCGGCGCCCGGACGCTGCGCGCGGTGGCGCAGTTCGACGCCGAGGTCGAAGCGCGGTGCGGACAGCAGCAGCCCGGAGACGAATTGGGAGGAGCGCGAGGCGTCGATCGTCGCGGCGCCACCGCGCAGGCTGCCGCGACCGCGCACGACCAGGGGCAGTTGGTCACCTTCGATATCGGCGCCGAGTTCGCGCAGGGCCCCGATGATCTCGCCCTGCGGGCGGGTGCGGGCGACCGGATCGCCGTCGAATCGGCTCGCCCCGGTCGCCAGGGTCGCCACCGGCGGCAGGAACCGCATCACCGTGCCGGCGAGGCCGCAGTTGACCGCGGCGCCGTACATCTGATCGGGAACGACGCGCACCGTGGTGCCGGTCGCGCGGTCGCCGAGGACCTTGACCATGACGCCGAGGTCCCGCAGGGCCTGCATCATCAGGTCGGTATCGCGGCTGCGCAGCACGCCGGTCAGGACCGATTCGCCGTCGGCGAGCGCGGCGAGGACCAGGGCGCGGTTGGTGATCGACTTCGATCCGGGGATCTCCACGATCCCGCGGACCGGCCCGAGCGCGATCGGTGCATTCCACATGCTCACGCCTCCATACTCCCATCCGGGTCCAGCCCATTTCGGCCGCCGTCCGAGGGCGGCGCGGCGATATCGGCCACCGTCGCCTCGGCCGCCGCGACCAGATCGCCGGGGGCGACCTCGATCTCCAGACCCCGGCGACCTCCACTGACCAGGACGGTGGGGTGGGTCAGGGCGCTGGCATCGATCACCGTCGGCAGCCGCCGGCGCGACCCGACGGGGGAGATCCCGCCCAGGACGTACCCGGTCGTGCGCTCGGCGACGGTGCGGTCGGCCATCGTGGCCCGGCGGGCGCCGAGCGCCGCGGCGACCGCCTTGAGCGAGAGCGTCGTGGTCACCGGTACGACCGCGATCGCCGGCTGGGCGGGCGCGCCGTTGGGTGCGGTGTCGACCACCAAGGTCTTGAAGACGCGTGCGGGGGAGTAGCCGAGCGGCTCGGCGACCGCGGTGACCGCTTCGGCCCCGAAGCGCACCACCGCGGGGTCGTGGGTATAGCTGTGTATCCGAAATGTGACTTTTCGGCGGGTCAATGCCGTAGTCGCCGGGGTGGTCCGCGCCGCCATGACCTCACAGTATGCCCCGCTGGGGGCCGATTCCCCCACGCGCGGCCGCCCGAGCGGGTCGGCCGCCGGGAAACATCCGCGGCGGCGCGGTGTTGCACCGGGTGACGTTCGGCGATCACGGCCCCGCGAAGCGCGCGGCGTACCCGGCCGAACACGTGTGGAGGGTGCACATGGTGGCAGCGACAGCGGCGCGCAGCGGCGCCGCGCGATGGGTCGACGACGACTGGGAGCGGGCATTCCTCGCATCCCCGTCGCCCTCGAATGCCCCTGCGCCGATCGGATCGCACCCGCTACCGGTAGCCTCGACTGGCGGGACGATCGAAGGGATCGGTGTGGACGAAGCTACCCGGGATGACGCGAGCGACGACGACGCGGCCGATACCGACGGTGTCGGCGCCGATGTCGCGCGCGCTTCGGAGGCTTCCGAGTCGCCCAACGAGCCGAACGAGTCGTCGAACGATCCGAACGAGTTGGCCCGACGATTCGAGACCGAGGCTCTGCCGCTGCTCGATCAGCTCTACGGCGCGGCCCTGCGCATGACGCGCAACCCGGCGGACGCCGAGGACCTGGTCCAGGAGACCTACGCCAAGGCGTTCTCGGCCTTCGGGTCCTTCCGGCAGGGCACCAATGTGCGGGCGTGGCTCTACCGCATCCTGACCAATACCTACATCAACTCGTACCGGAAGCGGCAGCGTCAGCCGGCGCAGTACCCGACCGACGAGATCACCGATCGCCAGTTGGCCGCGACCGCCGAGCACACCTCGTCCGGTCTGCGTTCGGCGGAGGTCGAGGCGCTCGACGCATTGCCGGACGACGCGATCAAGTCCGCCCTGCAGGAGCTGCCGGAGGACTTCCGGATGGCGGTCTACTACGCGGACGTCGAGGGTTTCCCGTATCGGGAGATCGCCGAGATCATGGGCACGCCGATCGGCACGGTGATGTCCCGTCTCCATCGCGGCCGCCGCCAGCTGCGCGGATTGCTCGCGGACGTCGCCCGCGAGCGCGGTTTCACCAGGACCAGCACCGACCGGGACCGGGCCGATGCAGTGACATCGGAGGTAACGCCATGACATCCCGGGATGGGGCGTCGCAGGACCGCGTCGCCGCGGAGCAGTTCGAGAGCCTCGACTGCTCGGCGATGCTGTCGGATATCTGGTTGGCGCTCGACGGCGAATGCGACGAGCGGAATTTGGCGCGTCTGCAGCGGCATCTCGACGAGTGCGGGCACTGCCTGAGCGTCTACGGGATCGAATCGCGCCTGAAGGAAGTTCTCGCTCGCAAATGTGGGGGCGAGCGTGCGCCGGAGACCCTGCGCAGCCGCCTGGTGGTGGAGATCCGCCAGTGGGAGATACGCGGCGGTCACTGACCGTTCGCGATCGTCCACAACCGGCGCCGGCGATCGATCCGGTGTCGAACGCGGGGGGAGACTCGGTGTTGAGCCCGGAGGGTGGTGACCACCCTCCGGGATCGGCTCAGCTGTTGGGGCGCTTGCCGTGATTGGCTGCGCTCTTCTTACGGCCGCGCTTCTTGCGTCCACGCTTTCCCACGGGAGTCTCCTTCCTGACGACAATCTCGGCGATCAGTGTGGCATTACCGACCGGTGTGCCGTCCGTGCGGGTGGCAGTTGCGGCCGCGGCGCGGCGGGGATCGTCGGTGCGCCCCCGTACTATCCGTAACCGAGAGCCATCCGAAAGGGACGAGGCGAGGGCGGGTGGCGACGAGCGCAGGACGCGACGACCACCTCCGGGTTGGAAGGACAGTCGTGACGACGCTCAGTGAATTGCTCGCCGGCCATACCGATCTGCCCGGCGCCGCGGTCGACCATCTCCAACGCATCGTCGGGGATTGGCAGTTGGCCGCAGATCTGTCGTTCGCCGATCTGCTGCTGTGGGTGGGTACCGACGAGCTCGGCATCGACGGCACCGGTGCGCCGGTGCTCTGTGTGGCGCAGTGCCGTCCGACCACCGCCCCGACGGTCCTGCCGGTCGACCGGGTCGGTGCGGTCGCCGGACAGCCCGGACACGGCCACGTGGTGCGGGCTCTGGTCGAACGTCGAGTGATCGTCCACGAGAGTGGGGAGTCGGATTCGACCGGTTTGATCAGCGAGGCCATTCCGCTCTGGTGGCAGGGTCACGTGATCGCCGTGCTGACCCGCGACCGCGAGCGGGAGCCGCACCGCGGGGCCAGCCGGCTCGAGGCGGCCTACCGCGAATGCGCGAATGTGTTGTGTCGGATGATCAGCGAGTCGATCTACCCGACGGCCGAGGAGGTCGCGGGGGTCAATTCGAGCCCTCGGGCCGGTGACGGATTCATCCGATTGGGTGTGGACGGCACGGTCACCTATGCCAGCCCGAATGCCCAATCCGCCTATCACCGCATGGGATTGAATACGGACCTTTTGGGCATGGAGCTGTCGTCGCTCACCGGGAAATTGGTGAGCGATACGTTCGACGCCCGGGAGGTCGCCGACCATCTCGGCGCGGTCGCCGCGGGCGAGCGGGGCCGGCGGATCGAGGTCGACGCGCGCGGCGCGACGATCGTGATGCGCACAATCGCTTTGCAGCACAAGGGAACCCCGATGGGCGCCGCGGTGCTGGTCCGCGATGTCACCGAGGTGAAGCGGCGCGATCGAGCCCTGCTGAGCAAGGACGCGACCATCCGCGAGATCCACCACCGGGTGAAGAACAATCTGCAGACGGTAGCCGCGCTGCTCCGCCTGCAGGCTCGCCGTACCGACAATGTCGAGGCGCGTCACGCCCTGTCCGAGTCGGTCCGAAGGGTTACCAGCATCGCGCTCGTCCACGACCTGTTGTCGATGTCGGTCGACGAGGAGGTCGATCTGGACGAGGTGATGGACAAGCTGTTGCCGATGGTCACCGATCTCGCCGCATTGTCCGGCCGCATCGACGTCCATCGCGCCGGGGCGATCGGGGTCTTTCCGGCCGAGCGTGCCACCCCGTTGGCGATGGTGATCGCCGAACTGGTCCAGAACGCCATCGAACACGGATTCGACGGTGCGACAACCGGAACGATCACGGTGGACGCTCGTCGGTCGTCGCGCCTGCTGGAGGTGGTGGTCTCCGATTCCGGTCGAGGCCTACCCGACGGGTTCGATCTGGCTGCGTCGGATCGACTGGGCCTGCAGATCGTGCGAACCCTGGTCGACGTGGAACTGGGTGGTTCGTTGGAGATTGTTCCCGGTCGGGATAGGGGAACCGATGCGATCGTTCACGTTCCGCTCGGTCGGCGTGCCGTGCGGAGCTGAGTGCCTCGCCCGGCGGACGTCCGGTGGATCGATCCCGATGCCCGGTTCCCGTCCCTGTGGTGGTGAGCTGTTCAGTTGTCTCGAAGGTGATTGTCGGTCCGCGGGCCACGGGCCGTTCGATCGTGGTAGCAACCCCCTCAACGAAGGGGACCCGGCACTCGAGTGTGCCGGGCCCGAATCGTCGATTGGGGGACGGCTAGACGCTCGACTTGGCTCGTGTGCGAGCGTTGCGTCGCTTGAGGGCACGCCGCTCGTCTTCACCCATTCCGCCCCAGACTCCGGCATCCTGACCCGACTCGAGCGCCCAGGTGAGGCACTCGGTGACGACGGGGCAGCGATTGCACACGAGCTTGGCGTCCGCGATCTGCGCAAGCGCAGGTCCGCTGTTCCCCACCGGGAAGAACAGTTCCGGATCCTCGTCGCGACAGATGGCTTTATGGCGCCAGTCCATTCCTAGCTCACTCCTCACTTGGCGCTGGTGGAGCGCCTTCGATGTTCATTCGGTCCACGGTTCACAGGTTTGGAAGTAATAGGTTCCAAACCACAGCCTGTGAATGCTTTCACGACCGTGCGTAAAGTCAAGGAAACATTCCGGTGACGTGGTCAACCTCACGGTGTAAGGCTGACCTGACCGACGTTGTTCCTCGAGCCGCAGCACGGGCCAAGCCCCCGACGCCGTGTCATTCCCCGATGGCTATCGTTCTTCTATACACGATTATTGGCCGGTCGGCTACAGAAAATGGGGATTCCGGGGCGCGAAGACCTCCAGGGCCCGCGGAGCGGACGAGAAGACCATCGAGGAGCGTAAGCCCAGGTAGTCGCCGTCGAGCTGGAGCCCGATGGGTCGATCGGACTCCACTCGAACGGCCGCGACATCGTCGAATCGCGTCAGATCGGCACCGCTGGGATTTCCGTTCGGTTTCAACAGTTGACGAACCAGCAGGAGCGACCTAAAGATCTCCGTGGTGCGCATGGCGAAGAGGCCCAGACCGGTGTCGAATGTCGTTCCCGGGTTGGTGTGCGCGGCGCGACCGTCCAGAAATGTCCAAATGTTCGTATTCGATACGAACATGTAATGCACCCCGTGTACCGGAACTTCGACGATCTGTTCGCGGCCCGACGAGCGACCGCCGGCGGCCGGTTCGCGCGGTTCGATGCTCGCGACCGCGCCGGTCCGGCTGTCGCGGCGGGCGATCGTACGACCGGGGTCGGGATAGCGGACCTTGCGCGCCTGCGCGTCCTCCTCGGCAGCGAGGGCCCGGGCGCCGGTCAGGGTGACGTGCAGCGTCAGTGACGGCGGTCGTTGGCGGGCGGCGAAGAAGGATCGGACCGCGGCCCGCACATAGCGGGCCGGCGTCGCGGACTTGCCCTTGCGGCGGACGGCGTCGATGCGGGCGCAGACCTCCGCGTCGAGGCCGACCCCGGCGTTGAAGGTGAACCAGCGCCGATCGGCGTGCCCGAGGCCCACCCAGCGCACCGAACGCTCGGTGATCAGGTCGATCACCTGGTTGGTCGCCTCGACGGGATCGGCCGCGATGCCCAGCGAGCGCGCGAAGACGTTCGCAGACCCGCCGGGGACGATCGCCAGCGGCGGGATCGGGCCGACGGTCACCGACTGGTGGGCGGTCGGCGCCGGAACGCCGAGCAGCCCGTTGACCACCTCGTTGACCGTGCCGTCGCCGCCGAGCACGATCACCGCGTCGATCCCGGTCAGCCGCGCCTCGCGAGCCAACTCCGCGGCGTGCCCGCGATGCGTCGTCGGCGCGACGGTCAGGTTCAGACGGCTGCGCAGCGCATGCGCGACCAGTTCGCGCGTCGCCGGGGTGGTCGACGTCGCGTTGGGATTCACGATCAACACAGCCCGCACGCGCCGAGCGTAGCCGGGCATCTTTTCGCTATGTTGGGCCGGTGGTTACCGCCCCGCCTCCCCCCGCTCTGCGTGTCGCCGGTGCTCTGCTCGCGTTGCAGGGGGTGGGGCTGCTGATCTCCGCCACGGTCCTGGCGTTTCGCGGCCTGCAGGCCGGTGGCGTCGACGGCGGACTGGTGATCGGATCCTGGTTCGCGATCGCCGGCGTCGCGCTGACCACCGCGGGGGTCTGCCTGGTGCGCGGGCGGCGGTGGGCGCGCAGTTTCGGGTTGGTGATCCAACTGTTGCTGGTTCCGGTGGTGTGGTCGTTGACGACCACCGGACAGGGGACCATCGGGGCGCTGCTCGGGGTGGTCGTCGTCGCGGTGCTGCTGTTGCTGTTCACCCCGGCCTCGGTGCGATGGTGGCGCGGGCTCGACGACGAGACGCCGGCCGAGCCGCCCGCCGACCGCAAGCGTGCGCGGTAACGTTCGCCCGATCTGTTCCCCCTCGCGTCCGAATAGGCAAGGATCGGTGTCGTGACCAGGGTGCTGGCGGTAGCGAATCAAAAGGGTGGCGTCGCCAAGACGACGACTGTCGCGTCCTTGGGGGCGGCGTTGGTGGCCGCCGGGCGCCGGGTGCTGGTGGTCGATCTGGACCCGCAGGGCTCCCTGACCTTCTCGCTCGGGCACAATCCCGACCGCCTCGAGGTCTCGGTCAACGAGGTCCTGGTGTCGAATACCCCTGTGGCGGAGGCGCTCCTCGATACCGAGGAAGGAATGTCCCTGCTGCCGGCGACAATCGACCTCGCGGGCGCGGAGGCGCTGTTGTTGATGCGGCCCGGACGGGAGTTCGCTCTGCGACGCGCGCTCGAACCGGTGTCGGATCGCTTCGACGTCGTCCTGCTCGACTGCCCGCCCTCGCTCGGCGTGCTCACGCTCAACGGTTTGACCGCCGCCGACTCGGTTCTTGTTCCCCTGCAATGTGAAACGCTCGCCCACCGGGGCGTCGGCCAGCTGTTGCGGACGGTTCGGGAGGTCCAGCAGGTCACCAATCCGGAGCTGGCTCTGATCGGTGCGCTGCCCACGCTCTACGATGCGCGCACCACCCACAGCCGGGATGTGGTCGCCGATATCTCCGATCGCTACGGCCTGCCGGTGGTCGCCCCGCCGATCCCGCGGACCGTGCGCTTCGCGGAGGCGTCCGCCTCGGGTGCGACCGTCCTGGCCGGGCGCCGGCACAAGGGGGCGCTGGCCTACCGCGATCTGGCCGCGAACCTGCTCGACTATTGGGACGGCAAGGAGTTGCGGACCTTCCGGCCCTGACCCCCGGCGCCCGTGGGTCGGGGTGATGCGGGGTGTCGGCTATCCGAGGCCGACGACGACGTCGCCGCGCTGTTCGATCACCATGCGGCCGACGACGGCGGAGGCGACCGGTCCGGTCCAGCCGGCCCGATCGACCGGGATGACCCGACTGTCGGTACCGGTGCTCGGATCGGTGACGGTGATCCCGCCGGGCACCGGGACCAGGAGCGAGCCCGCCATCGCGACGCCGGGCCCGAGGGTGTCCTCGCGCATCCACGACACCGTCGTGCCGCCGTCCGGCAGGGCGGCGGTCGCATCGCCGGACCACCAGGAGCGCACGGTGCCCGCGTCGACGACGTCGTCCTCGACCGAGGTGATGCGCGGCAGCGGCTGCATTCCGCTCGCCGGTACCGCGCCGTCGTCGTAGACGTACAGCCGCGAGGGCTGGTCCCCGGAGGCGGCGACCGCGACCGCGGTGCGACTGCCGTCGAGGGCGATCACCCGGGCATCGGTCGAGTCGATCGGCAGCTCGGTGCGCTCGGCCGAGACGATGTCCTTCGGCTCGGTGGAGTCGTCGGGGGACGGCTCGGTCACCGTCAGGCGCAGGAACTCCTCGCCGGGGCAGCGCTCGAGCAGCGCGAGCCGCTTGTCCAGTGACCGTCCGGACAGGAAGGTGCAGCCATCGCGGGGTTGGCGACCGGACTCCGCCGGGGTGGGTACGCGCCCGTATTCCAGGGTGCGCACCAGATCGGATCGCAGCACCTCGACGCGGGTCGGTCCCATCACGACCAGATGGGTGCCGTCCCCGGTGACGGTGATCTGCCCGTCCATCTCCGAGGAGCGGGTCGCGGTGACCCGCCCGGTCTGACCGTCGAGCCGGACGACCTGGCCGCAGCCGCGGTCGTCGCGGTAGAAGGCGACCACCGAGGTCCACTGGCCCGCCACCGCGCAGAGCTCGCGATCGCGCCGGTACGTCCAGGCGACCTGCCCGGTCTCCGGATCGCGACCGGTGATCGTGTGGGCGTCGTCGGCGACGACGATCGCACCGTCCGCGACCACCGGCGGGAAGTCCGCATCCGCGGGAACCTCCCACCGGGTGGCCACCGCATCGGGTGCGGCGGCGGCGCTCGGCGGTGCGACCAGCGGGGTATCGGCGAGGACCGACGTCGATCCTCGCGCGTCACCGGTGAACCACACGGCGCCGACCAGAACCAGCACGCCCACGGCGATCAGGGCCGCGACGATCAGATCACCGCGGGTGCGGCGTTCCGGTGACAGCACGAAGGTCAGTCCACCGCCACGCCGGCTGTCGGCTCGCTGCCGGCGGTCTCGGTCGAGCGCGGACCACGACGCCGACGGCGCCGACGCTTACGCACGGGGGAGTCGTCGTCGGCCGAGGTCTCGACGACCGTCGACGCGTCACCGGCGCTCGTCTCGGTCGCGGTATCGGCCGCGGGAGCCGGTTCCGTCGAGTCGACCGCGGTCTCGGCGCTCGCATCGGTCTGGCCGGCGCGGGTGCGACGCCGCTTGCGGGGGGTGCGGGGCTTGTCGTCCCCGGCCGAGCGGGGGCCGCGACCGTTCGTTTCCGGGGCGGCGGTGGCCTCGGCGGGCACCGCGGGTGCCTTGCGGATCGAGCCGCCGGCGTCGCGCGGGATGTCGAGATCGGTGTACAGATGCTCGGAGCTCGAATAGGTCTCCACCGGCTCGGGGGTCCCGAGGGCGAGAGCCTTGTCGATCAGCTGCCACCGCGGAACGTCGTCCCAGTCGACCAGGGTGATCGCGGTGCCGGTGCGCCCGGCGCGGCCGGTGCGACCGATCCGGTGGACGTAGGTCTTCTCGTCCTCCGGGCACTGGTAGTTGATGACGTGGGTGACGTCGTCGATGTCGATACCGCGGGCGGCGACGTCGGTGGCGACCAGCACATCGGAGCGACCGGAACGGAAGGCGGCGAGCGCCTTCTCCCGTGCGATCTGGCCGAGGTCACCGTGCACGGCGCCGACCGAGAAGCCGCGCTCGGCGAGGTCGTCGGCGACCTTCTGAGCGGTGCGCTTGGTGCGGGTGAAGATCATCGTCGCGCCGCGACCGCGCGCCTGCAGAATGCGGGCGACCATCTCGGCCTTGTCGAGCGCGTGGGCCCGGTAGATGACCTGCGTGGTGCGTTCGTGGACCGCCGACGAATGCGCCTCCTCGGCGCGGATATGCGTCGGGCGGTTCAGGAAGGCGCGGGCCAGGGTGATGATCGGGCCGGGCATCGTCGCCGAGAAGAGCATCGTCTGACGCTTGGCCGGAACCGCCTCGAGGATCCGCTCGATATCGGGCAGGAAGCCCAGGTCGAGCATCTCGTCGGCCTCGTCCAGCACGAGGATCGCGACCTTGCCCAGGATCAGGTGGCCCTGTCGGGCGAGGTCCAGCAGTCGGCCCGGGGTACCGACGACCACGTCGACGCCCGCCTCGAGGGCGGCGATCTGCCCCTCGTAGGGGCGGCCGCCGTAGACCGAGAGCACCGAGACGGTGCCGGTGCTGCCGGGCAGATATCGAGCGGCGTCGGAGAGGTCCTTGCTCACCTGGATGCACAGCTCGCGGGTGGGGACGATCACCAGCGCACGCGGCGTGCCGTCGAGGGGGGTGATCGATCCGGCTGCCGCACCGTCGGCCGCATCGGCGGTGACCAGGCGGTTGAGCAGCGGGACGCCGAAGCCGTAGGTCTTGCCCATGCCGGTGCGGGCTTGACCGATCAAGTCGTCGCCGGCCAGCGCCAACGGCAGGGTCAATTCCTGGATGGCGAAGGTTCGCTCGATGCCCTGCTCGCCGAGGGCGCGGACGATCTCGGGCCGCACCCCCAACTCGGCGAACGTCGGCGGGGTATGCGACTCGTCGAGGACTGCGGATACCGTCTCCGAGACGGGCGAGTCGCCCTCGTGGTCGATCGTGATCTTGCTCAGTGCTTCGGCCCTTTCCTAGCGCACCATCCCGGTGCGCACGGCGGGCGGGGCCCGGTGCGTCGACGGGGGATGCCTCGTCGGTCACGATCACGATTCGCTGCGCCCGGGTCGGGCGGACCGCGGCGCCGGAGTCGGTACCTGCGTCGACGCATGATGGGCGACGCGTATCGACTCACTCGGCGACGGCGAACTGTGATGTGGACACATCGATATGTCGTCGAGTTTCGACCGATCACGGCCGACGGGCGTGCTGTCGGGACCCGGACGGGCCGATACTCGAGTGCAATTCTATCCGGGCCTTCCACGCAGGTCGGACCCGGAGCGCCTTGTCGGCGCGGCGGACCGGTTCGCGCGCGGTCGGCGGGAGTTCCCGGCGCGCACGTAGGCTTGCGGACATGACCGCGGAGACACCGGGATTGGCCACATCCGACGTCGATGACGACCAGCCGGCAGCCGGCCCGCCGACAACCCTGCGCGGCCGTGCCGGCATACCGGAGAACCACCCCGGCATCGCCGATCTGTTCGCCGTCCTCGCCTGCGGTGAGATCTCCGCCTTCTACCGCCTGTCCGAGGACGCCCGCTTGGCCCCGACGCTGCGCGATCGCATCGCGCTCGCCTCGCTGGCCGCCGCCGAGATGGGCCACTTCGAGGAGCTCGAGGCCGCCCTGCGCGGACGCGGGCTCGACGTCGTGGAGGTGATGGCGCCGTTCGCCTCGGCCCTCGACGAGTACCACGCCTCGACCACCCCCTCGACCTGGCTCGAGGTGCTCGTCAAGGCCTATGTCGGCGACGGGATCGCCGCGGACTTCTACCGGGAGGTCGCCGGCGGGCTGCCCGAGGAGGCGCGCGCCACCGCCACCGGGGTGCTCTCGCAGACCGCGCATACCGACTTCGTCGTGCACGAGGTCCGCACGGCGGTCGCCGCGAGCACCGTCGACAAGGACCGGCTGATGCTGTGGGGACGGCGTCTGCTCGGCGAGGCGATCACCCGCGCCCAATACGTATTGGCGCAGCGCGACGAATTGACCGAACTGGTCATGTACACCTCGGGGGACCTGACCGGAGTGATCGCGCTGTTCGACCGGATGCAGCAACGGCACGGGGAGCGGATGGCGGCCCTCGGGCTGTCCTGATTCGCGGCGGCGCCCCGTGCACTAGCGTGGTGGAGCAACGCTCGAGTGGGAGCTACGAAAACGGAGGAACCGCGTGGACGTCAAGATCGGTGTGTCGCAGAGCCCTCGGGAGTTGGCCCTGGTCAGCAGCCAGACGGCGGAAGAGGTCGAGGCGCTCGTCGCGGGCGTGTTCGACGGCAGCAATCCGGTGCTGAGCCTGGTGGACGAGAAGGGCCGCAAGTTCCTCGTCCCCGCCGAGAAGATCAGCTACGTCGAGATCGGCCCGAGCGACTCGCGCAAGGTGGGATTCGCCACCTCCTGAACGCACCGGAACCACCGCGATACGACGACGGCCGACCGGATCATCCGGTCGGCCGTCGTCGTACGGGTTGTGTATGAGGGCGTCAGCCCGCCTGCAGCGGAACGTGCGACAGTCCACCCCAGGCGAGGCTCACGGCGGTGTCCACCGCGATCTCCTTCGGGATCGGACGATCGGCCTCGAGCCAATAGCGAGCGGTGAACTGGCTCGCGCCGACCAGCCCGACCGCCAGCATGCGCGCCCGATGCGGGTCGAGGCCGGAGTCGTGGCTGACCAGGTCGAAGACCGCGTCCACACAGGCTTCGGTCGCCGCGTCGACGCGCCGCTGGACCCGCGGATCACCGCGCAGATCGGACTCGAAGACCAGCCGGAAACCCTGGCTGTCGCTGTCGACGAAGTCGAAGTAGGCGAGCACCGCGGCGCGGACGCGCTGCCGGTTGTCGGTGGTGGAGCGCAGGGCCTGGCGAACGCCGGAGACCAGCGAGTCGACGTAACTGTCGAGAACCGCGATGTAGAGGTCCAGCTTGCCGGGGAAGTGCTGATAGAGCACCGGCTTGCTCACCCCGGCGCATTCGGCGATCTCGTCCATTCCGGCGGAGTGATAGCCGCGCGAGACGAAGACTTCGCCCGCGGCATCCAGCAACTGGGCGCGGCGTACGCTGCGCGGCAACCGGGCCGCTCCCCGGGTGCGCGTGGTGCGTCGGCCGGCCGCGTCGGTGCGGCCCCCCGAGTTGGCCAGCTCGGTCATCGGTAGTTGGTTCCCATCCGCTTCGTCCCGGTCTCTCGGTGGTGCCGCGAGCCGGGGAGCTCACGCCGAATCGTTCCGTCCGACGATACTCGCGCGGCGGCGGCTCGGGTTGGGAAGTGGTGTGAGAACCTGTCTCGGTGCCGGATAGCACACGAACAGTAGCCGGGTCTGCCTCCGACGGTTCCGATCGATGGAACGCCGGTACCGATCGGCGACCGAACGACGGCGTCGATGCTCGACGGGACGTCGGTGTCGATGCTCGACGGGACGTCGGTGTCGATGCTCGACGGGACGTCGGTGCCGATTCGCGACGGGACGTCGACGACAGCGATCGGGAGCTCGGCAGAAACGATCGCTCGCATCAGCCCCTGCGCGCGCATTGGGATCCCACCGGTGGCGACGAAGCCGCCCCGGTCATGTCGCGCGCCGCGCGGCGCGCGCGGCCCGCCCGCACCGCGCGCAAGCAGAGCCGTTTCGGCCGATTCTTCGCGACCTACGGGTGGCGCGCCTATCTGCTTCCCGTGCTGGTCGTCGTCACGATCCTGGTCGCCTACGACGCGTGGACGGTCACCGGCGGCGAGACCGCGACCGAGGCATCCGGGGACGCGCTGGTCGTGCCGGGGTTCGGCGAGCTGACCGATACCGAGCAGAGCACCGACGTCATCGGGGTGCCACCCGCCGCGGATGGGAGCTTCGCCGGCTCGATCCCCTCCGGTGAGCTGCCCGCCGGCGGCCCGTTCACCGCTCAGGGGCTCGGCGACTGGCATATCGTGCCCGGGACGACCGGCCAGGTCGGCGTCGGTCGCGATCGGGTCTTCACCTATACCGTCGAGATCGAGGACGGTGTCGACACCACGTCCTTCGGCGGTGACGGTTCGTTCGCCGAGATGGTCGACGCCACCCTCGCCAATCCGAAGAGTTGGATCGGGGACGAACGGTTCGCCTTTCGACGCATCGACTCCGGCGACCCCGACTTCCGCGTCTCGTTGACCTCGCAGATGTCGGTGCGGCCGGCCTGCGGATACGACATCCCGCTCGAGGTGTCCTGCTACAACCCGTCGATCGGCCGAGTGATCCTCAACGAACCGCGCTGGGTCCGCGGCGCGATCGCCTTCCAGGGCGACGTCGGCTCGTATCGGCAGTATGTGATCAACCACGAGGTCGGCCACGCGATCGGCTACGCCGCGCACCAGCCCTGCGAGAGCAACGACGGTTTGGCCCCGATCATGATGCAGCAAACCTTCGGCACGGCCAACGACGACATCGCCGCGCTCGATCCCGCCGGGGTGGTGCCGATGAACGGCCTGGTCTGTCGCTACAACCCCTGGCCCTATCCGCGTACCTGATCCACGCCCCGCAGACGTTCGGCCGCACCCGGCCCGGCCGCCCGTGCCCCGGGCGGTGGGACGATGGGCGGACGACCCGGTGCGTGCGGTGCCGGGAATCGGACGGCACGAAGGATGACGATGGAAACGCTGCCACCGTTGGTGGAACCGGGCCCGCCGCTGGCGCCGGAGGAGACGACGCGGTACAGCCGCCACCTGCTGCTGCCGGGGATCGGTTCCGAGGGGCAGCGGCGTCTGCGCAACGCCCGGGTCCTGGTGATCGGCGCCGGGGGACTCGGCTCGCCGGCGCTGCTGTACCTGGCGGCCGCTGGAGTCGGCACGATCGGGGTGATCGATCTCGACGAGGTGGACACCACCAACCTGCAACGTCAGATCGCCCACGGCGAGGCGGACGTCGGCCGCCCCAAGGTCGACAGCGCCCGCGACGCGGTGGCCCGGATCAACTCGTCGGTCGCGGTGGAAACCCACCGGGAGCGCCTCGCCGCCGACAACGCGGTCGACCTGTTCTCCCGGTACGACCTGATCCTGGACGGCACCGACAACTTCGCGACCCGCTACCTGGTCAACGACGCCGCCGAATTGGCGGGCAAGCCGTACGTCTGGGGATCGCTCTACCGGTTCTCCGGACAGGTCTCGGTCTTCTGGGCGTCCGCGCCGAACGGGCGGGCCCGCAGCTACCGCGACCTCTACCCGCAGGCCCCGCCGGCCGGCACGGTGCCGTCCTGCGCCGAGGGTGGGGTGCTCGGCGCGCTGTGCGGGACGATCGGATCGCTGATGGTCACCGAGGCGCTCAAGCTGATCACCGGCATCGGCGAGAGCCTGCTCGGCCGCGTCCTGGTCTACGACGCCTCCGCGATGAGCATCCGCACGCTGACCCTGCCCGCCGATCCGCACCGCGCTCCGGTGACCGGACTGATCGACTACGAGGTCTTCTGTGGGCTCGCACCGGCCGCCGCCGGGGCCGAGAACGGGGACGCGACCACGGCGGCGGCCGACGGGGGAGCGGCGCTCACCATCGACGCCGCCGAGTTGGAGCGCCGCCGCCGGTCCGACCATCCGCCGGTGCTGATCGATGTCCGCGAGCCCGTCGAATGGGAGATCATCAGCATCCCGGACGCGATCGGTATCCCGGTCGGCCGGATCCTGGCCGGTCCGGGCCTCGACGAGGTCCCGCACGATGTCCCGCTGGTGCTCTACTGCAAGACCGGGATCCGCTCGGCGTACGCCCTCGACGCGGTCCGCGCCGCCGGATTCACCGACGCGGTACACCTCGCCGGCGGAATTGTGGCCTGGTCCGCGCACGTCCAACCCGCCGCCGCGACCTACTAGGCGTTACCGTCGTTGATCGTGACGGGTGAATCGCAAGGGTACGGACGTGACACGACATGCCCCCGGGTAGCGTGAGGCCCGTGTTGACTGGTGTTGAGCCGCCGCCCCATGTCTGCGCGACCTTCGGGCTGCGTGACCGGGAACCCGTGCCGCTGGGGGCGGAATGGGAGGTCGGCTGGCGCCTGGGCGATGTCGTGCTGTCGCCGGTGGTCGACGCCGGGCGCGCGGCCTGGTCGGCTCGGGTCCGCGAGACGTTGGTCGTCGAGGGGGTCCGCCTGGCGCGGCCGGTCCGCTCGACCGACGGTCGCTATGTCGTCTCCGGGTGGCGGGCCGACACCTTCGTCGACGGGGAGCCCGAGTCGCGCCACGACGAGGTCGTCTCGCTGTCCGGTCGGCTGCACGCCGCCACCGCCCAGCTCGATCGGCCGCGATTCCTCGCGCACGCGCCGGCGGCGCCGTACCAGGGCGGCGACCTGTTCCTGGCCGCCGACCACTCCGCCTGGGACGCCCAGCCCAGCCGCGTGCTGCGCACCCAGATCCCGGAGGATCCGCCGCAGGGCGCGCTGCGCAGCCTGGAGCTGATCGGTCAGCTCGGCACGCTGCGCCGGCAGGTGTCCTCGCCGAACCAACTCGTCCACGGTGACCTCTTCGGCACCGTGCTGTTCTCGGGCAACCTCGCCCCGGCGATCACCGACATCACCCCGTACTGGCGTCCCGCCGGGTGGGCGGCGGCGGTGGTGGTCGTCGACTCGCTCGCCTGGGGCGGCGCCGACGACGGCTTGATCGGCCGTTGGGAGGACATCCCCGAGTGGCCGCAGATGCTGCTGCGGGCGCTGATGTTCCGGTTGGCGGTGCACGCGCTGCATCCGCGGGCGACCGAGGAGGCCTTCCTCGGGCTGGCCCGCACCGCCGACATGGTCCGGATGATCCTGTAGCCGACTCGGCCCGGCCGTTCGCGGAATCGATCAGTCGCGCGGCAGGCCGATCAGCTCGATATCGCGCCGGCCGAAGCGCACCGCGGCCACCGCGTCGGCGGCCGCCAATCCAACGAGGGTCGCCGTGCGGACCGACGCGGCGACGTGCCACCGGCCCCGGTCGTCGGCAGTCGCCGGCAGCAGTCGGTCGATACCGGCCGGGCCGGAGAGGGTCACATCGTCGGCGAGCAGACCATGGCGGCGGCGCAGCGGCATCGCGGTCAGGGCGGCGGCGAGCGCGCTGCCGGTCCACAGCGCGGTGACCACGGCGGCATAGGGATTGCCCGGCAGCCCGAGGACCAGATGGCCCCCGGGGAGCCGCGCGACCACCTGGGAGCCTCCCGGCCGTGAGCGGACCCGGCCGATCTCGGTGGTCGCCCCCGCGGCGTCGAGCACCGTGCGCAGGCCGTCGCGCACCCCGAAGCCGGTCGCGCCGACGACGATGGTCAGGTCGGTGGCCTCGGGGTCGTCGGGCAGCATCCGCTGCGGCGACTCGTCGTCGACGTAGTCGACCGTCTCGACGGCGATACCGATCGAGGCCAGGAAGCGGGGGAGCACCGGGCCGACCGAATCGGTGGTCAGATGCGATCGCCCGGCCGGCGCCGGTCGGATCTCGTTGCCGGAGATCACCAGGCGGGCGCGGACCGGACCGCGCACCAGCAGGCTCGGCGTTTCGGCGGACAGGGCCACCGATGCGAGCGCCGGCGTCACCGGCCTACCGGCCGCGGCCAGGACGGCGCCGACGGGCCAGTCCTCGCCGCTGCGCCGGATGTCGTTGCGGGACGGCGCGGTCGGCGCCGGGTTCAGCATGTCGCCGGATACCTCGAGGAATTCGTCACGGTGGACCGCGTCGGCGCCCTCGGGAACCACCGCGCCGGTGGTGATGCGGACCGCCGTTCCGGGCTCTATCGGCCGATCCGCGCGGTCGCCGGCGAGTTGGACCCCGGCGCGGATGCGCCACGGCGGTCGGCCGCGCACCGCGTAGCCGTCCATCGCGGATCGGTCGCGCGCGGGGAAGGGGACCGCGGCGGTCAACGGTTCGGCCAGGACCGTGCCGATCGCCGCGATCGGATCGGCGCGCCGCTCCGGCAGCGGTGCGGCGATCGTGCGGACCCGGTCGGCGACGTCGGTGAGATCCGGGGGGAGCGCGGCGCGGGCGCGCCGCAGATCTTCGGGGGTATCGCAGTCGATCGCGTGCGGCAGCGCGATGCGCGGGAATCCCGGCGTCAGCAACTGTCGTACCGCGCGATCGCGGGTATCGCCGATCGCGTCGATCGCGACCGCCAGCGGGATCGGCCGCCACGCGCCGACGAGGGATTGGACCCGCCCGTCGTGTTCGGCGAGCACCACGTCCACGGACTTGTCGACCACCGCGTCGGTCAGGGCGAGCAGGTCGGCGGCGGTGATCGCGGGCAGGTCCGCGGCCAGGACGACCACCGCGTCGGCCTCGGGGTCGGCGTATCCGCGCAGCACCCGCAGTCCGGCCGCCAGCGCGTGGACCGGACCGGTGCGCGGTGGGTCCTCGCGGGTGAGCGAGATGGCGTCGCGGCGCAGCCGTCGGTCGACGATATCGCTCAGATCATCGGGACCGACCACGACGATGCGGCGGCAGAAATCGGTCGCGTCCAGCGCGATGTCCAGCAGCGTGGACGCGCCGATCGTCAACCGGGGTTTGGCGGCGCCGTTCATCCGGGAGGAGGCGCCACCGGCCAGGATCACCGCATCGACCGTCCGAGTCCGCATACCGGACAACGGTAGCGATGCGGCTGTGCAGGGTCGGTCCCGGATCAGCGAGCTTCCAACGGCCACGTCGGGCCGTCGGCGTGCAGGCTGCGGGGCGGGCCGGAGTGGGCGCTGCGTCCACCACCCGGAAGGCTGGTCGCCAGAGCGACCAGAGCGGCCACGAGAACAACAAAAAGCATGCCAATGAGGATCATGACTTCAGCATCTCGCCAGTTGGCGCGAAAAGTGGACTGACTTCTGTTTGAATGGCCTGATGACTCTCGCCTCCGATGGGTCCATTGACGCAAATGGACTGGCTTTGCTGGTGGCGGCCGAGAACGGCGACACCAGCGGCTTCCTCTACCGCGAGTTGGCGGACGATCTGATGCGCGCGATCTCCCGTTCCGGATTGCCGCCCGGCACCAAGCTGCCCGCCGAACGCGCGCTCGCCCGGGAACTGGGTATCAGCCGGGTGACCGTCGCCGGCGCCTATCGGCTGCTGCGCGAGGACGGCTGGATCGATTCGCGCCGCGGCGCGGGCACCTTCATCACCGGCCGGCGCCGCGAGGAGCAGCCGTGGGGATCGATGCTCGGGTCCGCGTCCCCCGACGCGATGGAGCTGATCAACGCCGCGCCGCGGATCACCCCGGCCGTGCGCGAGGCCTATGCGATCGGCACCGCGGCGACCGACCTCGACAGTGTCGGCTATCAGCCGGGCGGTTCCTACGCGGTCCGCTCGGCGATCGCGGACCGGTTCACCGCCCGCGGTGTGCCGACGCGACCCAACAACATCCTGGTCACCGCCGGCGCCAGCGACGCCGTGCACACCGTTCTGGAGAGCTACGTCGCCCCCGGCGACCGGGTCATCTGCGAGCATCCGACCTATCCGGGACTGCTCGAGGAGATCCGGGCGGTCGGCGGAGTCGCGGTCCCGGTGCCGATCGATCCGCTCCATCCGGAGGCCTTCGTCGACGCGGTGGCCCGCGCCGCTCGCCAATCCGCGCCCACCGTCGCCTTCCTGATCCCCGACTTCGCCAACCCCACCGGGACGCTCCTGCCCAACGAGGTGCGTCGGCGGCTGGCGGCGACCCTGATCCGCTACGGCATCCTCGCGGTCATCGACGAGGTCTCGACCGAGCTGAGCATCGACGATCTCGACGCGCCGATCGAACCCTTCGGCGCCGCCACTCCGGAGGGGACGACGATCTCGCTCGGCGGGCTGAGCAAGGTCGCCTGGGGAGGTCTGCGGATCGGTTGGGTGCGGGCGGATGTCGGCGCGATCGGGCGACTGACCGACGGCTATCAGCGCCGGCAGCTGTCGGTATCAGCGGTCGATCAGCAGGTGGCGGTCGCGGTCTTCGCCGATCTCGACCGGATCCGGGAGGAGCGGCGCGACTACCTGCGGATCCGGCGCGACCGGCTGGTCACCGACCTGAGCACACTGTTGCCGCGCTGGGAGTTCGTCGTCCCCGCCGGCGGGATGAGCCTGTGGTGTCGGCTCCCGAACGGCCTGTCCTCGACGATGGTGGTCGAGCAGGCCGCCCAACGGGGCCTGCGCCTGGCCGCGGGCACCCGGTTCGGCACCGGCTACGACTTCGACGACCACCTGCGGCTGCCGTTCGTCCGCAGCCCGGAGGAGTTGGCCGCGGCGGTGGGACTGCTGGCCGGGGCCGCGCCGGTCGCACCGCGCCGCCCGGCGACGCGCACCCCCGCGGCGATGGTGATCTGAGCGGACCGATCTCCGCCGGCGGAACGTGCGGGGTCTGACGGTCTCACGGCCTCAGGGGCATCCCGGGGCGTCAGGTCTCGGGGAAGTCGTGCCGGTGGCGACGCATGTCGACCCGCCCGTCGACGGCCAGGACCCCCTCGGCCCGCAGCCGTTCGAGTTGCGGGGTGCGCAGATGCTCGGCCACCCGGCCGTCCGCGCGCAGCACCCGATGCCACGGCAGATCCGCGGAATCGGTGCGCATGATCCAGCCGACGATCCGCGGGCTCGACAACTCCGCGGCCGCCGCGATCGCACCATAGGAGCTGACCGAACCCGGCGGGATCGATGCCACCAACTCGCGGACCCGCTCGACCTGCTCCTCGGTTACCGGTGCCATCGCGGCCTCAGCGGGGCGCCCGCGTCGGCAGCAAGCCGGCCGCCAGCGCCGCGCTGTCGGCCTCGCGCTCCTGCGGAATCATGTGCTCGCAGTCCCAGTCGAGGACCGTCGCGCCGCCCGCGAGCAACGCATCGACGTGGTCGGCCCGCAGATAGGGCGGCTGCACCTTGCTCGCCCGCACCACCGTGACCGGCATTCCGGCCGGCGGCAGCACCCACGGCTTCGCCAGCTCGCCCCAGGTCGTCACCACGGCGGGGATCGACATGCGCCAGCCGACCCGCCCCCGCGGGTAGTCGATCAGGTGGGTATCGAGCTCCTCCCGCAGCACCTCCTCCGGGACGTCGGTCCAGCCGGTCGCCCGCTTGTCGTGCCACGCCTCCTCGGCGTCGGTGTAGTCGCCGTCCCATACCGTCGACTCCGCGGCCGCGGCCATCCGCGCCGGATCGACCGCCATCGCCGGGTCGAGCAGCAGCAGCCCGCCGATCCGGTCCGGCAGTCGGCGCGCGAGGTGCAGGGCCAGGCAGCCGCCGTAGGAGTGGCCGACCACGGTCACCGGACCCTCGCCGGCGCGGTCGAGGACGGCGGCCAGCGCGTCGACCTGATCGTCGATATCCCAGGGCGGCAACCAACTCGACCGACCGTGCCCGATCAGGTCCGGCGCGAGCACCCGCGCCTGCGGAATGCGCCCGGCCCAGCGTCGCCACCGGTCGCCGTGCCCGGTGACGCCGTGAATCGCCAGAATCGGAAGGCCGTCCGCCGGGCCGAACTCGTGGACGTAGAGATCGTGAACCACCACGGGGACGCTACTCGGGCCGCGTCGGAATCGCCGGACGCCGCTCACAGCGGACTCCCGGGCGCTGCCGGCAACCTCCCGGGCAGCGGAGGTACGTTGGCCGAATGATCGTGCGAACCTTCGGAGTGGCATCGATCATCGCCCTGCTCGCTCTGGCGGTGGCCTTCCTCTATCAGGGCTGGACGGGACTGGCGCTCTGCGCGATCCTCGCCGTGCTCGAGGTGTCGTTGTCGTTCGACAACGCGGTCATCAACGCGACCATCCTCGAGCGGATGAACGCCTTCTGGCAGCGCATGTTCCTGACCGTCGGCGTGCTGATCGCCGTCTTCGGCATGCGCCTGTTCTTCCCGCTGGCGATCGTGTGGATCACCGCCGGGCTCTCCCCGGTGCGCGCCTTCGAGTTGGCGATGAATCCACCCGCCGACGGCTCCGATCGGTTCCCGGACGGCAGCGCGAGCTACGAGTTGATCCTGCGGGAGGCCAATCCTCAGATCGCGGCCTTCGGCGGCATGTTCCTGTTGCTGCTGTTCCTGAACTTCATGCTCTCCAACCGTGAGTTGCTGTGGCTGCGATGGCTGGAGCGGCCCCTGGCGGCGCTCGGCAAAGTCGACGCCCTGTCGGTGGTCATCGCCACCGGCGCCCTGCTCGCGATCGCGGAATTCCTCGCGCCCGCTGCCGACCGCTCGACCGTCCTGGTCGCCGGGATGCTCGGCATGATGACCTATCTGCTGGTCAACGGGCTCAGCGCGCTCTTCGCCGGCGAGAGTCCCGGCGAACCGGACGACCTCGACGGCGATCCGGTCGGAACGCCGACCCGATCGACCGGCCCGACCGAGGTGGCCAAGGCGGCCGGCCGGGCCGGATTCTTCCTCTTCCTCTACCTCGAACTGCTGGACGCGTCGTTCTCCTTCGACGGGGTGATCGGGGCCTTCGCGATCACCGCCGATCCGATCCTGATCGCGCTGGGCCTGGGCATCGGGGCGCTGTTCGTCCGGTCGCTGACGATCTTCCTGGTCCGCAAGGGGACGCTCGCCGAGTACCGCTATCTCGAACACGGTGCGCACTGGGCGATCGGCGCACTCGCGACGATCCTGCTGCTGAGCGTGCGGCTCGAGATCCCCGAGATCGTCACCGGGTTGACCGGTATCGCCTTCATCGGTGCGGCCTTCGTCAGCAGTATCCGAGCCAACCGACGCGACGCCGCGCGCGCCGAGTCGGCCCGGGTGCCCGCCGCGTCCCACTAGCGCCGGCGCGCCCCGCGACAACCGGCCGGTCCCGATATCCCCCCTGCTCCGGTAACCGCCCTGCCCCGGTAACCGCCCTGCCCCGATAACCGCAGCGTGCGGGGCGGCCGACGGCCTGCGCACCCCTGCCGGCACCATATTCCGGTGACCACATCCACCGAACGGCCGGCTTCGGCCCCGACGATCGCTGCGACGCCGACTTCCGGTGCGACCGATCCGATCGCGACCGACGGCGCCGGTGATCCGGTGGAGCAGGACGCCCCGACGGCAGCACCCGCCGACGAGCATCCGTTGCCGACCGCCGACTCGATCGACGGCGCCCATCAGCGACTGCGCGGCGTGGTCCAACGCACCCCGCTCGACCCCTGCGAGCGCCTCTCGGTCCGCAGCGGAGCGCGGGTCTTCCTCAAGCGGGAGGACCAGCAGCTGGTCCGCTCCTACAAGCTGCGCGGCGCGTTCAATCTGATGGCGCAGCTCGACCCGATGCAGCTCGCGGCCGGTGTCGTCACCGCGAGCGCCGGCAACCACGCCCAGGGGGTCGCCTTCGCCTGCAAGCGCCTCGGGGTGCGCGGCCGCATCTACGTGCCCTCGAATACCCCGCGTCAGAAGCGCGAACGGATCATCTTCCACGGCGGCGGGATGGTCGAACTGATCACCTCCGGCACCACTTTCGACGCCGCCGCCGCGGCGGCCGCGGCGGATGTCGCGCGCAGCGGGGCGACCCCGGTGCCGCCCTTCGACCATGTCCGGACCGTCGACGGCCAGGGCACGATCGCCGTCGAGATCCTCGGTCAGCTCGGGTCGGCGCCCGATGTGGTGCTCGTCCCGGTCGGTGGCGGCGGTGCGCTGTCCGGGATCGCGACCTATCTCGCGGAGCGTTCCCCGTCGACGGTTGTGGTCGGGGTCGACCCGACCGGCGCGGCCTGCGCGGCCGCGGCCCTGCGCAACGGTGCGCCGATCACCCTCGACGAGATCGACACCTTCGTCGACGGGGCGGCGGTCCGCCGGCTCGGCGACGTGCCCTTCGAGGTGTTGACCGCTCTCGGGGCGCACGCGGTACCGGCCGCGGACCTCGCCGACGTCGTGGCCGACGCGGTCGCCGCCCGGACCGGTGGCCTGCTGCTGACCGATGTCGACGAGGGCGCGGTGTGCACCGCGATGCTCGAGATGTATCAGAACGAGGGAATCATCGTCGAGCCGGCGGGGGCGCTGTCGGTGGCGGCGATCGACCTGCTCGCACCGACCAACGGCTCGACCGTGGTCAGCCTGATCTCCGGCGGCAACAACGACGTCTCGCGCTACGGTGAGGTGATCGAACGGTCGCTGGTGCACCGCGGTCTCAAGCACTACTTCCTGGTGACCTTCCCGCAGGAGCCGGGTGCGCTGCGCCGCTTCCTCGACGAGGTGCTCGGCCCCGACGACGACATCACCCTCTTCGAGTACGTCAAGCGCAACAACCGCGAGACCGGTGCGGCGCTGGTCGGTATCGAACTCGGGTCGCCGGACGGCTTTGCGGCGCTGCGGATGCGGATGGCCGATTCCCCGATCGACGTCGAGCATCTCGCCCCCGGCAGCACCGCCTACCGCTACCTGACCTGATCTGATCTGATCTGAACTGACGGCCGGCCCGGCGCGGTCTCGGGCGGCCGATCGTCAGGTCCGGTCGAGGATCACGAAGGAGTGGCCCGGCACGGCGGTCACGGTATCGGTCGTCTCCGGCTGATCCCAGAACAGCACCGGCGTACCGCCGTAGGGCACCTCGACCGGGTCCGCCGACAGATTGCAGACCAGCGTCAGCGCGCCGCGCTCGACCGCGATCCAGGAACTCTCGTCGTGCGCGACCCGCACCGACCGCAGCCGCGGATCGGTGATCTCCGGGCGGGAGCGCCGCAGCGCCAACAGATCCCGGTAACTGTCGAGGGTCCGCTTGAACGGTGGCCGGCCCGGCTGGGTCCAGTCGAGATGCGACCGGGCGAAGGTCTCCGGGTCCTGCGGATCGGGCACATCCTCGGTGGCCCAGCCGTGTTCGGCGAACTCGGCGCGCCGCCCGTTCGCGGTCGCCTCGCCGAGCTCCGGTTCGGGATGCGAGGTGAAGAACTGGAACGGGGTGGTGGTGCCCCACTCCTCGCCCATGAAGATCATCGGGGTGTACGCGGAGAATGCCACCAGCGCCGCCTTGATCATCAACTGACCGGGGGACAGGTAGGCGGCGGGGCGGTCGCCGATCGCCCGATTGCCCACCTGGTCGTGGGTGGTCGTATAGGCGACCAGCGCGCTGCCGGGAACGGTGTCGATGTCGAGGCGCCGGCCGTGAAGGCGCCCGCGGAACGACGAATAGGTCCCCGCGTGGAAGAAGCCGCGGGTCAGCACGGTCGCCAGGGTGCTCAGTGCCCCGAAATCGCCGTAATAGCCCTGCCGTTCGCCGGACACCGCGGTGTGGATCGCGTGGTGGACGTCGTCGTCCCATTGGCCGGTCAGCCCGTAGCCGCCCGCCGCGCGCGGGGTGATCAACCGCGGGTCGTTGAGGTCGCTTTCGGCGATCAGGCTCAGCGGCCGCCCGAGATGCGCCGACAACCGTTCGGTCTCGATCGCGAGTTCCTCGAGGATATGCGTCGCGCGGGAGTCGATCAGTGCGTGCACCGCGTCGAGGCGCAGCCCGTCGATGTGGAACTCGTCGAACCACCGCAGTGCGTTGTCGAGGATGTACCGGCGGACGGTATCGCTGTTCGGTCCGTCGAGGTTGATCGTCGGGCCCCACGGATTGGCCGCTGCCGCACGGGTATACGGGCCGAACCGATCGAGGTAGTTGCCCGACGGACCCAGGTGGTTGTAGACCGCGTCGAGCACGACGGCCAGGCCCGCGCGGTGGCAGCCGTCGACGAAGCGCTGCAGTCCGGCCGGGCCGCCGTAGCTCTCCTGGACCGCGTACCACAGCACGCCGTCGTAGCCCCAGTTGTGCACCCCGTTGAACGCGTTGACCGGCATGATCTCGACGTGGGTGACGCCGAGATCGATCAGGTGGTCGAGGCATTCGAGCGCCGCGTCGAAGGTACCCGCCGGAGTGAAGGTCCCGATGTGCAGTTCGTAGAGCACGCCGCCGGCGAGCTGTCGGCCGGTCCAGGCCCGGTCGGTCCAGGCGAAGGTGCGCGGGTCGTAGACCGCCGACGGTTCGTGCACCCCGCCCGGCTGACGCGGGGAGCGCGGATCGGGCAGAACCGTCGGGTCGTCGTCGAGCAGGAAGCCGTAGCGGGCACCGGCGGCGGCCGGAGCGGTCAGCGTCCACCAGCCGTCGGCGGCCGGGCGCATCGGCAGGACTGCGCCGTTCAGGTGCAGCGCGACCGACTCCGGCCGCGGTGCCCACACCGCGAAGTCGACCGTTTCGGTGATCGCCGGGGACG
This sequence comes from Millisia brevis NBRC 105863, assembly GCF_001552615.1. GTDB lineage: Bacteria > Actinomycetota > Actinomycetes > Mycobacteriales > Mycobacteriaceae > Millisia > Millisia brevis. The sequence continues at coordinate 163,627 of NZ_BCRN01000014.1, forward strand.
GCTGGGAGGCGGTCGGGGCGGCTTCGGTCACGGGGTAAGACTCCGTCACTGCTGGGGGGCGGGGGACGACGAGCGGGTCAGGACCACCACCGGCAGGTGGGTGAACAGGTCGGTCGCGGACACCGATCCGGTCAGGGTGCGCCCGGTCAGCGCGTCGACCCATTCGCCGTCCGGCAACGGCAAGGTGGTGCCGGCGCGCAGATCGTCGGTGAAGGTGACCGTCAACCGGGTGGTGGCGACCACGACGCTCGGTTCGTCGCCCCGATCGGCGCGGGCGAAGGCGAACAGATGGTCCGCGCCGATGCCGATCGGCCGCAACGGCCGGTAATCGCCACCGACCATGGCATTCGGGTGGTCGCGCCGCACCCGTAGCGACCGCGAGACCACCCACAGCTTGGTGGCGTCCGCGGTCGGCTCGTCCGGTGGGAGCGTCGCACCGGCCATCGCGCCGAGCAATTCCTGGCGGTAGGCGAAGTCGACCGGGCGGCGGTTGTCCGGGTCGACCAGCGAGTCGTCCCAGACCTCGGTGCCCTGGTAGGTATCGGGGACCCCGGGTCCGAGCAGTCCGATCACGGTGCGGGCCAGGGCATCCGCGGCAGCGTGCGGTGCGACGTCGGTCAGCAGGTCGGTGATCTCCGCGGCGACCGGCCCGTCGATCACCGCGTCCAACCAGGTCTGCACGGCCTCCTCGAACGCCTCGTCCGGCTCGTTCCAGGAGGTGCGCAGACCGGCCTCACGGATCGCCTTGAGCGCGTACGCCCGCACGCGGGCGCGGATCTCCCCGGTGACCTCGCCGTCCGCGGGCCAGACCCCGAAGAGGTTCTGCCACAGGAACAGCCCCGTGCGCGCGTCCGGGCTCGGCGCGAGCTCCTCCCACTGCGCCACCGCGCGCGCCCAACGGGCGGCGACCTGGGAGAGCACCGCGATGCGGGTGCGCACATCGGCGCTGCGCTTGGTGTCGTGGGTGCTCGCGGCCGACATCGTCGCCGGCCATTCCCGGGCCCACCGCTCGAGGCGGGTATGCGCGACCGCCGGCGCCACCGCGAACAGGTCCGGCTCGCCGCCGACCTCCTGCAGGGCGACCAGCCGCGAGGTGCGGTAGAAGAGGCGATCCTCGACCGCCTTGGCGGTGGCCGCCCCGGTGAGTTGTTGCAACCGCAGCGCGGCGGCGCGGTTGCGGCCCAACGCCGCGCTCAGCGCGACCGCGATGTCCTCGCCGGGTCCGCCGGGCAGCCCGGCGACCGCTTCGATCGCCTCGGACAGCAGCAGCGAGGTGGTGCGATAGTCGCTGCGGTAGACCGGGATCCGGGCGATCACCTCGACGATCATCGCGGCGAGGGTGCGCGGGTCGTCGTCCGGTCCGGCGAGCGCGCGCACCAGGCGATGCAGCTCGGGGACCAGCTGCTCGGTGACCACCCAGCGCTTGAGCTCGAGGGTGCGGGCGTGCAGCCAGTCGGCGTCACCCGGCTCGCCGGTGCGGGCTGCGCCCAATTCGGTCAGCGCGTCGCGGCCGGTCGGATCGACGAAGAGCCGGTCGATCACCGCGAGGATGTCGTATCCGGTGGTGCCCTCGACCGGCAGGATCGGATCGAGCGATTCGTCGTAGGCGAGGATCTTCTCGATCACCACCCAGGCGTCCGGGCCGATCAATTCCCGCAGCCGCCACAGATAGTCGGTCGGGTCGGCCAGGCCGTCCGGGTGATCGATGCGCAGGCCGTCGACGAGATCCTCGGTGAACCAGGAACCGATCTGATCGTGGGTATCGGCGAAGACCTCCGGCACCTCCTGGCGGATCGCGGCCAGACCGGTGACGGTGAAGAAGCGCCGATACCCGAGCACATCGGAGCGCCAGTCGACCAGGCGGTAATGCTGCTGATCGTGGACCTCGGTCGGCGTGACCACCGCCGGGTCGAGGTCGGGGCGCACCGGAAGCACCGTGTCGTAGTAGCGCAACACCCGTTCGCCGTCGACGACGTCGAGCCGCAGTTGGTCGAGATCCTCCGCGCTGCCGAGGATCGGCAGCACCACTCGACCCTCGTAGCCGGGGACCGACCAGTCGATGTCGTACCAGTCGGCGTGCTCGGCGGTCGGCCCGTGCCGCAACACATCCCACCAGGATCGGTTGAGATCCGGCCGCTCGACGCCCATGTGGTTGGGCACGATGTCGACCACCAGGCCCATATCGCGCTCGCGGGCCGCCGCGGACAGGGCCTCGAGCCCCGCCCGTCCGCCCAGACCCGCCGAGACGGTCGTCGGGTCGATCACGTCGTAGCCGTGCATCGAGCCCGGCACCGCGGTCAGGATCGGCGAGAGATAGAGATGCGAGATCCCGAGATCGTGCAGATATCCGACCACTTTGCGGGCATCGTCGAATGTGAAGGCGTCCGGGCGCATCTGCAGCCGATAGGTGGCCGTCACCGGGATCATCGGCGTCGCCGCCGCAGAACCAGCAGGCTGCGCCCGCGCACCGTCATCGGCAGGCCACCCTCGCAGGTGCGCCCCCGCAGCCCGTCCGGCGCGGCGGTATCCAGGGCCACCTCCCAGACGTCGCCGTTGCCATTGGAGGGGGTGACGAAGTCGAGCGGTTCGTAGTGCGCGTTGAAGCAGAGGTAGAACGAGTCGTCCTCGATGTGCTCGCCGCGATCACCGACCTCGTTGATCCCGTTGCCGTTGAGGAAGACCCCGAGCGACTTGCCGAAACCGCTGTCCCAGTCCTCCTCGGTCATCTCCTCGCCCGAGGGGGTCATCCACGCGATATCGCGCATCTGATCGCCCGATCGGATCGGTCGACCCGCGAAGAAGCGGCGCCGCCGGAAGACCGGATGTTCGCGCCGCAGGGCGATCGCATTGCGGGTGAAGGCGAACAGGTCGGAGTTCTGATCGAGCGACTCCCAGTCCATCCAGGCGATCTCGTTGTCCTGGCAATAGGAGTTGTTGTTGCCCTGCTGAGTTCGACCGATCTCGTCGCCGTGCGCGATCATCGGGGTGCCCTGGCTCAGCAGCAGGGTCGCGAGCATATTGCGGATCTGCCGCTCCCGCAGTTCGACGATCTCCGGATCGTCGGTCGGACCCTCGACGCCGCAATTCCAGGAGCGGTTGTGGCTCTCGCCGTCCCGGTTGTCCTCACCGTTGGCCATATTGTGCTTCTCGTTGTAGGACACCAGGTCCCGCATGGTGAAGCCGTCGTGGGCGGTGACGAAGTTGATGCTCGCGCTCGGTCGGCGGCCGGTGTTCTCGTAGAGATCCGACGAGCCGGTGAAACGGGAGGCGAACTCGCCGAGCGTCGCCGGTTCCCCGCGCCAGTAGTCGCGCACCGTGTCGCGGTACTTGCCGTTCCACTCCGTCCACAGACCGGGGAAGTTGCCCACCTGGTAGCCGCCCTGGCCGATATCCCAGGGCTCGGCGATCAGCTTGACCTGGCTGACCACCGGATCCTGCTGGACGAGGTCGAAGAAGGCGCTCAGCTTGTCGACGTCGTGCAGTTCGCGGGCCAGCGTGGAGGCGAGGTCGAAGCGGAAGCCGTCGACGTGCATCTCGATCACCCAGTACCGCAACGAATCCATGATCAGCTGCAGCGTATGCGGGTGGCGGGCGTTGAGACTGTTACCGGTGCCGGTGTAGTCCATGTAGTACTGCGGATCGTCGTCGACCAGACGGTAGTAGGCGCCGTTGTCGATACCGCGGAAGGAGATCGTCGGGCCCATGTGATTGCCCTCGGCGGTGTGGTTGTAGACCACGTCGAGGATCACCTCGATGCCCGCCTCGTGGAAGGTCCGCACCATCGTCTTGAACTCCGGCACCATGCCGGACGCGGAGTCGGAGAACCCGTACTCGTTGTGCGGGGCCAGGAATCCGTAGGAGTTGTAGCCCCAGTAGTTACGCAGGCCGCGGTCGAGTAGATGCTGGTCGTGCATGAACTGGTGGACCGGCATCAATTCGATCGCGGTGACCCCGAGATTGGTCAGATAGTTGATGATCGCCGGATGCGCCAGGCCCATATAGGTGCCGCGCATATCCTCCGGGATATCCGGATGTGTGGCGGTCATGCCCTTGACGTGGGCCTCGTAGATGATCGTCTCGTGGTACGGCCGGCGCGGCGGCCGGTCGTTGCGCCAGTCGAAGAATGGGTTGACCACCACGGTCGTCATCGTGTGGCCCAGCGAGTCGTAACCCGGCCGCTCGTTCGAGCGCGTGTCGTCCGCCCGGACCTGCTGCTCCTCGACCTGCTCGGCGGTCTCTTCGGTCGCGGCGGGCTGCGCCGGTGTCTCCGGCTCCGCGGGCGTGTCGGGAGCCTCCGAGGCTTCGGCTTCCGCCGGCGACTCGGGGGACGCGTCCGGCTCCGGGGCGTCGGCCGGGTCGGCGGGTGTGGCGTCCGGTGTGTCGGCCGAGGTCTTGTCGGCGGTGGCGGGGGAGGCGGTGACGGCCGTTGTGCCGCCCGCGATCTCCGATGTTTCGGTTGCCCCCGAAGGGGTCGCCGCTTCGGCGGGCTCGGACGGGTCGGCCGCCCCTGCCGGCTCGATATCGTCGTCGGACACGGTGTTCGGGGTCGACGAGGAGTCCGCGGCGGCTGCCGCCGATGCGGCGCGCGCCTTGCCGCCGGCTTTCCCGACGCTTCTCGGTGCGGTGGCCCCGGGCTCGGCGGCGGCCGGGGTGTCGACCGCGGTCGCCTCGGAGTCGGCGGCGGAAGCGGCCTTTTCGGCGGTTTCCGCATCGCCCGGGCTCGCATCGGCGGCGGTTGAATCGGCCGGCGCCGCGTCGGCGGTGGTCGCGGCCTTCGGTGCGGTCGACCCGGTGTCGGCCGGGTCATCGGGAGTGTTGTCCGGTGTGTCGGCCGAGGTCTTGTCGGCGGCAGCAGGCTCGGTCGGATCCTCGCCGCCGGCGGGTTGCGATGCGTCGGCCGGTCCGGTTGCGCCGGGGCGTCCGGTCTTCGCGGAGCGGGTCGGCGGGGTCGCGGGGCGCACGTCGGCGATCAGCGGCGCGCCCGCATCCGCCAGGGTGGTCGCCTGTGCCTCGACGCTTTCGGAATCCTCCGTTGTCGCGGAATCCGTTGCCGCCGTAGGGCTGTCGGCAGTATCGTCGGCGGTCGGCGGCACGGCGGAGGCGTCGTCCGCATCGGTGTCGGCGGTCGGCTCGTCGGTCGCCTGCTCGTCGGTCGCCGCAGCGTCCGGCTCGTCGTCGGTAACGGCCCGGGGCTTCTCGGCGTCCCGCTCGTCGGATTCCGGTTCCTCGTGGTCCGGCTCCTCGGCCGGCGGATCGGCCATGACGATGGGGTAGCTGAACAGCGAACGGTCGCCGTCGAATCGTCCGGTGAACGCCTTGCCGTAGGGGTCGAGCAGCAGCTTGCTCGGATCGCACCGCAGTCCCGCGCCCGGATTCCACGGGCCGTGCACGCGGTAGCCGTACCGCTGGCCGGGCTCGACGCCGGGCAGATAGGCGTGCCAGACGTAGCCGTCGACCTCTTCGAGCGGGATGCGCACCTCTCGACTGTCGCCGTCGATCAGACACAATTCGACGGCCTCGGCCACCTCGGAGAACAAGGCGAAATTGGTGCCGGCGCCGTCGTAGGTGGCGCCGAGTGGGTAGGGACTACCCGGCCATACCGGACGGTTTCTTTCACCGCTGTGGTCGCGTGCCATGATCGTTCACCCTAGTGGTTTTCCGGGTGCGGTACTGCCCGACGGCAGGGTGTCGGATAGGTGAACCTGACGGAATCCAACCGGTCGATCGACCGAATCCGGCCGGTGGATCGACCGAATCCGATCGGTCGATCGGGACGGCCGCTACTGTCGGGCCGGTGATTCCCGCTCGGGTCGCGATCGATGTCGCGGCGATCGATTCCGCCCATATCTGGCACCCCTACGGAGCCTTCCCCGCGGTCATGCCGCCGCTGGAGGTGTCCGCCGCGTCGGGAGTTCGCCTCTGTCTCGCCGACGGTCGCACGCCGATCGACGGGATGAGCTCCTGGTGGGCGGCGATTCACGGCTACGGCCACCCGATGCTCGACGCCGCGGTGCGCACCCAACTCGACGCGATGAGCCACGTGATGTTCGGCGGGTTGACCCACCGACCGGCCGCCGAGCTGGCCGCGCGCCTGGTCGAGCTGACCCCCGAGGGCCTCGACCGGGTCTTCTTCTGCGACTCCGGATCGGTATCGGTCGAGGTCGCGGCCAAGATGGCGCTGCAATACTGGCGCGCCCTCGACCGCCCGGAGAAGTCGCTGCTGGCCACCTGGCGCGGCGGCTACCACGGCGACACCTTCGAGGCGATGAGCGTCTGCGACCCCGATGGCGGCATGCACACGCTGTGGACCGACGTGCTGCGCCCCCAACTCTTTGTCGACGCACCGCCCTCCGAGTACCGCGACGAGTACGTCCGGATCTGGACCGAACTGCTCGACCGGAACGCCGACCGGATGGCCGCGATCGTGGTCGAACCGGTGGTCCAGGGCGCCGGCGGGATGCGCTTCCACGACCCGCGCTACCTCGCCGACCTGCGGCGCCTCTGTGACGAACGGGACGTGCTGCTGATCTTCGACGAGATCGCCACCGGATTCGGACGCACCGGCGAGTTGTTCGCCGCCGATCACGCCGGGGTCGCCCCGGACATCATGTGCGTCGGCAAGGCGCTGACCGGCGGATACCTGACCCTCGCGGCCACCCTGTGCAGCGGCACGGTCGCCGAGACCATCAGCGCCGGTTCGGCCGGCGGCCTGATGCACGGCCCGACCTTCATGGGCAACCCGCTCGCCTGCGCGGTCGCGGTCGCCTCGATCGATCTGCTGCTCTCGCGGGACTGGCGCGGCGAGGTCGACGGGATCGAAGCCGGCTTGCGTGCCGGGCTGGCGTCCGCGGTCGAGGTCGCCGGGGTCGCCGAGGTGCGCACCCGCGGCGCGATCGGGGTGATCGAACTCGACCACCCGGTCGACGTCGCTGCGGCCACCGCCGCGGCCCTCGATCGCGGGGTCTGGCTGCGGCCGTTCCGCAATCTGATCTACGCGATGCCGCCGTTCGTCTGTACCGAGGAGGAGGTCGCGACGATCGCGGCGGCGATGGTGGCGGCCGCCCGCGTCGGCTGACCGTTGACCGTGCGGCGTTCCCGTGGGAACGATGGCCCGCTTGAACAGTGTTCAAGTCGGTCGTAGTCTGACCCGGTGACCCGCGATATCACTCCCGCCGCCGACCCGTCAGCCGCCCGCGGCCTGTCCTGGCTGGAGGGAGCGGCTCGCGCGCGGTTGGCGGCGGGCCTGCACCGGACGTTGCGACCCCGCAGGTCACTCGACCGGACGATCGACGTCGCCTCCAACGACTACCTGGGCCTGTCCACCGATCCCCGGGTCACCCGGGCCGCGGCGGACGCCGCGCTGCGCTGGGGTGCGGGCTCGACCGGATCGCGCCTGGTCACCGGCACGACGGAGGAGCATCAGGCGCTCGAGGAGGAACTCGCCGACTTCGTCGGAGCGCCCGCCGCCCTCGTCTTCGCCAGCGGATACGCCGCCAACCTCGCGGTGCTGAGCGCCCTGGGCGGCTCGGGGTCGCTGATCGTCTCCGACCGCGCGTCCCACGCCTCGATCGTCGACGGCTGTCGGCTCTCCCGGGCGCGGGTCGTGGTGACCGAGCACTCCGATGTCGACGCCGTCGATGCGGCATTGGCCGCCCGCGACGAGGATCGGGCCCTCGTGGTCACCGACTCGGTGTTCAGCGCCGACGGTGATCTGGCCCCGCTCGCACGGCTCTACGAGGTGACCCGCCGGCGCGGCGCGGTCCTGGTGGTCGACGAGGCGCACGGCATCGGGGTGCGCGGCCGCGGCGGGCGCGGGCTGGTCGAGGAGGTGGGCCTGGCCGGCGCTCCCGACCTGGTGGTCACCGGCACCCTGTCCAAGGCGTTGGGCTCCCAGGGGGGAGTGGTCTTCGGCTCGGCCGCGGTCCGCGAGCACCTGATCGACACCGCGCGCACCTTCATCTTCGACACCGGCCTGGCGCCTTCTGCGGTTGCGGCGGCACGTGCGGCATTGACGATTCTGCGCGCCGAGCCGAGCCTGGCCGATCGGGTGCTCGACCGGGCGGCGCGGCTGGCCGCCTCCGCCGGGGTACCCGCCCCGCCGTCCGCGGTGGTGTCGGTGGTGCTCGGCGAGGCCGACGCCGCGGTGGCCGCCGCGGCCCGGTGCGCCGAACACGGCGTGCGGGTCGGCTGCTTCCGCCCGCCGTCGGTGCCGGTCGGAACCGCCCGGCTGCGGTTGACCGCGCGCGCGGATCTGTCGGCGGGCGATCTGGCGGTCATCGACGGGGTCCTCGCGGAGGTTCTCGTCGGGCGCCGGACGGTCCCGGTCGGATGAGCATCCTCGGGATCACCGGCACCTCCACCGATGTCGGCAAGACGGTGGTCACCGCCGCCCTCGCCGCCCTCGCCGCTCGCGAAGGCGTCCCCGTCCGGGTATGTAAACCGATTCAGACCGGGGTGCTCCCCGACGAAGCGGGGGACCTGCAACAGATCGGCGCCCTCTCCGGCTGTCGGGATCTGATCGAGTTCGTCCGCTATCCCGACCCGATGGCCCCACAGGACGCCGCCCGGCGCGTCGGAGCGACCCTGCCCGGTCGTGCACAACTGGTCGACCGCATCGCCGCCCTCGATCGCCCCGACACGCTGACCCTGGTCGAGGGCGCCGGCGGGCTGCTGGTGCGTCTGACCGACGACGACGCCGGCCTGCTCGACCTCGCCGCCGACCTCGGCGCGCCACTGGTGGTGGTCACCACCAGCGCGCTCGGCACGCTCAACCACACCGAGTTGACCACCCGCGTCCTCGCCGGCGCCGCCGTCGACTGCGCCGGTCTGGTGATCGGTTCCTGGCCCGCGCACCCGACGCCGATCGACCTCGCCAACCGGGAATCCCTGCCCGCGCTCACCGGAGCGCCGCTGCACGGGGCGATCCCGGCGGGCAGCGGAAACCTGCCCGCGAGCGCCTTTCTCGACGCGATCATCGGGCGGATCGACATCGCCGCGCTGCTCGCCTCCGCGTTGCTGCGGCGGGACGCCGTCGTCGGCTGATCGGCCGGCGGTCGTAGGCTGACGCGGTGGCGCGGTATCTCGATGTTCATCCGATCAACCCCCAGCCGCGGAAGATCGCCGCTGCGGCGCAGATCCTCCGCGACGGTGGGCTGGTGGCCTACCCCACCGACTGCTGCTACGCGATCGGCTCGGCCCTGGACAACCATTCCGGCAAGGAACGCATCCTGAAGCTGCGCGGTCTCGACGAGCGCCACCACTTCACCCTGGTCTGCCGCGACTTCGCCCAGCTCGGACAGTTCGTTCACGTGCGACGGGCGATCTTCCGCGAGGTGCGGGCGGCGACACCCGGCCGCTATACCTTCATCCTGCCCGCCACCAAGGAGGTGCCGCGGCGGCTGATGCACCCGAAGAAGAAGACCGTCGGCGTGCGCATCCCCGATCACCCGGTCGTCGCGGCGCTGCTCGAGGAGATGGGTGAGCCCATCCTGTCGTCGACCCTGCTGCTGCCCGGCGTCGACAAGCCGCCCACCGACGGGTGGACGATCAAAGAGGACCTCGACCACCAGCTCGACGCGGTGATCGACTCCGGTGAATGCGGCGCCGATCCCACCACCGTCATCGACTTCTCCAGCGGCCTCGCCGAGGTCGTGCGCGTCGGCGCGGGGGACCCCACCCCCTTCGAATAGCCCCGGGGCAGGGCATTCGGCGCCCTCGGACGCTCCCGTCGGAATCCTCGCAATCGGGACATTGCAATCGGCTGCAACCGTTGTGACCGCTCTCTCATCCGAATTAACTGTGTGGTGAGACCGACAACGGCGCTGGTTTCGCCACCTACGCGCGGTCGGGAGGGTCCACCGTCCGGTAGTGGGCGGTGGTGAGGATTCGAGGAGAGCCATGCCCGAAAAGACACTGCCCCTGAACAAATCCCAACTGCTGCAGGCATATCGCAAGATGGCGCAGATCCGTGCATTCGAGGATCGACTGCACGAGGAGAACGCCACCGGAGATATCCCCGGCTTCATCCACCTGTACTCCGGCCAGGAAGCCATCGCCGTAGGTGTGTGCGAAAACCTCAACGACGACGATTACATCGGCTCCACCCACCGCGGACACGGCCACTGCATCGCCAAGGGTTGCGACGTCAAGGGCATGATGGCCGAGATCTTCGGCAAGCAGGACGGCCTCTGTCACGGCAAGGGCGGCTCGATGCACATCGCCGACCTGTCGGTGGGAATGCTCGGCGCCAACGCGATCGTCGGTGGCGCACCGTCTTTGGCGATCGGTGCCGCGCTCAGCGCCAAGACCCTCAAGACCGGCGGCGTCGCGGTGGCCTTCACCGGTGACGGCGGCTCCAACCAGGGCACCGTCTTCGAGGCGATGAACATGGCAGTCGTGCTCGACCTGCCGATCCTGTTCGTCGTCGAGAACAACGGCTTCGGCGAAGCCACCGGCCGCGACTACGCCGTCGGCGCGACCAGCATCGCCGCGCGCTCCGCCTCCTTCGGTATGCCGGCGACCACGGTGGACGGCACCGACTTCTTCGCCGTCTACGACGCGACCGCCGAGGCCGTCGCCCGCGCCCGCGCCGGAGAGGGCCCATCGACCATCGAGGCCAACGCCTTCCGCTACCACGGCCACTTCGAGGGTGACGCCCAGCTGTACCGCACCTCCGAGCAGGTCGCGCAGCAGCGTCGCGACCACGATCCGCTGGTCAACTTCCGGGCCGCGGTCGGAAAGAAGATCTCCGCCAAGGAGTTCGACGCGATCGACGCCGAGACCACCGCGGCCGTCGACGAAGCGGTCGCCTTCGCCCGCTCGGCCGCCTATCCGACCCCCGACGCCCTGCTCGCCGACGTCTACGTCTCGTACTGAGGAGAACTCCAATGACTTCCACATTGAGCAAGGTCACCTACCGCGAAGCGGTCAAGATCGCCCTCGCCCAGGAGATGCAGCGCGACCCGCGGGTCGTGCAGATCGGTGAGGACCTGCGCGGCGGCCAGGGCGGCACCAACCCGGCCCTGGCGACCGAGAAGATCGAAGCTTTCGGCGGCGTGCTCGGCGTCACCAAGGGGCTGTGGACCGAATTCGGTTCCGACCGCGTGATCGACACTCCCATCACCGAATCCGCGATCGTCGGCATGGCCGCCGGCGCCGCGCTGACCGGCCTGCGGCCGGTCGCCGAGGTCATGTTCATGGACTTCTTCGGTGTGTGTTACGACGCGCTCTACAACCAGGCCGCCAAGTTCCGCTACATGTTCGGCGGCAAGGCGAAGACCCCGCTGGTGGTGCGCGGCATGATCGGCGCCGGCTTCTCGGCCGCCGCCCAGCACTCGCAGTCGCCGTACAACGTCTTCGCCGCGGTACCCGGCCTCAAGGTCGTCGCCCCGTCGAACCCGTACGACGTCAAGGGCCTGCTGATCTCGGCGATCCGCGACGACGACCCGGTCGTGTTCTGCGAGCACAAGACCCTCTACGACATGAAGGGTGAGGTCCCCGAGGATCCGTACACCATCCCGCTCGGTGTCGCGAACTACACCCGGCAGGGCACCGACGTCACCGTCATCGCGCTGTCGGCGATGGTCAACGTCGCCAACAATGCCGCCGATGCGCTTGCCGCCGAAGGGATCTCGGTCGAGGTCGTCGACCCCCGGACCGTCTCCCCGCTCGACGAGGAGGGCATCCTCGAATCGGTCGCCTCGACCGGACGCGTCGTGATCGTCGACGAGTCGGCCGCGCGTTGCGGCTTCGGCCACGATGTCGCCGCGCTGATCGCCACCCAGGCGTTCGGCTCGCTGAAGGCGCCGATCGAGTTGGTCACCCCGCCGCATACCCCGGTCCCGTTCTCGCCGGCGCTGGAGAAGGAATGGCTGCCCAGCGTGTCCCGGGTGGAGAACGCCATCCGCAAGGTGGTGTCGGCATGAGTGAGATCGCCGTCATCGAAATCCCCAAGTGGGGATTGTCGATGGAGGAAGGGACGGTCACCGAATGGCTGGTGAGCGAGGGTGCCTCGTTCGCCAAGGGTGACCTGATCTGCGAAATCGAAACCAGCAAGATCACCAACCAGTTGGAGGCGCCGTTCGCCGGTGTGCTCCGTCGGATTATCGCGCAGCCGGGGGAGACCCTTCCGGTGAACGCCCCGATCGCCGTCTCGGCCGATGCCTCGGTCTCCGACGAGCAGATCGCTCAGTTCGTGGCGGGACTGTCCCCGGCTGCCGCGGCCGCCCCGGCGGCGCCGGCTCCGGCCGCTGCCGCCGCCCCGACCCCGGCGCCCGCCGTGGTGCCGGTCGGGGTCGGTGCGAGCGCACCCGCGCCCGCGCCGGTGGCTCCCGCGGCGCCGACCGGTCGCACCACGACCCCGGACGCGTTGCGCGGCAGCACCTCCGAGGACGTCTTCGCGACACCGCACGCCCGCAAGCTCGCGGACGAGCTGTCGATCGACCTCGGTCGGGTCACCGGAAGCGGGCCCGAGGGTCGCGTCTCGGTGAGCGACCTGCACGAGGCGATCCGCTCAGCCGGCGGCACCGTCGCCGAGCAGCCTGCGGCTCGTCGGTCGACGGTCCCGGGACGCTCCACCGAGGACGACTCGACCGTCAACGCCACCCCGGTCGCTCGGCGGCTGGCCGCGACGTTGGGGATCAACCTGCACGACTGCCGGGCCACCGGCTCGCGCGGTCGGGTCTGCGAAGCCGATGTGCGCGAGGCGGAACGCCGCTTCGGGCTGATCGCGCAGACCCCCGTTGGTGCCCTCGAGGTGCCGGTGGAGGAGACCGACGTCGAGATCCTCGGTTTCACCGCGATGCGCAAGGCGATCGCCTCCCGCTTGCAGGAGTCGAAGCGCAATGCCCCGCACTTCCGGTTGACCGTCGATCTCGAGATCGACGAACTGTTGGCGCTGCGCAAGCAGATCAACGCCACGGTGCCGAAGGTCAAGCTGTCGGTGAACGACTTCATCGTCAAGGCGGTCGCCGCGGCGCTGGTCGCCGTGCCGGATGTCAACATCCAGTACGACGAGAAGTCCCAGTCGATCCTGCGGTTCGGCACAGCCGATGTGGCGGTGGCGGTTGCGCTGCCCACCGGTCTGATCACCCCGATCGTGCGCGGTGCGGACGGCAAGTCGCTCGCCCGGATCTCCGGCGAGGTCGCCTCGCTGGTGACCAAGGCGAAGGCCGGCCAGCTCACCCCGGACGAGTTCCAGGGCGGCACCTTCACGGTGTCCAACCTCGGGATGTACGGGGTCCGCGAGTTCGACGCGATCATCAACCCGCCGCAGGGAGCGATCCTCGCGGTCGGCGGAGCGCAGGAGCGCCCCGTCTACGTCAAGGGTGAGCTGGTCAAGCGGACCGTCATGACCGTGACCATGTCCTGCGACCACCGCGTCATCGACGGCGCGCTCGGGGCGACGTTCCTGCAGAAGCTGCGGACCTACGTCGAATCGCCCGCGCTGATGCTGGTCTGAGGAGGACTGCGATGACCGAGAAGTACGACGTACTGGTCGTCGGTAGCGGACCGGGCGGCTACATCGCCGCCATCCGCGCCGCCCAACTCGGACTGCGCACCGCCGTCGTCGAACGCGACAGCCTCGGCGGGATCTGCCTCAACTGGGGCTGCATCCCGACCAAGGCGCTGCTGCACGGCGCCGATGTCGCGCATACCCTCGCCAACCCCGGGCAACTGGGATTCACGGTCGAGAATGTGCGCTTCGACATCGAGCAGCTGGTCGCGTTCAGCCGGTCGGTCTCCGATCGACTGTCGAACGGTGTCGGATACCTGTTGCGCAAGAACGGGATCGATCTGATCACCGGGACCGCGAAGCTGGCCGACAAGGGTGTCGTCGATGTGACCGGCGCGGACGGTGCCGTGACGCGCTACGGCGCCGACCACATCATCCTGGCGACCGGGGCTCGTCCCCGGTCGGTCCCCGGGCTGGTGCCGGACGGCGACCGCATCTGGACCTACTTCCAGGCGTTGGTTCCGCAGGAGCTGCCGCAGTCGCTGGTCGTGGTCGGCTCGGGCGCCATCGGCGTCGAGTTCGCCAGCCTCTACCGCGATCTGGGCACCGAGGTCACCCTGGTCGAACTCGCACCGCAGATCATGCCGGTCGAGGACGCCGCGGTCGCCGAGCACGTCCGGTCGCGCTTCGAGAAGCGCGGCATCCGGGTGCACACCGGATCGACGGTGTCCTCCGCGGTGCCGTCGGCGACCGGGGTGGCGGTCACCATCACCACCCCGGCCGGCCCGGAGGAGTTGACGGTCGATCGGGTACTGGTCGCCACCGGAATCCAGGGCAACGTCGAGGATCTCGGGCTCGAGGAGGTCGGCGTGGAGACCGACCGCGGCTTCGTCGTCACCGATGAATGGTGCCGCACCTCGGCCTTCGGGATCTACGCGATCGGCGATGTCGCCGGCGGGCCGTGCCTGGCGCACAAGGCGTCCCACGAGGGCGTGCTGTGTGTCGAGAAGCTCGCCGGGGTGGCGGGGGTGCGTCCGCTCGACAAGGACTACGTCCCCGGATGCACCTATGCGCGTCCGCAGGTCGCGAGCCTCGGGTTGACCGAGGCGCAGGCGCGGGCGACCGGCCGGCAGATCCGGGTCGGCCAGTTCGACCTGCAGGCCTCGGGCAAGGCGTTGGCGATGGGGGAGCCGGACGGCTTCGTCAAGACCATCTTCGACGTGCAGACCGGTGAACTGCTCGGTGCGCACATGGTCGGTCCCGAAGTGACCGAGCAGATCCAGGGATTCGGCATCGCCCGCGCCCTGGAGGCCACCGACCACGACCTGGCCGAGGTGATCTTCGCGCACCCGACGCTGTCGGAAGCCATGCACGAATCGGTGCTCTCCGCTCTGGGGCGCCCGCTCAACATGTAGGACGCGCGCGTGTGCAAACCGGAACGTTTTTCGGCCGCGAAGGAGACTATTGTCTTCGCACCCCCGAAAAGCGGCCGGTTTGCACACGCTGCACCCTCGCAAACGGAGGAACTGCCGTGACCAACCCCGCCGGGCGCAAGTTGCTGCGCATCGAGGTGCGCAACTCCCAGACCCCGATCGAACGCAAGCCCGAGTGGATCAAGACCCGGGTGCGCACCGGACCCCAGTTCAAGGAACTCTCGGGGTTGGTCGCGAACGGCGGTCTGAACACGGTCTGCCAGGAGGCGGGCTGCCCCAACATCTACGAATGCTGGGAGGACCGCGAGGCGACCTTCCTGATCGGCGGATCGCAATGCACCCGGCGCTGCGACTTCTGCCAGATCGACACCGGCAAGCCGGCGGCGCTCGACACCGACGAGCCGCGCCGCGTCGCCGAATCGGTGCGCACCATGGGGCTGCGCTATTCGACGATCACCGGCGTCGCCCGCGACGACCTGCCCGACGGCGGCGCCTGGCTCTACGCCGAGACCGTCCGCCAGATCCACGCGCTCAACCCGGGCACCGGCGTCGAGAACCTGATCCCCGACTTCAACGGGGTCCCCGAACTGCTCGACGAGGTCTTCGACTCGCGGCCCGAGGTGCTCGCCCACAACGTCGAAACCGTGCCGCGGATCTTCCGCCGCATCCGCCCGGCGTTCCACTACGACCGCAGCCTCGGCGTCATCACCGCCGCCCGCGCGGCCGGACTGGTCACCAAGTCGAACCTGATCCTCGGCATGGGCGAGACCATCCCCGAGGTGCACACCGCGATGCGCGACCTGCACGACGCGGGCTGCGACATCCTGACGATCACCCAATACCTGCGCCCGACGCCGCGCCACCATCCGGTCGACCGGTGGGTCCACCCCAACGAATTCGTCGACCTCGCGAAGGCGGCCGAGGAGATCGGCTTCATCGGCGTGCTCGCCGGTCCGCTCGTGCGCTCGAGCTACCGCGCCGGCCGGCTGTACCAGCAGGTCATGGACCATCGGGAGGAGCAGACATGTGCCGCTGCCACGGTGTCGCAGGACGCACCCGGATCACTCGTTCCGGTCGGCCCCTGATCGGTACCCTGGGAGGCGTGATCCACCGTCCGCCCACCGTTGGGCCCGGTGTCGACCTGGCGACACGTGCTCGTCAACTCGGCCGGGTTCGCGACGCGGTGTTGTCCGGTGGACGTCCGCCGGAGTTGCCGCGGCCGATCGTGGCCCGCTCCTGGCAGCGCCTGCGCGACGCCGGGATCACCCCGGAGCGATGTGTGCACCCGTCCGAGGTCGCCGGCTTCACCGAGGTGGAATTGCGGCGGCTGCGCAGTCCGCTGCGATCGATCCTCCCCGAACTGCGCGAGACGATCGCCTGCATCGCCGACGCCGCCGACTTCGTGCTGGTGATCGCCGACGCCGACGGGGTCGTGCTCTGGCGGGAAGGGGCGCGCGGGACTCGCCGGCATGCCGACGATCTCGGCTTCATCGAGGGCGCCGACTGGTCCGAGGATTCGGTGGGCACCAATGCGATCGGCACCGCGCTGGTCGAGGACGCCTCGGTCCACCTGTTCTCCGCCGAGCACTACGCCGGCCGCCACCAGGGCTGGTACTGCATCGGCGAGCCGGTGCACGATCCGCGCACCGGCGAGGTCCTCGGTGTCGTCGACATCAGCGGTCCCGCGCTCTCGGAGCATCCGTCGACGATCGCCCTGGCCCGCACCGCGGTGCGCATCGCCGAGTCGTCGCTCTGGCGTGAACACCGCGAAAGCCTCGACCACCTGCGGGAGGCGTCCGCGCCGACCCTGGCCGCCCGCGGTCCCGCGCTGGTCGTCGACGCGAACGGCTGGGTAGCCGCCGCGCACGGGCTCGCCGCCCCCGACCGTGTGGCGGCGCCCGAGACCGGCACCCCGCTGCTGGTCCCCGGCCTGGGCCTGGCGATCCCCGAGCCGATGGGAGACGGCTGGATTCTGCGCCGCCGCGATACCGAGCCGCGCATCGAACTGGAGCTCGACTTCGGCGAGAGCCCACGGGCCACCGTGCTCGGCCACGTCACCTGGACGCGCGGCCTCTCCCCGCGGCACGCCCAGATCCTGCGGGCGCTGGTCGACGCTCCGCCGGAGGGCCTCGACGCGACCGACCTGAGCATCGCCCTCTTCGGCGAGCCGGACCACATCGTCGCGGTGCGCTCCGAGATCTCGCGGCTGCGCAAGAAGCTCGGCTCGATCCTCACCACCCAGCCCTACCGCTTCGCCGACGAGGTCCACGTCCGCGTCGTCGCCGCCTGACCCGTCCCTCGACGGCTCACTCACTGCCCGCCGCCGCCCCTGCCCCGGTCCGCGCCCACTGGCCTGCACGTCCATCGAACCCGCGCCCACCCCCGGCGCCCGCCGACCCCCGCGCCCACCCACCGACCCGGCGCCACCACGAAAGTGACACTTCCGGCGGTGGGACAGCAGAAAGCGTCACTTTCGCAAGTTCAGGGGTCCCGGGAGGCGCTCCGCCCGCGCGCGGCCGCGCCGCGCCGATTCGCCGCGCAACGCCACGAAAGTGACACTTTCTATGGTTCAGCCGCAGAAATCGTCACTCTCGCGACCTCGGCGACGCTCCTGAGCGGCCTGGTCAGTGAGGCTCGGTCGCTGATGGGTTCGGAGCCCTCCACGCGCGCGCCCGAACCCGGTCCGGCCGCCTGCCCACCGCTTCGGCCCCTCCGCCCACCCGGCGCCGGGACCGCCGAGCCAACCTGGCCGGGAAAGTGACAGTTTCTGCGGCTGAACCGAAGAAAGTGTCACTCCGGGGGCGGGGAGGGGCCGGGGCAGGGTGGGGGCGGAGGGGTCAGGCGGGGAGGGCGGCGGAGGAGGTGACGGTGCCGTCGCGGACGGTGAGGATTTGGTCGACGTCGCGGACGGTCTCCAGGCGGTGGGCGATCACCAGGACGGTGCGGCCGGCGGCGAGGCGGCCGATCGCGTCCTGGATGCGTGCCTCGGTATCCGGATCGACCGACGCCACAGCTTCGTCGAGGATCAGGATCGGCGAATCCTTCAGCAGCGCACGCGCGATCGACAGTCGTTGGCGCTGCCCACCGGAGAGGCTGGTGCCGGCGTCGTCGATCACCGACTCCAGACCGTCGGGCAGCCCGCGAACGACGTCGTCGCATTGGGCGGCTTCAAGCGCCGCCCAGATCTGCTCGTCGGTGGCCTCGGGTCGGCCGAGGGTGACGTTGTAGCGCACGGTGTCGTTGAAGAGGTACACGTCCTGGTACACCGTCGTCACCAGGCTCATCACGCCATCGGAGCCCAGTTCGCGCAGGTCGCGGCCGCCGATCAGGATCGCGCCGGAGTCGACGTCCCAGAGGCGGGCGGTCAGGTTCGCGATCGTCGACTTGCCCGATCCCGAGGGGCCGACCAGTGCGGTGATCGTGCCTGCCGGCGCGGTGAACGAGACATTCCGCAGGACCGTTTCCCGGACGTCGTCGTCCAGAGCCGGATCCTCGCTGTGTCGATAAGAGAAGGTGACGTCCCGGAACTCGATGGTCGCGTCCGCCGCGACGGCAGGATGCTCGGGCTCGGTCAGGATGGGTGCGTCCCAGACCTCCCCGATCTTGCGGGCGATCTCCTGCTGGTTGCGCCGATAGCCGGCGAGCACGTTGAGCTCTTGAATCGGCTGGTACACCGTCAGACTGATCACCAGGAAGAGCAGCAACGTCGTCGCCGAGACCGCCCCCGCCCCGTAGAGGGCGCTGCCCACCAGGATCACCGCGACCAGACCGGATTCGACGGAGATCGCGCCCAGGGCGATCGCCGGGGCCGCCTGCACGGACATCGCGATGCTGGTGTCCCGCAGGCGATCGACCGCTCCGGCGAACCGGCCACCGATGAACGATCCGGGATTGCCGCGCAGGACGGCGGCGCCCTTGGCCTGTTCGATCAGAACCATCGTCGCGTCGCGGCGGGCACGATGGACGTCCGCGAAGACGCGGTGATAGATGCGGTCGCTCCAGATGGTGATCCCGATGAAGATCGGGAAGCCGATCAACGCCGCCAATCCGAGGCGCCAGTCGAGGATCAGCAGGATGACCGACAGGTAGATCGGTTGGATCAGCGCGGCGGCGACCTGCTGCGGGATGTTCTGGAAGTCGACCATCATCGTGTCGTTGCCGACGAGCGTGGTGATCCGGCCGTTGTCGACGCGGGAGAAGAAGCCCAGCGGAACATGGCGCAGCCGTTCGACGATCGACAACTGCAGGTCGGCCTTCGAGTCGGCCGCCACCGTCCACACCGTGCCGTTCGCCCATCGAATCGCCAGGAATCGGACGAGCAAACCCGCGACGAGCACCCCGGTCACCCACCAGACGAGCGAGCGGTCGAACGGCTCGTCCTCGGTGATGCCGGTGATCGCCGCGTTGAGCACCAGGAAGACCGCCAGCAGCGGTATGCCCCGCAGCAGGGATTCGAGGATCAGCTTCGGCACCCCGCGGCGCAGCAGCACCGGCCATCCGCGTCCGAGCAGGGTGATCCACTGACGGGTGAAGCCCATCTCGCCGAGACCCGGCGTCACGATCGATCGGGCGGCGGCGTCGTAGCCGTCGGCATCGTAACCGTCAACATCGTAGACGCCGACATCGTGGACATCGACATCCGTTGGAGTGACGCCGGTTTCGTGGGAACGCCGGGAGATGGGCGCATCGGGTGAGGCCGGCGCCGTGCTCAGATGCCAGCCGCTCGCCCGGGTGTAGGCGTTCCACAGGGTCGCGTAGCCGGGGGAGTGGGCGAGCAGTTCGTCGTGGGTCCCCGCCGCCGAGATACGCCCGCCGTCGAGGTAGAGGATGCGGTCGCTCGACCGAATGGTGGCCAGCCGGTGAGCGATCGCGATGACCGTTCGCCCGCTGGTGACCGCGTCGATCGCGGCCAACGTCTCGCGTTCGGTCTGCGCGTCGAGGGCGGCGGTCGCCTCGTCCAGTACGACAACCGGCGCATCGGCGAGCAGGGCCCGAGCGATCGATACGCGTTGCCGCTCACCGCCGGAAAGGATGCCGCCACCGGCGGGAAGGGCCGTGTCCCAGCCGGACTCGAGGCGATCGGCGACGGCATCGAGCTGGGCGGAGCGGCCCGCGGCTTCGACCTCGGCATCGGAGGCATCGGGGCGGGCGAGGCGCACATTCTCGCGCAGGCTCGCCGCGAAGATGTACTCGTCCTGTTGGACGAACGCGACCAAACGAGCCAGTTCGGCCGATGGGATATCGCGAACGTCGACGCCGCCGATGGTCACCCGCCCGGCGGTTGGATCCCAGAAGCGGGCGATCAACCGGGCGACGGTCGACTTGCCGGCACCGGTCGGGCCGACCAGCGCATATCGTGCCCCGGCCGGAATGGTCAGCGACACCGAGTCGAGAACCGGGTGCGAGGCGTCGCTCGGCACCTCCCCATCGGACAATGCCGGGTCGTCATCCGCGGTGGCAACGGCAGGGGAGGCGTCGGGAGGGGAGGCGTCGCTGTCGGCGGCGGTATCGGCATAGGAGAAGGAGACCTCGTGGAAGGCGACGTCGAAACTCTCGGGGATTCGCGGCGAGGTCGCCTGTGGCAGCGGCGGTTCGGCAAGGATCTCACCGATCGCGTCCGCCGCGAACTGAATGCGCGTCATGATGGTGGCGAGCACACCGACCAGGCTGATGATCGGTCCGAGATAGGCCAATCCGATCAGCAGGAACAGTGCCAACGTCGCGAGGTCGATCGAACCGTCCGCGAATCGCAGCCCCGCCACGGGCAGCAGCAACGCGATCGCGAAGCCGGTGGCGACCATCATGAAGGACACCAACCAGCTCAACGGTCCCGCGGTGACGCGATGCTGCAGGCTCGCGCTGGTGATGATCGCCGAACGAGCCTGATCGTAGCCGGAATCGGGTCGCAGGAAGCCGCGAATCACCTTGATACCCTGCAGGTATCCCATGACCGCGCGGTTGAGGGTGGCGGTGTGCTCGGCGAACGGCTTGTTGTTGCCCGCCGCCAACGCCATACCGATGCCGGAGACCACGACCAACAGCACCAGCGACCCCAACGCCACCAGTGCGAGGCGCCAGTCGACCGCGAACAGCAGGATCGTGGTGGTGATCGGGACCGCTGCCGCTGCGGCGAGGTCCGGAACGCCGTGCGCGAGGGCTTCTTCCATTTGTTCGACGTCGTCGTGCAGGAGCTTCTTCATCTCGCCCGTCGAGCGGGCCTGGACGCGTCCCAGAGGGAGGACGCCGAGTTGCCGCGCGATCGCCATGCGCAGATCGGCCAGTGTTCGGTACGCCGCGACGTGCCCCACGTGGGTCGACAGGGCCGCCGCGACCGCCCGCACCACGATCGCCCCGGCGGTGCCGATCGCGATCCAGAGGATGGCGTCGCTGCCGCCGCCGTCCGGGTCGAAGAGGGCGACGGTCACCAGGTAGACCGCCACATAGGGAGCCAGGGAACAGGCCCCGGCGATGATCGCGAGGACCGCCGACAGCACCAACCCGAGGCGGTGTCGGCCGAGGATCGACCCGAGCGTTGCGGGCTCGGCGGTGTCCGACGACGCCGCCGGCCGAACAGATGAAGTAAGGCTCACCTTGGCTACCGTAGATCGTCGGCCCGTTTTAATCAACGGTGTGTGTATTTAGCATCGGGCGCTACCGTGGAGCGGTGCCCGTACCACCCACCGCGCGGCAGCCGGCCCGCGGACGTCCCCGACGCGACGCCGATCGCCCGGCCCTCGACAGGGACCGGATCGCCGCGGCGGCCTTCGATATTGCTGCCGAACAAGGATTTCCGGCGTTGACCATGCGCTCGTTGGCCGAGCGACTCGAGGTGACGGTGCGGGCGTTGTACAACCACGTCGACGACCGGCAGCATGTGGTCGATCTGGTCGCCCACCGCATGATGGATGCGCTGCCGGTGGTCGATTTCGACGGCGACGACTGGCGGGCATCGGTCGGCCTGCTCTACCGTCGGGCCCGCGAGGCGTACCGCTTGATGGGTCGGACCGTGCTGGTCGCCCTCGACGAGACGGTCACGCCGGTGGAGTTGCACCCCAACCGCATACTGGCGCCCGAGCGGGAGCTGGCGTTCCTGGTCGGCCTCGGACTGAGCCTCGAGCAGGCGCTGATGTGGCGCACCCAGTTCCTCATCGACATCTTCGGCTGGGTCATGCTGATCGACTATCGCTACGACCGGGTTCCCGCCGACCAGCGGCATACCCTGCAGGATCCGGTCCCGCGCGAATGGCTCGACGCGCACCCGGATATCGATGCGCCGTTGGCGCGCAGCGCAACCCGGCTACCGATGCTGTCCCGCGAGGATGCCTTCGACGCCATGGTCGACCGGGCGATCGGCGTGATCGAGGCGGTTCGGGCCTAGGGCTGCGCCGTCGGACCGGGCGGCCGTCGATCCGGGTGGCCGTCGATCCGGGTAACCGCGGATCGGGCACGGTCGGTGATTCAGGCGGTGGCGGCGGCCGCCCGCGCCGTCACGCCGTCGACGAACAGTCGCAGGCCGAACTCGAATCGTTCGGTCGGGCTGGGGGAGTCGGCATCCGGGGCGATCTCCGGGGCGACATCGTCGGGAAGGGCTCCGGCGGAGTCGAGCTGGATGCGGGCCTGCTCATCCGAGGCGCTCCCCAGGACGTAGAAGAGCAAGGCGTCCGCCGCGATCGGCACGTGCCGCGGGTCGAGTCCGCTCCGGCGCAGCGGTACCGCCAGCGCATCGGTGAGCGAGATGGTCATGGTGCGCGCCGAGACGCTCGCCGCCACCGTCTCCGCTCCGTCGCGGCGCGCGAGCAGCCCGTCGCGCAGCCGCCGGGCGAGGTCGATCGCCGCGTCGTCCCACCCGTCCGCATCGGCGGTCGCGTCCTGCACGGCGGGCGCGACGATCGCATCGGCGACCGCGCCCAGGACGGCCTGCTTGTTCGGGAAATGCCAGTACAGCGCGCCGGGTTGCAGGCCGAGGGCACTCGCGAGGCGCCGCATGGTCAGGTCGGCCAGCCCGTATTCGTCGAGGATCCCGAGGGCCGCTTCGACCACGTCCAGGCGATTGCGCTGCATCCCGCCATTGTCGTCGATGCGGCGGTTTCTGTGGGGTGTTGGGTGACCAA
>NZ_BCRN01000015.1 GCF_001552615.1 Millisia brevis NBRC 105863
CCGGATGGGAGCCACGGCCCGGGGTGCGGCCCGGGCGGGGCCGCCGGGTTCGCGGGCACCCCGTTGCCGGCGGGGTGGCGCAGCGCTGCCGCGGCCGCGGCGGCCAGTTCCCCGCAGCTGCCGAAGCGCCGATTCGGGTCCTTCGCCATCGCCCGGGCGATCACGTCGTCCATCGCCGGCGGTAGACCCGGCCGCAGCAGGGAGACCCGCGGCGGCGGCTCGAACAGGTGCGCGTGGATGGTCGCGGCCGTCGAACGCCCGGCGAACGGCGGGGCGCCGGTCAGCAGGTGCGCGAGCGTGCAGCCGAGCGCGTAGACGTCGACCCGATGGTCGAGGGGGCCGTTGTCGAACTGCTCGGGTGCGGCGTAGGCGAGCGTCGCCGGGGTCGCTCCGGTCGACGTCGCGCCGCCGGCCTCGTCGAGGGTTCGGGCGATACCGAAGTCGGCCACCCGCACGTCGTCGGAGCCGTCGTCGCGGGTACCGACCAGGATGTTCGCCGGTTTCACGTCGCGGTGCAGCAGGTGGCGGCGATGCGCCGCGTCCAGGCCGCGGGCGGCGCCGTCGATGATGCCGACCGCCCGCTCGATCGGGATGCCGCCGGGGCTGCGGCCGACCAGCTCCGCGGCGTCGATCCCGTCGACGTAGCGCATGGCGATCCACAGCCGATCACCCTCGATACCGCAGTCGTAGACCGACACGATGTGCGGATGTTCCAGGCGGGCGGCGAGGGCGGCCTCGCGCTGGAAGCGGGCGCGGAACTGCGGATCCTCGGCGAGGTCGGCGGCGAGCACCTTCAGCGCGTCGCGGCGCGGCAGGCGGGGATGTTCGGCGAGGTAGACCGTGCCCATTCCGCCGACACCGACCCGGCGCAGGATGCGGTAGCCGGCGAAGACGTCCCCCGGTTCCAGCGGCACCCGAGCCTCCTCCACTCCGGGGCAAGATACCGCAACCACCGACCGCCGGCGGTGTCGAAAGGTGCCGCTCAGCTCGCTTCGAAGCGCATGTCGACGTCGCCGATCGAGATGACGTCGCCGTCGCTGAGGAAGGCGCGCGCTCGGACCGGGGTGTCGTTGAGCAGGGTGCCGTTGGTCGAGTCGAGGTCCTGCAGGGTCACCCCGAAGCGGCCGACGAAGATCTCGGCGTGATACCGGCTCGCCCGGGGGTCGTCGAGCATCAGTTCGTTGTCCGGCATGCGGCCGATCCGCACCCGCTCGTCGCCGATGGTCAACGCGCGGCCGTCGTCGACCAGCAGCCGCCCGCGCCGCGGTCCGGAGACGCCGTCGACCACCGTGGTCGAGAACGCCGCGATCGACCCGGACTCCGACGCCGGCGTCGCGGCCGGCGGGCCGACCACGACCAGCGGCCCGGTCGACGCGACCGGTTCGCCGCGCAGCACCGTCAGTTCCAACTCGGCCAGCCGGCGGCTCGGTTCGATACCGAGTTCGTCGGCGAGGACCGCCCGCAGCCGCGCGCAGGCCGCCAACGCATCGGCCTGGCGGCCGACCACGTACAGCGCGGTGACCAGCTGCGCCCAGAGCGGTTCGTTCAACGGCTGCTCGGCGGTGAGCGCCACCAGCTCGCCGACGATGCTCGCCGCCCGCCCGCAGGCGATGTCGGCTTCGATCCGGGCGATCAGCGTCTGTCCGCGTTCCTCGTCCAGGGCGGCGGCCGCCTCGTCGGCGAACCGCAGGCCGCGCAGGTCGGCGAGGGCGTCGCCGGACCACTGCCCCAACGCGTCCCGGAAGATCTCCGCGGCCCGCTCGTGGTTGCCGCCGCGGACCTCGGCGACGGCGTCCCGGCGCAGGCGGTCGAAGCGGGTGCGGTCGATCGATCCGGCGGGCAGCTCGAGGCTGTACCCCGGCGCGACCGTGCGCAGGACCGCGGGCGCGTCGAGACCGGTGGCGCGCAGCTTCTTGCGCAGGTTGAACACCAGGACCTGCAGGCTGCCGACCTCGTCGGCGGGCGGTTCTCCGTCCCACAGCGCGTCGGCGAGCGTGCCGGCCGAGACCGCCCGGCCGGGCTGCATGGCCAGGACGGCCAGCAGGGCGCGCACCTTGGGGCCGCCCACGGCGAGGGGTTGCCCGTCGACGAGCAGCTGAACGGGGCCGAGGATGCGGAGATCGACGTCCGGTGTGGTCACGACACGACGGTCAGAACCGCGGATGCTCGCCGACCAGTTCGGCGCCCGGGACCTCCGACGAACCGGCGCGCCGGATATTGCCGACCACCCAGCACGCGACGTGCCGCGCGGTGAGGATCGCCAGGACCCGATCGACGTCCTCCGGGGCGACGACGGCAACCATGCCGACGCCCATATTGAAGGCGCGTTCCATCTCCTCGCGATCGACGCGGCCACGCTGGGCGATCATCGAGAAGACCGGCGCCGGGCTCCACGTACCGCGATCGAGTTCGGCGTGCAGGCCCTCGGGCAGAACCCGGCTGAGATTGGCGGCCAGGCCACCGCCGGTGACGTGGCAGAAGGTGCGCACATCGGCGTCGGCGATCAACGCCAAACAGTCCTTGGCGTAGATGCGGGTGGGCTCGAGCAGTTCCTCGCCGAGGGTGCGGCCGAACTCCTCGACATGCCCGGTCAACGACATGTGGCCGAGGTCGAGCAGCACCTTGCGGGCCAGCGAGTACCCGTTGGAGTGCAGGCCGGACGAGCCCATCGCGACGATGACGTCGCCGGGGCGTACCCGGTCGGGGCCGAGCACCTCGTCGGCTTCGACGACACCGACGCCGGTCCCGGACACGTCGTAGTCGTTCGGCCCCATCAGCCCGGGGTGTTCGGCGGTCTCCCCGCCGAGTAGTGCGCATCCGGCGAGCACGCAGCCGTCGGCGATGCCCTCGACCAGCTGGGCCTCACGCTCGGGCACCACCTTGCCGACGACGATGTAGTCCTGCAGGAAGAGCGGCTCGGCGCCGCAGACCACCAGGTCGTCGACCACCATGGCGACCAGGTCGCGGCCGATCGTGTCGTGCTTGTCGAGCGCCTGGGCGATCGCCACCTTGGTGCCGACGCCGTCGGTGGACGACGCCAGGACCGGTTCGCGGTACTTGTCGCGCAGCGCGAACAGTCCGGCGAATCCGCCGAGACCGCCGAGGACTTCCGGGCGCTTGGTGCGGGCGGCGTGCGGGCCGTACAGCCCGACGGCGCGTTCACCCTCTTCGATACTGACGCCTGCCGACGCGTAGGTGGCCCCACCGCCGGGGACCAGATCCGACTCGTTGCTGTGGTCGGTCATCCGTACATATCTCCGCTTCTACGCCCGCGTCCCCGCTTGTGACTTCCCAACCGTACCCGACCCCGATCGTGCGGCCATCGCCCCGAGGGGTCGGCTCCGGTCACCCGGCGGGATCGACACGATCGACATCGGGGGCCGGTCGGTCCGGCGCCCGAGGGGGTCGGATCAGGGTCGACTCAGCGCATCGACGTTGTCGTCGGTGGTGGCCGGCTGCCCGGCGGGGGTGTTGCCGAACAGTCCCTCGAGCAGGTTCTTGCCCATGTGGTGCTGCTCGGCGAGTTCGATCGGGTATTCGCCGTCGAAGCAGGCGCGGCAGAGCCGGGAGGCCGGCTGCTCGGACGCGGCGACCATGCCGTCGACCGAGACATAACCGAGGGTGTCGGCGCCGATCGCCCGCCGCACCGACTCGACCATGTCGACGCCGCCGCCGGAGGCGTTGGCGATCAGCTCGGCCGGCGAGGCGAAGTCGATACCGTAGAAACAGGGCCAGCGCACCGGCGGCGAGGCGATCCGCACGTGCACCTCGACCGCGCCGGCTTCGCGCAGCATCCGAATCAGGGCTCGCTGGGTATTGCCGCGCACGATCGAATCATCCACGACCACAAGGCGCTTGCCGCGGATAACTTCGCGCAACGGGTTGAGCTTGAGCCGGATACCCAGCTGACGGATCGTCTGGGACGGCTGAATGAAGGTGCGCCCGACGTAGGCGTTCTTCATCAGGCCCTGACCATAGGGAATCCCGGATCCGGTGGCGTATCCGATCGCGGCGGGCGTACCCGATTCCGGGACCGGGATGACCAGGTCGCCGTCGGCGGGATGCTCGATGGCCAGGCGCCGACCGATCTCCACCCGCGTCGCGTGCACCGAGCGGCCGGCGATGGTGGAGTCGGGGCGGGCGAGGTAGACGTACTCGAAGACGCAGCCCTTGGGCTCCGGCGGGGCGAAGCGCGAGGAGCGCACCCCGTCGGCGTCGATGGCCAGCAGTTCGCCGGGTTCGATCTCGCGGACGAAGGCGGCGCCGACGATGTCGAGGGCCGCGGTCTCGGAGGCGACCACCCAGCCGCGTTCGAGCCGGCCGAGGCACAGCGGGCGCACGCCGTAGGGGTCGCGCGCCGCGTAGAGGGTGTTCTCGTCCATGAAGGTCAGGCAGAAGGCGCCGCGGACGGTCGGCAACAGTTCCATCGCGGCCTGCTCGATCGAACAATCGGCGGCACCGTGCGCCAACAGGATCGCCAGGATGTCGGAGTCGGAGGAGGCATCGGACAGGACGCTGCCGGCCTTGGCCTCGCGGGCCCGCTCGGCGAGTTCGGCGGTGTTGACCAGGTTGCCGTTGTGCCCGAGGGCGACGCTGCTGCCCGCCTTGGTGGTCTGGAAGATCGGCTGGGCGTTCTCCCAGGTGGTCGATCCGGTGGTCGAGTAGCGGCAATGCCCGATCGCGACATGGCCGGGCATGGCCGCGAGGGTCTGCTCATCGAAAACCTGGCTGACCAGGCCGAGGTCCTTGAACACCAGGACCTTCTTGCCGTCGGCCACCGCGACGCCCGCGGCTTCCTGGCCGCGGTGCTGCAGGGCGTAGAGGCCGTAGTAGGTCATCTTGGCGACGTCTTCGCCTGGAGCCCAGACGCCGAATACGCCGCACTCCTCCCGAGGTTCCCGTTCTTCGGCTTCGGGCTGCCGTTGGTGATCTCCGGGCTGCGCGGGGGATGCGGATTCGGTTGTGGACACGCGAGAGCTCCCTGAGGGCCGGTTTTGGGATGCTCATCCAGTCTAGGGCCGATCGGCACGCGATGCCATCGCCGCAGGGGATCGAACCCCCGTGTTACGGGCCGATTACCTCACAATCGCACCAACGGCAGGTAACCGGCGATATCCCCCGCGCGTGAACCCGAGGCGTCGACTCGGCCGTCCCGGACTGCGGTTTCGAAGGCGACGTAACCGGCGGCCAACAGCAACCACGTGCGCGGATCGGTCTCGACGACGTTCGGCGGGGTACCGCGGGTATGGCGCGGTCCGGCGATGCACTGGACCGCGACGAAGGGCGGGACCCGCACCTCGACACTGTGTCCGGGGGCGATCTGCGCGAGGGTGCGCACGCTCATCCGGACCGCCGCCGCCAGGGCGCCGCGCTCCGGTGCGGCGGATTCGTCGTCCAACCAGGGCGCCACCGCGGCTACCGCGTCGCGAAGTTCCTGCGGGTCGACCGCTTTCTGTGCCGGCACAGGCGTAGACGGTACGCCGACGGGGCGAAGTGACAATTGCCGCGGTTCGCAATGCCGCCCATACACGCCGGTAACGATCACTCGATTAACTATCGACTGACAGATATTTGGCTGACGCCCTCCGGGAGGCCACCGTGTCCACCGATCGACCGACGATCCCCACCACCGATGCCGCTCCCACCGATCCGGGCGGCCAGGGCTCGCCCCTTGCCGTCGAGTCCGGCGGCGCGGAACGCATCTCCCTCGATGAACGCCACGGCCGACCCGCCCAGCTGTTGTTGACGTGGTCGTCGCCCAACCTCGAATTCGCGACGATCTTCGTCGGGGCGCTCGGCGTGCTCTACTTCGGCCTCGACTTCTGGCAGGCCGCGGCCGCCATCCTCGTCGGCAACGGTCTCGCCGCCCTGGCCCACGGCTTGTTGTCGGCACTGGGCCCGAAAACCGGCCTGTCCCAGATGATGATCGGACGGCGCGCCTTCGGCGCCGTCGGCAACCTGCTGCCGGCCGGACTCAACGCGACGGTCGCCGGGATGGGCTGGTTCGCCGTCAACAGCGTCAGCGGTGCCCTGGCCCTGTCCGGACTGACCGGCCTCGACACGCTGACCTGCCTGCTGATCACCGGCGTGATCACCTGTGGCATAGCGTTTCTCGGCCACAATGTCATCCACCTGTTCGAGACGATCGCCTTTCCGTTCCTCCTGGTGATCTTCCTGATCGGCGGTGCGGTCGTCTTCGCCGCCGCCGACCCCGGTGCGCCGGCCGAGCCCCTGCCGGGCGCCTTCTGGATCGCGATGGCCGCCTCGTTCGGGTACACGGCCGGGTGGACTCCGCTGGCCGCCGACTACACCCGCTACCTGCGTCCGGACCAGGCACGATCGGCCGGCTACTTCGCCGCGGCGGGCAACTTCCTGTCCTCCACCTTGCTGCAACTCGCGGGGGCCGCCGCCGTCACCGCCGTCGGGGTGGCCGCCTGGGACCATGCCTCCCCCACCGATTCCTACGCCGGACTGCTGCCCGGATGGCTCGGAACGCTGACGCTGCTCGGCATCTGCCTCGGCGCGATCTCCGCCAACGCGATCAACCTCTATTCGAGTTCGCTGTCGTTCGCGGCCCTCGGCATCAACCTGCCCACCCGCTTCCTGCGCGCGACGCTGGCGGTGATCGTCGCTGTGGTGGGCATCACGATCGCGGCGGTGGGACTCGACCACATCGACTCGTTCCAGAACTTCCTGCTGGTCACCGCGTACTGGATCGGCCCGTGGCTCGGTGTGATCCTCGCCGATCAACTGACCTGCCGTCACAGCTCCGATCCGGCGCACTACTCGTCCTCGCGCTACCGCAACCCGTCCGGACCGGTGGCGATGCTGCTCGGCGCCGGGATATCGATCTGGCTGTTCTCGAACCAGACCCTCTACGTGGGACCGATCCCCGCGCACTGGCCGCAGATCGGTGACCTGACCTTCCTGGTCGGCTTCGCCATCGCGTTCATCGCGGCGGTCGGGCTGCACCGCTGGTGGGGGCACCCGACGTCCGAGCCCACCGAGCCGGCCGCGTCATGACGGCGATGCGGTGGTACGCCCTGCAATTGGCTACCGAGTTCGTGCCGAAGTCGCTGTCGATCCCGGGCGGTGGACCACGGGTGCTCACCGAGCCGGTCTTCGGCGTGCTCGTCGAGACCTCCGAGGGACCGATCCTGCTGGACACCGGATTGGGGCGCCGCTCGCTCGACAACCCCGACCTGCTCACGGCGATCTACGGGGCCGATCAGCACCCGACCGGTCCGCCCGGTGAACCGCTCGCACATGCCTTGCAGGAGGTGGACATCGCGATCGAGGACATCGCGTTGGCGGTGATCAGCCACCTGCACCTCGACCACACCGGCGGGATTCCCGCCCTTGCCGCCGCCGGTGTCCCGATCGCCATCCAGAGCGCGGAGCTCGCGTTCGGCAAGGAGCAGGCGGCCGCCGGAACCGAGGTGGACGTCGCGTTCCAGCGCGAGGACTACCTCGGTCACGACATCGACTGGCGGCTCCTCGACGGGATGGAGACGATCGCCCCGGGGGTGACGGTGTTGCCCACCCCCGGCCATACCCCGGGCCACCAGTCGTTCCAGGTGGATCTGCCCGGGACCGGTACCTGGATCTTTGCCGCCGACGCCGCCGATCTGGCCGCCAACCTGCACGAATCCACACGATGCGGCAGTTGCGCGGCGCCGGGTGACGAGAAGCGGGCCGACGAATCCACCCGCCTGCTGCTCGATCGGGCCGAGCGGTTCGACGCCCGACTGATGCCCGGTCACGATCCGATCGTCTGGCGGGCCGCCTGGCATCCACCGGGAGGACATCGCTGAGCGGTCACGGTCGACATCCGGCCGCACGCCGGATGTCGCCACCGGTCATATGCCGCGTATCAGTGTGAACCCCACACCTGCAAGAGCTTCAGCATCAGCGCGAACGGGGCGGAGCTGTCGCCGACCCGGTCGACGGTCCCGGCCAGGTGCACGTCGCGCGCGGGGCAGGAGAACAGCCAGCTGCCGGTCACCCCGGAATGGCCGATCAGCCGCAGCGGGCGCGCTCCCCCGGACATCACCGGTGGCGCGGTGAACACCATCGTGCCGAGGCCGTAGGTCAGGATCGGGATATTGCGCAGCCGATGGGTGCGGTCGGTGAGCAGCCCGACGGTCTCGGCGCCGCGGAAGAGCCGACCGGCGACCAGGGCGCGCTCGAAGACGAGCAGGTCATCGGTGGTGGAGACCAGGTCGTTGCTCGACGCCACCATGCCCGGCAGATCGACGCGGCCGGCGGGCCCGTAGATGTCGGTGGGCGCCGGATCGGACGCCGTCGCGGCGCGCGGGAGGTAGGTGCCGGCCAGATCGAGCGGTTCGGCGATGCGCTCGGCGAGCAGCTGCGCGAAGGTCCGGCCGGTAACGGTTTCCAGGATGCGGATCAGCAGTTGGAAGCCGGTATCGCTGTAGCGCGCCTTCGGCCGGGAGGCGGTGAGGTCCTGCGGCGGGAAGTGCGGATGTTGCCGGTCGCGGGTGACCGCGAGCAGCTCCCGGTAGGTCCAGCTCGAATCGCGGCCGGCGACCAGGTCCTTCTCGAGATCGGTTCCGTCGGTGCGCTTGTCGAAGAAGTCGGGCAGCCCGGAGGTGTGACCGGCGAGGTGGTGCACGGTGATCTCGCCGGTGCGGTCCACGCCGCGCAGCACGTGCAGCCCGGCGAGGTCCTCGGCGGGCAGATACCGGTCGATCGGCGCGGCGAGCTCGATCTCGCCGCGCTCGCAGGCCTGCAGGACCAGCGTGATCACGAACCGCTTGGTGACGCTCGCGATGAAGAACGACGCCGTCGGGTCGAGCGGGACGTCGGCGACCGCGGCCGACCAGCGGCGTGCGCCCGCGCCGTCCACCATGTGGACCATCGCCCGCCGCCGGCCGCCGCGTTCGACGTACCTCTCGAGGACCCGGGTCAACCGTCCGTCGAGTTTCGGGGACACGGTGTTCCCGAGGTGGTGTCGGGTCACGGTCGGCGCGGTCACCGGTTCCTCCGTCCGGGTCGATCGGGTGGGGCGGCTCGCCTCGGGGTGGAATGGCAGCCGAGCGGGCCCGCCCGCCAGTCAAGACCGTCGAGGTGTCGGCGGGGTGTCCCGTCGGTGATCGCCACCGGAACCCGGTGCACCGCGGGCGGTGTCGCCCACCGGACCGGCGGCGGAGGGCCCGCGACTACGGCCGGTACTCGAAGACGACCGCCCGGCTCGCGACGTCCGCCTCGATCAGGGTGACCGGGATCTGTTCGCCCAACGGCAGGGTCGCGCCGTCGGCGGCCACCGCGCGCGCCCGGATGGCGTCGTCGGGGATCACCACCGCACCGCGATCCACCTCCGCCGCGGCGGCCCCGTCCGTGCCGCCGTCCTTCGCGGCGCCCTTCCCGGTGCCGTTGCGGCCGGCCTTGGCGGCGGCCCGCTCGACGATCACGCCCTCGAAGCGCTCCCCCAGCCGATCGGCGAGGGTGAACGCCTCGATCAGGTCGACCCCGCCGCGCTCGTAGGAGCCGGCCTTGGCGCCGGCGCGGGCCATCGCCTTCGGCAGCGCGGGCAGCCCCTCGCGCACCCACGCGGGGACCTCGGTGCCGGCGGTGGCGGCGACCGCGATCTCCAGGCCGAAGCGGTCGACCAGGCGTCGCAGCGGGGCGGTGACGTGCGCGTACTCGGCGGCGATCGCGCTGTGCCGGGCATTGTCGGGGGCGCCGTCGACGAAGTCGGTGTACCCGGCGCCGCGGAAGAGCCCGGTCGCCTCCTGCGCGAAGGCGGAGTGGGCCGGGTTGGCGGTGTCGAGGGTGCGCACGAACCGGCCGTAGGGCTGGTCGGCGGGCCAGTCGAGGTGCAGAGCGGCGGCGACCGCGCGCAACCGTTCGAGGTCGGCGGTGCGCGCCGGTTCGAGGGTGCGGAAGATGCCGACGCCGATCTGCCGCATCAGTCGCGCGGCGGCGATGCCCGTGAGCAGCGAGATCTGGGCGTTGTGGTCCTCGACCGGCAGGGTGGAGCGGAAGGTCAGGACGTAGTGGTCGCGATCGTCGACGTTGACCTCCTGCTCGGGGATCTCCAGGGAGGCGCCGCCGCGGTCGAGTTGCCGGTCGGTGCGCAGGTCCCCGATCACCGGGAGCAGTTCGAGCATCGCACCGGCGCGGCCGGCGTCGAGGTCCGCCTGGACGGCGGGATAGTTCAGCTGTGCACGGGAGCGCACCAGGGAGCGGCGGGCGGCGACGTCGGTGATCTCGCCGCCGGCATCGAGGCCGATCGACCAGACGATCGCGGCGCGGTCTCGGTCGGGCAGCAGGCTCGCGGCGTCCTCGGACAGCACCGGCGGGTGCAGCCCGAAGCGACCGTCCGGGCCGTAGAAGGTCAGGCCGCGTTCACCGCATTCGACCGCCAGCGCGGTGCCGGGCCGCACATAGGCGCCGACGTCGGCGATCGCGTATCGCACCAGGTAGCCGTCACCGCGCCGCGACAGGTGCAGGGCCTGGTCGAGGTCGACCGACCACGGCGGGTCGATGGTGACGAAGTCGATATCGCGGTCGTCGTCGCGCGGGCCGCCGGGCAGGTCGCCCGGTGCGATCGCCGCGACCCGGGTCGCCTCGGCGATCACCGGTTCGGGATAGCCGGTGGGGATGGACAGCTCCGCCCGGAGCCGTTCGAACTCCGGCGAGAGTGCCCGTACCGGCACCCCGACCCCTGCGCGCAATGACCGTCGGATCACCCGCCCACGGTACCGAGCGGGGTTGTCGCCGCCTCGGCATCCTCCTCGGGATCGGCGTCGGAACGGCCACGGGAACGTTCCGCGAGCAGAACCGCAACGGCCCCACCGAGATTGATCGACGCGTGCAGCACCATCGGCACGACGACGCTGCCGGTGCGGGCCCGCACCAGGTCGAACATGACCCCGGCGGCGGTGGTCGCCGCTACCACCGCGGCGACCGGTTCGCCGGTGGTGTGCGCGAGGCGGGCGTGCCAGATCCCGAACGCGGCGGCGGAGATCGCCGGCCGATCCAGGGCGTGCAGGACCGAGCGGAAGAACAACTCCTCGGAGATCGCGGTGCCGACCGGGATGCGCCAGGCGAGCCACTCCGCCGGATGGATCAGATCGTCGGGCAGCCGGACGTGGTCCTCGGCGCGCCGGGCGGCGATCGCCGAGGCGACCCACAGCGGAGCGGGGGCCAGCGCGGCGATCGCCGACGCGCGGGCCACGCTCGGCGACCACACCAGGCCCAGCTCGCGGGCGGAGAAGCGGCGACGGGCGAGCGCCACGGTCGCGACGGCGGCGGCGACGTTGGCCGCCGCGCGCCGGCGGGCGGGCACCAGCGGCAGCACGTACGAATTCCAGGCGATCATGCCGGCGGCGCTCGCCGCGGCCACCGCGGTGTTCTGCAGGGCGCTGGTCTCGCGGGGGGTCATCTCTCGGTCCTCGTTCCCATCGGCGGCAGCCTATCGGCAGCGTTGTTCACCGGGTGGGCAGGACCTGTCCGATTGCCGAGCAGCGGCATATCGGGGACACCTGGAAGCATGGCAACGTGAACGAGCCGATCGCAGTACCGACCTCAGCCGCCCCGGCCGTCGACGGGTGGACGCCGAAATTGGTGGCCCTCGACATCGACGGCACCCTGTTGATCCCCGATTTCGCGACGGGTATCTCCGCCGATCACGTCAGTCCCGCCGTGCAGTCGGCGATCGACGCGATCGTCGCCGCCGGGGTGCCCATCGTGCTGGCGAGCGGCCGCTCGCCGATGTCGATGACGCGGGTGGCGGACCTGATCGGCCTGACCGCGCCGGGGATTCCGCGGCTGCACATCGTGTCCTCCAACGGAGCGGTCGTCGTGCGGTACCCGCCGATGGAACTGATCCACGAGCGGACCTTCGATGCGAGCGCGGCGGTGCGCCTGGTCATGGAACATCGGCCCGGAGTCGCGGTGGCCGTCGAGCAGCACGGCGTGGGCTTCCGGGTCAATCGGCACTTCCCGCCGGGCGAACTCGACGGCGACATCACCGTCACCGATCTCGACGAGTTGATCGGCGATCACGTCAGCCGGGTGATCATCCGCGACCCCGACGCCACCAACGACGACTTCGTCGCGCTGGCCCACCGGCTCGGACTGCAGGGCACGAACTACTACATCGGCTACACCGCCTGGCTGGACATCGCCCCGGAGGGGGTCAGCAAGGCGGAGGGGCTGCAGTGGGTGGTCGACCGGATGGGCATCGACGCCGCGGACGTCCTGGCGATCGGCGACGGCAACAACGACATCGAGATGCTGGCCTGGGCCGGCCGCGGGGTCGCCATGGGCCACGCCCCGGCCGACGTGAAAGCCGCGGCCAACGATGTGACCCTGCCGGTCGAGCAGGACGGCGCCGCCGTGGAGCTACGCCGCTGGTTTCCGCGGTAGCCGGGTCGGGCGGCTCACTTCTCCGGACCGTCCCGTTCGGCGAAGAGTTCGACCGTCGCGCGGGCGCGCTCGGTGTCCGCGGCGGTCCAGCCGTCGGGCGCCGCGATCGCCACCCAGCCGTCGAGAACCGCGGTGCCGTAGTTGTGGCCGTGCCCGTCCGGTACGCCGGCGGCGTTGCCCAGGTCGGCGGAGACCTGCCAGAAGGTGACGATCGGGAACCAGCGCATCGACGGCAGCCGGTCGGCGCCGGGCGGTTCGGAGAGCCAGTCGGGCCGGCTGATCAGCAGGTGCGGCGACCACCACACCACCGGATCGGACGGGTGCTGGAGGTAGAGGACCCGGGGTCGCAGCCACGGCGTGGCCGGCTGGTCGATGTTGGCGGCGGAGTTGGCGAACCGCACCACCAGGCCACCGGCGTAGACCGGCGAGACCTCGGTGCTGCCCGGATCGCGCCGGGTCACGTAGGTCTCCCAGATGCGGTTCGAATTGGGCGGGCCGACCCACAGCACCCCGTCGACCTTCTCGCGGATATCGGTCAGATCGGTGAAGGCCCCCTCGCCCGCCGAGGTGCCCAGGCTCTCGCCGTAGACGTAGAGCTTCGGGCGCTGCCCCTCCGGCACGGCCAGCCAGCGCTCGCGCACCGCGTTGATCAGCGTATTTCCCGCTTCGGCGGCGCGATCCCGGTCGACGAGGAAGGAGATCCAGCTCGGCAGGTACGAGTACTGGGAGGCGATGATCGCGGTGTCGCCGTCCAACATCACCTCCGCCGCCCGCGCCGCCGTCGGGTTGACCCAGCCGGTGCCGGTCGTCGGGATGATGATCACCGCCTTGCGCTGCATCGCCCCGGTGCGATCGAGCTCGCGCATCAGCAGATCCATCCGCGCCTCCGGGGTCGGCGCCGACTGCAGACCGACGTAGGCGCGGATCGGTTCGCGGGACGGGCGACCGGACGCGGCGAGCAGTTCGTCCCGGTGCAGGCCGCCGGTGACGAAGTTGCGACCCTCGCGGCCGAGCGTCTGCCACGGGATCAACGAATCCGACGAGCCCGACCGTTCGGGGGCGCTGGGCGGTGCCAGCCCGGCGCGGGTGTCGTCGTTGGCGGTCGAGAAGACCGAGTCGGCCACCGAGATCGCCCCGCGCAGCAGCAGACCCTCGATCAGCAGGTTCGCCAGCGCGATCACGATGATGACGCCCAGCACGTTCGCCACCAGCCGCGGCATCGGGATCCGGCGCCGCAGGCCGTGCGTCACCCAGCGGGTCATATCGCGCAGCAGCCGCCCCGAGGCGATCAGCGCGGCGGAGATCACCCCGCTCAGCGCCGAGATGATCAGGTAGCGGCCGGTGGTCGTGCCCGGCGAGTCGGTCAACGCGGCGAGTTCGCGTTGCCATTTCGCCGACGCCACCAGCATGATCGCGCCGACGATCACCGCGAGGCTCGGGATGGCGATGTAGGCGATCTGCCGCACCCGCGGCGGCGGTGGCCAGCGATGCCAGTTCCGCAGGTAGCGCCGCCACACGAACCACCCGATCAGGGCGCCGACGCCGTACCCGACCGCGCCGCTGATGCCGGCGACCACACCCTGGTAGATCCAGTTGCGGGGCAACAGCGACGGGGTCAGCGACCAGCAGAAGAAGACCGCACCGAAGACGATCCCGGTGAGGTCGAGGCGCAGCATCTCCCACGCCCAGACCACCGCGGGATGGCGATCCCCGATCCGGATGATCGCCTCGACGCCGAGGCGCTGCGGACCGACCGACTGCGACCGCGGCGCCCCCTGGACGGCCATGGGCGCGGCCGTCAGCCGAAGAGGCGAGGCAGAGTCGCCTCGTACACCTCACGCACCTCGGACAGTTCGACGGTGAACTGGTCCTGAACCTCGATCGTCGTGGAGTCCCGATCGGTGACGCCGATCCGCGCGAACGGCAGCCCACGAGCCTCGCAGACCGCAACCCACCGCGGCTCCTCGGAGCGCGGGACCGACACGATCGCCCGGCCCGTCGACTCGGAGAAGAGCGCGACGAAGGGGTCGACCCCCTCCGGAAGCACCACGCGCACACCGCATTCGCCGGCGAGGGCCGCCTCGACGACCGCCTGGGCCAGGCCGCCCTCGGACAGGTCGTGCGCGGCGGTGATCAGACCGTCGCGGCTGCCCGCGGACAGCACGTCGGCCAGCAGCCGCTCACGGTCGAGGTCGACCGCCGGCGGCAGCCCGCCGAGGTGATCGTGGGCGACCTGCGCCCAGGTCGAACCGTCGAACTCGTCGCGGGTCTCGCCGAGCAGGTAGAGCTGCTCCCCCGGTTCGGTACCGAAGCCGGTGGGGATGCGGCGACGGACGTCGTCGATGACGCCCAGGACGCCGACCACCGGCGTCGGCAGGATCGCGGTCGAACCGGTCTGGTTGTAGAACGACACATTGCCGCCGGTCACCGGGATACCGAGGTGCTGGGCGCCGTCGGCCAGGCCGCGGACCGCCTCACGGAACTGCCACATCACGCCCGGGTCCTCGGGGGAACCGAAGTTGAGGCAGTTGGTGACGGCGACCGGCGTCGCGCCGGTGACCGCGACATTGCGGTAGGCCTCGGCCAACGCCAGCTGGGCGCCGCGGTACGGGTCGAGCAGGGTGTAGCGCCCGGACGCGTCGGTGGAGATCGCGACACCGCGGCCGGTCTGCTCGTCGATGCGGATCATCCCGGCGTCCGCGTGTTCGGCGAGCACCGTGTTGCCGCGCACGTAGCGGTCGTACTGCTCGACGACGAAGCGGCGGCTGCACAGGTGCTCGCTGCCGATCATGGTCAGCAGGGTCTCGCGCAGTCCGGCGCCGTCGGTGGGCCGGGCGAGCGAGGCGGAGCTATCCGCCTGCAGCGCGTCCTGGGTCGCGGGCCGCTCGACCGGGCGCTCGTAGACCGGGCCGTCGTGGGCGACGGTGCGCGGCGGCACGTCGACCACGGTCTCGCCGTACCAGTCGATCACCAGGTGGTCGCC
The DNA here is from genome assembly GCF_001552615.1 of Millisia brevis NBRC 105863. GTDB lineage: Bacteria > Actinomycetota > Actinomycetes > Mycobacteriales > Mycobacteriaceae > Millisia > Millisia brevis. The sequence continues at coordinate 15,380 of NZ_BCRN01000015.1, forward strand.
GTCGGTGACCTCACCGATCACGGTGGCGATGGTCTCCCAGCGCGAGCAGACCTCGAGGAAGGCCTCGACGTTCTCCGGGGTGACCACCGCGCACATGCGCTCCTGCGATTCGCTCGACAGGACCTCGGCCGGGGTCATATTCGCCGCACGCTGCGGCACCTTCTCCAACTCGATGTGCATACCGCCCGAGCCGGCGGAGGCCAGTTCGGACGTCGCGCAGGACAGCCCGGCACCGCCGAGGTCCTGGATGCCGACCACCAGATCGCGCTGGTAGAGCTCGAGGCAGCACTCGATGAGCACCTTCTCGGTGAACGGGTCGCCGACCTGCACCGAGGGCAGCTTGCGCCGGCCACCGCCGTTGTCGTCGCCGCCGAAGGTGTCCGAGGCCAGCACCGAGACGCCGCCGATGCCGTCGAGGCCGGTGCGCGCACCGAACAGGATGATCTTGTTGCCGACGCCGGAGGCGAAGGCCAGCTTGAGGTCCTCGACCCGCAGCGCGCCGACGCAGAGGGCGTTGACCAGCGGGTTGCCCGCGTAGGAGCGGTCGAAGATCGTCTCGCCGCCGATATTGGGCAGGCCGAGACTGTTGCCGTAGCCACCGACACCCTTGACCACGCCGTCGAAGACGCGGTGGGTATCGGGAGCGTCGGCCGGGCCGAAGCGCAGCTGGTCCATCACCGCGATCGGGCGGGCGCCCATCGCCATGATGTCGCGCACGATGCCGCCGACGCCGGTGGCCGCACCCTGATAGGGCTCGACATAGGACGGGTGGTTGTGGCTCTCCACCTTGAAGGTGACCGCCCAGCCGTCCCCGATGTCGACCACACCGGCGTTCTCGCCGATGCCCGCGAGCATCGAGGCACGCATCTCATCGGTGGTGGTCTCCCCGAAGTAGCGCAGATGCACCTTCGAGGACTTGTAGGAGCAGTGCTCGCTCCACATCACCGAGTACATCGCCAGCTCGGCGTCGGTCGGACGACGGCCGAGGATCTGCTTGATCCTGGCGTATTCGTCGTCCTTGAGACCCAGCTGCTTATACGGCTGGGCCTGATCGCTCGTCTCGGCGGCTCGGCTGACGGTGTCGACGTTTGCCACGGTCCGAGCTTAGTTGCCGCCTCCGACGGAAGGCATGCCGGTCTCCGGCCGGCCGCCGTACCGACCTCCGGACGAAGCGGCCGCCGCCGGTCGACCGGTCGCCGCGAACCGCCCGAACCGGCAGGGCGCCGTCCCTACCGGCGGATTCGGACATGCCCGCATACAAAACGTGACCATTCCGTACCCGTCCGGTGATAATGACCCCGGAATTGGGGGAAGGGGCCCGCATGACCGGGGGAACGGGGACCAACGCCGCGGAGGGGCCGGCCGAGCAGCACGGCGGCCGGGGACGCCGCGCCGGCACCGACGATCGCGATGGCGGCCGGTGGGTGTACGCGGCGATCGCCACGATCGCCGCGGCGCTGCTGTCGATGGCCGCGCTGTCGCTGTGCGCGTGGCTGGCCGGCTGGGACGGCTTCTTCGTCGCCGCGGCCCAACCCTTCGCCACCGTGATCGCCGGTCTGTCGATCCTCGGCGCCGGCACCCTGGCGTTGCACAACGGCGAGCGCCGCCGGCGGTCCGAGGAGGCGCAGCGCTCCGTCGAGGCGCAGCGCTGGCAGACCGAGCAGGCCGCCGCCCGCGAGGACGCGCTGCGGCTTCGGCGCGAGGCGGACCGTCTGCACACCCGCGAAACCGTGCGGGAACTGCGCACCCGGTTCGGAGCGGCGACCGCCCAACTGGCCAACCCGCACCCGACCGTCCGCCAGTCCGGGGCCTACGCGGTGGCGGCGCTCGCCGACGACTGGCACGCCTTCGGCAACGATCGGGAGCGCCAGGTCTGTATCGACGTGCTCACCGGGTACCTCAGGAATCCCAATACCGACCATCACCCGGAGACCGCGGACCGGCCCGCCGATCCCGGCCTGGACGGACCGGTTCGCGAGACGATCATCCGCCTGATCGTCGAGCACCGGACCGCCGCGGATGCCGACATCAGCTGGGCCCGCGCGCATACCGACCTCGCGGGGGCGGACCTGCGCGGCGTGGCCCTGACGCGGTGCGAGATGCCGGGGATCAACCTGGCGGCGGCCGACCTGACCGGCGCCCGCCTGTCCGGGGCGAACCTGGCCGGGGCGCAGCTATCCGGAACCGTCCTGACCGGCGCGGATCTGATCGGCGCCCACCTCTCCGGGGCCCGGCTGCGCGGCTGCACGCTGGTGCGGGCCGACCTGCTCGAAGCCGACCTGTCGGCCGCGGATCTGTCGTTGTGCGATCTGACCGACGCCGTTCTGACCGGCGCGACGCTCACCGATGCCCGACTGGCCGGCGCGACGCTGGTCGGCGCCACCCTCTTCGGTGCCGATCTGAGCCGAGCGGACCTCCAACGCGCCGACGTGACGCGGGCGGGTGCCGGTGCGGCGAATCTGCAGGAGGCGGACCTGACCGAGGCGAAGCTGCTGCGGGCCAACTTCTTCCACGCCAACCTCGCGGGCGCCCGGCTGGTGCGCGCCAACCTCGAGCACGTCAACCTCGAACGGGCGGACCTGCGCGGGTCCGATCTGGAGCGGTCCGCGGCGTCCGCCGCGAACCTGACCGGGGCCTTGCTGACCGGCGCGAATCTGACCCGCGCGAATCTCACCCGGGCCCGGTTGGTGCGCGCCGACCTCGAGGAGTCGGTCGGCGCGGGCGCCCAGTTGACCGGCGCGGCGCTCGACGAGGCGAATCTGCGCGGCAGCCGGCTGGCCGAAGCGAACCTCTCCGGCGCGTCGCTGGTCGGCGCCGACCTGGACGATGCGGATCTCTTCCATACCCGATTGGCCGGCAGCGAGCCGGAAGCGGGCGGATTCGCCCACGCCGCGGTGCCGGGCGATGCGGATCTCGGCCGGATCGAGGGGCTGGATCGAGCGCACAATCTGCACCGCGCGGTCCTCAGTTCGGTGCAGAAGATTCTGTTCGCCGAGCAGATCGCCGAGAGTCGCCGGCGCGGCGGGTCCGGCGCGCACGCGCGCATCGAGACCGACGGTACGGAGCCGCCCGCTCACCGGCGCCCGAGCCATCTGCGTGCGGAGCCCGCCGATACCGGGTGGCAGGTGGGCGAGGCGCTGACGCCGGCCTACGACTAGGTCGACGACGTGAGCGTTCCGGCGAGCAGTTGCAGTTCGGCGACCACCTGGTCGAGCGGCTCGATGCTGCGGGTCGACCGGCACATCCCGACGGCGCCCTCGATCGAGGCGATCATCAGATTGGCCAGCGCGGGCGCCCGCACGGCGTCGATGCCCTCGTCGGTGAGGCGCCGGGCGATCAGGTCCCGCCAGCGCACGAAGGTCGCTCCGGCGACATCCGCGGCGGCCGGCTCGACCGTGCGCGCCGTACCGGCGGCCAGGACGGGGCAGCTCCACTCGTAGTCGTTGGCCACCAGCAGAATGCGCCAGATATCGCCGATCCCGGCGATGATGTCCACCATCGAGCCGGATACCGATTCGAGGCGTTGATAGAGAGCGTCGCCGGCAAACTCGACCGCCTCGACGACCAACTGGCTCTTCCCCTCGGGAAAGTGATGGTAGATCGACCCGCGCGGAGCTCCGCTGTGTTCGAGGACCGCACCGAAGGACGTCGCCGCCACCCCGTTGCGGCCGATCAACTCGGCAGCCCCGAGGACCATGCGTTGCCGAGGATGCCCCTGATCCGAAGTCGTGCGCGCCACCGATCCACCCTAGATGCCACCACCTCGAAATGCCGAGGTCGGAAATGCCGCAATATGTATGCCAGAATACATATCCATGACCCTCACGACGCCCGAGAAAGCCGGGAACGACACCACCGCAACGGATCCGAGCGCGATGTCCGGCCTGGAACTCCTGCGTGCCTGGGCCGCGTACGGGGACGGCGACCGGCCGAGCATCGGCCGACTGCTCGGCATGAGCCCGCGCACGATCGACGAGGGGTCGGTGTCCTTCGCGCTGACCCCGCGACCGGATTTCTCCAACCCGCTGGGCACGATGCACGGCGGGATCTGCGCGACGCTGCTCGATTCGGTGACCGGTTGCGCGATCCACACCACGCTGCCCGCCGGTGTCGGCTACACCACCCTGGAATTGAAGATCAACTACATCCGCACGGTCCAGCTGACCGACGGCGAGCTGATCGGTACCGGCACGGTGATCCATCGCGGCCGGCGCACCGCCACCGCCGAGGGACGGGTGCTCAACGCCGCGGGCAAGCTGGTCGCCCACGCCACGACCACCTGCATCATCCTGCCCTGACCAGCGCCGCGGCACCGCTCGACACCGGACCCGACGAACAGCGGCGCCACCGGCCGTGAGCCCGTGGCGCCGCCCTCGCATCGGCGACTGCCGTCAGTTCAGGGTGCCCACCGGGTAGCCGTGGGCGGCAGCGACGGTCTCGCTGAGCAAGCCGCCGTCGTGGGTGGTCAGGCCGGCGGCCAGGGCCGGGTCGGCCGCGATCGCGTCACGCCAGCCCTTGTCGGCCAGGGCGACCACATACGGCAACGTCGCATTGGTCAGCGCCTGGGTCGAGGTGCGCGGGACCGCGCCGGGCATATTCGCCACGCAGTAGAAGACCGAGTCGTGAACGCGGAAGGTCGGCTCGTCGTGGCTGGTGGGACGGGAGTCCTCGAAGCAGCCACCCTGGTCGATCGCGATGTCGACGAGCACCGAGCCGGGCTTCATCCGCGCGACCAGCGCATTGGAGACGAGCTTGGGCGCCTTGGCGCCGGGCACCAGGACCGCGCCGATCACCAGGTCGGCCTCGGTGACCGCGCGCTCGAGTTCGTAGATATTCGACACCAGGGTGCGCACCTGGCCGTGGTAGCGGTTGTCGATCTCGCGCAGCCGCGCGACCGACAGGTCCAGCACGGTGACCTCGGCGTGCATGCCGTGCGCCATCGCGATCGCGTTGCCGCCGGCGACACCCGCGCCGATCACGACGACCTTCGCGGGCGGGACGCCCGGGACGCCGCCCATCAGCACGCCGGCGCCGCCGCCGTTGCGCATCAGGTGGTAGGCGCCGGACTGCGCGGCCAGCCGGCCGGCGACCTCGCTCATCGGGGCGAGCAGCGGCAGCGAGCCGTCGGCGGCGGTCACCGTCTCGTAGGCGATCGAGGTGGTGCCGGAGGCGAGCAGCGCGTCGGTGCAGGCCCGGGAGGCGGCGAGGTGCAGATAGGTGAAGAGCACCTGATCGCGGCGCATCCGGTGATACTCCTCGGCGATCGGCTCCTTGACCTTCAGGATCAGGTCCGCGGCGGCCCAGACGTCGTCCGCGGTGGGGGCGATCTGCGCGCCGGCGGCCTTGTAGTCGGAGTCGGGGAACGACGAGCCGACGCCCGCGCCCGCTTCGACGAGCACCTCGTGGCCGTGTCCGACCAGTTCGTGCGCGCCCGCGGGCGTCATGGCGACGCGGTACTCGTGGTTCTTCAACTCCCGTACGACTCCGATTTTCATCACTGCACCTCGTGGTTGTTTCCGATGATGGAATGGCCGTAGTAAATTCGACCCGTTGGCATCAAGTATGAATAAGATGCGCAAACATGGCAGATTGAATGAAGAACATTCTTACGGAGGCGGCGTTGACGAGCTCATATTCGGAAACTGTCGGCCCACCGGGAGCGCCGTCGAAGGATATTCGGCGATTCGCTCCGCTCGACGCGATCGACACGATCCTGGTCGAGGCCCTCGCCCGCGACGGTCGGATGCCGAACAACGCCCTGGCCACCCTCGCCGGGATCGCCCCGTCGACCTGCCTGGGCCGGGTGCGCTCACTCGTCGAGCGCGGGGTGATCCGCGGATTCCACGCCGATATCGATCCGGCGGCACTCGGCCGCGGTATCGAGGCGATCATCGCGGTGCGCCTGCATTCGCACGCCCGGCGGGATCTGCGCACGATCGGTGATCGCCTCGCCGCCCTCGACGAGGTGCTCGACGTCTACTTCGTCGCCGGCCGCGAGGACTACCTGATCCACCTCGCCACCACCGACCCGCTGACGCTGCGCGACTTCGTCCTCGATCACCTCAGTGCCAACCCGTCGGTTGCCTCGACCGAGACCACGCTGATCTTCGAACACATTCACCCGCGTCGAGTCCGGCGCGACTGATGGACTAGAAACGTCACCGGGACAACGCGTCCACTCGCGGATGTCCACCGGCGGCTCGGGGGGCTCCGGGGCCGATCGCGACATCGCCGTCCGATCGCACGCGACAGCGCGACGTGGGGCGCGATCAGGAGGTATCGGGATGAGGGGTGCGCGCACCGGAGGGGTTCGCGGCGCGCTGCGCGCCGTGACGGCCAGGGGCGCCCTGGTCGCCGCGGCTGCCCTGCTGCTCGCAGGCTGCGACAGCGGCTCGGGGCCCTATACGTTCGAGCCCGATCGGCGGACCGATACCCCCGCACCGATCGAGACCGAGACCCCCGCCGCGGATGCGCCCGAGTCGGCCCTCTGCCCGACCGACACCCCGATCGTCGCCGCGGCGATCGCCGGCGCGGCCCCGGAGGACTCCGGTGTGGTCCTGGCGACCTCCCCGAACTGCGACGGCTTCCGCTGGCTGCTGGTCTCCACCGGCGACACCGGGCCCAACGCCGCCGCGACCGCCCCGCAGGCGCCGCGCCACGTGCTGCTCTTCGACGACGACAGCTACCTCGGGCCCGCCGCATCCGTGCCGACCCCCTATACCGAGGTGATCGGCCAGTCGCCGGACACGATCGTCGTGCGCTACCGGTGGGCGCTGCCCGGCGACACCCCGGACCGGCCGACGGGTGGCCCGGTCGACGTGCGCTACCAGCAGGCCGCGGGCGGGGTCCTCGCCCTCGATCCGGTGCCGACCGCCCCCGCGGACACCGCGGCGGCCGCCGCCGCGGCCGCGGGATGCGCGAACCCGGTCGACGCCGAGGCGGTGGCCGCCGCGATCGCCGTCCTGCCGCCGACCCCCGCCGGTCCGTGGCAGCCGGGTCCGACGATCAACGGATGCCAGGAGTTGGGCTGGGCGGTGGTCAGCGCACCCCCGGCCGGCGGCGCGGTCGCCTCGCACGTGCTGTTCTTCGCGGACGGCCGCTACGTCGGCACCGCTACCAACGATCCGCTGGTCGACCCGGTGGTCGAGGGCAATCCGACCTCGAACACCGTCGAGGTGGCCGTCGACGCCGACGATCCCACCGGCCCGACCACGCTGCGCTACCAGTGGGACGGCGTGCGGTTGCTGACGCTCGACACCGCCGCCGGCTGATCGCGCTCAGAAGTAGCCGGACCGCGGCGGCAGGGCGCCGTTGACCGCGTGATCCCCGATCGCCCTCGCCTTGTAGGCCAACGGATTGTGGCTGGCCAGCGTCCGCGCATTGCGCCAATGCCGGTCGAGGTTGAACCGCCGCGAGGTCGCCGAGGCGCCCGCGGTGTCGAATAGCCGGGTCGCCGCGTCGATCGTGAGCCGTTCGGCCACCAATTGGGCCCGGGCGACCTCGATCGCGGCGGCGCCGACGGCCGATTCGTCGTCGACCCGCCCCGCGTCGACCACCCGGTCCAGCGCGCGGGCCGCAGCCGCCGTGACCGCCCCGGCGGCGCTCGACCAGGCGTCGATCTCCCCCACCGCCTCGAGCACATAGGGATCCTCGGCCGCTGTCTCGGCGATCGCGTGGGCCGCCGGGCGGGCCCGATCCCGCACGTAGGCAACGGTATCGCGCAGCACCGCGCGCCCCACCCCGACCGCGACGGCCGTCAGGTACAGCTGCAGGAAGCTCTGGCTGTGCGCCTGCCGCTGATCCGCCGGCACGACGGTCACCTCGTCGGGGTGCACGAGCACGTCGGTGAACACCGAACTGCCGCTTGCGGTCAGCCGCTGGCCGAAACCGTCCCAGTCGTCGAACAATTCGATGCCGGCGCGATCGGTCGGCAGGATGACGTGGACCTCGCGACCGTCGTCCCGCGTGGCCGAGACCGCGAACAGGTCGGCGTAGAGGCTGCCGGTCGAGTAGAACTTCCGCCCGTCGAGCCGCAGCGTGCCGTCCGCCGCCTCGCTCAGCGTCGTCCCGGTCGCCCCGGCGGTCTCGCTGATCGCATTGCCGACGATCCGGCCCGCCAGGACCTCCGGGAACCAGCGTCGCCGGTCGGCCTCGGTCGCCCGGTTGCCGAGCAACCGTTCGACGAAGCCGTAGTGCGCCCGCACCGATTGGGCGACATTCGAACCGGCGGTGGCGATCTCGGTGACCACCTCGATCACCTCGGCGATCGATCGGCCGAGCCCGCCATAGGCGACGGGAACCCGGATCGACAGGATGCCGGTGTCGGCGAGCCGGCGCACCACATCGCCGGCCAATACCCGGTCGCGTTCGAGGTCGGCGTCCCGCTCGGCCAGATCGGCCAGGATCACCGCGGCCCGGGCCCGGATGTCGAGCAATGGATCGGTTTCGATGGCGGTCATGACCGGCCCTTTCCGGTGTCGATGGCCGCGAAGCGGGGCAACACCTCGCGGGCGAAGCGCTCCAGTTCGTCCTCGAGCGGCTGGAATTGCAGCATGAACAGGTCGATCCCCGCGTCGACGAATTCGCGGATGCGTGCGGTCACCCGCTCGGGATCGCCGACGAGCCCGGCGAGGGTGCCGCCGTTGGTGCCGACGCGCACCTCCCCCTCGTGCACCCTGAACATCGCGGTCTGCGGGTCGGCGCCGGTCGTGCGGTCGCGGCGACCGGAGTCGTTCGAGTACCCCTGCAGCCGTGTGAGTTCCGCGTCGGCCTCCGCATTGGTCGGCCGGACGATCACGAACGCGGACAGCCCGAATCGCAGGTCCGGGGCACCCGGCCCGCGGCGCGCCCGCAGATCGGCGACGATCTCGCGGACCCCCTCGACCGGTCGGCCGTTGAGGAAGAAGACGTCGGCCCGATCGGCGGCCAGCCGGCGGGCGGGTTCGGATTCGCCGCCGAGGTAGATCGTCGGGGTTCGTTCCGGCAGCGGGCGCACGCGGGCGCCCGCACCGACCAGCCGATTGTCGGTGCCGTCGAAGACGTGCCCGTCCCACAGACCGCGGACGGCGTCGAGCCATTCGCGGCTGTGGGCGTAACGGCCGTCGTGGTCGGGGCCGTCGACGCCGGCGGCGACCAGCTCCGGCAGATACCAGCCGCTGACCAGGTTGATCGACACCCGCCCGGCGGAGATCGCCGCCGCGTTGGCGGCGAACTTCGCGAACAGCAGCGGCGGGATCAGCAGCGGCTTGACCGCCCCGATGATCTCGATCCGCGAGGTCGCCTCGGCGACCGCGGCCACCGTCGACCAGGTCTCGAGCTGATCGTCGCGCGGGTCGCCGGGGTGGATCAGATGCTGCGCGATCAGCGTCGCGTCGAAACCGAGCTGCTCGGCCCGCACCAGCAGGTCGCGCGTGCGACGGTACGACGCGTCCGGCGCCTCGTCGGGATGGGTGCGCGAGCCCCAGGTGCCGTAGACCGGCGCCCACACCCCGAACCGTGGCCGCCGGGCCGCGTCACCGCCGCCGGTCACGAGTTCTCCAGGTAGCGGCGCCGTTCCCAGTCGGTGACCGTCCGCGAATACTCGGTCCACTCGCTGAGCGCGATCTCGGCGAAGTCGAGGGCCGATTCGGCGCCGAGCAGCTCGAGGATGCGGTCGTCGCTGCGGGCCAGCGCCACCGCCACCTGCAGGGTCTCCGGCAGGCGTTCGCCGACGTTGTAGAGGTTGCCGCGCTGCGGCGGCACCGGAGTGCGGCCCGCGTCGATCCCGGCGATCACCGCGGCGAGCGCCGACGCGATCAACCAGTACGGGTTGGCATCCGATGCGCCGGTGCGTAATTCGATGCGAGTGGCGTCCCCCTCGATCAGCGAGCGCACCGCCGAGGTGCGGTTGTCGTGGCTCCAGGTCAACGTCGCGGGCGCGAAGCTGCCGGGGGCGTAGCGCCGATAGGCGTTCACCGAGTGCGCGCCGAACAGCGTGATCGACGGCAGATGTTCGAGCAGACCGTTGATCGCGTGCAGGTGCAGCTCGTTCTCCCGTCCGTCGACGGGGGCGAAGGCAGGCCGATCGTCGCGCCACAGCGAAATGTGCAGGTGCGCCGAGCTTCCGGAGTGTTCGGTGAACGGCTTGGGCATGAAGCTGGCCAGCTTCCCGTGTCGGCGGGCGACCTCCTTGGCCGCGTAGCGCAGCCGGGCGCCGTCGTCGGCGGCGGCCAGCGCGTCGGTGTACACCAGGTTCGCCTCGACCTGGCCGGGGCCGTACTCGGTCTGGATGCCCTCGAGGCGGGTGAAGGCGCCGAGCGTGGTGTAGAGGTCGGACAGGATCGGTTCGAGGCCGTTGGCGTTCTCCAGCGAATAGGTGTGGATGCCCTCGCGGAACGGCCGACCGTCGGCTTCGAGCAGGTAGAACTCGAATTCGACGCCGATCTTCGCGGTATAGCCGCGGTCGGCCAGCGCGGCCAGGACGCGCCGCAGGACCCCGCGCGGATCGAGCGGCGACGGATGCCCGTGGTGGTCGGTGATGTCGGACAGCACGTGGGCGACACCGGGGCGCCACGGCAGATCGGTCAACGTGGCCAGATCGGGGCGGGCGAAGACGTCGGGATAGCCGGTCTCCCAGTTGGTCGACTGCAACGTCTCGATCACCGTCGCCTCGGAATTCCAGGCGAGCACCCCGTCGCAGAATCCGAACCCACCCGATTGGGCACGGCTCGCAAACAGTTTCGCCGGAATACGTTTGCCCAGAGCGTGGCCGAATTGGTCGGACCAGCCCACCTCGATCTCGGTCACCTCGCCGGCGGCGATCCGCTCGCGCAGTCGATCGGCGGCCGCGGCGGTGACGGGATCGGTCACCGGGCTGTCGGTCAGGGTGGTGTCGGTCCCGGTCGCTGCGGTCACGGTGGTGTCGGTCATTCGGTACTCCCCGATGTATGCGGTCGCGCACCGCGGCGGTGCGCGAGAAGGACTCCGGCCGCGAAGGCGACCACGAGGACGCCGACCACGACGCCCGCGAGCAGCGCCGAGCCGCCCACGAGAGAGCCGAGGTTGGTCAGGATCAACACGAAGAAGGCGATCAGCCCGATCAATCCGGCCGCCGGCGCCACGGTGACCCGCCAGCGTGAATGGCCGCGCGGATCGGCGGCGAAGAACCGCAACACCGCGGTGCTGGTCACCACCAACAGCCCCAGCACGCCGACGGTGGTGATGCCGGACAGCCAGGTGTAGAACTGCGCGCTCGGGTCGAGCCCGGTGACCACCGCCGCGACCACCAGCACGGCGATCACCGCGGACAGCGCCAGCGAGGCGCGATGCGGCGACCCGTGCCGGCCGTGCGGGACGGCGAAGCGCTGCGGCAGGAAGCCGCGCCCGGCGAGGGCGAACAGGTAGCGGGAGACCACATTGTGGAACGACAGGATGCAGGCGAAGAGGCTGGTGACGAAGAGGACCTGGATGACGTCGGCGGTGATCGTGCCGACGTAGATCCGGGCGGTGTCGACCAGCATGGTGTCCGGCGCCTCGCCGGCGACTCGGATCGCCTCGTCGTCACCCCACGCGGAGATCAATGCCCAACTCGAGATCGCGTAGAAGACGCCCACCAGGATCAGCGCGCTGTAGGTCGCCCGCGGGATGGTCCGGTCGGGGTCGTGCGCCTCGTCCCGGAAGATCGCCGTCGCCTCGAATCCGAGGAACGAGATGATCGCGAACAGCAACCCGATGCCGGGTGCGCCCGAGGTGATCGCGGCGGGATCGGCGATGCCGGTGGACAATCCGTCGGCGCCGCCGCGCGCGATGATCACCACGTCGAGCAGCACGACCACCGCGATCTCGGCGACCAGCAGCACGCCGAGCACCCGACTGGAGAGCTCGATATTGCGGTAGCCCAGATAGGTGATGACCGCGAAGGCGAGCAGTGCCCATATCCACCACGGGAATTGCGGACCGCCGAAGGTGCCGGAAAGCGCGTTGAGCTGGGGACCGAGCAGGCCGTAGACCGCGGTCTCCATCGCCGCGTAGGTGACCACGGCGACGAAGGCGGTGCCGATGGCGGTGCGCAGCCCCCAGCTGCGGTTGACGTAGGAGAAGAAGGCGCCCGCCTGCGGGACGAAGGGGGTCATCGCGGTGAAGCCGACGGCGAAGAGCAGCAGCACCAGCGTCGCGACGATATAGGTGGCCGGGAATCCGGCGCCGTTGCCGGTGGCGATCGCGATCGGCACCGGACCGCCGATGACGCCGAGCGGCGCCGCGGCGGCCAGAACCATGAAGACGATGGCGACGACGCCCAGATTGCCGCGCAGGCGGTGGGCCTCGGCGGCCGGTGGGTGGAGCTGCTCGGTCGACGCGACCGGCGCTCCCGGGGTATCTGTCATTGCTGGACCTCGTACTGTTCGATGCTGTTGCGGTCGAACAGTATTGGCGGCGTTCCGGGCCGGCGAGCAGAAGCGGCCGCGGAGGTGACCGGACGTCACCGGGGGTAACAATCGACCACGGCGGGGCCGCGGCGGCTCGGCTAGAGTGGACGCGGACCGGCGGATCGGGAGGGCGATATGGGGACCGTACGGTCGTTGCGCGGCCCCGACCGGGTGCTGCGGGTCGGCGCGACGCCGGTACCGCATGCGGAGATCCTCGATGTCGCCCGGCGCAGCCTGATCGACGTCGGCATCGATCTGCGGATCGAGGTCTTCGACACCTTCGATCTGCCGAACGTCGCTCTGGTCGACGGCGCGATCGACGCGAATTTCTTTCAGTACCTGCCGTTCCTGGACGAGTTCAACCGCAGCAACGGCGCGGACCTGCGGCCGGTGACGGCGGTGCACATCGAGCCGTTCGCGCTGTACTCGGAGAAGGTCGCCGCCCTCGAGGAGGTGCCCCCGTACGCGGAGGTGGCGATCCCCGGCGATCCGGTGAACGCCGATCGGGCCCTGCGCGTACTGCGCGACCTCGAATTGATCGACCTGCGCGCGGGTACCGGCCGGCTCACCACCGAGGACATCGTCGCCAATCCGCGTCAGTTGCTGCTCAAGGGCATCGAGAGCGCGCTGCTGACCGATGTGCTCAGCGACTTCGACCTTGTCTTCCTCTTCGGCAACTATGCGCTCGACCGCGGTATCGATCTCGGCGCCGCCCTCTATTGCGATCACGCCAATCCCGCCTTTGCCGAATATCTGGTCGCCCGCGCGGACAATCACCGCAGCGGACCGATCCGGGAACTGTCGCGGGTGCTCAATTCCGAGGACATGCGCCGCTTCCTCGCTCGCAGCTATCGCGGCCGGGTGGCGCCGGCCTTCTGACGCCGCCCGATCCCCCGCCCCTGTTCGACCCCGCCCTCCGCCCCAGCCGCCCGGCTCGGGACGCCCGATTCAGGCCGTCCGCGTCGTCGGGGCGTGGCGGTATCGGGTCGACGGCCCGGGGTCGAACCGGTAGCCGCGTCCCCGCACGGTGGTCAGGGTGTCGCAGTACCGCCCGAGCTTGACCCGCACCCGCCGGACGTGGGTGTCGACCGTGCGCGGCGAGGCCTCGTGCGCCGACCAGATCTCGTCGAGCAGTTCCTCGCGGCCGATCACCGATCCGGCCCGGTGCACCAGGTGGCGCAACAGCTCGAACTCCTTGTAGGTCAACGCCACCCGCCGGCCGTCGACGACCACCCGGCGGCTGAGCGCGTCGATGAGCAGGCCGGTATCCGCCGGCGGGTCGACCGCGGCGATCGGCGCCGTTCGCACCCGCGGGTTGGCGACGGCGGTGGGTCGCACCGACACCTGCGGGAACCGGAAGCCGACGAAGCGGCCGACCTCGTCGAGCGCCCCGGTGACCGCGTCGACCTCGTCGGCACAGTGCGCGGGGACCTCGACGACCAGGACCACCCGCACCGGAGCGGCCGGGTCGGACGTCGACAAACTGCGCCCCTGATACATCGCGGCACCTTTCGCGCACTGGCGGGTCGAGCGGTGGTTGGCCCTTCACAGTGCCGGTTCGTCGAGCGCGCGCATACCGTTTGCACCAGGTCGACGAATATCCCCACCGGACGCCGCGACCGGTCCCGATTCCCGGCGTCGGCGCGGCGGCCATCCACCATTCCCGCGGTCGCGAATCCATCGGGCATGCGTACCGACGTTCGGCCGAACGGCTGGGGTACTTTACATACTGCCGCGGCCGATCGCCGAAGATCGGCGCTCACTGTCGAAAGCGAGTTCTGCATGTCCGAAATCGACGATCTGATCAGCCGCCTGCCGATCGCACAGATCGCCGGCCAGTTGGGTGTGGATACGACCACCGCCCAGGCCGCCGTCAACCAGGCCCTGCCGGCGCTTCTGCTCGGCCTGAAGGAAAACGCCGCCGACGAGCAGGGCGCGAAGTCGCTCGCCACCGCGCTGACCGCGCACGACAACAACCTCGCCGGCGACCAGATCGATCTGTCCCAGATCGACACCGGCGACGGGCAGAAGATCGTCGGCAATATCTTCGGGTCCAACGAGAATCAGGTGATCTCGGCTCTGGGCAATACCGGTGCCGCGTCGTCCGGGCTGATCCAGAAGCTGCTGCCGATCCTGGCCCCGATCGTGCTGAGCTACCTGGCCGGCCAGGTGTCGAAGAAGGCCGCCGGCAGCGGCGGACTCGGCGACATCCTCGCCCAGGCCCTCGGTGGTGCCGCCGGTCAGTCCTCCGGCACCCAGCAGGCGAGCACCCAGTCCGGTGGCGCCCTCGGCGATCTGCTGGGCAGCGTGCTCGGCAGCGCGATCAACTCCAAGGCCGGCGGCGCCGGCGCGGGAGATCTCCTCGGCAGCGTGCTGGGCGGTCTCCTCGGCGGCGGAAAGCGCTGACCCACCCGCTCATCGACCATCCGGCCCGCCGGTCATCCGTCCTCGACGGGTGACCGGCGGGCCGGTGGCGTCAGTCGGCCTCGCGCGCGGGGCGGCTGTGCTTCCATTCGATCAACGCCCGATGGCAGACGATCCGGTCGCGCCCCTGCCGCTTGGCCCGATAGAGCGCGGCATCCGCGGCGTTGACCAGGTCGAGCCAGTAGTAGCCGGTCTCGTCGGTCGAGGCGACGCCGGCGCTGATGGTGATCGGGACGGGGATGCCCACCTCCGGGGCGATATTCCGGTCGATCCGGGTGCGCACGTCGTTGAGGGTGGCGATCAGCTCGGTGCGGGTCAGCTGCGCGGTCAACACCAGCAGCTCGTCCCCGCCGAAGCGGGTCACCGCGCAGGTCGCGCCGAGGTAGGCCTGCACCAGCCCGGCGACCCGAATCAGCACCCGGTCGCCGGCCTGATGCCCGTAGCCGTCGTTGATCGACTTGAAATGATCGATGTCGAGCAGCGCGATCGAGATCGCCCGCGCGGGCGGATCGGCCAATAACGACTCGACGAGCTGGTCGAGGTAGGCGCGGTTGTACAGCCCGGTCAGCGGGTCGCGGACCACCCGTTCCGCCAGGTCCTCCCGCAGCGAGTCGACCTCGGCGATCCGCCGCCGCAGGGCGGTGTTGACCTCGTCGAGACGACGGCGATCGCGCATATGTTCGGTCACGTCCGAGAGCGTCAGGATGCGCCCGACCACCGCGGTCCCCTGGGTGACCTCGCTGGTGCGCACGTCGATCTCACGACCGTTCCACACGATGGTCGACCCGGATGTCGCGTCGACCAAGCGCAGAAACGTCTCGATCACCTTCGGATCGACCGGCCCGGAGGTCGACACGATCGCGCGCGAGGATCCGAGCAGGAAGGCGCGACCGGCCGGGTTGATGTGCACCTGGCGCCCGCGCACGTCGACCACCAGCACCCCCTCGGCGAGCAGATCGAGTACGCGCACCTTCGCCATCGGCAGGATGTCCAGGATCCGGTGCCGCAGGATCGAATAACACATCAGGGAGATCCCGACGCCGAAGAAGGCGGCGGTGACGTCCGGACCCTCGACCTCGGAGATCAGGGTGACCGCGTTGCCGGTCAGGATGATCCCGAGCGAGATCACGAACAGCAGCAGGCCGCCGCGCCGCGAGGTGTCGATCAGTTCCCGGAACATCGACGCGACCGCCAGGCCGATCAGCAGATAGCAGTAGACGCTGTGTATCCAGAACGCAGGTCCGAAGCCGGCCGCCTGCGCGTGGCAGGTGATCACCGCGCCGGTACGGCTATTGGTGATGCCCGCGATGGTGATCGCGATCGGTTCGACCGCGAGCAGCGCGATCAGCATCCGGTTCGGACGCCACGCCATGTCACACAGGGCGCGACTCATCACCAGCAGCAATGCCGGGATCGCCGCGATCGCGGGCAGGACGATCGGCAGGACGACGCAGGCGGCGGCGGGATAGCCGTCGGCGCCGAAGACCAGGCGACCGATCAGCACCGCCATCGTCCACCAGATCATCGACATGCCGAGCCCGGCCACCGACCAGTAGAGCACCGGATGTCTGCGACGTCCCTGCCAGCCGATGACGGCCAGCACGCTGCACGCCATCAGCGACAGCAGGTAGCCCACGATCTCCCAGGACATCGGCTAGGCCTCGGCCGACGCGTTCACCCGAATGCGCGCGCGACCGGCGGCGCCTCCGCCCCGGATATACCCCGATGCTGCCGGGATCCCCCGACCCCCGTGGCTCATGGCTGTCGATCACCTCCGCGGCGTCAGGAACTCCCGTAGGGATGCAGCGTAATAGGCGATATCCCTGGCACCCATCAACTCACGACTGGAGTGCATCGCCAACTGGGCGGCACCGACGTCGACGGTGCTCAATCCGGTTCGGGTGGCGGTCAACGGACCGATCGTCGACCCACAGGGAAGATCCGCGCGATGCACGTAGCGCTGCAAGGGAACGCCCGCCTGCTCGCAGGCGAGGGCGAATTCGGCGGCACCCACCGAATCGGTTGCGTAGCGCAGATTCTGGTTCACCTTGAGAACCGGACCGCCATTCATCTCGATGTGATGATGCGGTTCGTGCCGTTCGGGGTAATTCGGATGGGTGGCATGCGCCATATCGCCGGAGGCGCATACCGAACGCGCCATCGTGACGAAGAAGTCCTCCCGGTCGCCGCCGCGGGCGAGGCAGATCCGTTCGAGAACGGTCGCCAACAGGTCGGACGAGGCGCCGCGATCCGATCCGCTGCCGACCTCCTCGTGGTCGAACAGGGCGAGCACCGGGATCGCCGAACCGGGGGTCTCCGCCGCCTCGAGCAGGGCCTGCAGGCCCGCGTAGCAGGTGCCCTGGTTGTCCAGGCGCGGCGCGCTGATCATGTCCTCGCTCGCGCCGACCACCGCGGCGGGCTCCAGGGCGTGGGTCATCAATTCCCAGCCGAGGATGTCGTCCGGGTCGACCTCCACCGCCCCGGCCACGACGTCGCGGATCGACCAACCCGCACCGATGTGCAGGATCGCGTTGAGATGCCGCTGCCGATCCGGGGACACGCCGGACCGATCCTCGGACAGGTGGATCGCCAACTGCGGGACCCGCAGGATCGGCTCGTCGATCCGCACCAGAGTCTCGGTCAGCCCCTCGGGAGACCGCGCGACGATGCGACCCGAGAGGCCGAGATCACGGTCGAGCCAAGAGTTCGTCCACGCCCCGCCGTACGGCTCCAGGCCGACCATCGACAGGCCGGCGGAGGTGTAGTCGGGGTTCTGCTTGACCCGCAGATTGGGGCTGTCGGTGTGGCCGCCGACGATGCGGAAGGCCGCCGTCGGATCCTCGTGCCCGGCCCACGCGACGATCGACCCGCCGCGCATGACGTAGTGCCGGCCGGCCGCATCCGGCCAGGGCAACGCCTCGTCGAAACGGGTGAATCCCCGGGCCTCGAGCGCCGCCGCCACCGTCCCGACCACGTGGAACGGAGAGGGTGAGGCGTCGACAAAGGTGCACAGTCCCGCCGCGGTCGCCGACATGCCTGACAATCCTAAGCGCCGATCGCGACAATCACGACGCGGACGCCGATCAGACTCGGCTGACCAGGGCGTCGACGGCGGACAGGAAGATGCCCAGGCCGTCATCGCTCGGGCCGGTCAGCGCGTCGATCGCGTGTTCGGGGTGCGGCATCATACCGACGATCCGGCCGTCGGCCGAGGCGATACCGGCGATGGCCCGCTGGGCACCGTTGACGTTGTCACCGGCGTAGCGCAGCACGACCCGACCCTCGCCCTCGAGCTCGTCGAGGACGGCGTCGGAGGCCTGGAAACGGCCCTCGCCCGACTTGAGCGGCACCAGGATCTGCGCGCCGGACTCGTAGCGGCTCGTCCACGCGGTGTCGTTCGACTCGACGGTCAACCACTGGTCGCGACAGATGAAGTGCAGCGACGCGTTGCGGGTCAGCGCGCCGGGCAGCAGGCCGGCCTCGCAGAGGATCTGGAAGCCGTTGCAGATGCCGAGCACGGGCATCCCGCGTCCGGCGGCGGCGATGACCTCGCCCATCGCCGGCGCGAACCGGGCGATCGCGCCGGCGCGCAGGTAGTCGCCGTAGCTGAAGCCGCCGGGGACGATCACCGCGTCGACATCGCGCAGGTCGGCGTCGCCGTGCCAGAGCGCCACCGCCTCGGCACCGGCCGCGGTGACCGCGCGGGCGGCGTCGGCGTCGTCGAGCGACCCCGGAAATGTGATGACTCCCACACGGACACTCATGGCAGCCGGGTGACCTTCCAGTCCTCGATCACGGTGTTGGCCAGCAGGGTGCCGGCGATCTGCTCGAGCTGCCCGTCGTCGACGTTGTCGTCCACTTCGAGTTCGAACCGTTTGCCCTGACGCACCTCGGCCACCCCGTCGAAGCCGAGTCGCGGCAGCGCATTGGTGATCGCCTGCCCCTGGGGGTCGAGAATCTCCGCCCGAGGCATGACCTCGACGACAACACGTGCCACTCGCCTACTCCTCACGGGTTGGGAACCGCTCTGCTGAACGCCCGTATAGTTCCGATACCAGCAAAAACTCTACCCTCCGCCTCCGACACCGGGCCGGCGATCCTCCTACCCGGGCGCCGCGCCGAGGGATAGGCTGCTCGGATATGGAGCTGACGCATTTCGGCCATTCCTGCCTGCTCGCATCGCTGAGCGGCACCCGGGTGCTCTTCGATCCGGGCACCTTCGCACACGGATTCGAAGGTATTACCGGACTCGATGCGATCGCGATCACCCATCAGCATCCCGACCACGTCGATCACAGTCGCCTGCCCGCGCTGCTCGAGGGCAACCCCGATGCGGTGCTGTTGGCCGATCCGCAGACCGCCGCGCAGCTCGGTGAGCCCTGGCGCGCACTGCATCCCGGCGAAACGGTCGAACTCGGCGCCGCCCGCATCCGCGGCACCGGCGGCCGGCACGCGGTGATCCATCCGGACGTGCCGGTGGTCGACAACACCGCCTACCTCTTCGACACCGAGGAGCGCCCGAATGCCCTCCTGCACCCCGGTGATTCGCTGTACATCCCGTTTGTGCCGATCGAGGTGCTCGCGATGCCGTCGGCCGCTCCGTGGATGACCGTCGGTGCGGGCGTCGACTATCTGCGGGCGGTCGCGCCGCGGGTGGCGGTGCCGATCCATCAGGGCATCATCGCCGATCAGGCGACGGGCATCTTCTACGGCCGCTATTCCGAGATGGCGCCCAAGGACACCGAATTCGTCGTCCTCGATACCGAGCAGTCCGCCACCTTCGGCCCCTGAGCCGGCGGGCGGGCATACCGCCCCCGGTCCCCCTCCCGGCCCCTGGCACCTCCTTTGTGCGGCCTCCGGCCCATCCCTGACCTCGATCTCGGCGGGAGTCGCACGATGAGTTTCGCAACCTTGGCCCTCGTGGTGGTGGTCGGATTGCTCGGGCCGCTGCTGATCCTGCCGCGCGGGCTGCGGCTGCCGGTGATCCTCGGAGAGTTGGCCGCGGGCATCGTGATCGGGTCGACCGGCCTGCGCCTGGTCGACCCATCGGATGCGACCTTCACCTTCCTCGCCGACATCGGCTTCGCCCTGGTGATGTTCGTGGCCGGCTCGCACGTGCCGATCCGTGATCCACGAATCCTGCACAGCCTGCGCACCGGTGCGCTGCGGGCGGTCGCGGTCGGGGTGATCGCGGCGGCGCTCGGCGCGGGGATCGCCGCATGGTTCGGCACCGGGCACGCCGCGCTGTACGCGGTGCTGATCGCGTCGTCGTCGGCGGCGCTGGCCCTGCCGATGGTCGACGCGCTCGGCCTGACCGGACCGCGCGTCCTCGACGCGCTGCCGCAGATAGCGATCGCCGACGCGGCCTGCATCGTCGCGCTGCCGCTCGCGATCGAACCCGGCCGCGCCGGGCCGGCCGCCCTGGGCGCGCTGGCCGTGATCGCCTGTGCGGTGGTGGTTTTCCTGTTGTTGCGGGCGGCCGAACGCAGCGGCGGACGCGAGCGCATCGAGGCGTGGTCGAAGCGGCATCGGGTGGCGCTCGAACTGCGGATCAACCTGGCGGTACTCTTTGCGCTCGCCGCCCTCGCGACGCTCACCCATGTGTCGATCATGTTGGCGGGCTTCACCTTCGGCATGGCCGTCGCCGCGGTCGGGGAGCCGCGGCGGTTGGCCCGGCAGCTCTTCGCCATCAGCGACGGCTTCTTCGGGCCGCTGTTCTTCGTGTGGCTGGGCGCCTCGCTCAACCTGCGCGAACTGGCCGCCAATCCGCGCTTCGTCCTGCTGGGCATCGTGCTCGGCCTCGCGGCGATCGCCGCCCACGCCGCCATGCGGGCGACCGGTCAACCGATCGGCCTGGGCATCCTGGCCGCCGCCCAACTCGGCGTACCGGTCGGCGCGGCGACCCTCGGCACCCAACTCGACCTGCTGGCGCCCGGCGAGGCCCCGGCGCTGCTGCTCGGAGCGCTGATCACCATCGGGGTCGCCTCGATCGCTGCCGGTCGGCAGGCGCGGGCGCAGCCGGCCCCCAGCGGATAGCCCGCAGCTACCGCTGCGCCCATTCCTTGGCGATCAGTTCGTAGGATCGCACCCGCGCGCCGTGGTCGTGGGTGCTGGTGGTCAGGACGATCTCGGCCGCGCCGGTGGCCTCGCGCAGCTGTTCGAGGCGGTCGGCGACCGTCGTCGGGGAGCCGACGAATTGCGTGCGCACCCGGTCGCTGACCAGGTCCCGGTCGTCATCGGTCCACTCCAGGGCCGCCGCCTCGGCGGGTGTCGGGTAGGCGATCGCCCCTTCGCCGCGCCGGATGCTGCGCACCCAGGGGGCGTAACCGCTCGCCAGTTCCGCTGCCTCCTCGTCGGTTTCGGCGGCCACGACGTCCGCGGACACCGCGACGTACGGCTCGGGGACCTCCGCGGACGGGACGAAGGCCGCCCGGTAGGCGTCGACCGCGTCGATGACGGTGCTCGGGCTGTGGTGGTAGCTCGCGACGAAGCGCAGACCGCGGCGCCCGGCGACCGCCGCGCTCGCCCCACCGGAGGCCCCGAGGATCCACACCTGCACGGCGGCGCCCTCACCGGGCGAGGCGTGCGCCGGCCGCCCGTCCGCGTCGACGTAGGTGCCGGCCAGCAGGGCCAGCAGGGTGGCGATCTGGTCGTCGTAACCCGGGGCATGGGCGCCGGGTTGCTGCAGCAGATCCAGGATGTGCCCGAAGGACTTTCGGGAGAACACCGTCGAGATGTCGTACGGCTTGGGCAGCAGCAGGCCATTGGGCGCGAAGCTGTCCGCATCCCGGTTCGGCCGACCCCGGTCGGCCAGATAGCGGCGGGCGGCGTCGGCCGCGGAGGTATTCTCGGATTCCGAGGGGGCCGGCCGGGTGAGCGAACGGCCGATGCCCAGGTCGAGTCGACCCGGATACAGGGCGTCGATCAGGCCGAACTCCTCGACGGTGGCCAGCGGCGTGCGATGTCCGAATTGCACGCCGGCCGAACCGAGTCGGATCGTATCCGTCGCTCCGGCGACCAGGGCGATCTCGACCGCCGGCGACGATCCGAGGACGCCGGGATTGAGATGGTGTTCGGCGAACCAGTAACGGGCATAACCGAATCGCTCCGCCTGCTGCGCCAGATCGATCGTATTGCGCAGGGCGGTCGCGTTATCGGCGCCGCTCGACCGGGGCAACAGATCGAGCACGGACAGCGGGATGGATGCCACGGTGATCTCCTTGCGGCTGTCGGTCAGGCAACCGATACAAGGGATCGTAAGGGCGGTGGGCGGCGCGGCCGCTAGTTCCAATCGGCCGGACTATTTGTCGCGCTACGCGGCCGCGCACCCCACGGACCTCGACCGCCGATCGCTACGCGGCCGCTCGCCCCGCCGCCCGGCCGGAGAAGACGCACCCGCCGAGGAAGGTGCCCTCCAGCGAGCGATAGCCGTGCACACCGCCACCACCGAAGCCGGCGACCTCGCCGGCGGCGAAGAGCCCCGGAATCGGCTCGCCGTCCGCGCCGATGACCCGCGACTGCAGGTCGGTCTCGAGCCCGCCGAGCGTCTTGCGGGTCAACAGATGCAGCTTGACCGCGACCAGCGGGCCGGCCTTCGGGTCGAGAAGCCGGTGCGGCGCCGCGATCCGGGAGATCCGATCCGCCCGGTAGTTGCGGGCGGCGTGGATCAACGACACCTGCAGATCCTTGGCAAAGGGGTTGTCCATCTGGCGATCCCGATCGACCACGAGCTGTTCGACCGCATCGACATCGAGTTCGACGTCGCCGATCGTGTTCATCCCGGCGACCAGTTCGCGCAGCGAATCCGCGGTGACGAAGTCCACGCCCCGACGGCGGAACTGCTCGACCGGTCCGGGCGGCCCCGGCTTGACCCTCTCGAGCACCTTGCGGACGTCGCGGCCGGTCAGGTCGGGGTTCTGTTCCTGCCCGGACAGGCCGAACTCCTTTTCGAGAATCTTCTCGTCGAGGATGAACCAGGTGTGGTCGTGGCCGGTCCCCACGATGTGCTCGAGGGTGCCCAGGGTGTCGAAGCCGGGGAACAGCGGCGCCGGCAGCCGCACACCGGCCGCGTCGAGCCACAGCGACGACGGCCCGGGCAGGATGCGGATGCCGTGGTTCGGCCAGACCGGCGCGTAGTTGGTGATGCCCTCGGTGTAGTGCCACATGCGGTCCGGGTTGATGATCGAACCGCCGGCGCGCGCGGTGATGTCGAGCATCCGGCCGTCGACGTGGGCCGGGACACCGGTCAGCATATGCTCGGGCGGAGGCCCGAGGCGCTGCGGCCAATTGCGCCGCACCAGTTCGTGATTGCCGCCGATCCCGCCGGAGGTGACGATCACCGCCTCGGCGTCGAAGGCGAACTCGCCGACCTCGACGCGCGAGGAGGCCACCCCGCGGGCGGCGGCGGAGGGTTCGAGGACGGCGCCGCGCACCCCGGTCACCACACCGCCCGTGACGACCACCTCGTCGACCCGATGCCGGTGCGCGAAACGGGCGAGGCCGTTCGCGACGCCGGCGCGGACCCGCTGCTCGAAGATCTCGACCAGCGCCGGGCCGGTCCCCCAGGTGATATGGAAGCGCGGCACCGAGTTGCCGTGGCCGTCGGCGCCGTAGCCGCCGCGTTCGGCCCAACCGACGACCGGGAAGGTCCTGAGTCCGCGTTCGCGCAGCCAGGAGCGCTTCTCCCCCGCCGCGAACTCGACGTAGGCGCGCGCCCACTTCCGCGGCCAGTGGTCGCAGTCGCGGTCGAAGGCGGCGCTGCCCTGCCAGTCCTGCCAGGCGAGGTCGAAGCTGTCGCGGATGCCGAGACGGCGCTGCTCGGGGCTGTCGACGAAGAACAATCCGCCGAACGACCAGTACGCCTGACCGCCGATATTGTTCGGGTTCTCCTGGTCGATGATCAGCACCCGCTTGCCGGCGGCGATCACCTCGGCGGCGGCCACCAATCCGGCCAGTCCCGCTCCGACAACAATGACGTCCTGACCCTGCACGCCCGCGAGCGTAGTCCCGCTATCGGTACGGACGGTAGGAAACGCTCACCCGCGACCGCCCGGATCCGGATCGGGTGGCGCCATGCCGGCTTCCGACTCCGGCAGCACGACGCTCCCGGCGTCCGCTCAGGCGGCGCGACCGTCCGCCGCACCGAACTCGCGGTAGACGTCCGCGGTCGCGCCCTGCAGCAGGGCGAGGTCGACCGCGTCGAGCAGCGCCGACCGGCGCGCCTTGCGCTCCAGGTGGTGCGCGGCGACCGACAGGCGGATCAGTCCACCCTTGCGCGCGGTGCGGTTGACCGTGATCAGCAGGGCCCGGCAACGCCACGGCTCCGCCGTCGCCGACCCGGCGCCGAGCCCGTCACCGAATCCGAGGACCCGGCCCTTCTCGGTGGCGCCGGTCCGCAGGTCGGTGATTCCCGTCAGCCCGGCGTGGACGCGGAAGCCCAGGTCGGGGAGGACGTCGACCGCGGCCGGTGCGGCGACCCACCGGGGCGCGGCAAAGATGCGGCTGCGCAATCCGATGTCCTCGAGCACGCGGTCGGCCGCGAGCAGTCGCAGCCGCGCCTCGTGGGCCCCGAGGGCGGCGAACTCGGCCCGTCGACGCTTGGTGGCGGCCTGGTCGTAGCCGTGCAGCACGATCGCGTCACCGCGGTCGCGTCGCTCGCACAGCCAGTCGCGGGTGGCCCGGTCGTTGACCAGCCGGTAGTGATCCTTGAGGCGGGGCGCCACCAGCAGCGACAGCGGCACCTCGCGGCGGTCGAGTTCCGCGGCGAAGTCGGCGGCGGCCGCGCAGGTCTCCCGACGGATGCCGGAAACCGACACGATCACGCGCGGGGTGATGCCGATGGGACCTTCGGATACATCGCTAGCCATGGTTCCCAGGGTGACCGTCCGGGATGTCCCCGCGGTGAACGTCACCCCGCCGTCGATGAACGGCGGGGTGTCGGTTGGAACGATTCGGGAAATATGCCCGATCTACAGGGTCGGAACGGGCAGCGCGCCCTCGATCGCGGAGAGCACCTCGGGGGCGTCCGGCAGGGTGGTCGGCCGGAAGCGGGCCACGACCTCCCCCTTGGGACTGATCAGGAACTTCTCGAAGTTCCACTGCACGTCGCCCGCCTCGCCGGAGGCGTCCGGGGTCTGGGTGAGCAGGCGGTACAGCGGATGCGCCTGCGGCCCGTTGACCAGCGTCTTCTCCAACAGCGGGAAGGTGACACCGTAGGTGGTCGAGCAGAACGTCTCGATCTCGCTCGGCGTACCCGGCTCCTGGCCACCGAACTGATTGCAGGGCACACCGATCACGGTCAGTCCGCGATGGGCGTAGGCCTGCGCGAGCCGCTCGAGGGCACCGTATTGCGGGGTCAGCCCGCATTTCGACGCGACATTGACCAACAGCACCGTCCGCCCGGAGTACTCGCCGAGCGTGGTGGGCGCGCCACCGAGCGTGTTGATCGTGATCGTCTGCAGCTCACTCATAGGGGGCAACTTACCCGTCGGTACTCCCTGTCCATCATCCGGATGACAGAACGCCGGGTCCCCGGCGCGTGGCATGTCGCCCACTGCGGGCAGACTCCCGGACATGGATATCGCCGACGACCTGCGCCGTTGTCTGCTGGAGCAGCGTCAACTGCGCGCCGGCGACAGCACACGCTCGGTGGTGGCCGCGCTGGTGGCACTGCACGCGACCGACCCGGCGTCGGTCTACCTGTCGGTGCTGGCGCGCGTCCCGACCGCGACGGTGCCCGACGTGCGCGCCGCGCTCTACGACGGACGCGAGCTGGTGCGCATGATGGCGATGCGGCGGACCGTCTTCGTCGTCGACCGCGACGATGTCCCGATGGTGCACGCGGCGGCGTCGCTCGGTGTGGCCGCCACCATGCGCACCCGGCTGCTCAAGGAGGTGGCGACCGCGCCCACCGAGCCGGCGGTACCCGATCCCGCCGCCTGGCTCGACGACGCGGAAACCGCGGTGGCCGACTATCTGGCGGGGGTGGGCGAGGCGACCGGCGCGCAGCTCGGCGACGCGCTCCCCCAGCTGCGGGTCGCGGTCCTGCCCCAAACCGAGAAGGCCTGGGACACCAAGCGATTGCTGACCAGCTCGGTGCTGGCCTATCTGGGCACCAAGGGGCGGATCGTGCGCGCCGGGGCGCCCGCGCGCTGGACCTCCCGACAGCACACCTGGGCCTCGGCCGAAAAGTGGTGGCCCGAGGGGCTTCCCGAGCTCGATCCGGCCGCGGCCCGCGTCGAGATGGCCCGCCGCTGGCTGCAGCGGTTCGGCCCGGCGACCGCGGAGGACCTGCAATGGTGGACCGGTTGGACCAAGACCGCCACCGCCGCGGCCCTGCGCTCCCTCGACACCGTCGCGGTCGAACTGTCCTGCGGCCCCGGTGTTCTGCTCGAGGAATCGCTCGATGAGGTCCGGTCGGCCGAGCCCGCCGACGCGGTGGCCCTGCTGCCGGCCCTCGACCCGACCCCGATGGGCTGGCGCCACCGGGACTGGTACCTCGAGCACCGCGAACCGCTCTTCGACCGCTTCGGCAATGTCGGCCCCACTGTGTGGCTGCGCGGCCGCATCGTCGGCGGCTGGGCCGTGCGGGAAGGGGAGGTCGTGGTGAAACTGCTGGAAAAGGTGGGTACGGCCGAAACGAAGCGGATCACCGCCGAGGCCGATCGCCTCACCGCCCTGCTCGACGGCGCCGCCGTCACCCCGACCTTCCCCGCGCCGCTGGAAAAGGAGTTGCGGATGGGGTGACACAACACGTCCGGGAGAGCGCCGTCGAGGACCTATTGTCCTTGCCCTCGCTCTCCCGAACGTCTTCTGTAACGCTCCCTTCGGGGCCACCGGTGATCCCGTCTCCGCACCACCTCCAGAATGTCGCGCTCGACCTCGGCCCAGTCGTAGAGCACCTGTCGGTAGCTCAGCCGGATCACCGTGTACCCCAATTGCACCGCGCGGCGGTCTCGACGTCTGTCATTCTCGAAGCGCTCCGGATCGACGTGATAGCGCACACCGTCCACCTCTATGATCAGCCGTCCCACGAGCAGATCGACCCGACCGATCCCCGGGATCACCACCTGGGTTTCCACCACGATGCCGAGGCGCCGCAGCCGCAGTCGCACCATCGATTCCGTGCCGGACTCGGCTCGGTCACAGCGATCGATCAGCCGACGAATCCGCCCGGGGGCTCCGGTCAGAACTCGGCCGATATCGGCCTCGGACATCACACGCAGGTGGATGAGCGAATCGCACACCACCACGATCCCTTCGTCGTCGAGGCAACGAATCGCATGGCGCAGGGCCAACAACACATCATCGACGGAACGGACCTCGGGCTCGCGAGGGCCATACTGCCGGCAGGGGTGGTGTCGACCACGAACGTGGATGCGCACCTGCGGGGGCACCCAGATTCCGTGCACCTGAAGTGCGGACACGCATCCGAGCACCCCGCCGGATCGGACCGCGGATTCCACGGTCGGCTCGGCGTACGACGTCGCGTACCAGCCACGGCGAAGTTGCCGGAGCGTGCCGGACCGCAAGCAGGTGCGAATCTCGGCCATCGTGGCACCCCGGTCAATGAGGTATTTCGCCCGCGCCACTCCGTGCTCCCGAACGAGTAACTCCGCCAACTCCATGGTCCGAGCGTGGTCGACAGCGGCGCCCGCCGGAGTGCGCCGGCGGGATCTGTGGATGGCGCGGGCGGCCTGTGCACAACACGTTCGACAGAGCGAGGCCGAGGAACTATTGTCCTCGGCCTCGCTCTGTCGAGCGTGTTGTGCAGGTCAGACGGTGGAGGCCCGGTCCGCGGCGAGAAGTTGGCGGCCGTCGGCGAAGTGGGCCGCGGCGGCGGGCAGGGAGGCCGGGCGGCCGGAGGCGATCACGTCGATGCGGCCGGGCACCCCGCCGATCGCCGCAGCCGGGTCGATACGATCGACCGCTGCCGCCGGGCTGATCCGGTCGCCCACTACCGCCGAGGCGATCCGGTCGGCCCCTGCCGCCGCAGCGATCCGGTCGGCCCCTGCCGCCGACGCGATCCGGTCGGCCGCCCCCGAGGTGATTCGGTCGATGCGGCGGAGGGTCTGCCGGGCGACGGCCTCGGCGGAGTCGTAGAGCAGCACGTCGGGGCCCATGCGGGCGGCGATGCGGTCGGCGACCAACGGATAGTGCGTGCAGCCGAGCACGATCGCCTCGACGGTATCGGGGGTGCGCGCGGCGGCGTCGGCGATCGCGGCGTCGATGGCGGTGTGGTCGCCGGCGTCGACCGCGTCGGCGAGGCCGTGGCAGGCGATGGCGGTGACCGTTGTATCGCCGGCGAACTGGGCGATCAGGTTGGCCTGGTAGGCGCTGGCGGTGGTGGTGGCGGTCGCCCAGACGGCGATCTCGCGGTGCGCGGCGGCGGCGGGCTTGATCGCGGGCACGGTGCCGATCACCGGGACGGCGGGTTCGAGGGCGGCGCGGGTCTCGTCGAGCGCGGTGACGCTCGCGGTATTGCAGGGGATCACCACGACCGAGGCGCCGGCGGCGACGGCGCGGCGGGCGGTGCCGACGACGGTGTCGATCACCCAGTCGGTCGGGCGGGGTCCCCAGGGGGCGTGGTCGGGATCGGTCAGCAGCATCAGGTCGAGCTCGGGGCGCAGTCGGCGCAGCCAGGCGGCCGTGGGCACCAGTCCGAGTCCGGAGTCGATGAGCGCGACGATCACCGCTTCAATCTAGACCTCCGGCCCGAACGCTTCCCACCAACCGGCCGCGGCGACTCCGGCACGATTCGGTTACCGCGCGGGGGTATCGATGTCGGCGCCGTCCCACCACCGGTCGCCGGGGATCGCCTCGACCTGCTGTTTCGCCAGCCACGGACCGGCGCCGGTGTCGCCGTGCAGGCTCGCGCGCAGCGACGGCCAGTGGTCGCGGCCGATCAGCACCGGATGCCCCGGCCGACCGGCGTAGGTGATCCGCCGCAGGGTGGCGGTACCGACCGGCGCGGCCACCGCGAGCGCCACGACCTCCCGGGGCAGCGCGGGTTGGTCGACCAGAACGATCAGCGCGGCATCGGCGGGATCGGCTGCCACACCGACCGGTGACACGTCCGAACCCGGGTCGATCGCGTCCAACCCGGCCCGCAGCGACGCCGCCATCCCCGTCTCCCAGTCCCCCGCGATCACCACCTCGACGCCCTCGGGCACCACATCCGCCGCGCGGTCCGCCTCGGCCCCGAGCACCACCAGCACCCGCCCGACCCCGGCGGCCCGCACCGTCTCGACCACCGAGACCATCCACGGTCGTCCGGCCGCATCGCGCGCCAGCGCCTTCGGCCCGCCGTACCGCCGCCCCGCCCCGGCAGCCAGCACGATCCCGACCACCCGGGCCCCGCCCGCAGAAACGTCCGCGCTCACCGCACCCGCCGGCCGCGCACCACCACTCCGCTGATCGCCGGTTCGCGCAGCCCGTTGAGCAGCGCGAACAGGGTCTGCCGGGCGGCGAGGTCCTCGTCGTCGGCGCGGATTCCGCCGGCGATCGCCCCGTCCAGGGCCGGGAACCGCTCCGGGTCGATCAGCAGCAGGTCCGCTTCCTTGCCAACGTCGAAGTTGCCGAACAACTGCTCCTGGTCGAGCGCGCGGGCGCCGGCGAGGGTGCCGCTGAAGAGCAGCTCCGCCGGACCGATAGACACGGCGGCGTCGCCGGGCTCGGTCATGTGCACCCCGTAGCCGGCCGCGAGGACCCGGGAGATCAACCATTCGTCGCCGGCGCCGACGTCGGTGCCCATCGCGACGGTGACCCCGGCGTCGATGGTGCGCCGCCACGGCATGGTGCCGGAGCCGAGGAATAGCTGCGAGGTCGGGCAGTGCGCGATCGACGCTTCGGCGGCGGCGAGCCGGGCGAGCTCGTCGTCGTGGCAGTGCACCGCGTGCGCCATGATCGTGCGCCGCCCGAGCAGCGAGCTGCCGCCGCGGGTGCTGCCGGGCATGAACAATCCGTCGTAGGTGTCGAGGTAGTGCTCGACGTCGTAGGTCGCGCGGACGGCGGCGATCTCGCCGGTGCCGGGGCGGTTGTTCTCGCTCAGATGCGAGTGCACGTAGACGCCGCGGTCGCGCACGTCCTCGTACAGTTCACCGAGGGCGGCGAGGGTCTCGGTCGTGGTCGAGAGGCTGAAGCGCGGCACGATCGCCACCTGGACCAGGGCGGATCGTTCCGGTCGCACCAGCACGTCGCGGCCGTGCCAACACTCGATTTCGGCGGCGACCAGTTCGATCGCCTCGGCCTCGGAGGTCATCAGCGGTTTGGCGGCGGGCGGGCCGGAGGTCTGGATGCCGCGGCCGGATACCGTGCGCAGGCCGGCGGCCAGCGAAGCACTGAACAGCGCGTCCTGCGCCACCGGAAAAGCGGACCCGAAGACCATCGCGGCGGTGGTGCCCACCGACAGGCGGCGGTCGATGAAGTCGGCGGCGATCTTCTCGGCGAAGGCCGGATCGGCCAGCCGCGCCTCGGCCGGGAAGATGCAGTTCTCCAGCCATTCGAGCAGCTGGCCGCCGCCGTAGGCGCCGACGCTGTAGGTCTGCGGGAAGTGAATATGCGCGTCGACGAATCCCGGCAGCAGGAACCCGGCGGTGGTCACCGGAAGCGCCGCGTACTGCTCGGGCAGGTCAGCGGCCGATCCGACCCAGGCGATGACGCCCTCGTCGTCGACGACCACCGCGCCGTCGGGTAGGGACACCAGATGGTGATCGGCGGTCTGCACATCCGGCGCCCCGGCGATATGGAAGACGTGGCCCCGATAGATCTGCGCACTGCTCATCGGGAGCTCCCTCGCGTCGCGGCCGACCGAGCCCGGTACCGCGGCTCGCTGTCGATCAATTGTTGGGCACCTCGAGGCCGACAGCGAGCCGGGAAGTGTTAAGTGGGACGAAACTTACCTGAACGAAACACGCACGCCGGTCCGGTGTCGCAACCGGTATCTAACGTGGTAACCGTGTTCGAGCACGCGCGATTGATCGTCGACGAGGTCGACGCCGGGCGCCCGGTCGCCCTGGCTGTGGTGATTTCCGTGTCGGGCAGTGCGCCGCGTCCGGTGGGCACGTCGATGGTGGTCACCGCGGCCGGTCGGGTGCGCGGCAGCCTTTCCGGCGGCTGTGTGGAGTCCGCGGTGGTGCAGGTGGCGATCGAGGTGGTCGCCGGTGCGTCCGCCACCACGGAGGTCTTCGGCTATACGGACGCCGAGGCGTTCTCGGTGGGGTTGATGTGCGGCGGAGCGGTCGAGGTGATCGTGCTGCCGATCGATGCCGCCACCCCGGCGGAGGTCCTCGACCTCTACCGCTCGGTCGCCGAGGATCACGAATCCGAGGCCGCGTTGGCCGTTCGTGTGGCCGGGACGGGGGTCGGCACGCTGACCCGCGAGATGCCGGCGGGTATCGGCCCCACCCGGATCGACGAGCCCGATCGGTCGCGGTTGGTTTGCCCGGTGCCGCGAGCCGCGCCGTTCCTGATCTACGGCGGCGTCGACATCGCCGGTCCGCTGGCGACCCTGGCCCGGATGGCCGGCCATCGGGTGGCGGTCTGCGATGCGCGACCGGTCTTCGCCGATCCGGCTCGTTTCCCGGATGCCCACGAGGTGGTGCGCATGCAGCCGGTGGCACATCTGCGCGAGCAGCCGGACGATCCGGCCGCGGTGATCTGCGTGCTGACCCACGAGGACCGTTTCGACGTGCCGTTGCTGATCGAAGCACTGGGCCGCCGCGCCGCCTATGTCGGGGCGATGGGCAGCCGGTCGACCAGCGAGCGGCGTCGACAATTGCTGGTCGACCACGGTGTCGCCGCATCCGATCTGGAACGGTTGCACGCGCCGATCGGCCTGGACCTGGGCGGTTCGACGCCCTACGAGACCGCGCTGGCGATCCTGGCGGAGGTGGTCGCCGCCCGCAACGGCCGATCGGGCGGCCGGCTGCGCCAGGGCAGCGGCCCCCTGCACGCGGTCACCGCCGGGGCCGTTATCCGGACACCGCCCGCCACACCCGGTCGCGGCTGAACGGCGTCTCGTAGACCCGGGTGCCCAGCGCCCGGCTGATCGCATTGCCGACCGCCGCGGCGACCGGGTTGAACGGCGATTCGCTCATCGACTTCGCCCCGTACGGGCCGAGGTCGTCGGAGGTATCCGCGAAGTAGACCTCGGTATAGGGGATGTCGGCCATCTGCGGGATGCGGTAGGTGCGGAAGCTCGGTGACACCACGCCGCCCGCGCCGTCGAGCATCACCTCCTCGTAGAGGGCGCTGCCGTAGCCCTGGGCGACGCCGCCGTCGACCTGGCCGCGGCATTGCTCGGGGTTCATCACCGTCCCGGCGTCGGCGGACTGCACCGACTGCAAAATTCGCACCTCGCCGGTGCTGATGTCGACCGCGAGGCGCACCGCGTGCACGTTGAACGCCAGCGACCGCATGTCGCCGTGTTCCTCGCCGCGGGCGATCATCCCGTCGCCATCCCGTTCGTCGTCGTTCGCCTCGGCGATCACCCGCGCGAAGTCGACCGGGCCGGCCGGGGTGTACACCGCGTCGAGGCTGACCCGACAGTCGGCGGCGTCGCTGTCGGTGAGCTTGGCGGCGATCTCGACGATGCGGGTGGACAGGGCGGTCGCCGCGGCGTGCACCGCCTTGCCGGCGACGGTGATGCCCGCCGAGGCGAACGCGCCGGTGTCGTATTCGGCGGTATCGGTATCGGAGTTGTGCAGGCGCACCGCGACGGGGGTGGTACCGAGCGCCTCGGCGACGATCTGGGTCTGGACCGTTGTGGTGCCGTTGCCGAATTCGGCGGTGCCGACCCCGACGTCGTAGGTGCCGTCCGGGCGCAGCGTCACCGAGGCCTTCGAGACGTGCCCGAACGGCGCCATCGTCGCGATCAGCGCGACCGCCATCCCCTCGCCCACCCGCCACGCGTCACCGGTGGGGGCCGCAACACCGTTGCCGCGTTGCATCGCCTGTTGGGCGAGGTCGAGGCATTGGTCGAGGCCGTAGCTGCCGTAGGCGATATCGGATTCGGGCTCCTCGTGTCCGGTCAGCAGCGGGTCTCCGTCGGCGATCGCGTTGCGGCGGCGCAGTTCGAAGGGGTCGATGTCGAGTTGCTGCGCGATCATGTCGAGCGCGGATTCGACGCCGAGGATCACCTGCCCGAGCCCATAGCCGCGGAAGGCGCCCGAGGGCGGGTTGTTGGTGTAGCAAACGGTGCCGGAGACGCGCTTGTTCGGCGTGCGGTAGAGGCTGACCGACTCGGCGCAGGCGTGGAAGAGCACGCCGCGCGAGTGGTTGCCGTAGGCGCCGGTATCGCTGAGGACCGAGACCTCCATGGCGGTCAGGTCGCCGTCGCGGGTGGCGCCGATGCGCACCTGCACCTCCATCGGGTGGCGGTAGGAGGTGCGGGTGAACTCGTCCTTGCGGGTCATCTCGTAGGAGACCGGCCGGCCGAGGCGCAGCACCGCGGCGGCGACCAGGTCCTCGGTGAGGATCTCCTGCTTGCCGCCGAAGCCGCCGCCGACGCGGGCGGCGAAGACGCGCACCCGGTCGGTGGGCAGGTCGAAGATGCGGCACAGCTCGTCGCGGGTCAGGAAGGGCACCTGGGTGCTCGACCGGATGACCAGCCGACCGTCGTCGTCGATCCAGCCGATGCTGCCGTGGGTTTCGAGTTGGCCGTGCGTCTGCCGTTGGGTGCGCCAGGTTCCGGAGACGACCACGTCGGCGGCGGCCATCTGCCCGTCGACGTCGCCGCGTTCGTTGGCGAAGGTCAGCACCAGGTTGCGGGCGGCGTCATCGACCCGGTCGGCCGGTGTGCGGTCGGGGTGGATCACCGGGGCGCCCTCGGCGAGGGCGGCGTGCGGGTCGAAGACGGCGGGCAGCGGTTCGTAGTCGATCTCGATCAGCCGGCAGGCCTCCTCGGCGATGCCGAGGTCGGTCGCGATGACCGCGGCGACCCGTTGGCCGATGAACCGAACGGTGTCGTCCAGCATCACCGTGTCGTCCGGGTCGTCCTCGCGGTGTTCGTGCCGGGCGGTCGAGTAGAGGAAGTCGGGGGCGTCGCGGTGGGTGAGCACCAGTTCGACCCCGTCGAGCTTCTCGGCGGCGGTCGTGTCGATGCGGGTGATCCGCGCGTGCGCGTGCGGGCTGCCCAGCACGGCCAGGTGCAGGCAGTCCGCCGGGAACTGATCGAAGGTATACGGCTCGCGGCCGGAGACGACCCGTTCGGCGGCGGGCGGGCGCCAGGACTGCCCGACCGCACCCTTGGGCGGTTCCGGTCGCGGCGACGGCGAGCCGAGCGAGCGGCCGATCGCCTCGCGGATCGACCGGTAGCCGGTGCAGCGGCAGAGATTGCCCTTCATGGTGCGGGGCAGGTCGTCGAGCGCCTCGGGCCCGAGCGTCGAGGTGGTGACGATCATGCCGGCGGTGCAGAAGCCGCATTGGAAACCGAAGTGGTCGACAAATGCCTGCTGGACGGGGTGCAGGTCACCGGGTTTGCCGAGGCCGGCGGCGGTGGTGACGGTCGACTCGGTCGCCCGGGAGGCCGGGTAGATGCAGGAGTGCACGGCCTTGCCGTCGAGGACGACGGAGCAGGCGCCGCAGTCGCCGGCGTCGCAGCCCTTCTTGACGGCGGTATGCCCGTTCTCGCGCAGGAAGGTGCGCAGGCACTGGCCGGGGCGCGGCTGGCGGTCGACCGGTTGGCCGTCGACGATCATGCGGTTTCCTCCTGCAGGTCGGCGAGGACGCGGGCGGCGAGTTCGGCGCTGACGCCGCGCCGCCAGTCGGCGGTGCCGAGCGGATCGGTGTAGAAGTCCGGGAGGTCGAGGACGTCCTGTCGCAGGTCTGCGGGAGTCGGCATCGACGGGTAGACCAACGGACGCGGGCGCAGCGTGGCGGCGGTGATCACCACGGTGACCCGGTCGTCCTGGTCGCGGCGGCCGGTGACCACCGAACCGGACCGTCCCAGCTGGGCGAGGGCGATCTTTCGCATCGAGGTGCGGGCGCGCAGGGCGCGTTCGGGGATCTCGAAGGCCCGCAGCACCTCGCCGTCGGCCAGCGAATTGACCCCGTTGTCGAGGACGAGGTCGGCCACCGGGATGCGCCGCTCCCCGCCGTCGGGGGTCCACACCACCGCGACGGTGTCCAGACCGGCGAACAGCGAGGTGATGGCGCCGGCGGCGAACGACCGCGCGACGTTGCCGCCGACGGTGGCGACGTTCCAGATCTTCCAGCCCGCGAGCAGGGCGTGGCAGCACTGCGCGAACAGCGGCAGCGCCGTCCACCGCTCCCGCTCGGCGGGGGTGAAGGCGTCGGAGTCGGGATTCGACAGGGCGGCGAGGTCGGCGATCGTGCAGGTGGCGGAGACGGTCAGTCCGTCGGCGGTGCGCTCCCACGGCTGCCACGGCATGCGGGAGATGTCGACGAACCCGCGCACCTCGATGACCGGTTCGGACATCAGCCAGGTTCCACCGGCCATGATCCGCTCCCCCGGCGCCAACGCGAGGTCGGCGCGGCTGGTCGCGAACCGGTACGACCGAACGGTGTGCTGGTCCATGGTCCTCCCGGGTGATCGGTCATCCAGTCAAACCGACAAATGTTGCGCGGGCCCGGTTGAATGTTGCAACGGGATCACCGAAGCGGGCGCCGATCCTCAGGCCAGCAGCCGCCACAACCCGATCAGGCCCACGATCACGATGGTCACCCGCAGGGCGGTCGGCGACAAGCGGCGCCCGTAGGTCGAGCCGAGCCAGCCGCCGATGAGCGACCCGATCGCGATGATGCCCGCGGCCGCCCAGCTGACCCGGTCGAAGGCGACGACGGTGTAGAAGACCGCGGCGACGATGTTGACCAGCAGCGCCAGCAGGTTCTTCGCGGCGTTGAGCCGTTGCAGCGAGTCGGGGATCAGCGCGCCCATCATCGCGACGAGCATGATGCCCTGGGCGGCGGTGAAGTAGCCGCCGTAGATGCCGATCAGGAACGTTCCCACCAGCATGATCCCGGTGGCTACCGGTCCCATCCCGCCGCCGGCGCGGGCGTCGAGGCGCTTCTTGACGCGCGCCTGGATCCACGGTTGGACGGCCACCAGGATCAGCGCCATCACCAGCAGCACCGGCACGACCGCGTGGAAGACGGTCTCGGGCAGATGCAGCAACAGCCACGCGCCGAGGACCGCGCCGGACAGGGATGCCGGGATCTGCCAGCGCAGCCGCGGCCACTGCCCCTTCAGTTCGCGCCGATAGCCCCACACCCCGGAGAAGCCGCCGGCGACCAGGCCGACCGCGTTGGACATCGTGGCGACCACCGGCGGATAACCGAACGCCACCAGGGTGGGAAAGGTGATCAGGGTGCCGCTGCCGACCACCGCGTTGATCGCCCCCGCTGCGACGGCCGCGACGAGCAGGATCCCGATCTCCCAATAACTCACCGCCCGACCCTATCCGGTTCGCGCACTGGCACTTCCGGCACGCTCGCCGCATTCGACAACGCCGAACGCCGCCCACCGACCGGCCTCCGCGCGCCAGGAACGTGATTGGGGAGTCTCCCATCCACCCCATGGGCGTGAAACTCCCCAAAGATCCACGCCGGATGTGCCGCGGAAACGCCGAACGGCGCCCAACCACTGGGTGGACGCCGATCTAGGTAAGGAGACCTACGTGATCATGGCGTGATGGCGGTGACACCCGCGAGGTCGCCGAACCTCGCCTTCGTGTCGAGGGAAACAACAGTTCGACCGGTCTCCGCAGCATGAGCGGCGATGATCAGATCATGCGCGCCACGTGGCCTACCCGATCTGCGTATCTGCGCCATGAGTTGAGCGTGGCGAGTGGCGGTGGCGTCGGTGTATTCGAGAATCTCGAGGTCGGTGAGCAGCAGGGCGAGCCGACGGGAACGTTGAGCCGCCCGCTCGGCCGTATCGGCCAGTTCGATCCCCACCCGGAACTCCGCGACGGTGACCGCGGCGATCGCGAGATCGTCCTCGTCGAAGGCTGTCCGGTCGATCGTCGCGCGCTCGTAGGCGAGGAGAACACCGGTGTCCAGAATCAGTCGTCTGCCCACGGGTCCTCCACCTCGTCGGACACCGCGGCGAGTCCTGCCTCGATATCAGAGGCGTAGTCGTCGTCGAACGGTGGCACGTCGGTCTCCTCCAGCGCGCGCCGCAGCGAACGGCCGGCATTCGTCGAGGGCGGCGTAACCGTGGCCACGGTTCGGCCGTGTCGGACGATGCGAATCGTCTCACCGCGTTCGGCGCGGCTCAGCACCGCCGAGAAGTTGCGCGATGCTTCGGCCGCGGACATGGTCACCATAGATTCAAATTATCTGAATTCCGCAGCCGGGGCTTCCCCCGTTCGATTCGGCCGGCCGGCACCGGGACGGAAACGCCGAACGGCGCCCACCCGGTGGAGTGGACGCCGTTCGGTGTGAAGCGAACTACTGGTGAAGCGAACTACTGGTGAGTCCGAGTCACTTGACGATCTTGGTGACGCGACCGGCACCGACGGTGCGGCCACCCTCACGGATCGCGAACCGCAGGCCCTCGTCCATGGCGACCGGCTGGATGAGCACAACGCTCATCTCGGTGTTGTCGCCCGGCATGACCATCTCGGTGCCCTCGGGGAGGGTAACGACGCCGGTCACGTCGGTGGTACGGAAGTAGAACTGCGGGCGGTAGTTGTTGAAGAACGGCGTGTGACGGCCGCCCTCATCCTTGGACAGGATGTACGCCTGGCCCTCGAACTCGGTGTGCGGGGTGGTCGTACCCGGCTTGACGACGACCTGGCCGCGCTCGACATCCTCACGCTTGATGCCACGAACCAGCAGACCGACGTTGTCGCCGGCCTGGCCCTGGTCGAGCAGCTTGCGGAACATCTCGATACCGGTGACGGTGGTCTTGGTCGAGGTCGGCTTGATACCGACGATCTCGACCTCTTCGTTGACGTTGACCACGCCACGCTCGACACGACCGGTGACCACGGTGCCGCGGCCGGTGATCGTGAAGACGTCCTCGACGGGCATCAGGAACGGGAGCTCGGTCTCGCGGACCGGGTCCGGGATCGACTCGTCGACCGCGTCCATCAGATCCTCGACGGACTTGACCCACTCCGGGTCACCCTCGAGGGCCTTGAGCGCGGACACCTTGACGACCGGCGCGTCCTCGTCGAACTCCTGGGCGGCCAGCAGTTCGCGGACCTCCATCTCGACGAGCTCGATGATCTCTTCGTCGTCGACCATGTCCGCCTTGTTCAGCGCCACCAGGATGTAGGGGACGCCGACCTGACGGGCCAGCAGAACATGCTCACGGGTCTGCGGCATCGGGCCGTCGGTGGCCGCCACAACCAGGATCGCGCCGTCCATCTGGGCCGCGCCGGTGATCATGTTCTTGATGTAGTCGGCGTGGCCGGGGGCATCAACGTGGGCGTAGTGACGCTTCTCGGTCTGGTACTCGACGTGCGAGATGTTGATGGTGATACCGCGCTGCTTCTCTTCGGGCGCCTTGTCGATCTGATCGAACGCAAAGCTCTCGTTGAGAGTCGGGAACTTGTCGGCCAGCACCTTGGTGATGGCCGCCGTGAGCGTGGTCTTACCGTGGTCAACGTGACCGATGGTGCCGATGTTGACGTGCGGCTTCGTCCGCTCGAACTTCGCCTTCGCCACTTGATGGTCCTCCTGGACTTGTAGATGCGTGCTGTTGCAGCAGTGCGTGGTGGGTATTACTTCGGTCGTGCGGCTAACGGGGAGTAACTACGCAGTGAACAAGGTCGTTCACTTCGTTCACTCCCCGGTCGCCTTGGCGATGATCTCCTTCGACACGTTGGCCGGAACCTCCGCGTACGAGTCGAACACCATGGAGTAGTTCGCCCGGCCCTGGGTCTTCGACCGCAGATCACCGATATAACCGAACATCTCCGAAAGCGGAACCAGCGCCTTCACGACACGGGCACCACTGCGTTCCTCCATGGCCTGAATCTGGCCACGGCGGGAGTTGAGGTCGCCGATCACATCGCCCATGTACTCCTCGGGCGTGGTCACCTCGACCGCCATCAGCGGCTCGAGGATCACCGGACCGGCCTTGCGGGCAGCTTCCTTGAGCGCCGCGGAGCCGGCGATCTTGAAGGCCATTTCCGACGAGTCGACGTCGTGGTACGCGCCGTCGGTCAGGGTCAGCTTCAAGTTCACCAGCGGGTAACCGGCGAGGACACCGTACTGCATGGCATCCTGCGCGCCGGCGTCGACCGAAGGGATGTACTCCTTCGGCACGCGGCCACCGGTGACCTTGTTCTCGAACTCGTAGGTCGCACCGTCTTCGCCGTGGAACGGCTCGACGTTGATGAGGACCTTCGCGAACTGGCCGGAGCCACCGGTCTGCTTCTTGTGGGTGTAGCTGTGGCCGATCACCGGCTTGGTGATCGTCTCGCGGTACGCCACCTGCGGCTTGCCGACGTTCGCCTCGACCTTGAACTCGCGACGCATGCGGTCGACGAGGATGTCGAGGTGGAGCTCGCCCATACCGCCGATGACGGTCTGGCCGGTCTCGTCGTCCAGCTCGACGGAGAAGGTGGGATCCTCCTCGGCGAGCTTCTGGATCGCGGTGCCGAGCTTCTCCTGGTCGGCCTTCGACTTCGGCTCGATCGAGACCTGGATAACCGGGTCCGGGAAGCTCATCGACTCGAGCACGATCGGGTTCGCCTGGTCGCACAGGGTGTCACCGGTCGTGGTGTCCTTCAGGCCGATCATCGCGTAGATGTGACCCGCGACGGCCTCGTTGACCGGGTTCTCCTTGTTGGCATGCATCTGGAAGAGCTTGCCGATGCGCTCCTTCTTGCCCTTGGTGGCGTTGAGCACCTGGGCGCCGGGATCGACCCGACCGGAGTAGACGCGCACGAAGGTCAGCTTGCCGAAGAACGGGTGCGCCGCGATCTTGAACGCCAGAGCGGAGAACGGCTCGTCCTTGCTCGGCTTGCGGGTGAGCTCTTCTTCCTCGTCGCTGACCGAGTGGCCGTGCACCTCGCCGATGTCCAGCGGGTTCGGCAGGTAGTCGATCACGGCGTCGAGCATCGGCTGGATGCCCTTGTTCTTGAACGCGGAACCGCAGAGCACCGGGTAGAGCTCGGAGTTGACGGTCATCTTGCGGATGGCCGCCTTGATTTCCTCGACGGTCAGTTCCTCGCCGCCGAAGTACTTCTCCATGAGCTCTTCGTCGGACTCGGCCACCGTCTCGAGCAGCTTCTCGCGGTACTCGGCGGCGCGATCGGCCAGATCCGCGGGGATCTCCTCGATCGTCGGCGCGGCGCCGATCTCGACGGTGCCCCGCCAGGTGATGGCCTTCATCTCAACCAGGTCGACAACGCCGTCGAAGTCGTCCTCGGCACCGATCGGCAGCTGCAGAACCAGCGGCTTCGCGCCGAGGCGGTCGATGATCGTCTGCACGGTGAAGTAGAAGTCCGCGCCCATCTTGTCCATCTTGTTGACAAAACAGATGCGGGGGACGTCGTACTTCGCCGCCTGACGCCAGACCTGCTCGGACTGCGGCTCGACGCCTTCCTTGCCGTCGAACACGGCGACGGCACCGTCGAGCACGCGCAGCGAGCGCTCCACCTCGACGGTGAAGTCGACGTGTCCCGGGGTGTCGATGATGTTGATCTGGTTACCGTTCCAGAAGCAGGTCACCGCGGCGGAGGTGATCGTGATGCCGCGTTCCTTCTCCTGCTCCATCCAGTCCGTCGTCGACGCACCGTCGTGCGTCTCACCGATCTTGTAGTTCACACCGGTGTAGAAGAGGATGCGCTCGGTAGTGGTGGTCTTGCCGGCATCGATGTGCGCCATGATGCCGATGTTGCGGACCTTGTTCAGGTCGGTCAGCACTTCCTGTGCCACGAATTCAGTCCCGCCTCGTAGGTCGAAGGTTGTGGTTCGAAGGTCGGTAGATGGGCCGCATCGTCGAGGACCGTCGAAATCTCATCTCGCGATGCACCAAAGCCACCCTTGTGGGGCAACCGACGCGCCTTACAACGCTGCTCGCGCGGTAAGTATGCCCGTACGCGCCTCACGAGGCGCGTACGGGCCCTACTTCACCAGCGGTAGTGCGCGAAGGCCCGGTTCGCCTCGGCCATCTTGTGAGTGTCTTCACGACGCTTCACCGAGGCTCCGAGACCGTTGCTCGCGTCCAGCAGCTCGTTGGCGAGCCGCTCGACCATCGTCTTCTCCCGACGGGCGCGCGAGAAGGTGACCAACCAGCGCAGCGCGAGGGTGTTGGCGCGGCCCGGGCGGACCTCGACCGGCACCTGGTAGGTGGCGCCACCGACGCGGCGGCTCTTGACCTCGAGGGCGGGGCGGACGTTGTCCAGGGCGCGCTTGAGGGTGATGACCGGATCGGTGCCGGTCTTCTCGCGAGCCTGCTCGAGGGCGCCGTAGACGATGCGCTCCGCGACCGACTTCTTGCCGTCGAGAAGGATCTTGTTCACGAGCTGGGTGACCAGCGGCGATCCGTATACCGGATCATTGATCAACGGGCGCTTGGGCGCCGGACCCTTGCGGGGCATGTCAGCTCTTCTCCTTCTTCGCGCCGTAGCGGCTGCGGGCCTGCTTACGGTTCTTGACGCCCTGGGTGTCCAGCGAGCCGCGGATGATCTTGTAACGAACGCCGGGGAGGTCCTTCACACGACCGCCGCGCACGAGCACCATCGAGTGCTCCTGGAGGTTGTGGCCCTCACCGGGGATGTAGGCGGTCACCTCGACACCGCTGGTCAGGCGCACACGGGCGACCTTCCGAAGCGCGGAGTTCGGCTTCTTCGGGGTGGTGGTGTACACGCGGGTGCACACGCCGCGTCGCTGCGGGCTGCCCTTGAGCGCCGCGGTCTTGGTCTTCGCGACCTTGTCGCGGCGGCCCTTACGGACCAGCTGGTTGATGGTTGGCATTGACCGGCTTTCCCTCTTCGCTGTTGTCTCGGGTAACGCTTGGTGTCTTCGGGTTGCTGCGTGTCGTTCGGGCCCGGAGGTGTGGGCCCGCACTGTTCGCCGAGACGTCGAACAACCCTTCGGTGTATCCCGAGGTCGGGCGTGTCACTTCCGCTCGTACGCCTGCTACCTGCGGTAACGGGCTGCCGGACGGCATGCGTCGACGATTCGGTCGCTTTCGCTGACCTACACGGAGCACGCTGTTGAGCCTTACGCTCCGGGCACGGTCGTCCAGAGTACGCGCCGGCTGCGCCGACGGTCAAAACGCCCCCTCCGCGGGGCCCCTGTAGGGGCTTCCGAAAGGGCTCCCGGAGGGGCTCAGATCGATCGGTTGACCGACAATTCCAGGAGCTTCTTCGCGGCCGCGCAGGCGTCCGCGGAGGTGCCCGGACGGTAGTGCACCCACCACCCGATCACCCCGCGCGAGGG
The DNA here is from genome assembly GCF_001552615.1 of Millisia brevis NBRC 105863. GTDB lineage: Bacteria > Actinomycetota > Actinomycetes > Mycobacteriales > Mycobacteriaceae > Millisia > Millisia brevis. The sequence goes on from NZ_BCRN01000015.1 coordinate 57,571, forward strand.
GGCGGCGCCGGCGGCACCACAGGACGAGGGGTTGTCGGGCTGAGCGAGTTGGAGCGCCCCGATACCGCCGAGGGTCACATCGGTCACCGTGTAGCCGAGTCGCTGATTGGTCTCCCGTTCGACGTCGAGCGAGCCGTTCTCGAACCAGTTGAACGTCACCCGCACCACTCCGGTGGGACCGTCGGCGTCCCACCGGCAGATCGCCCCGTAGAAGGCGTGCCGGAGGGAGTCGGAGCCGATGGCGGCGGCGATCTGCTCGGGATCGACCAGCTCGCATTCGCGCAGGACGTCGTCGGGGATCCCGCCGGAGGTCGACCCCGGATCGGGATAGGTCCCCTCGGCGACCGCGGTGCCCTCGATCTGCCGACCGCAGCCGGTGAGCACCAGCAGCAGGACGGCCCAGACGACCAGCAGCCGGCCGGGCAGTGCGCGACCGGACAGTGCGTGTCCGGGCAGCGCATGTCCGGTCGGGGCGCGGCCGGTCACTGCGACCGTCCGATCGACAGCTGGGCCAGTTCGCGGGCGACCTCGCAGGGGTCGGCGGCGGGCGGGGTCGCGCCGTAGTTGATCGACCAGTGCTGGAAGTCGGCGCCGAAGTCGATCCCGATCTCGCAGAGCACCGCCGCCCCGGTCAGCGCGGAGTATCCGACGCCCTGGAACCCCGGGTGCCCGTCGACCTCGATGTCCTCGGCGGGGCGTCCGATCATCTCGGAGCCGGCCCGTTCCCGCGCGATCGGGCTGCCGCGGTACCAGGAGAAGGCCACCGACGGCATCGCCTCCCCCGTGATCTCCCAGGAGCAGCCGACCGAATCGCGGGTGATCAGGTCGAAGGCGGTCACCCCCATCAGCGAGACGACCTCGTCGTCGGTCACCGAGCCGCATTCACCGAAGAACGGGCCGGCCTGCGTATCGGTCTCCGACGAATCGACCCCGGCATCGGAATCGGAGGACTCGTCGGAGCCGCCGGAACCGCAGGCACCGAGCACCAGGACCGTCGCCAGCAGCGCGCCGACCGCACCGAACCGTCGCCGCGCCGGTCGAGGGTGTTCCACCACGGGCATCACCCTACCGAGCGAGGCCTCCGGGTTCCTCCGTTCGACCGGTCGGTCCGAGCGGCTCGACCGATCGGCCCGACGGCGGGGGGACGACCTCGCGGGGCCGGGCGAGGACCTGATCGAGCTGGGCGGCCCAGGCGCGCACGATCTCGCCGCGCCGACGGCTGTCGTCGGTGAGCAGGTTCGCCAGCCCCAGCCCGCGGGCGAGGTCGAGGGTGGCCTGGACGAGCCGGTGGGCGACCGGGTCGGCCGGGTCGATGCCCAGCGCCCGAACGGCCATGTGGTGGGCCTCGCGGCCGAAGCGTTCCTCGAGCGGCACGATCCGCGCCCGCAGGTCCGGGTCGGCCGCGGCGGCGGTCCACACCTGCAGGGCCGCGCGGAACAGCGGCCCGGTGTAGTAGTCGATCACCCGCGAGACGACCGCTTCGGTGCTCGGCTCGCTCGGGTTGTCGATGCGGGCGGCCTCGATGCGGGCCTGCCCGAACCGCTCGTCGAACATGTACTCGAGCGCCGCGGTGATCAGGTCCTCGCGGGTCGGGAAGTGGTGCTGGGCCGCGCCGCGGGAGACCCCGGCGCGTTCGGCGACCAGCGCGACGGTCGTCGCATTCCAGCCGGAGTCGGCCAGGGTGTCGATCGCCGCGGCGAGGATGCGGTCGCGGGTCAGCCGGGATCGGTCCTGTTTCGGTGCCCGCACCGCGGTCCGGTCAGCCACCATGCGGCGTCGCCGGTTCGGCTGGGGCCGCCGGTTCGGCCGCGGCGTCGGCCGGCGCGGCCGCCCAGCGCGGCGGTCGACGTTGCAGGAAGGCCAACATCCCCTCGGCGGCCTCCTCGGTACCGAACAGCCGCGCCGACGTCGCCGCCAGGTCCTTCGCGCGTTCGTCGAAACCGTCGAGGACGGCGGCGTTGACCAGCTTCTTCGACTCCGCCATACCCTGCGGTGAGACGGCACGAAACTCCGCGATCAATCGGTCCACCTCCTTCTCGGTGTCGTCGACGGCCTCGGTGATCAGCCCGATGCGCCGGGCCTCCCGCGCGTCGAAACTCTCCCCGGTCAGAAAGTAGCGACCGGCGGCGCGCGGATCGAGAACCGGCAACAGCGTGAGGGAAATGATCGCCGGTGATACCCCGATACGCGACTCGGTCAGCCCGAAGGTGGCGTTCGGGCCGGCGACGACGATGTCGCAGGCGCCGACCAATCCCATCCCGCCGGCGCGCACGTGCCCGTCGATGCGGCCGATCACCGCCTTGGGCAGCTCGAGGATCGCCCGCAGCAGCCGCACCATCTGCTCGGTGCGCAGCGCCGGGGTGGCCCCGACCTCGCGCAGGTCGGCCCCGGCGCAGAAGGTCTTCCCGGTGTGGGTGAGCACCACCACCCGCACGTCGGGGTCGGCCGCGGCGGCGGCGAAGCCGTCGACCAGTCCGGTGACCAGCGCCGTCGACAGGGCGTTGCGGTTGGCGGGCGAGTCGAGGGTCAGGATCGCCGCCCCACCCTCGACGCGGTAGCCCACCGGATCGGTCCGCCGCTCGGCCGTATCGGTCACCGCACGCTCCTTCAGTAGGACTTCGGCAGACCGAGGCTGGTCTGCGCGACGAAGTTGAGCACCATCTCGCGGCTGACCGGCGCGACCCGCGCGATCCGGGACATCGCCAGCAGCGGCGCCATTCCGTATTCGGTGGTCAGACCGCTGCCACCGAGGGTGTGCACCGCGGCGTCGACCAGTCCGATGCTCGCCTCGGCGGCCGCGTATTTGGCCATATTCGCGGCCTCGGCGGCGCCCATGTCGTCGCCGGCGTCGTAGAGCAGGGCGGCCTTCTGCATCATCAGCTTGGCCAGTTCGAGTTCGATCTTGCCCTTGGCCAGCGGGTGGGCGATCGCCTGGTGGGCGCCGATCGGAGCCTTCCACACCTGGCGTTCCTTGGCGTAACGGGTCGCGCGGGCCAGGGCGAAGCGGCCGAGGCCGACGGCCATCGCGGCCGCCATGATGCGCTCGGGGTTGAGTCCGGCGAACAACTGCAACAGCGCCGCGTCCTCCTGGCCGACCAGGGCGTCGTAGGGCAGTCGCACGTCGTCCATGAAGAGCATGAACTGCTTCTCCGGGGTCAGCAGGTCCATCGGGATCGGCTGGTAGGTGAAGCCGGGTGCGTCGGTGGGGACGACAAAGAGCGCCGGCGCCAGCTTGCCGGTCCTGGCGTCCTCGGTGCGGCCGACGATCAGCACCGCGTCGGCCTGATCGACACCGGAGATGTAGATCTTGCGGCCGGTCAGCAGCCAGTCGTGTTCGGTGCCGGCGTCGCCGTCGCGGCGGGCGGTGGTGATGATGCGGTGGGCGTTGGAGCCGGCGTCCGGTTCGGTGATGCCGAAGGCCATGGTGAACGTGCCGTCCGCCAGGCCCGGCAGCCACCGCTGCTTCTGGGTCTCGGTGCCGAAGCGGCTGATGATCGTGCCGCAGATCGCCGGGGAGACCACCATCATCAACAGCCCGGAGCCGGCCGCGGACAGCTCCTCGAGCACCAGCGACAGCTCGTACATGCCGGCCCCGCCGCCGCCGTACTCCTCGGGCAGGTTGACCCCCAGGAAGCCGAGTTTGCCTGCCTCGCTCCACAGTTCGTCGAGCTTCTCACCGTTGCGGGCCTTGGCCATGAAGTAGTCCTGGCCGTAGGTCTCGCCGAGGGCGGCGACCGCGGCGCGCAGTTGCTTGCGCTCGTCGGTCTCCACGAACGGGTTGATCTGCGCTGCGGTCATCGATCGTTCTCCTGTTCGGCGTTGTCGACCGGTTCGATGACGGCCAGGACGGCGTCGACCTCGACGCGCGATCCGACCTGAACCGGAAGTTCGCTCACCACACCGGATTCCGGTGCCGTGATGACGTGCTCCATCTTCATCGCCTCCAACCAGAGGATCGATGTGCCCTTCTCCACCCGGTCGCCGATCGCGACGGCGACCCGTACCACCGCGCCGGGCAGTGGCGCGAGCAGCGACCCGGATGCGACCGCGGTCGACGGGTCGACGAACCGTTCCACCTGCTCGAGATGCACACTGCCGCGCGGGGAGTCGACGAAGCGGCTCGCCCCGTACCGGGCGATCCGGTAGCTGCGGCGCACCCCGTCGGTCTCGAGGTCGACCCGGTCCGGCGTCACCGCGATCACCGCGACGTCCGGCAGGTCCTCGAGCGTCCATCCGGGGCGGGTGCGCCGATAGCGGACGGCGACCTCGTCCTCGCCGGCGCGGTACCGCCGCACCGCCGCGGGGCCGGCGACCGAACGCCAGCCCGCCGGGACCGAGGCGAGCAGGCCGCTGCCGCTGCGGGCGAGGTGGGCGTCGGCCAGCGCCACCGCGGCCGCCGATTCGGCCGTCGCCGCCCCGCCGCGGTCGGCGGCGACCACGTCGGGGTGGGTGTCGAAGTAGGCGGTGTCGATGCGACCGGCCAGGAAGTCCGATTCCCGCAGGATCGCGATCAGCAACTCCCGGTTGTTGATCGGGCCGTGCAGGACGGCGCGGTCGAGGGCGTCCGCGAGCAGGGCCGCGGCGCGTCGGCGGCTCGGCGCGCGGGCGATCACCTTCGCGAGCATCGGGTCGTAATGCACGCCGATCAGCGAACCGTCCTCGACTCCGGAGTCCAGGCGCACCCACTGGTCGCCGGGCGGGATGTCGAACGCCACGCGCGCGCCGGGCACCTCGAAGCGGTGCAGCAGCCCGGTGCGCGGCGACCAGTCGCGGGCGGGTTCCTCCGCGTAGAGCCGCACCTCGATCGCGTGGCCGGTCGAGGCGGGCGGTTCGGGCCCCAGCAAATCCCCTTCGGCCATCCGCAACTGCAGGTCGACCAGGTCGAGGCCGGAGGTGGCCTCGGTGACCGGATGTTCCACCTGCAGGCGGGTATTCATCTCGAGGAACCAGAAGCTGCCGTCGTCCTCGGCGAGGAATTCGACGGTGCCGGCGCCCAGATAGGAGATCGCGCCCGCCGCGGTGCGCGCGGCGTCGAAGAGCTTCTCGCGCATCCCCGGCTGCTGCTCGACCAGCGGCGACGGCGCTTCCTCGACAACCTTCTGATGGCGGCGTTGCAGCGAGCATTCCCGCTCGCCGATCGCCCAGACGGTGCCGGCGGCGTCGGCCATCACCTGCACCTCGATATGCCGGCCGCGCGGCAGATATCGTTCGCAGAAGACCGCCTCGTCACCGAAGGCCGACCTCGCCTCGCGCCGGGCCGATTCGACCGCTTCGGGCAGCTCCGCGAGCGTGCCGACGATCCGCATGCCGCGCCCACCGCCGCCGGCGGACGCCTTGATCAGCACCGGCAGATCCGCCTCGGTCACCGCGGCGGGGTCGAGCTCGGGCAGCACCGGCACCCCGGCGGCAGCCATCAACTTCTTCGACTCGATCTTCGAGCCCATCGCGTCGATCGCCGCCGGCGGCGGGCCGATCCAGGTCAGCCCGGCGGCGAGCACCGCGCGAGCGAATCCGGTGTTCTCGGAGAGGAATCCGTAGCCGGGGTGGATCGCGTCGGCGCCGGCAGCGAGCGCCGCGGCGATCACCTTGTCGCCGCGCAGATAGGTATCGGCCGGGCCGTCGCCGGGCAGCCGGACCGCGGCGTCCGCCTCCGCGACGAAGGGGGCGTCGGCGTCCGGGTCGGAGAAGACGGCCACCGCGCCACGGCCGGTGCGCCGGCAGGTGGCGAAGACGCGGCGGGCGATCTCGCCGCGGTTGGCCACCAGCACCGAGGAGATCGGCGCGACGGCGATGGACAGCGGAGCTTCTGCGGGGGTTTCTGCGGTGGCGGTCACGAGAGCCTCACATCCGGAAGACACCGAACGCGTCGGTGCCCTCGATCGGTCCGTTGGCGATGGCGGACAGGCATATTCCGAGCACCGTGCGGGTATCGCGGGGGTCGATCACGCCGTCGTCGTAGAGCAGGCCCGACATGACCGTCGGCAGCGATTCCGCGTCGATCTGGTGCTCGACCATCGCGCGCATCGCGGCGTCGCCGTCCTCGTCGAAGGCCGTGCCGCGGGCGGCCGCGGCGGCGCGGGTGACGATCGAGAGCACCCCGGCGAGCTGGGCGCCGCCCATCACCGCCGATTTCGCCGAGGGCCAGGCGAACAGGAAGCGCGGGTCGTAGGCGCGTCCGCACATGCCGTAGTGGCCGGCGCCGTAGGAGGCGCCGATCAGCACCGAGATATGCGGGACGGTGGAATTGGAGACCGCGTTGATCATCATCGAGCCGTGCTTGATCATCCCGCCCTCCTCGTATTCCTTGCCCACCATGTAGCCGGTGGTGTTGTGCAGGAACAGCAGTGGCGTGTCGTAGCGGTTGGCCAGTTGGATGAACTGGGTGGCCTTCTGCGCCTCCTCGCTGAACAGCACGCCGCGCGCATTGGCCAGGATGCCCACCGGGTAGCCGTGCACCCGCGCCCAGCCGGTGACCAGCGACGAACCGTAGAGCGGCTTGAACTCGTCGAAGTCGGAGCCGTCGACCACCCGCGCGATCACCTCGCGCGGATCGAACGGGGTCTTCAGGTCGGGCGGGACGATGCCGAGCAATTCCTCGGTGTCGTAGAGCGGTTCGGGAACGTCGGTGCGCGGCGCGGGCCCGGCCTTGCGCCAGTTGAGCCGCCCGACGATGCCGCGGCCGAGGCGGATCGCGTCCTGCTCGTCGAGGGCGTAGTAGTCGGCCTGTCCGGAGACGGTGGCGTGCATGCGCGCCCCGCCGAGGGATTCCTCGTCGGCCTCCTCGCCGGTGGCCATCTTCACCAGCGGCGGCCCGGCCAGGAAGACCTTGGAGCGCCCCTCGATCATCACGACGTGGTCCGACATGCCGGGCACGTAGGCACCGCCGGCGGTCGAGTTGCCGAAGACGATCGCGATGGTGGGGATGCCGGCCTTCGACAGTCGCGTCAGGTCCCGGAAGAGCCGGCCGCCGGGGACGAAGACCTCCTTCTGGGTGGGCAGGTCCGCGCCGCCGGATTCGACCAGCGAGATCATCGGCAGCCGGTTCTGCAGCGCGATGTCGTTGCAGCGCAGGATCTTGCGCAGCGTCCACGGGTTGCTGGTGCCGCCCTTGATCGTCGGATCGTTGGCGACGATCATGCACTCGACCCCGTCGACCACCCCGATCCCGCAGACCACGGAGGCGCCGACGGTGAACTGGCTGCCGAAGCCGGCGAGCGGTGCGAGCTCGAGGAAGGGGCTGTCCGGGTCGACCAGCAGATCGATCCGTTCGCGGGCGGTCATCTTGCCGCGGTCGCGGTGGCGGGTGACGCTGCGTTCGCCGCCGCCGGCGACGGCCACCTCGTGCTGTGCGGTGATCTCGCCGAGCTTGTCGAGCATCGCGGCGCTGTGCCCGGCGTAGTCGCCGGAGGTCGCGTCGATGCGGGTGCGCAGGGCGGTCATCGGGCCGCCCCCGCCGGCTGCGGCGCGAAGCCGAGGCGCTTGGCGGCCAACGCGGTCAGGATCTCGGTGGTCCCGCCGCCGATGCCGAGGATGCGCATATCCCGGTACTGCCGTTCCACTTCGCTGTCGGACATGTAGCCGAGCCCACCGAAGAGCTGCACCGCCTGGCTGGCGACCCATTCACCGGCCTCGACGGCGGTGTTCTTGGCGTGGCAGACCTCCGCGATCAGGTCGCGCTCCCCCGCGGCGTACCGCTCGGCCACCGAGCGGGAGTAGACCCGGGCGACGTCGATGCGGCGGTGCATATCGGCGAGGGTGTTCTGCACGGCCTGTCGGGCGATCAGCGGCTTGCCGAAGGTCTCCCGATCGCGGCACCACTGCGTCGCCAGGTCGAGGCAGCGCTGGGCGCCGGAGTAGGCCTGCACCGCGAGGGCGACCCGCTCGGTGACGAAGGCCCCGGCGATCTGGGCGAACCCGGATTCCGGTGCGCCGACCAGGTTCTCGACCGGTACCCGGACATCGACGTAGCTCAGTTCGGCGGTATCCGAGCAGCGCCACCCCATCTTGTCGAGCTTGCGGGTGACGGTGAAACCCGGCGTGCCGGCCTCGACCACCAGCAGCGAGACCCCGCCGGCGCCGGGGCCGCCGGTGCGCACCGCGGTGACGACGAAGTCGGCGCGGCAGCCGGAGGTGATGAACGTCTTGGACCCGTTGACGACGAAGTGGTCGCCGTCGCGGCGGGCGGTGGTGGTGATGTGGCCGACGTCGGAGCCGCCGCCCGGTTCGGTGATCGCCAGCGAGCCGATCTTCTCGCCGGCGAGCGTCGGGGCGACCCAGCGGTCGATCTGCCGGGCGTCCCCGGCGTTGATCAGGTGCGGCACCGCGATCCCGCAGGTGAACAGCGAGGCGAGCAGTCCGCCGGAGCAGCCGGCTTCGTGCAATTCCTCGGCGAGGATCGTCGCGTCGATGACGTCGCCGCCCTGGCCGCCGACCTCGACGGGGAAGCCGATGCCCAGCAGCCCGGCCTTGCCCGCCGCCAGGTGCAGCGAGCGCGGCAACTCGCCCTCGCGTTCCCAGGTGCCGAGATCGGGCAGGATCTCGCGTTGCGCGAAGCTTCGGACGCTCGCGCGCAGGGCGAGGCGCTCCGGGGTGGTCCATACGCTCACCGGTGATCCTCCGGGATGTCGGCCGAGCCCAACAGGGTTCGGGGAATGTCGACGTGACGGGATCGGAGCCATTCGCCGATTCCCTTGGCCTGCGGGTCGAATCGGGCGCGCGAGGCGACCCCCTCCCCCAGCACCCCGATCAGCACCAGGTTGATCGCCCGCAGGTTCGGCAGCAGATGCCGCTCGATCGGCAGTTCCGCGGTTTCGGGTAGCAGTTCGCGCACCCGGTCGACCGTCAGATAGTCGACCAACCAGCGGTAGGCGTCGTCGTCGCGCACCCAGACGCCGACGTTGGCATTGCCGCCCTTGTCGCCGGAGCGGGCGCCGGCGACCGCGCCGAGCGGCGCCCGGACGGTCTCGCCCGACGGATCGAACGCCGGCACGGACGGCTCGGCGACCGCCTCGAGTGCGACCGTGACCGCCGGCCCGGACGGGATGTCGATGCGCTCCCCGCCGATCACCACCACCTGTTCGATCGCGTCCCGCTCGACCCAGCCGGGATCGAAGACGCCGTAGGGGCTCTCCTTGCCGGGCGGGGCGGTCGCGGAGAAGCCGGGGTAGCTCGCCAACGCGAGTTCGATTCCGGCGGAGGAGAATCGGCGACCGACAGTGTCGGCGTTGGTGTCGCGCACCGCGACGTGCAACAACGCGGAGGCGGTCTGCTGGTCGGCGGCGTCCGGATGGTCGGTGCGGGCCAGGGTGTACCGGATGTCCTTCGGCGGCGCCGCGGCGAGCGCGTCGTCGAGTTGGGCGCGCACCAGCGCGGCCTTCGCCTCGATATCCAATCCGGTGAGCACGAAGGTCATCTCGTTGTAGAACCCGCCGAGCAGGTTGCGGGAGACCTTGATCGTCGGCGGCGCCGGCTCGCCGCGCACCCCGGTGATCGCCACCCGATCCGGGCCGTCCTGCCGAAGGACGGCGGTATCGATGCGGGTGGTGACGTCGGGTCCGGCGTAACGGGCGCCGCCGATTTCGTAGAGCAGCTGTTCGGTGACCGTGCCGACGGTGACCGCCCCCGACGTGCCGGGGGCTTTGGTGATCACCACACTTCCGTCGGCGGCGACCTCGGCGATCGGAAAGCCGGCGTGCAGCAGATCGGGCAGTTCGGTGAAGTGCGAGTAGTTGCCGCCGGTCGCCTGGGTGCCACATTCGATGACGTGCCCGGCGACGGTGGCGCCGGCGAGCGCGTCGAGATCCTCGGGCCCCCAGCCGAAGGCGGCGATCGCCGGGCCGACGGTCAGCGACGCGTCGGTCACCCGACCGGTCACCACGACGTCGGCGCCGCGGCGCAGCGCCTCGGCGATGCCGAAGGCGCCGAGATAGGCGTTGGCGGTCAGTGGGGTGCCGAGGCCGAGATCGGCGGCGCGGCCGGTCAGGTCGTCACCCTCGACGTGTGCGACGGTGACCTCGATGCCCTGGTCGGCGGCGATCGTGCGGATCCGCTGTGCCAGCCCCGCCGGGTTGAGCCCACCGGCGTTGGCGACGATGCGGATCCCCTTCGCGGTCGCGTCGGCGAGGCAGTCGGAGAGCTGCCGCACAAAGGTGGTGGCGTACCCGGCGTCCGGGTCCTTCAGCCGGCCGCGGGCGAGGATCAGCATCGTCAGCTCGGCGAGGTAGTCGCCGGTGATCACATCGACCTCGCCGTAGTCGACCATCTCGCGCATCGCCGCCAGGCGGTCGCCGTAGAAGCCGGAGCAATTGGCGATCCGCAGCGGGCGGCCGTCGGGCGGGGTGAGCGGTCGGGTCATCACGCACCCCCTGCCGTGTCGGCGGTCGCGGGCTGATCGGCGGACGTGCGTCCGGGCTGCTCGGCGGACGTACGTCCGGGTCCGGGCGGCCCGGCGAAGGCCTGGGCGATCGTCAACCAGGTCCGCGCGTCCGCCCCGTCGGCGTGCACCTCGGACGCGTCGCCGCGCTGGGTGACCAGCCGGCAGAAGGCGAGGGCGTCGGCGGTGACGCGCTGGGCGGCGTCCGCCGGCCCCCAGGTCCACACGTCCCCGTTCGGTCCGGTGATCTCGACCCGGAACTCCTCGGCCGGCGGCTCGAGCTCGCGGACCCGGAAGGCGAAGTCGCGGGTGCGCACCCCCAGGTGAGCGACCGCGCGCAACCTGTCGGTCGCGGCCCGTTCGATGCCGAGCGTGTCGACGACGTCGCAGCCGTGCGCCCAGGTCTCCATCAGCCGCGCGGTGACCATCGACGCGGCGCTCATCGGCGGGCCGAACCACGGGATCTTGACGCCCGAGGGCACGTTCCCGAGCGCCGCCGCCAGGGCGGCGCGGCCGGCGCGCCACCGGTCGAGCAGGACGTCGACCTCCAGGCCCGCCCACTCGTGGGCACCGATATCCACGATCGCCATGCCGCGCTGCGCGGCGGTCGCCATCCGTTCGGCAAACCGCGCCGCGGCGGCCTCGTCGCCCGTCGCGGTCCCCACCGCATCACGTGCGACATCGTCGGTCCAGGCGAGGTGGCCGATCTGGTCGGCGATCGTCCAGCCGACGGCAGGGGTATCCCTGAGCCACTCGGTCGGAGCGAGAGAAGCGACAACGGCGTCGAGGTCCGCGCCCTCGGCCTCGAGGTCCGCGATGAGCAGTGTTGTGTCCGCCACATCGTCAGCGTGGCAGCGGCACCAGAAAAAAGCAAGCATGAATGATTGCTTTCTTCCCGACGCCCGCCTTCCGGCAGGAACAAGTCGTCGACCGCCTCCACATCTGCGGCGCGACCGGCGGATCGGCCGCCAAATTCGCCGACCGGCAAAAGCCGGGCGACGGGACGGGTAGATTCCCGGCTGTCCGGTAACCGGTACGGCGTCGCCGCACGGCACGCCGCGAACCGACGGTGCAGCGGCCCCACCTCGAGCGGGCCCGAACAGTGACGAGGTGAGAGATGACAGCGAAGCGTTGGATGCTGCGGGCCGGCTTGGCGACGGCGACCCTGGCGGCCACCGCCGGAGCGAGCCTGCTGGCGGGCGCCGGCGAGGCGCAGGCCGCACCCCAGGGATGTGTGGCGGTATCCGGTGTGATCGGCGGCCTGTCGTGGTGCCCCGGCGGCGGCGACGGTCAGCATCGGGTGATCGCCCAGTGCGGCGCGAGCGTCTTCGGCGGCTTTGTGCGCAGCGAGCCGCTGGCCGGACCGTGGGTCTCCCCGCTGGAGGCCTCGATCGTCTCCTGCCAGACCCTGCCGACGCAGTGGGAGATCGCACCGCCGGCCTGGCCCGTGTGGCTCGAAACCCGGTGATGGCCGGCCCCCGCTCGACGACGCGATCCCGATGACCCCGTCGGAGCAGGTCCGACTTCTGGTGCTGATGCGGCACGGGAAGTCGGACTATCCGCCGGGCGTCGCCGATCACGAACGTCCGCTCAACGCGCGCGGCCGCGCGCAGGCCGCCGAATCGGGTGCCTGGCTGGCCGATCGATTGCCGCCGATCGACGCGGTGATCTGCTCGACGGCCACACGTACGCGCGAGACGCTGTCCCGCACGGGCATCGTCGCGCCGACCCGATTCGAGGAGGCGCTCTACGGCGCCACCCCGGCGACGATCCTCGAGGAGATCTCGCTGAGCGAGCCGACCGTGCGCACCCTGCTGGTCGTCGGCCACTTTCCGGGACTACCGGAGACCGCGCTGATCCTCGGCGGCGGTGTCGACTCGCCGGCGGTCCGCTCGGTGACGACGGGCTTCCCCACCTCCGCGGTCGCGGTCCTCGACACCGAACAGCCGTGGGACGCGCTGACTCCGGGCGCCTCTCGATTGATCGAGGTCTTCCAACACGGACGCTGAACCGGCGCCGACCGCGAAGGTCGGCGCCGGTTCGGGCCACCGTCGACGGCGACCGGGTCGATACGGACGGTCAGCGGTAGAACTTGACCCCCGCGACCACCGCGACACCGAGCAACGCCAGAATCGCCCAGCCGAAGCCGGCGATCAGCCAGATCGCGCCGAAACCCACCAGCACCGGGGCGACGGCGATCGCCGTGATCCCCGGGCTCTCGCGCACCGTATCGAGCGCTGCCTTCGTTCGATCGACATTGTTACCCGCCATGCGAGTCCTCCTCCGGTTGCGACCCCGCACCACCCACGATACGGACGTTCCCGCCATCGCGGATCATCCGACAACGGCGACACCGGGCCGGCCGCCGATCCAACAATGGAATGCGCGAATCCCCAAGAACCATAAATGAATGCGCAACAATGGCCCGAATCGCCGAGCGGGCCTCGGCACCCCCGCGCCCGCACCCGCCGTGGACACCGGTTCGCTAGTGTTTCCCGGTGGGGATACTGGGTAGGGGGACCACAATGATCGGTAGAAGCGTCACCGACGGACCGGTTCGGCGCGTGTCAGGCGTGCTTCGGTATCGAACGTCCGGCCCGATCGGCCGTTCGGAGCGTCGATAGGCATGGTCCGCTTCTACGAGTGGTCGCGCACCCACCGGTTGCTGTTCGCCCTGCTGGTGATCGTCTGGCTCGGGCTCTGCGGCTATCTGATGCCCGGGCTGGAGAAACTGACCTCCTCCTCACACGACTTCGAGAATCCCCGGTCGCCGAATGTGGTGTCCCGCAACGAGATCGCGGCGTCCACCGGGATCGATCCCGATGCGAACGTCATCGTGATCCAACCGCTGGACAGCCCGGTCACCAGCCTCGAGTCGACCCGGCGTATCCAGGACGTCGTCCGACAGCTCGACCAATCCCCCTATGTCGTCGACTCGACGTCCTATCTGACCGACCGCGACGCCACGTACGTCTCGACCTCCGGCGATGCGACGGTGATCATCGGCCGGCTCGCCCCCTACGCGGCCACCGACGAGGTCGCGATCGCCGAGGACATCGACGCCGACCTCGCGACGCTTCCCGATATCCGGGTCGGCGGCACCCTGATGGCCAACTACGAGCTCAATCAGATGGTGCCGCAGGATCTCGTGCGCGCCGAGATGATCGCCTTCCCGGTCGTTTTCATTCTGGCGTTCCTGATATTCGGCGGACTGATATCCGCACTGCTGCCGGTGATCGGCGGCGCGTTCACCATCGTGTCCACCTTCGGACTGTTGGTGACGATCAACAGCGAATTGAACCTCTCCACGTTCGCACTGAACATCACCATGGGCCTGGGAATGGGCCTGACGATCGACTACACGCTGCTGATGCTCTACCGCTACCGCGAGGAGATCGGGCGCGGCTTCGAGCCGGCCGAGGCGGTCCGTCGAGCGCTGCGCACCGCCGGCCGCACGATCGCCTCCAGTGCGACGATCGTCGCGCTGTCGTTGATCTGTCTGACGATCTTTCCGCAGCGCTTCCTGTACTCGATGGGCATCGGCGGCGCCCTGGCCGCGACCTTCGCCGGGATCTTCGCCACCGTGGTGTTGCCGGTCCTGCTGGTGACGCTGGGCAAGCGGCTCGACTGGCTGTCGATCCGCGCGCTGCGCCGCCGCGCCGCGCGGTCGGACGACGAATCGCGGGCGGCATCGGGCGGCTGGTATCGCCTCTCGCACTGGGTGACCCGGCGCGCCCTGCTGGTCGCGGTGGTCTCCGCCGCGGTATTGATCGTCGCCGGTCTGCCCTTCCTGCGGGTCGCCTTCACCGGCGTCTCGGCGGATCTGCTGCCGGCGACCTCGTCCGCTCGGGTGGTCTCCGAGGCCGTCGCGAACGACTTCGACCTGCCGCACGCCACCGGTTACGCGCTGCTGTACTCGACGGCGCCGATCGACCGGATCGCCGAGATCGACCACATCTCGCTGACCGGGCCACCGCTGACGCTCGACAGCGGACGCATCTGGGTGCCCTTCGGTATCGACGTCGACGCCCTCGACCCGGCCGCGGTCGCCGCCGTCCGACAGGTGAAACAGACCGTCGGCAGCTACGGCATGGTCGGCGGGCAGACCGCCTCGTATATCGACCTGCGGACCGACCTGCGCCACCGCCTGGCGCCGGTGATCATCCTGCTGCTGATGATCTCGATCGGCACGTTGATGGTGATGACGATGTCGGTGATCCTGCCGCTGAAATCGGCGTTGATGAGCGCGCTGATGTTGTCGGCGACGTTCGGCGTCCTGGTGCTGATCTTCCAGGACGGCCGGTTCGAAGGCCTGCTGGACTACACCTCCCAGCACGCGCTCGACTCGACGCAGCCGCTGCTGCTCGGCGTCATCGTGCTGGCCCTGTCCACCGACTATTCGGTGTTCCTGTTGACCCGCATCAAGGAATACGTCGACTCCGGGATACCGCCGACGGAGGCGGTGGCGCTGGGACTGCAGCGCACCGGCTCGGTGGTCACCGCGGCCGCGATCCTGCTGGCGGTGGCGATCGGCGCCTTCGCGACCTCGAGCCTGGTGTTCATCAAGATCCTGGGCATCGGTGTCGCGGTCGCGGTGCTGATCGACGCCTTCGTCATCCGCCTCTTCCTGGTTCCCTCGCTGATGGCGCTGCTCGGCCGCTGGAATTGGTGGGCGCCGGCGTGGCTGGTTCCGGTCCTCGGCGGTCTCAACGCCAAGGTCGGCGAGCGCGGTACCGGCGACGAGCCGGCCGATCCGGCGGCGATCGCCCCGGCGCCGACCGACGGGGCGGAGGACCCCAGCGCGTCGCCGGAGACCGGCGAGCCGACCGAGGCCGATCTCGCAGCAGAAGCCGATACCGCGGCGGAGACGACCCCCGCCGACGGCGACGCCGCCGATTCGGTCGGCGCCGCGTCGTCCGAGGCGGCCGAACCCGCCACCACCGGCTCGGCCCCGTCGACCGGGTCGTAACCACCGCAACCGGATGGCCTGCCCGGTTCGATCGGCCGGCCGGCGGCGGGTTCAGCGCCGGTCGGCGGCGGGGTTCAGCGCCGGCCGGCGGCGGGTTCAGCGCCGGCCGGCGGCGGGTTCAGCGCCGGTCGGCGTCGCGGGCGAGGTCGAGGATCGCGGCGTCGATCGACCCCGGCTGCTCCATCGGCAGCGAATGGGTCGCCCCCGGCACCACCGAGGCGGTCACCTCGGGGATCAGTGTGTAGGCCCGGTCGACCGCACCCGCCGGGTCGCTGTTGACGGCGCTGTCGCCCGCCATCACCAGCAGCACCGGCATCGACAGCGCCCGCAGCTGCGCATCGGACGGGCGGGCGGGGAAGCTGCGCCGCGGCTGATATCCGGCGGTCCCGGCGGCGATCATCGCGGTGACCGGATCGTCCCGATCGATCGACTCGGCCCCGCCGATATCCGCCAACGCCGCGTCCCGCCAGGACTGCGGGAGGACGGGCAGCGTCGCCGGGATCGACGAGACGATCACCTGCCACCGCAGCCCGGTGACCACCTGGACCGGTTCGAGCAGCGCCAGGCTCGCCACCCGCTGCGGGCGATGGACCGCCAGATTCGTGGCCAACCACCCGCCGAACGAATGCCCGACGATATGGGCCCGCTCGACCCCGAGACCCGCCAACGTCTCGTCCACCCAGATCGCCTGATCGACCGCCTCCGGTATCGGCGCCGATTGCACGCTCATCCCGGCATCACCGATCGCGTCGAAGGCCCAGACCGGACGCTGCGCCACCAGACCCGGCAGATTGGTCGACCACATCGGCGTGCCCGATCCCCAGCCGGGCAGCAGCACGATCGGGGTGCGCGCGGCGCGCTCCGGATCGGCCGGCGCGAACAGGTAGGCCCGCACCGTGCCGTAGGAGACCGGCACATCGCGCACCTCGGTCGGCGTCGGCATACCGGCCATCGCCGCATCGTAGGCGCGGGTATAGCCGGCCAGGGCGTCGGCACCGCGCCACTGGCCGATCCGATCGCGGCCGCCCCACCACTGCCAGAGGTTGACCGTCACCGAGACCACCA
The DNA here is from genome assembly GCF_001552615.1 of Millisia brevis NBRC 105863. Classification (GTDB taxonomy): domain Bacteria; phylum Actinomycetota; class Actinomycetes; order Mycobacteriales; family Mycobacteriaceae; genus Millisia; species Millisia brevis. The sequence goes on from NZ_BCRN01000015.1 coordinate 73,977, forward strand.
CCAGCACGAGCAGCAGGACCGGCCACCGTCGGCGGACCCCCGGGGATCGATCGCGACACCTCATTCCAATACGATCGCACCGCATCGGTTGCAATGCAACCGTATGGCATCCTTCATGGGTGCCCCGGATCGTCGACCACGCGCAGCGCCGCCGCGAGATCATCCACGGCGTCTGGGAGGTGATCCTGACCGGCGGCATCCAGGCGGTCAGCCTGCGCCGGGTCGCCGCGGCCGCCGGGGTGTCCGTCGGTCGCATCCAGCACTACTTCGCCGATCGCGACGACCTGCTGCGACACGGCTGCGACCTGCTGATCGAGGGCGGCGCGGAGCGCTTCGAGGAGTCGATCGTCGACGCCGATCCGGCCGAGACCCTGCGCACGCTGGTCCTGCGCACCATCCCGACCACCCCGACCTTCACCGCCGGCACCATCCTGTGGACCGCCTACCGCGCCTACGGCATCACCGATCCGGTGATCCGCGAACAGATCCAGCGCACCCATCTCGGCGTCGTCGATCGGGCGGCGGAACTGATCGACCGCGCCCGCGCATCCGGAACGATCCCCGCCGGCGACAACTCGGGGCGAGTGGCGATGCGCCTGCTGGCCACCGCCGACGGCTACGCGCTGCGCGTGCTCTCCGGCGATCTGCCGGCCGCCGAGGCCCGGGCGGCGCTCGAATCCGACCTGGCCGATCTCGGTTGCCCGCCGGCTCCGAGCGCCCCCGTCGAGACGGCGGAGGCGCTCACACCGGACCGACCCGCACCGACCGACCCGTAAGATGGCGGATATGACTCCGGCGGCACACTCCGAATTGCCGCCCAGCCTCGTACAAGTCGCGACCGGCAGGCTGCGGCGCAGCGTGCTGAGCGGCGAATTGCGTCCCGGCGAGCGGATCATCGAGGAAACCCTCTGCGCCCAATTGGGGATCAGCCGCGCGCCGTTGCGCGAGGCCCTGCGCCTGTTGGCCCAGCAGGGCCTGGTCGAGCATCTGCCGCGCCGCGGTTTCCGAGTGACGGTGTGGTCGTCCAAGGACATCCGCGAACTGTTCGACCTGCGCCGGACCCTCGAGATCTTCGCGATGCAGACCGCCCTGCCGTTGACCCCCGAGCCCGGTTGCGATCCGCTCGCCGGCGTCCGCAGCGCCTTCGAGGACATGCGGATCGCCAATACCGCCGGCAACGAGGTCGCCAAGGACGACGCGCACCGCGCCTTCCACGAGCAGATCGTGCGCCTCGCGGGCAGTACCCAGCTAGACCTGATCTACACCCCGCTGCTGATGAAGTTGCAGCTGCCGATGGCCCGCAATATCCGCGAGGAAGCCCGCCTCGCCGACCCCATCGACGGTCTGCGCCGCCACGAACAGCTGATCCACGCGCTCGAGACCAACGATGCCGAGATCGCGATCAAGGCGATCGAGGCACACGGCGAGCTGACGTATCTGCACCTCGACGCCACCGTCTGACGCTCGAAAACCGTCCGCGCCGTCCGCTCCGGCCCGTTTTGCGGAAGTCGTTACACGCCGCTGACAGCCCGTCACAGCAGCGTAACCATTGCATACAGTCGACTGTCGACAATTCATGAATGGCTCCTGCATCCGGCCCCACCCTCGGCCCCTCGATCGTCGACATCCTCGACTCGCATCTGCACGGATCGGGCTCGCCGACGTCCACCGCCGCCCGGGTCGCCGACGCGATCGCCGCCCGCGGTGCCGACGGCGTCTGGATCACCGTGCGGTCCCGCGACGAATTGCTCGCCGCGGCACAAGAAATCGAGGAACGCCCGGACGCCCGCATGCTCCCGCTCTACGGGGTCCCATTCGGGGTCAAGGACTCGATCGACGTCGCGGGGGATCCGACCACGCTGTCCTGCCCGGGCTACGGCTACGTCGCCGAACAGACCGCACCGGTGGTGCAGGCGCTGCTCGACGCCGGGGCCCTCTACGTGGGCAAGGTCAGCCTCGACCAGTTCGCCACCGGCCTCAACGGCACCCGCACCCCGCATCCGATCGCCCGGAATGTCTACGGGCAGAATCTGATCCCCGGCGGATCGAGTACCGGCTCCGCCGTCGCGGTCGCGCTCGGCGAGGTGCCGTTCTGCGTCTCGACCGATACCGCCGGCTCCGGCCGGGTACCCGCCGCCCTCAACGGTGTCGTCGGCTACAAGCCCTCGCGCGGGCTGATCAGCACCGTCGGTCTCGTCCCGGCCTGCCGGTCGCTCGACTGCATCGCGATCACCGCCGGCCGCGTCGACGATATCGACCGGGTCGCGGCGATCACGATGGGTCGCGACGACGGCGACGCCTGGAGCCGCGACGCCGGACCGCACTACGCCGGTGAGACCCTGCGCATCGGGCTGCCCGCGATCGACAAGCTGGACTTCTTCGGGGACACCGCGATGCGGCAGGCGCATATCTTCGCCCGCTCGCGCATCTCGGCGCTGGGCTTCCCCACGACCTCCGCCCCACTCGAACCGTTCCTGGCCGCAGGCGAATTGCTGTACCAGGGACCGTGGGTCGCCGAACGTCTGGTCGAGTTCGACGACTTCCTGACCGAGCATCCCGACGAGATCGTCCCGGTGGTACGCGAGATCTTCAAGGGCGGCCGTAAATACACCGCCGTCGACGCCTTCCGCGCCCTGCAGCGCCTGCAGTCGCTCAAGGCCGAGGTCGACCGGCTGTGGCGCACCTTCGACGTGCTGGTCCTGCCGACGATCGGCACCACCTTCACCGTCGACGAGGTCCTCGCGGATCCGATCGCCACCAATACCGTTCTCGGGCACTACACCCACTTCGGCAACCTGCTCGATCTGGCGGCCGTGTCGGTCCCCACCGGCGTGACCGACGACGGTCGCCCGGCGGCCGCGATGATCATCGGCCCGGCCCTGTCCGACGGCCGCATCCTCGAGATCGCCGCCCGATTGCTCGACGAGCCACGCGATTTCGTCGCCGACACCACAACCACGTCCACCCCCGCCAACCCGTCCACAGCGGCCGACAGCGCGCAGCGCAGCAACTGACGTCCCGCCCGATCATCCGATACCGCTGCTCCCGAGAGGGCCCCTCCCGATGACGTCACTGACCATCGACGCGTTACCCGCGCCGTTCACCTTCGATCCGGAGCACACCGCTCTGGTCATCATCGACATGCAACGCGACTTCCTGCTGCCCGGCGGTTTCGGCTCGAGCCTCGGCAACGACGTCAGCCTCCTGCAGACGGCGGTCCCCCCGTTGCAGCGGCTGCTGGCCGCCGCCCGCGAGACCGGGATGACGGTGATCCACACCCGCGAGGGCCACCTGCCGGACCTGTCCGACTGTCCGCCGTCGAAACTGCGGCGCGGCAAGCCTTCCCAGCGCATCGGCGATCCGGGCGCCTTCGGCCGCATCCTGATCCGCGGCGAGTACGGGCACGACATCATCGACGAGCTCACCCCGGCCGAGGGTGAGGTGGTGATCGACAAGCCGGGCAAGGGCGCCTTCTACGGCACCACCTTCGGTGACGAGTTGGTCGCGCGCGGGATCACCAGCCTGATCGTCACCGGCGTGACCACCGAGGTCTGCGTGCACACCACGACCCGCGAGGCCAACGACCGCGGCTACGAGTGCCTCGTCGTCAGCGACTGTGTCGGTTCGTATTTCCCGGAATTCCAGCGCGTCGGCCTGGAGATGGTCTCCGCCCAGGGCGGCATCTTCGGCTGGGTCGCCGACAGCGAGGCGGTCATCGACCAACTCGCCGCACCCGTCTCCCCCAACGCTTCGATCGCAGGGTAGGAACCCATGTCCACCGATATCACCGCCGACTCGACATCCGACGACTCCGCGCCACCGAAACCGTTGCCGTGGTGGACCCGCGGCGACACCAACGCCTTCTTCGGCCTCGGTTTCAACATCCTGGTCAACGTGCTGACCCTGACCACGCTGATGATCGTCGTGGTGGGCGTGCCCGCCGACGACGTGCTCGGCACGGTGCTCCCGGCGCTCGGCGTGGCGCTGGTCCTGGGCAATCTGTACTACATGGTGCTCGCGCGGCGCCTCGCCGCCCGCGAGGGACGCGCCGACGTCACCGCGCTGCCGTACGGGCCTTCCGTGCCGCATATGTTCATCGTGGTCTTCGTCGTCATGTTGCCGATCTACCTGAATACCGGTGACGCGACCCGCGCCTGGTCCGCGGGTCTGGCCTGGGCATTCCTGATCGGCATCATCGTGATGATCGGCGCCTTCGTCGGACCGTACGTCCGCAAGGTCACCCCGCGCGCCGCGATGCTCGGCACGCTGGCCGGTATCTCGCTGACCTTCATCTCGATGCGGCCCGCCGCGCAGATCTGGGAGGCGGCCTGGATCGGCCTGCCGGTGCTGGCGATCATCGTCATCGGCTTCTTCACCGGTTTCCGTCTGCCGGGCGGCATTCCGATCGGCCTCGCCGCGCTGCTGGTCGGTACCGCGATCGGCTGGATCGGCGGATATATGTCGGTCCCCGACGTCACCGAGGCGGTCGGCAATATCGCGCTCGGCATCCCGGATCTGCGACTGGATCTGCTGATGGAGGGCCTGCGGGACCTCGCCCCGCTGTTGGCCACCGCGATTCCGCTGGGCGTCTACAACTTCACCGAGGCGATGAGCAACGTGGAGAGCGCCGCGGCGGCCGGCGACAACTACAACCTGCGCAGCGTGCTGCTCGCGGACGGCGCCGGCGCCGTGGTCGGTTCGGCCTTCGGTTCGCCCTTCCCGCCTGCGGTCTACATCGGTCACCCCGGATGGAAGGAAGCGGGCGGCCGCACGGGCTACTCGGTCGCCGGCGGTCTCGTCATCGGGTTGATGTGTTTCCTCGGCCTTTTCGGGGTGTTGGCGACGATTCTGCCGACCCCGGCGATCGTGCCGATCCTGCTGTACATCGGCCTGCTGATCGGCGCCCAGGCCTTCCAGGCGGTCCCGCGGATCCAGGCGGTCGCGGTGGTCGCGGCGATCATACCGAACCTGGCGGAGTGGGCATCGGGGTTGATCGACAACGCCCTGAGCGCCGCGGGGACCACCGCGGCCGAAGTCGGCTCGGAGGCCTTCGGGAACGCCGGCGTCGTCTACGACGGGCTCAAGACGCTCGGATCGGGAGCCGTTCTGGCCGGCATCGTCCTGGGCACAATGGTCAGTTTCATTCTCGATCGCCGATTCGTTCCCGCGGCGATCGCGAGCTTCGCCGGTGCCGCCCTGGCGTTCATCGGACTGATCCACGCGCACGAGGTCGGTTGGGCGGCCGCGCCCGGAGTTGCCCTGGGCTACGCCTTCTTCGGTGTGGTATGTCTGATTTTCCACGTGCTGCCGTCGTCGGACGCACCGGCTCCGGCACCGGAGGACGACGAGGCTCCCCTCGAACACTGATGTTGCGGTGATGTAAGAAATCAGCGGCTTCTCGCGCGCTTTTCGACGGAATCGGTCACGATTGGCGGATATTGGCGCCAAATCCGTCCGAGAGCGAGGAGGAAGCGTGTCGCTGCTGACCGATGTGATGATCGGCGGTGGGCCCGTCTTCGACGGCCGGCAGGTACTCCCCGAGGGCACCTGGATCGGCGTCGTCGACGGGCACATCGCCGATATCGGTACCGCGGACGACGTCCGGGAGACCGTCGGTCCCGCGGCCGAACGCCTCGACCTTCACGGACGGCTGCTGCACCCGGGTTTCACCGATGCCCATATCCACGCGCTCAGCGCCGGGGTCGACCGCAATGGCTGCGATGTCAGCGACGTCGACGGCCGCGCCGAGACGCTCGCCGCGATCGCCGCCTACGCCCGCACCTCCGACCGGCCGTGGATCGTCGGGTCCGGCTGGTCGATGGCGGATTTCCCCGGCGGCTGTCCGACCGCCGCCGAGCTCGACACGATCCTCCCGGATCGACCGGCCTTCCTGCTCAACCGCGACCACCACGGTGCGTGGGTCAACACCGCCGCCCTGACGCTCGCCGGTATCGACGCACAGACCCCCGATCCGATCGACGGCCGGATCGAACGGGACGCCGCGGGCGTCGCGGTCGGCACGCTGCACGAGGGCGCGATGGATCTGGTCTCCCGGCTGGTCCCGCCGACGACCTTCGACGAGGCGCTCGCCGGTCTGCGCACCGCACAGAGCTACCTGCACGGCTTCGGGATCACCGGCTGGCAGGAGGCGATCGTCGGCGACTACCCCGGCATGACCGATCTGGCCGCCGCCTACCGCAGCGCCGAGGCGAGCGGGGAGCTGACCGCGACGGTCGTCGGCGCGTCCTGGTTGCCCCGGCCGACCACCCTCGCCGCGGTCCCCGAGGTGGTCGCGGGATTCGTCGCCGCCGCCCGGGCGGCCGACGGACCGCGCTGGAGCGCCCGCTCGGTCAAGATCATGGTCGACGGCGTCGTCGAGAATCGCACCGCCCTGATGGGCGAACCGTACGTCGGATCCTGTTCCTGCGCACCGGAGTACGGGCTGGGCTATTTCGACGACGAGATCCTGCGCGCCGCGGTCGTCGCCTGCGACGGCGCCGGACTCGACGTACACTTCCACGCGATCGGCGACGCCGCCGTCACCGCGGCTCTCGACGCGGTCACCACCGCGCGCCGGGTCAACGGCATCACCCCCGGCCGCCACCACATCGCGCACCTGCAGTTCGTTCGTCCGGCCGATCTTCCCCGTTTCGCGCGACTCGGGGTCACGGCCAATATGCAGGCGTTGTGGGCCTGTGTCGAGGACCAGCTCACCGAGTTGGTCGCGCCGATCGTCGGCCCGGAGCGCATGGGCTGGCACTACCCCTTCGCGTCGATCGAGGCCGCCGGCGCCGATCTCGCGATGGGCAGCGATTGGCCCGTGTCGTCACCCGATCCGTGGGCGGCGATCTCGGTCGCGGTCAACCGCGTGGAACCCGGACTCGACCCGGCGACCACGGCTCCCCTGGTCGGCTCCGAGGCATTGACGCTGCGGAGCTGCCTGACCGCCTATACGCACGGCTCGGCGGTGCTCAACCGGCGCCGCAACGGCGGACTGCTGCGGATCGGATCGTCCGCGGACTTCGCCGTCGCCGACCGTGATCCCTTCCTGCTCGAACCCAAGGACCTGTACGACGTTCGGACGGACCTGACGGTCGCCGAGGGACGCGTCGTCCACGAAAGGACCCGATAATGACCGCCGACACGTCGACCGCATCGGTCGAGACCCCCGCCGCCGGGGCACCGAAAGGTGCCATCACCCTGGTAGGCGTCGCCAAGGCGTACGACTCGGTGCGGGCGGTCTCCGGCATCAACCTGAGCATCGAGGCGGGTGAATTCGTCTCGCTGCTCGGGCCGTCCGGCTGCGGCAAGACGACGCTGCTGCGCATGCTGGCCGGATTCGAGCGTCCCACCGAGGGCGACATCCTGCTCGACGGCACCTCGATCATCGACGTGCCGCCGGAGCGTCGGCCGATCAACACCGTCTTCCAGTCGTACGCGCTGTTCCCGCATATGACCGTCGCGCAGAACGTCGCCTTCGGTCTGCGTCAACGGAAGGTGCCGAAGCAGGAGGCGGGCGAGCGGGTGGTCGAGGCGCTGAAGATGGTGCAGATGGAGCGCTTCGCCCAGCGCCGCCCAGCGATGCTCTCCGGCGGCCAGCAGCAGCGTGTCGCGCTGGCGCGGGCGCTGGCCAACCGTCCCGACGTGCTGCTGCTCGACGAGCCGATGTCGGCGCTCGACCGCAAGCTGCGCGAGGACATGCAGATCGAATTGAAGCTGCTGCAGCGCGAATTGGGCACCACCTTCGTGTTCGTCACCCACGATCAGGAGGAGGCGCTGTCGATGAGCGACCGCATCGTGGTGATGAGCGAGGGTGCGATCGCCCAGATCGGTGACGGCAGTTCGATCTACGCCAAGCCGGTCAACCGCTTCGTCGCGAGCTTCATCGGCAAGCAGAACTTCTTCCCCGTCACCAGCGGTTCCGGTACCACCGTCACCACCGCCGACGGCGACTTCACCACCTCGGAGCCGGTACCCGAGACCCTGGACGACGCGGTGGTCGCCGTTCGCCCGGAATCGATCTGGATCGCCGTGGACGGCGAGACCGGCGGCCGGGAGAACTCGATCACCGGGACGATCTCGGGAGTCTCCTTCCTCGGCGACGTCATCCAGGTGGTCGTGACCACCACCGGCGGTACCGAACTGCTCATGCGCGGCGCGGCACGCAACTTCCCCGCGCTGGCCGAGGACGACACGATCACCTGCACGTTCGCTGCGGAAGACACGGTGGTGTACGCGAAATGACAGTTCACCCCTCCGGACGTGCGCGAATTCTCGCGCCCCGCGCCTCGGTCCCCCGCCTGACCCGCCGCGGCTTCCTTGCCGGCATGGCCGTCGTCGCCGGCGGCGCCGCGGTCAGCGCCTGCGGCGGCAGCCGCGAGATCGCCCCGTCGGCACCGCTGACCGACACGATCGAGGACCGGCTGAACTATTACAGCTGGGGCGATTACGAGAACCCGGAAAACCTGGAGGCCATCCAGGAGGAGTACGGCTTCACGATGCAGATCGACGCCTACGCGTCGAACGAGGAGATGATCGCCAAGCTCGCCGCCGCCCGCGGCACCTCGGGATACGACGTCGTCGTCCCCACGGGGATCTTTCTGCCGCAGATGATCCAGCACAATCTGCTCGAACCGCTCGATCTGTCGCGCATCCCCAACCTGTCCAATCTGATGCCGCAGTTCACCGACACCGAATGGGACCCGGGCAACCGGTACGCGGTGTGCAAGTCCTGGGGCACCACCGGCTATCTCTACGACGTCACCGCGCTGCCACAGGAACTCAACTCCTGGGGCGACTTCGTCTCGGCGGCCACCGGCCCGGCCAACGGTCGGGTCAGCATCCTCGGCGACCCGGCCGAGGTGTGCAGCATCGCCTCGGGCGCCCTGGGTTTCGACATGAACACCAACGACCCCAATGAGCTCGAGCAGATGCGCTCGTTGCTGGTCAACGACCTCGCGGGCACGGTCCGGGGATACAACTCCAACATCACCACCGTGGTCGCCGGCGGCGGCTTCACCCTGCTGCAGGCGTGGAACGGTGACGCGCGGGTCGCCCTGGAGAACGAAGACGACCCCGACAAGTGGCGATTCGTCTTCCCGGCGCCGACGGCGAACCTGTGGGTCGACCACTTCGCACTGGTGCGTGGTACCCAGCATCCCGGGGCGGCGCACGCCTTCATGAACGCGATGCTCGACGTCGAGACGTCCTACAACGAGATGACCTATATCGGGTACCAGACCGGCGTCGCCGGGCTCGAGGAGCGCGGGCGCGCGGACGATCTGCCGTTCGCCGACATTCTCTTCCCGCCGGAGGAGGTCCTCAATCGCCTGACCTCGGCGGAGATCGACGACGCCACCCAGACGCGCACCGAGATCCTCAACGAGATGCAAGCCAGGAGCGCCCAGTGACCACCACGATCGCCCCGCCCCCGTCCGGTCCACCGCCGGCCGCTGCCGCCGACCCGTCGCCGACCGGCGAGGCCCCGCCGCCCGCACCGTTGCGGCAGCGACTCTTCGGTCCGGGCGGTCTGACCTTCCCGGCGTGGGCCTACCTGCTGTTCTTCTTCGTCATCCCGGTCTCGCTGATCCTGTGGTACAGCCTCGGCTACAAGCCGGACCAGTTCACCACCTATGCCACCGACCAGCTCAGCCTCGACCGCTACGGCGAGGCGCTCGGCAGCCAATACCGCTCGATCTTCACCAATACCTTCGGCATCGCGCTGACCGGCACGATCCTCGCGCTGCTGATCGGTGTGCCATTCGCCTACTGGATCGCGGTCAAGGCGCCGGCGAAGTATCGGCCGATCATGTTGGCGCTGTTGATGATCCCGTTCTGGACCAACTTCCTGGTCCGCACGATCGGGTGGCAGATCACCCTGGCGCCCACCGGCTGGATGTCCAAGATCATCGAGGCCTTCGGCGGCGACCCGCTCGACATCCTCTACACCCGCGCGGCGGTGCAGATCGGTGTGGTCTACAACTATCTGCCGCTGATGATCCTGCCGGTCTACGTCGCGATGGACCGCGCCGGTCTGTCATTGCGGGAGGCCAGCCGCGACCTCGGTGCCGGGCGCATCACCACCTTCTTCCGCATCACCCTGCCGCTGGCGGCGCCGGGCATCGTGTCGGGCTGTCTGTTGGTGTTCATCCCGCTGATGGGCGACTACGTCACCCCGCAGGTGCTCGGCGGCGCCCAGGGCGCGATGGCCGGCCAGCTGATCGCCAGCCAGTTCAACACCGCGCAGAACTGGGCGCTCGGCTCCGCGATGACCGTCGTGCTGATGGCCTTCGTCATCCTGTGCCTGTTGGTGGTGGCGGTGGTGATCAAGCTGCTGCTCGCGGCTATCGCCAAGTCGATCACCGATGTTCCGCTACCGGCGGCGGACACGGTGATCGGCCGGCTGCCGTCGCTGCCGCCGACCAGCCTGCGCCCCTCGCGCACCCGGATCGACTGGCTCACGATCATCCAGAACGTGTGGGCGGTCGCGATCTACCTGTTCCTGTTCATGCCGATCTTCGTGATCGTGGCCTACTCCTTCAACACCGGCAATGTGCTCGCCGCCTGGGACGGGTTCGGCTTCGACGCCTATACCCGCGCGCTCGACAATGCGGTGATCCTGCGGGCGGTCACGGTGTCCCTGCAGGTGGCGGTGCTCTCGGCGCTGCTGGCGACCGTGATCGGCGGCCTGGCCGGTATCGGGCTGGGCCTGACGAAGAAGTCGGCGTGGTGGGGTGTCGGCCTGACCGCCATCCTGACGATCACCCTGGTGACACCCGATATCGCCAGCGCCATCGCCATGCTGCCGTGGTTCGTCACCCTCGGTGTCGACGCGGGCATCGCCCCGCTCAATATCGGCCTGGTCCGACTGGTGATCGCGCATACCGCGATCGCACTCGTGGTGGTCACCTTCGTGGTGCGCGCCCGCGTCGCCGGCCTCGACCCGGCGCTGAACGAGGCGGCCAGTGACCTGTACGCCAAGCCGCTGGCCCGCTTGCGGCACGTGATCCTGCCGGCGGCGACGCCCGGCCTGATCGCGGGCGGCCTGTTGGCCTTCACCTTCAGCCTCGACGACGTGGTGATCTCGAGTTTCGTGCAGCAGCCCGGCTATACGCCGTGGCCGGTGTACATCTTCTCGTCGGTCCGCATCGCGCTGCGCCCCGAGGTGGCGGCGATCTCGACGTTGATGCTGATCCTGACCCTGGCGATCATCGGTGTCGTCGCGCTGATCCTGCGGCGCAGCGGCCAGTCGCTGACCAAGATGATCGGCTGATCCCTCCCTGCACAGCCGAAGCGGCCGAGCGGAGATTTCCGCTCGGCCGCTTCGCTGTTCGGCCCGGGTTGCGCCGGGTGGGGTGGTCGAGAATCTTCGTGAGCGGGACGCCGAGGGGATAATGTCCTCGGCGTCGCGCTCTCACCGATCGTTGCTCGCCAACCCGGGCTCCCCGGTTCAGTCGGCGGGCCGGTCGGCCGGGTCGTCGGCCGCGACGGGCGCGGCGGCGGCCGCCCGGGTGCGCATGTACAGCCAACCGACGGCCACCACGAAGACGATCAGACCGAGGAACTTGGCGGGCGTGGCGAACCCGTCGCCGACGATCGCCAGCGGAGACTCGCTGCCGCTGGCGGCGACGATGCCGGCGAAGAGCACACCGAAGAGGCTCTCCCCGACGATCAGACCGGTCGCGAGCAGGATGCCGAGGCGCTTCTTGCTCTCGACATTGCCGCCGGAGCTCTCCGCCCAGCGGTCGTAGAACCGGCCGAGCAGGGCGCCGATCGGGATGATCAGTGTCAACGCCATCGGCAGATACATACCCATACCGACGGCCAAGGGCGGCAGTCGGAGTCGGCCCGTGCGGGCGAGGACCTCGTCGATCGCGACGATCACCGCACCGATCAGCGCGCCGAGACCGAGCAGCCCCCAGTCGAGCGAGCCGCCGAGGACGCCGGTGGCGAGGGTGGACAGCAGCGCGGCCTGCGGGGCGGCCAGCGCGTCCGGGCCGGCGCCGGGCGCTCCGGCGAAGCCGAACGCCGACTGCATCAGGCCCAGGACCGGCGGGATGATCGCGGCGCCGAAGAGCACGCCGATCACCAACGCCACCTGCTGCTTCCACGGGGTGGCACCGACGAGTTGGCCGGTCTTGAGGTCCTGCAGATTGTCGTTCGAGATCGTCGCGACGCCGAAGACGACCGCCGCGGTGAACAGCGTGTACGCCACCAGCGCGAGGGACTGGTCCTCGTTGGCGCTGCCGAAGGTGAACTTGATCAGCAGGGCGGCGACGATCACCACCAGGATGCCGACACCGGATATCGGGCTGTTCGACGAGCCGATCAAACCGGCCATGTACCCGCAGACCGACGCGACGAGCAGGCCGACCAGGAAGACGAAGATCACGCTGACCGCGATCAGTTCCGTCGAGTTGCCGTGGATGGCGGTCTGATTGGCGAAATCCCAGAGCAGCAGACCGATCGGGACCAGCAGCACCACGATCACACCGGCGACGATGTTGATCGGGATATCCCGCTCGGTCAACGCGACGGATTCCCCCTCCCGCCGGGCCCGGGTGGACACCAGGGCCGCGCGGATCCCCCGCACGACCGGTCCGATGATCTTGATCAGCGTCCACAGCGCCGCAACGGCGATCGCGCCGGCACCGATGATGCGGACATCGCCCGAGAAGATCGCACCGACCGACTGCAGCAGCGGCTCCCCCGCCGGAAGGTTCCCGGCGGTGCGGATCGGCAGCAGGATGCCGTACGAGATCACCAGGCCCACCAACATCGCGATGCCGACGGTGATGCCGACCAGGTGGCCGACACCGATCAGGGCCAGCGACAGGCTCGCGCCGAACATCGTTCCACCCGAACCGATCCGCAACGCCCCCGACAACGAACTGCCGATGACCTTCAGTTCGGCCAGCAGCGAGAAGCCGGCGGCGACCAGGCCACCGGTGACGATCACCCGCAGGCCGCGCCGGTTCTCGTCCGCTCCGCGGGTGGTGTCACCGACCTTGAGGACCTCGGCCGCGGCCACGCCTTCCGGATACGGCAGGTCCGATCCGGTGACCAGGGCGCGCCGCAGCGGGATGGAGTACATGACGCCGAGGATGCCGCCGATCGCGCAGACCGCCGCGGTGATCCAATAGGGAAAGCCCTGCCACCAGCCGATCATCACCAATCCGGGAAGCACGAAGATGATGGCCGACAACGTGCCTGCCGCCGAGGCGACCGTCTGCACGATGTTGTTCTCCACCACGGAGTGGTTCGCGAAGTACCGCAGGATCGCCATCGAGATGACCGCCGCCGGGATCGCCGTGGCAAAGGTGAGTCCGACTTTGAGACCCAGGTAGACGTTGGCGGCGGTGAATACCAGGGTGATCAGTCCACCGAGGATCAATCCCCTGATGGTGAGTTCACGAACGCCGGACGTGGTTGTCTTGTTTGGAGCCATTGCGACCTCTCACTTTCGACCCGCCGAGATCCGGAATCGCTGCCGCGCTTCGATGCATCCGGCGACCAGAAAAACTCTAGGCTTCCACGTCCTGCGCGAAAAGAATTCCCCTGCAACCCATCGATAAAGCGTGCATTCTGCACTATTTGACCGAATTTCGGTCGCTCGAAAATAGCTCGGAGAGCACTCGGATACCGTGCCGCGCACGCCGTCGAGCCCCGGAAGGCGCGCGGCCTCGGGGACGGTGGTCGCGCCGCCGCACGGTACCTTCCGGGCGGTCCGAACCGTCGGCGTGGCGCCGGCAACCGGGCGGCCATCAGGTAACGAAACCGCCGAACCGTCCCCGGCGCCGCGCATTCTGTGCGACCGTCGCGCCCGTGGTGCATCGGGGCGGCAACGACCGGCGACGGCGGGGAGACCGGGGACGGGAGCGCGCGCAGCGGCGACCGGGAATTCTCGGGCACGGGCGGCGCGCACGCCGCACGGCCGGCCGGCTGCGGCATATCCGACTGACGGCGATCGCCGCCCTCACGGCGGCATTGGTGGCCGGCCTCCCGGTCGGCGGCCTCGCGTCCGCGCAGCCCGCCGCCGACGGGTACCGGTATCTGGACCTGCCGTTGACCAACCGGGACGCCGCGCAGGGGCCGGGCGGGGTGAATCCGGCGCTGCCGGAGGACTACTCGACGGTGCTCGCCGACCTCGACGCCGCCCGCGCGACCGGTGTCCAGCCGAGTCGCTATGCCGCCCTCCTGCAGCAATATTGGTTGCTGGACGCCACCGACGCCGCCGGCATCGATCTGTCGGCGTGGGATCCGCGCACCGGGGCGCAGGCCAACCGCGGCAACCTGATCCGTTCCTACCGCTACTACGAGGATCTGCAGCTCGCGCACCGGGAACTGCAGTGGGCGGGGTTGGCGGGACTCGTCGGCGCCGACTTCGGCGGCGGCCTGCTCGATCTCGAACTGGGCGGCGACATCTTCGCCCTGCCCGGCATGGCCGACTCGGTCCGGGCGATCGTCGACACCGTCGTCGACACGTTGGGCCCCGATGCGATCGACCGCCTGCCCGCCGGAATGCCGGCCGTCGCCCGGGTCGGAACGTCGATCACCCCGCAGGACATTCACCAGGTGATCGGGATGATTCTGGTGATGCAGAAGAACATCTTCGGCGACTTGATGCCGATGCATCAGGCCTACGTCACCGCGGGCCTACCCGGCCTGGTGGAGATGCGGGATGCGGGCCTGATCGGCGACGACATCCTCGCGGCCTGGCGGGACATCGCTTCCGGCGACCCCGGCCGGATAGCCCGCGGCAATACCGCCCTGCTCGACCGGGAGCAGCGGGTGGTGATCGGCGCCCAGTGGGACGCGGTGCGCACCTACCGGGGCGACGTCGGACAGGCGCTGACCTACCTGTCGACTGTGGCAGGATCACCCTCGGTGTCGGGTGTCCTGCCACCACGCGAATTCGATCCCGTCGTGCTGACCGGCACGACGCCCGACGGACGGGCCGCCACCGTGACAGTGCCGCTGCCGAACTGGAACTGGTCGGTCCTGCCCGAGCGCTGGCGGTATATCGACGGCCAGGTTCTGCCCGGCTATACCGCCCTGGTCGACGGGCAATGGCCGGCATTGGAAGCGCAACTGCGCGAACCGTACGAGGTGCGCATCGAGGAGCACCGTCCGCTGATGTCGATCCCGACCATCCTCGAGTCCGCGGCCCGCGGGACCCGCGTGGAGATCTCGTGAAGCGCCTGCTCGCGGCGGTGGCCGCCACCGCGGCGGTCGCGATGATCCCGCCCGCGATCGTCGCCGCCCCGGCCGGGGCTCAACCGACCTCCGACGACGCCCCGGTCGCCGACGGCGGCGCGGTGGCCAACCCGGTCCCCCTCGCGACGCCGCCGCTCGGCGCGATCTTCAGCGGCTTCGTGATCACAACCTTCCACGAGGGCCGGGTCGCGACGATCGACGAGATCATCGCCGGGCTCAACCCCGCCGGCGACCCGTTCTACGACGAACCCGCCCTCACCGGCGCCGAGGCTCCCGGCACGGTCCTGCGCAGCGAGCGGGTCCAGGTGTTGTACAGCGGTTTTCGCCCCGCGAACGTCGAGGCCTATCGGCTGATGTACGTCACCCGCGGCGTCGACGACTCCCCGACGATCAGCACCGGCATCCTGATGATCCCGCAGGACGGACGCTCCAACGCCGACCGTTCCCTGGTCGCGTACCAGGCGGCCAACGACAGCCTGGGCGCCTTCTGCCATCCGACGTCCTATTGGACGGGCGCCGATCCGATGGACGCCGGATCGTGGTCGGCCCTCAGCCCGCTCGCGTTGATGTTCAACGCCGGCCATGCGGTGATGATGAGCGATGTCGGCAACAACGGCAGCCCGAAACCGCACGGCGTCTTCGCCGGTCAATTCGCCGGCAAGGCGATGCTCGACGGGGCCCGCGCGGCGCTCGCGCTCGAACCGGCCGGGTTGAATCCGCGAACCCCGGTCGGCCTATTCGGTATCGCCGGCGGCGGGGTCGGCGCCGGGTTCGCCGCCCAGCTCCAGCCGGACTATGCGCCGGAGCTCGATGTGCGCGGCGCCGTACTGGAAGGCATGGTGGTCGACCAGCGTTCGTTCATGCGGGTCGCGGACGGCTCGATCGGCTCCGGCTTCGCCTTCGCCAATCTGTTGGGTCTCGAGCCCTGGTACCCCGAGATGCGGATCGACGACAAGCTCACCCCGACCGGCCGAGCGATCGCCGACGTGTACCGCACCCAATGCCAGGTCCCCGCGTACTTCGCGATGCCCTTCGTCCCCTTGCGTCTGTTGTTCGCCGACGGGGCGAATCCAGCCGATATCCCGGACTTTCAGGCCGCCTATGCCGACAACCTGCTCGGCCGAACGGCGCCGCGGGCCGAGGTGCTGATCTCCTCGTGTGGAGCGGATGATTCGCCGATGTCGCTGGTGCCGGCGCAGGATTCGCGCGATCTGGCCACCCGATGGGAGGCCGGCGGTACCCCGGTGACCTACGCCCCCTCGGACTGCTCGACCGAACGGATGCTCACCAACCTCTACGGGTGGGGCACCGACCTGTTCGGCGCGCAGACCGTCGACTGGCTCAATCAGCGGCTGGTCTGACCACCTCCGGGTGCGCGGCGATCCACCGACGCGCCTGCTTGGCGGCCCGACCGAGCGCGAGCCGCTCGCCGATATAGGTCGCCGGCGCCCCGATCACCGGAAAGTTGCTGACGAAGCGGAAGAATCCGTTCGGCAGGGGGCGATGGCCGAGCTCGTCGTCGAGCGAACGCAACTTCTGCCCGGTCCGCCACAGGGTGCGCAGCAGCGATCGCGATCGCTTCTCCGGATCCGCCGCACCGGTTGCCGTCACACCGGTGCCGGGGGCCGGATCGTCGTGCGCGACCGCATCGGCGGGATCGATCGCGGCGGTGTCTGTCGCGGCCGTGTCGGCGGCGTCGATCGCGACGGTGTCACCGGCGGTTGCCGCGTCGATCGGTCGGTCGAAGAGCAACTCCGAGAGCATCCGCACCTGGGCGGCCCGATCGGTGACCCCGAGCTCCCGCGAGACCGCCACCAGCACCATCGCCTGGTTGGCCAAGCCGAGGACCTCGGTCAGCGGCAGCCGCCGTGCCCAGATCCCGAAGATGCCGGGGAAGGCGACCGCCACCGTATTGAGCGCGCCGATCCGGCTGACCCACCAGGACGCCCGCTTGTCGATCGACAACCTGCTCCAGCCCTTGGTGCCGGGCAGCTCGATCAGGTCGAGTACCTTCCCGAACGCCTTCTGGAGGGCGGTGGCCACGGCGCGCAGTCGGGATCGGTCGGCGCCCTCGGCGGAAGCGGGTACCGGAAATGTACTGCCCTTGAATCCGAAGGGGTCGCGCAACGCGATCGTGTCGAGGACCGGGTTGATCCCGGCCACCGCCCGATCGAGGACGGCCACGATGGTCGAATCGGCAATGCGTTCGCTCATTGGACCACCCTGTCACAGCGCGCGCCCCGATACGCCGAGCCCTCCCGGTCCGGTCGGCCGTTGCGTGACGCCCCCTTCCATCGTCGAGTTGAGTTGCGGATACGCGTGGGCCGGCTACCTTTGCAGGATGGCGATCAGCGGGGTGCTTCTGGACATCGACGGCGTGTTGGTGACCTCGTGGCGCCCGATCGCGGGAGCCGCGACGGCGCTGCGAGTTCTGGGCGACAGCGGAATCCCGCGATCGTTCCTGACCAATACGACCTCGCGTACCCGCCGGCAGATCGCCGGGCAGCTGACCGAACTCGGGATGCCGGTGCAGACCGAGGAGGTGGTCACCGCGGCGTCGCTCGCCGCCGACTACATCCGCGAGACCTACCCTGGCGCGCGGTGTTTCCTGGTCAACAGCGGCTGGATCATCGAGGACATGCCGGGTCTCGACCTGGTGGACCCGAGCTACTACAGCGGTACCTCCACCCCGGAGAAGCCGGATGTGGTGCTGCTCGGCGGCGCCGGACCCGACTTCACCCACCTGGTGCTCAGTTGGGTCTACGACTGGATGGACCAGGGCGTTCCGGTGGTCGCGATGCACCGCAGCACCACCTGGGCGACCAAGGACGGTCTGCGCATCGACACCGGCATGTACCTGCTCGGCATGGAGCAGACCTCGGGCCGCACCGCGACGGCCGTCGGCAAGCCCGCGCCGACCGGATTTCTGGTCGCGGCGGGCAAACTCGGCCTCGACCCGGGCGAGATGTGGATGGTCGGCGACGACCTGCACGGTGACGTGCTGGCGGCGCAGGGCGTCGGCATGACCGGCGTCCTGGTGCGGACCGGCAAGTTCCGGCCCGAGGCGTTCGAACGGTGGTCGGAGGATTCCGCGGCCGCACAGCCCGATCACGTGATCGACTCGATCGCCGACCTGCCGGCGGCGCTCGGGCTCTAAGCCCGCGCGCCTATCGAATCCCGCGCCTTCGGATCCGGCGCCTATCGGCCGCCGAGGCGCAGCGCGGTGCGGATCATCGGCCACTGCAGCGGCAACCGGGCGACCGTGCCGACAAAGGCCGCCCGCCATCCCGCGGTGCCGGTGCGCGCCGCCCGCTTGCCGATGTCCGCGCTCATCTGGATATTGGCCGGGAAGATCGCCACGAGCAGCCCGGCGCTCGCCAGTCCCGCGACCGTGCGGGTGCGCGGGTACAGCAGGCCCGCCGCGCAGGCCAATTCGGCCACCCCGGAGGCGTACACCAGCGTGCGATGCGCGGGCAACGCCGACGGGATGATCCACTCGAAGACCTGCGGGCGCACCAGGTGCAGGACCCCGGACGTCGCGAAGACTCCGGCGAGCCCGGCACCGTCCTTCCCGAGGGCGGGGACGGAATCCGACGTGGTGACGAAGGCTGGGGTCATCGATGGCCCTTCCGGTGACGGGTACGGCTCGGTCGCCGTCCCGGGTAGGACGATTGTGCCCCCGGCGCCCGCCGACCCGACACCCGCCATCGATCGATGGGGTCCGATACCGGGACAACCCACCCGAAGTGGACAACGATGACTCTAGAGTTGGCTGGATGACCGGCACACCCACGCTTGCCCCGGGCAGCGAGTTCGCCGGATATCGCATCGAGCGACTGCTCGGTGCGGGCGGTATGGGCGCGGTCTACGCCGCCCACCATCCCCGGCTGCCCCGACTGGTGGCGCTCAAGCTGCTGCATCCGTCGTTCTCCTCGGATCCGGTGTTCCGCAGTCGATTCGAACGTGAAGCCGAGATGGCCGGCCGGCTGGACCATCCAAATATCGTCGCGATCCACGACCGCGGCCGCCAGGACGACCAGCTGTGGATCAGCATGCAGTACGTCGACGGGCACGACGCCGCCACGATCGTCAGCGACGGCCCCCTGGCCGGCGAGCGGGCTCTGCACATCGCCCGGGAGACCGCCGCGGCGCTCGACTACGCGCACGCCGAGGGCCTGCTGCACCGGGACGTCAAGCCGGCGAACATCCTGCTGCGGGCGCGCACCTCCCCGCCGCAGGTGCTGCTGACCGACTTCGGGATCGCCAAGGCCGGCAACGAGGTGTCGTCGCTGACCGAGACCGGCACCCTGCTCGCCACCCTGCACTACGCGGCGCCCGAGCAGCTCCACGCGGGCAACCTCGGCCCGTTCACCGACCAGTATGCGTTGGCCTGCACGCTATTTCATCTGCTGTCCGGACGGCCGCCGTACGACGGCAATGCACCGGGGGCGGTGATCACCGGCCATCTGATGTTCCCGGTGCCGCGGATCACCGAGCGGCGACCGGATCTGCCGAAGGCCTTCGACGCGGTCTTCGAGCGGGCGATGAGCAAGGATCCCGAGTATCGCTTCCCGAGTTGCTCGGCGATGGTGGCCGCGGCGGCCGCAGCCCTGTCCGACCCGTCGCCATCCGATCCTCGGCATACGATGCGCGCCGAGCACTGGTCACCGCCGCCGGCAGCCACCGTCCATGCCCCACCGTCGTTCGGCTCCGGACCGCCGTCCGGTCCACCGCTGCGATCCGGGCCGCACGCCGCCTCCGGACCGGCTGCTCCCCCGCCGGCCCGCCGCTCCCGCCTGCTGATCGCCGGGGCGGTCGTCGCCGCGATCGCGGCTGCCGGGTTCGGCGCATTCGCGCTGATCACACGCGATGCGGGCGGTTCCGATACGGCGAGCGGGGCCGTATCGGTCACCTCCGCACCGGTCACATCCGAGGTGGCGGTCGCCGATCCGGCGCCGGACGCGTGGGCGGCCGGGCGGGCGACGATCTCGATGTTCCCCGATCTGCTGCCCGCCGATCCGGACGCCCGCGGTTACCGGGACCTGCAGTGCGCATTCGCGACCAGGAATCCGGATTCCTCCTGGGAGTACGGCTTCACCTGCAGCGATCCCGAGGGCATCGACCTGCAGGTGCTCACCCACGACAGCCCCGCCGCGGTCACCAACTACGTGGCCACCCTGCCGGAGGGCAACGAGCTGGCGCTGACCTCGCGCTACGGGGTCCCGATGACCGTTCGTCAGTACAACGGGTCCACCGGGCCCTGGATATCGGTGCAGTTCGGCACCGCACCCCAGTCCGCCGTCCTGTTCCAGGTGTTCTGGAACGGGCTACCGCACCAGGAGATCATCGACCAATGGTTGCTGACCGCACCGATGTGATCGGCCGACATCCCGCCGCGCGGGTGGCCGCTCTCGCCTTCGCCGCCCTGACCCTCGTCGCGTGTTCCGGCGGCACGGACACCACCGCCGCGGTGGACCTGCAGGCGCTGGATGTCGGCGGTTACAACGTGCAGCCGATCGATGTCGAAGCCAATCGCACGCCGACCGACGGGCGAATCCTCGAGGGCATTCGGATGGCGGGCGCGATCGTCTACCCCCACCTGCTCGACGCCACGCTCACCCACGATTGGGGGTCGGAGGTGATCTCGACGCCGGCGACCGCCTCCGATGTCGCTGCGGTGTCGAACGTCAACATCCCGACCCTCGAACGGCACGGCCTGGTCACCGGTTTCGACGTCACCGAGGGTGACGCCGCCTTCGGCACCGAGGGGGCCGCGGTCACCCGGGTCTTCCTGATGCGCTTCCCGGACGCGGCGACGGCCACCGCCGCCGCGCTGGACCTGCAGCAGACCGACTTCGCCGTCAGCCCGGACAATCGGCCGCTGAGCATTCCGGGATATCCGGACGCCCATGCGCATTGGCGCCCGGGCATCCCGACGATGAGTGCGCTCTACGCGCGGGATCAGTTGGTGGTCAGCATCTTCGTTCAGCATCCGCAGCCCTTCGAGCAGCAGATGATCAATCGGGTCGCCGATGTACTCGACGCGCAGGTGCCGCTGATCGACGGCTTCGAACCGACCCCGGTCGACGCGATCGATCAACTGCCGCGCGACCCCGACGAGATCCTGCTCCGCACCCTGATTCAGGGTCCGGCGGACCAGACCGTGCCGATCTCGGGCACCGACTACGCCGCTTGGGCCGGGCCGGCGGTGATCCGGTTCCGGCCGGTCGCCAACCCCGAACTCGAGGCGGTCTGGGACGACGGCGGCGTCGACGCCGTCGGCTACTCCGCCCCGAATATGGTCTTCCGCTTCCGGGATGGCGATGCGGCCGAGGCGTTCGCCGATGCCTGGCAGAACAGTCACCGCGCGGGGGTCACCCCGATCGACGGACCGGCGGGGTTGGCGCAGGCGCGGTGCGCCGAACGGCCCGATACCGCGGATCAGCCGGGGGTGGCGCGCTGCTTCGTCACCAACGATCGGTACGGCGCCTTCCTGACCGACGGAAGCGCGGACCGGGCGCGGCAGATGGCCGCCGCCCAGTACGCGCTCCTCGAGAACAGCGAGTAACTGCTCACCCCCGACCGGCTCGGTCGGGGGGTGTGGGTCGATCAGGGGGCGGGGTTGATCACCCGTCCCCAGGTGGACTTGTTGCCCCAGATGTTCTGCCGCAGCCCCTCGAGCTGCAGGACCTGGGAGTGGTCGACGAAGAGGTTGACCTCGTTGCCGTAGTTCTTGATGTACCACTCGAAGACCGGGCCGTCGGCGGCCTCGAACATCACGTTCTCGAGTCCGACGCCGTTGATGATCGACGCGGCCGCACCGGTATTCCACTCGGTGACGTTCTCGGTGATGCCCTCGGACTCGATCATCACGATGTCGGCGCCGGCGTCGAGGCACTGGCGGGCCCGCGAGATCAGGTCGCCGACGTCCTTCTTCGACTCGGCGGCCAGCTCGGCCTCACCGGAATCGCCACCGGAACCGATCTGAATACCCAACTCGGGCTTGGCCTTCAGACCCGCCTTGGTGACCTTCTCGACCAGTCGCAGCAGGCCGGAGGTGTTGAGCATGATGAAGCCGGTCGAAATCTCGATCACGTCGAAGCCGACGTTCTTGGCCTCGGCGAGGTACTGGTCGACCGCGTCGTCCCCGTAGCGCAGGACCGTTTCGATCCAGCCGCCCGAGGAGACGTAGGCGTCGTTGTTGTGGGCGATATCGCTGAACGCCTTGACCTGCTCGGTCGGCAGGAGGGCGAAGGAGCCGCCGGCCCATTTGATTCCGTCGACCCAGTTGCCGGCGACGTCGAAGACGTCCTGGAGGTGCCGGGTGCCGAAGGTGTTGTAGTAGGGCGCGCGGATCTCGGTGATGCCGAAGCTGCGCGGCTTGGCCGGCCGGTAGGCGCGGGGAACAAAGTTGAACGAAACATCATGCGGTACTGCGGTTGTCATTCGATATCTCCTTTGATGTCGAGAGCGGTGAAAGTGATCAGACCAGCGCGCCGGCGCCGACTCGGGCGAGCGCCGCGGTCAGGGTGGCGACGTCCTCGTTCTCGAGGTTGCGCACCAGACCGGCGATCTCGTCGCGGAGGACCTCGTCGGCGAATCGTTCGGTCAATGCGTCGAACTTGGCGCGCGCGGCCGTCCAGCCGATCGGGTCGTCGTGGAAGCCCTCGTAGCTGCTCTCGGTGACGTGGAAGGTCGTTCCGTCGACGAGGGTGACCGTCAGGTCCGCCGGCATCTCGTCGGGGAATCGCGCCGAGAAGCTGTCGTCGGGGATGATCTCGACCTTGGCCATCAGCTCCTGCACGTCGTTGGCGACGATGCGCTCCGGGTCGTACTGGCGCGGGGTCAATTCCCCGTCGATCAGCGTGACCGCGACCATCCACGGCAGCGAGTGGTCGGCCTCCTCCTTGGTGCGGATGGTGCGCTTGTCACCCTCCTCACCCCCACCGATGATCGAGTAGGCGACATCGAAGGTCCGCAGCGTCACCTTGTCGATGGCGCGGGCGAGGAATCCGTCCTGGGAGCGGATGTCGAGCGCCGCGTCGAGCGCGGACTGCGAGTGGATCTCCGCGTTGTACTTCTTGACGATGCTGCGGGTGACGCGTTCGAGATCCTCGGCGGACCAGTCGATCTCGAAGGGGCCCGCGATCGAGTCCTTGAATCCCTTGTTGCCCTCGAAGACCTCCTCCGGCCCGGTGATGCCGCGCGAGGCGAGCAGCGCCGCGAAGGTGCCCTCCTTGGAGACCTGCGGATAGGCGAGGCCCTTCCAGTGGCTCAGATTGCCGGTGCGGGTGACGCGCAGCGCGTTGTTGGCGGTGCCGGAGATCGCGATAGCGTTGGCGATCTGGGATTCGTTGAGGCCCAGGGCCTTCGCCGCCGACGCGGCGGCCGCATAGGCGCCCTGCGTCGTGTGGTCGAAGCCCTTGGCACGCACCGGCGCGACATCCGACAGTCGGGAGTGCACCTGATAGGCGACCGCGAGGGCGGTCAGGAATTCGCGGCCGCTCGCGCCTACCGACTCGGCGGCGGCGAGCACGGCGCCGAGGTTGTCGGACGGGTGATTGGTCTCCCCCTTCGCCAGGTAGGAGTCCATGAAATCGAGATAGCGGCTCAGCGCGCTGTTGTAGAACGCGGCGCGGTCGGGTGAGGTCTTGCCGCCACCGATCAGGGTGGATGTGGGCGCTCCGCCGAGGTCGTCGGTGAGCTGTCGGATGGCGCGGATCGGTTCGGCGTCGAGAGCGCCGATCGCCACGCCGAGGGTGTCGAGAACGCGGATCTTGAGTTGGTCGAGCGCTTCGGGGCTGATCGTGTCGAATCGCGCGTTCGCCACGAATCGTGCGAGGTCCTGAACTTCGGTCATACTACCTCCTGTTTGATTAGCCTTACCTAACTAAGTATACGCTTACTTTCCCGATTCGGCCGGCCCCTCCCTCGGGCGGGAACCGATCCGCGATCCCGTGCGTCCAAGTGCATCGGGTGTCCTTTCGCCCGAGATCCGCAGATCAGGGGGCCGAACATGGAGACCGAGGCGAAGCTGCCGCCGGACGTCGAGGCCGTTGACCCCACGACGCTGCCGCCGGTGCTGTACGTCCCGTGTGTGGAGCACGGCGCGGATATCGCCGACGTCGAGTTCTCCCTGCGCGCCACCCGCGACGGGCGCAGCGCCCTGCTCGCCTATACCGCGCTCGACCGGCTGCGGGACGGCTGCGGTGCCGACCAGGCCTGGGTGCTGCTCCCCCTCGCCGGTCTGAGCGCGCTGCACCGCGAACATCCGTGGGGCCTGCTGGTGCTCGACGTCGCGGTGCCGGCGGATCGGCGCGACCACGCGACCGCCGCCATCGGCCGACCGATCGGTGATGCGCGGTGAGTCAGGACGTGCGGTGAGCGGGGAGACGGTCGTCGATCCGGAGGCTCTGCGCTCGGTTGTCGGGACGCTGCTCGGCGCGGTCGGGGCGCTGGACGATTCGGCCGCGTCCATGCCGGGCACCGGAGGCGGCGGCGACGCCGAGCTGTTGCTGGCCGCGATGTTGGCGGCGTTCTCCTCCGCGGCGGTCGACGTCCTCGGCGAGGGGCAGGTCCTGGGCGACCTGGCCCGGGTATGCGCGGACGACTACGAATCCGCCGACGCGGCCGCGGCGGCGGAGTTGTTGACCACCACGGAGCCGGGCGGATGAGCGGCGACCTGGAGACACGGATCGAGGGCGACCCGGCGGCGATCGAAGCGATCGGCTCGTGGTTGCGCACCACCCTGCGCGATGCGGCGACCGCCTACGCCGACACCGTCCTCAAGGAACGCAGCAATGCGGAGGCGGCCTGGGACGGCGACACCTCCGAGGCGTTTCGAGCGCGACTGACCACCCTCGCGGGCGGCGTCGACGTCCTGACCGAGCAGGCGCATACCCAGGGTTCATCCGTCGACGCCCTCGCCGCCGACCTGCGCACCGCCCAAGCCGAGACCGAACGCGCGCGACAGACGGCACGCGACGGCGGCCTGACCGTCGACGGCACCCTCGTTCGCTATCCCGGCGAGGGCCCTCCCGCGCCCACTCCCCCGAGCGCCGACGCCCCCGCCTTCGTCGTCGACGGCTACCACCGCGCCCTCGCCGACTTCGACGCCCACCAGCAGTTGCTCGACTATTGGAAAACGGTGGTCACGATCGTCCAGGACGCCATGACCGCCTGGGACGCCGCTCTGACGGCTGCGGCCGAGCGTTGGCTATCCGGCGGCGGCAACCTCGCCACCCTCGCGCACGGCTTCCTGGCGGGAGCGGTAGGCGGTGTGTCGTTGTCAACAGACCGCTACGCGTTCGAAGCTCGGGAGACGCTTCACAGGAGCAACTTGGAAAGCATCCGCAGTCACATCGATGCGATGACCAATCCGGACGGGAGCACCCGGGCACCGTCCCGGTGGATGAACGACATGCTCGACAGGCTCGACGCCGAAGCTCGTGCAGCCGCTGCCGCCAAGGCCGATCTCGACAACGCGATCAAACCGTCGGCGAACGTTGCCCGAGTGCTCAACGGCCTGGGCTACGTCGTCACCGGCTATGCCGTCTACGACGATTGGGCCAACGGTGGCGAGTCCTTCGCGCAAGCCGTCACCTCCAACGGCGGTGGTCTGCTGGCAGGCGCGGCAGCAGGAAGTCTGTTCGCCAGTGCCGCGTCTGGTGTAGCAGCGGGTGCGGTACTCGGGAGTACTGTGCCGGTGGCGGGCACCGTCGCCGGTGCGATCATCGGCGCGGGCGTCGGGATTTTCGCTTCCGGGACGATCGACTCGATCTGGGAGAATGGTTGGTCGGCGGATGCGTTCAGTGACGGATTCTCAGAGGTCGACGGAACGCTCGCTGTAGTGAGTGGACTGGCCGGAAGCGGATGGAAGGCGCTGTTCGACTGATGCTCTTCTTCGCAACTCCTCGGAAGCGCTGGCAGGCGTGGTTTGTCACAGCCACCGTCGTTGCCTTTGGGTCTGCGCTGATCGTCGCAGGTTTCGCGAGTATTCCAGCCGGATGGTCGTGGAACACCGTGTCCATTCCGGTTGGCGTCTTCTTCTGCACCGGTGGGCTGGTCATGTACTCCTGGCACCTGGCCAAGCCACAACCAGTCCTTGTGGAGATGCGCCCCGGTCAGGCGATCATTCCAATCTGGAGAACGTATCTCCATGGCGCACTGACCATTACTGCAGCCATGCTTCTCGTCGCCGTCTGGGGACTTGGCACCGCACTACTCTTGGAATCCATCTGGTGGCCGTGGTTACTTGCCGTCGCAATTGCGCTACCTGGTGCGGTGCGGGTGTTCCGGTCGATCCGCGACTCCCCAACCCTTGTCCTCTCACCGCACGGAATCCGTTACAGGGGACCGGGAATCAACAGATACCTCGACTGGTCCGATATCCGGTCACTCGAAGTCGATGAAGGCCGTTTCGGGAGAATCATCCGTGTGGTGGGGAGCCCACTCGCCCCTTCATATCAACACGCCAAGCGCTATCGCGTACCCCCATACGAATCAACGATTCCCGATCGCACCATGGAGGTTTCCGCCCACGGCCCTCGGGAGGACGACCTGATCCGGGTCATCCTCCCGGTTCTCAGGGAATGCCTCCGCAACCCTCGCGTGCGGACGGAAATCGGCACCCCCGCTTTCCAGAGCCGCCTGGACTCGGCGGCACGCCTCGCGGAAGTCGACAGTGCCGATACCAATACCAACCCCCACGAGTCCCAGTAGTCACCACCTCGTGGGCCTACTCGAAGAAACTACCCTCGGAACGACTCGCAAGGCCCCGTTCGCGATGCTCAAGCGCTGGACGGGTCCAGTGGCCCGGGGATCGGCCACAGTTCGAGCACCGGCTATCAGTGGTCACAGCAGGCTACGCACCCGGGCACCATACGCGTCTACGTCCTCGCCTCTGCCCCAATCGGGCCGTGTAGCTGCGGGCGGCCCACCGATCACGGTCTGCCAAAGCTTCGGCGGTTCCCTACGTCTCTCTCGGAGCCACCATGGCAGAGCCACCCTCGGCCATACGGGTCCATCCATGGGCCACCGGCGCGTCCGGCCACGCGTGGTCTCGGGAGTGGCTCTGCCTTACTTACGTCTTCGACTTCCCGGTCGAAACCGTGGCGCACTCATCGGCTTGCCGAATCCAGCACGGAAGGCGCTTTTCGACTGATGAATCCATTCGACAGGTTGAGCAACCGCTGGACCGCCCGGATCGCGATCACCGTGACGTCCCTCCTCGGCTGCATTCTGATCGCGAGCGCGTACTTCGACGGCGGTCGGCAGGGCGCGTGGTTTCTCCTCGTCGCTCCCACCGGGCTGATCTTTCTGGCGGTGAGTTGGTTCAGCTACCGCCGATTTCTCGGTGCTCCGGACCCGTTGCACGTACAGGCACTGGATGGCGGCGTCGAGGTTCCCATCTGGCGACGGCAACTCGTCGACCTGTTGGCCGCGATCCTCGCTGTTGTCATCGCCGTCGTATGGGGACTGGTCACGGCGCTTGTCGTCGGCGCCACCTGGTGGCCGTGGGCTCTGGTTCTGGGGCTGGTCGCCGTCTTGACGGCACAGTTCATCCGCTCGATTCGTCGACTCCCCGCGCTGACTCTTCGGACCGACGGAGTGACGTATCGCGGCCCGACGGTCGATTCCTTTCTCGGGTGGGATGACATCGCCCGCATCATCGTGCTCGAAGGCCCGCGGGGGAAGGTACTGGTGATCAATGGTTATCCGGGGAGCCCCTCATGGCGCGCGAAGCGCCGATTCTGGCTGACGCCCATCGAGGAGAAGGGGCCGAATTTTGGTATGGGAGTTGAGATCCAGGGGCCGCGGGACGATCGGATCGTCACCGTCATCGTCCCGCTCCTGATGGCCTACCACCAGAATCCACGGATCCGCTCCCAGATCGGAACCGCCGACTTTTTCGCCCTGCTCGACACTCAGACCCGCCGAGCCGACGTGCAGCATTACGGGTCGATGTAATCCCGATGACCGTGAATCCTGCGCCGAAGAAGTGAGGCAACCGCGGGAGTCCGAGTACCGTCCAGTGAAACGCACTGCGCGCATCAAGGGAGACACCGCGGTGAGAGCACTTCGCTACGCGATCAACGTCACCCTGGACGGTTGCTGCCATCACGAGGCGGGCATTCCTCCCGACGACGAGTCGATGAGCTACTGGACCGCCGAGATGGCGCGGGCCGACGCTCTCCTCTTCGGCCGGGTCACCTACGAGATGATGGAGTCGGCGTGGCGGCGGCCGACCACCGGCGCGTGGCCCGACTGGATGGGCGCCTCGGATATCCCCTTCGCGGAGGCCATCGATGGGGCGAGGAAGTACGTCGTGTCGAGCACGCTGAGCGACGTCGATTGGAACGCCGAGTTGCTCAGTGGCGACCTCGGGCCCGCGGTGGAGCAACTCAAACGGGAGCCCGGCGGGGACCTATTCGTCGGTGGGGTGATGCTGCCTTCGGCATTGGCCGATCTGGGACTGATCGACGAGTACTCGTTCATCGTGCAGCCGGTCCTCGCCGGGCACGGCCCGACGTTGCTCGCCGGTCTGCGCGAGCGCATCCAACTCGAACTCGTGGAACGCCGTGACTTCCGGTCGGGGGCAATCGCCGTGCGCTACCGGCCGGTGAAGGAAGCGGCGTGAGCTGATCGCCGGCCAACGTCGCCGCCCAACATCGCCGGCCCGCGCGTCCGGAGGTCACATCGACGCCGGCGAGCCGTCGCCGACCGGGTGTACAGTCGACGGGGTTCTTGGCCGGGCCTACCAGTGCCCGGCGATTGTGCGACGAGGAGACACTGATGGCAGTGGTCAGCGGGGTGGCCGCCTTGGCCTGCTCAGCCGCTGCTCCCCTGCGCACGTCCTCCCACTGATCGCCGCTTCACCACCCTCGCGTTATCGGTTGGGCTTGCTCGGCGTGCGCCGCAGCCACCTTCATCGTCACGTCGACTCCGCGCGCCCGCAGCCGGGCCCGGTCGGCGGACGCCCCTCGTCATGAGAGCCGATCAACCGATGTTTGCATTGACCGAGAAAGAAATCCGCGCCTCGTTCGTCAACGCCACCCGCCGCGAGGTCACCACCGCGACCCTGCCGGACCTGGCCGAACTGCAATGGGACCGCCTCGACTACCTGGGCTGGCGCGACCGCAAGGCACCGCTGTCCGCGTACGTCATCGCCCCGCTGCCGGAGGGTCCCACGGGGATCATCCTGCGAGCGAACGAGCAGGCCAAGGTGCGACGCCGCACGATGTGCGCCTGGTGCGAGGACGTCGTGGAGACCGGCGACGTCACCCTCTACGTCGCCCGCCGGGGCGGGGCGGAGGGACGGAAGGGCAATACGATCGGCACGCTGATCTGCACCGACTTCCGCTGCTCGAAGAACGTGCGCCGCCTGCCGACCAGCATGGAAGCCGGCACCAAGGACGAGGACGTCCGCCGATCGATCATGGAGACCCGCCGCGAGGGCCTGATCGAACGCTCCCGGGGCTTCGTCGCGGAAATCCTCCGCACCCACTGACCCACCAACGACAACGAGAGTGACAGTTTCTGCGGGCGAACCGCAGAAACTGTCACTCTCGTGACGGGGTAAGAGCTAGCTCTGGGCGGCGGCCAGGGCGTCGTTGAAGGTCTTGCTCGGGCGCATCACGGCGGCGAGCTTGTCCGCATCGGGCTGGTAGTAGCCACCGATGTCGACGTGCTCCCCCTGGACCTCGTTGAGCTCGTTGACGATGGTCTCCTCGTTCGCGGCGAGGCTCTCGGCCAGCGGCTTGAACCGCGCCGCCAGCTCGGGGCTGTCGGTCTGGTCGGCCAGCGCCTGCGCCCAGTACAGCGACAGGTAGAACTGGCTGCCGCGGTTGTCGAGCTCACCGGCCTTGCGCGACGGGCTCTTGTTCTCCTCGAGGAGCTTGCCGGTGGCGGCGTCGAGCGTCTTGGCCAGGATCTTCGCCTGCTCGTTGTCGGTCTTGATGCCCAGATCCTCCAGGCTCACCGCCAGCGCCAGGAACTCGCCGAGCGAATCCCAACGCAGGTGGTTCTCCTCGACCAACTGGCTGACGTGCTTCGGCGCCGAGCCGCCCGCGCCGGTCTCGTAGAGGCCACCGCCGGCCATCAGCGGCACGATCGAGAGCATCTTGGCGCTGGTGCCCAGCTCCAGGATCGGGAACAGGTCGGTCAGGTAGTCGCGCAGGATGTTGCCGGTCGCGGCGATGGTGTCCAGCCCGCGGAACTGGCGCTCGAGGGTGTATCGCATCGAGCGCACCTGCGACATGATCTGGATGTCCAGACCCTCGGTGTCGTACTCGGGCAGGTACTTCCGGACCTTCTTGATCAGCTCGTTCTCGTGCGGGCGGTACGGGTCGAGCCAGAACAGCACCGGCGTTCCGGAGTTGCGGGCGCGGGTGACGGCGAGCTTCACCCAGTCCTTGATCGCGACGTCCTTGGTGGTGCACATGCGCCAGATGTCGCCGGCCTCGACGTCGTGCGACATCAGGATCTCACCGGTCGCGGCGTCGACGATATTGGCCGAGCCGTCCTCCGGGATCTCGAAGGTCTTGTCGTGCGAGCCGTACTCCTCGGCCTTCTTGGCCATGAGTCCGACGTTCGGCACGGTGCCCATGGTGACCGGGTCGAAGGCGCCGTTGGTCTTGCAGAAGTTGATGACTTCCTGGTAGATCCGGGCGAACGTCGACTCCGGCATCACCGCCTTGGTGTCCTTGGTGCGGCCGTCGGCGCCGTACATCTTGCCGCCCGCGCGGATCATGGCGGGCATCGAGGCGTCGACGATCACGTCGGACGGCGAGTGGAAGTTCGAGATGCCCTTGGCCGAGTCGACCATCGCCACCTCGGGGCGATGCTCGTGGCACTTGTGCAGGTCCTCGATGATCTCCTCGCGCTGCGAGGCCGGCAGCGATTCGATCTTGCTGTACAGGTCGGACAGACCGTTGTTGACGTTGACGCCGATCTCGTCGAAGAGCGCCTGATGCTTGGCGAACGCATCCTTGTAGAACACGCGCACCGCGTGGCCGAAGACGATCGGATGCGAGACGCGCATCATCGTCGCCTTGACGTGCAGGGAGAACATGACGCCGGTCTTGCGGGCGTCCTCCATCTGCTCCTCGTAGAAGTCGAGCAGCGCCTTCTTCGACATGAACATCCCGTCGAAGACGTCGCCCTCGTCCAGGGCGACCTTCTCCTTGAGCACGATCGTCTCACCGGACTTGGTGACCAGCTCCATGCGCAGGTCGCGCGCCTTGTCCAGGGTCTGCGACTTCTCACCGTGGTAGAAGTCGCCGCCCTTCATGTGCGCGACGTGCGTGCGCGAGGCCATCGACCATTCGCCCATGCTGTGCGGATGCTTGCGGGCGTACTCCTTGACCGCCTTCGGGGCGCGGCGATCGGAGTTGCCCTCGCGCAGAACCGGATTGACCGCGCTGCCGAGCACCTTGGTGTACCGGGCGCGGACGTCCTTCTCCTCGTCGGTCTGCGGGTTCTCCGGGAAGGCCGGCAGGGCGTAGCCCTTGTCCTGCAGTTCCTTGATCGCGGCCTTGAGCTGCGGGACCGAGGCACTGATGTTCGGCAGCTTGATGATGTTGGTTTCCGGGAGCTGGGTCAGCTCGCCGAGTTCGCCGAGAGTGTCCGGAACCCGCTGGTCCTCTGTCAGATAGTCGGGGAACTCGGACAGGATGCGCGCCGCCACGGAGATGTCCCTGGTCTCGACATCGATGCCTGCCGCATCGGCGAACGTTTCGATGATCGGTAGGAACGACGCGGTCGCCAGCAGTGGCGCCTCGTCGGTGAGGGTGTAAATGATGGTCGGCTTCTGCGCATTCATACTGTATGTATCTCCCGGCGTCGCTGCTGGTGTGCTGTGTCGGAAACTCTTGCCATGTTTTGGCGCCATGGTGGTGGCACCTCCCAGTATCGCCCCCACCGGCGCGTGGCGTGCGCCATATCCCTGAGCTGATCGCCACGTCACACGTCACACCTCCGCCCGGACCGCTCCTCGAACCCTCCGACGCCGTCGGCACTGCCACCAAAATGGCACATTGTGCCAATTGGCAGTCCATGCCACTATCGATGAGGACAGCCGTTTCCAGAACCGAAGGATGCCGTCATGTCCGACGCAGTCACCGTTCCCGAAGCCCCCATCCCCGACGCCCCGGTCGCCCGACGATTCGTCGACAAGGTGGTCCTGATCACCGGCGCCGCCCGCGGCCAGGGGCGCGCCGAGGCGGTCCGCTTCGCCGCCGAGGGCGCCGACATCATCGCGATCGACATCTGCCGCGATCTGCCGACGGTGCAGTACCCGGGCGCCACCCCGGAGGACCTCGAGGAGACCGCGCGGCTGGTCGAGAAGCACGGCCGGCGCGCGGTCACCCATATCGCCGATGTCAGCGACTTCTCCGCGCTGCAGGCCGCGATCACCGACGGTGTGCAGCAGCTCGGCGGCCTCGACGTCGTCATCGCCAACGCCGGGATGACGTCGGCGGCCCTGTCCTGGGATATCGACCTCGACCACTGGCACGCGACGATCGACAACAACCTCAACGGCGCCTTCTATACCGCGAAGATCACCGTGCCGATCCTGATCGAGCAGGCCCGCGGCGGCGCGATCATCTTCACCAGCTCGGTCGCCGGCCTGCGCGGTCTGCCGTTGCTGGGCGACTACGTCGCCGCCAAGCACGGGGTGACCGGCCTGGCCAAGACGCTCGCCAACGAGTTGGGGAAGTACCGGATCCGGGTCAACACCGTGCACCCGCACGGCGTCGCCACCGGGCTGACCGTCCCCGAGTTGCACGGGAAGATGGCCGAACGACCGGAGCTGGGGCTGCTGTTCATGGGATCGCTGCCGGACCAGACCAGTCAATCGGAGGACCTCGCCGCGGCGGTGGCCTGGTTGGCCTCGAACGAGGCGCGGCACGTCACCGGCATTCAACTCCCGGTGGACCTGGGGCGCACCAATCGATGAAAGTACTTCGCATCCGGTCGACTTCGGCCGGCCGGATGCGGATGTGGTAGGCAGCAGCATGCCCACCGACTCCGCGGCAAGCCCGCAGCCCGCACGGTTCGGGTTGCGGGAACGTGCCCGAAGCGCGCGGCGCGCGGCGATCATCCGCGCGGCCTTCGAACTCTTCGAGGACGCCGGCTTCGACGCGGTCACCGTCGCGGATATCTGTGCGCGCGCGGAGCTTTCGCCCCGCACCTTCTTCCGCTACTTCCCCAGCAAGGAAGACCTGCTGGACGAACCGGCCCGGCAGATGTACACCCGCCTCGCCGAGACGATCGCCGCCGCCGATCCCGCACAGCCGGACGCGCGGGTGATCACCGATGCGCTGATCGAACTGGGCGATCTGGTCCTCGGCGCCGACAATCACCTGCTCGCGTCGATCCGGATCGCGGAGGCCGCCGCATTCGAACAGTCCCGGTCGCTGGCCGGCTTCCTGCAGGTGGAGCGGGACCTGGCGATGTTGCTCGAACAGCGCCGGGGGACGGACGGGACGGCGATCCCGTCGTGGCGCACCCGACTGACCGCCGCGCGGGCGCTGACCGGCTATCGGGTGTGGCTCGACGACCTGCTCGCCGGGGTGCCCGATCCGCTCGGTCATCTGCGCGCGGTGCTGACCGCGGCCCTGTAGTCCCGGCACGAAACCGGGCCGGGGCGCCTCGCGAACGAGGGGGCCCGGGCCCCCGTGGGGCGGCGCTCAGGGCGCCGTGACCAGTCCGCTGCCGACGTCGACCGCCGGGAGCAGGAGCCGCTCGGACATCTCGGTGAGCGCCTTCCACAGCTCGACTCCCCGCTTGCCGTTGCGGATGTAGCCGACGAGCGGTCCGGGCGAGTCGACAGTGGTCATGGTCTGCTCCCCTCACGGGATGGATGCTGGGTCGAATGCCCCAAGACCCTTCGATTCTCGAATCACCCACCGCCGGCTACACGCGTACCGGCTACGCGAATCGGGCGTAGGCGACTACGGTTCGGGACCGGTGGCGGCGCAGATCCGCGTACCGTGGCGATACTCCATCGCAGAGAAGCCATGTGGCCGCGACGACAGGACCGTCCATGACCATCGAGCTTGTCGTCCTCGGTTCGGGGACCCCATTTCCCACCCCGTCGGCGCCGGCGTGCTCCGGCTATCTGCTGCGCTCCGGCTCCTCGACCGTGTGGGTGGACACCGGACCCGGCACACTGAGCAATCTCCTCGCGACCACCGATCTCGCGGCCGTCGACGCGATCTGGATATCGCATCTGCACGCCGATCACACCGCCGATCTCGTGCTCGCCCTCTACGCCCTCGACGACGGCGGCCTCGGCTCCGGCACGCCGGTACCGGTCCTGGCACCCGCCGGGCTGCGCGACCGCATCGCCGCCTTCCTCGGCAAGCCGCCGGTCGTCCTCGACCCGTTTCTGACCTTCCACGACCTGCGCGACGATGATCGGCACGTCATCGGTGGCCTCACCCTGCTGAGCCGCCGGGTCGACCACGGCGACGTGGAGGCCTACGCCCTGCGGGCCACCGACGCGGACGCCGCCGTCGCGTACACCGGCGACAGCCGGGCCTGCCCGGCGCTGTCGGCCATCGCCCGGGACGTCGATCTGCTTCTGGCGCAGGCCAACCACCTCGCACCCGAGGACGGCGCCCCACCGCCGGATGCCGATCGGGTCCATCTGTCGGCCGACGCCGCCGGCGACCTCGCCCACCGCGCGGGGGTACGGGCGCTCGTGATCACCCATATCGCGCCGCCGACATCGCCGGCCGCAGCGCTCGACCGCGCCGCGCGAGGATTCGACGGACCGATTCACATCGCCACGGCGCGATCGGTCGTCGCGACCGGATCGCTCGGCCGTTCGCGCCGCTGACACCCGGAGCCGGACAGGCCGGTCCAACGGTGACCGGTCGCCGTCAGCGGTAGAGGGACCGCCCGATACCCGCGGCCGCGGTGCGCAACGACGCCAGCAGTCGGGCCTTGTCCCGGCGCAGGTTGGGCACCACCACTCCGAGCGCCGCGGCCACGGGCGCGTCCGCGTCGACACCTTTGCGCACGGGGACGGCCAGCGAACAGGCGCCCGGCGACATCTCCTCGGTCGTGACGGCGTAGCCGTCGGCCCGCACCGCCTCGAGCTGGCCGCGCAGAATGTCCGGTCGCACGATGGTGCGCGGGGTCATCCGGGCGAGCGGGCGGGCGAGCACCTGCTCGATCACCTCGGCGGGGGCGTGGGCGAGCAGGACCTTGCCCACCCCGGTCGCGTGCATCGGCAATCGGGAACCGACGGTCGAGACGATCGGGATCGACACCCGACCGGAGATCCGTTCGACGTAGAGCACCCGGGTGTCGTCGCGCACGGCGAGATGGACCGTCGCCATCGTCGCGGTGTGGATGTCCTGCAGGAACGGTGTCGCCATCGCCCGGATGTCGGTGTGCACCGCCGCCAGGTTGCCCAGATCCCAGATGCGCGGCCCGATCACGTACGAGCCGTCGGCCGCGCGCTCCAACACACCCCCGGCGACCAACTCGGCGACCAGGCGAT
The DNA here is from genome assembly GCF_001552615.1 of Millisia brevis NBRC 105863. Classification (GTDB taxonomy): domain Bacteria; phylum Actinomycetota; class Actinomycetes; order Mycobacteriales; family Mycobacteriaceae; genus Millisia; species Millisia brevis. The sequence continues at coordinate 109,708 of NZ_BCRN01000015.1, forward strand.
GTGCGGTGGGTAGCGCGAGGGCGGAGCGCTCGGCGATCCGGGTCAACGGCAGCCGGCGATGCCGCTCGTCGAAGGCGCCGAGGATGGCGACGATGCGCTGGGTGACCGAGGTCCCGGGTACGGCGGTATTGCCGGCCATGCGAATCCACTTCCGCTCAGCAGAAACATCGACGTGTTCAGGGTAACCTCGATCACCTACGGTCGCCCCTATGACTTCGCCCACCGTCCAGGCGGACATCACCGCCGAAATGACCACCCTCAGTGACAAGTACGCCGAGTCGATCGCGGCCGGCCTGCCCACCGAGACCATGCCGCGGCGCGATTACACCCCGTACCGCAGCAGCATTCTGCGCCATCCAACCAAGTCGCTGCACCACGCCGATCCCGAGGAGATCGAGCTGTGGGCGCCGTGCTTCGGCGTCCGGGATGTCGACCCGCTCGAGGCGGACCTGACGATCCAGCACGGCGGCGAACCGGTCGGCGAACGCATGGTCGTCACCGGTCGGGTCGTCGACGGCGAGGGTCGCCCGATCCGCCGCCAGCTGGTCGAGGTGTGGCAGGCGAACGCCGCCGGCCGCTACGTGCACAAGCGCGATCAGCATCCCGCCCCGATCGACCCCAACTTCACCGGCGTCGGCCGCTGCCTGACCGACGACGACGGCTGGTACCGCTTCACCACGATCAAGCCGGGCCCGTATCCGTGGCGCAATCACCTCAACGCCTGGCGGCCGGCCCACATCCACTTCAGCCTCTTCGGCACCGAGTTCACCCATCGGCTGGTCACCCAGATGTACTTCCCCGGCGACCCGCTGTTCGCCCTGGACCCGATCTACCAGTCGATCGTCGATCCGATCGCGCGCGACCGCCTGGTCGCCACCTACGACCACGATCTGACCAGCCCCGAATGGTCGACCGGATACCGCTGGGACATCGTGCTGACCGGCAGCCATCGCACCGTCCGCGAGTCGGACGTCGAGCACATCTGACCCACCGCTCCCCTGCGGCAGCCCCCGCAGTCCCCCCAATCCCCTTCGGCCCGTTCAGCCCACCGGCCGCACTCTTTCGCCCTCGACAGCCCCCTCACGAGGAGTTCGCATGTCCGCTCTCACCCCGACCCCCGCCCAGACGGTCGGCCCCTTCTTCCACTACGCCCTGCCGTTCGAAGGCGACCGCGATCTGGTCCCGGCGAGTTCGCCCGACGCGATCCGCCTCTTCGGCACCGTGACCGACGGCGCGGGCGATCCGATCCCCGACGCCCTGGTCGAGATCTGGCAGGCCAACCCGGACGGCTCGATCCCCCGCGAGCCGGGCAGCCTGCGCCGCAATGGCTTCGGGTTCACCGGATTCGGCCGCGCCTCCTCCGGCCGCGACGGCGTCTACTCGTTCTCCACCGTCCTGCCCGGCCCGACGTCCGCCGGCGCGGCGCCGTTCTTCGCGGTCACCGTCTTCGCTCGCGGGCTGCTGCATCGCCTCTTCACCCGCGCCTATCTGCCCGCCGGGGCGCCGGGCGCGACCGACGAGGCCCTGGCGGCCGATCGTCTGCTGGCCGCGCTCGAGCCGGCTCGCCGTGCCACCCTGATCGCGGCGGCCGAGCCGGGCGGCTATCGGTTCGATGTGCGGCTGCAGGGTGCGGACGAAACGGTATTCCTCAACTTCAACGGCGTCGGCACGGAAGACTGATCGGGTGGCGGACCTCTACTGGCCGGGCGACGAGCGCGCCGGGGATCTCTTCGGCGAGCGCGCCTTCCTCGACGCGATGGTGCGGATCGAGCAGACCTGGCTCGCGGCGCTGGTGGCCGCGAAGATCGCTCCCGCCGACGCGGCGGCGACCCTCTCGGAGGTGACCGACGACGCCGCGGACGCGGTGGCGGCCGGCGCCGAGGGCGGCGGCAACCCGGTGCTCGATCTGCTCGCGGTCCTGCGCGAGCAGCTGCGAGGCGAGGGCAACGAAGCGGCCGCGACCTGGCTGCATCGCGGCCTGACCAGCCAGGACGTCGTCGACACCGCGCTGGTGCTCTGCGCCGGCGAGGCGCTCGACCGGATCGGCGCGGACCTGGCGACGATCGCCGATCACCTCGGCGACCTGGCCGACGCGCATCGCGGCACCGTGATGGTCGGTCGCACCCTGACGCAGTACGCGGTGCCGATCACCTTCGGGCTCAAGGCCGCGTTCTGGCGGGCCGGGGTCCTCGACGCGATCGAGGAGGTCGACCGGGTGCGCGCCCGGCTGACCATTCAGGCCGGCGGCGCGGCCGGCACCCTCGCGGCGCTGGTCGAACTCGCCGACGGCGACCTCGACATCGCGGCGGGCGTCGTCGGCGATACCGCCCGCGACCTCGGGCTGCGGGCGGACGTGCCCTGGCACACCACCCGCACCCCGATCACCCGCATCGGGGACGCGTTGGCGACCGCCGCGCAGGCCTGCGGCCGGATCGCCACCGACGTGCTCACCCTCGCCCGCCCCGAGGTCGGCGAACTCGCCGAACCGGCCGGCGTCGGGCGCGGCGGCTCGTCGACGATGCCACAGAAGCGGAATCCCGTACTGTCGGTGCTGATTCGGCGCGCGGCCCTGACCACGCCGAATCTCGCAGCGACCCTGCACACCGCCGCCGCGCTGGCGGACGACGAACGTCCCGACGGCGCCTGGCATGCCGAGTGGCCGACGCTGCGGGATCTGGCCCGCCGCACGGCGGTCGCGGCCTCGCAGACCGCCGAGGTGACCGGCGGTCTCGTCGTCGACGTCGCGACGATGGCGCGGCGGGCGACGGAGGCCGACGGCCTGCTCGCCGAACGCGCGTCGATGCGCCGGCTGCTCGGCCGCGAGACTCCCGCCGGGGACACGGACGATCCGCGCGTCTACCTCGGCCTGACCGATTCGTTCATCGACGCCGTAGCCCGGCGGTCCGACCCGGACCGCACCGGCGTCCCCACCGACGCACCGAGGAGTGCCCGATGACCATTCCGGAGATCCATACCGTGGCGCTGACCCGCGCCGACGGACCCGTCCTGGTGGTGGGGCCGTCGCTGGGCACCTCGGTCACCGCGCTCTGGGAGACCGTCGCCGATCGGCTGCCCGGCTACCGCGTGATCGGCTGGGATCTGCCCGGCCACGGAGTCGCGCCCGCCCCGACCGCGCCGTTCACGATGGCCGAACTCGCCGCCGGCGTGCTCGCCGCGGTCGACAAGGAGATCGGCTCCGCCGTCCGGTGGTCCTATGCCGGGGTCTCGGTCGGCGGTGCGGTCGGGCTGCAACTGCTGCTCGACGCGCCCGACCGGATAGCGGCCGCGGCCCTGGTGTGCACCGGCGCCCGGATCGGCGAGCCCGACGGCTGGACCGGGCGGGCCGAGCGCGTGGCCGCCGAGGGGATCGACTCGATGGTCGACGGATCGCGGGAGCGGTGGTTCGCCCCCGGCTTCGTCGACCGCAATCCGCTGCGCGCGCAAGCCCTTCTGGATGCGCTGCGGGGCACCGACGTCGACGGCTATCGCTTCGTCTGCGGCGCCCTGGCCGGCTTCGACGTGCGCGACCGGCTGGCGGAGATCTCGACTCCGGTCCTGGCGATCGCCGGGCGCGACGACCTCCCCACCCCGCCGGCGAGTCTGGAAGCGATCGCCTCCGGGGTGGTCGACGGCCGGCTGGAGGTGCTCGACGGGGTCGCCCATCTCGCTCCGGCGGAGGATCCCGAGACGGTCGCCCGGCTGCTCGACGGCTTCCTGTCCGCCGCGGGTCGCGATCCGGGGACCGCCGCCGCCCCGATCACCGATGCGACCACGATCGGCCAACAGCGCGCGGCCGGCATGGTGGTGCGGCGGGAGGTGCTCGGCGACGCCCACGTCGATCGGGCGACCGCGGCGGCGACCGGGTTCACCACCGACTTCCAGGAGATGATCACCCAGTACGCGTGGGGCGGTATCTGGACGCGCCCCGGCCTCGATCGGCGCTCACGGTCGTTGATCACCCTGACCGCTCTGGTCGCCCGCGGCCATCACGACGAGTTGGCGATGCACGTGCGGTCGGCGATCGGCAACGGCCTGACCCCCGACGAGTTGAAGGAGGTCTTCCTCCAGACCGCGATCTATTGTGGGGTTCCCGACGCGAACATCGCGTTCCGGGTCGCGCAGAAGGTGCTGATGGACATGGGTATCGATCTCGGATGACGGAGGCGCCGGCACCGGTCGAGTCGATCCAGTCGCTGACCCGCGGGTTGGCGGTGATCCGCGCCTTCGACGCCGAGCACGCGTCGATGACCCTCGCCGACGTCGCCCGGCGCACCGGCCTCTCGCGAGCCACGGTGCGCCGGGTGCTCGCGACGCTGGTGGCCGAGGGGTACGCAGTGGGCGACGACGGACAGTTCCGGCTGCGCCCGCGCATCCTCGAGCTCGGCTTCGCCTATCTGTCGGCTCTCGGGCTGCCGGCGGTGGCGCAACCGCACCTCGAGGAGTTGTCCCGGCGGGTGGAGGAATCGACCTCGCTGGCGGTGCTCGACGGCCCGGACATCGTCTACGTCGCGCGGGTGGCGACCCGGCGGATCATGAGCGTGCAGATCACCGTCGGGACCCGGTTTCCCGCCTACGCGACGTCGATGGGGCGGGTGCTGCTGGCGGGGCTGCCGGACGACGCCCTGACCGACTATCTCGCCCGCGCGGAGATCTCCCCGCGCACGCCCGGCGCGATCGGTGACGCCGACACCTTGCGAAAAACCTTGGATACCGTGCGATCCCGCGGTTGGGCCGCGGTGGATCAGGAACTCGAACGCGGCCTGCGGTCGATCGCCGCTCCCGTCCTGGACGGGACCGGCGCGACGGTCGCGGCGGTCAACGTCTCGACCACGGTCGCCGGCGATCGGGAGCTGGCCGACGACCTGCTGCCGGACCTGCTCGCCTGCACCCGGGCGATCACCGCCGACCTGCCGGTGCCCGCCTCCGCTCCCCCACGGGGCGCCTGACCCCGTTCATCCGCGAGACCACCGCGGCTTTGCCTCTTGTCGGCGGGCATCCGCACGCCGTAAACTTGGTTCGTATAGCGAACCTACGTTCGCATAGCGAACACTAGGAGTTGATATGTCGGATTCGCTCGACACCTACCTCTACGCCGCCGTCCGCACTCCCTTCGGGAAGTTCAACGGCAGCCTCGCCTCGGTGCGGCCGGACGACCTCGCCGCCCACGTGCTGCAGGCGCTGCTCGAACGCGTCCCGCAGCTCGATCCCGCCGCGGTCGGCGAGGTCTACCTGGGCAACGCCAACGGTGCGGGCGAGGACAACCGCAATGTCGGTCGCATGGCCTGGCTGCTGGCGGGCTACCCCGTCGAGACCCCGGCGACGTCGATCAACCGGCTCTGCGGCTCGAGCCTCGACGCGACGATCCAGGCGTCCCGCGCCCTCGCCTCCGGCGACCTGGGCGCCGACGGCATCGCGGTCGCCGGCGGTGTCGAGTCGATGACCCGCGCCCCCTGGGTGCTGCCGAAGTCCGACCGCCCCTTCCCCGCCGGCGACGTGACCGCCGTGTCGACCACCCTGGGCTGGCGGCTGGTCAACCCGAAGATGCCCGCGGAGTGGACCGTCTCCCTCGGCGAGGCCAACGAGCAACTGCAGGAGCGGTTCTCGATCTCGCGGGAGCGCCAGGACGAGTTCGCCGCCCGCTCCCACCGGCTCGCCGCCGCGGCCTGGGAGGACGGCTTCTACGACGCTATGGTCACCCCGGTCAAGGTGGCGACCCGCAAGGCGAGCACCGTGGTCGATCGGGACGAGGGCATCCGCCCGGATACGACGGTCGACACCCTCGCCGGCCTGCGGCCCGCCTTTCGCCCGGACGGCACGATCACCGCCGGCAACGCCTCCCCGCTCTCCGACGGCGCCGGCGCCCTGCTGGTGGGCACCGCGGCCGCCGCCGGTCGCATCGGCACCGACCCGCTCGCCCGGATCGCCGGCCGCGCGGCCTCCGCCCTCGAACCGCAGTCCTTCGGCTTCGCGCCGGTCGAGGCGGCCAATCGCGCGCTGGCGCAGGCCGGTATCTCCTGGTCGGACGTCGGCGCGGTCGAGGTCAACGAGGCCTTCGCCGTCCAGTCCCTCGCCTGCGTCGACGCGTGGTCGCAGCTGGGCCTGCGGGACCCGGAGATCGTCAACACCCGCGGCGGCGCGATCGCCCTGGGCCACCCCCTGGGCGCATCGGGTACCCGCATCATCGGCACCCTGGCCGCCGTCCTGCGCGAGCGCGGGGAGCGCTGGGGAGTGGCCGCCATCTGCATCGGCGTCGGCCAGGCCCTCGCCATCGTTCTGGAGAACACCGACCTCGAGGGAGCAGCGGCATGACCACCTTCCACTCCGACCCGCGCGACGCGGTCGCGTCGATCGCCGACGGCGCCACCGTCCTGGTCGGCGGATTCGGCATGGCGGGGATGCCCGTCACGCTGATCGACGCGCTGATCGACCACGGCGCAACCGATCTGACGATCGTGTCGAACAACGCCGGCAACGGCGACACCGGTCTGGCCGCCCTGCTCGACGCCGGCCGCGTCCGCAAGGTGATCTGTTCCTTTCCCCGCCAGCACGATTCCTGGGTCTTCGACCGGCTCTACCGGGAGGGCCGGATCGAGCTCGAGGTCGTCCCGCAGGGCAACCTCGCCGAGCGGATGCGCGCGGCCGGTGCCGGGATCGGCGCCTTCTTCTGCCCCACCGGCGTCGGCACCCTGCTGACCGAGGGCAAGGAGGAGCGCGAGATCGACGGGCGGACGTACGTGCTCGAGTACCCGATCCGCGGCGACGTGGCCCTGATCGGCGCCCACGCCTCCGATGGCCTGGGAAATCTCGTGTACCACAAGACCGCCCGCAATTTCGGGCCGGTGATGGCCACCGCGGCGACCACGACGATCGTCGAGGTGACCGAGGTGGTCCCCACCGGCTCGCTCGATCCGGAGTCCGTGGTGACACCGTGCATCTACGTCGATCACGTCCTCGATCTGTCCGCCCAGCCCGCCCGCACCGTTACGGAGGTCGCGTCGTGACCACTCTCGTCCGCCCCGATTCCACCGTCGAGCACACCGATCGCGGACCGCTCGACAAGCACGAGATCGCCGCGCTGATCGCCGGCCACATCCCGCACGGATCGTTCGTCAATCTCGGTATCGGCCAGCCCACGCTGGTCGCCGATCACCTGACCGCCGAGCACGGCGTCATCCTGCACACCGAGAACGGCATGCTCAACATGGGCCCGGCCGCGGTCGGTGACGATATCGACCCGGATCTGACGAACGCGGGAAAGATCCCGGTAACCGAGTTGCCGGGGGCCTCCTACTTCCACCACGCCGATTCGTTCGCCATGATGCGCGGCGGCCATCTCGACGTCTGCGTCCTCGGCGCCTATCAGGTCTCCCAGAACGGTGACCTGGCCAATTGGCATACCGGCAAGCCCGACGCGATCCCCGCCGTCGGCGGCGCGATGGATCTGGCGATCGGCGCCAAGGACGTCTTCGTGATGATGACCCTGTTCACCAAGGACGGCACCGCCAAGCTGACCCCGGCGTGCACCTATCCGCTGACCGGCCGCGGCTGCGTCAGCCGGATCTACACCGACTACGCCGTCTTCTCGGTCGGGCCGAACGGCGCCACCGTGCTCGAGACCTTCGGCATCTCCGTCGACGAATTGCGCGGACGGGTCGAGGTCGAGTTGACGACGATCTGAACCCGACCCGACCAGGGCCGGGGCGTTCACATGCCCTGGTCACCGGTCCACTCGTTGCCGTGGGCGGTCGAATGGGAGCGCGAGGTCGCCCCCCTGGTCGCCGCCGGGCTGAGCAACAGGAAGATCGCCGAACGCCTGGTGATCTCGGTGCGCACCGCCGAGGGGCACGTCCTGCACGCCTGCCTCAAGCTGGGCGTCAGCGATCGTCGGGCGTTGGCCGCCTTTCTTCGTGGCGGATCCGGCCCGTCGTGGATCCGGCGGTCCGCGACGGCCCTCGCGACGGCCCTGCGGCAGCCGAACGGCGCTGCTAAGCCCGGGCCGCGCGCGGGCGTCACGGCGTGGAGACCGGGGCGAGCAACATGCCGGTGATCGCATCGCAGAGAAAGTCGGCCACCCTCGGCCAGGTGGCATCGGTGGTCCCGAGTTCCATCCGGGCCTCCACCTCCGCGCAGGTCGACGTGATGATCTTGACCATCAGGCCGGCGCGGGCCCGCACCACCCACACCGGGAGATCGGTGAGCCGATCTCGCACCGAGTAGACGATCCGCGTCGCCGCCGGTGCCGCGTCGCCCATGTCGAGCAGCAGCCGCGCGGTCGCCGGATCGTGGACCGCCAGATCCATGAACCGGGCGCGCCAACTCGGTACCGGCTGCTGCGCCAATTGGTCCGTCACCGGCACCACCAGACTCCGAACGTCGTCGAGCAGGGACTCCGAGCGCTCGTGACGTGCGCTGCGCATCTCGTCGACGTCGACCAGTTGCCGCTGTAACAGCGCCCGCAGCAGGCCTTCCCGACCGCCGAAGTGGTACCGCACCGCGGAGTTGTTGGCATTGCCTGCCTCCTCGGCGATCCGCCGATCGGAGACGCGGGCGATCCCGTCCTGCGAAAAGAGCCGCTCGGCGGTATCCAACAGCGCCTGCGCACCCTGCGACCGTGTGGCGACCATCCTCACCCTTCCCACTCGGAGGTGATTCTTCCAACTCCGATCGACCGAGGCCCAATTAAGGCATGTGCCTTACAGTGGATTCGGACGGGGATCTCCGCGGCATCGACGCCACCCCTCGTCAGCAGGACCGTCCCGACCGTCGTCGCGAATCACCTCCTTACCGCAAGGACATACCCATGCAGACCGCCCCGCCGTCCACCGATCAGCCGGCGGCCCCGCCGCAGGAGGACCGCAAGGCCCGCATCGCCCGCTACGTCGCCCTGTTCGTCATGCCCTTCCTCATGGTCACCATGATGTTCGCGACGTACGTCGGCACGATGCACTCGCCGCAACCGCACGACCTGCCGATCGCGGTCGTCGGGGTCGGACCCGCCGCGCAAGCGACCGCCGACGGCCTGGCCGCGGCCGCCGGCGACGCCGTCGATGTGCGGATGGTCGCGACGACCGGTGAGGTCGAGAATCTGCTGCGCAGCCAGGACATCGCCGGCGCGCTCGAGGTGCCCGCCACCGATGCGGGGGTCGCGACGATCTGGACCGCGTCGGCGAGCGGTGCGTCGCAGGCCACGACGGTCCAACAACTGTTGGCCCCCGTCGTACTGGGCAGCGGCTGGTCGACGGATCTGCACGACGTCGCTCCGCTGCCGGAGGGTGACACCTCCGGAACGGCGGCATTGTTCGGCGCGATGGGCATGATGCTGGCCGGGTACGTGCCGCTGAGCCTGCTGATGATGTCGTTGCCGCACCTGCTGACCCTGCGCCGGTTCCTCCCGCTCGCCGCCGCCTGGGGCGCGGGCGTCGGCTCGCTGATCTGGCTGATCCTCGGTCCGATCGTCGGGGCGGTCGACGGCCACTTCGTGACCTTCCTCGGCGTCGGCACCCTCGCCGTCGTATCCGTGGGTCTGACCCAACTGCTGTTCACCAAGCTGATGGGTCCGCTGGCCGTCCTGCTCGGCATGTTGCTGTACGTCGTCTTCGGGATGCCCGCGTCCAACCTGGCGCTGTCGATTCACGTGATGCCGGGCTTCTTCCGGTTCCTGCACGGCGTGCTGCCGCTGCCGGCGGCGGGTGAGGCCCTGCGCTCGTTCCTCTACTTCGACGGTGTGGGCGCCGGACGTCATATCTGGGTCCTGGTCATCTGGGCGGTCGCCGCGGCCGTGCTGTGCGCGGTGAAGGAGCGGCTCTCCGGTACCGCGATCCCGACCGCCCCGGACGACTCCGACCCCGACGTCCCACTGCCCGCGTTGGCCGGTGGACCGCTGCGTTCCAAGCGATTCCGCATGGTTGTGGTGGCGGCGTTCCCGCTGTCGATCGTGGTGATGGTCGTCGGGGTGATGGGCTTCTCGCTGCATCGCCCCGAGGTCCACGATCTGCCGGTCGCGGTGGTGGCCGCAAGCCCCGCACAGGCCGAACAGACCGTCGATGCGATGGCGCCGGCGATGGCCGGGGTGCTCGATCTGCAACCGGTGTCGTCGATGGACGAGGCGATCCAGTTGGTGCAGACCCAGCAGATCGTCGCCATCTACGAGCTTCCGATGGCGGCCGATGCGCCGGCGACGCTGTACACCTCCGCCGGCGCCGGGGTCAGCCAGCAGTCCGCCGTCCAGGCGATCTTCAATCGGATCGCCGCCCAGCAGGGCACCTCCGTCCAGTTGACCGACCTGACGCCGCTGACCCCGAACGACACGATGGGCAGCAACAGCCTGTACGTGGGCATGTCCTGGGTGATGGCCGGCTTCCTGATGCTCGCCGTGCTGCGCGGCGGGGCGCCGGAGCTGACCCGGTTCCGCCAGTTCCTGCCGCTGCTCGCCGGGTGGGCGATCGGCATGTCGGTCTGGCTGTGGTTGCTGATCGACGTGATCATCGGCGCGGTGAGCATCAACCCGTTCGCGATGATCGGGCTCGGCGCGCTGACGATCTTCTCGATGTCGGCGGTGACCGCCGTTTTCACCCGAACGTTGGGTCTGGCCGCGATCGTGCCGGTGATGGTGATCCTGATGTTGGCCGGTGTGCCCGCGTCGGGCGGCGGCCTGTCGATCTACATGGTTCCGGAGTTCTTCCGACCCCTGCAGAACGTGCTGCCGCTGCCGGCGGCGGTCGACTCGGCCCGCTCGCTGGTCTACTTCGACGGCGATGGCGTCTGGACCAATGTGTTGGTGATCGCGGTGTGGGGCGCGATCGGACTCGCCCTCAACCGGGTGATCGACCGGATGCAGGGCCGCCGGGTCGGCGCCACGCGGATCGCATCGCAGTCGTCGTTGGAGTCGTCGGCGGGGCCGGGGTCGTCGGCGGGGCCGGGGTCGTCGGCGGGATCGGGGACCGAGTCGGGGGCGGAGTCGGAGCCGGCGGTATTGGTCCCGACCGCTCCCGATCGGACGGCCGAGGGTGATACCGCGCCCACCACCGAGGCGAAGGCCGCCGAAGGGCGCACCACCGACCCGACGTAGACCCTCTCCCCCGCGGCGGGACCGGTCGACCGAACGCCCACGGGCGCCCGGTCCCGGCCTCGCCGCCTGCCTCACCGGCACCTCACGCCCGGCGCCCACCTGGAGTCGGATGTAACACCGCGAGCTCCGCGCGCGACTACTCGGTATCAGCGCTCCAACGAGATACCGAGGAGACATGATGGTGACCCACAAGCGATTTCATGGTTCTCTGCCGGCGATGCTGGGCGGCCTGGCCGTGGCGGGACTGGTCCTGACCGGCTGCGGTTCGACCGACACCGCGGCCACGTCGACCACCACCCCCTCCACGACGGCATCCGAAGCATCGACGTCCCTACCGACCACCGGCGACGCCGTTCCGCCCGCCGCCGGCTCCTCCGGCTCCTCCGGCTCCGAGCTGTCTCCCGGATCGGATACCCCTGCCGCTTCCGATACCCCAGCCGCTTCCGAGAGCGCCGCCGCATCCGAGGCCGAGTCCCCCACCGCCGACACCCCCGCGGCTTCGGCGCCCTGTCCCGGCGCGGACGACCTGCGGCGGGCCGCCGAGGCGGACGCGATCAGCGCAAGCCTCACCCCACCGATCGATTTCGGCGCGCCGACCTGCGCCGGCGACTGGGCCATCGCGCAGACCCCGCAGTGGGCCATCGCCGATCCCAGCCGCAATGTGCAGCCCGCCCGGGTCCTCTTCCGCTATTCCGCCGGCGCGTGGACTCCGGTCACCCTCGGCTCCGCTATCGACTGCGTCAGCCAGGGCGTCCCGCCCGAGGTGGCCGCCCAACTCGGCTGCGGCGGTTGACGGAAACTATTGCGAACGGCCGAGATCCGGCTCGGCACGCAGGGATTCCGCGTCGATGAGATTGATTTCCACCTCACCGGCGACGCCGCAAATGCGGATCAATGCAAGGATATTCTCTTTCGGTGCCCCTTTTTCGCCGTTCTTTGTGCGTCCCGTTCGCACTTGTCGTCACGGTTGTTCTGGTGATGTCCGGTTGCTCGCAGAGCGTTGTCGGTCCGGAGGGCTCGGTCGGCCCGTCCGACGACACGGTGGTTCGCTCCGACGACGGCCGGGTCACGATCGAGGTACCCGCCGATGCGGTGAACGGTGACGGTGTCCTCGCCGTCGAGCCGGTCACCGATCCCGCGGATGGTGCCGAAGGATGGTCGATCACCCTCGACGGCGCCGACCTGACCGGCACCGCCACCATCCGGTTCACGATCGATGATCTCGAAGAAGGTGAGCCCATTCCGCTGATCACCTACGCGGCGGAATCCGGCGGCCCGCGCACGCCGGTGTCCGACGTCGTGCTCGACGGGAACCGGGTGGTCGTCACGACCACCCATTTCTCGAACTGGTTCCTGACCCGATGGCGGGACATCGGGAGCCGGGCGATCGACGACATGAAGAGAAACCTCGACGCGCTTGCCGCAGCGGGCAACGGAAGCCCACCCGAATGCGCCGGCGAGGCGACCATTCGCGACGATGGATTCTCGATCACCAGCGACTCCGGTCAACGGGTCTATTGGTGTCTCGGCCGGGAAAACGGTGAGCCGGTCCTGAAGGTGGTCAATGCCCGCGGGTACGGCGTATCCGCCGAGTACACCCCGGGGTTGACCGTGGCCACCTCCGACCGGGAAGACTTCATCGCGACGCTCGCGCAGCTTCTGAAGTCTCCGCCCTCGACGCGGGCGAACGATGTCGAGCTGCTGGCCGCCGGCAATCGGATCGAGTTCACCGTCGCGGAGAGCGGGCGAGCGTCGGACGGCGTGATGATCCAACCGGATCCCGGCGCGTACCTGCTGACCGCGGCGGAGTTCGCGGCGAGCACCTATGCGATGGTCCTGAAGCCGGTTGGCGGGGAGGCCGCCGAGAGCGCGCTGCGAACCGCACTGGTCGGGCAGGGATGTCTGTCCTCGATGACCGGCCTGGCCGTGACCGAGAAGGCCGGTTCCGACGCCGGATTCGACCTCTTCCGCGCCGCACTCGATGTGGCGCTGGGCTGTGCGGACCTCGCCGTCAAGGAAGCCGATCTCGGTCCGATCCTTGCGGACTGGGTGCAGCCGATCATCTGGACGGTCGGCGGTGTGCGCACCGCGGCGATGGGCTTGCTGGCGGGCGTCGAGACGGCGTTCGATCCGTCCGGCTACCGCATCGTCATCACCAGGCCCACGCAGGTCGTCAACGTCACCGCCGTGGACGGCCGCGGGGACCCACTACCCGGCTGGCAAGCATCGGGGACGCAGGCGGCCAACCCGATCTCGCTCGACTGCACCTACAGCCAACCGGCAGCCTCGGCGGTGGGTTCGGACATCATCCGCGGCTGCGGCTCGACCGCAGACAGTGCCAACACCTGCTGGGTTCATTCCGATCGAATGACGTTGACCTGTGCGATGAATGTCTGGGATCAGACCTACGTCGGCTACCGCTCCACCGAACCGCTCGCGCCGTCTCCCCCTGCCGACGCGCCGATTCCGGAGTGGATCGAACTGGAGGACGGCGCGCACTGCACCCTGGCCCACGGCGGATCCTGGGGCGCCCGAACCGACGGCTTCGGTGTCGGCTACGCCTGCGGTGACGCGGACTATCTGGTCCTGCACGACGTCGCCAACGACGTGCTGATCGACTCGTCGGAACCGACGTGGACGGTCAAGGTGGGCGATCTGGGCAGCCCCGGGCAGTCCTTCCCGCCGCCGACGGAACTCGGAGTCGTCCGGGCCTATTTCGCCGCGTCGCCCTGATCCGCCGGTCCGGCGTCGTCCGCGACCGCGATGACCAGGCTGCCCTCGGCGCGTCCGGCGCGCAGGTCCTCCAGGGCGGTGTCGACCCGGCCGAACGGGTAGACCGTCACATGCGGCGTGATGCCCAATTGCCGGGCCAGGCGGAGGAATTGGTCGCCGTCGGCGCGGGTGTTGGCGGTGACACTGCGCAGGTCCCGTTCCCCGAAGAGCAGCTCGTCGTAGCTGAATTCCGGGATGGGCGACATGTGGATTCCGGCGCTGACGACGGTGCCACCCGGCGCGGTCGCGGCGAGGGCCTGCGGCATGATCGCTCCGACCGGGGCGAAGACGATCGCGGCGTCCAACGGTTCCGGGGGAACGTCGTCACTATCGCCGACGAAGGCGACGCCGAGGTCGCGGGCCAGTTGCCGATTCCCCTCGCCGCGGGTGATCGCCGCGACCCGGGCGCCGGACGCCATCGCCAACTGTGCCGCGATGTGGGCACTCGATCCGAAGCCGTAGATGCCGAGCAGTCCGCCGGGCGGCAGATTGGCCCGCCGCAGCGCCCGATAGCCGATGATCCCGGCGCACAGCAACGGCGCGATCGCGAACGGGTCGACGTCCGCGGGCAGCCGGTAGGCATATCCGGCGTCGACCACCGCGTACTGCGCGCATCCCCCGTCCTCGTCCCAGCCGGTGAAACGGGTACGCGGGCAGAGATTCTCGCGCCCGGACCGGCAGTACTCGCACATCCCACAGGTATGGCGCAACCAGGCGATCCCCACCCGGTCGCCGATGTCGTAGCCGGTCACGTCGGCCCCGGTCGCGATGACCTCACCGACGATCTGGTGGCCCGGCACCACCCGGTCGGCGTGCGGTGGGATGTCCTCGTCGATGACGTGCAGGTCGGTGCGGCATACCCCGCAGACGATCACCCGGACCAATAGCTGCGCCGGTCCGGGCCGTGGTCGAGGGAGCGTCGTGCACTCGACGGTGTGCTGCCCGGCCGAGGTCGTCCATGCCGTCATCGTCGGCTCGTCCATCGCTTCGACGATAGTCCCCCTCACCCCGCCGAAATCACGAAGTATCGCAGCATCGAAATCCCCCCAAGCCCGCCCACAAACGCCGAAAGCCCGGTGCACCGAAGTGCACCGGGCTTTCGAAGCTGCGATCCGGGAAGCTTACCCGCGCCAGGCGCGGGTAGGTCTCCCCGATCGGACTAGCGGTAGTCCGCGGAGAAGCCGTAGTCGTCGAGCGGAACCGCAGCACCGGTGTTCTGGCCGAAGCCGTCCGGGCTGTAGTACTGATCGTCGTACGTCGGCACCGCGTACGCGGCGGCACGCGCTTCCTCGGTCGGCTGCACCTGGATGTTCCGGTACTTGTTGATACCCGTACCGGCCGGGATCAGCTTGCCGATGATCACGTTCTCCTTCAAGCCGACCAGCTTGTCGGAACGACCGTTGATCGCCGCATCGGTCAGGACACGAGTGGTCTCCTGGAACGACGCCGCCGACAGCCACGAATCGGTCGCGAGCGACGCCTTCGTGATACCCATCAGCACCGGACGTCCGGCCGCGGGCTCGGAGCCCTCGGCCACGACGCGACGGTTCGCCGCCTCGAACTCGGCCCGCTCGGTGAGCGAACCGGGCAGGAACTCGGTGGCGCCCGAATCGATGATCGTCACCCGGCGCAGCATCTGCCGGACGATGACCTCGATGTGCTTGTCGTGGATCGACACACCCTGGCTGCGGTAGACCTCCTGGACCTCGTTCACCAGGTGGATCTGCACCTGACGCGGGCCCATGACGCGCAGCACCTCGTGCGGGTTCGCCGAACCCTCCATGAGCTGCTGACCGACCTCGACGTGGTCACCATCGGACAGCAGCCGCTCGGTGCCGTCGTCGTGCTTGAACACGCGCAGGCGCTGACGCTTCGAGAGCTTGTCGTAGACGACCTCTTCGCCACCATCGTCCGGGACGATCGTGATCTTGTAGAAGCGCTCCGACTCCTCGAGCCGCACCCGTCCGGAGACGTCCGCGATCGGCGCGACACCCTTGGGCACGCGCGCCTCGAACAGCTCCTGGACACGGGGCAGACCGCCGGTGATGTCGTCACCGACACCACCCTGGTGGAAGGTACGCATCGTCAGCTGGGTACCGGGCTCACCGATCGACTGCGCGGCGACGATACCGACAGCCTCGCCGATGTCGACGAGCTTGCCGGTGGCCATCGAGCGGCCGTAGCAGGTCGCGCAGACGCCGGTGCCGGTGGCGCAGGTGAGCACCGACCGCACCTTGACCTGCGTGATGCCCGCCGCGAGCAGCGCATCGATCGCCGGATCGCCCAGGTCGTGTCCACGCTCGACGATCACGTTGCCGTTCTCGTCGACCGCGTCGGCGGCCAGGGTCCGCGCGTACGTCGAGGTCTCGACGTGCGCATCCCGGATCAGCGTGCCGTCGGGCTGCTTCTCCGCGATCGTGGTGATGATGCCGCGCTCGGTGGCGCAGTCGGTCTCGCGAACGATGACGTCCTGCGACACGTCGACCAGACGACGGGTCAGGTAGCCCGAGTCGGCGGTACGCAGCGCGGTATCGGCCAGACCCTTACGAGCACCGTGGGTGTTGATGAAGTACTCGACGACGGTCAGGCCCTCGCGGAACGAGGACTTGATCGGCCGCGGGATGAACTCACCCTTCGGGTTGGTCACCAGACCCTTCATGCCCGCGAGCGAGCGAATCTGGGTCATGTTGCCCGCCGCACCCGACTTGACGATCGTCGGGATCGGGTTCGTATCCGGGTAATGAGCCTCCATCGCCCGACCGACCTCTTCGGTCGCGTCCTGCCAGATCTTGACCAGGGCGCTGTTGCGCTCGGTCCGATCCAGCGCACCGCGCTGGTACTTGCGCTCGATCTGATCGGCCTGCGCCTCGTACCGCGCGAGGATCTCGCTCTTCTCCGGCGGAACCAGCACGTCCGACATCGACACCGTCACGCCCGAGCGGGTCGCCCAGTAGAAGCCGGCGTCCTTCATCTTGTCGACGGTCTGCGCCACCACGATCATCGGGTAGCGCTCGGCCAGATCGTTGATGATCGTCGCCTGCCGCTTCTTCGGCATCTGCTCGTTGATGTACGGGTAGTCCGTCGGCAGCAGCTCGTTGAACAGCACCCGGCCCAGCGTGGTCTCGGTGACCCAGCTGTCGCCGTAGGTCCAGCCCTCGGGGAACAGCTCCGCCTCGGTCTCGGCCGACGGACGCTGCCGCTCGAGCCGCACCTTGATCGGGGACTGCACCGTCAGCACACCGCGGTCGACGGCCATCTGCGCCTCGGCGGGCGACGAGTAGACACCCTCCTCGGGACGCTCCGACGTCGCCGCCTTGTACGAGCCCGGGGTCTCGGACTCGTCGAGACGGGTCAGGTGGTACAGACCGGTGACCATGTCCAGACGCGGCATGGCCAGCGGGCGACCCGAGGCCGGCGACAGGATGTTGTTCGAGGACAGCATCAGGATGCGGGCCTCGGCCTGCGCCTCCGCGGACAGCGGCAGGTGCACGGCCATCTGGTCACCGTCGAAGTCGGCGTTGAACGCCTCGCAGACCAGCGGGTGCAGCTGGATGGCCTTGCCTTCCACCAGCTGCGGCTCGAAGGCCTGGATACCGAGGCGGTGCAGCGTCGGTGCGCGGTTGAGCAGCACGGGGTGCTCGCCGATGACCTCTTCGAGGACATCCCACACCTGCGGCCGCTGCCGCTCGACCATCCGCTTGGCGGACTTGATGTTCTGCGCGTGGTTGAGATCGACCAGACGCTTCATCACGAACGGCTTGAACAGCTCGAGCGCCATCAGCTTGGGCAGACCGCACTGGTGCAGTTCGAGCTGCGGGCCGACGACGATGACCGAGCGGCCGGAGTAGTCGACACGCTTGCCGAGCAGGTTCTGGCGGAACCGGCCCTGCTTGCCCTTCAGCAGATCCGACAGCGACTTGAGCGGGCGGTTGCCCGGTCCGGTGACCGGACGGCCGCGGCGGCCGTTGTCGAACAGGGCGTCGACCGACTCCTGCAGCATCCGCTTCTCGTTGTTGACGATGATCTCGGGCGCGCCGAGATCGATCAGTCGCTTGAGGCGGTTGTTGCGGTTGATCACACGTCGGTACAGATCGTTGAGGTCCGAGGTGGCGAAGCGGCCACCGTCGAGCTGGACCATCGGGCGCAGCTCCGGCGGGATCACCGGAACGGCGTCGAGGACCATGCCCATCGGCGAGTTGCCGGACTGCTGGAACGCGGCAACCACCTTGAGGCGCTTGAGCGCACGCAGCTTCTTCTGGCCCTTGCCGCTGCGGATGGTCTCCCGCAGGTTCTCGGCCTCGGCGTCGATGTCGAACAGCTCGATCAGCTTCTTGATCGACTCGGCACCCATGGCGCCGGTGAAGTACTCGCCGTAGCGGTCGATCAGCTCGCGGTAGATCATCTCGTCGATGATCAGCTGCTTCGGCGCGAGCTTGGTGAAGGTGGTCCAGATCTCGTCGAGCCGGTCGAGTTCGCGCTGCGCGCGGTCGCGCATCTGGCGCATCTCCCGCTCGCCGCCGTCCTTGACCTTGCGGCGCTGATCGGACTTCGCCCCCTCGGCCTCGAGCACGGCCAAATCCTGCTCGAGCTTCTGGGCGCGCTCCTCGAGATCGGCGTCGCGCTGATCGGCGACCGCCTTCTTCTCGACCTCCATCTCGGCCTCGAGCGTCGAGAGCTCGCTGTGGCGCAGCTCGGTGTCGACCGAGGTGATCACGTAGGCGGCGAAGTAGATGATCTTCTCGAGATCCTTCGGCGCCAGGTCGAGCAGGTAGCCCAACCGGCTCGGCACACCCTTGAAGTACCAGATGTGGGTGACCGGCGCGGCGAGCTCGATGTGGCCCATGCGCTCACGGCGCACCTTGGCGCGGGTGACCTCGACGCCACAGCGCTCACAGATGATGCCCTTGAAGCGCACGCGCTTGTACTTGCCGCAGTAGCACTCCCAGTCCCGGGTGGGACCGAAGATCTTCTCGCAGAACAAGCCGTCCTTCTCGGGCTTGAGCGTGCGGTAGTTGATGGTCTCCGGCTTCTTCACCTCACCGAAGGACCAATTCCGGATGTCGTCCGCGGTTGCCAGGCCGATGCGGAGTTCATCGAAGAAGTTGACGTCCAGCACGTCGTACTTCCTTTCCCCTCTTCCGAGGGATGGTTATCTACCTAGTCACAATCCGTTGTATCGGGTCACCGGGAGCAAACGGTGCTCCCGGTGACCCTCGGCTCACCGAGCCCGGTCGTACCTACTGAGCAAGGTCGTCGACCGTCGCGGACTCGTTCCGCGACAGATTGATCCCCAGGTTCGCCGCGGCCCGCTCCAGGTCCTCGTCGTCGGTATCGCGCATCTCGATGGCGGAGCCATCACTCGAGAGCACCTCGACGTTGAGGCAGAGCGACTGCAGCTCCTTCAACAACACCTTGAACGACTCCGGGATACCCGGCTCGGGGATGTTCTCGCCCTTGACGATCGCCTCGTACACCTTCACGCGACCGACCACGTCGTCCGACTTGATCGTCAGCAGCTCCTGCAGGGTGTAGGCGGCGCCGTAGGCCTGCATGGCCCAGCACTCCATCTCACCGAAGCGCTGGCCACCGAACTGGGCCTTACCGCCGAGCGGCTGCTGGGTGATCATCGAGTACGGACCGGTCGAGCGAGCGTGGATCTTGTCGTCGACCAGGTGGTGGAGCTTGATGATGTACATGTAGCCGACCGCCACCGGGTACGGGAACGGCTCACCCGAACGGCCGTCGAACAGCGTCGCCTTGCCGTCGGCGTTGACCATCACGTCACCGTCGCGGTTCGGCAGCGTCGTCGCCAGCAGGCCGGCGAGCTCCTCGTCGCGGGCACCGTCGAAGACCGGGGTGGCGATCTTGGTGTCCGCCGGCTGCTCGCGCATGTCCTCGGGCAGGTTCTTCGCCCAGTCCGGGGTGCCCTCGATCTTCCAACCGGCCTTGCCCACCCACCCGAGATGGGTTTCCAGGATCTGGCCGATATTCATACGCCGCGGCACGCCGTGGGTATTGAGGATGATGTCGATCGGGGTGCCGTCGGGCAGGAACGGCATGTCCTCCTGCGGGAGGATCTTGCCGATGACGCCCTTGTTGCCGTGTCGACCGGCCAGCTTGTCGCCGTCCTGAATCTTGCGCTTCTGGGCGACGTAGACGCGGACCAACTCGTTGACGCCCGGAGGCAGATCGTCGTCGTCCTCGCGGGAGAACACCCGGATGCCGATGACCTTGCCGGACTCGCCGTGCGGCACCTTCAGCGAGGTATCGCGCACCTCGCGCGCCTTCTCGCCGAAGATCGCGCGCAGCAGCCGCTCCTCGGGGGTCAGCTCGGTCTCGCCCTTCGGGGTGACCTTGCCGACCAGGATGTCGCCGTCGCGAACCTCGGCACCGATGCGCACGATGCCGCGCTCGTCGAGATCGGCGAGCACCTCATCGGAGACGTTCGGGATATCCCGGGTGATCTCCTCGGCACCGAGCTTGGTGTCGCGGGCGTCGATCTCGTGCTCCTCGATGTGAATCGAGGTGAGCACGTCCTCCTCCACGAGCCGCTGGCTCAGGATGATCGCGTCCTCGTAGTTGTGGCCCTCCCACGGCATGATCGCCACGAGCAGGTTCTTGCCCAGGGCCATCTCACCGTTCTCGGTGCAGGGGCCGTCGGCGAGGACCTGTCCGGTCTCGACGCGCTGTCCCTCGTCGACGATCGGCCGCTGGTTGCTGCAGGTGCCCTGGTTGGAACGGGCGAACTTGCGCAACCGGTAGCTGCGGCGCGAGCCGTCGTCGGCCATCACGGTGACGTAGTCGGCCGAGACCTCCTCGACCACACCCGGCTTCTCCGAGACGATGACGTCACCGGCGTCGACCGCGGCACGCAACTCCATGCCGGTACCGACGATCGGCGACTCGCTGCGCACCAGCGGGACCGCCTGGCGCTGCATGTTCGCACCCATCAGGGCGCGGTTGGCGTCGTCGTGCTCGAGGAACGGGATCATCGCGGTCGCGACCGACACCATCTGGCGCGGCGAGACGTCCATGTAATCGACCACATCGGGGGCCGCGTACTCGACCTCGCCACCCTTGCGGCGCACGAGAATACGGTCCTCGGTGAAGGCTCCGTCGGCGTCGACCGGCGAGTTCGCCTGGGCGACGATGTGGCGGTCCTCCTCATCGGCGGTCAGGTAATCGACCTGGTCGGTCACCCGGCCGTCCGCGACCTTGCGGTACGGGGTCTCGATGAAGCCGAACGGGTTGACCCGCGCGTACACCGACAGCGATCCGATCAGGCCGATGTTCGGGCCTTCCGGGGTCTCGATCGGGCACATGCGGCCGTAGTGGCTGGGGTGCACGTCGCGCACCTCGAGGCCGGCGCGCTCACGCGACAGACCGCCGGGACCGAGCGCCGACAGACGACGCTTGTGGGTCAGCCCCGACAGCGGGTTGTTCTGGTCCATGAACTGCGAGAGCTGGCTGGTGCCGAAGAACTCGCGGATCGCGGCGACGACCGGGCGGATGTTGATCAGGGTCTGCGGCGTGATCGCCTCGACGTCCTGGGTGGTCATCCGTTCGCGGACCACGCGCTCCATGCGGGACAGGCCCACGCGGATCTGGTTCTGGATCAGCTCGCCGACCGTGCGCAGACGACGGTTGCCGAAGTGGTCGATGTCGTCGACCTCGACGGGAACCTCGACACCGCCGGGGACGGTCATCATCTGATCGCCCGCGTGCAGGCGCACGAGGTACTCGATCGTGGCGACGATGTCGTCCTCGGTGAGGGTCGACGCGGAGATGTCGGTGTTCAGGCCGAGCTTCTTGTTGACCTTGTACCGGCCGACGCGCGCGAGGTCGTACCGCTTCTCCTTGAAGAAGAGGTTCTCGAGCAGCGTCTGCGCCGACTCCTTGGTCGGGGGCTCGCCCGGGCGCAGCTTGCGGTAGATATCGAGCAGCGCCTCGTCGGGACCCGCGGTGTTGTCCTTCTCGAGGGTCGCCATCATGATCTCGGAGAAGCCGAACCGGTCGACGATCTGCTCGGTGGTCCAACCGAGCGCCTTGAGCAGCACGGTGACCGGCTGGCGGCGCTTGCGGTCGATACGCACACCGACGGTGTCGCGCTTGTCGACGTCGAACTCAAGCCAGGCGCCGCGGCCGGGGATGACCTTGACGCTGTGCAGGTCCTTCTCGGTGCCCTTGTCGACGTTCTGGTCGAAGTAGACACCGGGCGAACGAACCAGCTGCGAAACGACGACGCGCTCGGTTCCGTTGATGATGAACGTGCCCTTGTCGGTCATCATCGGGAAATCGCCCATGAAGACCGTCTGGCTCTTGATCTCACCGGTGTTGTTGTTGATGAACTCCGCGGTGACGAACAACGGCGCCGCGTAGGTCATGTCCTTGTCCTTGCACTCCTCGATCGAGGCCTTGACCTCGTCGAAGCGCGGGTCGGAGAAAGACAGCGACATCGCGCCGGAGAAGTCCTCGATCGGGGACAACTCCGTAAGGATGTCTTCCAAACCTCCGGTCGGATTGGCATCGCCGCGCTGGGCTGCGCGCTGGCGCCAGTTCTCGGATCCGATCAACCATTCGAAGGAATCGGTCTGAAGGTCGAGCAGTCCGGGAACCTCGAGCGGCTCTCGAATCTTCGCGAAAGAAACCCGCCGGGGAGCTCCGGGGATTCCGACTGCCGTGGACTGGGTGGAGACTGCCAAGATGCGTCCTTCCAGCACCTCATGCGACTCGTGAACCCGCCGGGTCACGACCGCCGCTGTATCTGCTTATCGGCTACCGGCCGGCTTCAACCCGAAACAGACAACGTGCCGACGACAGAACAGACCAATAGGTCCGAACACGACGGTCGATGAGAGAACAGGAGGCAGCCAGCGCAAATTCCAAGACTACCCCCATAGAGGGAGGAATGCAACCACGAAGTTGCGGCACTACGCAAGCACCCGCGCGGTTCGTGTCGCCGCCTCCATATGCGCAACACTGCCGCCGGTCCGCTTAGCGATACGACGTGCGTGCCATCAGGGTGAACCCCGAGACCGACCTTCGTCAAGACGAACACGGATGTTTCGTTCGCTTACTCAGCGAATTCCTAATCTTTGCCCACGCGCGCAGCGATCGGCGCATGCCGCCGGATCGCCCCTGCTCGAGGCGATGCGGCGGCCGACCGGGGTCCACGTCGGCACCGCGACCCGAATGCGGGATAACGCCCCGATTCGCCGCCGAGATCGGCTCCCGCGCCCCGATCCGGGCCGACCGACAGCCAATCCCTCCCTTCCTTTCATCACACTCTCAGGATCGGTCGACAGAATTGGGCGCGTGACCGTGTCGATAGTGATTCTGCTGCTCGTGGCCTGGATGGTGGCCGCGGTCGCCTTCGCGCTGTGCGCCGGGCGGGTCATCTCGACCGCCGACCGCATCGAGGGGACCTCGCAGGACCGCGACGACCACCTCGAGACCACGCGTTCGAGCTGACCCCCCACTCCCCCGAGTCGCCGAGTCGCCGGGTCGCATTCCGGCGCCGACGCGTTCCACGCCGGTCGGCGCCTTCTCATTTCCGCATTCGCACTGGTCAAGCCATGTTTGTGAGCCACGTCTCACATTGAGACGTAAATGACCTGAATCACAGGTTCCAATCGGAGGGCACACACCCCCTACCGGCAGCAGCCCTCCGCTTGCCGATTCAGGAGTTGCACCATGAGCAGGCAGAGCCTGACAAAGGCCCATAACAAGATCACCGAGCTGTCGTGGGAACCCACGTTCGCGACGCCGGCGACCCGATTCGGCACCGACTACACCTTCGAAAGGGCGCCGAAGAAGGATCCCCTCAAGCAGATCATGCGGTCCTACTTCCCGATGGAGGAAGAGAAGGACAACCGCGTATACGGCGCCATGGACGGCGCGATCCGCGGCAACATGTTCCGCCAGGTCCAGCAGCGCTGGCTGGAATGGCAGAAGCTGTTCCTGTCGATCATCCCGTTCCCCGAGATCTCCGCAGCGCGCGCGATGCCGATGGCCATCGACGCGGTGCCCAACCCCGAGATCCACAACGGCCTGGCCGTGCAGATGATCGACGAGGTTCGTCATTCGACGATTCAGATGAACCTCAAGAAGCTGTACATGAACAACTACATCGACCCCGCCGGCTTCGACATCACCGAGAAGGCGTTCGCCAACAAC
Source organism: Millisia brevis NBRC 105863 (assembly GCF_001552615.1). Classification (GTDB taxonomy): domain Bacteria; phylum Actinomycetota; class Actinomycetes; order Mycobacteriales; family Mycobacteriaceae; genus Millisia; species Millisia brevis. The sequence continues at coordinate 133,724 of NZ_BCRN01000015.1, forward strand.
TACGCCGGCACCATCGGCCGGCAGTTCGGCGAGGGGTTCATCACCGGTGACGCGATCACCGCCGCGAATATCTACCTCACGGTTGTCGCGGAGACCGCCTTCACCAATACGCTCTTCGTCGCGATGCCGGACGAGGCGGCCGCCAACGGCGACTACCTGCTGCCGACGGTCTTCCACTCGGTGCAGTCCGACGAGTCGCGGCATATCTCCAACGGGTACTCGATCCTGTTGATGGCCCTCGCGGACGAGCGCAACCGCCCGCTGCTCGAGCGCGACCTGCGCTACGCGTGGTGGAACAACCACTGCGTCGTCGACGCCGCGATCGGCACCTTCATCGAGTACGGCACCAAGGACCGCCGCAAGGACCGCGAGAGCTACGCGGAGATGTGGCGGCGGTGGATCTACGACGACTACTACCGCAGCTACCTGCTGCCGCTCGAGAAGTACGGCCTGACGATCCCGCACGACCTGGTCGAGGAGGCTTGGAAGCGGATCACCGAGAAGCACTACGTGCACAACGTCGCGCAGTTCTTCGCCACCGGCTGGCCGGTCAACTACTGGCGGATCGACGCGATGACCGACACCGACTTCGAGTGGTTCGAGGAGAAGTACCCCGGCTGGTACAGCAAGTTCGGCAAGTGGTGGGAGGCCTACAACCGGCTCGCCTACCCCGGCCGCAACAAGCCGATCGCGTTCGAGGAGGTCGGCTACCAGTACCCGCACCGGTGCTGGACCTGCATGGTGCCCGCGCTCGTGCGCGAGGACATGGTGGTCGACAAGGTCGACGGCCAGTGGCGCACCTACTGCTCGGAGACCTGCCACTGGACCGACACGACGGCCTTCCGCGGCGAGTACGAAGGCCGGGATACCCCGAACATGGGTCGGCTCACCGGTTTCCGCGAATGGGAGACCCTGCACCACGGCAAGGATCTCGCCGACATCATCTCCGATCTCGGCTACGTCCGGGATGACGGAAAGACGCTGATCCCGCAGCCGCATCTCGATCTCGACCCGAAGAAGATGTGGACCCTCGACGATGTCCGCGGCAACGTGTTCAACAGCCCGAATGTGCTGCTGAACGAGATGTCGGACGCCGAGCGCGAGGCACATGTGGCGGCCTACCGCGCCGGTGGCGTTCCCGCCTGACACCAGCTCCGGGTGGCGGCGCGGCCCGCGCCGATCGGCCGCACCGATCGCATCGGCGTTGCGCCGCCACCCCTTCGAGACCACGGGAGCCCACAGTGGCCGACATACACCGCATCACATTCGAACCGGTGAACCTCGAGATGGAGGTCGCCGAGGACGAGAAGATCCTCGACGCCGCGTTCCGACAGGGCATCCACCTGATGCACGGATGCCGCGAGGGACGCTGCTCGGCCTGCAAGTCGTACATGCTCGACGGCGAGGTGCAGATGGAGGACTACTCCACCTTCGCCTGCAACGACGCCGAGGTGGAGGAGGGCTACGTCCTGCTCTGCAAGGCACACGCCTTCAGCGACTGCACGATCGAACTGCTCAACTTCGACGAGGACGAACTGCTCGGCGGCATTCCGATCCAGACGATTCGCACCCGGGTGGTCGGACTCGACCCCGTCACCCGCGACATCGTCTCGCTGCGGCTGCAGCCGATCGAACCGGAGGCCTACGAGTTCAAGGCCGGCCAGTACGCCGACCTGACGATCCCCGGATCGGAAGAGACCCGGTCGTTCTCGATGGCGACCACGCCGGCGACCGACGGTCCGATCGAATTCCTCATCAAGAAGTACCCCGGCGGCAAGTTCTCCGGACTGCTCGACAAGGCCGGAACGGACGGGGGAATCTCCGTCGGCGACGAGATCACCCTCAACGGCCCCTACGGCACCTGCACGATCAAGGACGGCCACGTCCTACCGGTCGTCTGCGTCGCCGGCGGGGCGGGGATGGCGCCGATCCTGGCGCTGCTGCGCCACCTCAGCGCGTCGGGTTCGACCCGGCCGGTGCGGTTCTACTACGGCGTTCGCACCCCGGGTGATCTCTTCTACGTCGACGAGATCCTCAGGCTCGGAGAGCAACTGGCGGACTTCACGTTCGTCGCGTGCCTCTCCGAGTCGACCGAGGGGCTCGATGATCCCGGCCACGTGGTCGAGGCGGGCAATGTCACCGACGTCGTCGATCGTCGGGAGGAGCAACTGGCGAAGACCGAGGTCTACATGTGCGGACCGCCGCCGATGGTCGACGCGGCGCTCGCCCTGCTCGAGGTCCGCGGCACCCCCAAGGACCAGATCTTCTACGACAGCTTCACCAGCCCCATCTTCGACTAGGACATTCCCGCCGACATCCCCCGCCATCGTGCGGAGCGCCGGGCCGGCAGCCCAGTACGGCCCGACCGAACGAGAAGGAAGTCAACGATGACCGCAACCACCTCCGCCGGGCAGCGGAGTTTCCCGAAAATCGAATTCACCGACTCCGAAGCCGGCGCACTCGAATTTCCGAGTTCCCGCAGTCGCAGTTACAGCTACTACAAGCCCGCGAAGCTGCGGGCGACCAACTACGAGGACGTCACCGTCGACGTTCAGCCCGACCCCGATCGGCACCTGACCCAGGGCTGGATCTACGGCTTCGGCGACGGCCCCGGCGGCTACCCGAAGGAGTGGACGGTCGCCCGGTCGTCCGACTGGCACGTCTTCCGCGACCCCAACGAGGAGTGGAACCAGACGATCTACCGGAACAACTCGAAGGTCGTCCACCAGGTCGAGTTGTGTCTGTCGAATGCCAAGCGGGCCGGGGTCTACGAATCCTGGAATACCCCGTGGCTGACCTTCCTGGCCCGCAACCTCGGGGCCTGGATGCACGCGGAGAACGGTCTGGCGCTGCACGTCTTCACCTCGATCCAGCGGTCCTGCCCGACCAACATGATCAACACCGCCGTCGCGGTGAACGCCGCGCACAAGCTGCGCTTCGCTCAGGACCTCGCCCTGTTCAATCTCGATCTGTCCGAGGCGAACCCGGAGTTCGACGGGGCGGTGCACAAGGAGGTCTGGCAGTCGGCCCCCGAGTGGCAGCCGCTGCGCGAGGTCGTCGAACAGCTCACCGCCGTCGGCGACTGGTGCGAGCTGCTGTTCGCGGCGAACATCGTCTTCGAGCAGCTGGTCGGATCGCTCTTCCGCAGCGAGCTGACCATGCAGATCGCCGCTCGCAACGGCGATTACATCACGCCGACCATCGTCGGAACCGGCGAGTACGACTACGCGCGCGACCTGTCGTATACCCGCGCGCTCTACCGACTGTTGGCCAACGACAGCGAGTACGGAGCCTCCAACAAGGAGCTCTTCGACACCTGGCTGCAGGTGTGGGTACCGCGCTGCGAGCGGGCAGCCCGTGCGCTGCAACCGATCTGGTCGCAGCCGTCCGAACGGACGATCACGTTCTCGACCAGTTTCGATGCGGCACAGCAGAAGTTCCGTTCCCTACTGAATGAAATCGGGCTCGAAGCTCCCGCGGAGGTGGCAGAATGACCATGCAATTCGGATCATCCACGGAGATCTCCAATATGTGCGGAGTCACCCTGATGAACACCCCGATCGGACGGGTGGTCGCCGAGGTGATGGGCGCGAAGGACGGCATCGAACTCACCGAATATCCGTCGATGATCCGGGTGGACGGAAAGCGCCTGCTGGACTTCGACTATGCCGAACTGAGCGATGCGCTCGGCGAGGAGTTCGACGGCACCGTCTTCGAGGAGATCAGCTCGACCCACTACGGACGCATGGTGCACCTCGACGAGCGCACCCTGCTGTTCGCCAATCCGGAGGACGCGGCGGAGTACATCGGCTTCGATCTGCCCCGCAGCTGACCCACCAGCTCGACCAGTCACATTCAGGGGTGCCGCCAGCCCCGGCACCCCGACAGCCGCACAGCCCACGGCGGTCACCCGGGATCCGCAGCGATCCCGGGTGACCACCATCGCCAGATGGATCAGCGAGGACCCCGATGTACCAGAAAGACGGAGAAAAGTACTTCATCGTCGACGGCCACATTCACCTGTGGGACGGTCGCGAATCGAATCAGCGGAATATCCACGGCAAGCAGTTCATCGATTGCTTCTACGACTATCACAAGAACCTCAGCCCGGCGGAGGAGGTGTGGGACTACGACACCTACACCTACTACGGCGAGGACCGCCTGATGCGCGATCTGTTCGTCGACGGCTACGTCGACCACGCGATCTTCCAGGCCACCCTGCTCACCGAGTTCTACAACACCAGCTTCGGCCAGACCGAAGCCTCGTTCGCCCTGGCGAGCAAGCACCCGGACAAGCTGACCTACAACCACGCCTACGATCCGCGCCACGGCGAGGCCGGCCTCGAGCGGCTGCGCCGCGACGCCGAGCGGATGAACCTGCAGGGCGTGAAGCTGTACACCGCCGAGTGGTACGGCGATTCGCGCGGGTACAAGCTCGACGATCACTGGTCGCGCCGGTACCTCGAGGAATGCATCGACCTGGGCATCAAGAACATTCACGTGCACAAGGGCCCGACGATCCGGCCGCTCGACCGCGACTCCTTCGACGTCTCCGATGTCGACAAGGTCGCGACCGACTACCTGGATCTGCGGTTCGTCATCGAGCACGTCGGCCTGCCGCGGCTCGAGGACTTCTGCTGGATCGCCACGCAGGAGTCGAACGTCTACGGCGGTCTGGCCGTGGCGATCCCGTTCATCCACACCCGTCCGCGCTACTTCGCGCAGATCATCGGCGAGCTGCTCTACTGGATCGGCGAGGACAAGATCCTCTTCTCCAGCGACTACGCGCTGTGGACGCCGAAGTGGCTGATCGAGAAGTTCGTCGACTTCCAGATCCCGGAGGATATGCAGGGCGAGTACGCCCCGATCACCACCGAGCAGAAGAAGAAGATCCTCGGGCTCAACGCGGCCGCGCTGTACGACTCGATCGACGTGCCGGCCGAGCTGCGGTTGCCGAACGCCGGCGCCGAGGGTGTCGAGGTCGCGGCGGGTGCGGCGCAGCCGCAGCCGGCCGGGGTGACGTCGTGACCACTGTCGAGGTCGCCCCCGACCGCATTCTGCTGGCGCAGCGCGTCCAGCAGGCGCTGTCGGAGGTGACCGACCCCGAGCTCGATCAGCCGATCACCGAGCTCGGGTTCGTCCGCACGATCGAGCTCGACGACGACGGGGTCACGGTGCACCTGCGCCTGCCGACGGCGTTCTGCTCGCCCAATTTCGCCTACCTGATGGCAGCCGATTCCCTCGACGCCCTGCGGGACGTCGAGGGGATCGGGCGGGTGCGGGTGATGCTCGACGACCATCACGACAGCGACAAGATCAACTCGGGGCTGGCCGCCGACGCCGGCTATCTGGGCACCTTCGGGGTCGAGGCCGACAGCGACCTCGACGGCCTGCGCCGCACCTTCCTGCGCAAGGCCCACTCGGCGGCGATGGAACGCGCGGTCTCCGACCACATGCGCCGCACCGGAACCGGACCCGAGGATCTCTACCGGCTGACCCTGCACGATCTGGTGCGCGGTCCGCTCAAGGCGGCGCTGCTGCGCCGCCGGGTGGCGATCGGCCTCGACGCCTGCCCCGCCTGCCGGGTGCTGGTCGACGAGACCGGTCGGCCGCTGCCGGCCGACGAGATCCCGCTGCGGCTGCGCTTCGCGCGGTCGGTGCGGATCTCGATGGAGGGCAACGCCCACTTCTGCCGCGGCCTGCTGGCCACCCGCTACGCGGACGACGACGTCTCCGCGGAGCCCCACGTCACCGACCGTCGAACCCACGGGAGCAATCGATGAAAGCCGTCCGGGTGGTGGGCTACCACACCAAACTGCAATTGACCGAGATCCCCGATCCGACCATCAACGGGCCGCTCGACGTGATCGTCAAGATCGGCGGCGCCGGCGTCTGCCGGACCGACCTGCACATCCTCGAAGGCCAGTGGGAACCGAAAACCGGTGTCGCGCTGCCTTATACGATCGGCCACGAGAACGCCGGCTGGGTGCACGCGATCGGTGACGAGGTCTCCAATGTGTCGGTCGGCGACAAGGTGATCCTGCACCCGCTGATCACCTGCGGCCTCTGCCGCGCCTGCCGGGCCGGCGACGACGTGCACTGCGTCAACAGCGCCTTCCCCGGCATCGACACCGACGGAGGCTACGCGGAGTACCTGCGCACCACCGCCCGCAGCGTCGTGCGCATCGACGATTCGCTCGAGCCGGCCGATGTCGCCGCGCTCGCCGACGCCGGCCTCACCGCGTACCACGCGGCGGCCAAGATCGCCCGGACCACCCGTCCCGGCGACGTCTGCGTGGTGATCGGCGCGGGCGGCCTGGGACACATCGGCATCCAGGTCCTCGCCGCGATCTCCGGAGTGACGATCGTGGTGGTCGACCGCAACGCCGAGGCGGTCAAGCTCGCCGAGTCCGTCGGCGCCGACCACGGGATCGTCGCGGACGGCACCCAGGTCCAGCAGGTCCTCGACCTGACCGGCGGCAACGGCGCCGAGGCGGTGCTCGACTTCGTCGGTGAGGGCGGCGCGACCGCCGACGGTGTCGCGATGCTGCGCCGCGCCGGCAGCTACTACGTCGTCGGCTACGGCGAGAACATCAACGTGCCGACGATCGACATCATCTCGACCGAGATCAACTTCATCGGCAACCTGGTCGGCTCCTACAACGATCTGCAGGAGCTGATGGCCCTGGCGGCGCAGGGCAAGGTCAGCCTGCACACCGCGAAGTACGCGCTCGACGACTTCCAGACCGCCCTCGACGATCTCGACGCGGGCCGCGTCCGCGGTCGCGCGATCCTCGTGCCCTGATTTCCCGCAGTCCCGAACAATCCCCGACGAAGAAAGGCGACAGACCATGGCAAAGGAGCTGCGGTACAACGCGGATGCGCGGGCCCGTCTCGAGCAGGGTGTCAACGCCCTGGCCGACGCGGTGCGCATCACCCTCGGACCGAAGGGGCGCAACGCCGTCCTCGAGAAGCTGACCGGTCCCCCGACGATCACCAACGACGGCGTGACGATCGCCCGCGAGATCCAGCTGCGCGAACCCTTCGCGAATATGGGCGCCCAGCTGGTCAAGGAAGTGGCGATGAAGACCAACGGCGCGGTCGGGGACGGGACGACCACCGCCACCGTGCTCGCGCAGGCGATGGTGCGGGAGGGTCTGCGGGCGGTCGACGCCGGGGCCAACCCGATGCGGGTGCGCCGCGGCATCGAGCGGACCGTGCCGGTCGCCGTCGACGCGCTGCGGGCGCGGGCGCAGGAGGTCTCGGGGATCGACTCGATCCGGCGGATCGCCACCCTCGCGGCGGGCGACGACGAGGCGATCGGCGCCGCGGTCGCCTCCGCGGTCGACTACGTCGGTCGGTCGGGAGTGGTGACCACCGAGGAGAGCGACGGGCTCGGCATCTCGGTCGACATCGTCGACGGGATCGAGTTCGACCACGGTTACACCTCGGGCTACATGGTCACCGACCCCGAGCGGATGGAGGCGGTCCTCGATCGGCCGGTCATCCTGCTGACCAACAAGAAGATCACCGCCGTCCAGGACATCATGCCGACGGTCGAGGCGGCCAAGCGCGCCGATCGGCCGCTGGTCGTGCTGGCCGAGGACGTCGACGGCCCCGCCCTGCAGCTGCTGGTCGGCGGCAATATGCACAAGACGATGCAGTCGGTCGTCGTGCGGGCGCCCGGCTTCGGACATCGGCGGGTCGCCGAACTGCAGGACCTGGCGATCGCGCTCGGCGGCCAGGTGATCGCCAAGGACACCGGCCTGGAGCTGGCGGAGGTGACCGGGGAACTCCTGGGCTCCTGTGATCGGATCACCGTCACCGAGAACTCGACGACGATCGTCGGCGGCCACGGCGAGCAGCACAACCTCGAGACCCGCGTCGGCCAGCTCGAGGCCCAGCTCGAGCGGGCCCGCATCGACGCCGACCGCGACACCCTCGAACTGCGGATCGCCCGGCTCACCGGACGGGTCGCCGTGGTCAAGGTCGGCGGCGCGACCAGCGTCGAGCAGAAGGAACGGATGCTGCGGGTCGAGGACTCGCTGGCCGCGGCGCGCGCCGCCCTGGCCGCCGGCGTCGTCGCCGGCGGCGGTACCGCGCTGACCCAGGTCCGTCCGGCGCTCGCCGCGCTGGAGCTGACCGGCGACGAGGCGGTCGGCCGGGACGTGATCCACAACGCCCTCACCGAGCCGCTGCGGTGGATCGCGATCAACGCCGGCTACGAGGGCGACGAGGTGGTCGCCAATGTCGCGCAGCTGCCGGTCGGCGAGGGATTCGACGCCCTCACGGGGCAGTACGGCTCGATGGCCGACGCCGGGGTGATCGATCCGCTGACGGTCACCGCGACGGCGCTCGAGAGCGCCGCCTCGATCGCGGCCCTGGTGATCACCACCGAGACCGCGATCGTCGAGGAGGTCATCGGCAACCCCGGCGCGATCATGGCCCCCGGCTTCGGGGACCTCGCCGAGGGGATGGTCCGTCCGTCCAATATCTACTGACGGCCCACACCCGATCGCGCGGCGGTATCGCCGCAGGCCGTCCCCCCCGAAAGGAGACGACATCCCATGATCTTCATCGTTGTGCAGTTCGACGTCCTCGACGAGCGCCGCGACGAGTGGCTCGCGCTCACCAAGGAGTTCACCGAGGCCACTCGGGCGGAACCGGGCAATCTGTGGTTCGACTGGAACACCAGCGTCGAACATCCCAACAGGTTCGTGCTGGTCGAGGCGTTCCGTGACCAGGACGCCGGCGTCGAGCACGTCCGGTCCGACCATTTCCGTGCCGGGCTCGAGGCGATGCGACCGGCGCTGCAGCGCACGCCGCGGATCCTCAACACCGAGATCCCCGGTACCGAGTGGTCGCTGATGGGCGAACTCGAGATCGCCTGAGGCCGGGACCGGGTGACAACGGGCGGCGCGGACGGTGGTCGGGACGATCCCGACCACCGTTCCGCGCTGCCCAATCGACGATTCCGCTCCGATCGCCTCAGCCCCGGGCGTATCGTGAGGCCAGAACGAGGGGCGCTGGAGACAACGACGATGCCGATCACCTCCCTGACCCGGGCACGTGAACGCTTTTTGGTCGACCGTCACCTCGATGAGACAGTCCGGGACACCATCTCGGCATCGTGGCGACGTTCGATCGACTTCAACGTCCCCACCGAACGGTTGGCGCTACCGTTCGTGCGCGAACCGAACCCCGACAGCCCGCTGATCGCCGCCGCCGAACCGGTCCTGCGGCAACTGGCGGAAGGCCTGACCGACGAGCCGGTCGGGGTCATCCTGACCTCCGCCGACGGCGTGGTCCTCGACCGCATCACCGCCAATCGCCAGCTGATCGCCACCCTCGACCGGGTCTACCTCGCCCCCGGCTACAGCTACTCCGAAGAGTTCGCCGGCACCAACGGCATCGGCACCGCCCTGGAAACCCGCCGCCCGACCCTGATCTCCGGGTCGGAGCACTATTCGGAATGCCTGGGCCGATTGGCCTGCGCGGGCGTGCCGATCGTGCACCCGATGTCGGGCAAGGTCGTCGGCGCCCTCGACCTGACCGGCTGGATCGCCGAAGGCGGCGCGCTGCTGGCGACGCTCGCCCGCACCGCCGGCACCCAGATCGAGGGCCGCCTGCTCGCCCAGGCGGGCGCCTCGCAGACCGCCCTGATGAACGCCTATATGCGCGCCTGCCGACGCTTCCCGCAGTCCGGCATCCTCGCGCTCGGCGACGACCTGGTCCTGATGAATCAGCGCCTCCCTCGCACCCTCGACGCCCGCGATCAGGCCGCGCTGCTCGAACTCGGCCACGACTGCCGCCGCCGCCCGTCGTCGACCAGCCTGGTCGCGACGCTGCCCAGCGGGCGCACGGCGCGGCTGTCCCACGTCACCGACGAGTTCGCCGACACCTTCGAGGGCGTCGCCCTGCTGCACGTGCACGTCGTCGACCACACGGTCGCGGCCGCCGATCCACCCGGCGTGGGCATTCGGACCCCCGCCGGCACCAGTTCGTCCTGGCGGCGATGTTGTGACCGGATCGCGCAGTCGGTCCGCATGGGGCATTGGGTCGCGGTCTCGGGGGAGAGCGGCGTCGGGCGCACCCACGCCCTCGACCACGCCGCCCGACACCACCTCAACGCGACGGTCCGGGTCTTCGACGCCACCGACCTGGCCGGCGCCGCGGGACTCGAGGCGCTCGCCGCGGAACTGGACGAAGAGAACTTCGCCGTGGTCCTGCGGGATATCGACATGCTCGACGAGACCCGCCAGTCCGCGATCGCCGAGTTGATCCAGGGGCGCGAGCAGGACGGCTGGCTCGGGGTCACGCTCGGCGCCGGCGACCACGAGGCGCCCGCCCGCCGGCTGATCCTGCCGTTCTTCGAACACACCGTCGCGGTGCCGCCGCTGCGGCACCGCATCGAGGACCTCCAGGTTCTGGTCCCGCTGTTGCTGCGCCAACTCGGCCGCGGCGGGGAGCCGATCATGTCGCCGGAGGCGATGCGCCGACTGTCGACCTACAGCTGGCCCGGCAATGTCGAGCAGCTGCGACAGATCCTGCGGGATGTGTTGCGCCAGCAGCGATCCGGCATCATCGAGGTCGAACGGCTCCCACCGGAATGCCGCGCGCTCACCCGCTACACCCTCAGCCGTATCGAGGCGCTCGAGCGCGACGCCATCGTCCGCTGCCTCGCCGAGAACGGGGGCGACAAGAACGCCGCCGCCGCCTCTCTGGGGATCTCCCGCGCCACGATCTACCGCAAGATCCGCAAGTTCGGCATCGACGCCTGACCGGTTGCCCGGCGCCCGCGGGCGGTCCGGGGCCGGCCGCGGATCGGGCCGGGACGCGGATCAGGACAGGACGCGGCGCCGTTCGTGTCCATTGCGCGAGTCACCGTCCGGGCGGCGCAGCCCGGTGCGGCGCGGCCGGGACGCAGGCTGCTTGACCGGCTTGTCGACGGCGACCTCGGGCGTCGGCGGGGTCGCCGCCATCCGCGGCGCGGTCGGATCGGCCTCGTAGTAGTAGCTGTACTCGTAGGCGCTGCCGCCCTTGCCACCCGGCACCATCGTCAGCACCGCGCCCAGCACGCGGCCGGAGATCTTGGTGAGGTTCTCGACCGCGCGGGCGACCTCCTCGCGCTTGGCGTGGCCGTACCGGCTGATGATCAGCGCCCCGTCCGCCTGGACCGACAGCACTGCGGCGTCGGTGACCGGTAGCAGCGGCGGCGCGTCGATGATGATGTAGTCGTAGCGGTTGCGCAGCTCGTCGACCAGGTACCGGGCCGCCTCCGAGCCGAGCAACTCGCTCGGGTTCGGCGGGATCGGTCCGGCGGCGATCGCGTCGACACCGATGTGGCTGGTCGGCTGGACGACCTCCTCCACCCGGGCCTGCCCGACCAGGACGGTGCTGACCCCGACGCTGCCGATCACGCCGAGGTACTTCCCGACCCGCGGCCGGCGCAGATCGCCCTCGACCACCACCACCGAGTGACCGGCTTCCGCGAGCGCGAGCGCCAGGTTGACCGCGGTGGTCGACTTGCCCTCACTCGGCACCGCCGAGGTGATCACCAGCACGCGCGGCGGATTGTCGACATCGAGGAATTGCAGATTCGTACGCAGCTGCCGCAGCGCCTCGGCGCTGGTCGAGGTCGACTCCCCGAAGTCGAGCGTCGGGCTGCCGTCGAGGGCCTTGTCGAACGGGATCACGCCCACGACCGGGGCGCCCACGACCTCCGCGAGGACCTCGCGGTCCTTGACCGTCCGGTCGAGCCGATCGCGCAGGACGGCGCCGACGATACCGAGCAGCAGACCGATCACCAGGCCGAGCACGATATTGCGCGGGATATTCGGCGATACCGGCGCATCGGCCGGCTGGGCCGGTTCGACGACCACCACGGTGACCGGCGCATCGCCGCCGCCGGTGCCGCCCTCGATCTCGGCGCTGAAGTCGACGAACTGCTCGGAGACCGCGGTGGCCAGATCGCGGGCGACCGTCGGCGACGGATCGGAGACGGTCACGTCGATCAGGACGGTGTCCGGCTGGGTGACCGCTTCGACCTTCGCCGCCAGCTCCGCCGGGGTCAGATCCACCCCGGTCGCCTCGATCGCCCGCTGGGCGACCGTCTCGCCGGTCAGCAGCCGCACATAGGAGGTGACCTTCTGCTGGGAGGCCATACCGGCCTGGTATTGCTCGTTGGCGGTCTCGGTGCCCGCGATCGACACGAACAGCCGAGCGGTGGACTGGTAGATCGGTGTGGTCAGCAGCGAGATCGCGAGCGCGGCCGCACCGACGATCGCGGTGCACGCCACAACGAGCAGCCACCGCGTTCGAAGGACGCGCACATAGTCCGAGATCTCCATTACCGTTCCCCGCCCTCTTCCCCGTTCGGCGTGCAGCCGGCGAAGAAGTCCGTATTGATTCCTGATCGTGCAGTCGGCCGGATTCCCGGCCGTCGATCGACCGAATGATTCGGGTCAAGCGATCAATATGCGCCGGATCCGACCCCGACCGCGCGCACCGTCTTCAGAATGATAAGGACGTCGCCCACCAACGACCAGTTTTCGACGTACGACAAATCCAGCCGCACCGATTCATCCCACGACAAATCCGAACGTCCACTGACCTGCCACAATCCGGTGATTCCCGGCTTGACCAGCATGCGGCGGGCCACCTCGCCGTCGTATTGCTCGACCTCGCGGCGCAGTGGCGGCCGGGGACCGACGACGCTCATATCCCGCTTGAGCACATTGAGGAACTGCGGCAATTCGTCGAGGGAGAACTTGCGCAGGTACTTGCCGACGCTGGTGATGCGCGGATCGTCCTTCATCTTGAACAGGACGCCGCCGTCGCTCTCGTTGCTGTCGAGCAGACCTGCCAGCATCCGATCGGCGCCGTCGACCATCGTCCGGAACTTGATCATCTGGAAGGGCTTGCCGTCCAGACCGATTCGCTCCTGCCGGAAAAAGACCGGTCCGGATGAGGTCGTCTTGATCGCCGCTGCGATGAACAGGAAGACCGGCGCGATGAACAACAACGCGGCCGCGGAGAAGGCGATATCGAAGCCGCGCTTGGCAAACCGGTTGGCCCCGTTGTATTGCGGCTTCTCGACGTGGATCAGCGGCAGCCCCGCGACCGGGCGCATATGCAGACGAGGTCCGGCGACGTCGACGACACCCGGCGCCACCACCAGGTCGATCTGCTTGCTCTCCAAGTCCCACACCAGGTTTCGCAGTCCCCGGTGGCCGAGATGTTCGGTCGCCGTCACCGCGACGGTATCGGCGCCGCTGAACTCGATCGCCTTGAGCACGTCGGTCTCGTTGCCGTAGACCGGCACGGTGGTGTCGTCGACCTGAAGTCGGCCGCCGATGCCGCCGGGAGCGCCCGGATGGCAGACGCCGACAACCGCGTAGCCGGCACTCGGGCAGTCCTGGAACGACTTGACCAGGGCCGCCGAGGAATCCCGACTGCCGATCACCAGAACCGAGGTCCGATAGCCGCCCCCGGTCGAGCGAATACGGGCCAGCCGTACGCGCCATACCCAGCGGCCGACCAATAAAAGAACCAGACCGAGCGGTAATGCGATAGCGAAGTAACCGCGCGCCAGGTCCAATTGAAGTCCGAGCGCCAGAATAGCAACCGCACCGAACAGTTTGAATGTGGCGGAAACGATACGTCGATATTCCTCGACTCCGGTTCCGATCACCCGCGGCGAGCGCGTGCGGAAGATCGCCAGCAGTGCCAGCCAACCCATCGCGAGCACGAGAGAGACGAATTCGTAGTTGTAGGTGAAGGTCAGCGGGTCGAAGGCGACCCCCATGTCCTCCGCGCCGAACCGCACCATATGCGCCACGAACACGGCGGCGACGACCGCCGCCGTATCCGTGATGCGCAATCCGTCGATGTAACTCTGCTGCCACCTGCGTCGACCCGCTATTGCGTCATCGTCATCCAACGATTCCGCCAACAGGTCGAATTGTGCAGCGGCGGATAACTCGTCGCCCCGACCGGAGGCCGTGCGACGTCGATCTGCTAACGACATGTCCCCCCGCTGTACGTATTCCCCCGCAGTACGTCACGCAGCCCTTCGCCCGGTCAGCCCCTCGCTCGACCGGCGAATTCGTCTATCAGGGACGCCCCAGTCCCCGATATTTCCAGCCCGCATCGCGCCACTGCGATGGCGTCAAACAGTTTCGACCGTCGATGATGTACTTCTCTCGAACGACCGAATCCAAATCGGCGGGCGTCAACTGCCGGAACTCCGCCCACTCCGTTAAAAGTAATACCACGTCCGCACCCTGGCATGCGTCCACAACCGATTCGGCGTAGGTCAGCGTGGGGAACAACCGCCGGGAATTCTCCATCGCCTTCGGGTCGAAGACGGTCACCGCGGCGCCCTGCAACTGAATCTGACCGGCCACATTCAGGGCCGGAGAATCGCGGACGTCGTCGGAATTGGGCTTGAAAGCCGCACCGAGGACCGCGACGCGAGCGCCGAGCAGCGAGTTGCCGACCGCCTCGCGGGCCAGTTCGACCATGCGCGTGCGGCGCCGCATGTTGATGTTGTCGACCTCCCGCAGGAAGGTCAGCGCCTGGTCGGCGCCCAGCTCACCGGCGCGGGCCATGAAGGCGCGGATGTCCTTGGGCAGACAGCCGCCGCCGAAGCCGAGACCGGCATTGAGGAACTTGCGACCGATGCGGGCGTCCTGGCCGATCGCGTCGGCCAGCACGGTCACGTCGGCGCCGGCGGCCTCGCACAGCTCGGCCATCGCATTGATGAACGAGATCTTGGTCGCCAGGAAGGCGTTGGCCGCCGTCTTGACCATCTCGGAGGTCGCCAGATCGGTCACCAGGAAGGGCATGCCCTCGGCGAGGATGTCCGCGTAGATCTCACGGGCGACCTGCTCGGATCGGGTCGAGTCGTCGGCGACGCCCAGTACCACCCGGTCGGGATGCAGCGTGTCCTCGATCGCGAATCCCTCCCGAAGGAATTCGGGATTCCAGGCCAGTTCGACCTCCGCGCCGGCCGGGGCGATCTCCCGCAGCCGGGCACCCAGGCGCGCCGCGGTACCGACCGGAACGGTCGATTTTCCGAAGATCACGGTCGGGCCCGTCAACAGGGGCGCGAGATTCTCGACGACCGAGTCCACATAGCTCAGGTCGGCCGCGTACTCGCCGCGCTTCTGTGGCGTCCCGACGCCGAGGAAGTGCGCCTCACCGAATTCCGCCGCCTCGGCGTAGGAGTCGGTGAACCGCAACCGACCGGCTTCCTGGTTACGGACGAGGATTTCCTCGAGGCCCGGTTCGTAGAACGGCACGGTGCCGGCCTCGAGCGAGGCCAACTTGGCCTTGTCGATGTCGACTCCGAGAACCTCGTGACCAAGTTCGGCCATACAAGCGGCGTGGGTGGCCCCCAAATACCCGACACCGAAGACACATAGTCGCATACCGCTCCCCAATTGGTACCAACCGCCAGGTTATGGCTTTTTGAATTTCGTCGGCTCGATTCGGGAACAGTATGCACTCCGCCACGTCCGCTCGCATGACGGGTCACGGTGACGCGACTTACACCATAATTCGCAGATCAGGGCAGAAGCGAGGACCAATAGTCCCAGAATCTGGCCAGTGCCAGTATTACGACCGCGACGTACCAGAGGGTTAACAGTGACCAACGCCACTGTCGAATCCAATAAAAGAATTGATTGTCCGAGCCCGCCAAAAGCGC
This sequence comes from Millisia brevis NBRC 105863, assembly GCF_001552615.1. Lineage (GTDB taxonomy): Bacteria > Actinomycetota > Actinomycetes > Mycobacteriales > Mycobacteriaceae > Millisia > Millisia brevis. Next base: position 149,436 of record NZ_BCRN01000015.1, read on the forward strand.
CCGATCACAAGCGATTACGAGGATCGGCATGACACAGGCCCAGACGACCATGCAGTACGGGCAGAGGGCGCCGATTCGATAGAGGCTCTGAAAGATCAGCCAGTGCACAAAGATTGCACCGAGTAATGTGCCGATCGCCAGGCCGCCCCAGATCCAGCGCGGTAGGGATACCCGCGCGGCGGCCAAAACACCGATCGTGACGACAACAGCGAACGACATCAAACCGATCAACGGATTCGGAAATCCGAACAACGATGCCTGCCAGGACGTCATCACCGAGCCGCAGGACAACACCGGATTGAGCGAGCAACTCGGCACATAGGACGGGTCGATAAGAAGACGAACCCGTTCGACGATCAATGCGAACGATGCGATCAGGGCGACGACGCCGAGAACGGTCAGGGCGATCCCGGTCGCGGTCGAGGCGCGGCCGTCGTCGGGGCCCTGCCCCGGATGCTCGACGTCGGCCCGATCGATCGTTTCGCTCATTGTCCGGCGGCCGCGATGGCGGCGAGCAGGCCCGCCGGAGTCATATCCGAGAGCTGTTCACCGTTGACGGTGACGGTGGGGGTGCCGCGCAGACCGTTGCCGGTCGCGTCGCTGGTCATCTGATCCACCCAGGGGACATACCGCTCCTCGGTGATGCACGAGGCGGTATCCGGCGAGGTCGCGCCGGCCGACACGGCCAACTCGGCCAGGCGGTCGTTGCTCAGACCGGGGCCGCCGCCCTCGGCGGGCTGGTTGTCGAACAACTCGGTCTTGAAGGCGCGCCACGCGGTGGTCGACTCGTCCGCGACGCAGGCCGACGCGGAGGCCGACCGTGAGGAGTAGTCGTCACTGGTCATCCGGTTGAGGATGGCCACCGGGCGGAACTCGACGCGGGCCTGGCCGTTGTCGATCAGGCCGTCGACCGTCGAGCCGAAGATCTGCTCGAACTGCTTGCAGGCCGGACACTGGAAGTCCTCGGTGATCGACACCGTCGGAACGTTCTGCGCGTCGAAGACCAGGGCGCCGTCGGAGGTGAAGGCGCTCGGCGCGGCGACCGGGGCGTCATCGCCACCCCGACCGACCAGCAGGCCGACACCGATACCCACCGCGAGCAGGGCGACCACCGCGGTGATGCCGATCCGCCACCACATCGACTGACGGGCCTGGCGGCGCTTCTGCTCCGCGACGAAACTCGCGCCCGAGCGAGCCTTCGCCGTCCCCCGATTCGACGAGTCTTTCGCCGCTGCCATGCCTGTACACCTCGTTTGTCGCCGTCATCGCCGATACGGTCCGAGCCTACGCCGGCTCCCCGGGCGTAACGTCCGCGGTCCGGAACGCGGCCGGCGTCAGCGGGAGTCGGCCAGCGAGCCGACGAAGTCCGCGAAGGCGCGCACGCCGACCGACCGGTCGAACTGCGATCGCTGCAGATCCGCGGCCGCGCCGACCAGGCGATCCGTCGCCACCGGGTCCGCCGCGACCCGCAGCACCTCGGCGAGCAGGGCCGCCGGGTCACCGCAGGCGACCAGCGCCGCCGCGTCGTGGGCAGCCAACAGCGAATGGGTGATGCCGCCCGCTTCGACCGAGGCGACGATCGGGCGCCCGGCGGACGAATAGGAGGTCAACTTGCTCGGCAGGGACATCTCGAGAACGCCGGGCTTCTCGTTGAGCAGCAGCACGTCGGCCGCGGCGAGGACGTAGGGATAGTCGTCCTCGCCGACCGGATCGACGAACCGCAGCCGCTCGATCCCGATACCGCGCTCGACCAGCGCCGCCCGGCGGTTGCCGTCGCCGACGATCACGAACTCGACGTCGTCGCCCCGACGATCGGCGAGCGCGGCGGCGTCGACGATCGTCTCGAGGCCCTGCTTCATGCCCATATTGCCGGTATGCACCGCCACGACCGACCGCTCGGGCCAGCCCAGTCGGCGGCGCGCCTCGTGCCGGTCGACATCCACCCGCTCGACGTGGGTGAACAACGGCAGGTCGACGATCTTCTCGGCCGGAACGCCACCGGCCTGCAGGACGTCGCGGAAGCGCGGTGTGATGACCGCGACCCGATCGGAGCCGGCGAGCAGCCGGTATTCGCCGGCCGCCAACGCCGCGCCGACCCGACCACCGGTCGTGCCGGACTGGGCGGCGCCGTTGCCGGTCAGGTCGTGCACGATCGCGCCGACCGGGCGGCCGCGGGACCCGGCGCGCGCCGCGGTCAACGCGGCCAGCAGCGGCGTCACCGCGACGATCACGTCGGCCTTCGAGGCGAGGACGTGCGGGGTGGCCAGGGACAGGAAGCTGCCCTCGAGCCGGGCGCGACCGGACAGGCCCGCGCGGGCCGGGACCAGGTGGCGCAGCCGGGTGACCTCGACGCCCTCGTAGCTCTCCCGCCACCGCAGCCCCCGCCGATAGCGCGGATCGGTCACCTTCCACTGCGGATAGTGCGGAACGCCGGTGATCAACTCGACCGCCGCGCCCGCGGCGACCAGGGCCCGCACCATCTCGGTGTTGTACGGCGCGCTGCCGCTGGTCTCGGGCTGGAAGTGGCAGGCCACCGCGCACACGGTCAGCCCGGAGAGGCTGCGCGGGGTGCTCGCGGCGACGTCGATACCGGAATCGGGAACCGGTAGACCCATATCAGTAGGCACCTTCGGACTTGAGGACGGCGCGGACGGTCCGCCAGACGATCACCGCGTCCTGCACGGGCGACCAGTTGTCGACGTAGTAGTGGTCGAGCCGGATGCGCTCCTGCTCGGAGGCGTCCGACCGGCCCGAGACCTGCCAGAGTCCGGTGATGCCCGGCTTGACCAGCCCGCGTCGCTCGACGAAGTTCGCGACGCCGGCGCCCTCTCCCTCGACGAGGGGGCGCGGCCCGACGACGCTCATCTCGCCGGAGATCACGTTGAACAGCTGGGGCAGCTCGTCGATGCTGGTCCGCCGCAGGAAGCGGCCCACCCGGGTGATCCGGGCGTCGTCGGCGGACTTGTAGAAGACCGAGTCGTTCTGACCGGCGCGCGCCCGCGCGTCCGAGACCCGCGATTCGGCGTCGACGTACATGGTGCGCAGCTTCCAGATCCGGAAGACCTCACCGTGCAGGCCGACGCGCTTCTGTCGGAAGAAGACCGGTCCGCGGTCCTCGACCTTGATCGCGATCGCGGCCATCACGATGACCGGCAGGGTGGTCAGCAGGGCGCCGAGCGCCACCGCGAGGTCGAGCGCGCGCTTGCCGGTCAGCGCGACGCCGTCGGCCCGCGGCTTGGACAGCGACAGCAGCGGCAGGGTGTCGACGGCCCGGATCCGCAGCCGCGGCAGCGCGACGTCGGCGACGCCCGGCGACACCAACAACTCCACGCCGAGGCTCTCGAGGCTCCAGGCCAGCATGCGCATGCGGTCGTGGCCGAGGCGGTCGGCGGCGACCAGAACGGTATCGGCATCGGTCAGCGTGACCGCGGCCTTGACCGAGTTCTCGTCTCCCAGCACGGGAATCGGCCCGGCGGGCGTCTCGATATCCTCGTTCGCCCCGGCCGGCAGGCCCGGCACGAGTGCGCCGATGACGGTGTAGCCCTCCCGCTCGGCGCGACCGAACGAATCGGTGACCTCGCAGACGGCGGGCCGACTGCCGATGACGATCACCCGGTTGAGCAGGCGACCGGAGCGGTGCTGACGCACCAGATGCGCCCGCCAGATCCGGCGGCCCAACAGCAGGCCGAAGAGGCCGGCGGGGAAGGCGATCGCGAAGTAGCCGCGCACCGACGGCGCCTGCGAGACCAGGCAGCCGACCGCGACGGCACCGAAGAGCCAGCAGGTGGCGGTGACGATCCGGCGGTACTCCTCGATGCCGGTGCCGATCGCATCGGTCGAACGGCTCTGCCAGACCGCGAGGACCACCATCCAGCCGATGATCAACGTGGCCGACCAGATGAAGTTGATGTAGGTCCAGGACAGGTCGGCGGCGGTATCGGTGTCGGGGACACCGAAGCGAAGGAACTGGGCGCCCATGACGGCGAGGACCACGATGACCAGATCGGTGACCACGAGACCGCGATGGTATTTGCGCAGCCACGCCGCGCGGCGATCCTTGGCGGAATGCGGGCTGTCCGGCAGAAGCGAGGTAGCCGTCTGCGCATCGGCCCCCGGCCGACGAATACCACCACTGCGACTGAAAGGTCGCGTTGCCTTAGCCACCATGTGCGCTCTTTCGTTGGTTAACTGCCCCGACCGAACAGCATCCGCGTCCGAAGCATACTGATACCACCGTTTGACTACGTCGAAACAGACCGAAGTTTCGTTACCGAGGACTATCGCACATCGAGTGATGTGCAAGATTTTGTATCAAATGGCGCAGGCGGTCCCGGAGTTTCATCGAAGCGGGCGCAAATCCCGCCCGCGGGGCGCCGAACGGGGATCGAAGGACGCTCCGCCGCCGCGCGGTGTGGCGGCGGCCACGGAAGCCTGCGGATCGCGAGACGCGTCACGATGGCGATGCGAACCGGTCGCGTGCCCCGGACCGGCGGCCGGCGCGGGCTCCCGACGCCGCCCCGGCCGGGCATCGCCGGCGGAGCCGGGGACGGGGCCGACGGAGCCGGGGACGGGGCCGGGGCCCGCACCGGCCGAGCCGGGCCAGTCGCCGCCGGCGGTGCGGGCCGCCAGCAGCGCCGCCCCCTTGGCCGAGGCGGTCTCCGGGGCGGTCGGGGCGATGATCCGATGACCGAGCGCGTCCGAGAAGCGGGCGCGCACGGTCGGCAGGTTCGCGCAGCCGCCGAGCAGCGCCACCGCGTCGATCCGCACCGGGCATTCGACGAGGCCCTCTCGGGCCCAGCGGATCGCCCGCTGCAGACCGGGCGTGATCAGGTCGTCGAGGGTCTGGCGCCAGAGGCGGGCGGTGCCGCCGGCGAAGGGACCGGGGACGCGCACCGAACGGTGCGCCGCCAACATCTCGACCGCCCACTCCGAGCCGAACTCCAGCGGCAGGACCTCGGCGGGGTCGGCGGATTCCAGCTCCGGCCCGACCGCGTCGAGCAGATATTGGTAGACCATGTCCGCGCAGTAGTCGCCGCCGAAGAGGCGGCAGTGACCGGATCCGAGGACCTCGCCGCCGACGACATCGACCACCGAGACCCCGACCCCGCTGCGCCCGGCGTCGACGATCGCGATATGGCGGCATTCCTCGATCAGACCGCGCGCCTGAAGATAGGTCACCTGGGCGCCGAGCTCCGATGCCAGATGCACGTGATCGGCGTCGTGAATGGCGAACATATCGGTCCCGATACGGGAGGACGGCTCGTCCGGTACCACCAGGACGGAATCGCGCGCGGTGGCGCCGTACCGCGTCCCGAGCGAGCCGATCAAATCGAGGGCGACCGTGGTGCGCTCGTCGGGATCGGTGCCCTCGACCACCTCGAACCCCAGCAGAGCGCGGCCCTCCGCGTCGACGACGGCGGCCCGGACCGACCACGAACCCACAGCGGCGCCTACAACTGCCAACATACCTGCACCCCGGTTTCGCCTCCTGCTCGGTGATCCCCGGGGCTGATTATACCGTTCTAAACGTACCAATACCCCGTTAAATGTCCCGATAGAGCGACAGAATCCCGCCAAGAATGGGCAACAAAGGCGTCACGAATGGAATCGGCGGGTTGGGCAACGGTTGCGGAGCGTCGTCAGGGGTGGTCGTGACCGTCGTGATTGTCGCCGCCGTTGTCTCCCCCGCCGGTGTCCCCGCCCCCGGTGCCGCCGCCGTTGTCGAACGTCGGCCCGGGCGGTTCACCGCTGTCGGAGGTGGTGGTGGTCGGCTCGACGGTCGTGGTCGTCGTCGACGTGGTGGTCGTCGGGATCGGCGTCGTGGTGGTGGCGCGCGGGCCGGAGCCGCCCGATCCGCCCGATCCGGAGGAGTTCCCGTCCGGCGGTGTGACCGCCGGTACGCGGGTGGCGCTCGACGTTCCGGCGGGCGCCTCCGCTGCGGACGCCGGCGGCGGGGCCGCGACGGTCGCGGGCGGTTCGGGTACGACGGCGGGGGCCGGCGGGATCGGCTCCGCCTGCGACTCGGGCCGAGCCGGAGGCACGTAGGCGACGGTGGTCTCGTCCAGCTGCGGCGCTTCGGTCACCGAGGCCCGCGCCGAGGAGGCGACGGTGCTCGCCGCCGGCGACGCATTCGCGGTCGCTGCGGTGGACGCGGCACCGACCTGTACGACCGGCTCCTGCTGACCACCGAGCGCGCCGAGGGCGATCGCCGAGGCCACCGAGCCGCCCAACACGGTGGCGGCCACGGTCGCGACCACCAGCGAGGTCGGGAGGTTGCGCCAACGGGATGCGAAGGGCGGCACCACGATCGGGACCGGCACGACGAGCGCGGCGCCCGCGTCGGTGAAGCCGCCCGCGGCGCGCGCCTCATCGGCGGCCCAGATCGCCGCGGCGGTGGCGACGTCGAGGCCGCGGTCGAGAACCGGGCTTTCCGACCACACCAGCCGGACCCCGTTGATGCCCTGGCTGGAGATCGCATGTTCGATCGCGGAGCGCTGCAGTTCGGACTCGTAGGCCACACCGACGACGCCGACGGGCTGCTCGCTGCGGGCCGCCCGCAACTTCATCACACCGATGGCGGCGGCCACCGCGTCGCCGACCGCCCCCGAACCGGTGGCGGCCAGTTGGACCGAACGTTCCTCGATCGGCGACACCGAACCGGCGTCGACATCGACATCCAGCAATACCGCGCTGATGGTGTCCTCGGTCGCCGAGAGCCCAAGAGCACTGTGCATTCCCCAACCCCGTCTTCATCGATGAAGGCCGCCGACCACCCATGCACACGGGCCGGCGTGAAGTCTCGAATATATCGGACAACGGCCTCCACAACGATCCCCGGTTGTGCTATGGCATCGCCGCGATCCACCCCAGCCGATCAGGGAGAGGTTTCGGGGTCCTCGGGTTCCTCGACCGGAGGCGACGACGCCGTCGTGTCCCGATCCCGGTCGCGGGTGCGGCGGGTGGTGGTGGTCGGCTCGAGGGTCGACGTCGTCGGCTCGACCGTGGTGGTCGGCTCGACGGTGGTCGTCCGCCGCTCGCGGGTGGTGGTGGTCGGCTCGACCGGGACCACCGGCACGTAGGCCGTCGTCACCGGCACCTCGACGGTGGTCACCGGCGGCGGGGGTGGCGGCGTGGTGGTCTCCTCGGTGGTCACCACCGGGGCGGCCGGGGCCGTCGACCCGACCGACGCCTCGAGGACCGAGGACACCGGATCGCTCTGATCGAGTTGGGTGTCGACCGCCTCGCGGTCGAAGAGCCCCCATGCCGCACCGGCCAGCACCGCGCAGGCCGCCACGGCCAACGCGCCGACCAGGGCGATCCCCCGCAGCCGGCGCCCGCCCGACCGTCCGGATTCGGCCGACGCCGCGGCCGGGGCGGCCGCCACCGCGGCAAACCGATCGGTGTCCAGACCGCTGCGGGAGGCGACCGGGATCGCGCCGCTGGCGAGCATCGCCGGTTCGATCGCCGCGTCGTCCTGCGCGGCGATCCAGGCCGCACCCCGTTCGCGCGCGTGCGGCCCGGGGACCACCGTCGGCGCGTCGACCCCGGCGGCGACCGCGTCGACGACCGCCGGCATCGCGGCCAGGCCGCCGACCAGCACGACCGCGTCGAGCGATCGGCCGTAGAGCTCATTGCGGATACCGCCGGTCAGGGCGTGCAGGCCGGGCGCGAGGATGTCCTCGAGCATCGTGCGCCGCAGCCGGACCGGACTGTTGACGAAGGGGCCGTCCAGGTCGACCATCTGATCCTCGGAGAGCCACTCGCGGGCGACGCGCACATCGCTGCGCAGCTGCTCGATCACCTCGTCGTCGAGCAACTCCGCCGCGCCGTAGGTGTCGATCAGATGCTGGGTGACCAGGTCGTCCGCGACGTCCCCACCGAAGGCGTCGATGGTCGATCGGCGCAGGATGCGCCCGTTGTCGATGTCGACGATCGCCGTGTCGACCCCTGCCGCCCCGATATCGACCAGGGCGACGACGGAGGCGTCGTCGAGATAGCCGTCGATCCAGGCGGCGGACAGCACCGCCGAGGTGGCGGGGATGAAGCGCACCCCGTCGACGACCTCGTCGGAGGCGAACAGTCCGTTGACTTCGATCCAGTCGAAGACGTCGTCCGGCGCGGCGGCCACCACGCGGTGGTCGGCGGCGGCGCCGCTCATCCCCCGAATGATCGCGGCGGCCTGCCAGCGCTCCGCGTCCGGCGGCAGGTCGCGGGACTCGGTGGAGATCACCTCCGCGGAGTCGCGATCGATCACCGCCCCGGTGACACGGTCGGACGAGATCGCGGCCCCGAAGACCGGCGTGCGATCGGCGTCCGCCGTCGCGGGGTTGCCGTCCATCACGTGTTCACCTCCTCTGCGCCCGAGATGCCGCATCGTTTCGGTGGACCGGTCTGCGATCGCCCCGAACCGATACCTGAGATCTCCCTGAGACCATACGCCCTACGTGATGAAGTTGAGATACGCCCGCGACGGCGTCGGGCCCCGCTGCCCCTGGTACTTCGACGCCACCGCCGCACTGCCGTAGGGATGTTCGGCCGGGCTCGACAGCCGGAACAGGCACAGCTGGCCGATCTTCATTCCCGGCCACAGCGTGATCGGCAGATTGGCGACGTTCGACAACTCCAGCGTGATGTGACCGGTGAAGCCGGGATCGATGAAGCCGGCCGTCGAATGGGTGAGCAGGCCGAGCCGACCGAGGGAGCTCTTCCCCTCGAGCCGACCGGCGAGGTCGTCCGGCAGATCGCACCGCTCCAGGGTCGAACCGAGCACGAACTCCCCCGGGTGCAGCACGAACGGCTGACCGTCCTGCGCCTCGACCAGGGTGGTCAGCTCGTCCTGCTGCTGGGCCGGATCGATGTGGGTGTACCGGGAGTTGTTGAACACCCGGAAGTAACGGTCGAGCCGAACGTCGACGCTGGACGGTTGGACGAGCTTGGGATCGAACGGGTCGATGCCCAGTTGCCCGGCCGCCAACGCGGCCCTGATGTCGCGATCGGAAAGCAGCACATCGAGAGGGTAGCCGCGCGGCGTCCGTCGGTCAGGGCCGGTCGGACCCGGAACCCCGGTCGTCGTCATCGTCGTCGTCCTGCGGATTCCGCGTGGACGGCGACGACGATTCGGTGTCCTCGGGCGGGTCGGTCACCGTCGGTTCGTCGGTCGTCGTGGTCGGCGGGTCGGTGGTGGTCGGCGGGTCCGTGGTGGTGACCGGCGGTTCGGTCGTCGTGGTGACCACCACATCCGTCGTGGTCACCGGCGGGTCCGTCGTCGTGGTGACCACCACATCCGTGGTCGTCACCGGCGGCTGCACCGTGGTGGTGGTGCCGGTACCACCGCCCGATCCGCCACCGCCGGGGACGGAGGTGCTCGGGACGGTCGGCTGCGACGTATCGGCCCGCGTGGCCGCGCTCGTCGCCGTGCGGGTGGGCGCCGCGGCCAGGCTCTCCGGCGCGGTGAGCTCCGGAAGGATCGGCGCCGGGATCGCCAGGACCGCGGTCCCGTGCAGATCCTCGGCCCGCGAGGTCAGGGCGGCGGCCATCTCGGTCACCAGGTCGAGGGTCGGGGCGGGCGCGCCGGGGACGGCCGGCAGCACGGCACCCGGCAGACCCGCCGGGCCGGTCGGACCCGGAACGGTGGAGTTGTCGCTGCCGGCGGCCGCCAACGAGTCCGCGGCCGCCATCTGGCTGCCACCGCTGCTCGCGTTGACCAGTACCAATGCGGCCACACACAGGGCGGCGACCACCGAGGCCGCGGCTCCCACCGCTCCCCCGACACCCCAGTTGGCGGGGTTGGCCCAGCCCGGCGGCGAACTCGACGCGGGGCCGGCGGATGCGGCGGCGCCGGCACCGACGGTCGACGAGGCGGCCGGGGCGGTCGTCACCAGGCCGCTGTGCACGATCGCCTCGGCGGCGTTCGCGATCTGCGCGGCGGCGAGCACCGGGCGCTGCATCGGCGGCAGGACCGCTCCGGTGTCGAAGTCGTCGATCGTGCGCGAACCGACCACCCAGGCGACGCCGCGGGCGTCCGGCTGGGCGGCGGGCGTCAGGAAGGTCGTCGGTGAACTGCCCGCGACCGCACGGCGGATCGCGTTGAGCCCCATCGCATCGCCGGCGCCGACCACCAGATCGGGGTGCGCGGCGCTCAGCACGGCGGAGACCTCTTCGGAGAAGTCGCCGAGCAGCGGCTGCAGCGCGAGGTCGGCGGTACTGCGATGCAGCCGCACCTGGCCGTCGGCGGTCGTCGCGCGGCCGAACGGGCCGGGCACGGTCGCCGCCCAGTGGGTGCCGAGCTCGCGGCGCGCGGTGCGCACCGAGGCGAGCTTGTCCTCCCGCGGCAGCGCGATCTCGCCGTAGCGGTTCTCCAGGTAGGCGGCCAGGGTCTCGTCGCAGATGTTGCCACCGAAGGAGTCGATCTCGGTGCGGCTGAGGACCTCACCGTCCGACATGTCGACGACGGTCACCGCGGTGCCGTGAGCGCCGATGTCGACGATCGCGACGGTCCGGGCGTCGCCGATCGTGCCGTCGAGGGCGGCGCCGATCAACAGCGCGGCCGTGGCCGGGACGAGCAGAACCCCGTCGAGTTCGGTGTCGAAGGCGAACAGGTCGTTGTCGAGGGTGTCGCCGACGACCTCGTCGGGTACGGACACCGCGATCAGGTCGTCACCGAACAGCTCGGCCATTTCGTGGACCGCGATCAACGGCGCGACGACCTCGTCGATCGGCACTTCTTCGGAATGTTCGGTACGGACGAGTTCACCGGTCTCGCGGCCGACCATGACCGTGTGAATATCGCGGTCGGAGACCACGGCTCCAAAGAGCCAGCTCGCGTCCTCGCTCGTCACCTAACAGCACCTCGTGTCGTTCCCGAATCGCCGGTTGATTCGGCTTGATGGTTGCATTGCTGTCGTTTCGACCAACCGAAATCCTGGTTTACCGGACTTTACTGTACTGGTCAGTCGGCAGAGCGGCGCAGGGGAGCGGCACCCGGGGGTAACGATCCGCCAACAGGACTCACACGGGACGGTGACAACGCCCGTCGACCGGCCCCCGGGTGTCCTTCGGAGGCGTTCTTGCTATCGTGAGCGGCGCGGCGGAAGCCGTACGCCGATGTAGTTCAATGGCAGAACATCAGCTTCCCAAGCTGAATACGCGGGTTCGATTCCCGTCATCGGCTCCACAGTCTCCTCGACATCGCTAGGGTCGACCCCGGTCGGAGGGAGACGGCGATGCGCAGAGCGCTCATGTTGGTGGCGGTACCCGTGGCGGCGTGGTCTCTGGCCGCTTGCACCATCGAGACCAATCCCGAGGTGGTCACCGTCACGGTGTCCGCGGACCCGACCACCCCATCGGTCGTGCCGACCACGACGGCCGCGCCCGCCACGACCACCCCGCAGGCCCCGCAGTCACCGCCCGCGGCGATCCCTCCGGCGACGGGCGGAAGCCCCACGATCGAGATCGGCCGATCGGTGCCGATGCCGGACGTCGTGTGCATGAACCTGCAGTTGGCGCAGGACACCATCCAGGCCGCGGGGGTCTTCTTCTCCCGATCGGTCGACGCGACCGGCGCCGACCGGATGCAGGTGATCGACCGCAACTGGATCGTCGTATCCCAGCAGCCGGCGCCCGGTGTCGAGGTCGGCGAGGGCGAGGCGGTGCTGTCGGTGGTTCGCGACACCGAGCCGAACACCTGCTGACCCCTCTGTTGATCACCCCGGCGCGACCCCGACGGTCGCGAGCCGGGGCCGTCCACCTCGTTCAGCACCAGCGCGGGGTGACCTGCTCGCCGTGTTTCTGTCGCCAGAACTCGCGTTCGGTCATCACCGGCTCACCGGGGTGGGCGCGGGCCATCGAGGTCAGGTACCGGCTGTAGTCGTTGTCACCCATGAACGAGCGCCACCACCACAGCGCGCCGGCGAGTCCGTCGCGCACCGCCGACCGGGCGCTCACCCGTGCCCCCGGTGTCGGCGTTCACCGGCGTGCGCGGGTTCGACGGCGTCCCATTCCTGTTGGATCTGTTTCTCGATATCGGTCGGGATCATGCCGCTCGGCGCGAACAGCGTCGACTCGACCGCGGGTTCCTCGCTGTCGACGCTGCGGCCGCTGCGGATCGTCCGCACACAGGACACCACCCCGGCCGCCACGACGATCAGGACCAATGTCGGGAAGATGATCGACAGCGTGCCCTGGATGAAGGTATTGCGGATCACCGCGTCGATCGCCTCGGGCGTGCGGGCCGAGCCGAATTCGGTCGCTCCCGCCGCCTTCGCGTCCCGGAAGGCGTTGTGCTGGGCCCAGTATCCGATCGCCGGAACGCTCGAGAAGATCTTCTGATAGGACGCGGTCATCGTGACGATCACGTCCCAGAGCAACGGCAGCCCGGGGATCCACGCCCACTTGAGCAGGCCCTTCTTGACCACGACGGTCAGTACGACCGTCAGCGCGATGGCGGCCAACAGCTGGTTGGCGATGCCGAAGAGCGGGAAGAGGGTGTTGATCCCGCCGAGCGGATCGGTGACGCCCATCAGCAGGATCGCGCCCCAGAGCGCCACGACGATCAGCGAGCAGACCCAGGCGCCGACCCGCCAGGACGGATCCTTGAACTTGCGCGCCGCTCCGCCGAAGTTGCCGAGCGAGTCCGACAGCATGAACCGCGCGACCCGGGTGCCGGCGTCGACGGTGGTCAGGATGAACAGCGCCTCGAACATGATCGCGAAGTGGTACCAGAAGGACTTCAGGTCGTCGCCGCCGAAGACGTCCGAGATGATCTGCGACATACCGAAAGCCAGGGTCGGCGCGCCGCCGGTCCGCGAGACGATCGATTCCTCGCCGACCGCCTGCGCCGAGGCGTGCAGTTCGGCGGCGGTGATATCGGTACCGCCGAGGCCGATCCCGTTGACCCAGGCCGCGGCGGTCTCCGGGGTGCCGCCGGTCAGCGTCGCGGGGGCGTTGAGCACGAAGTAGGTGTGCTGGTCGATCACGCAGGCGGTGATCAGCGCCATGATCGCGACAAACGACTCGGTCAGCATGCCGCCGTAGCCGATGAGCCGCATCTGCGACTCCTTCTCCAGCAGCTTGGGCGTGGTGCCCGAGGAGATCAGCGCGTGGAAACCGGACAGGGCGCCGCAGGCGATCGTGACGAACAGGAAGGGGAACAGCGAGCCGGCGAAGGCCGGGCCGTTGCCCTCGGTGGCGAAGGACGTCAGCGCGGGCATCTCCATCACCGGGCGGGCGAGCAGAATACCCACCGCGAGCAGGGCGATCGTGCCGACCTTCATGAAGGTCGACAGATAGTCGCGCGGCGCGAGCAGCAGCCACACCGGCAGTACCGACGCGGCGAGGCCGTAGGCGATGATCAGCCAGGCGATCGTGACCTTGGACAGGGTGAACCAATCGGTCCCCCAATCGGTACCGGCGACCCAGCCCCCGGCGATGATCGCCAGCAGCAGCAGTACCACGCCGATCAGCGAGACCTCCGAGACCCGGCCCGGCCGCAGGAACCGCAGATAGACACCCATGAAGAGGGCGATCGGGATCGTCATCGCGATCGAGAAGACGCCCCACGGGCTCTCCGCCAGCGCGTTGACCACCACCAGGGCGAGCACCGCGATGATGATGATCATGATGACGAAGACACCGAGCAGCGCCGCGATGCCTCCGGTGACACCCAATTCGTCGCGGGCCATCTGGCCGAGGCTGCGGCCGCGCCGGCGGGTGGAGATCCACAGGACCAGATAGTCCTGGACCGCTCCGGCGAAGACGACGCCGACGATGATCCAGATCGTGCCGGGTAGGTAGCCCATCTGGGCGGCCAGGACCGGGCCGACCAGCGGTCCGGCGCCCGCGATGGCGGCGAAATGGTGGCCGAAGAGTACCCTCCGGTCGGTCGGCACGTAGTCGGTGCCGTTCTCGTAGACCTCGGCCGGCGTGGCCCGATCGTCGCGGGGTTCGACGATCCTGTACTCGATGAGCCGCGCGTAGAACCGGTAGGCGATGACGTAGGTACCCAATGCGGCCAGGACGAACCAGACCGCGTTGACGTTCTCCCCGCGCACGAAGGCGACCATCACCCAGCCGATTCCGCCGATCAGACCGATCAGCGCAAACAATGCGCGTTTGGCGGGGGGTAACGGTCGGCGATCGATGACCGCGACCGGGGGGCGCGTCGGGTCGGTGCTCACCAATTCCACATCGGGATGCTCGCGGATCGTCACGATCGCGCTCCTCACGTCGCCGCCACTGATCGAACCCAGACGGGAGTGTAAGCCCGCCCACACCACGTCGGAGCCGATTTCGTGCGAGCTGATCGCGGCGTCGCGACCAACCACAACCAACCTGTCGCCTGTTTTGAGCCGGGTTTGCGTACCCGAACACCAATAAATGGCGATCTACCCTTTTCCAACGTCTTCTATTGGGCGAATATCGCATCCTCGGGATTGGCCGGCGCCGATCCATATTGCGAATCCATACATTGGAGTGGACTCCAGGTCGGTAGCCGACCGGGAGCCCCGTTTACTCCGGACCACGCCAACGGAGAGCGGAGGCGACGCCGCCAGGTCACGGACCTATCACGGAGCGACAGGGTCATCCGCCGGGTAATGGTCGGTTTTCTGATCCACAAGCCACTCGGCGGCGGCCGGCGATGCGCCGGATCGAGCACCTTCGCGCGCTCCCCCATCCCGGAACGATCCCCCGACACCCTAATCCACCTGCACGTTTGCCGAATTCACCCAATCGAAACATAGGAAAGCAATAGAAAGAAACTCGACGGTCTCCATTGCGTTTCGTGACCACCTGTTTAGTTCGACGCAACACCACCGGGAAGCACCGAGCCGTCGTAATCGGGCCGTGATCGGCGCGATTCTCCGAAGGCCGGACACGATTCGGCGAGATGCGCCACGCTTTACGGCAACTATTTCCCATTGCCGGGTGAAGAGTGCTAAAAAGTACGCATGATCCTGCTGATCACGGCACTGGCAGTTTGGTTGGTTGCCGCCGTCGTCACCGCGTTGGCGATCGGCCGCACCGTCCGTCGTGCCGACCGTGAAGAGAGCACGCTCGGTATCCCGTGGGATACGCGCAGCCTCGAGCCCGTCACCGATCGCTGATCGCCCGGCCGCCGCGTCCGCCGGCTGCCGTGTCCCGTCCTCCGGACGCCTGAAACAGGGCCCCATACAACTAGAGCGGCGCCGCCCCGATCGGGGCGGCGCCGCTCTGTGTCGTAGCCGGCGGAGGCCTCAGGCCAGGATGTCGTGCCGGACGATGGTCTGATTGCGGCCCGGCCCCACACCGACACACGAGATCCGTGCACCGGACAGTTCCTCGAGCCGGTCGACGTACCGCTGGGCGTTGAGCGGCAGGTCCTCGAAGCTGCGCGCTCCGGAGATGTCCTCCCACCATCCGGGCATCTCTTCGTAGATCGGCTTGGCGTGATGGAAATCGGTCTGGGTCATCGGCATCTCGTCGAACCGCACGCCGTCGATCTCGTAGGCCACGCAGATCGGCACGGTCTCGAGGCTCGACAACACGTCGAGCTTGGTGAGGAAGTAGTCGGTGATCCCGTTGACCCGGGTCGCGTAGCGGGCGATCACCGCGTCGAACCAGCCGGTACGCCGCGCGCGACCGGTCGTGACGCCGACCTCGCCGCCCTGCTTGGCCAGGTACTCGCCGTAGCTGTCGAACAGCTCGGTCGGGAACGGGCCCGACCCGACGCGCGTGGTGTACGCCTTCAGGATGCCCAGGACGGTGGTGATTCGTCCCGGCCCGATCCCGGAGCCGACCGCGGCGCCGCCGGCGGTCGGGTTCGAGGACGTCACATAGGGATAGGTGCCGTGGTCGACATCCAGCAGGGTGCCCTGCGAGCCCTCCAGCAGGATGGTCTCACCGCGGTCGAGGGCGAGATTGAGGTCGAGGCGGGTATCGGAGATCCGGCTCGAGAAGCGCTGGGCGCGCTCGAGGACCTCGTCGACCACCTGCGCCGGATCGAGCGCGCGGCGGTTGTAGATCTTGGAGAGGACCTGATTCTTGAACTCGAGTGCGGCCTCGACCTTCTGGGCGAGGATCTTCTCGTCGAGCAGGTCGGCCATCCGCACGCCGACGCGGGCGACTTTGTCCTGGTAGCAGGGGCCGATGCCACGTCCGGTCGTGCCGATCTTGCGGGCGCCGAGGAAGCGCTCGGTCACCTTGTCGATGGCGACGTGGTACGGCATGATCACGTGCGCGTCGGCGCTGACCCGCAGGCCGGAGGTGTCGACGTCCCGCTTCTCGAGGCCCTCGAGCTCCTGGATCAGCACTCCCGGGTCGACCACGACACCGTTGCCGATCACGTTGTTGACCCCGGGGGTCAGAATTCCGGAGGGGATGAGGTGCAGGGCGAAGGACTCACCGTTCGGGAGAACCACGGTGTGGCCGGCGTTGTTGCCGCCCTGATAGCGGACGACCCATTGCAGTCGCCCTCCCAATAGGTCGGTCGCCTTGCCCTTGCCCTCGTCGCCCCATTGAGCTCCGATGAGCACGATCGCCGGCATCTCGTCAACTCCCGTCGTGGCGCGGTCCACCGTGACCCATCGTCGATCGGTCGACCGCCAGCACCTCGAATGCACCACCGAGTCGGTGGCCGAAGGGTGAGTTTAGTCGACCGCTACCACACCGCATCCCCGTGTCCGATTCCAGCGCTTCCTCCCGTCCGGAACGGCCCTGCGGAGGTGTTCCCGGAGCCGGTACGAGCATCCCCGGATCCCTTCCGCGAGTTGCGCGGCCGGGTCACGGCATGCGGCCTGTTCGTCCTCAAATCGAGACCGGACCGTCGCCCGGCACGGCGCCACGATGCCTATCGACCGATATCGTTGAAGGCGATGGACCTGACAGGAGGAGTCGGCCGGCCCATGGCTTGGACAGTGTCAACCAAACGATCGGCGATCACGCCACTGGTCATCCAGTGCGGTGACTCGCTGGTTCCGATCACGCTGGCGTCGCTGCCCGTGACCGCGGTTCCGACCACCCCGAGGCGCTCGGACTTCGACGAGGTTTTTGCCACGCTCGACAGCGCGGCACATCCACGCCTGATCGTCGTCGGCGACGACAAGGCTCTCGCCGCCGCCCTGACCCGGTTGATGCGCACCGAGCGGCTGCACATCGAACTGGCCTTCGTCCCGAATCCGGGCAGCGCCGCGGCGAAGGCCTATGACCTCGCCTCCGGTTCCAGCGCCGCCAAGATCGCACTGTTCGGAGCCGCCGAGTCGGTCCCGCTGATCCGTGACGACACCGGGCGCGCGATCGTCGGCGAGGTACATGCCTGCGGCGCCGAGAGCGGCGCGATCACCGGTGAGGCGTACGTCGACAACAACCGCCTGTTCACCGGCATCATTCCCGGGCTCGAGATCGTCCCGACACCCGAACATCCCGGACTGCGCGCCCGGGTGCTCCGGCCCCGCCGTTTCGGTCGCCGCCGCCGCGGCAAGTGGGTGCCCGGCCGCGCCGCGCAGATCGGCGCCGAAGCGGTCGTGCTCACCCGCGACGGGGTGGTCGATCCGGCCCCGTCGACCCGCGGCTCGATCTACCGGCACAACGAGGACTGGCTGCTCGTTCGCTGATCCGCACCGGCGGCCGGCGATACGAAACCGCTGTCACCGGGACAGGACCATCGTCACCAGGACCTCCGTCACCAGGACATCTGTCACCAGGACATCTGCTCCTTGCAGGGACCACCCTGCTCGCGCGGCTCCAATTGGACCGTCGCATGCTCCAGGCCGTGTCCGGCGAGCACCGCGCGGGCGTCGACCAGGGTGTCGCGGCGCCACTCGGTGACCGTCAGGTGCACGGTCGCGACGTCCTTGCCGGTGGTCAGCGTCCAGATGTGCAGGTCGTGGACGTCCGCCACCAACGGCAGCGCCCGCAGGTCGCGCCGGACCGAATCGACATCGATATGAGCGGGGCCGGTCTGCGTCAGGATGCGCAACGCGCTGAGGGCCAGGCCCACCGCTCGCGGGACGACCCACAGCGAGATCGCGACACCGACCACGATGTCGGCGAAACTCCAGCCGAACAGCAGCGTGACCACGCCGGCCAGCAGGACCCCGACGCTGCCGACCGCGTCGGCCAGAACCTCCAGGTAGGCGCCGCGCACCGCGATGCTGTCCTCGACGTCGCCGCGCAGCATCAGCATCACGACCACATTGGCCGCCAGGCCGGCGAGCGCGGTGCCGATCAGCACGCCGCCCGGCAGGTCGGGCGCCTCGCCGATCCGCCCGATCGCCTCGTACATGATCCAGGCGGCGACACCGAGCAGCAGGACCGCGTTCGCGATCGCCGAGAGCACCTCGACCCGATGCCACCCGAAGGTGCGCGCCGGATCGTTACTGCCGCGCCGCGCGAGCAGCAGGGCCACCAGACCCATGCTCATGCCGACGACGTCGGTCAGCATGTGCCCCGCGTCGGCCAGCAGCGCGAGCGAGTTGATCATCAATCCGACGGTGAGTTCCAGGATCAGGAACGTCACCAGGATCAGCAGCGCCCACCGCATCCGCCGGATGCGAGCGTTCGGATCACCCGTGCGCGGTATGTGATCGTGCCCGTGCCCGTGGTCGTGTCCCATGACAAACCCGCCGTTCTACCGGGCAGACGTCGCCCGGCCCCCGGAATATATGCAGGGGTGCGCATATCTGCAAGGGTTTGCCGCCACCGAGTGAGGGGAACCTCACCCGGGCGGGTCAGGCGTCGAGCAGTTCCCGCAGCGCGACCGGATCGCAGTCCTCGAGCAGATCCCGGCACCGGGCGACCTCGTCGGTCTCGCCGATCGCCGCCGCCGCGCGCGCCAGCGCCGCCACCGCCCGCAGGAAACCCTGATTCGGCTCGTGGTCGTAGGGCACCGGCCCGAAGCCCTTCCACCCGTTGCGCCGCAATTGGTCGAGGCCGCGGTGATAGCCGGTACGGGCGTAGGCGTAGGCGGTGACCGGCTGATCCGCGGTCAGCGCGTTCTCGGCCAGGATCGCCCAGGCCAGCGACGATGTGGGGTGGTCGGCGGCAACGGTCGCCGCGTCGGCGCCGGCGTCGAGGGCGTCCTCGGCCTCCTCGAAGGCGGGGAGACGAACGGGGGGCGGTCCGAGCAAGTCACCGAAAGAACTCATGCGGCCATTCTGCACACCGGGCTCACGGGGTCGAGCGCTATCCTCCGACAGTTCGTTCGGGACGATCGGATTCGGCGATCACGAGGGTCGGCGGGACGGGCCGACGAAAGGGAGGCGCAGTCGGTGGAGCAGACCAACGACAGGCATCGCGATCCACTCGATCCCGAGGCCGGGGCACCCGGCTCCGATGTCGAACCGGCGCCCGACAACGGCGTGACGGAGGCGATCGCCACGGCCCGCACCGAGATCGAGGCCACCGACACCGATCCGGACCTCCCGTCCGCGGACGAGCACCCGGCCGCGGGGACCGCCCACGACTCGGCGGACGACCGGACGGTCGATCGGGCGGCCGACCAGGCGGAGCCCGACCAGGCGGAGCTCGACCAGGCGGAGCTCGACCAGGCGGAGCTCGACGAGGCGGGGCTCGACCAGACGGCATCTGACGAGGCGGGGGTCGATCGGGAGGTCGACCCGGCCGCGCCGACCACGGTTCTGCCGGTGCTGCCGTCCGCCGGATCGGCCCCTCGCGGCGACTTCCCCGATCAGCCGACCGCCCGATCCCTGGACGCGGTCACCGAGCGGGTGCCGTTGCCGAGCCTGCCGCGCACGTCCGCGCCGGTCGCGGGCGCGCCCGAATCCGAAAGTGCGGCGCCGGCCGGTCCGGCGGGATCCGTTCCTCCCCTGCCCGCGTCCCCCCTACACGGTTCCCCCCAGCACGGTTCCCCCCTGCACGGTTCCCCTCAGCCCACTCCCCCCGCTTCGGCCACCCCGCGCCCGACGCCGGCCGCCGCCGCGCCGCCACCGGTCGCCGGCGGGGCCGATGCCGCCGGCGCGG